>NZ_CP046051.1:0-1482500 GCF_013315815.1 Caproicibacterium lactatifermentans
ATGGATTCCTTCACAGAGGCCTGGGGGCTTATCTGCGACTACTGTAAAACTAAGATTACAGAGGTGGCCTACACCACCTGGATTTCGCGCATTGAGCCTGTTAATCTGGACTTTTCCAGCGGGACCGCGGTACTGAAAGTTCCAAACGATTTTCACCGAAAAACCATTACCCACTACTACCTGGATACCATCAAAGAGGCATTCTGGGAAGTTTTCGGAACATCAGACATCAAAATTGACCTGCGCACCGATGAAGACCTTGCGCCTAAAAAACAGGCGGAAAGCGGTCAGCCGGGCGCAGAAAACTATGAATATACGTTCGACACATTTATCGTAGGCCCCAGCAATAAGTTTGCCCATGCTGCCAGCATGGCTGTTGCCACAAAACCGGCTGAACTTTACAATCCGCTGTTCATCTACGGCAACTCCGGCCTTGGAAAAACACATCTTCTGTATGCCATCTGCAACGAAATTAAAAAGAATTCTCCTAATATGGATATTGTGTACATCAAAGGCGACGAATTTACCAATGAATTGATTGATGCCATTCAAAAGGGTACCACAGCTGAGTTTCACAACCGTTACCGCAATGCCGACGTCCTTTTGGTGGATGATATTCAGTTCATCGCCGGCAAGGACTCCACCCAGGAGGAGTTCTTCCACACATTCAATACCTTATATGAGGCAAAAAAGCAGATTGTTCTGACCAGTGACCGCCCACCAAAGGATATTGCTACCCTGGAAGAACGGCTGCTCACCCGTTTTGAGTGGGGTTTGACTGCTGATATCCAGCCGCCGGATTTTGAAACGCGCATCGCTATTATTAAGCGCAAGGCAGAGCTGCTGGGAATCTCACTGGACGACAATGTAAACGAATATATGGCCAACCGCTTGAAGGACAACATCCGCCAGCTGGAGGGTGCAGTCAAAAAAATGAAGGCATACCACCTTCTGAACGGCTATCCTCTGAATATCAGCACCGCACAGGCCGCTATCAGTGACATCATTAACAATGACCAGCCTGTACCGGTCACCATCGAAAAAATCATAGAGGAAGTCAGCCGTACGTTCGGCACAACACCGGAAGACATCCGTTCCAGCAAACGCAGTGCCAACATCAGCAGTGCGCGGCAGGTCGCTATGTATGTTGTGCGTGAAATTACGCAAATGCCAATGGCGCGCATTGGCGCAGAATTTGGCGGACGTGACCACTCTACGGTCGTGTACGCTATCCAGCAGGTCGAGAAAAATATCAAGAAGAACCCCCGGATGCGTGCCACTGTCGAAGATATCATCAAAAATATACGGGACCGCTGATTTTTTATACTTATCAGTATTCATTTTTTCGTATATTTATTCGTCTATTCCTTGTATATTTTCATCTTTATTCTTCAACTTGTTTTCAACTTTCCCCACCGAGTTTTCAACAGCGCGTTGAAATGTGGATTGTGTTGATTCTTTTTCACAAATTCCAAACTGTCCGCAGTTTAAAATTTTTTCTCTCTTTTCGCAGTGTTTTCCGGGCCTTTTCCCGTCTTTCAACTTTTCCAAAGCCCTTACTACTATTTCTAAATCTATCTCTTTCAAATTATACTCTCAGTAAACGGAGGCTGTCCTTCTATGAAATTCACCTGTGACCGTCAGCTGCTGACGGAAGCTGTATTAAATGTACAGCGTGCTGTATCTTCAAAGAGTTCCATCCCTGCCCTGCAGGGCATTCTATTAAAGGCAAAGCAAAATAGCATTTTCCTGTACGGCTACGATGCCGAAATGCTGGGAATGACTACGGAAATCCCCGCAGATATTTCCGAAATCGGTACAGTTGTTCTGTCCGCTCGTCTATTTGGTGATATTGTACGTCGTTTACCGGATGCCAGCGTACACATTGCGGCGGACGACCACAACGTTACAACCATTCAAAGCGGACAAAGCCATTTTTCCATCGTCGGCATTCCTGCAGAAGAATATCCGGAGCTTCCCCACGTTTCCAGCGAACGGAGCATTCGCATTTCCAGCCAAGTCTTAAAAAATATGATTCGGCAGACCATTTTTGCTGTTGCCGAGAGTGACGCCAAGCCGATTCACACCGGCACCCTATTTGAAATCGGGAACGGAAAAATCCGTTTGGTCAGCGTAGACGGCTATCGTTTAGCTATCCGGGAAGAAATGGTAAGCAGTGAGGAGCAGGACCTTTCCTTTGTCGTGCCGGGAAAGGCACTGCAAGAAGTCAGCAAACTGCTGCTGGAAACTGACGAACCCTGCACCATACAGGTCGGAAGCCGTCACATTCTGTTTATCATTGGCAGTTATACGGTCATTGCACGTCTACTGGAAGGCGAATTTCTAGATTATCGTGCAGCTATCCCGCAGACCAGCAGCACGACCATTACGGTCAAAACCAGCGATTTTATCGACAGTGTAGAGCGTGTTTCCCTGCTGATTACTGACCGGCTGAAAAGCCCAATCCGCTGCCTGTTTGATGAAGATACAGTTCGACTGTCCAGCTATACGCCTATCGGGCGCGCAAGCGACCAGTTCCCGGCACAACTGACAGGAAATTCTGTCGAGATGGGCTTTAACAATCATTATCTGCTGGATGCTCTGCGCAATGCTGAGGGAGATCAAGTGAAAATTGAGCTGAACGGTCCGCTTTCACCTATGAAGGTACTGCCGATGGAAGGAAACAGCTTTCTTTTCCTAGTGCTTCCGGTCCGCCTGAAAGCTTCTGAGGACTAAAAATTTTCTCTATTAAAACAACGATTGAGGATTAAAATAATATGAATAGGAAAATAATAACAATTAGTACACCTTATATCCGTTTGGATGCGCTGCTAAAGCTGGCGGGGGCGGTGGACACCGGCGGCCGTGCCAAATATGTGATTCAGAACGGTGAGGTACAGGTTAATGATGAGGTTTGCACCATGCGCGGTAAAAAGCTGCACCCCGGTGACACGGCTTCCTATGGAGGCAGTATCTTTGAGGTAGCGGAGTGAGAATCGTTTCCCTTTCCTGCCGGGATTACCGCAATTTAGCGCCGCTCTGTTTTTCACCGAAGCCGGAAGGAAATGTCCTATGGGGGCAGAACGCCCAGGGCAAAACAAACTTGCTGGAAGCACTGTGGATTTTTACCGGCGGCCGCAGCTTTCGCGGTGCGAAGGACAGCGAACTGGTACGTCACGGCGCGGCAGGTGCACGGCTTCTTCTCTCCTTTTACAGTGAGGAGCGGGAGCAGTCTGCGGAAATCCGCATTGCCGGCGGAAGACGACAGGTACTTCTTAATGGCATTGCACTGCATTCTCCTGGTGAATTGGTTGGACACGTTTATGCGGTTATTTTTTCACCGGAACATCTGGCGCTGGTACGCGGCGGTCCGGCAAATCGGCGCAGCTTTATGGACGCGGCGCTTTGCCAGATGAAGCCCGGATATGCTGGAATCCTCAGCCGCTACCACCGGGCGCTTTCGCAGCGGAATGCCCTGTTGAAGGATATTCCTCGTCATTGGGAGCTGGAAGATACGCTGCCGATATGGGACGCACGGCTGGTGCAGGATGGTGAACGAATTGTTTCACAGCGGAAAGCGTTTCTCAGCCGGCTGTCTGTTTTTGCGTCCTCCGTGTATGCCGGACTCAGTCACGGTGCAGAATCCCTGCAGATTTTTTACCATGCTTCTGCACCAAATTTTGCAGACAACCTGCAAAAAGAGCATAAGCAGGATATTCGGCAGGGCTTTACCGGCGCGGGTCCGCATCGGGACGACATGGTCCTGCAGCTGAATGACAGTTCAGCCCGCTCCTATGCCTCCCAAGGACAGAAGCGCAGCATTGTACTTGCACTCAAACTGGCCGAAGCGCACATTTTGGAAGAATGCACCGGTGAAAAGCCGGCTGTCCTGCTGGATGATGTCTTGAGTGAACTGGACAGTGCACGGCAGGACTATCTGCTGAATCACCTTTCGCAGTATCAGGTATTTATTACCTGCTGTGAACCGCAGCAGGCAATGAATCTGCACAGCGGTGGATTGTTTCGGGTAGAGAACGGAATGGTAACCGCTGCAGGGCCGGAAAAACGGAAAGGAGAAGTTTATGTATCTTCATCTGGGACAGAACACGGTGATACGAAGTGAAGATATCCTCGGCATTTTTGACATGGAAACTTCTACAATTTCTTCTTCCACGCGCGTTTATTTAGCAAACAGCGAAAAAGCAGGCCATGTTGTCAATGTTTCCATGGATATGCCAAAAAGTTTTGTCTTGTGCTGTCCGCCGGGCGGCCGGGAAACCGTTTACATTACCCCTATCAGCTCAGCCACTCTGCTGAGGCGCGCGAGCTTTGAAAAAGAACTGAGAAACGTGAACACTGACAGACAGGAGCCGATAAAATGAAACAAAACAGAGGCCCACGCTGCCCATACTGTGGGAAAAAAGTAAATCCACTGATTGCCTTTGTACTGAAGAACCGGGGGGAGTACCGCTGTACCAAGTGCAAAGGCATTTCAAACATTCATCTAAACGCTGGTATTTACCGGCTGGCAGTTGTTATGGTACTGGCTGCAGCAGCAGTGCTGCTGATTGAAGAAGTCTTTGTGCGCCATTTTACATGGTACTCTCCGCCGCTGGTTTTTCTGCCGTTTTTGATTTTTTACCTGCTGTCTGCCCGTTATGTAGAATTACGCCGTCCAGTTATTCCACGGCGTCCCGTGAAAAGACGCGCGCCAAACAGCATTACCGGAGGTTTTACGTCCGTTTGTGACCACAAAGAAGAACCAACCGTCAGTGTGCCTTCTCTGTATGACCGCCCTGTTGCGGTATATGAGGAAAGCCCTGAGCCTGTCCATGAGGACCCCACTATCCAAATGGGACAGATTGACGAAATGTCACCAGTTCCGCCGCTTCGGACAATCAAAGCACAGAAACAAAAACAAGAAAAGGTACCAGAAGAACTGCTGCATCAGTTTGAGGAGAACCTTGGCGAAGAAGCAGAACCGGTCTTCTACAAAAAGACAGATGCAAAAACTCCCTCCGGAAAATACCACAGTTACCGTGCCCCACTGGAAGAATCGGAGGAAAATCCGCATGAAAACCCGTAAACAGGCTTCGTGCTGCCCATGGTGCGGTGCACATTATACCCAGATGGAACGCTGCCGGGCGGCCCGCAAAAGCGGACATCTGCAGTGTCCGGTGTGCGGTCGGCTGATACACGCTTTCCGCAGCGGAAAACGCATGGCGGCCTTCATCTCTTTGACTGTGGCCATGTGTGTGTGTGATTTTTTTCTGCTGCAGGCAGGTGTTCCACTGGTTGGCATCTGGGTACTGACAGCGGCGCTGGCAACGGTGCTTTGGTGTTTTCGCGGCTGGACGGTCGTCTTTGAAAAATCGCCTTCTTAGCGGAAGACGAATTTACATACTAGAGTTGAAAGAATGAAAAATTGGAGTCAGGTGCCGGCGCAGCTTTGTGCCGGCCCGGTTTGTTGTTTGGCTCCCCGCAGGAGGTTTCAGCTTTGAAGATCAATCAGGTAACACACGCAGAGGAAACGTATAACGCAGACCAGATTCAGGTCCTGGAAGGACTGGAGGCTGTTCGCAAGCGTCCGGGTATGTATATCGGCTCTACCGGTGAGCGCGGTTTGCACCATCTGGTGTATGAAATTGTCGATAACGCCGTTGATGAAGCTTTGGCGGGCTTCTGTGACCGTATCGATGTAAAGATAGAACCGGGAAATATCATCAATGTCACCGACAATGGCCGCGGCATTCCAGTGGGTGTG
The DNA here is from genome assembly GCF_013315815.1 of Caproicibacterium lactatifermentans. Lineage (NCBI taxonomy): Bacteria > Bacillati > Bacillota > Clostridia > Eubacteriales > Oscillospiraceae > Caproicibacterium > Caproicibacterium lactatifermentans. The sequence goes on from NZ_CP046051.1 coordinate 5,765, forward strand.
GAGCATAAAACCGGCATGCCCGCCGTGACAGTCGTTTATACTGTTCTGCACGCCGGCGGCAAGTTCGGCGGCGGCGGATATAAGGTTTCCAGCGGCCTGCACGGCGTAGGTGCCTCGGTTGTCAATGCGCTGTCCTCCTGGCTGGAGGTCAAGGTCATTCATGAAGGAAAAGTTTATTTTCAGCGCTTTGAGCGCGGTAAAGTAGCCTGTGACCTCAAAATTATTGGTGAATCTCAGCCTGGTCAGAGCGGCACCAATGTCCGTTTTCAGGCGGACCCGGATATTTTTCAGGACACCACTGTGTACAAATATGAAATCCTGCAGAAACGGCTGCGGGAGCAGGCTTTCTTAAATGCCGGCATCAATATCGTTCTGACGGATGAACGTGACCCGGAAAATATCATTTCCAACCGTTTTTGCTATGAGGGCGGTCTGTCTAGCTTTGTGGAGTTTATCAATAAAGATAAGGAGCCGGTTCATCCGGATGTCATTCATTTTTCCGCTACGGCGCCGGACGGCAATTCCACAGCGGAAATTGCCATACAGTACACGGATTCCTACAACGAAATGCTCCTCTCCTTTGCCAATGACGTCCATACAACGGACGGCGGCACCCATGTGGAGGGCTTTAAACGTGCACTTACCCGCGTGATGAACACCTATGCGCATCAGCACAACCTGTTGAAGGACAGCGATGAAAACCTGAGCGGTGATGATGTGCGGGAGGGCCTGACGGCGATTATCAGCATTAAGGTCAAAGATGCCCAGTTTGAAAGCCAGACGAAGGCCAAACTCGGCAATACGGAAATTGGCACGCTGGTCAACTCAGTTGTAGGAGATAAACTTTCAACTTATTTGGAAGAACATCCGGGTGTTGGCAAAGCTATCTTTGAAAAATCGCTGGCCGCTTCCCGTGCCCGTGCAGCGGCACGGAAAGCGCGGGATCTGGTCCGCCGCAAATCTGTTTTGGAAACCGCCAGCCTTCCCGGCAAGCTGGCAGACTGCCAAAGCCGTGACCCGGAAGAAACCGAAATCTACATCGTGGAAGGTGATTCCGCAGGCGGCTCCGCGAAAATGGGACGTGACCGTAAGTTCCAGGCAATTCTCCCCCTGTGGGGCAAAATGCTGAACGTGGAAAAGGCGCGGCTGGACAAAGTTTACGGCAATGAAAAACTGATGCCAATCGTTACGGCACTGGGCACCGGTATTGGCGACGACTTTGATATGACAAAGCTGCGCTATGGAAAAATCATCATTATGGCCGATGCCGATGTTGACGGTTCCCATATCCGTATTCTGCTGCTTACATTCTTTTATCGTTTTATGCAGCCGCTGGTGGAGCAGGGCCATATCTATCTTGCACAGCCGCCGCTGTACCGCCTAATGAAAAACAAGCAGTACTATTACGCTTATTCGGATGAGCAGCGCGACCAGCTGATGCAGGAGCTTGGCCAGACCGATATGCAGCGGTACAAAGGTCTGGGCGAAATGGACCCGGAGCAGCTGTGGGAAACGACCATGAACCCTGAAACACGCATTATGCGCCGGGTAGAAGTGGAGGATGCTACAGCTGCGGACGCTGCCTTTACAGTGCTAATGGGTGATAAGGTTGCCCCACGCCGGCAGTATATTGAGGAGAACGCCAAATATACGGAAAATTTGGATGTTTGACAAAAGGACACAGCTTCCACTGTGCGGCGGGTGTTTTCATTTGCCCGAAAATCTGGTATAATAAAAACATATTCATTCGGTAAAAATTGAGGCCGAAACGGACAAAGGAGTTTATAGAGAATGAGCGAAAAACAAATCGAGGAAGAGGCTGTAAAGCCTCCGCAACCGGAGCAGCAGGACGCAGACGACGACGGCATCCGATGGGACGGCAGTGAGGCACGCATGGTCCCGGACGAGGATGCGCAGGCATATGAGGAAAAGATGACTGCAGTCCGTATCCGCTATAAGCTGACGAAAGAGGAGCTGTGCCGTGCCCTTCTGCGGGAGGGCATGAACCGAAGCAAACGGTTTTTGCTGTGCGGCATTTCCATTGTTTCATTTGTCGCGGCGGCCGCTTTTCTGGCAGAATTTAGTCTGCGGTCACTTCCCGCTATGCTGTTGTTTGTTGTGATGTTTTTGGTAGTCGGTATCTTTTCGGCTGTTTTTCCGCGGTTCGCTATTCGCAGATTTGTTCAGAAAAACTATGATTGTCAGGAGTATGTACTAAATATTTACCCGGATGTAATAGAGGGAACCTACGGCAATGAAAAAATTTCCATTCCGCTGGATGGCTCTGCCTGCAGTATGCTGTACAAGGGACTGGCGCTGTTGCAGTATAGTGAAAAGTCCGGCAGCGGCCCCAAAAAGCACTTGTTGGTTATTCCGCTGCGCAGTGTGGAGCCGGGCGTTTTGGCAGACGTGGAGGCTATGCTTTGTGTCGGAACCCGCCGGGTTAGAAAATAAATCTGCTTTTTATACGGCGTGTTCCTGACACGGCCGTTGTTTCGCCGGACAGACCACAGCGGAACATTGTGTACATTGGTGTACGGGAGGAAGTCCTTTCATGGATGAAATACAAAATGAAAATAAATCAAAAATTATCGATGTAGACCTGGAAAAGGAAGTACAAAAATCCTTTATGGCATATTCTATGTCGGTCATTGTACAGCGTGCATTACCGGATGTACGGGACGGGCTGAAGCCTGTCCACCGCCGGATTCTGTACGCCATGTATGAGGACGGCATTACACCGGATAAGCCCTATAAAAAATGTGCAACCACCGTCGGCGACGTGCTGGGCCGGTATCATCCGCACGGCGACGCCTCTGTGTATGACGCGCTGGTACGTTTGGCACAGGATTTTTCCATGCGCTATATGCTGGTAGACGGCCACGGCAACTTTGGCTCCGTGGACGGTGACCCGCCGGCTGCTTACCGTTATACAGAATCCCGCATGAGCCGCCTGTCCGTAGAAATGCTGCGCGATATTGATAAGGATACGGTCGATTTTGGTTCGAACTTTGATGACAGCCGCAAGGAACCCACGGTACTGCCCGGCCATTTTCCAAACTTGCTGGTCAACGGCTCCACGGGTATTGCGGTCGGTATGGCAACCAATATTCCACCGCACAATATGGGAGAAGTTCTGGACGGCGTCTGTGCCCTTATTGACGATCCGGATATCGGCCTGGAAGGTCTGATGCAGTACATTAAGGGACCAGATTTCCCGACAGCCGGTATCATTATGGGCCGTGCGGGTATCCGTGCCGCTTATGCAACCGGACGCGGCCGCATCACGGTGCGTGCCCGCGCGGAAATTGTGGAGGAGAAAAACGGCCGCTTCAGCATTGTTGTTACGGAACTGCCCTATCAGGTCAACAAAGCACGCCTGATTGAAAACATGGCGGACCTTGTTAAAAACAAGCGCATTACTGGCATTTCCAACATTGAGGACCATTCAGACCGCAACGGCATGCATATTCTTATTACGCTCAAGCGGGACGCTTCCCCTCAGATTATCCTGAACCAGCTGTATTCTTACACCCAGCTGCAGACAACCTTCAGCGTCAATATGCTGGCGATTGTCGGTGCACATGGCAGCTACAGCGGCGAGCCAAAACTGCTGACCTTAAAGCAGATTTTGCAGGAATATGTGGCCTTTCAGAAGGACGTCATTACACGCCGGACAAAGTATGACTTGAAAAAGGCACTGGCCCGTGCGCATATTCTGGAAGGATTAAAAATTGCCGTCGATAATATCGATGAGATTATTGCCATTATCCGTTCCAGCCGTGACCGTGCTGCGGCGCGTGCGCGTATGACGGAACGTTTTGGGTTGGACGATATACAAACACAGGCCATTGTGCAGATGCCTTTGGGTGCCCTGACCGGTTTGGAACGCAAAAAACTGGAAGAAGAACTGGCTGCCATAGAGGCAAAAGTGGCGGACCTGCGCGATATTTTGGCACACGAGGAGCGTGTCCTTGCTATCATTAAGGAAGACGCGCAGAATGTCAAGAAAAAGTTCGGCGATGAACGCCGCACCGAAATTGTTTCTGTTTCCGGTGAAGTGGATATTGAGGACCTGATTCCAGACGAGGAATGTGTGCTGACACTGACGAACTTCGGTTATGCCAAGCGTCTGGCGGCGGATACCTATCACACACAGAACCGCGGCGGACGGGGCATCAGTGCTATGACACGTCGGGATGAGGATTTTGCCAGTGAGATGTTTGTGTGCGGCAGCCATGATTATGTTTTGTTCTTTACCAATTTTGGCCGTGTGTACCGTCTGAAGTGCTATGAAGTGCCGGAGGGCAGCCGTACCAGCAAGGGTGTCAATATTGCCAACCTGCTGCCGATTTCACAGGGCGAAAGTGTCACCTCCATGATTCGTGTGCCGGAGTTTGACGATGAAAGTTATCTGTGTATGGTTACCCGCAATGGCATTATTAAGCGCACAGCGCTGTCCGCGTATAATACGGCGCGGAAGGGCGGCGTGATTGCGCTGGGTTTGGACGACGGTGACGAGCTGTGCTGGGTGCGTCTGACAAGCGGCGATGATGAGCTGCTGGTTGCTACCCATTTTGGTATGGCCATTCGGTTTAATGAAAATGATGTGCGTCCAATGGGCCGTGCGGCGCGCGGTGTTAAGGCGATTACCCTGAAAGAAAGCGACTACGTTGTCGGCATGAGTATCCTGCGGGAAGGCGGCCGTGTGCTGACAGTCAGTGAAACTGGCTTTGGCCGTCTGTCACCGATTGAAGATTACCGCATTCAAAACCGTGGCGGCAAGGGTCTTACGAACTACCATATTGATAAATATGGCTGTGTGGCCGGCATTAAAGTTGTGGACCTGACAGACGATATTATTTTAATTTCGGAGGACGGCATTCTTATCCGTATTCCGGCAGATTCCATTCGTATTTGTTCCCGTCCGAGCAAGGGTGTCAAAGTAATGCGGCTGAACGGCACCGACAAAGTTGTCACGCTTGCCCGTACAGAGCATGAGGAAGACGTGCAAATGGACGAACTGCCGGACAACGGTGACAATGACGATGAAACGGAAGGCGCTGACGATTCAGCTGAAACGGAAGACCAGCAGCCTGAAGAGCAGGAAGAAAACTGACCTGCAAAAAAATACCCGCTGAGGTGAAGCAGATGATACAGACAGAAAAAACGCTGGAACAAAAGTATATGTACCACGGCCGAATCCTGCAGATGCACGTGGATAAAGTACAGCTGGAGGACGGCAGCGTTTCCGTACGGGAATGTATCGACCACCCGGGCGGTGTGTGTGTGGCGGCCATTACGCCAAAAGATGAAATTCTTTTGGTTCGGCAGTTTCGATACCCCTACCATGAGGCAGTGGTAGAGGTTCCGGCTGGCAAGCTGGACCGCCTCGGCGAGGACCCGCTGGAAGCGTGTAAACGGGAGCAGCTGGAGGAAACCGGCACGTCTGCGGAAACCTACCTTCCGCTTGCGGTGCTGTACCCTTCGCCCGGCTATACCAATGAAAAACTGTATCTGTATGCCTGCCGCATTACCGGGCAGGGCTGTCAGCAGTTGGATAAGGGCGAGTTCCTGGATGTTGAGCGTGTTCCCCTGCGAGAGGCCGAGGCAATGGCTGCGCGCGGCGAAATACACGATGCAAAGACGTATGCGGCGATTCTGCGTACAGCACAGCTGGTCAAAGAGGGAAAGCTGTAACCGAAAACCGCTGGAAAGGTATTTTTGCAGGTTAATGGAAATACAGAGCTTTTCATGAAACACGGAGCAAAACAGATGAGGGCTTTTCCGGCCTTTGTTTGTTTTGCTCTTTTTTGAAGCACGGGGGTTTATTTTACAGGACAGGAGGAATGCAATATGTATGATGCAGCAATTATCGGCTGCGGCGTAGTCGGTGCGGCGGCGGCCTATGTCCTTTCCCACTATGACCTGAACGTGGTGGTGTTGGAGGCGGAAAATGACGTTGCGGAGGGTGCGACCAAGGCAAACAGCGCCATTCTTCACGCGGGATTTGACCCGGAGCCGGGAACCCGCATGGCACAGCTGAATGTCAAAGGCATTGCGCTGGCAAAGAAAATCTGTAGCCGGCTGGACGTTCCCTATCGGGTATGCGGCAGCATGGTGCTGGCACTTTCACCGGAGGACCTGCCGCGGCTGCGGCATTTGTATGAAAATGGTCTGGCAAACGGTGTGCCGGATATGCAGCTGCTTTCCGCACAGGAAACGCTGCAAAAAGAACCGAACCTTTCCAAACAGGTTTTGGGTGCCTTGTGGGCGCCCAGCGCCGGTATTGTCAGCCCGTGGGAGTATGCGCTGGCCATGATAGAAGTGGCCGTGCGGAACGGCACAAAGCTTTTGCGGCGCAGTCCTGTTTCCGCCATCCGCAAAAAAGACGGTGTCTTTTCGCTGACAGTCCCCGGCGGGACGATTGAAAGCCGGTATGTCATCAATGCAGCGGGTGTGTATTCGGAAAAAATACATAATCTGATTTGCCAGCCGCGTTTTCATATCCTCCCCACCCGCGGCGAGTACTATGTTTTGGACAAAAACGAGGGCAATTTGGTACATTCTACGATTTTTCAGTGCCCTGGAAAATTTGGAAAAGGCGTTTTGGTTACACCAACAGTGGATGGCAATCTGCTGATTGGCCCGAATGCGGAAGAAGTGGAAGAGGAGAACCGGTCCTGTACGGCCGCCGGACTGCATTTTGTCGAAGAAAGTGCCAGACGCAGTGTGCCGGGCTTTCAGCTGGGGGACGCGGTCCGCAGCTTTGCGGGCGTGCGTGCCAACGTGGACACGGACGACTTTATCATCGGCGAGGCACCGGACGTGCCGAACTTTATTGACCTTGCGGGAATCAAATCCCCCGGCCTGTCCTCGGCTGCGGCCATTGGACAGGAAGTGGTCAAAATTTTGCGGGACAAGCATGACCTGCCGGATCGGAAAAAAGAGTATCGGGACGGCCGCCGTCATATTCGCTTCCGCCAGCTGTCGCCGGAGGGTAAAAAGAGGTTGGTACAGGAGTACCCCGCGTACGGTCGTATTATCTGCCGCTGTGAAACTGTTACAGAAGGCGAAATTTTGCAGGCCATTCACAGTGAAGTGCCTGCGTGGACGATTGACGGTGTCAAGCGCCGCTGCAATGCGGGCATGGGGCGCTGTCAGGGAGGCTTCTGCGGACCGCGTGTGCTGGAACTTCTGTGCCGGGAACTGCATATGGACCCGCTGCAGGTACAGCAGGACCGTGACGGCAGCTATGTGCTGGCCTGCGAAACCAAACAGGGAGGGAATCCTCATGTATGATTTGATTATTGTCGGCGGCGGTCCTGCCGGTTTGGCGGCTGCGTACCGGGCTTATCAAAGCGGTCTTCGCCGTATTTTAATTATCGAGCGGGACAAAGAACTGGGCGGCATTCTGAACCAGTGCATTCACAACGGGTTCGGTCTGCACCGGTTTGGTGAGCAGCTGACCGGCCCGGAGTACGCCGGCCGGTTTATCGATATGCTGCAGGATACACAGGTGCAGGTCAGCTTGGATACGATGGTGCTGGCTGTGACACCGGACAAAAAGGTACACTGTGTTTCACAGAAAGACGGATACCGTGTCCTGGAAGCAAAGGCTGTTTTGCTGTGCATGGGTTGTCGGGAGCGTCCCCGCGGTGCAATCGGCATACCGGGAACCCGGCCGGCCGGTATTTACACGGCTGGCACCGCACAGAGGTACGCCAATATAGAGGGATATCTGGTCGGCAAACGCGTGCTGATTCTCGGCAGCGGCGACATCGGTCTGATTATGGCACGCCGCATGACACTGGAGGGTGCCAAGGTGTTGGCCTGTGTGGAACTGATGCCCTATTCCAGCGGCCTGACACGAAACATTGTGCAGTGTCTGCAGGACTTTCATATTCCGCTGTACCTTTCTCATACCATTGTCGATATACAGGGACAGAACCGTGTCGAAAAGGCGGTTGTTGCTAAAGTGGGACCGGATCGCAAACCCATTCCCGGAACGGAAATCACCTTTGACTGTGACACCATCCTGCTGAGTGTCGGCCTCATTCCCGAAAACGAGCTGACGCGGCAGGCTGGTATCTGCATGGACCCGCACACAAAGGGCGCTGTGGTCTATGAAGATATGGAAACCAGCATTCCCGGCATTTTTTCCTGCGGCAACGTTGTGCAGGTACATGATTTGGTGGATTTCGTTTCCGATGAAAGTGAAAAAGCCGGCACGGCCGCTGCCCATTATGTACGGTGCGGCGAGCCGTCCGGCGGTCGTGTGCTGGAGCTTCAACCCGGCAGTGGTGTGGGCTATACGGTGCCGCAGCGGGTGCGTCTGAATCATGTGGAAAAGACAGTGACGGTTTCGTTCCGTGCCCGCCGTATTTTTGGAAAGAGCAGCATTGTAGTAAGAAGCGGCGATGCCGTAACGGCGCGTTATCCGCGGGAGCGTGTTACGCCCGGTGAAATGGAGCATATTTCTCTTCCCCGTGTTCTGTTGGAAAAGGCGCCGCAGGATACGCTGACCGTACAGGTAGAGGAGGCATAGATGCTATGAAAGAAATTATCTGTACCTGCTGTCCGAAAGGCTGCCGCCTTCAGGTAGATGAGATGCAGGACTATCGCGTGACAGGCAACGGCTGCCCGAACGGCGCTGTTTACGGTCGGCAGGAAGCAACCAATCCCGTACGCATTGTTACCAGCACTGTGAGTATTCGGGGCGGTCTGCACCCGCGCTGTCCAGTTAAAACTGAACAGGCCGTTCCCAAAAAGCAGGTGCCCGCAGTCATGAAAGCTTTGGAAAAGGTGGAACTGCAGGCGCCTGTTTCCCGTGGGCAGGTTGTTTTGCAGGACATCTGCGGGACCGGCGTCAATCTGATTACGACACGCAGTATGTAAACAATAAAAAAAGTCCGAACAGCTTCTTTTAAAAACAGCTGTTCGGACTTTTTCCTGTTTATTTGGATTTATCAGAGATAAATTTTTCCTTCTTTTCCGTTAATGACATAATACACAATGCCATCCTCTGGTTTGACGTACAGGCGGCAGGAATAAATGGCACCCTTGTTGGTCATATGATAATCTGTTTTGGCACGTTCTATCAGGTCTGCGGTCTGTACTTCGCGGTTGCCCCACTGTACATAAACCTCCGGAACCAGTGCAGAAGCGGCCCTCCGGCCTGCCTCGGTGGCCTTTTTTCCGGTGTCACGGATTGTCTGCCCAACGGCCTTTACGGTCGGCTCGGCTTTCTCAGCGGCGTCTCTGGCGGCAGAAGCGGCTTTTCCTGCGGTTTCGCGCGCCATGTCGCTTACGGTTTGGGAAGCCTTGGCCATGGCCTCGCTTACCGGTTCCAGCTTATCTTTCAAGTCCTGTTTGGTTAGCTTCTTCTTTGTGTCCATCTTGTTTGCGCCTTCCTTTCATCTGTTTTTCAGGGGATATAGTTTCTTATTTTATTGTAGGCTATTTTTACAATAAAATCAAGTATAGGAAAAAATTTTACAATCAAGTGCGATTTTTATCATGACTGATTTGCTCACCGGCAAAGACATTGGTCAGGCCGGCTTCCGCGACACGTTCTTGCACTTCCACAGTATTGGTTGTGTATAAGCCTCGCTCCTTCATATGCGCGAAAAGGACCGAGCCGGAAAAAGTGAATTTTTTCCGTAGGCCTTCCTCGGTTTTCATCTGTTCCCGCACAAAGTGAACAGCGTCCCCCACAGCCAGTGTATCGGGCAGTGTTAAAAGCGGAAGACCGCGGGCACACTGAACCGCATTCCATCCGGCCAGCGTACCGGTTGCAATGGCCTCCGTGTGGCCAACCAGCAGCCCCGCCTTTTCTCCGGCACAGAACAGGTTGTCCATGCCCTGTACCCTCAGCGTATCGTCCCGCGGCGCCATGGCGAAGAACCGCATGGAATTGCCTTTTCCGCCAGCGTATGGGTCCTCGTACCGCGCGGTTTCAAAACCGGGCACTTTGTGCAGCTGCGCCAGCGTAAAATACGGTGTCATCAGCTTGGCGTGGCCAGTGTCCAGCAGGACCAGATTCTGTGAGTAAGCGGGTAAAGCGTACTGCTGGCACGCCTTTAGGGAGAGATGGTCTTCACACAGTTCCGGAGGCAGCGGAACAACCACCACACCATCCCGGTCCAGCTGCTCCACAATTTCCGGCGCCAGCGAGCCTTTCATCAGCTTGCAGGAGCCGCTCATGGCGCCAATGGAGCCGTCAGCTTTTTTCCCGTGCATTTCCGGAATGCCGCACAGGCCGGTCAGGCTGATTCTTCCGCCGAAACTGGGGCACCGCAGAATACACATGGCACAGCCGTTGCCGTATTTTGTGCAGTTTTGTGTGGGACCGGCTGTGCCGGTGGTATCCAGAAAAGCGTCCGCCGAGAAGCGGGTGCCGTCCTGCAGCTTCACAGCTTTTAGCTGGCTGCCGCCCAGTTCGACGCCGGTCACGCGGGATTGAAACCGCAGATGAATGCCGAGACTGCGCAGATACTGTTCCGTTTTTCCGGGCGTTTTGCCAACGTCGTAAAGGCTGGCGTGCGCGTGGCCGGGAAAGGAGATGTTTTTGTGACGGCAGCAACTGTCAATCAGCTGAAACAACTCGCCGCCGCCCATGGCAATGCATTCCTCAGCGGCGGTCCAGCGCCCGTTATTCCGCATAATACCGCCCACCTGCCCGGTACCCAGCAACATATCGGTGCGCTCCAGCAGAACGGTTTCTGCACCTGCCTTGGCGGCACGCACAGCGGCGGCGCATCCGGCCCAGCCCCCGCCGACAATGACAATTTTCATACAATTCGGCTCCTTTCTGGTCCTTTTTCTTATTTTAAAACTTTCCCGTTCATCTGTACAGCATACACGGAAAAAAGAGGAAACAATCCCGTCCTCTTTGACATCTGTCAGTGCTTTTTGTATAGAAAAACCGCTTTCGCAAACACTAGAAATAATTTGCATTTTGTTTGTCACAGATTCCATAGGATAATATTTGCGCGGAAGGAGCGGCTTTGTATGTACGAAAATCAGCTCATTCACGAAACCAGCCCGTATCTTCTCCAGCATGCCCACCAGCCGGTCAACTGGTATCCATGGGGGGAAAAGGCCTTTGCCAAAGCACGAGCGGAGGACAGGCCAATTTTTTTAAGCATAGGATATTCCACCTGTCACTGGTGCCATGTCATGGCAAAGGAAAGTTTTGCGGATAAAGAAATTGCAGCTTTGCTTAATAAAAGTTTTGTTTCCATTAAAGTGGACCGGGAGGAACGCCCGGATTTGGACAGCGTCTATATGGCCGTTTGTCTGGCGATGACCGGCAGCGGCGGCTGGCCGCTGAGTGTTTTCCTCACACCGGACAAAAAGCCGTTTTTTGCCGGTACCTATTTTCCTAAAGACAGCCAAATGGGGATGGTGGGATTCCGGCAGCTGCTGCAGGTTATCTCTGGGAAATGGAGACAGGACCGGAATGCACTGCTACAGTCTGCGGAGGAACTGACGGAACTTTTGTCCAAGCAAAAAACCAGCGGCGGCCATGTGGACGATTCTCTTTTGGACCGGGCAATGCAGCAGTTTCAGCAGAGTTTTGATGAAGAATACGGCGGTTTTGGAGAAGCCCCAAAATTCCCCACGCCGCACAATCTTTTGTTTTTATTGGACCGGTTTCAAAAAACGGGCAATTCATCCGTGCTCCGTATGGTGGAACTGACACTGCGCCGGATGTATCGGGGCGGTCTGTTTGACCATATCGGTTTCGGTTTTTCCCGCTATTCCACGGACCGCGCGTTTCAAGTTCCGCACTTTGAAAAAATGCTTTATGACAATGCCTTGTTAATAATGAGCTATACCAAAGCCTATGATGTCACAGGTGACGCTTTTTATTTGGAGGTCGCGAAACAGACAGCGGACTATGTGCTGCGGGAGATGACCAGCCCGGAAGGAGCGTTTTACAGCGCCCAGGATGCAGATAGCGAGGGTGCGGAAGGCCGGTACTATGCATTTACACCGTCTGAGATTCAAAAAATTTTGGGAGAAAAAACCGGAGAAGCGTTCAATCGCTGCTATGGCATTACCGAGTATGGAAACTTTAATGGAAAAAGCATTCCGCATCTGATGGGAAGTATGGAGGATGTTCATGCGTTGGCGGACTGTCTCCCCCCTTTGCGATTATATCGCAAACACCGTAGCCGTCTTCACTTGGACAATAAGATTTTGACGGCGTGGAACGGGCTGATGATTGCGGCACTGTCACAGCTTGCGCGTGTTTCCGGAAGTAAGCGGTACCTGTATGCGGCGCTGACCTGTGAGCAGTTTCTGCGGACAAACCTTTGTGAAGATAACTTTTTGTATGTCAGTTGGTGCAGCCGTGTCCGCGGCGGTCCCGGCTATCTAAATGACTATGCCTGCGCCATATTCGCCCTGCTGGAGCTTTCTCAGGCAGCGCAGGAACCGATGTTTTTGGTGAAGGCACAGCGGCTGTGCCAGCGGGCACTGCATGATTTCTGGGACCAGGAGCAGGGAGGCTTCTTTTTGTCGGGTAAAAAGAACGAGGAGTTGATTCTGCACCCCAAAGAAACGTATGACGGGGCCATGCCCAGCGGCAACTCGGTCATGGCGTACAATCTGGTTCGGCTGTCCCAAATGACAGACGATGCGCACTGGGAGGACCTTGCTCGGCGCCAGCTGGCGTTTTTGTCCAAACAGGCAGAGGAGATTCCGATGGGACACGCATTCTTTCTGCTGGCGCTTTCTGATTTTCTTTCACCGCCGGACCACGTCACGGTGGTGCCCGCGGCGGATGAAGATGTAAGCGAACTCCTAAAAAAATGCAGCCTAAACGCTATGGTGACAATTTTGAAGCGTCCCACAGCGGACTATCCGCTGCTGAATGGGCGAACAACCTATTTCGTTTGTACTGGACACTCCTGTCTGCCGCCCACCAATGAGCCGCCTGCCCTGCACCGACAACAGCCCGCAGAATTTTAAAAAACCGGAAGGCCCTGTTCAAAAGGGCTTTCCGGTTTTTTTCTGATTGTAGTTTTCAAAGATACCGTTATGCGGCATCAGTACGTGTCTTTTTTAACAGGCTGAGCATCACTGCGCCAACAATGCTGCCAGCAGCCAGAGCAACTACGTACATCAGCGGATTCCCTACCACTGGGAACACGAAGATGCCGCCATGCGGGGCACGCAGTGTACAGCCGAACAGCATAGAGAGTGCACCAGAAACAGCGGAACCGACAATACAGCTTGGCAGTACGCGCAGCGGGTCGGCTGCGGCATAAGGAATGGCACCCTCAGAAATAAAGCACAGGCCCATTACATAGTTGACAATGCCATTCCGGCGTTCGCTGGGTGTCCACTTCTTCGGGAAGAAAGTGGTAGAGAGCGCAATCGCCAGGGGCGGAACCATGCCACCGACCATGACCGCGGCCATCACGTCAAAGCTGCCGCTGGCCAAAGCCGCCGTGCCGAACACATAGGCTGCTTTGTTAACAGGGCCGCCCATATCCACACTCATCATGCCGCCCAAAATAGTGCCCAGCAGTACTTTGGAAACACCGCCCATCGAGTTCAGCCAAGCGGAAATGCCGGAATTGATGAGGCCCATCAGCGGGTTGATAGCACACATCACTATGCCGATACACGAGATGCCGCCCAGCGGATAGATAAGCATTGGCCGGATACCGTCCATACTTTTTGGCATATTTTCGGTGGTTTTCTCCAGAAATTTCACTAGGTAGCCTGCTACAAAGCCGGAGAGCAGTGCCGCCAAAAAGCCGCCGGAAATGCCTGTGGCATCGCCGCTGGCAAGTCCCGAAAAGTTGGTGCCGGTCATGGCCAGTATACCGCCGGCAAAACCAACTGCCAAACCGGGCCGGTCCGCAATGGACATGGCAATGAATGCGGAGAGAATAGGCAGCATATAGTTGAATGCCGCGCCGCCGATAGTCTTAAAGAAAGCCGCAAGCGGGGTGTTCATGCCGAAATTCTTTGGGTTAATGGCGTAATCATCAAATAAAAACGCCAACGCAATGAGAATGCCGCCGCCAATGACAAAAGGCAGCATATGTGAAATGCCGTTCATCAGGTGCTTATAGATGGTGTGACCGACACTGCTGTTCTGCGCTTCCTCAGCGGGTTTGCCGCCCTGTGCGTGGAACACGGGTATGCTGCCGCTTTCAATCTTTCGCAGCAGCTCCTCCGGCTTGTGAATGCCGTCATCTACACGGGTGAAAATGACGGGTTTGCCGTCAAAACGGGCGGTTTCGACATTTTTGTCCGCCGCAATGATAATGCCGTCACATGCGGCAATCTCGGCGGCGGTGAGCACATTTTTTGCCCCACCGGAGCCGTTTGTTTCTACCTTACAGGAAATTCCGAGCTTTTTGCCGGCTTTATCGAGTGCCTCTGCCGCCATGTAGGTGTGGGCAATGCCGGTGGGACAGGCTGTGACCGCCAGCACACGGTAGCCGGTAGGGACGCCGGCGTCCTCTTTTGTGATACTTTCGTTACCAAACTGCGCCTCTTCCTGCGTGTCAATTACAGAGAGAAACTCTTTTGGAGTTTTGGCGGCGTGCAGTTTTGCCACGAAATCTTCATTCATCAGCATCTGCATCATGCGGGCCAGCAAATCCACGTGCAGGTTGCTATTGTTTGGCGCGGCAATCATAAAAAACAGGCTGCTTTTTTCCGCGTCATCTGGGTTATACTGCACCGGCGTTTTCGGACGCAGGGCCGCAAGGCTTGGCTTTGTCACGCAAGTGCATTTTGCGTGGGGCACTGTGATGCCGCAGTCCACATAAGTGGAAGCCTCAGCCTCACGGGCATAGATGGCCTTTTTGTAGGTCGCCACGTCCGTGATGCCACCGTGGGTAACCTGCAGCGAAACCAGCTTGTCAATGACCTGCGTCTGATTTTCCACGGGGAAATCCAGCGCAATGGATTCGGTGCTGAGAAGGTCTGTGATACGCATGGTTAACTCCTCCCATTGTCATTCAATGAATTTTGTAATTTCCGCAAACAATTTTGCAAAAAAGATAAACAGAAAAAACTACATCTTTGCAAGCATCGCGTCGATTTCTTCTTTGCCTGCCAGCCCTAAGGAACAGGCGGTGGCGCTGCCGGCGGCGGTTCCTAAGCGCAGTGCTTTTTCATAGCTGCCAGTTTGCAGCCAGCCGGCCAAGAAGCCAGCTACCATGCTGTCGCCCGCGCCCACGCTGTTGCGTACTTTACCGCTCGGTGCGGCCATTCGGTGGACCTTTCCGGTTTCATCCAGCAGAAGTGCGCCGTCCTTTGCCATGCTTACCAGCACGTTGCGTGCACCACGCTCCTGCAGCTTAGTGGCACATTCAGTAATTTCCCGGTCGCTTTTCAGTTCCCGGCCAAAGATTTCACCCAACTCGTGGCTGTTGGGCTTAATCAGAAACGGTTGGTATGGGAGGACATTTACAAGAAGGTCACGTGTTGCGTCCACCGCGACGAGAATATTTCGTACGGCAAGTCTCCTCATAATTTTTTCATAGGTATCGCTTGCAAGACAGGCAGGAATGCTGCCCGCTAATACCAATATATCACCGCTTTTCAGCGCGTCCAGTCGGGTATAAAGCCGCTTCATATCCGCCGGTGAAATGACCGGACCACTGCCGTTAATTTCAGTTTCTTCCTTATCTTTCACTTTTACGTTGATACGCGTCATGCCGGAAGGAAGGCGAATAAAATCCGTTAAAAGGCCCATATTGTGCAGTCCTTTTTGCAGCCAGCTTCCGGTTTCCCCAGCGATAAAGCCCAGTGCAATGGCATCATGACCCAGATTTCGCAGCATCACGGCTACGTTGATTCCTTTTCCGCCGAACTGGTAGGTCTCATCGGTGCAGCGGTTAATTTTTCCCGGTTGCAGGTGATTTTCCAGATGGACCACATAATCAATAGCGGGATTAAAAGTCATCGTATAAATCATTTTACGTCACTCTCTTTTACCAAAGTATATTGGCGATATTTTTCATTTGGAAGGTGATTTGTAAAAATGGAACCCTCTATGAGAGGACAAATGACGGCGGCATAAACTTTGCCGAATTTGGAGTCATCTGTAAGAAACCAGGTTTCCATCGCACGGTTCAGCGCGGTATTTTTCAGCTCGGCTTCCTCCACATCCGGCGTGGTGAAACCTTCCCCCAGGGTTACACCGTTTGCACCCATAAAGGCCTTTGTGAAATGATAGCGCTGCAGGTTTGCCATGGCCCCTGCCCCTACAATCGCTTCTGTGCTGGGCCGTACTTGCCCGGCAAGTACATATACCCGACACCCCTTTTGTGCCAGGATGCGCGCATGGGCAATACCGTTGGTCACATAAACAGCGTGCAGTGCGCTGCCGGAAAGACACTTGACAAGCTGCAGGGTGGTGCTGCCCGCATCAATGTAGGCAAAATCTTCCGGACAAATCAGCTGTGCGGCGGCCGCGCCGATGTCAGCTTTCTGTGAAACAGCCTGCGCCTCTTTGGTAGTCATGGTTTCCTCGGCAGCGATAAAGCGGTTATTTGCTAAAGTTGCGCCGCCGTGCACGCGGTTGAGCCGGCCTTGGGTGTCCAGAGTTTGCAGGTCACGGCGAACCGTTGACTCGCTGGCGCCGAGAACGTCACACAGTTGCTGTACGGTAACAGAGTGCTTATCCTGCAGCATGTGCAGAATAATAGAAAAACGTTCTTCCGTAAGCATTTGACCACCTTCTTTCTGTGAATAATTACAGTATACAATCAAAAACATTCAATATCAATCAATAATATTCACAAATTTAGAAAAATTGTTTGAATATTTTGCATAAAGGCAAATTAAACTAACAAGACTTATTATATAAAGCAATTTCAATCATAATCAATCATAAAGAATCATTCCGCAGAGAAGGCGCGCAGAATCCTTCATACAGGGCAAAACCCTCTTACCGCTTAGTCCGATGCGATAGGAGGGTTCTATATCATTTGTAGTCTATTGGCATGATTTGTTTTTCGGGAGGGTGACAAAAGAAAAACGCCGAAAACCTTGACGGCACGGCGTTTGTGGTGTCCTCGGGCGGATTTGAACCGCCGGCCTACCGCTTAGGAGGCGGTCGCTCTATCCAGCTGAGCTACGAAGACAAATGAAAACTACTCTCCATTTTATCAAAAGAAAGAAAGAATGTCAATTTGGCTTTTTCCACGCCAGCATAAAAGCGTGCAGAAAAAGGGCCGCATTCAAAATTTCCAACAGAACAACTGCATAACAGACACAGCTTTTTAAAGTAAGAATGCCGCTCATTCGGTGGGCCACCACCGTGTAAAAAATGGAAGAGGAAATGAATTCCCAGGAACACATCCCAATGCACACACCGTATCTAGAACGAGTTTTGCGCAGGAAAGTTATCAGCCAGATGGCAACAGGAAGCACAAGCAGTGGAACACAGTACAGAAGGCCGCCGATAAAGTGTATCCAGTCTCCATACTTCAGGTACAACAGGCCCATTTGCAGGGAGTTAACAGGCAGGCGGCTGTCTGTCAAATTCCCTGCCGGCAAAAAAATCAGCACGACAAAAAGGACCTGCAGAATCAATGCGGCCCATTGGGTGATTTTCAGGTTCTTTTTATCGTAGCGGTCTCGTGACATCGGCAGGTCCCTCCTAAAAAGGTGATAATTTTTCTTTTTTATATTATAACAAAAAAGAGGGGCTGTGTATAGGGTACGAAAAGGGCGCAAAAAACCGGTGCTGTCCTTTTGGGGCAGCACCGGTTTTTATTGGTCAGATACAGCAGCCAAAGGATGGCTGCATGTTATAGAAAAACTCAGGCTTTGGCCTTTGCGCGATTTTCTTTGATAGCGGCCTGTGCGGCAGCCAGACGTGCAATCGGTACACGGAATGGAGAACAGGATACATAGTCTAGGCCCGAGTTGTGGCAGAACTCAATGGAAGACGGATCACCACCGTGTTCACCGCAGATGCCGAGGTGCAGCTGCGGGTTGGCAGCTTTACCTTCCTCGGAGCTCATCTTGACCAGACGGCCAACACCCTCTGTGTCCAGATGCACAAATGGGTCAGATTCGTAAATCTTGTTCTCGTAGTAGGAATCCAGGAACTTGCCGGCATCATCACGGCTGAAGCCGAAGGTCATCTGTGTCAGGTCGTTGGTACCATAGCAGAAGAAGTCAGCTTCCTTGGCGATCTTGCCTGCAGTCAGTGCAGCACGCGGAATTTCAATCATAGTGCCGACTTCGTACTTCAGGTCCATACCGGAATCCTTAATAATCTTATCGGCAGTCTTCACAACGGTATCCTTAACAAACTTGAGTTCCTTGGCTTCGCCAACCAGAGGAATCATAATCTGCGGGACAATCTTCTTACCGGTTTTCTTTGTTACATTGATAGCAGCGTTGATGACAGCGGTGGTCTGCATTTCAGCGATTTCCGGATAAGTGACAGTCAGACGGCAGCCACGGTGACCCATCATCGGGTTGAACTCATGCAGAGAGGCGATAACGTCTTTCAGCTTTTCAACGGTGATGTGCAGATCGTCCGCCAGGTCCTTAATGTCGTTTTCTTTTGTCGGCAGGAATTCATGCAGCGGCGGGTCGAGGAAACGAATGGTGACCGGGCGCTCGCCCATGATTTCAAACAGGCCCTCGAAGTCGCCCTGCTGATACGGCAGAATCTTCGCCAGAGCCTTCTTACGGTCTTCTACATTCTCGGCGACAATCATTTCACGCATAGCCTTAATGCGGTTGCCCTCGAAGAACATGTGCTCGGTACGGCACAGACCAATGCCTTCTGCGCCAAAGTCACTTGCCTGCTGGGCATCCTTCGGGCGGTCAGCGTTGGTGTAAACCTTCAGGGTGCGGACCTTGTCGGCCCACTCCATGAAGCGGCCGAAGTTGCCGGTAATGGAAGCCGGAACGGTCGGCAGAGCTTCACCGTAAATGTTGCCGGTGGAGCCGTCAATGGAAATGTAGTCGCCCTCTTTGTAAGCCTTGCCGCCAAGGGTGAACTGCTTTTTGTCATAGTCAACGGTAATTTCGCCGCAGCCAGAAACACAGCAGGTGCCCATACCGCGCGCCACAACAGCAGCATGGCTGGTCATACCGCCGCGGACAGTCAGAATGCCCTCTGCGGACTGCATGCCTTCAATGTCTTCCGGAGAAGTTTCCAGGCGAACCAGAACAACCTTTTCGCCGTTCTTCTTCCATGCCTTTGCGTCCTCAGCGGAGAACACAACTTTGCCACAGGCAGCTCCGGGGGAAGCAGCCAGGCCTCTGCCAATGACTTCTGCTTTCTTCAGGGCATCCGGGTCAAACTGCGGATGCAGCAGAGCGTCCAGCTGATGCGGTTCAACACGCAGGACAGCCTCTTCCTTGTCAATCATGCCTTCATCGACAAGGTCGCAGGCAATCTTCAGAGCAGCGGTAGCGGTACGTTTGCCGTTACGAGTCTGCAGCATATAAAGGTGGCCGTCTTCGATGGTGAACTCCATGTCCTGCATATCCTTGAAGTGATTTTCCAGCTTTGTGGCAATATCCGTGAACTGGTCATACACAGCAGGCATCTGGTCCTTCAGATGGCTGATGGGGGATGGTGTGCGCACGCCAGCGACAACGTCTTCGCCCTGTGCGTTAATCAGGTATTCACCAAACAGCTTCTTTTCGCCGGTTGCCGGGTTGCGGGTAAATGCAACGCCTGTGCCGGAGTTGTTACCGGAGTTGCCGAATGCCATCTGCTGTACGTTGACAGCGGTGCCCCACTCGTACGGAATTTCGTTCATTTTGCGGTAAACGTTTGCACGGGGGTTGTCCCAGCTGCGGAAGACAGCCTTCACTGCTTCAATAAGCTGTACCTTCGGGTCCTGCGGGAAGGGTTTGTGCTCGTTGTCTTCATAAATTTTCTTGAAGACGGCAACCAGCTTTTTCAGGTCTTCAGCTGTCAGGTCGATGTCGCTCTTGTAGCCCTTTTCGGCCTTCATCTTGTCAATTTCATCTTCAAAGAGACTTTTGGAAACGCCCATGACAACATCGGCAAACATCTGAACGAAGCGGCGGTAGCTGTCGTATGCAAAGCGCGGATTGTTGGTCTTCTTTGCCAGGCCTTCCACGGCTTCATCGTTCAGGCCGAGGTTCAGAATGGTATCCATCATGCCGGGCATAGACTGACGTGCGCCGGAACGGACAGAAACCAGCAGCGGGTTTCTGTTGTCACCAAAGGTCTTCCCCGTGATTTTCTCGAGGCCTTTCATGTGCTCGAAGATATCCTTCTGGATTTCGTCGTTAATCTGGCGGCCGTCGGTGTAATACTGCGTGCAGGCTCCGGTCGTAATAGTGAAGCCCTGCGGAACCGGCATACCGGCTGCGGTCATTTCCGCAAGGCCAGCGCCCTTGCCGCCCAGGATGTTCTTCATCGTGATCATATCGCCTTTAAAGGCTTTGTTACCCTCGGTGAAGTAGTAAAGGTACTTGCAGCTCATAGACTGATCCTCCTATAAATTTTTTCTGATTCCTAATAAAACTTCAGGATGAGAAGCAAAATTAAGGATATAAAATCCATATTTAGACTTTCAAACGAAAGCCCAACAAATATTATAGCAAATGTCAGGAGGAAATTCCAGATGAATTTGTGTTTCTGCTGTTAATTTTTTGCGGATTTTTTGACTGGCCCTGCCTTTGGTCCGGCACAAGGCCCTGTTTTCCGCGGAAGCAGCGGAGATTGCGGATAAAGGTCTTGCATTTTGCCGCAGAAATACGTATACTGGTAATGTCTAATTATGACTTTCTTTACTGACAGCAAAAAACTGGCGGGCTGAGGCCCGTCTGCCCGGGAGGTTTTATGGGCATAATGGGAGAACGATACTGTGCAGTGGTTCTGGCTGCAGGGGAAGGTAAGCGCATGAAGGCAGACCGCCCAAAAGTGCTGTGCGAGGTACTATTTAAGCCAATGCTGCGCTGGGTGCTGGATGCCGTGCAGGCAGCCGGCATTCAGGACATCTGCTGTGTGACGGGACACCGCCACGAACAGCTGGAAGCATATCTTGCAAAGATTAATGCTGGTTCGTTTGCTGCACATCCTGTACGGTGTGTCCTGCAAAGGGAGCGCCGAGGCACCGGCCATGCGGTTATGACGGCCCGCGCTTTTTTGGAAAAACACCACGGCGGTCAGGTGCTGGTCTTAAACGGCGACGCACCGTTTATGTCAGCGGAAACCATATCGGATGCGCGACAGATGCACGATGCAAGTCACAATGCTGCAACCGTCGTTTCGGCGAAAGTTGAAAACCCCACAGGTTACGGCCGAATTGTTCGTGACCCAGCAACACAGCTCCTTTCTGCGATTGTGGAGCAGAAGGACGCCAGTTCGGAAGAACAAAAAATTAATGAAATCAATTCCGGCTCCTATTGGTTTGCTGTGGATGACCTGCTGAGCGTTTTGGACGATATTACCAGCGACAACGCCCAGGGTGAATATTATCTAACGGACGCCATTGCGCTGCTTCACCGCAGCAGGCAGGTCAGCGTGTTTCCGGCGAAAGACTCAGCTGCAGTTTTGGGTGCGAACGACTGCATACAGCTGTATCAGCTGAACCAAATCGCACGGGAGCGCGTTCTGCACCGGCACATGGCGGAAGGCATTGCCATCCCTTGCACAGACGGCGTTATTATTGGACCAGATGTCAAAATTGGCGCATATTCCTGCATTTTACCGGGAAGTATCCTGCAGGGGACTACCTCGGTGGGGCAGGACTGCACCATTGGACCTAATACAATCCTGCAAAACGCGTATGTGGAAGACCACGTTTTGCTTAACTCCGTGCAGGTTTACAATAAAAAAGTTGCAGAAGGGGAGATTTTAGAACCCTATTCTGTACTGCGATAGTTGTCAACAACAGGGTGCTTCAGCGGTGGAGCACCCTGCTTGTGCGTGCGGGCCTTTTTGGCCTGTACACAAAATAGATGGAAAGAATAGCAGGGGGCACTTTTTCGGTGGAAAGGCACGCTTTGCGGTGACTTGTTTCCTGCGGAAAAAAGATGCCAAAAGGCAAAAAGACAAATGATTGTTTCAAAACAGGGGGAAAAGAAATGAATTTTCACGGCAAGGATATCAAAATTTTTGCTGGAAACGCAAACCCGGACGTGGCGCGGCAGATTAGTGAATGCCTCGGCCTGCCCATGGGCAAAAGTGAAGTCACCACTTTCAGCAACGGCGAAATCTCCGTTTCTCTGAAGGAATCGGTGCGCGGTTCCGACTGCTTTATTGTGCAGTCCACCTGCTCTCCGGTTAATGACAACCTTATGGAATTGCTGATTATGATTGACGCCATGAAGCGCGCTTCGGCTGCCCGCATTACGGCTGTCATTCCGCACTTCGGCTACGCCCGCCAGGACCGCAAGGCAAAGGCCCGTGACCCGATTAGTGCAAAACTGTGTGCCGATATTATTGAAACTGCCGGCGCCGACCGTGTGCTGACCATGGACCTGCACGCGGCGCAGATTCAGGGGTTTTTCAACATTCCGGTTGATCACCTGCGCGGAGCACCGCTGCTTGCTTCCTTTATGAAAGAACGTCTGGGTGACCATGTGGATGATTACCTTGTCGTTTCCCCTGACTTGGGTTCTGTCACACGTGCGCGTGATTTTGCGGAGCGCATCGGCACCCCTATGGCCATTGTTGACAAGCGCCGTCAGCGTGCCAATGAATGCGAAGTCATGAACATTATCGGTTCCGTTGAAGGCAAAAAGGTCATTATCGTCGATGATATGATTGATACTGCCGGTACACTGTGCAATGCGGCACAGGCCATCATGGAACACGGCGCGGTTTCCGTCACTGCCTGCGCAACCCATGGCGTTCTCTCTGGCCCGGCCATTCAGCGCCTGCAGGATTCTGTCCTGAAGGAAGTTGTTCTGCTGGATACCATTCCCCTGCCGCCGGAAAAGCGCATTGATAAAATCACAGTGCTGCCGACTGCACCGACTTTTGCCGAAGCAATCGAGCGCATCTATGAGGATAAACCGGTTTCTCCGATGTTTATTTAATTTTCGCTTAAAAATGCATTAAAATTACAAAATAAAAAAGAACAGGGTTGCCGCAAAGCACCGAAAAACCGGTGCCGTCCGCGGCAGCCCCTTTTGTGTTGAGGCATCGTATATTATGTTATTTTCTAAAAATTCCTTTTCTGCGGGACCGGTCGAGTGGATACTGGCCGGTTTGGGCAACCCCGGCAGCCAGTATGAGGGTACCCGGCACAATACCGGCTTTATGGCACTGGATACCATTGCAAAGAAAGCCGGCGTTTCCATAGATAAGCTGCAGTTTCAGGGACAGTGCGCCCAAGCTGTGGTGGGCGGCAAAAAAGTTTTGCTGCTGAAGCCCTCTACCTATATGAATCTGTCCGGCCAGAGCGTGACCGCGGCCATGCGCTTTTATAAGCTGCCGCCAGAACGCACCATTATTTTCTTTGACGACATTTCTCTCCCCTGCGGCCGGCTGCGTCTTCGCCGAAAGGGCAGCGACGGCGGGCACAACGGCATGAAAAATATCATTTATCTTGCCGGCAGTGACCAATTTCCCCGCGTGAAAATCGGCATCGGTGCCAAGCCGACGCCGCAGTGGGATTTGGCGGACTGGGTTCTCAGCCGTTTTTCGAACGAGGACAGCCAACAAATGCAACAGAGCTTTCAGCACGCGGCTGAGGCAGCGGAGCTGCTGGTCAATGGCAAAATGGTGGAGGCCATGAATCTTTATAACGGAAAAGGTTAAAGAAAGCTGTAAAAAGCGTATAAAGAACGCCGCACAACTGTAGAATGCAGTGTACGGCGTTTTCCGTTTAGCTAGACAGAACGGTCAGAGCTTAATAATTCCCAGGGAGTTCAGCACACTGGAAACCAGAATCAGAATAATAAAGATTGGCGCAATCCATTTAATCATGACATTGCACAGCTTTTCACGGCGGAACTTCGAGCTGATGGTTACTTCGTCGTCAATCGTCTTCATGCCAACAACCCAGCCGACCAGGATACAGGTGAACAGAGCGACCAGCGGCATAAGAATGCTGTTGCTGATAAAGTCAAAGAAGTCTAGGAAATCAAAGCCGAACAGGGTTACACCGGATAGCGCGCCGAAGCCCAGCGAAGACAAAAGGCCAAGCACCACGGAAATTGCCAGTGTCAGTATGGAGGCTGCCATGCGGCCAATGTGCAGTTTGTCCTGAAAAATGGACACAACCGTTTCCATCAGTGCAATCGAAGAGGTTAAGGCCGCAAACAGTACCAACAGGAAGAATGCCGCACCGGCAATGACTCCACCGAAGCCCATGCTGCTGAATACCTTTGGCAGCATGACGAACATCAGCCCGGGGCCCTGCTGCAACTGTGCCTGGCTGCCGCCGGAGAAAGAAAATACGGCTGGAATAATCGTCAGGCCGGCCAGCAGAGCAACACCGGTATCAAAGATATCTACCTGTGTGGAAGATACTTCCAAATCGTCTTTCTTACTGCAGTAAGAACCGTATGTAACGGTAATACCCATGGCGAGGCTCAGGGAATAGAACAGCTGGCCGAGTGCCGCAAGCACGGTATTGACGGAAAAATGGGAGAAGTCCGGAATCAGATAATATTTGACGCCGGCCATGGCGTTTGGCAGTGTCAGGGAATACACGGCCGTGACAATACTCAGGATGAGCAGCAGAGGCATCAGGGTGCGGCTGACTTTTTCTACGCCTTTTTCCACACCAAGCATAACGATGATGGCCGTTGCAATCATAAAGACCATAAACCAGACAATGGGCTCCGCTGTCTGACCAATGTAATTTGAAAAGAAGCCGTCTTTTGAGGAAGCACCGGCTTGGCCGGAAATAAAGACACCAAAATACTTGAAAACCCAGCCACCGATAACGCAGTAATACGGCAGAATAATAATCGGCACAATGGAGGCAAGGTATCCCAGCCACTTGAAGCGGTGGTCCAGCTTGCCATACGCTTCAATAGCGGATATATGCGTTTTACGGCCAATAGCGAACTCTACGATCATCAGACTGAAACCAAAGGTGACAGCCAAAATGATGTACACAAGCAGAAAGGCGCCGCCTCCGTACTTTGCCGCAAGATACGGAAAGCGCCAGATGTTCCCCAGACCTACCGCAGAACCGGCCGCCGCCATCACAAAACCGATACGGCTGGTAAAGGATGCACGGCTTTTTTGTTTCTCTTCCATAAAAATCCCCCTCAGAACACTGCTTTAAAGCAGTAAGCATTTAAACTTGGAAACTTATAAATTTTAATCTCTATTATACCATAAGGCCCCAAGAACTGCAAAAAAATATGAGTATCTGACTTTCTGCCTTTTCGACAGGAAAAATGGACCTATTGTTTTATGCTTGACAGAACAGGAGAGCACTATGAAATTTATTGCAAATGCCCTTTCCCATATGGGAGAATATCAGACTTTGCTGGAGGCTGTGCGCCAGCATAGGTTTCCGGCGGCGGTTACCGGATTGTCCGGCATCCATAAGGCAAACCTGATTTATTCTCTGTGGGTGCATACCGGCCGCCGGGTGTTCCTTATTGCCGGCGACGAACCGGAGGCAAATCGGATGGCAGGTGACCTTTCTGCGCAGGGAATGCGTGCCCTGTATTATCCGGTGAGGGACTTTACGCTGCGCGGCGATGAAACCGCTTCCCATGAATATGAACACAAACGACTGCAGGTGCTGTCCCGCCTGACGGCCGGCGGCTGTGATGCCGTTATCTGCTGTATCGACGGCGCCCTGCAGGATACCATTCCACCGGAGGAACTGCGCAAGCGCACACGAACCCTTGCGCCCGGAGATACCGTTGCTCCGGAGAAAGTGGAAAAACTGCTGCTGAACTGTGGCTATGAGCGTGCGGCACAGGTGGAAGGCCCTGGCCAGTTTGCCCGCCGCGGCGGCATTTTGGATCTTTTTTCACCGGGAAACAGTGCCCCCGTGCGTGCGGAATTTTGGGGAGACGAAATCGACACGCTTTCTTCTTTTGATACACAAACACAGCGGCGAACGGTTCCAGTCGACAGTGTCTGCATATCTCCGGCAGCGGAAGCCCTGGCGGATAATACAGCCTCGCTGGCAGCGCGGCTGCGCAGGATTGCATCTTCTCTGCGGGGGAAAAATGCACCGCTCGCGCGGCCAATTTTACAGGAACAGGCTGATTCTCTGGAACAGGGTGTGGCCCTTTCATGCATGGACAAATTCCTGCCGATTCTGTATGACCAGCCAGCCTGCCTGCTTGACTATTGCGCAGAAAACGACCTTTTATTTGTCAGTGAAACCGTCAATGTTAAAGAAAAAATGCGCACAGCGCAGCTGCACTGGAACGAGGACCTGAAAGGGTATCTGGAGGAGGGCGTGCTGTGCAGACATTTAGACGATTACAATCAAACATGGACCGACGCACTGTCCTATTTTGAAAAGCGGGATACCATTTTTCTGGATACCTTTGCCCGCGGCAGTTATGAGATTCCTGTTCAGACACTGCTCAACTTTACAGCCCGTCAGCTTTCCGTTTGGGGAGGTTCCGTGCAGGTGCTGACCGAGGACCTGTCCGAAATGCTGCGCAAAAAATGGTCTTGTGCGGTATTGGCCGGCAATGAGCGCAGCACGCATACCATCGTGACCGACCTGCTTGCCGCGGGCATTAACGCCTACTATACAGAGGATACACAGGAAATTGCGCGCGGTGCGGTCGCAGTGCTGCCCGGCTCCCTTTCAGCTGGCGCGGAATGGCCCGGTGCCTTTTTGGGAATTCTTACGCATGGCCGGCTGCTGCAGTCCGACGGCCGCCGCCGCAAAAAGCACAGCAAAAACAGCCGCCCGCTTAGTTCTCTGTCTGAGCTGCAGCCGGGGGATTATGTTGTGCATGAAAGCCACGGCATTGGTATTTATCAGGGTATACAAAAAATAGATACCCACGGTATTGTGAAAGATTATCTGAAAATTCAGTATGCCAAGGGAGATATCCTGTATGTTCCGGTGACACAGCTGGACCTTGTCAGCCGCTACATTGGGCCGCGGGAGGACGCTTCCATGCATCTGCACCGGCTGGGCGGCACCGAATGGGAAAAAACCAAAACGCGTGTCCGCCGTGCGGTGCGCGATATGGCAAAAGAATTGATTCAGCTGTATGCAGCGCGTATGCAGGCAAAAGGCTTTGCTTTCTCCCCCGACTGCGATATGCAGCGTGACTTTGAAAGCCGGTTTGAGTTTGATGAAACCGATGACCAGCTGCGCTGCGTTGAGGAAATTAAGGCAGACATGGAGAAGCAGGCACCCATGGACAGGCTGCTTTGCGGGGACGTGGGCTTTGGCAAAACAGAGGTTGCTCTGCGCGCGGCATTCAAATGTATTTGTGACGGCAAACAGTGTGCGTTGCTGGTGCCGACGACCATTTTGGCATGGCAGCATTATCAAACTGCCCTGCGCCGTATGGAGGGCTTCCCTGTCAATATTGAGCTGCTGTCCCGCTTCCGTACCCCTAAACAGCAGCAGAAGATTATCGATAAGCTGCACCATGGCAGCATTGATTTGATTATTGGCACACACAGGCTCATCAGCAAAGATGTGGAGTTCCGCGACTTGGGTTTGGTAATTATCGATGAGGAACAGCGCTTTGGTGTGGCACAAAAAGAAAAACTCAAGCACCTGTGCAACAATGTCGATGTGCTTACCTTGTCGGCAACGCCGATTCCGCGTACCCTCGACATGGCCATGTCCGGCATTCGGGACATGAGCGTTCTGGAGGAAGCCCCCCATGACCGTCATCCAGTGCAGACGTATGTCATGGAGCACGATGAGGGCGTTTTGGCAGACGCCGTCCGGCGGGAACTGCGCCGCGGTGGGCAGGTTTACTGGCTGCACAATGATGTTGCTTCCATCACGCGTGTGGCAGCACGGCTGAAGGCCCGTGTGCCGGAGGCACACATTGGCATTGGTCACGGCAAAATGAGCGAACAGGAACTTTCGGAAGTATGGCGGCAGCTGATAGACCACGAAATTGATGTACTGGTCTGTACCACTATCATTGAAACCGGCGTAGATGTGCCGAATGCCAATACCTTAATTATTGACAACGCGGACCGAATGGGCCTGTCACAGTTGCACCAGATACGCGGCCGTGTGGGGCGCAGTTCCCGCCGGGCCTACGCGTACTTTACATTCCAGCCGAATAAGGCACTGTCCGAAATTGCCCAGAAACGCCTATCGGCAATACGTGAGTTTACGGAGTTCGGCTCTGGTTTTAAGATTGCCCTGCGGGACTTGGAAATTCGCGGCGCGGGCAATATACTGGGAGGAGAACAGCACGGTCACATGGAGGCGGTTGGCTACGAAATGTACCTAAAGCTGCTGGGCGATGCCGTGGCTGCCGAAAAAGGAGAGGCGCCGCCGCAGGGCGAGGAGTGCGTCATGGACTTGCCGCTGCAGGCACATATTTCGGAGTCGTATATCAGTGACAACAGCGGCAGGCTGGAAATGTACCGCCGCATTGCGGATATCCGCAGCGATGCGGACGCGCTGGATGTGACCGATGAACTGATTGACCGCTACGGTGACCCGCCCAAAAGTGTACAGGGCCTTATTCAGATTGCCCTATTGCGCAACATGGCCGGTTTGTGCGGTGTAACCGAAGTAAAAGAAGGACAAGGGCAGCTGCAGCTGTACCAGAAAAAGCTGAATATGCAGTGGATTTCCCAGCTGTCGGCACGTTATCCCGGCCGTGTGCTGGTTAATGCGGGCCAAAAACCCTATATTGCGGTTCACCCACAGCCAGGCGAAGATATTTTGGCACTGCTGAAAGACATTTTGGAAAGCAGCCCTGCCGCACCGAGTGGTTCATCCAGCAAAGCAAGCGCAAAACAAATGGACAAATGTACCTCTGTGTAGTATAATTTATCTGTTATATCCGCTTTTGTATATCAGGAAATACAGTCCATAAAATCTGACAATCGGAGAGTGTAGCAGCAATGAAATTAAAGAGATTTACGGCTGGTGTTTTGGCCTGTGCGCTGGTTGTCGGTGCCGCCGCCGGCTGCACCATTGGCAAAGATGAGTCCTGGTGTGCCAAGACCGCGAACTTGACTCTGCCTTCTGGTGTTTATATCTATGAACTTTACAACGCCTACAGCGAGGCACAGAGTAAAACCACCACAGCTGACATGAAAAAAGCAAAAATCGACAACAAGGACGCCATGACGTGGGTTAACGACCGCGCAAAGCAGCTGACGAACGAACTGTTCGTCCTGAACGACAAGATGAAGCAAATGAAGCTGAGCCTTACTTCATCTGAAAATTCCGCCGTAGAGCAAGCTGCGCAGAACGCATGGGCACAGCAGTTCTCCAGCACGCTGGCGGACAAGCATGTGTCCGAATCATCTTTCCAGACGGCGTATGCGGAATATATCTATCAGCTGCGCAAGGTCTTTATGGGCACCTATGACGCCGGCGGAAGCAAGGCAATCCCCACCAGCACCCAGAAAGATTATTTTGAAAAGCACTACTCAGACATTGAGTATATGTTTGTGCCGCTGGAAAAGCCGGCTTCTTCCGCATCCAGCGGTGCCGTTTCCTCCGCTGCCTCTGCCGCAGCCGGCAGCGCCGCCGCCACTTCCAGCGGAACAACAGCGATGACGGCGTCCGAAAAAGCGGCCCTGAAAAAAGAGTTGGACGGCTACCTTTCCCAGATTCGCGGTGGAAAAACGACACTAAAGGCCGCCAGCACGTCCTTTGCCAACGCCCACGGAACCTCCGACACTTATCAGGCCATGACCGGGGACATGGATTCCTCCACAGTGGCTTCTTCCCTGCCAACGGATATGATTTCTGCCGTGAAGGGAATGAAGGCCGGTGAAACACGTCTGCTGGAAGCTTCCTCTTCCTACTATGTCCTGATAACGAAAAACGACATTAAGGAAAAGACAGATTCCTTCCTGAAGAACGGCGACAACCGCCTGCAGCTGCTGCACGCGCTGAAGGGCGAAACATTTCTCCAGGATATTGAAAACGAAGCAAAGTCCTATAAAGGCGCCACATGGAACGACGCTGTAACAAAGAAGTTTACGGCGGACCTTTACTATACGGCGCCCTCCAGCACCGCTTCCGCAGCTTCTGCTGCCGCGCCGGTTTCCTCGGCAGCAGTCAGCAGTACTGCTTCTTCCAAAGCGTCCAGTGCTTCTTCCAAGGCAGCCAGCAGTGCAGCTTCCTCTAAAAAATAACTGCTTTCGTAAAAAAGCGTAAAAAATGCCGTCCCGGAAAATTCCGTGGACGGCATTTTTGTATGCAGTCAAAGATTAAAACAAAACCAATGTATTGTTGCGGACCGCACAGCGGCCTTCCAGCTCCGTGGTGTGCCCGGTTTGTGTATCCAGCAGGTGATAAAACAGAAGGCTGTCCTTTCCGTCACAAAGGATATCACGCAGCAGTAGCCAGCGGTCATCCAGACAGGCGGCCAGCTGTCCAAGGCTTCGGCTGTAGACCGTGTCAAGGGTACTGTTTAGAATTCCCTGTACATGGGTGCGTCCGTCCGGCAGGTCGCTCAGCTTGAAAAAGTGTCCGTTTTCCGCAAGAAAGGAAGCGTCCTTTTCCGAGGGAGAAAGATTGAGGGAGGCGGCCCGGCGCTTCGCGCCGGTGTGTTTGCTTATCGCGAGAAGCTGCTGATCCTGTGTCGGAAAATATTGGGCGCGGAAATATAAGGAATCCCGGTCCTGTCCGGCACAGCGAACCATACCATCAATTCCCGCCCGCAGGGTGCAGGTCATGGGAACTTCGGGGCACTCCGCTTCAATGGAGGAGAGAAACTGCTGCAGTGTGCACAGCCAAACACGGTCCTCGACAGGGGCGGAAACCCACTCACGTTCCAGAAAAGCTTTTTGCTTTTCCTTCTCGGTTCCCCATGCTTTTACGGCCAGCAGCCGGCGCTCACCGCCTCCATCAAACGGAATCAGCTGGGCACCGGCACAAATACGCGGGTCCCGAATGGACCAGCAGCAGTCCTTTTGCAGGTCATAAAGGCTTGCCGCCTGCCCAAAACCGGTGTGGCGGCGGTATTCCAAAAACAAAGAGGCGTCCCGCCGGCTGGCATGGGAGTACAGAACGACGTGGTCTGCATCCAGTGCGCAGCATCCGGCAAAGTTTCCGGCAAAGCGCACGCGGGAAAGCTGCTCTTCTGCACCGGTGTGCTTATTTAGCTTCAGTATCCATGCTTCACTGTCCCCGTTTTCCATGACGACAAGGACAGAGTCGGGAAAGGCAAAGGAGTGCATTCGGTATTCTGGTTTCATAATGAGGTAGGAAGCCAACGTGCGGCTGCTTTTTGCCGCTTGGCTGTAAACCAGCAGGGAAAGCCGGTGACAGCCCGGAGCGTTGGTTTCGCGGGTGTAGTACAAGTGCTCCCCGCCAATTTCAAGAAGCCTGTCATTGCAAGAAAGCAGGGTACGGCGCAGGTCTGCAGTTTTCACGGTTTCACCTTCTGTACAGGAACGAATTTGTCGAAAAAATAGGATAAAAGCATTATAACACAGTTTCTGCTTTTTTGCAGGTGCGGCGGCTTGAATCGTATTCCTTTTCGGCGGGGAACCGAGTATAATAAGGGTAGTAAACGCACAAGAAATAAGAGGATAAATCCTTTTTGGGGGCATGTCTGTTCCCAAAAGGTTCCTATAGGGAAAGAAGTAAAAGAATATGACGGAATACCGGCATGGCTCTGTAGTAGAACTGGACATTCACGGTGAAACGCGGGAAAGCGCCATGCACCTTTTAACACACTGGCTTTCCCATACACCGGCTGATGTGCAGGAGGTACGGGTGATTCACGGCTGCCACGGGGGCACGGTCCTGCGGGACATGGTGCGCAGGCAGCTGAAGCACCCGCGCATTGCTTCCAAACTCATTACGCTGAACCCCGGTGAAACCAGACTAATTCTGAAAAAAGGCTGAAGACGAAACGGAGGAAATACATGGCATACGTTTCCTTTACAGATGTACGCAAGGAGTACCGCATGGGCGACACGGTCACTGCTGCGGCAGATGGTGTAAGCTTTGAAATAGAAAAGGGCGAATTTGTCGTTATGGTTGGCCCAAGCGGCGCTGGAAAAACGACCATACTCAACCTGCTGGGCGGCATGGACAGCTGTACCTCCGGTAAGATTCTGGTGGACGGCAGGGACGTCAGTGCCTGCACGGAGCGCCAGCTGACGGAGTACCGCCGGCATGACGTGGGCTTTGTCTTTCAGTTTTACAACCTGATACAGAATCTGACGGCGCTGGAGAATGTTGAGCTTGCCTCCCAAATATGCCGCAGTCCGCTGAACCCGCGCAAAGTGCTGGAACGGGTGGGCCTTGGCGAACGAATGGACAACTTTCCGGCGCAGCTTTCCGGCGGCGAGCAGCAGCGTGTGGCCATTGCGCGCGCACTCGCAAAGAATCCAAAACTTTTGCTGTGCGACGAACCGACCGGTGCACTGGACTATGTGACGGGTCGGCAGGTTTTGCAGCTGCTGCAGCACACCTGCCGTGACAACGGCCGCACGGTTGTGGTCATTACGCACAACCAGGCGTTTGCCGCTATGGCGGACCGTGTGATTCATATTCATTCGGGAAAAGTGCAGAAGGTTACCCGGAACCCCGCTCCGCTTCCGGCAGAAAGGATAGAGTGGTAGTATGAAGGCATACGGAAAATCCATCCTGCGTTCCTTTTTCCACTCCGGCCGGCGTTTCTTTGCTATTTTTGCGATTGTAGCGCTGGGCGCCGGTTTTTTTGCGGGCATTTCCTCTGCGGCGCCGCAGATGCGCAGTACGGTAGACGGATACCTTGACCAGCAGAATACCATGGATGTGGAGCTGCTTTCCACGCTTGGCTTTTCCGAGCAGGATGTGCAGGCGGTGCAGAAAAGTCAGGGTGTGCAGGCGGCAACGCCCTCTTATGTGGAGGACGTCATGAGCCGCATCGGCGAATCGGACGTTAGTGTACGTGTCCATGCACTGCCGCAGAATGGAGCGAACGTCATGAACCGCCCCGTGCTGATTTCCGGCCGCTGGCCGAAAAATGGGCAGGAATGCGTGCTGGACAGTCAGCGTCTTATGCCTATTTCCCTCGGGGATTCCATCACCCTGCAGGAACAAAATGGGCAGAAAAATCTGAAGTACACGAAGCTAAAGGTTGTTGGGCTGATACAGTCACCTTTATATGTCAGCTTTTCGCTGGGTACGACCAATATCGGCAACGGACAGCTCGGTCATTATCTGTATGTGCTGCCACAGACTTTTTCTTCATCGGCGTATTCCTGTATGTATGTCACGGCAAAAAATGCAAAAGAAGTCAGCGCCTTTACGGAAGATTATCAAACAAAGGTGTCTGCCGTGTGCAGTACGCTGACATCTTTGGGCAAAACGCGTGCGCCGCTGCGCCGAAGTGAAGTGACCGCCAGTGCGCAGAAAAAGCTGGACGCAAGCCGAAAAACCTATGAAACGCAGAAAATGGATGCACAGAAACAGCTGGCATCCGCGCAGAAAAAGCTGACCACTGCCGAAACACAGATAGCGGCAAACGAAAAAAAGCTAGCAGAGGCCCGTCGGCAGACAGCCGCTGGTGAAAAACAGCTTACACAGGCAAAAACGCAGTATCAGCAGGGGCTTACAGAATATACAGCGCAAAAAAAGCAGGCAGAAAGCCGTTTTACCGCCGCCGAAGAACAGCTGCGGAGCGGCCGTGAAGCATTGGCACAGGCACAGCAGAAACTAATGGCCAGCCGTGCGGAGCTGACCTCACAGGAAGCAAAGCTGTCAGATGCAAAAACGGAGCTGGCGGCCCAAAAGCAAAAGCTTACTGCGGCGCAGACACAGCTGGAGCAGTCGCGGCAGAAACTGAAGGGCGCTTCCACCGCGGTGGAACAGGCGCGGGCGGCGCTTGCCCAGCTGGAGACGGCCGGACAGGGTGCCAGTACCGAAGCGGCGGCACTGCGCGAACAAATAGAAGCCTATGACAAAGGAACCCAGCAGCTTGCCGCATCTGAAAAAGAACTCAACGAAAATCGTGAAAAATGGCAGCGGGCACAGGAACAGTATGAGAAGCAGGCTGCCGCCGCACAGCCAAAGCTGCAGGCTGCCCACAAAAAGCTTGCAGAGGGGGAAACGCAGATTTCCGCTCAAAAAGCGAAGCTTGCAAGCGGTGGGACCGCCTACCAAAGCCAAAAGCAGCGCACGGAACAGCAGCTGGCGGAGGCTGCACAAAAGCTTTCTGCGGCAAAAACGCAAATCCAGCGAAATACCCAAAAGCTCGCCGCAGCCAAAGCGGAAACAGAGGCCGGACAGAAAAAACTGAATGCTGCCTCGGTGGAGGTACGCAAAAACCGCGCCGCCTTTGAAAAGAGCCGCACACAAACACAGGAAAAGCTTGCCGCAGCCGAAAAACAGCTGACAAACGGTGAACAGCAGCTGCGGCAGGTGAAAATGCCGGTGTGGTATGTGCTGGACCGGGACAAAAATGTCGGTTTCCATAGCTTTACGCTTGACGCCGACCGCATGCAGTCTATTTCCCGCCTATTCCCTGCCTTTTTCTTCCTGGTCGCGGCGCTGGTCGTGCTGACGACCATGACACGCATGGTGGAAGAAGAACGTATCGAAATCGGTGCCTATAAAGCAATGGGCTTTTCGGAGCGGTCCATTGCGCGCAGGTACCTATTGTATGCACTGCTGGTCAGTGTGCTGGGCAGTGTCACCGGCGTTGTCATTGGATGTTTGACACTGCCGCCGGTTTGTTGGAACGCTTACCGCATTATGTACAGCGCGCCGCCCATGACCGCGCACGTTGTCCCATTTTATGCGCTGATAGGCTGCCTGCTGGCGGTGGGTGTTACCCTGCTGTCCAC
The DNA here is from genome assembly GCF_013315815.1 of Caproicibacterium lactatifermentans. Lineage (NCBI taxonomy): Bacteria > Bacillati > Bacillota > Clostridia > Eubacteriales > Oscillospiraceae > Caproicibacterium > Caproicibacterium lactatifermentans. Next base: position 40,653 of record NZ_CP046051.1, read on the forward strand.
ATGGGGTGCGTGCCGGGCAGTCCTGTGCGAAAAAACGGCGGCGCTTTTGCAGCCAAAGGCCCCGAAACCCGGCCGCCGAATTTTGCTGGAACGTTTGACACCACTGTGGAAACACATGAATTTCACAGCAAAAGTCACAGCGCGCAACCTGTTCCGCTATAAAAAGCGGCTGATTATGACGGTTGTTGGAATTGCCGGCTGCACCGGGCTGATTCTTACGGGATTCGGTATCCGCGACAGTGTGCGCCATGTGGTATATGACCAATACTACAGTGTCAACCAGTACAATACGGTCATCAGCCTGCAGGACGGCGGCCTTTCCACCGGCGCAAAAAGGATTATGCAGGACTCCTCGCAGTTTCAGAAATGGATGCTGTACACCAACCGTTCCGTGGATATTTCCAACCCGTCCGGAACGTCTATGACTGGCAATCTGATGGTGCTGCAGAATGCGGCGGGCCTTCAAAAATTCGTTCATTTGCGGGACCGCCGGACACACGCCCCGGTCGCTTTCGGCAGCAACAGTGTGGTGGTGACGGAAAAACTGGCGGACCGGCTGGGCCTGCGTGTCGGCGGCCATGTGGTGGTTCCGGACGGCAGCGGAAAAAAACGGACGTTTACGGTAACCGGCATTACGGAAAACTATATTTATCACTATGTCTATATTGCACCGGCTGTTTACCAAAAAGTGACCGGTGAAACGCCGAAAACGAATGGTGTGTGGGCCAGCACTGTGCAGCCGCAGAGTGCACATGAAACACTCAGCCGAAAGCTGACACAGCAGAGCGGCGTGCAGACAGTGGCCTTTTTGGACGATATCACAGCGACCTTTGACAACATGATTCGTGCACTGGATGTGATTGTTCTAGTACTGATTTTGTGTGCGGGAATGCTTTCCTTTGTTGTGCTGTACAACCTAACCAATATCAATATTACGGAACGCACACGGGAAATGGCAACTCTGCGTGTGCTGGGCTTTTATGAGCGGGAAAGCGCCGCGTATATTTACCGCGAAACAACGGTGCTTACGGCGCTTGGCTGTATTGGCGGGCTGTTTCTGGGCGTGCTGATGCACCACGCTGTGATTGCCACGGTCGAGATAGATATGTGTATGTTCCCGCGCACCATTGACCCGCTGTCTTACTTGTGGAGCGTGCTGCTGACGGCAGCCTTCACGGCCGCGGTCGATTTGCTGATGTATCCCCGCTTCCAGAAAATCAATATGGTGGAGAGTCTGAAATCCGTGGACTAAAAAACGGAAACCCTTTCTTTCTGCGGCCTGAATTGTGTTATAATGAGAAAACAAAATACTCATATTTCCGGCAGGAGGCGGTGACTTGGAACGTTTGCAGAAACCGGAGCAGCACAACTATATACTGCGGGCCTTTTTATTGGGGTTGGCAACTGCTGCGGTTATCTTTATTCCGTTTATGATTTATGATAAGGGCTATTTCCTTTTCTATGGAGATTTTAATGTACAGCAGGTGCCCTTTTATCAGATGTGCCACGATGCAATCCGCAGCGGAAACTGGCGCTGGAGCTGGACAACGGACCTAGGGGCCAATTTTGTCGGCTCCTATACTTTTTACCTATTGGGCAGCCCGTTTTTCTGGCTGACCATGCTGTTCCCCAGCGCAGCGGTGCCCTACTTGATGGGACCGCTGTATATCCTAAAGTTCGGCTGCGCCTGCGCGGCCGGCAGCATCTATCTGCGCCGTTACTGCAAAAGCGGCGATTTGGCGGTTTTGGGCGGCATGCTGTATGCTTTTTCAGGCTTTTCCGTTTATAACGTCTTTTTCAATCATTTTCACGAAGCCATTATTTTCTTCCCGCTGTTCCTGTGGGCAATGGACGAATATATGTATCACCGACGGCGGGGCGTGTTTGCGCTGTGCACCTTCCTGTGCTGCTTTGTCAATTACTACTTCTTTGTGGGACAGGTTGTTTTTGTCATCATCTATTGGCTGGTGCGCTGGTTTGCACATGATGAACAGTACCGCAGCATCAGCGGCAAGGACTTTGCCCTACTGTGGGTGGAGGCCGTTCTGGGAGTGGCGTGTTCCTGCATACTACTGCTGCCGACGCTGTTTGCCATTTCACAAAACAACCGTGTCAATGACCCCAGCAACGGCTGGAATGCACTGCTGTATGACCGCAACCAGCGTTATCTGCATATTTTCAGCTGCTTCTTCTTCCCACCCGACCTGCCGGCTCGTGCTAACTTCACGCCGGACAGCGACAGCCAGTGGGCTTCACTGGGAGCATGGCTGCCGCTGTTCAGCATGAGCGGCGTCATTGCAGCGCTGCAGTCCCGCAAAAAAGCATGGTATAAAACACTGTTGACCGTACTGTTCTTTATGGCGTTTGTGCCAGTTTTAAACAGCGCGTTCCAGCTGTTCAACGCTTCTTATTATGCGCGTTGGTATTATATGCTTGTACTGATGATGGTCCTGGCAACGCTTGCCTGCCTGCAGCGGACAGATGTGGACTGGGGCCGGGCGATTCGGTGGACATTGGGCATTACGCTGGCGATCGGTCTTTCTATCGGTCTAATGCCGAACATCACCAGAACCGATACCAACGACGGCCGGAAAATACAAACGATTTCCTACGGACTGGAAAAGTACCCCACCCGCTTCTGGGCTTATGTGGCCATTGCGCTGGTTAGTCTTCTTTTGCTCATTATTATTTTCCGATATTACCGCCGCCATAAAAAAATATTTCTGCGTATGGCTACGGTCGGTGTAGCATTTATCGCGGTTATTTACAGTCTGTTCTACATTACAACCGGAAAAACGCAGAGCGATGACACACACAATGAGATTATCCCCTATGCGCTGAACAAGGGTGATGACATTCACCTGCCAAGCGACGGCAAGCAGTTCTGTCGGCTGGACGTGTACGACGGCATGGACAATCTCCCCATGTACTGGCAGCGCCCGACGATTCAGGCGTTCCACAGCATTGTTCCCGGCTCCATTATGGATTTTTATCCCACCGTTGGAGTTACGCGCGATGTGGGCAGCCGACCCAGCACAGATGTGTATGCGCTGCGCAGCTTTCTGAGCTGCCGGTGGCTGTTTGACCCCATCAACCACGGGGAGAACTTTATCGACTCTGCCACCTCACAGGCGCGTATGCCCGGCTGGGAGTATTACGCAACGCAGAACGGCAGCAAAATTTATGAAAACCAGTATTTTATTCCCATGGGGTACAGCTATGACTCTTATATTACCCGTAAAGAGTATAACGCCTTGCCGGAGGGAGACCGCAGCTTGGCGCTGCTGAAAGCGCTGGTTGTCGAGGACAAAGATGTGTCAACTGCAAAGGCTACCTTGACGCATTACAGCAATATCAGTGCGGCTTCCTACACGGAGCAGGCCTACTTTGTGGACTGTCGGTCCCGCGCGGCCACGACCTGCAGCAGCTTTACAACGGATAAGCTGGGCTTTACCGCCAAAGTGACTGCGGATAAGCCGCGGCTGGTGTTTTTCAGCGTGCCGTGGGAGGGCGGCTGGAGAGCCTCGGTGAACGGCGCCGCGGCATCTATCCAAAAAGTAAACGTTGGCTTTATGGCGGTGCAGGTGCCGGCGGGTACTTCTACTATCCGGTTTACCTATCAGACGCCCGGGCTGAAAGCCGGCGGTGTGGTTACGGTAGCTAGCTTTGCCCTGCTGGGTGGGTACGTCTATATAACAGATGACAGAAACCGCTGGCACAAAAATAAAACTGCGGAGCTGCCAAAAACTTCAGAATAAAACTTTTTTCGCAAATTCCTGTAAAAAGACAGGGCCTTATGCAGATTTTCTGCATAAGGCCCGATTTTTATTGCTGTTTTGTATAAAAATTTATTGAAATTAGCGTCTATATAGATAGAAAAAGCAAGAACACTTGCTTTTTTAGTCCCATTTGCTGTAAAATAATCAATAAAAAGTTGCACATACTACAAGGCAGTCAAGAAGCAGTCAAGAAACCTTTCTGCACCTGCCGGGCAACATGAGGGGAAAACAGATGTATCATTTTTTTGCAAAGCTGTCGCGTATGCGGTATATTATGCGCTGGGGCCTGATGCGTAATGTACGCAGCGAAAACTTGTGTGAGCATTCCTGGGAAACGGCGGTGCTGGCGCACGCCCTTGCAACGCTTCGCAACCGGCGGTTCGGCGGTCATGTGGACGCACAGCGCGCAGCGGTGCTGGCCCTGTACCACGATGCACCGGAGATTTTGACAGGAGACCTGCCGACACCCGTTAAATACGCCAGCGGTGCCATCCATGCCGCCTATGAAAAAGTAGAGCGGGAAGCACAGCGGAACCTGCTGGGCTTGCTGCCGGCTGACCTGCGGGAAGACTATGCGCCTCTGCTGCGGCAGGACGACCCAGCCGACGGGGAACTGCTGCAGTTGGTGAAGGCGGCCGATAAACTGAGTGCCCTTATTAAGTGTGTCAACGAGCGCAGTATGGGCAACAGCGAGTTCAGCCGTGCAGAGGAAAGTACACGTGCGGCGCTGGCGGAAATGAAGCTGCCGGAAGTAAACCTGTTTGTGCGGGAATTTTTGCCAAGCTACAGTTTGACGCTGGACGAACAGATATGACCTTTTTCGGCAGGGACACAAAAATAGTTCTTTATTAGAACATTGTTGCCCTCGTTTTTTAGTATACTGAAACAGAATATCATGTATCTTGTCCTTTGAATGAACCAACAGTGAAGGGTTGATGTTGTGAAAAAGCAGAAAAAGCCACCCCTGAAAAAACGATATCTTGTCCGCAATATTTTGATTCTGGTACTCAGTTTGGCACTGCTGGTGGGCGGTGTTGGCTGTATTTATGTGGATAATGTTCTGGGGAAAGGGCAGTTTGTAGGCGACCAGAACAGCGTCCTCAACGAGCCGATTACTGCCAGCACAGTTGACTCCGGCACAAAGTACAACAGTAAGGGCGCAAACCAGGTAAACGGCTTGCTGAAAGATGAGGCCGTGACCAACATCTTAGTAATAGGTGTGGACGATTATCAGAAGGATGACCCGATTGGCCGTTCCGACAGCATGATGCTTCTTAGCTTAGACAACCGCCACAAAAAGCTGAAAATTACTTCATTCTTGCGGGATACTTACCTTGCCATTCCTGGGAATGGTTCCAACAAACTGAACGCTGCCTATCATTTCGGTGCCTGCAGTGCGGTGGACAGCGGCAAAGCAAAGGCTGGGGATATTACCAGCGTCAACGACGGTGCACAGCTCTGCATTAAAACGCTGGAGCTGAACTTTGGTATGTATATCGACCGGTATGTCGTTATCAAGGATTCTGTGTTCGACGATGTTGTCAACACATTGGGCGGCGTAGACGTCAACATTACCGCCAAAGAGGCAGGATTGATTAACTGCTATTCCGGCTCCACCGCGGAAAAACTGAAAGGTGTGGACGGCGTCCAGCATTTGGACGGCGCGCAGGCCCACTACTTTGGCCGTATCCGGCAAGAAGGATATGACGAGAACGGAAAAAACATCACAGCTCCGAACGTATACGGACACTACGGCGATGTTGGCCGTGCGGAGCGGCAGCGCATGGTTGTCACTTCCCTTGTCAATAAGTTTAAGAGCAGTAATCTAAAAACTTTGTCAGATACTGCGACAAAGGTGCTTTTTAAAGTCATTACGAACTTCAGCCGCAATGAAGTTTACAGCCTGCTGCCGCAGGTCCCTACTGTAATGAACTATCCAATGAAGCAGAATCAGGTTCCGGCGGAAGGAAACTATGACACACCGGTTATCAGTATCGGCAATCAGAGCGCAGACGTTGTGCAGATTAAGGATAACCAAAGGGTGGTCAAGGATGCGCTGACATTCCTATATGAAAGCGATATGCCGGATGTTTCCAAGGTAGCTTTGGCGGGAACCACCGGTACGGATACCAGCAGTAAGAATGAAGACTCCAGTGAGGCGACGGTAAAAACCAGCACGGATGATACCAGCTCCGATGAGGAATAAAAGCTAAGGAAAGGGCTGCTGTGGGTGATTCCTGCGGCAGTTTTTGCTTTTTCAGAAAGGACTTTCATACATGAGTGAAACACCACTTTATACGGCCCTGCGCCACCACCATGCATTGCACCGGGCGCCATTCCATACGCCCGGCCATAAATGTGCTGCTGGTGCGCTGCCGCCGGACCTTTTGCAGCTGGACTATACGGAACTGCCGGATACGGACAGCCTTTTTGAGGCAAGTGGGCCAATCCTGCAGGCGGAGCAGGCGGCAGCGGCACTGTTTGGGGCCCGGCGCACGCTGTTTTCCGCGGGCGGCTGTTCCCTGTGTATCCAGACAATGCTGCGGCTTAGCTGCCCGCAGGGCGGGACGGTGCTATGCGCACGCAATGCCCACCGAACCGCCGTAAATGCCATGGCTTTGCTTGGTTTGACACCACTTTGGGTTATGCCAAAGAATATACTTAATATATTAAATAAAAATACAGATAGGATAGATGCCTGCTATGTTACCAATCCGGACTATTATGGTCGTCTGTTAGATATTTCGGCACTGGCCGCTGCCTGCCGCCGGCGGAACATTCCGCTGCTGGTGGACAACGCACACGGCACCCAGCTGGCCTTTACACAGCCGGACCTGCACCCGCTGCACCAGGGGGCCAGCATGACGGCGGACAGCGCACACAAAACGCTGAATGTTTTGACAGGCGGTGCATGGCTGCAAATAGGTGAGGAACGATATGTACCGAACGCAAAGGGAGCCATGCAGCTGTTTGCCTCCACTAGCCCTTCCTATCCGATTATGGCGAGTTTAGACCTTGCCCGTGCCTTTTTGCAGGAGCATCCGGACGCTTTTGTACCGGTGCAGCGGCGGGTACAGCAGCTGTCACAGCAGGCGGCGTCCCGTGGCATTCTAAACGTCAGCGACGATCCCACACGCCTTTCTTTAAAAACGGCGGAAATTGGCCTGACAGGGACACGGGCGGCGGAGATTTTTCGACAGAACGGCGTAGAGCCAGAAATGGCGGACGGTGCCTATGTGGTACTCATTGCTACCCCGTGGAATATCCGAGAAGATTTTGCACGCGCCGCACGGGCGATAGCGGCGCTGCCGGTTGGGGAACCCCTGTCCTGCGGGCCGGAATTGCCGGCGCTGCCGCCGGTGCGTATGCCGCTGCGGAAAGCGGTCTTTTCTGCGTCCCATGAGGTTCCTCTGCAGCGGGCAGCCGGCTGTATTGCGGCCGAAGCGGCCTGCCCCTGCCCGCCGGGGATTCCCGTTGTTATGCCCGGCGAGGAAATCACGCCGCAGGCGGTGCAGTTTCTGGGCAGGTATGGCTTTCTGTCCCTGCGTGTGTTATAATTATTTAAAATATTATCATTATCTTTGCGTATACAGAATTTTCTGCCGGATATGGCTTGCATACTATAGTGTCCGGTTTTTCACCATATTTTTCATACGGAAAGACAGGGGGAACCTCAGAATGAAACTGGTACTTGCAATCGTCAGCAATGACGACGCCGCTCTGGTAAACAACAGCCTGACAAAGGCGGGCTTTCAGGCAACAAAATTAGCGACGACCGGCGGCTTTTTGAAGTCCGGCAATACGACCTTTATTGTGGGTACGCAGAACGATAAAGTGGACCGTGTCATTGAGATTCTGCGCAGACAGTGCAGCCGCCGTACCCAGATGATGCCCAGCACAAGCGCGCCGGACGGCACCATGTACGGCACCTACCCGATTGAGGTGACTGTCGGCGGCGCAACGGTCTTTGTATTGGATGTTGACCGCTTTGAAAAGCTGTGAAGCTGCGTCTGCCGCAGGAGCTGTGCCCGCCATCGGTAAGGACAGCTCTGCTTTCAGTTTATGAAACTGGGCGAGTGCCCCACGCGCTGGTTTTTGAGGGTGATGCACAGCAGACGTTGGCGCTGGCAAAATGGCTGGCACAGGTGGCAGTTTGTCTGGCGCCGGAAGAACGCCCCTGCGGACACTGCGCCGGCTGCCGGAAAGCGCTGGCAGGCAGTCATCCGGATATTATGCGGCTGGGTGGCGGTGAAGCTGGACGGTCCTTCCATAAAGAAGAGATTTCTGAGCTGCGGCGCAACGCCTATATCCGTCCCAACGAAGCGGGCGGACGAGTGTTCATTCTGGAGAATGCGCAGAACCTGTCACCACAGGCACAGAATGCCCTGCTGAAAGTATTGGAAGAGCCACCGACGAATGTGCAGTTCCTGCTGACCTGTGACCGAGCTACGTCACTGTTGGATACGGTACGCAGTCGGTCACAGATTTACACCCTTTCTGCTACAGAACAGCCGCAGGATGACGGCCTTGTGGCACAAATAGCGCTGGCGGTCTGCCGTCCAAAGGAAAGCGAGCTGCTGTACCTGACGGCGCCGCTGACAAAGGACCGTGTGCGTCTGCATACGGTGCTGGAAAAACTGATGCTCCTGTTTCGGGATGCGCTGGTGCTGCGCAGCGGCGGGACCGCTGTTTCAGGAGAAACCGAAACGGCGGAAAAATTGGCACAGCAGTTTACACGCGCACAGCTGTATCGATTTGTGCAGACCGCGTGGGAAATGCTCGGCGATACTGAGCGCAACGCCAATACGGCGCTGCTGGTGACGACACTGTGTGCACGGCTGCGCAGTGCCGCGGAGCATTAAACTGGCGAAAAGGCCGGAACTTTGAAAAGAATGCAAAGGAGGCACTATGGCGGAAGTAATTGGTGTGCGGTTTAAAAATCTGGGGAAAGTATATTACTTTGACCCGGAAGGAACACAGCTTCAAGTCGGCAGCCATGTCATTGTGGAGACAGCCCGCGGTGTCGAGTGCGGCGAGGTTGCCATGCCAAACCGTGACGTCCCCGAGAACCATATTGTGCAGCCGCTGCGCAAGATTATCCAGGTGGCAACGGATGAGGACATGAAAGTGGTGGAAGAAAACTGCCGGAAGGAAATCAGTGCTTTTTCCATCTGCCAGAAAAAAATTGCGGCACACAAGCTGGAAATGAAGCTGGTAGATGTAGAATATACATTTGATAATAATAAAATCCTTTTCTACTTTACGGCGGACGGCCGTGTGGATTTCCGTGAGCTGGTCAAGGATCTTGCCAGTGTGTTCCGTACACGCATTGAACTGCGGCAGATTGGTGTACGAGATGAGGCAAAAATGTTGGGAGGGCTGGGCCTGTGTGGGCGGCCGTTCTGCTGTAGCCAATTTCTGGTTGGGTTTCAGCCGGTTTCCATTAAAATGGCTAAAGAGCAGGGACTATCCCTGAACCCTGTTAAAATTTCCGGCACATGCGGGCGGCTGATGTGCTGCCTGAAATATGAGCAGGAAGCTTATCAGGACCTGCAGCAGAACACACCACCGGTTGGTTCCTATGTACAGACACCGCAGGGCAAAGGAACCGTTGTGGCGGTCAGTTTGCTGGTGGGAGTTCTGCAGGTGCATTTGGACAGTGCCCCACCGGAAGGAGCTCCTGTCCGCTGCAAAGTCAGCGAAACCAAGCTGCTGCGTTTGCCGGCTGCCAGACCTCGGCAGCGAGCAAAGGAAAAGGCTGGTAGGACCAATGCCGATAAAACCAATGGAAATAACCGAGAGAACATACGCGGCGGCCGCGATAATTGACAGTTTCAATAATTCTATCTTGCATTTCAGGGAAAGTATGATAAAATGATAACAAATACATTAAAGATGGAGGTGTGTTTATAATGGCATATCAGATCAGCAGTGATTGCATTTCCTGCGGCGCTTGCGCAGCAGAATGCCCGGTCAACGCAATTTCTGAGGGCGACGGCAAGTTCGTCATCGACGAAAATGCTTGCATTTCCTGTGGTTCTTGTGCAGGTGTCTGCCCTGTTGGGGCTCCTCAGGAAGGCTAATCTGCTTTTTTGCAGTGAGAAGGGCGGTGTGCAGGCACACCGCTTTTTTTCTTGCTTTAAAATATTCCTGCTGCGGTCCGTGCAGCAGAGGACAATCGAAAAAAGAGAGGACGAAATTCCATGCAGCTCTGCCCCGAAGAAAGGCTGGAACCCATTGGCGGAGGCCATCACGTTATCGTCAGCCGCCGTTACGGCTTTACAACAGATACCATCCTGCTGGCGAAGTATTCCATGCCACGCCATGGGGAACGCTGTGCGGAGCTGGGTACCGGCTGTGGAATGGTGCCGTTGCTCTGGTGCAACCGCGGCTGTCCCGGTGAGGTCTATGCTCTGGAGGTACAACCGGAAGCGTGCAGACAGGCGCAGCGCAGTGTGCAGCTGAATGCTTTCACACACCTGCACGTATTGGAATACGACCTGCGGAATATTGCCGTGCAGAAGGCCAGCGACTTGCCTCTTCCACTACAGTTGGATATGGTGGCCTGCAATCCGCCTTATCAGCCAGTTGGGGACGGTGTGCCAAGCCCGCAGGGCAGCCGTGCAGCTGCTCATCATGAAATCGGCTGTACACTGACAGAGGTGGCCGCCGCCGCCGCACGGCTGCTGCGCTGGGGCGGCAGTTTTTTCTGCTGTCTGCGTCCGCAGCGCATGGCGGAGGCGTTCCAGACCTTTTCGGCAGCAGGCCTGGAACCGAAGCGGATGCGGATGGTACAGCACCGGCTGCAAAAAGCGCCGTTTCTGTTCCTATTGGAGGCACGCCGTGGCGGCCGGCCCGGTTTGACTGTGGAGCCGGTGCTGTTGCTGGAGGAGGCGAACGTCCTGACACAGCTGGACGGTTTGAACGCAAGATATGGGGAGGGACTCCCGTGAGTGGTACATTATATATAGTTGGTACGCCAATCGGAAATTTGAGTGATTTTTCGCCGCGTGCGGTACAGGTTTTAAGCAGTGTCGATTTTATCGCGGCCGAAGACACCCGTGTGACGCTGAAACTGCTGACACACTTTGGCATTAAAAAACCATTGATTAGTTATTTTGAGCATAATAAGTGGCAGCGCGGCGGCGGAATACTGGATCGCATTGCGGCCGGTGAAAACTGCGCGCTGGTCAGCGATGCCGGGATGCCTGCAATTTCGGACCCCGGTGAACTGTTGGTCAAGCAGGCTGCGGAACGCGGCATTCCGGTGGCGGCGGTGCCCGGTCCCAGTGCAGTGGTAACAGCGCTGGCGGTTTCCGGTCTTCCAACCGGCCGCTTTACATTCGAGGGCTTTTTGAGCGTCAACCGCAAAAGTCGGCGGGAACATTTGGAAGAGGTCAAAAATGAACACCGTACTATGGTGTTTTATGAAGCGCCGCATAAATTGCTTGCCACCTTGCAGGATATGCTTGCCGCATGGGGGGACCGGGAGCTGGCGCTGGCGCGGGAACTGACCAAAGTACACGAGGAAGTGCGGCGTACCACACTATCTGAGGCGGCAGAATACTATGCACAGAATCCGCCGCGCGGAGAGTTTGTATTGGTTATCCACGGTGCTGCGGCGCCGGAAAAAGAGGTGCTTTCGTTGGAGGACGCAACTGCTTTGGCGCGCACGCTGATGGCGGAGGACAGCCTTTCCGCTTCTGCGGCGGCAAAGCAGGCGGCAGCGGAAAGTGGTCGCCGGAAAAACGAGATTTACCGTGTGCTGACAGCGAAAGAAGAAAAATAAAAAAGTTTTCCACACATTCTACATATTTCGTTGAAAACTTTTTTGATTAAGAAGAGAATTAATAAAAAAGACGTACCCTCATTTTGGGGGTACGTCTTTCTTCTATTCAGTTTCTTCGTCCAAATCGTCCAACACAATGTGACCTTCCCGCCGGGTGGCGTTCATGTCAATGACACGCTGGTTACGGCTGCCGCGAAAATGCAGTGTCAAATCCCGCTGCGTTTCTATATAGGGACCGTCTACCAGGTAGTCGGTCAAGTCCAGCAGCCGGTGCACGCCCGGTTTTGTGCATTTCAGCAGTTCCTCATAGGTCCAGCCGGAATAAACGGTCAAATCTAGTGTTGTTTCCCGTTTTAGCCGCTCGGCAAGGTCCGCCAATGCGTTGGCCTGAGCGAATGGTTCACCGCCGGAGAATGTAACGCCCCTTAACAGCGGGTTTTCCTTCATTTCAGCCAGTAAACTGTCAATAGAAGCAGTATAGCCGCCGGAAAAATCATGTGTCTGCGGATTTTGGCAACCGGAACAGTTATGCGGACAGCCCTGTACAAAGACCGTATAGCGAATGCCGCGGCCATCTACAATGGACTCCGGTTCTGTGCCGGCCAGCCGCAGCTCAGTGCAGGCCATGTTTGACACGGTCTTTTTCTTCGGCGCGCTTTGCATCGTTCCAGCGGTCCATGGTGCCTACCAAATAGCCGGTGATGCGGCGAATACGGTCAAAGCTGACGCCTTCGCCAACTGTATTGTTTTCAGGATTTACAATTAACTGATGTATCATAAAGCAGCACTCCTCTATTAAAAATAATGGGATAAAAAAGTTCAGTGTCCGTCGCAGCCACAGCCGTCAACAATCGGAACATTCGGGTACTTTTTACGTAGTTTATTCAGCTGTTCTATGCTGACTGGTTCGCCCTCCCGGCGGCCGCAGCGCGGACATACGTTGTCAATTACACCGTTATAGCCGCATACCGGGTCGCGGTCCACTGGATGGTTGACACTGCCGTAGCCAATGCCGGATTCTTTCATGCAGCGGACAACAGCCTCAAAGGCGTCCAGATTCTTGCAGGTATCGCCGTCCAGTTCTACGTAAGAAATATGGCCAGCATTTGTCAGGGCATGATACGGTGCCTCTATTTTAATCTTCTTAAATGCACTGGTGGAATAATACACTGGTACATGGAAGGAATTGGTGTAGTATTCACGGTCCGTAATACCCGGCAGAATACCATACTTAACCTTATCAATTTTAACAAACTGACCGGACAGGCCCTCTGCCGGGGTTGCCAACAGGGTAAAGTTCAATTTACGCTTTTTGCTCTCGTCATCCATACGTTTACGCATATGACCGATGATTTTTAAACCGAGCTTCTGGCTTGCTTCACTTTCGCCGTGATGTTTGCCGGTCAAAGCGACCAGTGTTTCCGCCAGGCCAATAAAGCCGACCGAAAGGGTGCCGTGTTTCAGAACATCTGCCACACTGTCATCGGGACCGAGCTTTTCGGAATCAATCCATACACCCTGTCCCATGAGGAATGGATAGTTGTACACCTTTTTGCTGCACTGAATCTTAAAGCGGTGCAGCAGCTGACGAATGCACAGATCAATGCGGTCATCCAAAATCTTATAGAAACGGTCGAGGTCGTGGTGTGCTTCTATGCCGATACGCGGCAGGTTAATGCTGGTAAAGCTCAGATTGCCGCGGCCGCAGGTTACTTCTTTGTCGGGGTCATAAACGTTGCCCATGACGCGTGTGCGGCAGCCCATGTAGGCGACTTCACTGTTATAGGTGCCATCATAATACTGCAGATTAAACGGCGCATCAATAAAGCTGAAGTTCGGGAACAAGCGCTTGGCACTGGTCTTCATCGCAAGCTTGAATAGGTCGTAGTTCGGGTCGCCGGGATTATAGTTAATGCCCTCTTTGACCTTGAAAATCTGTACCGGGAAAATCGGGGTTTCGCCGTCGCCCAAACCGGCTTCTGTTGCCAGCAGCAGGTTGCGCATGACCATGCGGCCCTCTTCACTGGTGCAGGTACCGTAGTTCACGCTGGAAAACGGAACCTGTGCACCTGCACGGGAGTTCATGGTGTTCAGGTTATGAATAAGGGCTTCCATGGCCTGATAAGTCGCCTTGTCTGTCTCATGCCAGGCAGTCTGGACTGCGAAACGGTGTGCGGTATGGGCCTGTTCCTCGGTGATTTCTTGGTATCCGTTTTCACGCTGATGTGCCGGCAGAATCTTTACCAGCTTTTCTTCCAGCGCATCGCTGTTGTTCATACGGATTTCATCGGCGTCCAGCTGGTTATACAGATAAGCAGCCAGCGCTTCCGCATCGGGGATACCCATCGAGAGATTGCCTTCAAACCACAGGGCAAGTCCCAGACGGTACATCTTCCGGTAGGTTTTAGCAACGCCCGGAGCCATGGAGTAATCGAAGTTCGGGACGGACTGTCCGCCGTGCATTTCATTCTGGTTTGCCTGAATGGCAATGCAGGCCAGCGCCGCGTAGGAGCGAATGTCGTTCGGTTCCCGCAGGGTACCGTGACCGGTGCAGAAGCCGCCTTTAAAGAGCTTCAACAGGTCAATTTGGCAGCAGGTTTCGGTCAGCATGTAGAAATCTTCATCATGAATATGAATGTCACCGTTCAGGTGCGCTGCGGCGATATCCTTAGGCAGCACATAATTGTTGATGAAGTACTTACTGCCTTCACTGCCGTACTTCAGCATGGTGCCCATAGAAGTGTCAGCGTCGATATTGGCGTTTTCGCGCTTTAGGTCTACATCTTTGGAGTCACAGAAGGTCAGCTCTTTATAAATATCCATTAGGTCGCCTTCCGCCTGACGGATTTTTGCGTGCTCAGCGCGATACAGAATGTAGGATTTAGCTGTTTTTGCAAAGGAAGCTGCAATCAGCTGTGCCTCTACTTCGTCCTGTACCAGTTCTACAGCAGGGACCTTTCCCTGCGGCAGGGAAGCAATGACCTTGTCTGCGATGGCATTCAAGTCCTGTGCAGACATTTTTTCACCTGTAACGGACTGATTTGATTTTTCAATCGCACGATAGATTTTTTTTCGGTCAAATGGGACAAGGTCACCGTTGCGTTTTCGAATCTGCGTAAACAATAAGATCCCTCCGATAAAAGCTGTGAAGAATTGATGTGTTAGGGATATTCTAGCACTGCAAAACGTGCTTGTCAAACACAAAAGTACCGCATGTAGACGCGGTACTTTTGTATATAACTATATATTGTGGTTTTGGAAAAACGAATTTTTCGTGTGAAAAGGGCTGCCTTATCGACTTCTCCACCGATTATTCCACTATTCTGTTGAAAAAAGAAGAGAAAAGGGGGACAACACCCGGTGTTTTCCACCCTTTTCAACCAGTTATCAACAATACAATGCGGCAGCATCCCAGCGGCAGATACACAATCTGTAGTACATGGACGGCGAAAAATTAAAGGTGCTTTGCCCAGGAGCAAAGTTTGACAGCGGCCTCCAGTGCACCGGAGGCCTGTTCGGTCAGGCGGTATTCCACCCGCGGCGGAATTTGCTGAAATTGCTGCCGCTGTATCAGACCGGAGGCGCACAGGTTCTTCAGGCTCTGGCTGAGCATCATGTCCGTGATGCCCGCGACACGGCTGCGGATTTCGCCGTAGCGCAGACTCTCCGCACTGCCTAGGACCAGCAGAATACGCAGCTTCCATTTTCCGCCTACCAGTTGCAGTGCATGGGACAGCAGGGCGTCCTGTTCCTCTTCGCCAACAACGGACAGAGAACGCCCGCGCTTTTTTCCCTTTTTCTCTTTTTCTTTGCTTTTTTCTTTTTTCATAGTGTGGATTCCTTCCGGCGGCGAGCAGCTTCGGCGGCAGAGTAAACACAGCCGCAGTAGTTCTGCCGGTACAGATGATATTGCTGTGAAAGGACGATGCTGCGCTGGAAACCGCCGCGCTTTTTAAAGTCACCCGGCAGCCATGTGACGCCGTATGTTTCGGCAAGCTCCATACCAATTTGGTTAAGCATCTGTGCGTTTTTGTGTGGGCTGATGGACAGCGTGGTTGTGAAAAAGTCAAAGCTGCTTTCTTTGGCAGCCTTCGCGGCTTCCGTCAGGCGCAGACGATAGCAGGCAAAACAGCGTTCTCCGCCTTCCGGCAGTGTTTCCATTCCCTTTGCCATGGCAAGAAAGCGTTCTGGGTCATAGCGGCCCGGCAAAAAGGACACCGGTGTTGGCAGCGGCATTTCCTGCAGCAGGCGGCGAACTTCAGCGACACGCTTTTCATATTCATCTTTAGAAGAAATATTAGGATTATAATAGAAAAGTGTAATTTGAAAATACGGGGACAGATACTCCAGAACGTAACTGCTGCAGGGTGCACAGCAGGCGTGCAGCAGCAGGCGGGGTTTTCGGTTTGGTGGCAGGCTGCGCAGGACCTGGTCCAGTGCCAGTTGATAGTTTTGTTTCTGCACTTTTTACAGCCTCCTTTGGGTAGCAACAAGGACCGCACCGGCGGCTGTGCCGGCACGGCCCTATTAACTTGCTTTATTCTTTCTTGCTGAGCGTTGCAATATGCAGGTCGGCCAGCTGCTGTGGGTCTACCACATCTGGTGCATTGGACATCAGGTCGGCGGATGAAGCCACTTTTGGGAAAGCAACTGTATCGCGCATATCGTCAATGCCCAACAGGACCATCACCAAACGCTCCAGTCCCCAGGCCATGCCGCCGTGCGGCGGGGCACCGTACTTCAGGGCGTTCAGCAGGAAGCCAAAGCGGCGCTGTGCTTCCTCTGGCGTAAAGCCGAGTGCCTGCAGCATACGCTGCTGCAGGTCGGTGTCGTGAATACGGATACTGCCGCCGCCGGCCTCATAACCATTGATAACCATATCGTAGGCAATGGAGCGAACCGAACCGGGGTCGCTTTCCAGCCGGTCGAGGTCTTCCGGATTCGGCATGGTGAAGGGGTGATGCATGGCCATCCAGCGGCCCTCTTCTTTGCTGTACTCGAACATCGGGAAGTCCGTTACCCACAGCAGGCACGGCTTGGATTTGTCGATGAGGTTAAAGCGGCGGGCAAGCTCACACCGCAGGGCACCCAAAGAAGCATAGACAACGGTGTTGTCATCGCTGGCAACCAGGAACAGCACATCGCCCGGCTCGGCATCCATCGCTTCACGGATAGCTTTTGCCTCTTCTGGTGCAAGGAATTTTTCATAGCTGCTGGTTTCCTTGTCCGCCAGACGTGTCCATGCAAGGCCTTTGGCGCCGTAGCTTTTTACCCAATCGCCCAGTTTGTCAATTTCCTTGCGGGACAGGTCCTTTGCATGGCCCTTTAGGTTAATGCCGCGTACAGAGCCGCCCGGCAGCGCGCTGTGGAACACCTTAAAGGCAGTGTCCTTTACACAGTCGCTCACATCGTGCAGTTCCATGCCAAAACGCAGGTCCGGCTTATCCGAACCAAAGCGATCCATTGCTTCCTGCCAGGTCATGCGGCGCAGCGGTGTGGGAATGTCGATATTCAATAAATCCTTGTAGACCTTCTGAATGAAGCCCTCGCCAATCGCCATGACGTCGTTTTGTTCGACGAAGCTCATCTCAAAGTCAATCTGGGTAAATTCCGGCTGACGGTCAGCGCGCAGGTCCTCATCACGGAAACAGCGTGCAATCTGCATATAGCGGTCAAAACCGGAAATCATCAGCAGCTGTTTGTATAGCTGGGGGCTTTGCGGCAGAGCAAAGAACTTGCCGTCAAAAATACGGCTGGGTACCAGATAGTCGCGGGCGCCTTCCGGTGTGGATTTGATAAGGTCCGGTGTTTCAATCTCTAAAAATCCGTTGTTGTCAAAGTAGTCGTGGGCGCATTTGGTAATGCGGTGGCGTGCCATTAGGATGTTCTGCATATCGGGGCGGCGCAGGTCCAGAAAACGATAGCGCAGCCGTGTTTCATTGGATACGTTGGAGTTTTCTTCAATGGCGAAAGGCGGGGTTTCGCTTTTTGCCAGGATACGCAGTTCCTTTACTTCCAACTCCACATCACCGGTGGGAAGGATTGCGTTTTTGCTGGTGCGCTCCCGCAGAACGCCGGTGGCAGCCAGCACATACTCGCTGCGGCAGGTGAAAGCTTTATGAAAAACCTCTTTATCGGTCGACTCATCAAATGCAAGCTGCACGATGCCGGAGCGGTCGCGCAAATCTATAAAAATCAGCTGGCCGAGGTCACGCTGACGCTGTACCCAGCCGCATAGAGTCAAGGTTTTTCCGACATCGGACAGACGCGGTTCGCCGCAGTAGCAGCTGCGCTTCAGTCCGGTCATAAATTCTGCCATAATATACCTCCAGAAAATTGGTTCTATCCTACACAGGACTGTTGTGTCCCGTAAAAATAGTCCATAAAACGAAACATGGCCGTTTGGTTCCGCCCGGCGTGTTTCAAAAAACTTTACAGCGTAGTGAACAGGCTGGAGCGGCGCTCCATGCCTGCAAAGGCCTTTGCAAAGTTTTCATCAATGGGCAGGTTGTCCTCGTCGCCGGTTTCCATGTTTTTGACAGAAGCCTGTTCGGCGGCAAGTTCGTTATCACCCAGTACCATGCTGTAGCGGGCGCCAATTTTATTTGCGTACTTCATCTGTGCCTTCAGACCACGGCCAAGGTCGTCGAAAGCAGCAATCATGTCAGCGGAACGCAGAGCGGTGGCCAAGACCAGGCTTTTCAGCCGGGCCGCTTCACCGATGCTGGCGATGTACAGGTCACAGGCGGGCTGCTGCGGGAATCGGATATTTTGTGCTTCCATCAGCAGCAGAAGACGGTCCAGTCCCAACCCAAAGCCGAGGGCTGGCATAGCCGGTCCACCCAGCTCCTCCACAAGGCCGTCATAGCGGCCGCCGCCGCAGACGGTGCCTTGGCTGCCGAGGTCGTTGGTGGTGAACTCAAAGACGGTGCGGGTGTAGTAGTCAAGTCCGCGCACAATGCGGTCATTGATTTGATAGGAAATACCCAGTGTGTCCAAGGCGGAGCAGACTTTTTGAAAGTGTGCTTTGCAGTCATCACAGAGATAGTCGAGAATGGACGGCGCTTTTTCGCCGATTTTATGACAAATTTCCGATTTGCAGTCCAAAATACGCATGGGGTTGCGCTCCAAGCGGGACTGGCAGGTTTCGCACAGCTGGTCCTTGTACTGGCCGAAATATTCCTGCAGCGCCTTGGTGTAGGCCGCACGGCAGGTCGGGCAGCCGATAGAGTTTAGTTCTAGCGTCAGGCCGTGAATGTCCAGCCGGCTGAAGATGGCACTTGCAATGGAGATGATTTCTGCGTCGGCCAGCGGGTCCGCCGAACCGTACATTTCCACACCAAACTGGTGGAACTCACGCAGGCGGCCTTTCTGTGCCTTTTCATAGCGATAGCAGGAGGCTTCATACCAAAGTTTCTGCGGAAGAGCCGCCGCGTACAGGCCGTGCTCCAGCAGCGCGCGCGTGGCACCGGCGGTTCCTTCCGGGCGCAGAGTGATGGAACGGCCGCCCTTGTCCTGGAAGGTATACATTTCTTTCTGCACGACGTCGGTTGTATCCCCTACACCGCGCTGAAAAAGTTCCGTATGTTCAAAAACCGGTGTGCGGATTTCGGAAAAGCCGTGCAGGGACGCGACCTGCCGCAGTACGGTTTCGATTGTCTGCCAGTTTTTGCTTTGCCCGGGCAGGATGTCCTGTGTGCCGCGGGGCACTTTTGTAATCAAATTCATTGTCATTCCTCCTGTATGCTGACCAACTCATTATAACATATTAAAACAGCAAAGAAAAGAAAATTGACAACTTTCTCACAATCGCCGAAAAACAGAAAAAGGCCGCACAGGGAGCCTTGCCGGCCCAATTCCCTGTACGGCTCATTTGAAAAGTGCTGCCGGAAAGCAGACGCTTAATTTTTGGGGTTAAGGATATTGCGCCAGTCAAGGTCACCGCGTTCCAAACCATGGATAAGTACTTCTGCGGTAGCGATATTGGTTGCTACCGGAATGTTGTGCATATCGCACAGCCGAAGCATATTCATATCGTTTGGCTCACTGGGCTTTGCGGTCAGCGGGTCGCGGAAAAAGAGCAGCAAGTCCACTTCATTGCAGGCAATCCTTGCAGCAATCTGTTGGTCGCCGCCTTGGCTGCCACTCAAAAATTTCTGAATTGGCAGACCGGTGGCTTCACTGACCAGTTTCCCGGTGGTACCGGTAGCGCACAGGTCATGTCGGCTGAGTACACCACAGTAGGCGATACAGAACTGCACCATCAATTCTTTTTTTGCGTCATGCGCAATCAATGCAATGTTCATGGAACGAAAGCCTCCTTCAAAGGCATCTCTGCACAGCAGAGGGAGATATATAGGATAAAAAGAAAGACAAGATGATTCAATTTTACAGCAAAAGCATTACAGCTTCTGCAGGGGCGGCAAAGGAACATTGTGGCCTTCCAGCCGAAGGGCCAGCCGCGCAAATGCCAGCACAGCAGGACTGTTTTTCGGCGGCAACCCGTTTACAGCGGCGGCACACAGCGCATGGTCCTCTGGAATGACTGCAATCAGCTGAATGCCCGTTGTGTCAATCACAGCGTCCAGGTCACTGAAAAAGTGCGCCCGCCGGAAAAACTTCGGGGAGAAGCGGTTAATGACCAGACGCTGTTCAGAAATACCCAGCGTCAGCAGCTGTCCGCGCACTTTTGCGGCAGCGGCGGTACTGATACCGTCCGGTGTGGAAACAACCACAGCCCGATCCGCCGCGGCACAGGCACTGCGGAAACCAGTGCCAATGCCGGCGGGACAGTCGATCAGAACATGGTCGTAATGATGTGCCAGCGCCGGAACCAGCTGCCGCATGACACCGGTGCTGACTAAATCCTCTTCATGCAGCGGTGCGGGCATCAAAAACAGGCCGGGCATTAGCGGACTTTGGTAAATTGCCTTGTCCGGAGAGGTCGTACCAGACACAACATCGGAAAGGTCAAATACACGCCGCTGGGAAACCCCCAGCAGCATATCCAGACAGCCGAGACCCGCGTCGCAGTCCAGCAGCAGGACACGCCTGCCGCGGGCCGCAAGGGCCAGGCCCATATGTACCGTTGTTGTGGATTTGCCCACTCCGCCTTTTCCAGATGTAATGACTGTGACTGCTCCCATACTAATAACCTCATACTAAATACTAACACAACAAACCGATATAGTCAAAGATTTTATCATTCGTTTTCAATTCTTTGTGAAAAGACCATAAAAATAGCTATCCTTTTTTTGTGAAGCAAGTTGCACAAAAAATCCCAACTGCTTTTTCTGCTTTAGCCTGCACTGCTGGAGGACTGGTTAACCTTGAAATAAGAATTGTAAATAGCCTTTGCTACATCCTGGCTGTATTTACCTTTCTCACCGTGTTCAATCACGACGGCAACGGCAATCTGTGGATTGTCATACGGCGCGAATGTAATGAAAGTGGTGTTGTCGGCGCGGCTGGTTTCAGCGGTACCGGTCTTAGCAGCAACGGCAATCGGATAATCGGCAAAGGAGGATGAAGCGGTGCCGCTGGTGCAGACTTTGCGCATACCGGCCTTTACAATGTCCAGGTTTCCTTTGGACAGAAAGCTGTAGTCGCTGTTGTCGGTGTAGGTTTCCGGCTTAACAGTGGAAACCGTTTTCTTGCGGCTGTAGTCGGTCACGTGGTCCACCAGATGCACCTGCTTGCGGGTGCCGTTGTTGGCAATCGTTGCAGCATAGGTAGCCAGCTGTGCCGGCGTGAAGGAGTTATCGCTCTGGCCGATGGCGGCCTGAATCGTGTCAGTTTCATACCAAACACCGCCGCTGGCTTTCTTTTCACCGGGGCCGGCAAGCGTGCCGGTGTTTTCTGGAATTTCCACGCCGGTTTTGTCGCCCAGTCCCAGCTTTTTGGCATAGACGTTCATGTTGGCGATTTTGGTGTGGTAGCCGGTTTCAAAGAAGAAGATATTGCAGGATTTTGCCAAGGCGTCCATAATGGTGATGGCGCCGTGGTTGCCTTCACACACCGGGGTGTAGCCGCTGCTTTCAAAACGCAGGTAGCGGTGGTTGCAGACAAAAGTGGTATTTTCGTTGATAATGCCCTCCTGCAGTGCCGCAAGCGCGACCGAGGGCTTAAAAATGGAGCCAGGGGTGTAGGCACTGCCGAAGGTGCGGTCCACCAGCGGGTTGGCACTGTCGGCGAGAAGCTTTTTGGTATAGGCGGTGTCCGAGGGGTACTTAGAAAGGTCATAAGAAGGGAAGGAAGCCGCAGCAAGTACGGAAAAGTCCTTTACGTTCAGCACAACCACACCGCCGGACTTGCACATGGGTTGTGCCGCATGGGCGGCTTTCACACTGGAGGCCAGTGCATCGGAAGCGGCTTTTTGCAGTTTGGAGTCAATCGTCAGAAAAACGGTTTTGCCGTTTACCGGTGCTTTCAGAACCTTGTCACCGGTTACGTTGCCGCTGGAGTCAATCGTCAGACTCTTTTCGCCTTCTGTACCGCGCAGCATGCTTTCCATGGCGCTTTCAATGCCGGAGGTGCCCAGCCGGTCGTTCAGGTGGTAGCCTTTATTTTTCAGTGAGGCATACTGTTTTTCAGAAATAGCACCCATGGTACCTACCACCTGTGGAATCAGCGTACTGTTGGGATTTTCACGGGTTGTGGTCACTTTTGTCACCACACCCGGCAGGTTTTCGCTGTTTTCACTCACGATTTCCACCGTGTCACGGCTGACATCCTCCGCAAAGGTGTAGGGAGTGTTCAGGGAATAGTCAAAACCTTCCAGCGTCATGGCGTAACGGACGGAAATAACCTTGCGCAGGTCGGATTTGCTGTAGCCGGCGGTGGGGTTCTTCTGGTCTTTTGTGGTTTGTTTAAAATATTTTTTAATCAGATTCTGCATACAGGTCTGGGCATTTGCATAATCGTTTACATTCAAAAAATCTTTGGATTTTAAGTATTTGATTTCTTTCGGGGAGTTGCCTTTAAACGCGTAATTCCCGCTGTCGTCCATGACAATGGGCAGGGTGTCCAGCCATTTCTCCTGACGCTTTTCCAGCAGATTGATAAGCCGCAGAATGGTGGCGTTTTCAGTTGCGGTGGTCATATAGGCGTGGTCAAACTGCAGGGCATAGCCCGTTTTGTTGGTTGCCAGGCCCACACCGTGAATGTCCACAATCTCGCCGCGGTTAGTGGGCATGGTCACATTGGTTTTACTGGTTTTGTCGGATTCCTCCAGGGCTGTGGCGCCCTCTATAATCTGCCACTGGAACAGCCGGGCAACGAATACCGCGGCCAGCAGCAGCGCAACTGCACCGCAGACCACATAACGGGCCTGAACAGTGCGCTTCTTTTTTGCATGATGAAGCATGGGGTGCTCTCCTTTCTGTAAAAAGAAACCCGGGCAGCTTGCAAAATGGCGGCAGCTGTACGGGAAGAGATTTTTTATATGCGCAGTGCAATTGTGCGGTTCAGCGCATAAATGGGCAGACCCAAAGCAATGGTGTACAGGAACCGCGACAGGTAGTGTTCCACCAGTGCGTAGGCTGGGTCCGCATAACCGAGCGAAACGTAGAACAACAGCCACTGCAGTATAATGGTGATAGCCGCGGCAATACCGCAGACAAGAAAAGCGGTCAGAGCATTGATTTGCAGTAAGTCATGCGCAAGGTAGCTGACCACAAAACAAATGACCGTTAAAATGATGGCGTGCATACCCAGTACGCCGCCGTTTGTGCCCGCGTCGATGAGCAGTCCGCAGAAAAGGCCGAAAGCGGTGGAGGCCACCTGCGGTTCAAACAGCGCAATGGTCACGGCAGTTGGAATCAGCAGCAGCGGCCGTGCGTAGTGAATAACCGGCAACAGGTCCGGTGCCTGCTGTAAAATGAAGAACAGCAAAATTTCCAGAAAATACGCCAGAAAGCGTATACGCTTGCCCCGCTTCATTTGGAGGCCCCGCTTAAGGAGGAACTGCTGCTCTGGCTCGACGCGGCCTTGGCAGCCTCCGCTTTTCCGGCAAAGTCAGTAATGACCATCACATCACGAATTTTGCCCGGGGTGACATATGGCTTTATTTCCGCATACAGAGAAACATCGTAGGGACTGCTCTTTACGGCGGAAACCGTGCCTACCGGCAGCCCGCGCGGGAATTTGCCGCCGAAGCCGTTTTCTACCGCAAGGCCGCTGGTTACAATCTGGTCCCCAGCCTTTACGGTCGTTCCGGTAGCCAGATACTCCATTTTTGTCAGGCCCTTATCCGCCAACTTTAAATCATTGGCAAATACACCGGTATCCCGATTTGCGGTGTCCCGCACACCAAACTGTGCACTGGTGTCGAAAATTGTCGTCACTTTAGCTGACAGGGGACTCACTTCACTTATCCAGCCGACCACGCCGGCCGAAGTGATAACCGGACAGTCCTTGGTAATACCGGAAGTAGAGCCTTGGTCAATGGTAAAGCTGCCGGAAACAGAGTTCGGGTCACGCGCAATGATGGTAGCCGATAACAGCTGATAATCTTTGTGCTGATTTTTAATGCCCAGGAACTGCTTGTACTGTTCGTTTTGCTGCAGGGCAGTATAGTAGTTGGTCAATTTCTGATTGAGGGTATTTACCTGCTGCTGCAGGCTTTTGTTTTCCGCCAGCAGTTCTTCTTTGCTTTTGGTGATGGTTTCGGCGCCGGTGGCCGCTTTGCCGGTCGCGGTGGAAAGCACTTTTTGCATGGGCATGGCGGCGCTGTTCAGCAGGTCACCCAGTGCACCCGGGCCAGCGGTGCTGGTGTACAGTGTCAGGCTGGAAAGCAGGAACAGCACAACAATCAGGCCCCTGAATTGATTAGACTGAAAGAACCGGTTCACGAAAAGCCTCCTTCGTCCGGTATTTCGGCAGTACCGGTTTTATTCTTCTGGCTTTTCGGCAGGCTTTTCAGCCGGCCGCTCGCTGGAACGGCTGTGCGTGTGGAGCTCCAGGTATTTGCCGGCGCCGGTGACGACGCAGTCCAGCGGATTTTCCGCTACCCGCACGGGCATACCGGTTTCCTGATGCAGAAGAGGCGCAATGCCGTGCAGCAGCGCGCCGCCGCCGGTAATGGTAATGCCATGGTCGATAATGTCGGCGCACAGCTCCGGTGGCGTTTTTTCCAGCGTTGCGTGAACGGCCTCCACGATCAGCTGCAGAGAATCGGAAAGTGCTTCCCGTATCTCTTCGGCCGTGACAGTAATATTTTTGGCGAGGCCGTCCACCAAGCTGCGGCCCTTTACCTGCAGGGCAGCATTGGTCGTTTCGTCTGTCGGATAGGCAGAACCAATCTGTTTTTTAATCTCTTCAGCGGTCTGCTGGCCAATGAGCAGGTCATATTTCTTGCGGATATACTGAATAATTGCATCGTCAAATTTATTTCCAGCTACCCTTACACTTTCATAGGCAACAATATCGCCCAGCGAGATGACGGCCACTTCGCTGGTACCACCGCCGATATCCAGTACCATGGAACCGACTGGGTCCTCTACAGGCAGGCCGGCACCCATTGCCGCCGCTTTCGGTTCCGGTAAAAAGTCCAGCACATGCGCGCCGGCTTTGTCGATTGCGTCCGCGACAGCCTGCCGTTCCACCTCGGTAACGCCGGATGGAATGCATACAACGACATTCGCCCGGGAAAAACGGCCGGTCTTTGCGGCCATTTTAATAAAATGCTTAAGCATGGTTGCAGTAATATCAAAATCGGCAATTACACCGTCTTTCAGCGGGCTGACGGCCACGATGGAACCAGGTGTACGGCCAATCATGTCCTTTGCCTTGCTGCCAACTTCTACCACGGCGTCTGTACGCACATCTACCGCCACCACAGACGGCTCGCGCATGAGGATGCCTTTTCCTTTCATATATGCCAGCGTGTTCGCTGTGCCAAGGTCAATGCCGAGTTCTTTCGCCATATCTGTCAATTACCCCTTTCGGCGCAGAATGCGCACGTGGATTCTTTTCATTATACATCTCAGAAGGGAACTTCTCAACCGCCGCCAAAAATTATGTAAACAAAAGAAGCGGCTGAAACAGCGGCGGTTTATTTCCCTGTGGAACCAAAGCCGCTGGTTCCGCGCTGCGTCGGCGGCAGGTCCTGCACTTCCTGCAGGGCCGGTGTCAGTGCCGGAAGGACCAGAAGCTGCGCGAAACGCTCACCCGGGCGCAGCGTGTAGGGCTTGTCCCCCACGTTGCACAGGCCGACTGCCAGCTCCCCGCGGTAGTCACTGTCTATCACACCCACGCAGTTGCTGAGGGTGATGCCGTGCTTTACACCCAGTCCGCTGCGTCCGCACAAAAGGCCGACGGTGCCTTCCGGCAGTGCTGCGGCAATGCCGGTGGGTACCTGTACGAGGTCGCCTGGCGCAATGGTCAGCGGCTTTTGCAAGCAGGCACATAAATCCAGTCCGGCGGAACCCACTGTTGCACGCACGGGAAGAATGGCCTCCGTGCGCATTTTTTTAATCAATATTGTCATAGAATACCTCTGTCGTACAGTCCGCGTGTTATGCTGCCGCCAATGGACTGGTCGGCCGCTGCCATTCGGAGAATTTTGGCACGTCCCGGCAGCGTTTCTGTCGTAAAGCGCAGAACGCCAAAGTCCATATTGGAAAGCGTGCTCAGCCGGCCCAAAAGAGACAGCGGGACACTGTTCAGCACATCACTGCATCCACCAAAGCACTGCACCGGGAACTGCATACCCATGCGGTCTGTCAGGGACTGTGCTGTTCTGCAGTGGCGGCAGCCGCCGCCGTTTGCAATTGGACAATTGCGTGTCAGCATCAGCGGCAGGCGGCCGTATACCAGCAGCCCGCGCGGCAGACTGCCGCCCAGAGCCGCTGCCTGCTGAAGCGTTAATTCAAAGCTTAATTCCGTATCAGTCAGACCAAATTCAGTATACCAACGAAGGGCAGCAGAATTTGTCACATTCAGCGAAAAACCGCCGTGCGGGGTAAGGCCCAGTTCCCGCGCAAGGCCGACGCTGTTAAGGGTGCCGGTCCATACGTCCCGAAACCCTTCTTCGGCGGTTTCCTGCAGCGAGCGGCGCACGGATTCCTCTGTGCCGAACATTCCGCGGGGCAGTTCCAGCCAAACGGAAAAGCCGCGCCGCCGCAGTTCTTTCAGGGCGGAAAGAGGCAGGCTGTAGGGAACCAAAATGCTTTCGCATACAGCCGCTTCATCAGGCACCTGTCCGTCCGGAAAACGGGCACGCAGCGTGAACGCCGCCGCCCGGTGCGGTTCCGTGGAAAGTGGGACCGCAGTGAACGGAATGGGCGAGTGCTGGCTGCGCTGCTCCAGCAGCTGTTCCAGCACGTCCCGCCGCAGGTGGTTCAGCACGGATACCGGCACAGAGAGGCTGTCCCCAATACGGCACTGTACATTTGCGGCCAGAAACGGGGTGCTGCCGGTTTTTTGCAGATGTTCTGTACAGAAAGCATTTGTCAGCGGGCGTGTGCGTGCTGGCTGCGGCAGTACAGGGCTTTCTGCGGCGGCCGTATGGCCCGCTTCATCGCGTACCTGCAGCTGTACCGGCTTTCCTTCCTGTATGGTCAGAACAAAGGAAACCGGGATATGGGAAAATTCCCGGCGGTACAGCCCGCGCAGATGAGCGCAGGCTTCCGATGTATCGGAAGAGTCCTCTTTGCTGCGTGTGCCGAACATGGTGCGGCCGCGTTTTCCGTCCGGATAACCCGTTGTAAAGCCGGAGCGGGAAAAGACATGGTGCAGGTCCCGCAGCAGCTGCGGGGGAAGCGGCTGTCCGTCCGCGGCAAGCCGACCGGCGTGTGTGGCCGCTGCTACATATTCGGGCCGCTTCATGCGGCCTTCAATTTTGAAGGAGTCAATTCCGGCATCCCGCAGTTCCTGCAGGCGCGGAATCATAGAAAGGTCCTTGAGGGACAGGTCATGGCCGGTGCCGCCCGGCGCCGCAAACGGCAGTCGGCAGGGTTGGGCGCACTGTCCGCGGTTTCCGCTTCTGCGGCCCAGCACGGCGCTGAACCAGCACTGTCCCGAAACACTCATGCACAGGGCACCATGAACGAAAGATTCCAATTCCACATTAGGACAGGCGCGGTGTATCTGCTTTATTTCCGTAAGGCTCAGTTCCCGCGACAGTACGACACGCGAAAAACCGGCGGTTTGGCAGGCCCGCACACCGGCGGGCGTGTGAATGCTCATCTGTGTGCTGGCGTGCAGCGGAAGGTCCGGGCAGCACCGGCGCAGCAGGTACAGCAGGCCGGGGTCCTGTACCAGAACCGCATCTACCGGCAGGGAGCAGGCGTACTGCACCAGTTCCAGCGCGGCGGGCAGTTCCGCTTCATGCAGCAGAATGTTTACGGCCAAATGTACCCGCACTCCGCGTCCATGACAGTAGGCAACTGCCTGCTTCAGTTCTTCTTTGGAAAAATTGTGGGCACCGGCTCTGGCGGAAAAAGAGCTGGCACCCAAATATACGGCATCCGCACCGGCACGCACAGCAGCAGTCAGGGCTTCCGGGCTGCCGGCAGGCGCCAAAACTTCAGGTTTCATTATTTTTTTCATGTTTATCCTCAAAAAGGCTTAAAAAATCCGCACCGCTTTTTTCCGTCTTCGGCTGCGGGCGCGAGAACACACCGGAGGTTTCACGCTCCACAGGGGCCTGCTGGGCGGTGCGGGCAGAGGGGTCAGGCTCCTCCTGCCCCAAGCGTGCGCGCAGACAGGCGGTCTCCTGCCGCAGACGGTTGGCTTCCTGCTGGGCCTCACGGGCCTGCTGGTTTGCTTTGGCAGTATCGGCAAGACAGCGCTGCATCTGCTGGCGCAGAGCTTCTGCTGCCTCTTTTTCTTTATGATAATCGTCACAGAAAGAAAGTGCCGCAACAATGGCGGTGACTGTCCCGGAGGCGCGCACGCTTTGACGGGAAAGCTGCAGCATACAGGTTTGTACTTCTGCCGCAAGAGAACGGACATAGGCTTCATTGTTTTCTGTGCCAACCGCACATTCTGTACCGCATATGGTCAGGCGGACACTGTGTTTACTCATTTGGCAGACCTCTCTTTCTAAAATATCTATTTTATTATACCCTATTTTCCGTCTGGAAGAAAGCATTTTCGGCAAATTTAGAGGCAGTATCTTTTTACCCGGAACGCTGTCGCCTAAAAAACGCAGTTTTGTACAAAATACACAATAATACGCCCATATTTCTACATAGCGGTTCTGTCACAAGAACGTGTAAAAAACACGGAAAAACCGCATGATTTCACCGTATTTCATGAATTTTGGCGGAAAAAGGGAAAATCATATGTAGTCATTGAAAAGCTGTGTATTTTGGCATATAATATAAATCAAATATTTTCATAACGGTCCAGTCAGAAAAAACAAAAAGTGTGCCCTGCCTGAAACGGAGGAATTCGCTCATGGAGTATAAGCATTCGGTCCCACAGATAGAAAAACA
Source organism: Caproicibacterium lactatifermentans (assembly GCF_013315815.1). Classification (NCBI taxonomy): domain Bacteria; kingdom Bacillati; phylum Bacillota; class Clostridia; order Eubacteriales; family Oscillospiraceae; genus Caproicibacterium; species Caproicibacterium lactatifermentans. The sequence goes on from NZ_CP046051.1 coordinate 69,662, forward strand.
GATTTTGGCGAAGCTGGAACACGGCTATGGTGTCGGTCTGGAGAATGCAACCAACGACCAGATTTATAAATCAGTAGCGCTAATTGCTCGTGAGATGATGGAGCAAGGGTGCAGTGAGTTTATGGCGGAAGCCGAGAAAACAAAGACCAAACAAGTTTACTATCTATGCATGGAATTCCTGCTGGGACGCAGCCTGAAAAACACGCTTTTTAACCTCGGTGTGGAAAACGATTTTCGGGAGGCTCTGCGTCAAATGGGCGTAAAGCTGGATTCCCTATATGACTGTGAGCCAGATGCCGGTTTGGGAAACGGCGGTCTGGGTCGTTTGGCCGCGTGCTTTATGGATGCGCTGGCAACTCAGCGTTACCCTGCTATGGGCTACAGTTTGTGCTATGAGTACGGCATTTTCCGCCAAAAACTGGTGGATGGCTGGCAGACAGAGCTTCCGGACTTTTGGCTGCCCGGCGGACGCATCTGGATGCATGAGATTCCGGAAAAGGCGGTGGAGGTGCACTTCCGCGGCCATGTGGAAGAACGCTGGCACAACAACTACCATGAGTGCATTCATAAAGATTATACAACGATTATGGCAGTCCCCTGCGATATGTATATTGCCGGCATGGATGGCAAGGGCGTTTCCCGCCTGCGTCTGTGGAAAAGCAAGGGAGAAAGCTTCGACATGGGGCTGTTTAATTCCGGCAACTATATGCGCGCGATGGAGCAGAACGCCATGGCTGAATCCATCACCAAAGTGCTGTACCCCGAGGACAATCACCCAGAGGGAAAAAGTCTGCGCCTGACGCAGCAGTATTTTCTGGTGTCCGCTTCCATTCAGGATATTATCCGCACGCATTTGTTCCAGTATGCGACACTGGATAACCTGCCGGACACGGTGGCAATCCACCTGAATGACACACATCCGGTGCTGGCTATTCCGGAACTGATGCGCATTATGCTGGACGAGTGCGGATATGACTGGGATCACGCATGGGACATCACTACCCGTACTGTTGCTTATACAAACCATACGGTTATGAAGGAAGCGCTGGAGTGCTGGAGTCAGGAACTATTTAAAATGCAGCTGCCGCGTATTTATCAGATTGTGGAGGAAATTAACCGCCGCTTCTGTCAGCAGATGCATGATATAGGCGTGGACGGCTATAAAGTCGGCCGCATGGCACCGCTGAATGACGGCTATGTCAAGATGGCAAATCTAGCTGTAGTGGGCAGCCACAGCGTCAACGGCGTTTCGGCCCTGCACAGTGATATTTTGAAGAAGACCGTTTTTAATGACTTTTATACAGAAATGCCAGAAAAGTTTACCAATGTCACCAACGGCATTGCGCACCGTCGGTGGCTAAACCAGTCCAACCCGGAACTGGCGAACCTGCTGACTCAAAAGATAGGCAGAGGTTATATTTATGACGCCTCTCAACTCAAAAAGCTGGAAGCGTTTAAGGACGACAAGGCGGTCCTGAAAGAACTGGCCGAAATTAAGCACCACAACAAGGAGCGGCTGGCTGCCTATATCAAGAAAGAAAACAATGTGACGGTGGACCCGGATTCTATCTTTGATGTACAGGTTAAGCGCATGCATGAATATAAGCGGCAGCACCTGAACGCACTGAATATTCTGGCAACGTATCTGTGGCTGAAAGACAACCCGAACGCCGACTTTGTGCCGCATACCTACATATTTGGCGCCAAAGCGGCTCCCGGCTATTACTTTGCAAAACAGATGATTCGCTTCATCTATAAACTGGGACAGCTCATTAACAACGACCCTGCGGTCAACCAGAAGATGAAGGTTATTTATATTGAAGATTACCGTGTGACACTGGCCGAGCTGCTGATTCCGGCCGCGGATATCAGTGAACAGATTTCCCTTGCGGGCACAGAAGCTTCCGGTACCAGCAATATGAAGTTTATGATTAACGGTGCGGTAACACTGGGCACGCTGGACGGTGCCAATGTGGAGATTCACGACTCGGTGGGTGACGACAATATGCTTCTCTTTGGCATGACGACGCCGGAAGTGGAAATCCTGCGCAAAGATGGCTATCATCCGGAACAGATTTATTATAACAATCCGGCCGTGCACTGTGCCATTGATTATATGCGCGGCGGTGTGAACGGCGTTGAGTTCGGTGATATTGTCCATTCCCTGACGACAAATGACCCATATATGGTGCTGGCCGACTTTGACAGCTATCAGAAGGCACAGGGGCGCGCTGTCAAGCTGTACCGCAATCCAGAAACATGGCAGCGGATGTGCCTTATCAATATCGCAAACGCCGGCCGCTTTGCCGCGGACCGTGCTATCCGCGAATATGCGGACAACATCTGGCACTGCAAGCCTGTGCCGAGCAGTACGGCACCCGGTACTGATGCTTTTGCCACCAAATAAACTACGGTAGAGATTCTGGTCAGTTCTTTTCTTAAAGGACTTAAAGGAGTAGAACGAAGTATGTTCAATTCACGCAATCCGGCTTTTCGCTATCCGACAGGTGCGGTGGCGAACTGCCTACCTGTTCATTTTAAAATTGATATGCCGCGTGACCTGCACTGCAGTGCTGCCCGTCTGCTGGTACGGGAGGACAGTACCGGAGAAACCCAGAAGTTGGATATGTTCTGGTGCGGCATGAACGGCGACAACCACGAGTGGTGGGAATGCCACTTTGCCGCACAGCGGCCAGGCTTGTATTTTTACCATTTTGAGGTGACAACATGGCGCGGTGTTATGCAGATGCACCGTGCCTTTGGCGGAACGGATACCATGTCCCCGGAAGCAAAGGATGACTGGCAGCTGACCGTGTATGAACGTTCTTTTCATACACCGGAGTGGCTGGTGGGCGGCGTGATGTATCAGGTGCTTCCAGACCGTTTTTTCCGTTCTGGAAAACCGAAAACAGGCGTGCCGGCGGACCGCACCCTGCACGGCAGCTGGGAAGAAGAGCCGGAATGGAAGCCGAACAGTCGGGGGGAAGTAACCAATTCTGATTATTTTGGTGGGGACCTCGCCGGCATTATGGAGAAGCTGGACTACTTAAAAAGTTTGGGCGTCACATGCCTGTACCTGAACCCTATTTTTGAGGCGCACTCCAATCACAGGTACAACACGGCAAGCTATGAAAAAATTGACCCGCTGCTTGGCAATGAAGAGGATTTCAGATTGCTGTGCACCGAGGCAAAAAAGAGAGGTATCCATGTCTTGCTGGATGGCGTTTTTAACCATACCGGCAGCGACAGCGTCTATTTTAACCGAGAAGGCCGCTATCCGACACAGGGTGCCTACAACAGCCAGAATTCCCCCTATTCATCTTGGTACAATTTCTGCAGCTGGCCGGACGATTATGAGTGCTGGTGGAATTTTAAAACACTGCCGGACGTTATAGAGACAAATCCGGAGTATGACCAATACATCAATGGAAGCAAAGGCATTGTGCGGCACTGGATTGCTGCGGGTGCCTCCGGTTGGCGGCTGGATGTGGCCGATGAGCTGCCGGACACCTTTTTGGACAATCTGCGTACAGCAGCAAAGATGGAAAATCCGGATGCGTTGGTCTTGGGGGAAGTCTGGGAGGACGCTAGCACCAAATCCGCCTACGGCAAACGCCGCCGTTATCTGCTTGGTGACCAGCTGGACAGCGTGATGAACTATCCATTCCGCAATGCCATTCTGGGCTATCTGCTGGGACATGACCCAGCAAAGATGCTGGAAATTATTATGAATGTACTGGAGAATTATCCGCCGCAGGTTGTTCGGCTGTTGATGAACCACATTGGTACCCATGATACAGAACGTGCGTTGACCGTGCTGGGCGGAGAACCGACCGGTGACCACGGCCGGGCGTGGCAGGCACAACAGAAGCTGACGCCGGAACAGCGGGAACTTGGACTAAAGCGTTTGAAGATGGCAGCAGTTATGCAGTTTACGCTGCCAGGCGTGCCGTGCATCTACTACGGCGATGAAGTCGGCATGGAGGGCTACAAAGACCCGTTCAACCGCGGTACATTCCCATGGGGCCACGAAAACGAAGAGCTGCTGTCGTGGTACCGGAAACTGGGAAAGCTGCGTCGGCTGCTGTCCTGCCTAAAAGAGGGAACCTTTACGCCGCTGAAAGCAGATGACCATACACTGGTGTATGTGAGGGAAGATTCGATTGATGCCATTTTGGTGGCACTGAATGCGGGAGAGAATCCGTATGCATTGTATTTGCCGGACGAGTGGCGCACGGCGGAACCTGTTTTCGGTGAGGCGCCGGACCGCAACAGCGGCATCCATTTGCATCCCCTGAGCGTGACGGCGCTGGTACGGCAGAAGAGACCTTCTCCCTCCGGACCGTTTCCACTGGGAAAGCCGGAAACACCGGAAGAAGCGCTGGAGTCTATTAAAGATAAAATTATGGAAAATATCGAACAAGAGCCGGAGATGAAAGACGAATTGATGGACTTTTTGAAAAAAATACAAAAAAAGACTTGACTTTTGGCTTGACATCCCCTATAATAATGAAGCTGTCTTTTATAAGAGAGGCAGCGGATATGCGCTCGTAGCTCAGCTGGATAGAGTGTCTGACTACGAATCAGAAGGTCCTGGGTTCGAATCCCCGCGGGCGCACCAAAGCGAAAGCCGCACAGTTAATGCTTCGTCATTGACTGTGCGGCTTTTTTTGTATTTCCTACTCTGTTATATATGTACCAAAAGAAACGACATGATTTAAGGATTTCCCCTTGAATCGTGTCGCTTTTTCTTTTTTCGTGAAGCGAAGAGAGGAAGTCTCACTTTTATTAACAAAATAAACAAAAATATTTATTTTATGATAACAATACCATTGACAAAGTAAAATGTTAATGATATTATAATGAAGAATTAACCAAACGCTAATCTATTATTAAGAAACGAGGCGATTCCGCAAGAAAATGAACGAAGGCGTTTTGTCTGCATTCGGTTTCATAAAAAACCTGCCAGTGGGGCGGGAAATGGACCGATAATTTGAAAGGTGGATTTGTTGTATGAAAAGAGTGATTGCATCCGTTCTTGCAGCGGCCATGATTGGCGTTTCCTTCACGGCCTGCGGCAGCGCAAGCCCGAGAAATCAGGCGGCGGCCTCTTCCCAGACCAATGTGGATAAGGTCATTGCCGAAGCGGAAAAAATGACTAACCAGGAATTGTACAAGAAGGCTATTGAAGAGTCCAAAGGAAAGACCATGTATGGTATTGGCAACTCCAGCCGCGGCGCAACGGCCGGTACAAACTTCGTCAAAATGCTGAAAACGATTGATTCGTCCTATGACGGCAAGGTTGAATGGTCCCAGCCGAAAAACAACTCTATTTTTACCCTTTTGACGTCCGATATTGCCAGTGCACAGCATACCTACTCTATGACACTGATTCAGGACGGCAACCAGATTCAGTCCAAGATGCTCAATACCGGCTACCTTAAAAACTTTATTCCGAAAGACTGGCTGGCGGCGAACGGAGCAGATGAAAAGACAAATGGACACCCGTTTGCATTGCAGTCACAGGTAAAGGTCTTTGCCTTTAATAATGTCGGCGGAGCTAAATTCAACAACTGCTGGGATTTTGTTTACAAAGACCAGCATCCAATGTTTATGGGCGTCAACTCAGAGCCGGTTGGCAAGAACTTCCTGTATATGCTGACCGACAGTCAGTATGCCGACATGATGAAGAGTGCTTTTGATTCTTTATCGGCGGACAAGAAAGCCTATTTCCAGCCGATTGTAAACTCTATGGCAGGTGAAGGCTCCAAGCTTGGCCTTACAGGGGATAACGTCAAATATTCGCTCGCGTGGATTAAACTTTGGTGCCAGCAGTACAACAAGCAAACCGATGACGGCCCGACCTGCACACAGCTGGTTACGAAGTCGGCAGCTAACCAGAGTGCACTTCTGGTGAATTCCAAGTTCCGTTCCATTGAGGAATCCGCATCCTCTTCCAAAAAGAATGTTACCATTGCCGTATACCAGGACGGATACCATGGTATCGGCGGATTTTCCTATAAACATTACCTCCAGGTCCTGAAGACATCTCCGCTTCCGTGGACAGCCTGCGCCTTTATTGCCTACATGACAACCAATAAAGACGGTTATGTGGCATGGGGCAAAGATATGGGCAGCTACTGCTCCAACCCGAGCATCATGCAGGACCACTCCAAGGATGGTTATGTGAATGGTGTGAATACCTTTGCCGTTAAGAATGATAAGCCATTTAGCTGGTGGACCTCCAATAACGGCGGCCGCCTGGTGGTTGAGGACCCAGCCTATTGTGCAAAGACATCCTCACAGATGAGCGATTGGGTTGATTCCTTTGTCAGCAGCAAGGGCTGATTTTCTGAAAAACATTATCCGAGATGATAAAGCCGCATGAGGACTTTAGTGACACGGCTTTGGGGGAAGTATGGAGCAAGCAATTACAGAAAAGAAGCCGAGTAAATTTAAAATTCGCATGAATAAGGTTCTGACATACCTTTCCAAACCGCAGAACCTCGTGCTGCTGATTCTCGGCGTTGTTCTTTCTATTACGACGATTGGACCAATTATTTCTATTGTGGCCGATACGGTGATGGTACACACCGGTTCGATTGACTCAACGAACACCGGCCTGCTTTCCGGTTTCACGCTTTACAACTGGGCGGATTTGTTCACGGGACGCCTGAGCCAGGCAAACCTGCTGCTGCCGTTGAAAAACACACTGCTGCTGGCAGTTTTCACCTGTATCGGTGCGGTTCTTTACGGAGGCATCTTTGCCTACCTTGTAACCCGCACGAACATGAAATTCAAAAAATTATTAAGTTCCATTTTCATTTTCCCGTACATCATGCCGCAGTGGACACTGGCGGTTGTGTGGAAAAATCTGTTCTACAGCTCGGCAGTGACGGGCGGCTCCAACGGCTTGCTGGTAGCCCTTACCGGTATACAAATGCCGCTGTGGTGGTGCAAGGGCCTGTTCCCAAGTGCTACCGTTTTGGCCATTCACTATGCGCCGTTTGCCTACATCCTGATTGGCGGCATTTTCCGCAATATGGACGCCAACCTTGAGGAAGCGGCAACCATTCTCAATACGCCAAAACGCCGGATTTTCTTCCGGGTGACACTGCCCATGGTTATGCCGGCGGTTTTGTCAACAGTCCTTTTGGTTTTCAGCAGCGCGATGGGCAGCTTCCCGGTCCCGTACTACTTGACCTATACGACACTCGCAACAAAATATGTTGAAATGAGTGTGGCAAGGGCCGGCGAGGCTTCTATATTGGCAGTCATCATGATGGTATTCGGCATTGCGATACTAAGCCTAAACATTGCGGCGACAAGCGGGCGAAAAAATTACACGACCGTCACCGGCAAATCAGGGCAAATCAGCAGGGTGAATCTCGGCCGGCACGGCAAATATGTAACGGCGATTATCTTCCTTGTCCTGACACTCTTTACAAGCATTTACCCGATTATCTCCTTCGCAACCGAAACGTTTCTTCCGAACCCGGGCGACTACAGCTTCTTGACCAAGGGAAACTGGTCCAGCCTGACGCTTAAGTGGTGGACAACATCGACCAACACCGATTCCAGCCTGTTCGGTCAGTGTGGCATTCTGCACAACACAACCATTTGGAACGCCTACTTCGGCATTCTGTTTGTGGCGGTCTGCTGCTCGCTGCTTGCCGGTACGATTGGCACGTTGGTTGGCTATGCCTGCAGCAAAAACCGTCACAGCAAATGGGCCAATTACGTCAACAGCATGGCTTTCCTGCCGTACCTGCTGCCGGCACTGTCCGTTGGTGTTGCATTCTATGTTTTTGGCTCCAATATCGGCATCTATAACACTTATCTGCTGCTGATTATTGCAGGTACCGTCAAATACATTCCGTTTGCCAGCCGCAGTGCGCTCAACTCTATGCTGCAGCTGAGCGGAGAAATCGAAGAGGCGGCTGTGATTCAAAACATTCCGTGGCACAAACGAATGTTTAAAATCATCATTCCAATCCAGAAGTCGTCTATTATCAGCGGCTATATGCTGCCGTTTATGTCCACCCTGAGAGAACTGACCCTGTTCATGCTCCTGTGCTCGCAGACGAAGATTCTGACAACTCTGCTCGATTATTTTGATGAGATGGGCCTGTACGCGTTCTCAAGCGGCATCAATCTCATTTTGATTGTTACTATCCTCATCTGCAACGCCGTGGTCAACAAACTGACCGGGGCCAGCATCGACAAGGGAATTGGAGGAAACTGAAGTATGCCAAAGATAGTATTGGAAAATATAACCAAACGTTTTGATAAGTTTTATGCAGTTGATAACCTGAATTTGGTTATCGAGGACAACGCCTTCGTTACACTGCTGGGACCCTCCGGCTGCGGCAAAACAACGACACTCCGCATGATTGCGGGTTTGGAAACGCCGACCAGTGGCTCGATTACAATAGACGGTGTGCCGGTTTTTGACAGTGAGCGCGGCATCAATATCCCCGCCAATAAGCGCAAAGTCGGTTTCCTGTTTCAAAACTATGCCTTGTGGCCGAATATGACCGTTTACCAAAACATCGCGTTCGGCCTTTCTAATATCAAGGAGGAAATGCCCAAAATCGACTTTGAGGCCCATCAGGCGGACAGCCTGCTGCACATTCTGCCGAAGGCAAAAGAGGTAAAAAAAGTACTGGAAGAGTGCCGGGACAAAAAGGGAAAGTTCGATAAAAAAGCGGCTTCCATTCGGCTGATAGACCAGTATGACATTTCAGAAAAGACAGCGAAGATTTTGATTGACTATCGTTTGCAGGATGCGTCCGACTGTGAAAGCGCCGCAAAGGAAAAAGCCCGCAAACTGACCGTCAAAATCGGTGAAATTCAGAACAAATATAAAAAGGAAGGGCTTGAACTGAACGAAAAGTTTGAGCTCGTCAAGGATGGAAAAGTCCAAACACAGGTACGCAAGCTGACGGAAGAAGAAATCGACCTTCAGGTGCGCCGCGTTTCCCGCATTGTTAAAATCGGTATGTTCATGGACCGCTACCCCAGTGAACTTTCCGGCGGCCAGCAGCAGCGTGTCGCGATTGCCCGTACCCTTGCCCCGAAGCCGAAGGTCCTGTTCATGGACGAACCGCTTTCCAATTTGGACGCCAAGCTCCGTATTGAGATGCGGTCCGAACTGCAGCGCTTACATATCGAGACCGGTTCCACGTTCATCTATGTCACCCATGACCAGCTGGAAGCTATGACGCTGGCGACAAAAATCTGTCTGATTGAAAATGGTGTCCTGCAGCAGTATGACGCACCGCTGGAAGTTTACAAACGGCCGGCTAATCTCTTTATCGCCGACTTTGTCGGCAATCCCTCCATCAATTTCATTGAAGGCAAAGGTGTGCAGGAAGGGAACGGTTCCGTTGATTTGACGGTATTTGACGGCAGGAAGATAAAGTTCCTGCCGGAGGAGCCGGTGAACCTTCGGGAATGGTGCAAACAGGCGGACGCCGATGTAAAGGTACAGGCGGAAGACGCGGCCAAGCGTCACAAAACTGAAAAGAGCAACAAGGATTCCATTTTCCAGTACCATATTTCCAAAGTCAACACACTGGAAGGATTTGAGGAGAAGGAACCGCCGCAGGATGACGACCTTGTGGTCGGTGTCCGTCCCGAATTCATTAACATCGACAGTGAAGGCCCCATGGACTGTGAAATTTACAGTGCCATGCCAACTGGTATGGAGACGATGGTTCGTATCCGCATTGGGGAGTATCTGCTGACATCCGTTATGTTCGGCGGCAAGCTTTATCAGATTGGACAGAAGATGAAGTTTACGATTGATACCGGCAATGTCCTGCTCTTTAGCCGGAAGACCGGCCGCCTGATTGCAAGGGGAAGACTGTCTTTGGCAGCGGACTGATTCAAAACAGAAAGAAATACCTTCGGGATGGGTAATTGATTATGAACAATATGAATCAAATGACGGCGACAAATGACCCGGATAATCTATGGAAACTAGGGGATAGTCTGACGGAAATCTGCCTAATAGGTGCGCTCTGGTTTTTGTGTACAATTCCGATTGTAACAGCAGGGGCGGCGACAACCGCCATGTATTCCGTCCTTTTCCGTAAGATGAAAAAGGATGGCAGATACCAGGGATATGTGAAACCGTTTTTTGCAGCTTTCAAAGAGAACTTTCGGAAATCCACGGGACTTTGGATAACGGAACTTGCGGTTTCCTTGGTTCTCAGTATGGATGCCTGGTACTATTCACGGCTAGCTGTGCGTGCGGGAACTTACCGGGGGCTGGAGATTGCCATCCTCTGCCTGCTTGCTGTGGTTATTATTGTTGGCTGCTATGCGTTCCCAATGACGGCGCTTTACCGGAATACCGTTAAGGAAACCATTCTGCAGGCAGCGCAGCACGCACTGAGAAGCTGGCCGTGGAGCCTGTTGTGCCTGGCCCTTTGTGTTGGAGTGCCATTTGTCGTGACGAAAGGCCTCTGGTATCTGGCACTTATCGCCGGCGGTGTGGTTGGCTTTGCTATTGCACATATTATGGTGCATGCCCTGAAAAAGGAAATCCCGAGAGTTCACGGACCAGAAAAAATCTGCTGAAGCGGAAACAAAAGACTTTTTGCGTATTCATTTTTTACTGACCTTCCATTATTAAAATACATCATACAGATTCAAAAGCTGGAGCCTGTCTTTTTCATAAGGCAGGCTCTTCCTTTGCAAAAAAGCACAATGACTTTGGAGGAAACAACATGAAAGCAGTCATTTTTGACCTTGACGGCGTTTTGGTACGGACAGATGATTTGCAGTATCGGGCATGGAAACACTTAACAGACCGCGAGGGAATCCCTTTTGACCGGACGCTGAACAACCGGCTGCGCGGCATTTCCCGGAGGGCGTCCCTAAATGTAATCCTCGAAAGCGCGCACCGCACCTGTTCCGAGGAGCAGGCTGCCGAAATGATGGCCTATAAAAACGACTATTATCTTGGGCTGCTTGACCAGCTGACGCCGGCGGATCTTTTGCCGCATGTACCAGAACTGTTGCAGGCACTGCGGGCAATGGGTGTGCATACGGCGGTGGGGACCAGCAGCCGAAACGCACAGCAGACGCTTCAAAGAATTGGCCTGAGCGAATCATTTGATGCGGTGGTTGACGGCAACGAGATTACACGAGCGAAACCTGACCCGGAAGTTTATTTAAAAGCGGCGGAAAAGCTTGGGGAAAGACCGGAAAACTGTTTGGTCGTGGAGGACGCGGCAGCCGGAATAGAAGCGGCCAAACGGGGCGGCATGACAGCGGTCGGTGTCAGTGACGCACGGAAAGCGGCCCTTACGGATTATCGGGCAGAGGATATTCTGGAGATTATCGACCTCCTGCGGAAGTAAGACGGGCTTTTGTTTATTTTTATCCGAGTGGGGTGTATAATAAACTTGCATTTCACAGAAACGCTTTGTTTGGGGAAATGCTGTTTGTATTAAAAGTAAAGGAACAAGGCTGGTGTTTGTACTTGGCAAAAAAGATATTGATTGTGGACGATGAAGAATATATCGTTGAGCTGATTCGGATGAATCTAAAAAGAGAAGGCTATCAGCCGATCTGCGCCTATTCCGGACAGGAGGCGCTTGAAAAAGCGTGGGCGGAAAAACCGGATTTAATCCTTCTGGATGTCATGATGCCGGATATGGATGGACTGGAAACCTGCCGGAAACTGCGGGAAAATCACTTAACGCAAAAGGTGCCGATTATTATTCTTTCGGCGAAAAGTGAGGAAACCGATAAAGTGATTGGCCTGGGTGTTGGGGCAGATGACTATATGACAAAACCGTTTGGTATCCGCGAACTTCTTGCCCGTATCAATGCCCACCTGCGGCGTACAGCTGTGTCCGAGCCGGAAGATGAAAAAATATGTGTCGGCGACCTCCAGATTGATTCGTCTGCCCATGCGGTTACTATCAACGGAAAGCCGGTCAATCTTACTCTGACGGAGTATCAGATTCTGAAATACATGGCGGAAAATGCCGGACACGTTATTCAGCGTGAACAGCTTGTAACAGCATTGAGCGGGACCATGAACCTTGAGATTGGCTCCATTAATGTGCATATGCTGAATCTCCGCAGGAAAGTCGGCGAACAATACTTTGTCACGATTCGGGGACTTGGCTATAAGATGGTAAACCCCAAAGACGCCTGACCTTATTCAGGAAGATAGAAATGACAAAAAAACACAGTATTTTCTTTATTGCAGCTTCAGCTTGTTTACTGGTCCTCCTAACGACCCTTTCCTTTTGGATTCGGACGCTTTACCTTGCAGACGCACAGGACAAAGCGGCCCATCTCATGCGGTTTGCAGACAGTTATTTGACAGAAGAACGCAGCAGCGGAAAACCACTGGGACTGAACAAAGAGGCAGCGAAACTGGCAAGCCTGACAGGGAATCGGACGTGCTTCTTTTCGTCCAGCGGCGAAATGCTGGCGGATTCCATTCCAACCGGTCAGGACAAGCCGGCACTTTATTTCCCGCTCAGCCGTATCCGCGGTCCCAAGGAACTGGTGACCAGTTCTGTTTCCAATCAGGACGGCCGCTATGTTGTCAATGAATTTTATCCGATTCAGCTGACCTCCTTCACAACCGCAGTGCTTTGCATGACGGTACCGCTGGATGCTTTGTGGAAAATCCATATCATACAATTCGTGATGATTGGTACGGGGGCGGCTTTTTTTCTGGCATCGCTGATTCTTTGGAAAAACCGGAAGGACACGCAGACAGCACGGGAAAACGAAAAACCTCGGCTGAATCCCAGCGTCCGGAATCATATCGACCAAATGAAGTACTACTACAATGAGCGAATCAATCTGTTGAGCACCGTCTTGACGAATACGGAAAGCGGCATTTTGTTCTTTGACGCAGACGGTTTCGTTCTGTTAATGAATCCCAAAGCACAGCATCTGACCGGGGCGAAAAGCAGCCTCTTTTTCCCAAAACACCGCGCAAGTTCTGACTGGGTTTCACCGGTTTTTTCCCATGTGCAGGCAATGGCACGGGAAAGCATGCAGCAGAAAAAGCCCCAAAAAGAGGACTTGCCGACAGCCGACGGCCGTATCTTTTTTATTCGTACAACGGTTGTGTACAGCAAATATGTTCCCTACACATTTTCCGGCATTCAGGTCTTTATTACAGATGTAACAGAGAAGCGGCGCATGGAGCGCATTCGAGACGAGTTCGTTTCCAACGTTTCTCATGAACTGCGCACGCCGCTTACTTTAATCTGCGGGTTTACGGAAACGCTGCAGAACCGGCAGGACCTTGACGATGAAGACTGTCAGCATGCACTTGAAATTATCGGTATTGAATCCAACCGCCTAAGGCACATGATTTCTCAGCTGCTCGATTTATCTCATATGGAAAGCCGGATTGATGCCGGTCATCTGTCCCCCGTGGACCCTATTGAGGCAGTGGAGCCGCTTTGCGCTTCCTTTATTGTGCTGGCGGAAAAGAAAAACATTACCTTTTCGAGTTCTTTGCCGCATTTGGGCCGGAAAATCTTTGGGGATAAAACATCGCTGGCACAGATTGTTACCAATCTGTGCGAAAACGCTATTAAATACACCCAGGACGGTGGAAAAGTGACTTTGTCTGCGCAGGCAAACGACAGAGACTTTATCTTTCAAGTAAAGGACAACGGCATTGGTATGGATCAGTCCGAAATACCGCATGTTTTTGAGCGCTTTTACCGTGTGGAGAAATCCCGCAATACGAAACGGGGCGGCTCCGGACTGGGGCTGGCTATTACCAAAGAACTTGTAGATGAGCTTGGCGGCAGGATATCGGTGTATTCCAAGCTCAATGAGGGAAGTACCTTCACGGTTCGTTTCCCTGTCACAGAAGAAAAGGCACAGCCCGAGGAATGAAAATTTCCTCTTAGGCTGTGCCTTTCCTTTTATCAAGTTAAACAACTTCAATGCGGCCAAGCGCAATCCGGTCTCCAGTTTCGGCGTCAAATAGGGGGAAAACGTCCTCGTTCTTAAAATCAACGGTGCAGGTCTGCCCGATGTGATAGTCCATTCGGCCGAATTGTACGCAGTTCAGCTTTACCTTGCCAATGGTTACGCAGATAATGGTTTCCATGCCGGATGGCAGTGTGGAATAGATTTTTCCTGCAAGCGGTCCGTGCGCCAGCAGGCAAATGTCTTCCGGACGAATGCCGATAACCAGCTTTTGTCCATTCATGATGGCGGCCCCGCCGCTGACGGGTGTAAAGAGAAGCTGCATTTCGTCCCGTGACAGTGCAATTTCGTCCAGATTAACATTGTCACCGGTAAAAGAAATCAGGTTGTTGGACGGGCTTCCGACAAAGTTGGCAGCAAACAAATTAGCAGGTTCGCTGTAAATTTCAGAGGGTGTGCCATACTGTTGAAGAATACCGTCTTTCAGCAGCGCAATTCGAGAGGACAAAGTCATGGCTTCCAGCTGGTCATGCGTCACATAAACAATAGTGGTCTTGGCTTTGGCATGCAGGTTTTTAAGGTCCATCCGCATTTCCATGCGCAGCTTGGCGTCCAGATTGGAGAGTGGCTCGTCCATGAGCAGAATTTTCGGGTCGGCCGCGAGTGTTCGTGCAATGGCAACACGCTGCTGCTGACCACCGGAAAGTTCGGCGGGATACCGATTTTCATAGCCTTCCAGCTGCATCATTTTCAAAAGTTCGGTCACTCGTTCCCGAATGCGGCTGGGTTTCCACTTCCTGTTTTCCAGGCCAAAGGAGATGTTTTTGTATACGGTCATCTGTGGCCATAGGGCGTAGTTCTGAAAAATAAAACCGATGCCGCGTTTTTCCGGAGGAATATTGATTCCCTCCTCTGAGGAAAAGACGGTTTTTCCGTCTATCAGAATGGTACCGCTTGTTGGTTGCTCCAAACCGGCTATCATTCGCAATGTGGTTGTCTTTCCGCAGCCAGACGGACCAAGAAGCGTGACAAACGAATTTTTCTCAATTGCAAGGTCAAGATGACTGACCGCTGTATTGGTACGGCTGTATTTTTTGACAAGGTCCCGCAGGATAATGTTCGGCATGTCATTCCCTCCTCCAAACTGCAATCCTCTGCCTTTATTTTAACTCGAATCCGGCTGCTTTTCCAGACTGTTTCGGAAAAGAAGGCGATTTGTGACCAGCATTTCCCTTTCTGGTATCATATAATGGAATATGTTTTTCTTACCGCGCAAAATATCATTATTTATTATACAAAAACGTATAAACAATAAAAATGAACTTGTTTGGTGAATAATAGAATTGTGCATAGTCGAAATGTGGCAGAGAGCCCGCTATTGGAGAAAATGTACAGGGCACGGTAACTGCACGGAGCGCAAAAGTACCTGCGAAATTTGTGGCAGGTGCTTCAGACAAACAGAGACAAAACCTTTAGAGAAAAGCGAGATGGTCAAATACCACCATGCGCAAAAAAACAGACATCCGACTTTCCTTTTCAGGGAAGCTGGCTGTCTGTTTTTAATTACGTCAGAAAGCTTAATTTTTCTTGCAGGCTTCGTAAACAGCAACTGCGCAGGCGACGGTTGCGCCGACCATCGGGTTGTTGCCCATACCGATAAGGCCCATCATTTCAACGTGGGCCGGAACGGAGGAGGAACCGGCAAACTGTGCATCACTGTGCATACGGCCCATGGAGTCGGTCAGGCCGTAAGAAGCAGGGCCTGCGCCCATGTTGTCCGGGTGCAGGGTACGGCCTGTGCCGCCGCCGGAAGCAACGGAAAAGTACGGGCGCTTGTTCTCAATGCACCACTTTTTGTAGGTGCCTGCCACCAGGTGCTGGAAGCGGACCGGGTTGGTGGAGTTGCCGGTAATGGAAACGTCGACGCCCTCTTCCCGCATAATAGCGACACCTTCCTGAACATCGTTTGCGCCGTAGCACTTAATTTGTGCGCGCTCACCTTCCGAGAAAGGAATGGTCTTGACGATATTCAGCTTCTCACTGTAGAAGTCATAATCTGTCTGTACATAAGTAAAGCCGTTAATACGGGAAATGATATAGGCGGCATCTTTGCCGAGGCCGTTCAGAATGACACGCAGTGGCTCTTTGCGGGCACGGTTGGCAGTGCGGGCGATACCGATTGCGCCTTCAGCGGCAGCGAAGCTTTCGTGGCCGGCGAGGAACGCGAAACACTTGGTTTCATCGTGCAGCAGGCGGGCGCCGAGGTTGCCGTGGCCCAAACCGACTTTACGGTGTTCGGCAACGGAACCGGGAACGCAGAATGCCTGCAGACCGACACCGATTTTTTCGCTTGCTTCCGAAGCGGAAGAAACACCGGTTTTCAGTGCCAGTGCGGTGCCCAGTGTATAGGCCCATACGGCGTTATCAAAAGCGATAGGCTGTACGCCCTTTACGATTTTTTCAACGTCAACGCCCTTGGAAAGGCACAGGTCACGTGCTTCCTCCAGGCTGCCGAGGTCGTATTTTTTCAAGAATGCCTCAATTTTCGGCATTCTTCTTTCTTTCCCTTCAAACATGACATCATTTGCCATTGTGTTGAATCCTCCTTTTCTGTTCCTTATTCTTCGCGGGGGTCAATGTACTTGGCGGCACCGTCGAAGCGGCCGTACTGACCAACGTTCTTTTTAAAGGCTTCATCCGGGGATACACCGTGGCGGATGTCATCCATCATCTTGCCGAGCTTTATAAACTGGTATCCAATGACTTCGTCATTGTCGTCCAGAGCCATTTTCAGCACATAGCCCTCTGTCATTTCCATATAACGGACGCCTTTGGCTTCGGTGCTGTACATGGTACCGACCATGCTGCGCAGGCCCTTGCCCAGGTCCTCCATGCCGGCACCGATAGGCAGGCCGCCCTCGGAGAAAGCAGTCTGGCTGCGGCCATAGACAATCTGCTTAAACAGTTCACGCATGGCAACGTTGATAGCGTCGCACACGAGGTCGGTGTTCAGGCACTCCAAAATGGTCTTTCCGGGCAGGATTTCTGCTGCCATAGCAGCGGAGTGTGTCATGCCGGAGCAGCCGATGGTTTCGACCAGTGCTTCCTTTACCACGCCGTCCTTTATGTTCAGCGTCAGCTTACAGGCACCCTGCTGCGGGGCACACCAGCCAACACCGTGTGTCAGGCCGGAAATATCTTTAATATCATATGCCTTTACCCATTTGCCCTCTTCAGGGATGGGAGCCGGGCCGTGTTTGGGGCCTTTCGTGACTGTGCACATTTTTTCCACTTCAGCGGAATAGTTCATAGCGGTACTCCTTTCGATTTCAAGTCCTTGGTTTGCAGAACAACAAAGCACCCGCACAGGGTGCGGATACAAAAACCAATGATGCCTATATTATAGGCCATTTTCTGCGGACACGCAACAGAACTCATGAAAAAAGGAAACGGGCAAAACGGCCAAAAAACGCAGGAATATCGGCGCAAGGAGAGAATTGGTTGGACCGTTCCTGCCAAAAAAGAGCCTCCTTCCACTGTTTCACCGGAAGGACAGCTTTTTTGCACAGTTATCTGCACATTTCTTTGCAGAAACTTCGCATAAGTGGCAAATTCACCGAAAGAATGGATAGCATGATGAACAGATTTTTATATATATTTTATTTGAAATTGTCATTTTGTCATAACATAAGTCTGACAGCCTTAAAGCATTCCCTCTTGCGGGTGTACCCGGGGAATGTTATATTGGAAGCAGGAGTTGTTGCTATTCACAAAAAAGAAAGAGAATAGGAGGAGTTTTCATGGTAGATGCAAAAAACATTGAAAACGCTCCCCAAAAGAAAAAGGGAGCAAGGGCAGGGGTTCAGAAGTTTGGTGAATTCCTTGCCGGAATGGTGATGCCGAACATCGGCGCGTTTATCGCATGGGGCCTTATAACGGCCCTGTTCATTCCAACTGGGTGGATTCCCAACGCAACGCTCAACAAGCTGCAGGCGCCAATGATTACATATTTGCTGCCGCTGCTGATTGGGTACACGGGCGGCCATATCGTGTATGGCAAGCGTGGCGCTGTGGTGGGTGCCATTGCGACCATGGGTGTCATTGTTGGTTCTTCGGTGACCATGTTCCTTGGCGCTATGATTATTGGTCCGTTCAGTGCGTTTGTTGTAAAACAGTTCGACCGGCTGACAGAAGGAAAAGTTAAGGCAGGATTTGAAATGCTGGTTAATACCTTTTCTGCCGGCATTATCGGCGGCGCGATTGCAATTCTCGGGTTCCTTGCGATTGGACCGGTGGTTAGTGCGCTGACGATTGCCCTCGGCAACGGCGCTATGTGGATTACCAAGGCCAAAATTTTGCCGCTCATTGCAACAGTGGTGGAACCTGGCAAAATTTTATTTCTCAATAATGCCATTAATCACGGAATCTTTGACCCGGTTGGCATTTCACAGGTGAAACAGTTTGGCAAGTCTATCTTCTTCCTGCTGGAGTCTGACCCTGGTCCTGGACTGGGTGTACTGCTTGCTTATTGGATTTTCGGTAAAGGTAAGGTCAAAAGTTCTGCCCCTGGTGCCGTTATCATTGAGTTCCTCGGCGGCATCCATGAGATTTATTTCCCCTATGTACTTATGAACCCGCTGCTTCTGCTCTCCGTTATTTTCGGGGGCATGTCGGCTGACTTTGTGTTTGTCATTACCGGAGCAGGTCTGGTCGCTTCTCCGTCCCCCGGAAGCATCATTGCAGAAATTGCAATGTGCCCGAAAGGAGGCATTCTGCCGGTGCTGGCAGGAATCCTGACAGGTACGGTTGTTTCGCTGCTGATTTCCATACCGATTGTTAAGCGCGCTAGTGCCAAAGACGCGGATAATGCAGCTTTTGATGATGCGCGGAAGAAAATGAATGTAATGAAGGCAGAAGGAAAAGATACGGAAACAATGGATACACAGGCAGCGGTGGAGCCGGCTGCTGTTGGCGAAATTCCCAGCGTCATTGTTTTTGCCTGCGATGCTGGAATGGGCTCTTCTGCTATGGGAGAAACCATTCTCCGCAAAAAGCTGCAGGGGGCTGGAATTGACATTACGGTACACCATGCGCCTGTCAGTGAAATCCCACAGGATGCACAGGTGGTGTTTACACAGGTGAGCTTAGCGGACCGCGCGCGTCAGGTCGTCCCGCATGCCGAGATACGAACTGTGGACAACTTCTTGGATAGTGCGCCATATGACGCCTATATTGCTTCCCTAAAGAAAGCAATCGCACAGCAGAAATAAGCAAGGGAAAGATGAGGGGGACGGCATACAGAAAGGAATGCTGCCTCCTTTCCTCTGCTTATAGAAAAATAGCAGTCAACCGGAAAAGAGGTGGAAAAATGAAAGAGCTCTCAGCCCGGCAGAAGCTGATGCTTCGGCTGCTAATGGAACCAAATGGTATGGAGATTGGTGCACTGGCCCGGAGAATGGAAATCAGCGAGCGTACTGTATTCCGCGAAATGTCAGCTATCAATGATGTTTTGGAGGAAAAGATGGTTCGCATTGCAGTAAGCAGGTCTGTTTTAAAAGTGGAGGCTGGACCGAAGCAGAGGAAAGAATTAGCGCAGATGCTGCAGGATATTCCACGGCGTATGCTTTTAACACCGCGGCAGAGAATGCTGTTTATCTCGGCACAGCTGCTTCTGACAGATGAGGCGTATAAATCAGCTTTTTTCAGTTATCAGCTGCATATTACGGCGGGTACGGTCAGCCTGTATATGAATCGCATTGCCCAGTGGATGAAACAGAAAGGATTAACGCTTAACCGAGAATGCCGGTGCGGATTGAAAGTGGAAGGTACGGAATGGAACAAGCGCAACACACTGGTGACACTTATTTATGAGTATAAGCCGGTCAATAAGATTTTAGCCCATATTTACGGTGTTGACAGTGACCCAGTTCAGCAATTTTTCTTTCATGCTTTGTTTGGCACAGCTGTTATACAAATATCGCGGGATATTCTAAATCTGGTTTCACAGGAGCAGACGGACGATATTTTATACCTAACTTCCTTACTGCATACGATGATTTCCGTGAAAAGTATGGCGGACGGCCGGCCTATTTCTTTGCCGCGGAAACTGACACAAAGATTCCTGTCGAACGGCGGTGAATCTTTTGATTGGCAAGTACGAGCAATCCTACAGCAAAGGGAAATCCCAGCCTCAGCGGATGAGATTGTTTATATTGCGCTTCATCTGCCAGGGAAATGTCTTTCTAATAATGAAGAGGAGATTCTGCAGGGCTATGACGTAAAAGCGGATAATCTTGCGAAAGAAGTTCTGTATGAAGTAGGAAAAAATTTAGGCGTGGATACAGAAATTAGTGGTCGGCTGCGAAGAGGTTTGTCACATGACATTACACTGGCTGTTTATCGCGCGAACATGGGAATACAAGTAAAAAATGAACTGCTGCCGCAGGTGATGCAGCACTATGGGCGCCTTTATCAGGCAGTCAGCAGAGCGTGCAAATTGGTATTTTTAAAATATAATTTGTGCTTTCCAGCTGATGAAGTCGGTTTTCTGACGATGGAAATCGGCAACGCACTGGAAACGCGGGCTTATTTGGAAAAGAATCTCTCCATTTTGATTATTTGTCCAAACGGTTTGTTTGCTTCCCACATTCTTTATGACAAGGTAAAAGGAATCGTCCGTGCCAGTGACAAAATCGAAGTGGCATCGTTGAAAGAATGGTCAGAAAGCACACAACACTATGACTTGGTCTTATCAACCGTTGAAATAGAGCCACGCGAGGGACAAAACATTTTGGTTGTTTCACAGTTCCTAAATAATCAGGATATTACGCGTATTCATACATGTGTAGACCGCATTCGCAGCCAAACGGATTATTCACTTCAGAAAAGGCCTGCCGCTGACAATCAACCGATAGAAACAGCGGAAGAAAAGAAACTGATTTTCGAGATGGTCGACTCCCTGCAGCTGGAGAAAATACCCAAAGAACCATTTGAGCAGATGGTCGACCGTATTGCTGCCGAGCTTTTTCGGCAGCACAGAATTGCAGACCCAAAAGAAATCACCCATTTGATTTTGCAGAGAGAAAAGACCGGCAGTATTGTTGTACCACAGACAAAGGTGTCCCTGCTGCATGTCCGTTCAGACTTAGTTCACTCCCCATTTGTTGGTGTATACCGCATTGCGGAGGGAGAAATATGTATGCGGGGTGTCGGATTCGTATGGGAACCGGTAAATACGTTTTTGGTTATGTTGGCACGGTCCAGCGAAACAGCATCTGTACTTGAAAAAATGGGGCGCATGAGTGTGGCGCTGATTGAAGATAAAACCTTTCCCAAAATGCTGCGCACGGGCACATTGGGGGAACTGAAGACAAAACTGTGCTGTATTTTGACGCAGCCAGCGGACACTGAAAGGAGCGAATAAGGTTATGGCAGCAGAGGTTTTGCAGCTGAGGAATATTGTAATCGGACAAAAAACGGAAAGCAAACAGCGGGCAATCGAGCGCGTTGGACAAATGCTGGTAGACAGCGGCTATGTTACTCCCAGATATATTGGGGGCATGAAGAAACGGGAAGAGGAGTTTACAACCTATATTGGCGGAGGAATTGCGATTCCGCATGGTGTCAATGAATATAAGAAAGAGATTCTTTCCACAGGCCTTGCTGTGGTACAGTACCCGCAAGGCGTGATATTCGGCAAGGATAAAATTGCTTATCTGGTCATTGGTATCGCCGGAAAAGGTGATGAACACTTGGACTTGTTGACAAAAATCGCACTGACTGTGCAGGACACCAAAAATATTGAGTGCCTGCGCTGTGCGAAAACACCGCAGGAAATTCTGGATATTATCAACGAGGGCAGTAAGTAAACAGAAAAGAAAGGAAGGCACTGCGATTATGATACAAAAGACATTTACACTGCACAGCCAGTACGGGTTTCATCTGCGTCCGGCACAAGTAATGGTGGAGACGATGACACCGTTTGCTTCAGATATCCATATTCAGACAGGAAATGATTCCGAAGCGGATGCTAAAAGTCTGCTGGGCCTGATGAGTTTGGGATTGGCAGACAGACAGAGCGTGCAAGTGGAAATCAGCGGAAGCGATGAAGCGGAGGCCATGTCTGCAATGGAGCAGCTGTTCCAGACAAATTTCGGCGAATAAACCATCGGCGAGGTGTGAGAAGAATGAAAGAAAAAATCTATCACGGAATCGGTGTTTCTGAGGGAATCCGTGTTGGAAAGGCGCTGGTGTATGGCAGCAGGGTCCTGCCCCATGCGGACCGGACCATTACAGCGGAAGAAGTACCGGCGGAACTGGAACGCCTGCAAAACGCTGTTGAACAGGCGAAAAAAGAAGTGGACCGGCTTATTGTCTGCGCTTCATCTCAGCTGAAAGGAACTGAAGCGGAGGTCATTCGGGGACAAAAAACCTTTTTGTCGGACCCGGCTTTCTGCCCGGCGATGAAAAAACTGGTGAAAGAGAAACAATACGCACCAGAAAAAGCCGTCCGAGCCGTCACGGAACAGTATGCTTCTTTATTTGCAAATATGGACAACGCGTATATGCGGGAACGTGCCGCAGATGTACGGGACGCTGGCCGGCGTCTGCTGCGGTACCTTACGGGCAGTGAAACAGTGCATTTAAAACATCTGACCGAGCCGGTTATCCTGGTCGCAGACGACCTCTCGCCGTCCGACACCATTCAGTTTGACCGCAGCTGTATCCTTGCATTTGCCACACAGAAAGGGGGAAAAACCTCCCACACCTCTATTTTTGCGAAGTCGCTGGGCATTCCAGCCATAGTTGGAATCCCAAATTTACTGGAGCAGATAAAAACCGGAGATACGGTGATTCTAGATGGACAGCAAGGAACTTTTACGTTGTCACCGACCCCACAAACTACTGAGGTCTATTCCGCAAGAATAAAAAGAGAGGAGGAGAGAAAAGAGCGGTATATGCAGGCATCCAGACAGAATGCACACACCTTGGACGGAAAGCGCATAGTTGCCGCAGCCAATATCGGTTCGGCCGCGGATGCGCAGAATTCACTTGCAATGGGTGCAGAAGGCGCAGGCTTGTTCCGTACAGAACAGATGTATTTGTCCCGCAGTTCTGCCCCGACAGAGGAAGAACAGTTTGCCGTTTATAAGAAGGTAGCAAAAATTTATGGCCACCGGCGCGTGATTGTGCGTACACTGGATATCGGTGGCGATAAAGAAGTAGATTATTTGGGAATTGCCAAGGAAAGCAATCCGTTTCTTGGTTGCCGCGCCATTCGCTACTGTTTAAGGAACGAGCATGTTTTTCTTACACAGTTGCGGGCCATTTTAAGGGCTTCTGTTTATGGCAGCATTGCGGTTATGTTCCCTATGATTTCCGGCCTGCAGGAACTACGGCGGGCAAAGGATATGCTGCAAAAAGCAAAAGAACAGCTGAAGGCATTGCACCTGCCATTTGATGAGTCCATTCCAGTTGGAATTATGGTAGAAGTTCCTGCCGCGGCTATTATGTCGGATATTCTTGCAAAAGAAGTTGACTTTTTCAGTATCGGTACAAACGATTTGGTGCAGTATACATTGGCAGTGGACCGTGGAAACGAGACCATATCCTATTTATATGATTATTTTGACCCGGCAGTTATTCGTCTGATACAGCATACTTCACAGGCTGCGCACACAGCCGGCATTCCACTGGGTATGTGTGGTGCCATGGCGGGAGACCCGCTGGCAGTACCGTTACTAGTGGGGCTGGGACTGAATGAATTGAGTATGCCGGCCGGGTCGCTTCCACAGGTAAAGTATTTGATGGGCCGGCTGTCAGCAGGCAGCTGCCGCCGCTTGACTGAGCAGGTGATGTCCTGCCGCACCGCACAGCAGGTACGACTGGTCCTGCAGGACTATCAGAATAAAAACAAAGAATGATTCTGTTGGTCTTTTATAAAAGAAGAAAAAATAATGAAAAACAGACATCTGGTGTCTTTTAAATGGAGGCTGCTTGCACATGCTGTATACTGTAACCGTTAATCCGGCTTTGGACAAGACCGTGGAAATTCCGAATTTCTCCGTGGGGGAAGTAAACCGCATTCAGACCATGCGTGCTGATGTCGGCGGCAAGGGAATTAATGTTTCCAAATGTATTGCTGTGTTGGGCGGTGATACCACCGCATTGGCATTGCTGGGTGGCAGCGTGGGGAAAGGGATGCTTGCTTTCCTGCAGCAGCAGCCCCATATAGAGCCGCTGTCAATAGAAACTGCCGGACAAACGCGCACAAACCTGAAAATTATCGACTCGGTGCGCGGTGTGAATACCGATATTAACGAACCGGGACCAGCGGTTTCCGGCAGAGAATTTGCGGATTTGCAGAATCTGCTGCTGGAACGTCTGCAGCCGGGGGATATAGTTGTTTTGGCCGGCAGCCTGCCGACAGAGGCGCCCGTTTCCCTTTATCGGGACTGGGCGGTGCGCTGCAAACAGGAAGGCGCGCAGGTTTTTCTGGATGCAGACGGTGAACCACTGAAACTGGGAGTGGAAGCAAAACCAGACCTTATCAAGCCAAACAAAGAAGAACTGGAGGCACTGGTGGGGACACATCTGCTGGGTGAAAAGGATATTCTGCGTGCGGCACGAATGCTGATGAAACATGGTGTCGGCCGTGTTGTGGTTTCACTGGGCAGCGACGGTGCACTGTTCTGTTCATCGGAAAGCACGCTGCGGGCTTCTGCCCTGCAGGTGCCGGTAAAGAGCACAGTTGGCGCCGGCGATTCTATGGTTGCGGCACTGGCCTATGGTTCCATGCAGAGAATGAGCTGGGAAGAACAGGCGAAGCTGTCGGTAGCCTTCAGTGCGGCCAGCGTTATGTGTGACGGCACGCAGGCTCCGGAACTGAAAACAGTCAAGAAATTATATAAAAAAGTTGTCATTACGGAGGTAGCATAATACAATGAAAACAAGAGCAGTGCGTTTGTACGGCGCAAATGATCTTCGTACAGAAGAATTTGACCTTCCAGATATTAAAGACGATGAAATCCTTGTGAAAGTTGTTTCTGACAGCATTTGCATGTCTACTTATAAATGCGCGATTCTGGGAAAGGCACATAAGCGTGTGCCGCAGAATGTGGATACACACCCGACAATTATGGGACATGAATTTGCCGGTGATATTGTCAAGGTCGGCAAAAAACATCAGAATGAATTCCAGCCGGGTATGAAATTCGCACAGCAGCCGGCTTTAAACTATAAAGGCACCATGTGGAGCCCGGGATATTCTTATGAATTTTTTGGCGGCGACTGCACATATTGCATCATTCCGCCGGAGGTGATGGAGCTGGGCTGCCTGATTCCGTATACCGGCCGTGCTTATTATGAAGCTTCTTTGGCGGAGCCGATGTCGTGCTGCATTGGCGCTATGCACGCTTGCTTCCATACAGAAATGGGCAGCTATATACACAGTATGGGAACAAAGGAGAATGGCACCATGGCACTGCTGGCGGCGGCTGGACCAATGGGTATGGGCGCTGTTGATTATGCACTGCACAGTGGCCGCAACCCCCGTTTGTTGGTGGTTGCTGATATCAGCAAAGAACGTCTGGAGCGCGCATCAAGAATGTTTTCTGCGGAGGATGCTGCGAAAATCGGAACGGAAATTCATTTTGTAAATATTGCCGGAGAAGATAATCCAGCGGCTCTGCTGCGGAAGTATGCACCGGATGGATATGACGATGTGTTTGCCTTTGCGCCGGTCACTTCTGTGTGTGAGCTGGCCTCTGCAGTGCTGGGCCGCGATGGCTGCCTTAATTTCTTTGCAGGTCCGACAGATAAAAAGTTTTCGGCAAAACTCAACTACTATGATGTCCACTATAATTCGGCCCATGTTATTGGTACAACCGGCGGAAATATGAGCGATTTAAAGGAATCCCTGCGCCTGTCCTCTGCTGGGCAGACCAATCCTGCCGTGATGGTTACTCATGTTGGAGGTTTGAATGTTGCAGCGGAAACAACATTGAACCTGCCGAAAATCCCGGGTGGAAAAAAGCTGATTTATACGCATTTGAATATGCCGTTGACTGCTATTTCAGATTTCCCGAAGATTGGAGAAAAAGACCCACGCTTTGCCGCACTGGCAGAGATTACCGAGGCACATAATGGTCTTTGGTGCCCAGAAGCGGAAGAATATCTGCTGAAAAATTGCAAACAGGACTGATTCTGAAAAGGGAAAATCTGCAGCAGAGCGAACAATACCATATTTTAATGCCGAATCCGGAGAAAGACTCTTATTTATCCCAGGATTCCCATAAACTATATTTATCGGAAACACATGCATTGATATTGAGAGTGGACTAACTGCCGGACAGAAAATACATTTTCAAAATTATCAAGTTTTCGCCAGTCAGTTCACTGCCGTTAGAAATTCCGAAAGGCACGCGCCTGCTTTCCCTGCAGGAGCGCGCTTTTTTCTGTTTTCGTTTCCTTGAAATACCTTTCCTTTTGAACCGCTCTATGCTATAATCTAAAAGAATGTAGAGATTTTGAATGTAAATATTTAGGAAATTATAGTTCTTAATAACCGCTATGAGGTGAAGATATGCCAAATAATATTCTGTCCAGATTCTTTGGAAATTACAGCAAGCGTGAACTGAAGCGGATTCAGCCGATGTGTGATGCTGTCATCTCCAAGGAAGACAAGTATAAGGCGTTGTCAGACACAGAGCTGCAGGCACAGACTCCCGCCCTAAAAGAACGTTTGGCAGACGGCGAAAGCGTAGAGGACATTCTGCCGGACGCTTTCGCCGTCTGCCGGGAGGCAAGTGCCCGTGTGCTGGGAATGCGTCACTTCCCGGTGCAGGTGCTCGGCGGCATTGTTCTGCATCAGGGCCGTATCGCGGAGATGAAGACCGGCGAAGGCAAAACACTGGTCGCCACGCTGCCGGCTTACCTCAACGGTCTTACAGGCAAGGGCGTGCATATCGTTACGGTCAACGATTATCTGGCCCGCCGCGACAGTGAGTGGATGGGAAAAGTTTACCGTTTCCTGGGCCTTTCCGTTGGTCTGATTACCCACGAAATGGACAGCGCTGCCCGCAAGGAAGCATATAACGCGGATATTACTTACGGCACCAACAACGAATTCGGTTTTGACTATCTGCGTGACAACATGGTCATCTATAAAGAGGATAAGGTACAGCGCGGTCATCATTTTGCCATTGTCGATGAGGTGGACTCCATTCTGGTTGATGAGGCGCGTACTCCGCTGATTATTTCCGGCCCTGGTGAAAAGTCCACGGAAATGTACACAGTTGCCGACCGTTTTGTCCAGACGCTGAAAATGGTTAAAGTTGCGGAACTGAATGATAAAGAAGACAATGACGCGCTGTACACGGACGCGGATTACATTGTAGATGAAAAAGCGAAAACTGCGACGTTAACGCCCTCCGGTGTAAAAAAGACAGAATCCTACTTCCATGTGGACAACCTTACGGACGCGGAAAATATCGGCCTGCAGCACTATGTGAACCAGGCGATTAAGGCCCGCGGCGTTATGACGCGTGATGTAGATTACGTGGTCAAAGATGGGGAAGTCATTATCGTCGATGAATTTACCGGCCGCTTGATGTATGGCCGCCGCTATAATGAGGGACTGCATCAGGCAATCGAGGCAAAAGAAGGCGTGCAGGTCGCCCGTGAGAGCAAGACGCTGGCAACCATTACCTTCCAGAACTATTTCCGTCTATACAGCAAGCTTTCCGGTATGACCGGTACGGCCATGACCGAAGAGGACGAATTCCGCGAAATCTATAAGTTGGACGTTGTCGAAATTCCGACCAACAAGCCGATGATTCGCAAAGACCTGCATGATGTAGTCTATAAAACAGAAAAGGCGAAGTTCAACGCGGTTATTGATGATGTTGAGGAACACCACAAAACCGGCCAGCCGGTTCTGGTGGGCACCATTTCTATTGATAAGAGTGAGCAGCTGTCCAAGCTGCTGAAACAGCGCGGTATTAAGCATGTTGTCCTGAACGCAAAGTACCACGAAAAAGAAGCAGAAATCGTTGCACAGGCCGGCAAAAAAGGCGCCGTCACCATTGCCACCAACATGGCAGGCCGTGGTACCGATATTATGCTGGGCGGCAACAGCGAATATATGGCAAAGAGCGAAATGCGCCGTATGGGCTTCAGCTCTGAGATGGTTGCGCAGTCGACGGCTTATGGGGAAACGGATAACAAAGATATCCTCAATGCCCGTAAAACGTACAGCACATTGGAAGACAAGTATAAAAAGGAAATTAAACCGGAAGCGGACGAAGTGCGCAAGGCGGGCGGCCTTTACATTATCGGCACCGAACGCCACGAATCCCGCCGTATTGACAACCAGCTGCGCGGTCGTTCCGGCCGTCAGGGCGACCCCGGTATGTCCCGGTTCTATATTTCTCTGGAAGACGACTTGATGCGTCTGTTCGGCGGCGAACGTGTATCCGCTATGATGGAAACACTGAAGGTCGACGAAGATACACCGATTGAAAACAAGATGCTGACCAAGACCATTGAAAATGCACAGCGCAGGATTGAGGGCCGCAACTTTGCTATTCGTAAAGACGTGCTGAAGTATGACGATGTCAACTCCCGCCAGCGCGAAGTTATTTATAAACAGCGTGACCAGGTACTGGATGGCGCCGACGTGCATGAGCAGATCATGGGTATGGTCAAGCAGGCAATCGAAAATCAGGTGAAGGTTTTCCTGCCGATGGATGAAACCAATATTGATAACCCGCGGCACGACTGGAATATGGATGGCCTGCGTGACCGCTATATGGGATGGCTGCTGAAACAGGGCGACCTTTCCTACACGGAAGACGAGCTGAAAACGCTGAAGCCGGAAGATGTGACCGGAACTCTGTACGAAAAGGCAGAAGAAATCTGCAGCGTGCGTGAGGAGAAATTCGGCAAGGACGTTTGCCGCGAACTGGAACGTGTGGTTCTGCTGAAAAACGTTGATACAGAGTGGATGGACCATATCGACTCTATGGAAGAACTGCAGCGCGGCATTCGTCTGCGTGCATACGGCCAGAAAGACCCGGTCGTAGAGTATCGCATGGAAAGCTATGATATGTTTGATGCGATGATTGATGCCATTCGGGAAAATACTGCCCGTATGCTGCTGACCGTTCGCCTGCAGACAGCGGAAGAACCGCAGCGGGAACAGGTCATGGACCCGACTGCTGCCTCCGGCGCAGAGGGAACAACGGACGACCATACGGCACCGGAAAAGCACAAAGGCCATAAAATCGGCCGCAACGAGCTGTGCCCGTGCGGCAGCGGCCTGAAGTGGAAGAAGTGCACCTGTGCAAAGTATCATCCGCAAGACGGCAGCCAGCCGTATGTAGAGTAAAAGAATAAAGAAAATCCGCAGACACGCTGCCTGTGGATTTTTTTATTAGGGTAAAAAAAGGAAGGACTGCACCAGTCAGGGCAAAGAAAAACATTGCGGAACTGTATCACGTGCTGCAGTCCAGCTGTGGACGAGGACACGCGAATCTGGGCCTGAGTATGGCATTCCACATTTCTATGCGGATAACCATTTGATACGAGAATTGTCCCAACCATTTTCGATTCTTTCCCTAAAACACG
Organism: Caproicibacterium lactatifermentans; assembly: GCF_013315815.1. Classification (NCBI taxonomy): domain Bacteria; kingdom Bacillati; phylum Bacillota; class Clostridia; order Eubacteriales; family Oscillospiraceae; genus Caproicibacterium; species Caproicibacterium lactatifermentans. Next base: position 99,221 of record NZ_CP046051.1, read on the forward strand.
TCGGCGAAAGCCAGCACTATCATTTGCTGGTACAAAAAGCTGCCCGCCGAAAGGAATCCCTTTCAGTGGGCAGCTTTGTTTATACGAAATAAAGCGATTTAGAGAGCGGACATTAGGCCTTGCCGTTGCAGCCCATAACATCCGTAATCTTGTGAGAAACCATGTCCTTGACTGCTTCACGTGCAGGTCCAAGGTACTGGCGCGGGTCGAAGTAATCCGGATGGTCATGGAAGCACTTGCGGATGGTAGCAGTCATAGCCAGACGAATGTCGGAGTCGACGTTAATCTTGCAGACAGCCATCTTTGCGGCTTTGCGCAGCTCGCTTTCAGGAATGCCGATTGCATTTGGCATATTGCCGCCGTAAGTGTTAACAACCTTTACAAATTCCTGCGGGACACTGGAAGCACCGTGCAGGACAATTGGGAAGCCGGGCAGACGCTTGGAAACTTCCTCCAGAATGTCAAGACGCAGCTTCGGGTTCTGGCCAGGTTTAAACTTGTAGGCCCCGTGGCTGGTGCCAATGGCAATAGCGAGGCTGTCCACGCCGGTACGCTTTACAAAATCCTGCACCTGGTCGGGGTCTGTGTACATGGCCTTGTCCGCTTCAACGGAAACGTCATCTTCCACACCGCCCAGGGTGCCCAGTTCCGCTTCTACGGTAACATTGTACTTATGTGCGTACTCCACGACTTTTGCAGATTCAGCAACATTTTCTTCATAAGGCTTGGAAGAGCCGTCAAACATAACGGAAGTGAAGCCGTCATCAATGCAGGCTTTGCACATTTCGTAGGACGGACCGTGGTCCAGATGCAGCACAATCGGGATTTCCGGATGCTCTGCCACAGCAGCCTCTACCAGCTTAACCAGATAGGTGGGGTTGGCGTAGGCGCGGGCGCCCTTGGAAACCTGCAGAATGACGGGCGCGTTCAGCTCGCCGGCTGCTTCGGTGATGCCCTGGATAATCTCCATATTGTTTACGTTGAAAGCACCGATTGCGTAACCGCCGTCGTATGCTTTTTTAAACATTCCCCTGGTGTTTACTAATGCCATGGGTCTCACACTCCTGTTAACTTTTATTTTGGCAAATCTTATTATACAACAAACCAAATAAAAAAGAAACATTAAGAAGGACAAACTTCCAGCTAGACGGCTTACTTGTGCGAAACAGTTCGGCCCGCCTGCTGCCGAACCCAACAAAAGATATACTGCTGGGCAAGACCGGCCGCCGGTCCGAAAGATGATGGCGCCACACCGGGAAACCATTGTGCCATGGCTCGCTTAATCCAAACATCTTTTGGAAAAGCTTCCATACGGTGCAGGCCGTACAGCAGTGTGCAGTCGGCCACTTTTGGCCCGACACCAATAATTGTCATCAACTGACGCCGTGCTTCTTCCAGCGGTGCGGTGCGCAGCGCTTCCAGATTCACCGTACCGCTGGCAACTTTTTCGGCGGCGTCCAACAGATACCGTGCCCGGAAGCCGCATCGCAGCGGCGCAAGGTCTTGCTCCGTTTGGCCCGCGAGTGTTTCGGCGGAAGGAAACGGGTGCAGGCTTTTCTGCTGACGCAGGCCGGACATAATTGGGGGCAGGGATTCTTCCTGGCCGCCGCACAGCCGGTTGATAATTCCCTGAATGCGGGGGATATTATTGTTTTGTGAGAGAATGAAGGAACATAGTGCTTCCCACGGGTCCTGCCGCAGAATATGGATACCCATACCAAGCTGAGCAGCTTCCCGCAGGGTGGGATACAGGACGGCAAGCTGCCGCTGCAGTGTGTCATAGTCGGTGCCCAAGTCAAAATAGCTGCACCAAAAAGGGTCTGCTTTTAACAGCGGCAGGTCTTTTTGGGAGACGGTCAGGAAGCGTCCGCCCGCTGTGCCCGAAAACACACCCGGTGCGGTTTCCTGCCAGCGGAAGCACTGCCCGCACAGCAGTGTTTTGCGAAGATTCAACATTTTTTCTCCTTTGCATGAAATAGTAAAAGGAATCAACTAAATGTATAAAGAGCATAATTATGTAAATTTAAGGCGGACTTTCACCAATTTGCAGAAAGCCGATTCTTCCTGCACAGTATATCACGAAAATACGGAAAGTTGAAGAATTCATGTAATTTCGTTTACATAATATAGTTTTTACCAGAGGTGAATAACCTTTCCACCGGCTTTTTGTACTGACTTATCCACAGTTTCAACTGAGTTTTCCACATTCTCCACCAAGTTTTCAACTTAAATTATGTAAACCTGTGGAAATACAGTTTGTATAACGGGGGGCTTCAGCGGGAAAAAAGCAGAAAGTGGGTTCCAATTTTTGGTGCCCAACGCTTTTTCGACAGAGTATCCTTTTGCGCCGAAAATAGGGACGCCGCGGATTCTGCGGAATGGCTGCCGAGTATGGCGAAACCATGAACTTTCCAACATTTTTTTGGAAAGCGCGTGCAGGAGTAGTACCCTTGTGGTATAATCAAATATTATGGGAAATGTATATGGAGGAACCAGAATGAAACCGAATCGCTTGGAGCAGGACGGCCGCGTGCGCGGCGATGATGTGATAGCAGGCCGCAACGCTGTTGCGGAGGCATTGAAAAGCGGACGCCCGCTGGAGGCGCTGTACCTTGCCCGCGGTGTGCACGGCGGAAGCCTTGGCACCTTGACGGCAAAAGCCCGGGAAGCTGGCATACCGGTAAAGGAAGCCGATGCCCGCAAGTTGGACGCTATGTGCGGTGGGGCTGCCCATCAGGGTGTCGTTGCGGTTGCATCGGTTAAGCCCTATGCAACGCTGGACGACGTGTTTGCTCTGGCAGAATCCCGCGGAGAGCCGCCGTTCCTTATTGTGGCAGACGGTCTGGAAGACCCGCATAATCTGGGCGCAGTGCTGCGGGTGGCAGAGTGCGCGGGCGCGCATGGTGTGATTATCCCCAAGCGGCGCAGCGTTGGGCTGACCTATGCGGTCGGTAAGGCCAGCGCCGGTGCAGTGGAATATGTGCCGGTCGTGCGGGTAAATAGCCTGCCAACTGTGCTGGAGGAGCTGAAAAAGCGCGGGGTGTGGCTGTATGCCGCCGATATGGACGGCGAGCCGTGGTGCACCGTGGATTACGCCGGACCGTGTGCCATGGTCATCGGCAGTGAGGGCTTTGGTGTCAGCCGCCTGGTAAAAGAAAAGTGTGACTTTGTCATTTCCCTGCCCATGAAAGGAAAAATCAATTCCCTGAATGCTTCTGTCGCTTGTGGAATCGTATGTTATGAAGTTCTGCGGCAGCGCGCGGGGATCCACTCTAAACGCTAAGTAGAAAGTGGGGAGTAAGATGGAGAACCAGGACAAAAATCATATAGCAGATACACCGGAGAATTCCCTTCAAAAACCGGAAGAACCAATGGCAGATGCCATGGCTTTTTCTTCTACTGCCAAAAAAGAACGCCGCGAAGAGGCGGAGCAAAAGCTGGAAGAGCAAAGACGCCGGGAAGAGGAAGAAAAGCGGCGTCAGGAAGAAGAGAAGTGCCGCAAAGCACTGCAGGAAAAGCAAGAACGGGAAGCCCGCGAGAAAAAAGCGCAGGAAGAGCGGAAACAGCGCGAAGAGCAGGAAAAACATCGGCAGGAACTGCAGGAAAAACAGGATCATGAAGCCCGTGAAAAAGCAGAGCGGGAGGAGAAGGAGCGCCAAGAGGCACTGCAGAAAAAGCAGCAGCAGGAAGAAGAAGAGCGTGCCCGGGAGCGGGAACAGGCAGAAGAAGAACGCGAACAGAAAAAAGGACAGGAAGAGCGTGTCCGTCAGGAAGCCAAAGAATCGGCTGCTACAGAAAAGCAAAAGAAGCACGAAGAGAAAAAGAACCGCCGAAAAAAGAAAAAAGAAGAGATGAGCCTTAGGAAGCAGGACAAACTTCGCCGCCGGAACAAAAAAGAAACGGCGGAGGAGGAAGACCCTTATTATGGCCTGAAACTCAAGTCCCGCGAGGAATACCAGAAAGAGTATGAGGAAACCCTCTCCTTTAAACCCATTCGTCCGGAAGAGGATAGCGAAAAGACAGGCACCTTTACTTACCTGTTTGATAAGGACGATACCGGTATTGACCCGGCCATGAGGGAAAAACTGAAGAACCTGCATGAAAAGCGCCGCCGCCGTGTCAATGAAGTGGTCAAAGAAACCGGCACCAATGACGTGGCCAAAGAAGATATTTATTCCATTACAACGGCCATCAGCTTAGATGATATCCGCAAAGAGGCGGCAAAAAAAGGCGTGGACATCAGCCAGCAGCCAATTCCGCTGGAAGAGCCGCAGAAACCGCGGGAACGTCCCCGGAAAGAAGAAGACAAGCCGTCCATACAGGACCCGCAGGAACGGCCACTGCCTATGCAGGCGGTACAGAATCCGCAGATAGATGCACATTTGCCGGAAGGTGAAAAGACAACGTACCGGCCCACTGGTACGCCGGTACATATTGTACCGCTGAATGACCTGACAACGCCTGTTTTTAATGAGTCCCGCGCTTATCCGCGTGTCAGCCGCAGCGCACCCAAAGAGGAGAAGATGCCCCGCAAAGAGGAACGGGCTTCCCGCCCAGTGATTGCGGCGCCGGCAGCGGAGAAACAGGAAGAAACAGCGATACCGGTTAGCAGGCCGGTTGTTCCGGCGAAGGTGCCGGACCGCTTTGCAGACGCGGCTGTCCCGATAGACAAAACAGATGTGAAGGAAAAGCCGCTGAAGAAAAAGGCGTCTGGCCGTCCGATTGTACAGCTGACAGAAAAAAGCGCACCGGCCGATCAGCCGCAGGAGCCGGTTAAAGAAGCGGAGCTGCCCAAAAAGAAGTCATCCAGCCGTACACCTGTACAGCCGGACAAAAAGATACAGGAACCGCAGCACCGAACACCACCCGTGGAAAAGCCCGCAGCGAGAAAACCGCAGCCGCTGCATATTGCGGGAAGGCCGGAAGAACTGGACGACTACAATGCGCCGGAAGACGCAGCAGCTATTTTCCACCAGCTTGGCGGGGATCTGCGGGAGCTGGCGCTTCGGCTTTCCATTACCGGAATCTGCAGTGTGCTGGAACTGATTTTCGGTGTGATGGGTGAATTTGGTATTCTGGGTACTTCGGCACTTGGAACAACCGTTTACCTATTAAGTAGCCTTGTGTTCCTTGCAGTGGCGGTCGCTTTTTGCGGTGTCACCGTGTTTGGCGGACTGAAAGCACTGGTCCGACTGCGGGCCAACGCGGACAGCGGTGTGGCAGTTGCCAGTATCGTCGGTTTGATACAGGGCGTGTATTCTTTATTTGCGCAAAACGCCTTTGGCAAGGGTCAGCTGTACCTGTATACAGTGGTTGTCTGTGCAGCGCTGTTCCTCAATACGCTTGGGAAACTGCTGATGGTACGCCGCGTAAATAAGAATTTCCATTATATCACGTCACCGGGTAAAAAATATGCGGTGGAAAAGTTTGATGACCACAACACGGCCCTGCAGATGGCAGAAGGTGTTACCATAGATACACCGGAAATTGCCTGCCAGCGGGAAACCGGATTCCTGAAAAACTTCCTCCGCCTGTCTTACAGCGATGATCCCAGTGACCGCAGCAGCCAGTTCCTTGCGCCGGTTTTGTTCTGTGCCAGCCTGATACTGTTCCTGCTGATGCTGCTGTTCATTCAGCCGGGGGACGTGGGCAGCGCGCTGACCGCTTTTGCGGCGGCAACCTGTGCAAGCATTCCGCTGATGAATATGCTTTCAGTTAACCTTCCGCTGTCGCGTGTCAGCCATGTGGCGACACAGTGCGGCGGCATGATTATCGGCTTCCCGGCTGTGCAGTATTTTTCGGGTGCCAATGCAGTGCTGGTAGACGCAAAGGACTTATTCCCGCGCGGAAGCATTGTTTTGAACGGCATTAAAACGTTCCGCGGCCAGCAGATGGATTCTGCTATTATCGATGCGGCGGCCCTGCTGCAGGCAGCGGGCGGCCCGCTGAGCAGTCTGTTCAGTCAAATTACCCGCAGCCAGATGGCGGGTGCGCCCAAAGTGGAAAATATCCAGTATGAGGACGGCCTTGGCATTTCCGGCTGGGTTGGCGGGCGCCGTGTGCTGATTGGCAGCCGGAAGCTGCTGTCCCACCACAATGTGACGCCGTCCAGTGAAGAACTGGAAAAGAAATACATGAAGGGCGGCCGTCAGGTTGTTTACCTTTCAGTCAGCGGTGAGCTGTCTGCTATGTTTATCATCACTTATAAAGCGGACCGTCACCGTTCACAGGAACTGCAGCGCATGGAAGATAATGGCATTTCCCTGATTGTGCGCAGCAATGACCCCAATGTGACGGCACCGTTTCTGGCGGCTCTGTTTGGGCTGGATACGCATACGGTACGTGTCCTGCCGGACCGGTTGGGACAGGTATATGAGTCCATGGAAAAGCAGCCGAAGAAGGAAGCAAATGCGCTGATTGCGACCAGAGGGCGCACCACAACGATGATGCGTCTGGTAACAGCCTGTGTGCGGCAGCGGTCGAACATCTCGCTTGCCGTGGTTTTGCAGAACGTCAGTGCAGTGCTGGGCTTTGTTCTGGTAGCCTTCCTGTGCTGGCAGAAAGGTATGCAGCAGGTCAGTACCTTGGGCATATTTATTTATGAAGCGTTCTGGTGTTTGGCTATTTGGCTGGTACCAAAATTGCGGAAACCGTAACCAATCGAATATAGGAAAGCTGATGGCCCCGTGTGGGTCACCGGCTTTTTTTATGGTTAGCAGCGGCCTGCTTTTGCCCACGAAAGACGCTGCACACGGAATGCATTTTGATATTTTGCACAAAAAGGATTATATACATATGTATTAGTTATCAAATGTTGCTGAATCTCTTGCCTTGTGTGGTAATATGATATATAATTATGGCAATATGATAATAGATATTTATTAAAAACAACTACCCGTGAAGGGAGAAAGAGCAATGAAATCGTATTCTGCAAAAAACATTTTAAATATTGCGCTGGCAGGCCATTCCGGCGCCGGCAAGACCAGTATTGCGGAAGCTATGCTGAAGCTTTCCGGCGCGACTGACCGCCTCGGCAAAGTGGACAGCGGCAATACCGTATGTGATTACGACCCGGAGGAGGCTCGCCGCGGGGTAAGCATTTCCGCCGCAGTGGCACCGCTGGAGTGGAAGGGATATAAAATAAATCTGCTGGACGCTCCCGGGCTGTTCGACTTTGCCGGTGCAGCTGCCGAAGCGGTGCGTGCGGCGGACAGTGTGCTCATTGCCGTCAGTGGACGTGACGGCGTGTGTGTCGGCACAAAAAAGGCCGTTGCCGCGGCAGACAGCCGCGGGCTGGCCAAAGCTTTCTTTGTCAATGGACTGTGCGATGAGAGCGCTCGCTTTTACCATGTGTTTGAGGATTTGAAAGCGAGCTTCGGTCCGGCGGTTTGCCCGGTTGTCGTGCCGTACATACAGGACGGGCAGGCAAATATTTATATTAATTTACTGGAATACAAGGCCTATGATTACTCCAACGGCGCACCGGTCGAGGTGAAAATGCCGGATATGGGGGACCACCGTTTGCAGGGACTACGCACGGCCATCTGTGAGGCTGTTGCTGAAACAAGTGACGAGATGTTCGAAAAGTATTTTTCTGGACAAGAATTTACACCGGAGGAAGTCATTGTCGGCGTGTCCCACGGCGTAAAGGCCGGCACCATTATGCCGGTATTTTGCGGCGATGCACTGTTGATGCGCGGCATGGAACAGTTCCTGGATGGGATTGTCTGGCTGCTGCCCAGCGCGGCGGAAAAAGCCGCTGAAATCGGCACGGATGTCAACGACGACCCGGTGGAATTGCAGGTAAATGAAGAAGCGGCAACGGCGGCAATTTGTTTTAAGACGATTGCGGACCCCTTTGTCGGCAAGGTCAGTTTCCTCAAGTGCGTTTCCGGAAAAGTGGAACAGGACGGCATCCTTATCAATATGCGTACAGGTGGAAGTGAGCATATCGGCAAGGTGGTGCTGATGCGCGGCAAAAAGCAGGAAGATATGCGTGTGATTCCCGCCGGCGATATCGGTGCAGTGCTGAAGCTGTCCGGAACTGCTACAGGGGATACCCTGTGTGCGCCTGCCCGCAAGGTGACGCTGGACGGCGTGGACTATCCCAACGCGCCGCTGCGCATGGCTATTCTGCCAAAGCAGAAGGGCGAGGAAGATAAAATTGCGCAGGCTATTTTCCGCCTGATGGAAGAGGACCCGACCATTGGGTATGAAAATAATGTGGAAACACATGAAATGGTTATTTCCGGTCTGGGTGAACAGCATCTAGACGTTGTGCTTTCCAAACTGCAGAATCGCTACGGCGTAGAGGCGGTTCTAAAAACACCGCGTGTGCCCTACCGCGAAACAATCCGCAAGACTGTAAAGGTACAGGGACGCCACAAAAAGCAGACCGGCGGCCACGGGCAGTTCGGTGATGTATGGATTGCGTTTAGCCCCTGCGACAGCAAAGATATGGTCTTTGACGAGCACGTTGTCGGCGGCAGCGTGCCGAAGGGGTATTTCCCCGCCGTAGAAAAAGGGCTGCGGGAGTGCATTTCCAGCGGGCCGCTGGCCGGATACCCGGTGGTGGGACTGCACGCGACCCTGTATGACGGCTCCTACCATCCGGTGGACAGTTCTGAAATGGCCTTTAAGACAGCGGCCAGCTTAGCCTATAAAGCCGGTATGCCGCAGGCGGACCCGGTTCTGCTGGAGCCAATCGGTACGCTGAAAGCAACCGTTCCGGATGGCAATATGGGCGATGTAATGGGTGCTGTCAACAAGCGCCGCGGCCGTGTGCAGGGCATGGAACCGGCACAGACCGGCTACCAAACGATTGAAGCAGAAGTGCCGGTATCAGAAATGGCGGACTTTTCTACCTTCCTGCGTCAGGTGACTCAGGGCCAGGGCACTTATACTTTTGCTTTCGCAAGGTATGAACAGTGCCCGCCGCAGATTGCGGAAAAAGTGATTGCGGCCGCCAGACAAGACGGCTGATACAAACGGATACAAACAAAAAGGCAGGCCCTGTTTAGCAGGCCCTGCCTTTTTGTTTGTGTAATCATGATTCATGAAAGTATTTTATAACAGCTGTAAAATGTATTTTTGCAGACTGTTTTCGCTTCCATTTGATACATTACTAAAATAGTATATAAATTCTCAGTGCTTTTATTTGGGATTTTTTACTTGACAGACGCTCCACTTTTACATACAATATAGACAATTCATATAATAATTGTATAGATTAGCGAAACGAAGAAGGGAAGAAGGCCAGATAGCATGATTCAGTTTGTAAATGTCAGCAAGGAATTTTCAAGCAGCACCGAAAATGTTAATGCACTGCGCGGAGTGAACCTTACCATCGAAAAGGGCGACATTTTCGGTGTTATCGGTTTCAGCGGCGCGGGAAAATCCACCTTGCTGCGTATGGTAAACGCACTGGAAACACCAACTGCCGGTCAGGTATTGGTGCAGGGAAAAGACTTGGAAAAGATTCCCCCTGCCGAACTGCGCAAGGAACGCAAGAAGATTGCCATGGTGTTTCAGCAGTTCAATTTGCTGGATTCCCGCACGGTCTTTGACAACGTCGCCATGCCGCTGAAATTAAACCATATATCCAAAGTACAAATCGCCGACCGGGTGGAGAAGCTGCTCACATTCGTTGAACTTTCTGATAAGTGGGATGCCTACCCCGCAAAGCTTTCCGGAGGGCAGAAACAGCGTGTCGGCATTGCCCGCGCACTGGCGACACAGCCGTCCATCCTGTTATGTGACGAACCCACCAGCGCGCTCGACCCCAAAACGACCGATTCCATTTTACAACTGCTGCAAAAGGTCAACCGGGAGCTGGGCGTTACTATCCTGATTATTACGCATCAAATCAACGTTATTCAAAAAATTTGCAACCGTGTTGCTGTTATGGAAAGCGGCCGTGTTGTTGAGCAGGGGACGGTTTTGGATGTTTTTAGCCACCCGAAAGAATCCATTACCAAAGATTTCGTTTCCACGGTCATTGATGACCACATACCGGAAAGTATTAAAAAATCCATTGCCACCGAGACACGGAACAGCACCATTATGCGACTGCACTTTCTTGGCAGCAATTCCCGTGAAGCACTGATTTCCGCCATCAATAAAAAATTTGATGTGGAAACCAACATTCTGTTTGCTTCTGTACATGAACTGCAAGGAACCGTGCTTGGCACACTGGTGCTTCAGCTGGTTGGCCCGCGGGAAGAAATTGCGGCAGCGGAAACGTATATCCAAAAATCGGATGTTGACTTTGAGGAGGTAGCCGTATGATTGACCTTGACATACCAAATGAAAAAATCCTGCTGGCGGCACAGCAGACTATTTATATGGTCGGCATTGCTTTAATTATCGGCACCATTCTTGGCGCCGCCATGGCAGTTATCCTTGTGCTGACTCGAAAAGGCGGCATCCGCCCAAACAAAATCGTGTACGGCATTCTGAATGCTGTCATTAACGTGGTGCGCAGTATTCCGTTTATTATCTTAATGGTTTTTATTATGCCGCTGACGAAGGCTATTGTTGGCACACGTATCGGTACAACAGCCGCCATTGTTCCATTGGTCGTGTTCATTGCTCCGTACCTTGCGCGTTTGCTGGAAAGTTCCTTACTGGAAGTAAACCGTGGCATTGTAGAAGCGGCGCAGTCTATGGGTGCCACCACATTTCAAATCATCTGGCATTTCCTGTTGCCGGAATCCAGCGGTTCGCTTATCCTTGCATTGACTAACGGCGCCATTGGCCTTTTGGGTGCCACCGCAATGGCGGGTGCTATCGGTGCAGGCGGTGTTGGTGACTTGGCGCTAACCTACGGCTATGAGCGTATGAATTTCCCGCTGATGCTGTTCACTATCATTGTGCTCATTGTTTTTGTGCAGCTGATTCAAGTGCTGGGAAACTTTCTTTCCCGCAGGCTGCGGCATAAATAAACAGCAAAACAGGAAGCAACAAGACAGAGAGAACCTGCAAGGAAGGTTCTCAAGACTTTTTACAACGCAAAGTCATGATATAAAAATGCACATTTTCAAAACACAGAAGAAATTTGAGAGGAGAGGTATTTCATTATGAAAAAGGATTTTATCATCCGTAAAATTACCGCACTCGGACTTGCTGCATTGTTTGCGTCCGTTTCCCTTACCGGCTGCGGTGAAACTGCCTTCTCGTCGTCCGGAAGCACTGCTTCTACCGCGCAGGCAAAAAAGGAATTAAAATTCAGTAAATCGCAGGGGCCGTACAGCGAACTTTTCCAAAAAGGAGTTCAGCCCATTCTGGAGAAAAAAGGATACAAAATTAACGCCGTCGATATGTCTGACCTTTCGCAGGCCGATTCTGCTCTAAATGACGGCGAGGTTGACTTTAATGTAGAACAGCATGTAACCTATATGAACAATTTTAACAAAACGCAAAACGGACATCTTGCGGCGGTCACACCGATTCCAACGGTTCCGGCCGGTATCTATTCCGGTTCCAAAACTGCGCTGAAACAGCTTACCGATGGATCCAAGATTGCTGTTCCAAATGACGCTGCCAACACCGCACGCGCCTATGTGCTGCTGCAGAAAGCTGGATGGATTAAACTGAAAGCCGGTATAGAACCTACCAAGGCCACACAGGAGGATATTGCAGAAAACCCGTACCACATCCAGTTTGTAGAAATGAAATCCCTAAATATTCCATCTGTGCGCTCCGATTTTGATTTCATTGTTATTACCGGCTCTATCGTATACAATGCAAAAATTGACCCCTCCACCGCACTGCTTGAGGAGGACATTCTGCCCGACCTGATGCTGCATCTGGTTGTAAAAGATTCCGATGAAAACAGCCAGTGGGCAAAGGATATTGCCGCCGCTTACCAGTCTGATGAATTTAAGACCTACCTCGACAAAAACAACAACGGTCTGTGGACGGTACCTGATTACAGCAAGAAATAAAGCACGCTTCTAACACACTTTTCCATATTATTCTCAAAACGAAGCGACAACCGCAATACTCGAAAACTGCGGCTGCCGCTTCGTTTTGTTGTCTTTATGGGAGCTTGTACTACTTTGGCGGTTTCGTTCGCCGCCATGTTTGGAACGTTGGAGCAAAATCCACCATAAGCAAAAATTTTTAAATTTTCGCTGTCATGAGTTTCTGTGTAACTTTCGCCGCTTTCTGCAAATCTTTCGTGGTTGTGTATTCATCGCAGGAATGGCAGCGATACATGGCACTGGAAATGACCAGCCCCGAAATGCCGTGCCGCGCAAACTGGTTTGCGTCACTGCCGCCAAAGGTACGAAATAGATTTAGCTCCACGCCGGATGCGCGGCAGGCAGCGGCATAGCGCTGCACAACCGGATGACTCTTGGAAATTTCATAGGCATAGCAGCCAAAGCGGCTGCTGACACGGCAGGACGCGCCGAATGATTTTGCAGCATTCTGAAACACGGTAATCACATTTTGCAGAACCCGCTCGGCAGTTTGGTGGGAGTAGGAGCGCAGTTCTCCGCTGACTACGCATTTATCCGGTACAATGTTGGTTGCTGTTCCGCCTTGAATGGTGCCGATATTCAGCGTTGTTTCTTCATCCGATTTTCCCATTTTCAACTTGCTGACTGCCAAGGCCGCCGCCGCAACCGCATGAATACCCTCCTGCGGGGCAAATCCGGCATGCGCGGCCTTGCCGGTCAGCTCAAACGTAAAGGAGCAGATGGTGGGTGCGGCATAAGCTGCGCCACCCACCGCGCCGCTGAGGTCAAGCACATAGGCTTCCTTTGCGTGGACCTTGCTGTAATCGAATACTTCACTGCCGCAGTCATAGGGTTCTTCCGCAATCGTGAATAGAATCTCCAGTGGGCGATGGGGAAGAGAGTCCTCTTTGATGGATTCCAGTGCCTCCAGAATGATGGAAAGCCCGCTGACATCATCCGCACCAAGCACGGTAGTGCCATCGCTGGTGATGGTGCCATCCGGGTGAACCGTTGCTTTTTTCCCAAGTGCTGGTGCCACAGTATCCATATGCGCAGCAAACAAAAGCGGCTCACCCTCCTGCGTGCCGGGCAGGGTTGCCAGCAGGTTGCCGGCGGTGCCATTTGTCTTTTTGGCGGCATCATCCTCCACAACGGTCAGCCCCAATTCTTGTAGGCGTTTTGTCAGGAAGTCCGTCATGGCGCGTTCCCCAAAAGACGGGCTGTCAATTTTCGTCAAGCTGCAAAAGGCTTCTGTAATTCTTTTTTGGCATATCATTGTGTACCACTCCTGACAATCTAAATTATAAGCAAAATGGTAATATATAAATTTATATATGATTGTATATACTTGCAGGAAATTTGTCAAGTAAGTGCAGAAAACTTTTTATGCCATACGGTAAAGCTGACAAAACTGTACACGCGAACATGGCATTTGATATTTCACGGTGATTTCGTGACAGCATAGAAAACACCCCCAAAGTAGTTACAGCATACCATACTGTTTCACTTTGGGGGTGCAGTTCAAAACGGGCTTTTGTATGTGCATCATTTAAAGAGAGGAGTCATGCGGAGAGGGCGGCCCTTCTTCTTTTACGGCCAAACCCTTTTTTTTGCTGTCACGCAGCGGAGATGAGGTATCCACCAGAATGATGTCCTGCCCAATCAGCCGAATGTCCGACCACGGCACAATTTTGTCGTCTTCCCGGCCGAACAAACCGAAAAAGCGCAGCCTGCCGTAAATGACCAGCGCCAGCACCGAGGCCGTGTCGGTGTCAATTTCCACATCCCCAACATTTCCCAGACGGGTTCCGTCACGTACATTGATTACTTCCTTGCGGTGCAGGTCATATACTCTGCTGTGCAACGCAAATCACCTCTTATCAATGCCTATGCAAAAGGGATATGGAAAATGCCGGGAAGGTCATTCCCTTGTCCGGCTTACTGTTACACAGTGGCGGCCAAGCTGATTGTAGCGTTCTTCGGTCAGCTGCCGTGTCAGGCGGGTGGGACCGGCGGTGTTTTCCGGGTCCTCCAGCCAGCAGCAGGTTTGGTCATAGCCGACCAGAACCATGCAGTCGGTGTTCCTTGGCCAGCAGCAGGTGCCACCCTCCGGTGTATTCCATTTGAGCGGGACAGAGGGCTTGTCCATATTGACCGTTGCCCACAAAAGCACCGGTTCACCATTCGCAACATATTTTTGCAGAAGACTGTCCAGTGAGGCACCGGTTGCGTCCTTTGCCCGCAGCTGCGGCGGCAGCAGCTGGGATAGCGACGCGGCGACAGGATCGGCAAAACAGCCGGCACTGCCTTTTTTGCGCGGGTTACCGGCAAAGGCCGTATTGGGGTTTGGACCGAGCAGACCACCGCTTTTTGCCTGTTGCAGCGGTGCCTTTTGCAGAGAAGACACGACGCTGTCCAAACTAGCCGGAATGCCCCAGTAGTGCAGCAGCATCAGCTCACTGACAGATTCACTGCCGCACGGCAGCAGGTTCGTGGCGCTGCAGTAGGGAAGCTGCAGCTGCAGTGAAACAGGCGGCGTTCCGGGGCGGCTTCCCTTTTCACTGCCGGTTCGGGGCATTGCGCTGGCATGGAAAAATCCCAGTGTGCCGAAACCGACGGTACTTACCAGAAGAAGGCTTAAGCATTTGCGGCGCAGACGCGCGGCACATTCCTTCGGGGAATTGCGGCGGCCATAGTGCAGCATTTGTTTTTGCTGTATCCATTTTTTTCTCAGCAGAATCCAGACGTTTCGCATTTTGTCCATCAACTCCTGCCTGCTATTCTACAGGATTTTTTGGATAAAAAGCATCGCTTTTTGTCAGAGCAGCAAAAGGGCCGGTCCTTTTTCAAAATTGGCCCCATATGCGGTTTATCTGGAGGAGGGATAGAGCGTACCGGCGTTTTTCCCGGAAGAGGAAGGGCTGCTGTCCATAGAAGATTTCTGCGGCTATCCACTCTGCTGGGTGCTGCCGGACTACCCATTCTGCGGGGCAGTTCTCTGTTGTACTGCTGGCAGCGGATTTTCGAATTGCCTGTGTGATGCAGCTCTGCCCGATGTTCCAGAGATCCAAGAAAAAGGACAGTGCAAGGATGCCCAAAAGAACCCAGAACGCGGGCCCGGCCCGCCATATTTTTGCTTTTTCCTGCAATCATCATTTCTTCATGCGGGTTCCCAAAAAACGGAGATTCACGATTCAATCATGAGCACAGCGGGCAGGAAAGACCATTTGCTGGTTTTTATCGTAAAGAAACTGCCTGACCATTAACGGGACATCAGGAGAATTTACAGGTCCCTTTTCACCTTTTGTAGGGCGGCTTTTTCCAGCCGAGAAACCTGTGCCTGGCTGATGCCGATTTCCTTTGCAACTTCCATTTGTGTTTTTCCGTGAAAGAAACGCATGGACAGAATGTTTTTTTCTCGGTCCGAAAGATCATGAATAGCCTGTTTCAGGATAATTTCATCAATCCAATTATTGTCATCGTTGTTATCGCCCACCTGGTCCATGACATAAATGGTATCCCCGCCATCCGAAAAAACCGGTTCATATAAGGAAATAGGGTCCACAACGGATTCCAGTGCCAGCACAATATCCTCCCGCTTTATATCCAAAATGGCGGCCAGCTCGTCCGTGGTTGGTTCCCGGTCGTGCTTGGTGAGGAACGCTTCTTTCGCCTTCATGGCTTTGTAGGCAGTGTCGCGCAGGGAGCGCGAAACACGGATGGAGTTGTTGTCCCGCAGATATCGCCGGATTTCACCGATAATCATAGGAACCCCGTAGGTTGAAAAGCGGACACCCTGGCTGGTATCGAAGTGGTCAATAGCTTTCATCAGGCCAATACAGCCGACCTGAAACAGGTCGTCCAGGTTTTCACCTCGGTTGGTGAAACGCTGGATAACGCTTAGCACCAGACGAAGGTTGCCGCGAATCAGCTTATCACGGGCGCTTTTGTCACCAGCGTGCATTTTTTTAAGCAAATCCATTTTTTCGGCCTCTGTCAGTACCTTGAGGTCCGCGGTGTTGACACCGCAGATTTCCACTTTATTGTTCTGCATCTTACCGCTCCCTTCCAGTTGCAGTATTGCCTGTACGGGGCGGCAGTATGCGGGAAAGGCCGATTGACCCCAAAAAGTGGATATGATATACTATAAAAGTTTGAAAGAATACGGAGAAAACCGCGGAAAAGACGCAGCAGGAGGCGGAATCTGCGGAAAATTTTAAAGGGGTAAACGTGAAATTTATCATACCGGACTATGTACAGAAAACTTTAATATCCCTGCGAACTGCCGGCTGGCAGGCGTGTCTGGTAGGCGGCTGTGTGCGGGATACACTGCTGCACCGGACACCGAATGACTGGGACATCGCGTCGGCCAGCACACCGGGACAGACGGAGTGTGCCCTGGCTGCATTTCCTTGTCTGGAAACAGGCGTACAGCATGGCACGGTTACGGTCTTGTCGGACGGACACCCCGTGGAGGTGACCACTTTCCGTACGGACGGGACCTACAGTGACAACCGCCGCCCGGACAGCGTTTCTTTTACCCGGAGCCTGCCGGAGGATTTGCGCCGAAGGGATTTTACCATCAACGCCATGGCATGGGACAATGGAACGCTGGTGGATTTATTCGGCGGATTTTCGGACCTAAAGGCGGGCGTTGTCCGATGCGTCGGCAGCCCGGACGTTCGTTTTCAGGAGGACGGCCTGCGCATTCTGCGGGCACTGCGCTTTGCCAGTGTGCTGGATTTTTCCATTGCGCCGGAAACAACGGCGGCTGTGCACCGGCAGCGGGGCCTGCTAAAAAAGATTGCTGCGGAACGCATTGGCGCGGAACTGGGCAAGCTGTTGTGCGGGCCGGGTGCCGCGCGTGTGCTGCGGGATTTTTCTGATGTGTTGTTTACCATTCTTCCGGAACTTGCCCCACAAAAAGGATGCCCACAGCGTAGCCCTTATCACAGCTATGACGTTTGGGAACATACACTGCACGCCGTACAGGCCGCGCCGCCGGAGGTGCCAATAAGGTTGACAATGCTGCTGCATGATATAGGAAAACCGGCCTGCCATACAACCGATGAAACCGGAACAGACCATTTTTATCGTCATGAATCTGTTGGTTCAGAGATGGTTGGTCCGGTCCTAAAGCGTCTGCGTTGTTCAGCAAAGCTGAGCCGCCAGGTACAGGAGGGAATACGCCGCCATATGCTGTTCATGGAACCGGACGAGCATATTCTAAAACGGCGGCTGCGACAGTTTGGTCCGAACTTCTGCCTGTTTCTATTACAGGTGCAGCGGGCGGATACAGCGGCACAGTCTGCGGCGGTGCAGGACCGCCTACGGGTGCTGGACCAAACGGAAGCACTGCTGCGAAAGCTGCTGCAGCAGCAGGCCTGTTTTTCACGTGCGCAGCTGGCGGTAAAGGGAAATGACCTGACAGCGCTGGGGCTGCACGGCGCGGAAGTTGGGGAAGCGCTGTCATTCCTGCTGGAAGCGGTCATTTCCGGGCGGTGCCCCAATGAAAAACAAGCGCTGCTGACCATTTGGCAGGAAAAATCGCAAATGTAGAGGGTATTAAAAATGTCACTGATTGCTGTGAAAAATGGAATATGTTATAATAAAAGGAATTTGTTTTGAGGCAGACGGATAAAAAGACTTTGCACCAACAGGCGGGAGGAAAAAGAATGGAACGTGTAGCGGTTTTAATTCCTTGCTACAATGAAGCAAAAACGATAGAAAAGGTGGTCCGGGACTATCACGAAAGCCTGCCGGATGCCGATATTTATGTATATGACAATAATTCCACAGACCATACGGCGGAGCTTGCGGAAAAGGCGGGCGCCATTGTGCGGCATGAATATCGGCAGGGCAAGGGCAACGTGATGCGTACCATGTTCCAAGAAGTAGAAGCCGACTGCTACCTGATTACGGACGGCGATGATACCTATCCTCCCGAAAAGGCACCAGAAATGGTGCGGATGATTCTGGACGGCAAAGCGGATATGGTCAACGGTGACCGGCTGTCCTCTACCTACTTTGAGGAAAACAAGCGTCCGTTCCATAATGCGGGCAACGTAATGGTGCGCAGCCTTATCAACCGAATCTTCCATACCGATGTGCACGATATTATGACCGGAATGCGCGCTTTCAGCCGTGTTTTTATCAAAAACTTCCCGATCCTTTCCCAGGGATTTGAAATCGAAACGGAAATGACGATTTACGCGGTCGAGCGCAACTTCATCATTCGGGAGATACCGATTGCTTATCGGGACCGGCCAAACGGCAGTGTGTCGAAGCTGGATACCTACTCGGACGGTTTTCGTGTGCTGCGTACCATTTTTCGCCTTTTTCGCGATTATAAGCCGCTTTTATTCTTTGGAATTTTTTCTCTGCTTTTTTTGATTGTTTCCCTATGCTGTTTTATTCCCGTTGTGCATGAATATTTTATGACCGGCTTAGTACCGCGTTTCCCAACACTGATTGTCGGTTCTACATTTGGTATTTGCGCGTTGCTGTCCCTTTTCTCCGGCATTATTTTGGAGGTTTCGGTGAAACAGCGCAGCCGCATTATTGAAATGCTGACGAATTTATCTATGGAGATGAACAAGCATGGAGAAAAGTAACTCCCCTGTTTCTGTGCCGTGTGGAATAGCGGCCGCGGTGTGCAGTGTATTTTTAGCAGCAGTGACACTGTGCTTTTTTCGGGCACCGCTGTTCCTGCTGCTTCCCGCGGCCGCGGGACTGTTCCTATTGCTGCGGCAGATAAGTCAGGTACATAACCGGCGGCTGTTTGTCTGCAATGCGATCTTTTCTTTGCTGCTGGCGATTTCCTTTATCGCCGGAAATAAAGCAAACCTGCAGAGTGGTCAGACAATGTCTTCGTTCCTGCACAATGACCTGCTTCCTTTGGCGGCGCTGGGAGCGGTGTTTTTCATCTGCTTCTCCTGTATGTCGGATTTTATAGGCCGTCATCCGGTGCATTTGTGCCGCAAAAGGCGGCGGCTTTCTCCGGGAAAAATGTGGCTGGCATCCACTCTCGTTTTGTTTTTCAGCTGGATTCCCTGTTTGTTTGTCTTTTATCCCGGAAACATTTCGGGTGATTCTGTGGCTTGTATTGCTTGCGCGCTGGGAAAGGTGCCGCTTTCCAACCAACAGCCGCTTCTGTATATTTTGCTGATACGGCCGGTCCTGCAGTTTGCGTTTGCCATTGGCAGGGACATCAATTTTGGTGCAGCACTGTTCCTGACACTGCAGACCGCGGTAATGGCCGTGGTTATTGGCTACTTCTTTTGCTGGCTTACCCAAAAAGGTGCGGCGCCGTGGATTCAAATTCTGTGTATGGCTTATTTTGTGCTGAACCCGGTTTTTTCGATTTATGCGGTGACCATGTGGAAGGACATTTTGTTCAGTGCATTTACGCTGCTTTATCTGCTGCAGCTGTATAATATTTTGCAAAGCGGCGGGGAAAAGCTGCAAAGTCTGGGCTATCTGGTGGGCTTTGTACTGCTGAATATACCGCTATGTTTTTTACGCAACAACGGATATTATTTGGTCTTTGTTACACTGGTGATTCTGGCAGTTTTGTACCGGAAGTACTGGAAACGGGTGCTGCCGGCATTTCTTGCAGTGCTGATTTTGGTGCCGGTGATACAGGGGCCGGGCTATAAGGCAGCCAATGTCGCGGCAAGTCCATTTGCAGAATCGGTCGGTATTCCATTGCAGCAAATCGGCTATACGGTGGCGAACGACGGTGCTGTCACAGTGGAGCAGAAAGCGTTCCTTAACCAGATTCTGCCGCTGGACACCATGAAAAAATCGTACAGGCCTTATATTGTAAATCCCATTAAATTCAATTCCGCTTTTAACAACAACTTTTTGGAAAGTCATAAGGGAGAATTTATCAAGGTTTGGGCACAGATGCTGCGTCCGAATTGGAAGAAGTACGTTAAGGCCTACCTAATGGAAACGGTGGGATATTGGCACATCGGAACAGCCAACTGGATTGCATTGTACGGCGCGGTGGACCCGGAGATGTGCCGCATGGTAGGCATTGTACAGCCGGACGCCGGCAGCTTTGCGTGGAGCCGTGGCGCCGTGAAGAACAGCCTTGACTGTCTGCAGAAACAAATTCCGGTTTTATCGCTGATTTTGAGCATCGGGTTCCTTTTTTGGGCGGTCTTGTATGCGGCATTCCAAATGATTATACAGAAACGGCGAAAGAAACTTTTGCTGTTGGTGCCACTTTTGCTGCTGTGGCTGACGCTGATGGTGGCGACACCGACTTTCTGTGAATTCCGGTATATGTTCGCCTTTTCGATCGCTTTTCCGCTGGTAGTGCTGCTTTCCTTTCCAGTGGAACAGCGGGAGAAAATGAACAGTCCTCGGCACCTAAAAACAGAATGAACAGAAAAAAGCAGGTGATGCAGTGCCCTAAATTGGGCACTGCATCACCTGCTTTTTATTATGCTGTATGTAATGATTTAGTCCGCCGTATCCTGACCTTTCGGCAAATGACGCATGAGATAGATATAAGCAATACACAGCGGAATGCAGCTGCCAATCCATGCCAATGGGTTAGAAGAGGAAGCTCCGGCGAAGCCGAGTGGTCCAACCAGCGCAAGCGCAGCTACGGTGCGCATGACCAGTTCCATAATGCCCGCAAACGTAGGGACAAAGCTTTTGCCCAGCCCCTGCAGGGTGTAACGGATAATAAACAGAATCGCCAGAATAAAATAGCATACACCGTTGATAATCAGATAGATTTCCGCAAGGTTGACGACATTTTCAGCACTGCCGACAAACAGCCGAACCAGCGGTTTTCCAAAAAAGATGTTGACAAAGGCCATGACAATACTGAAGGAAATGGAAATCAGCAAACATTGTTTAACGCCTTTGCGAATGCGGTCAAATTTACCGGCACCGTAATTTTGGGCGGCATAGGTAGCCATCGTCATGCCAAAGGACATCATGGGTTGAATGGCAAGCTGGTCCACCCGGCAGGCAGCGGTGTATCCGGCGACCGCTGTGGCACCCAAGCCGTTGAGTGCCGTTTGCAGAATCAGGGTACCCAGCGCAATAATGCTGCTTTGAAAGCCCATAGGGAAGGCGATGCGCATATGTGTCCCGAGTTCCCAGGCAGTGATATGCCAGTCTTCTCGGCGCAGGTGCAGAATGGGAAACTTTTTTGCAATGAACATCAGGCAGCAAACACAGGAAATTAGCTGAGAGGCTACAGTGGCAATGCCGGCACCTGCCACACCCCAGTGAAAAACTTTGATGAAAGTGAGGTCCAGTACGATATTGATAAGGCACGCGATGACTAGAAATAAAAGTGGCGTGCGGCTATCCCCCAGCGCGCGCAGAATGTTGGATAATAGGTTAAACAGCATAGCAGCCACAATACCGCCCATAATGACAATGATGTAGCTGTAAGCATACGGATAAATTTTTGCGGGTGTGTTCATCCAGCGAAGCATTTGCCCCGCCAAAAGCATGCCGGCCAGAGTCAGCACAACAGTTGTGCCGGCGGCGATGAGCAGCCCAGCAGCAAAGCTGCGCCGGACACCGTCCGTATCCCCGGCACCAAAGCGCTGGGCGGTCAAAATGGACAGGCCGGCAGCGATGCCCTCGGCAAAGCCGAGAATGAGGAACGAGATGCCGCCGGTGCAGCCGACACCTGCCAGCGCGTCCACACCCAGTGTTTGTCCAACAATCAGGGTATCTGCCATGTTGTAAAACTGCTGAAAAAGGTTGCCGATGAGTAGCGGAATGGTGAAAAAGAAAATAAGTTTTGCGGGATTGCCGCGGGTAAGGTCTTTGGTCACAATATGTCTCCTCTGATATGTAAAGTTACTGAAAATGAATGGGACCGGCAAACTGAAAACGTTTGCTGGGAAGCAGTTCTATAGTATTCCATAAAGGGGTAGGCCTGTCAAGCCCTATTTTCGATAAAAATAAAGAAAGTGTATATTTGCGGTACCTGCGGCAGACACTAATTGGAAAGATTCCGAAATGAGGTGACAGCAATGGATATTCTGCGGGCATTTTTGGTAGGTGGTGCCATCTGTGTGGTGGGGCAGTTGCTGATGGACCTGACGAAACTGACACCGGCCCGTATCCTGGTGAGCTTTGTTACGGCTGGCGTTATTTTGGGTGCGGTCGGGCTGTATGGTCCGCTGGTGCAGTGGGCCGGCGCTGGTGCTACAGTTCCGCTGACGGGGTTTGGCTATCTGCTGGCAAAGGGAACCAAGCTGGCAGTGGAACAGCACGGCGCCGTGGGCATTTTTACCGGTGGGCTGGGCGCGGCTGCCGGAGGCGTAGCGGCCGCGGTGGCGTTTGGCTATCTGGCGGCGCTGCTGGCAAAACCGGGCGACAAGAGCTGAAAATGGATACAAAAAATGGGCGGACCCCGAAAAAGGACCCGCCCAACCTTTTTGCATGGTGTTTACTGAATAGAGCAGTCCAGGTAGTGCTCCAGTTCCTCTTCATCCTTCTGCTTCTTTTCGAAGTAAAGGGTGGCCGCAACGATTGCCGCGGCAATTGCCGCTAAAGCAGAAACAATGGACAAAAACACCGTAAAACTGCTTTTCTTTTCCAATGCGAGCACCTCCGCCCTAAAGATTTCGATATACAATACCAATGTAAATATCATACCCGAAACAGCTGAAAAAGTCAAGCTGAGGAAATAGGCAGGCATGAAAAAAGCAGGGCACATTAGCCCTGCTCTGCATTTTTCGGAAAAAGAAAAATGGATATTTTTCAGCCGACAGCGTTCAGCTGACGGGCCAGGCTGCTTTTCTTTCTGGCAGCGGTATTTTTCTTTATAATGCCCTTCGCAGCAGCATGGTCGATTGCCTTTACGGCAACGCGTACGGCCTCAGCCTTATTTTCGGCATTGGCGCTGATTGCGGCGTTTGCTTTTTTAATATCGGTCTTCAGGCCGGAGTTAATCACTTTGTTGTGTGCGGCTTTGGTAGCAATGACCTTCACGCGCTTTTTTGCGGATTTAATGTTTGGCATGGTCACACCTCCTTTTCAATAGTCGTCACGTATTTATCATACTATCATTTTTGCGAAGAAAATGCAAGCGCTTTTGAAAATTAAATAAACAGCAGGCGTTGGGGTGGTTTTTCCGGAACTTTTTCGGGGATACTGCAAATAGGGACACCTGTAAATAACAACAAAGGAGAGAACGCCCATGGGGTATCGTACAGACCTTGCGCTGGAGCGAGCGGAAGCAAAGACAAAAAAAGAGAGCATGAACGGTCTGCAGGTCAGCCGAATGGAGGAGAACGGCGTCCACTATATCACAGTCGAGGCGCCGCAGATTACCGGAACAGTAGAGGGGGATGGAAAGCTGCGCCACTTCCTTTCGCAAGAGATTGCGGCCCTGCTGCCGAAAAAGGGAGAAGTGCTGGTAGCGGGGCTGGGAAACCCGCAGGTTACGCCGGATGCATTGGGGCCGCTGTGTGCTGACCGTGTTTTGGCAACCCGGCATGTGCGCGGCCATATCGGTGTACAGACCGAACTTGCCGGTCTGCGCAGTGTCTGCGTTGTCAAGCCGGGTGTGCTGGGCACAACAGGAATTGAAACGGCTGAACTGCTGCGTACGCTGATACGCGGCCTGTGCCCCGCGGCGGTTATCGCAATAGATGCGCTGGCGGCGGGCCGGCTTCATCGTTTGGGCAAGACAGTGCAGCTGAGTGACGGCGGCATCTCACCCGGTTCCGGCGTAGGAAATGACCGGCCTTCCCTGTGTGAGACGACGCTGGGCATACCGGTTATTGGGCTGGGGGTACCGACCGTGGTGGACGCCTCTACACTGTGCAGCGACCTGTGCGCTCAGACCGTGCCGTGCGCGGAGCAGATGATGGTGACGCCGCGCGGTATTGACAGTTTGGTTGCGCGGGCAGCGCATTTGTTGGCGCTGTCGGTAAACTGCGCCCTAAACCCCAGTTTGGAGCCGGAAGTTTACGAGCAGCTGACCGGTGCCTGAAAAGGCCTTATGAAATAAGCGCTTTCAGCTGCTTTGCCAGCACCTGCCCGAACAGCGCGCCGGAATAAGTTGCTTCATCCAGTGTGTTCACTTCTGTGCCGAATTCACAGAGCAGGGAGCCGGGCGTCATTTGTTCGTTGTAGCGTGTAGGGCCGAAGTTCAGCGGACGCATGAGGTGCGGGTACTGCTCTGCGGCACCTTTCTGCAGGCGCACGGCTAAGCGCAGGTTTTGCTCCCAGTTTGGGAAATTGAGAGAACCGGTATCATCACAGCCGGAAATAATCATAATCTGACAAGCACGTTTGCCGTTTACAAGGACCGTTGGTTTATAGCGAGTGCCGGTTGTGCTGCTGGTCATGGTGTCACGGTGGACGTCAATGGTCACTTGAATGGACGGGTATTTGGCGAGGTTTTGGCTGATGGTGTGGGCACTGCGGGTATAGCTGCCGTTAAATGCGGGGTCGTCGTGAATGGTAGTATCATGAACAGCGCCAATGCCCGCCGCCCGCAGGCTTTTTGCCAGCGCTTCCCCGACCGTGACCACACTTTTGGAGGGGTCGCGGCTGCGGGTGACACCGGCGTAGGCTTCTGTTGTATGGGTGTGATAAATGAGCACCATAGGGGTGCCGTTGGCCTTTATTTTTAGGGGCGGGCGTTCCCGCAGAACAGCTGCCGCGTCCAGCTTATGATTCTGATTGGAATTTTTATAATGAAAACCACACTGGCTTTCGCCGGTATCGGAAAGGTCAGTTTCATAAATACCGCCGCCAATGAATTTGCTTGGCAGTTTTTGTGTTTGCACACGGCCGGACGGAATGGAAACAGTCGGTGCGGAGGAAGCGGATTTTTTGGAAGAGGAAGCAGGCTTTTTGGAGGAGGAAGCGGGCGAGGAAAAAGAGGAAACGGCTTTTTCGGGCACTGATGCGGCCGGTGCCTTGGAAGAAAGGCGCCGTTCCTGTACGGCGCCGACCGGCAAAATGAATTCGGCGGCCGCGAGAGCACCTTTCTGTGCGGAAAGAATGGGCAGCCGCGTAACGGCACAGGCACAGGCCGCTGTCATCAGCGCAACAGCGCATACGGCCTTGCATTTTTCGTTCATCAGTGAAATCCCTCGATTCTTTATGAATATTCCCGTACAGGTAATATAGTATAAAGAATCTTATGGGAAAAAGATGGCGGATATGAACATGGGGCAGGCAAAAAACTTTGACAGGGGGCATAAACGAGTGAAACAGGAGAAAAAGCGGATATTTTGGTCGGCTTGTCTGGGCACACTGGCGGCCTTGCTGTTGCTGACGGGATTTGGTACAGCAGATGTAGTCTGCCGCCATACAGCCTTTGCGGACGGCAAAACCTTGTATCAAGCCGCACTGCGGCCGGCGCTGCTTCGACAGGGAACAGTTTGTAAATTTACGGATTTATGTTATAATCAGTTCATAAAAATGATTTGCCCGGAAGCGCTGGAGGATTGAACTGTGACTTGTCGCAAAAAGAAACGAAATCACCTTCTTTATCTGGCTGCGGTACTGTTGTGTACAGCGGCCCTGTTTTATGCTGTCGGTATGCCAGTGCAGGCGGTCTCCGGCGCGGGCGGAAAAAGCAGTTCGACCGCGGCAGTTTCAAAAGGAACGGTGTCAGCGGTGTCGTCAAAGCCGACGGTATCTTCCCAGGAATCGACTCCTAAGGCGGCCTCTTCCAAACGGACGGTGGTTTCTTCCCGACAGAAAACGCATTCACGGACATACACACAGCGGACCTCGTCCCGAACAGTGACCTCTTC
This sequence comes from Caproicibacterium lactatifermentans, assembly GCF_013315815.1. Lineage (NCBI taxonomy): Bacteria > Bacillati > Bacillota > Clostridia > Eubacteriales > Oscillospiraceae > Caproicibacterium > Caproicibacterium lactatifermentans. Next base: position 124,950 of record NZ_CP046051.1, read on the forward strand.
CCGGAGAGCTTCTTCCCAAACACGAACATCACGGAGGAGCACCGCTTCCACTGCGTTGTCCAAAAGTTCAGCTTCTGCTTCCAAAACATTATCAGCCTCCTCTAAAAAAGCAGATGCTGCTGCCGGTATTGCACTGCCAAGTGTGGGGGCTGTATCAGAGGAAAACCCATTTGCCAATCCAGTCAGTGATGCAAGCCGCAATACCGCGGTTAACGGTGTGGGCATTGCGCTGTGGGTCGCTGTCGTGACGGCCAGTGTGCTGATTATTCTGTTGCTGCGCCGCAACCGCAGACGGAAAAAAGGACAGACCATTGAGTTCCTGCAGCACCGGCCGGGACGGGGCGGTAAAAAGAAACATCTGCTGGCTGATAAGTATTATCAGAATGACTTCAGCCATTTACATTTGGATTCGTAAATAAGGAACTGCCGCAGTGCAAAATACAGCACTGCGGCAGTTTTTATTCGTCCAGTTTAAGCACAGAAAGGAATGCGTCCTGCGGCAGCTCCACGGAGCCGACTTTGCGCATTCGCCTTTTGCCTTCCTTTTGCTTTTCCAGCAGCTTCTTTTTACGGGAAATATCGCCGCCGTAGCACTTGGCAAGCACATCCTTGCGCAGGGCTTTCACTGTTTCCCGCGCGATGATGCGTCCACCGATGCACGCCTGAATGGGAATTTCAAAAAGCTGACGCGGAATTTTATCCCGCAGCTTTTCTACCATTTTGCGGGCACGGGCATAGGCCTTGTCCTCATGGATAATAAAGCTCAGAGCATCCACCGGTTCACCGTTGATAAGAATATCCAATTTTACGAGGCGGCTTTTTTCATAGCCGGCCAGTTCATAGTCGAAGCTGGCATAGCCGCGGGTATGACTTTTTAGTGCGTCAAAGAAGTCATACACAATTTCGTTCAGTGGCAGCCGGTAGTGAATATCTACACGGTCGGTGTCGATATACTGCATGTTCTGGAATACACCGCGTCGGTCCTGGCACAGTTCCATAATATTGCCAACGTACTCACTGGGCGCATAGATGTGCGCGTCGGCGATAGGTTCCTTTGCTTCCGCAATGGTGGAAGGGTCCGGATAGTTAGTCGGGTTGTCAATGTGTTTGGCGGTGCCGTCCGTCAGTGTGATTTCGTACACAACGCTGGGCGCGGTTGTAATAAGGTCCAAGTGATATTCCCGCTCCAGCCGTTCCTGCACCACTTCCAGGTGCAGCAGACCAAGAAAGCCGCAGCGGAAACCGAAGCCCAGTGCCACACTGGTTTCCGGTTCAAAGGAGAGGGCTGCGTCATTTAGCTGCAGCTTTTCCAGTGCGTCGCGCAGGTCGGGGTATTTTGCACCGTCCGCCGGATAAATACCGCAAAAAACCATCGGCTGGGCGGCGCGGTAGCCGGGCAGGGACTTTTCCGCCGGCCGGTCCCGCAGGGTAATGGTATCACCAACGCGGGCGTCCTTTACTTCTTTAATGGAAGCAGTAATGTAGCCGACGTCACCCGCCTGCAATACACCGGTTGGTTCAAAAGAAGTGGCGCGCATATAACCGCACTCCACAACCGTGAAGTCACAGCCGGTTGCCATCATGTGAATGACATCGCCGGTGTGTACAGTTCCGTTCTTCAGCCGGACATGAGCGACAGCACCGCGGTAAGAGTCATAATAGGAATCAAAGATAAGCGCCTGCAGGGGGGCACCTGCATCGCCCTGCGGCGGTGGAACAAGGTGGACAATCTGCTCCATAACGTCGCGGATATTCAGGCCGGTTTTGGCACTGACGCAGGGGGCATCCTGCGCGGGGATGCCAATGACGTCTTCAATTTCTTTTTTCACCCGATCGGGGTTGGCACTGGGCAGGTCTATTTTATTGATGACCGGAAGAATTTCCAACCCGGCATCGGCGGCAAGATAGGTGTTTGCCAGCGTTTGGGCCTCAATGCCCTGTGTTGCATCGACCACAAGCACAGCGCCCTCACAGGCGGCCAGCGAGCGGCTTACTTCATAGTTGAAGTCCACATGCCCGGGGGTATCAATCAGGTTAAAAATATAATCCAGCCCATCTTTGGCGGTGTACACCAAAGTAACCGCGCGAGCTTTAATAGTAATGCCGTGCTCACGTTCCAAGTCCATGTCGTCAAGAATCTGATTTTCCATTTCACGCAGGGGAACAGACTTGGTTTGTTCCAGAATACGGTCGGCAAGTGTGGATTTGCCGTGGTCGATATGTGCAATAATGCTGAAGTTGCGGATACGTTCACGCGGAATACGCAAGGCAACTCCCCCTTTCCCGGGAAACTCGGCCGCTGGTGCAGCCTGTTTTGAATCCTCTTTATAATGTAGTATTATAACATAAAGCACTGCTTTGCAAAAGAGGAGGAACACACCATGCAACCTGTTGGTCTGTATATTCATGTGCCGTTTTGCAGCGGAAAATGTCCGTACTGCGACTTTTTTTCCCTGCGAGGGGACGACCGCACGATGAATTTATATACGAATCGTATTATTGAAGAAATAAAAAAATACAAGTTGGAATATCCGGACATGACAGCGGACACTCTTTATTTTGGCGGCGGTACACCGAGCCTGCTGGGGGCGGAGCGGCTGTGCCGTATTTTGACGGCGGCTCGACAGGCTTTCGGGTTGGAAAATGCGGAAATCACGCTGGAAGCGAATCCGGACGGCGAGCTGCAGCCGCTGTTTGAGCAGGTACATGCTGCCGGAGTAAATCGTGTATCGCTGGGCTTACAGAGCGCGGATGAACGGGAACTGCGGCTGCTGGGCAGACAGCATACGGCGCAGGATGCGGCACGGGCCGTAGAAGACGCACACCGGGCGGGCATTGCGAATGTTTCGCTGGACCTGATGCTGGCGGTGCCGGGACAGACGGCAGAAACCCTGCAAAAAAGCGTGCAGTTTTGTTTGCAGGCAGGCGTGACGCACCTATCCATGTACCTTCTGCGGATAGAGCCGCACACAGCTTACTGGCAGCGGCGGGAGCAGATGGACCTGCCGGACGATGACAAGGCCGCGGAACTGTATGAAAAAGCATGCAGTCTAGCGGAGAAAGGCGGCCTGCGGCAGTATGAAATCAGCAACTTTGCGCGGCCCGGACAAGAGAGCCGCCACAACCTAAAATATTGGGACCTTGCACCATACCTGGGGCTTGGTCCGGCGGCACATTCCTATTTCGGCGGAAAACGCTTTTACTGGCCACGCTCACTGCGGGGCTTTTTGGCAGGGGAGGCACCGCTGCCGGAAGAAGATGCAGAAATACCGGCGGGCTCGTTTGCGGAATACGCCATGCTGCGCCTGCGGCTGACGGCTGGCCTGCGGGAAGCTGACTGTCGGAAGCGCTTTGGGCATGGTATTCCGGATGCCATGCGGCGGACAGCACAGCGATATGTGCCGGCCGGCCTGACACAGGTATCACCGGAGAGCCTGCGGCTGACACGGCGGGGATTTCTGGTTTCAAATCCGCTGCTGGCGGATTTGTTGGAGGAACTGTGAACGGTAAAAACCGCGCCCCAAATGGGCGCTTTTTTTATGAAAGTCTACAAATTCATAATGTATTTACAATTAACCTATTGACACAGGGGCAAAGTAATGATACATTAAGTAATGCAGTTAGCACTCATAAGCATAGAGTGCTAACTACAAAAGAGGGTGAGGATATGGAATTGACACCGCGCAAGCAGAAAATCCTGTCGGCAATTATTGAGCTGTATATGGTTTCGGGCGAACCGGTGGGCAGCAAGGTCCTGTGTGACAATTTGGACTTTTCCGTGTCCAGCGCAACAGTGCGCAACGAGATGAGTGACTTGGCGGCGATGGGCCTGTTGGACCAGCCGCACACCTCCGCCGGGCGGGTGCCCAGCGAGCAGGGATATCGGCTGTACCTGGATGAGCTGATGAAGCCGGCCAGTGTTACACCGGAAGAACGCCACTTTATTGATGCGCTGCTGCTGCCCAGTGCCTACGACCCGGAAAAACTGCTGGACGGCGTGGCCCGCACGTTGGCGGGCATCAGCCACATGGCAGCGATTACAACTACACCGAGCGGCAGTGCCGCGGCAGTGGCCGGCATTCAGTTCGTACAGACCAGCCGTCATACGGCCATGCTGATTTTGATGACGACTTCCGGCACGATGCACAGCCGTGTGTTCCACTGCGGCTTTGAGCTTTCGCCGGAAATTCTGCGTGTGTTTTTCCGTGTGTTTAATGAAAGCCTTGCCGGACGGCCGGTGCGCAGCATTACACCAGCGTATATCCAGACAATGGGTGCGTCCATGGGCGATACGGCGCTGCTGATGAGCAGTGCGCTGATGGCCCTGCAGGATGCGGCCAGGGAAGCAATGGGCAGTGACGTGTGCATGGACGGCCAGACAAACCTGCTGTTTTTTCCGGAACTGGGTGCGGATGACCTGCGGCGCATGATGCGCTATCTGTCGCAGCCGCAGCAAGTATATGGTTTGCTGCGCAGGTCCGGTTCCCGTGTGTATTTGGGAAATGAGAGCGGCGTGTCCGCACTGCGCGGAACCGGGCTGATTGTGGCGCATTATGCGGTGCACCAACAGGATGCCGGTGCAATCGCCGTGCTGGGGCCGATGCGCATGGATTACCCGAAACTGATTGGCAGCATTGATTATGTTGCCCGCAATGTTGGCCGTATGCTGACAGAGCTGATAGACTGGCAGTAAAAGGAAGACAATTCCCAGAAATTTTGGATTGCATAGATGAAGGGGGTAGATGGGACTTTGAGTACCGAAGAAAAAAAGGAAACACAAGGCGCCGAAGAAAACGAGCCACAGCAGAAAACAGCGCCGGAAACCGAACAGCCCCAGAAAGAGGAACCGAAGCCGTCTGAGCCCGCTGAGGACCAGAAAGACAAACCGGCTGGAAAGGCCAGCAAAAAAGAAAACAAGGAACTGAAAGAAAAGCTGGAAAAACTGCAGAATGACTTGGCTGCTTTCAAAATGGAAGCGGACCAGCAGAAAGACCGGCTGATGCGCACCGCGGCCGAGTATGACAACTACCGCAAACGCACAGAGCGCGAGAAAAACGCACTGTATGCCAGCGCTACAGCGGACACCGTAAAGGAGTTCCTGCCGGTGGCTGACAATCTGGAGCGTGCGCTGGGACAGGCCGAGTGTTCCACAGAGGATCTGCGCAAAGGCATTGAAATGGTGCAGAAACAAATGCTTTCCACCCTTGAAAAACTCGGTGTAGAGCCGATGGGCAAGGCAGGGGAAAAATTTGATGCACAGCTGCACAACGCGGTTTCCCATACGGAGGACGACACTCTTGGCGAAAATGTGATTGCGGAAGTTTACCAGCAGGGCTATATGCTGGGGGACAAAGTGGTCCGCCACGCGATGGTCAAAGTCGCGAACTAGTTCCAGAGACCGGTGAAAGCCGGAAGATATACATTTTATCATCATTAAAAAAATATTTTACCGAATCCCGTAAGTGTGGTTAAACTGGAGGTATTCATTATGAGTAAGACCATTGGTATTGACTTAGGCACGACCAACTCCTGCGTTGCTGTTATTGAAGGCGGTAAGCCGGTTGTTATCCCCAATGCTGAGGGTGCCCGCACAACCCCTTCCATTGTTGCTTTTAAAAAAGACGGCGAGCGCATTGTCGGCCAGGCCGCAAAGCGGCAGGCCATTGCAAACCCGGACCGCACCGTAAGTTCCATTAAGCGTGAGATGGGCTCTGACTATAAAGTAACCATTGATGACAAGCAGTACACTCCGCAGGAAATCAGCGCGATGATTCTGCAGAAGCTGAAGGCGGATGCAGAAGCTTATTTGGGTTCTTCGGTCAGCAATGCAGTTATCACCGTACCGGCATACTTTACGGATTCTCAGCGCCAGGCAACCAAGGATGCCGGCAAGATTGCAGGCCTGGATGTTAAGCGTATTATCAACGAACCGACGGCCGCGGCTTTGTCCTATGGCATTGACAAGGGCGACGAACAGAAGATTATGGTGTATGACCTTGGCGGCGGCACCTTCGATGTTTCCATTATTGAAATGGGCGATGGTGTGCAGGAGGTTTTGGCTACCGCAGGCAATAACCGTCTGGGCGGCGATGACTTTGATAAGCGCATCATGGACTGGATGATTGGCGAGTTCAAGAAGGAAAACGGTATTGACCTTTCCAATGACAAGATGGCTATTCAGCGCCTGAAAGAAGCGGCAGAAAAGGCAAAGATTGAACTTTCCGGCATGACCAGCACACAGATTAACCTGCCATTCATCACGGCCGATGCAACTGGCCCGAAACATTTGGATATGACATTGTCGCGCGCAAAGTTCGACGAACTGACCGCAGACCTGGTCGAAAAGACCATGGGCCCGGTGCAGCAGGCGATGAAAGATGCCGGCCTGTCCTTCGGTGACCTGAACAAGGTCCTGCTGGTCGGCGGTTCTTCCCGTGTTCCTGCTGTACAGGAAGCTGTTAAGAAGGCTACCGGCAAGGAGCCTTTCAAGGGCATTAACCCGGATGAATGTGTTGCTATCGGCGCCGCTCTGCAGGCAGGCGTTCTGGGCGGCGAGGTTGAAGGATTGCTGCTGCTGGATGTCACACCGCTGTCTTTGGGCGTTGAAACCATGGGCGGTGTTATGACTAAGGTCATTGACCGTAATACAACAATCCCGACCAAGAAGAGCCAGGTTTTCTCCACTGCTGCGGACGGCCAGACACAGGTCGAAATCAATGTCCTGCAGGGTGAACGTGAATTTGCCCGTGACAACAAACAGCTGGGTATTTTTAAGCTGGACGGCATTGCTCCGGCACCGCGCGGCATTCCTCAGATTGAAGTCACCTTTGATATTGATGCCAACGGCATTGTCAATGTTTCCGCAAAGGATATGGGCACCGGTAAAGAGCAGCACATCACAATTTCTTCTTCCTCCAACATGAGCAAGGACGACATTGACAAGGCTGTGAAAGATGCTGAAAAGTATGCGGCAGAGGACAAGAAGCACCGTGAAGAAGTCGATACCAAGAACAGCGCGGAGCAGATGGTCTATACAGCAGAAAAACTTATCTCCGATAGCGGCAGCAAGATTGATGCCGCCGATAAGAGCGAGCTGGAGACAAAGATTAATGCCCTGAAGGAAGCCAACAAGGGCACCGATACAGCTGACATTAAGGCAAAGTCCGACGAACTGCAGAAGGCAATGTTCTCCGTCAGCGAAAAGCTGTATAAGAACAACCCGCAGGCGGCGCAGGCCGCAGCACAGGCTGCCCAGCAGGCCGCACAGCAGCAGGGCGGCGCACAGGCTGGCCAGCAGACAACGGACGCAAACGGCAACACCGTTTACAATGCGGAGTATAAGGACGTAGACGACAACGATAAAAAATAATCGCTGAAATCTCATTTTATACTGCTGCTTTTTGAGCGGCAGTATAAAATAAACATGGCGCGGCAACAGGGGCTCCCCAAACGAAGCCCCTGTTGCCCTGCCGGCACCCAGGACAGTATCCTGAAAAGGACTGTTCTTCCGCGGCCCGCAGGGGCCGCACAGCAGACCAATTCCTGTGAGGAGGGATTTTTGTGGCTGAAAAAAAGGATTACTATGAAGTAATGGGCGTGCCGAAGAATGCCTCTGAGGAAGAAATCAAAAAGGCATACCATAAACTTGCAAAAAAATATCATCCGGATCTACATCCGGGCGACAAAATTGCTGAGGCCAAATTCAAGGAACTGAATGAGGCGTACGAAGTACTGTCAAGCAAAGAAAAGCGTGCCCGGTACGACCAGTTTGGCCATGCGGGTGTGGACCCGAACTTTGGCGGGGCGGCTGGCGGCAGTCCGTTCTCCGGAGATGTGGACTTTGGCGATATTTTTGACACATTCTTTGGCGGCGGCAGCCCCTTTGGTGGAAGTCCCTTTGGCGGTGGGCGCCGGTCTAATCCAAATGCACCCCGCCGCGGCAGTGACGTAGAAGTGCGGCTGTCCATAGAATTTGAGGAAGCTGCCAAAGGATGCCACAAAGAGGTTTCCTACGATAAAGTGGAAAGCTGCCCTGATTGTCATGGCACCGGAGCCAAAGCCGGTACCAGTGCCTCTACCTGCCCGGCGTGCGGGGGCTCCGGCCAAGTGCGCATCACGCAGAAGACCTTTATGGGCGTTGTACAGACAACCCGTACCTGTGACCGCTGCGGCGGCACCGGTCGTGTGATTAACACACCGTGTCCCAGCTGCCGCGGTACCGGTCAGGTGCGCAAGCACAAGACGGTGGAAATCAACATTCCCGCCGGAATTGACAATCAGCAGGTATTGAATGTGCCGGGACAGGGTAATGCCGGTGCAAATGGCGGTCCGGACGGTGACCTGCATCTGCTGATAACTGTACGTCCGCACGCGCTGTTTGAACGGCGTGGCAATGATATTTGGTGCGATATGCCGATTACGTTTGCACAGGCTGCACTGGGTGACGAAGTGGTTGTACCCACGCTGGACAGCAAGGTCAGCTATCAGGTGCGCGAAGGAACTCAGCCCGGCGATGTCTTTAAGCTGAAGGGCAAGGGTGTGCAGAAACTGGGCGGCCGCGGCCGCGGTGACCAGTATGTACGCATGGTATTGGAAGTGCCAAAGAACCTGACAACAAAGCAGAAAGAACTGCTGCGTAAATTTGAAGAAAGTACCAGCGACCATAACTATCAGCGGCGCAAGGGCTTTTTTGATAAACTAAAGAAAAAGTTTGGCGAATAAAGACGAACCTGCACAAAAGGCTGCAGAACGGTGTTTTCCCACTGTTCCTGCGGCCTTTTGCGGTTAGGATTGACAGCGCAAATACAATTTATTATAATAAAGAAGTATATCTCAATGCGGGAGCCTGCTCCCTGAAAAGGTGGTTTTACCATGCAGAAACAGACCGTTATGACCCAGGAAGGCTATAACAAGCTGGAAAAAGAGCTGGAAGAATTAAAAGGCGTCAAACGTAAAGAAGTAGCGGAAAAAATTAAAGTGGCTTTGGGCTACGGTGACCTTTCCGAAAACAGTGAATATGATGAAGCAAAAAACGAACAGGCGATTTTGGAAGCACGCATCGCTGATGTGGAAGTAACCCTAAAAAATGCACGTATCCTGACCGAAAGTGAAATGAATGCGGAGCAGATTCATGTTGGTTCCAGCATGAAGGTGCGTGTGTCCGATGCAGGCAGCACAGAGGGCGGCCGCGAAATGAAGCTGACCATTGTCGGCAGCAGCGAAGCGGACCCTATTTCCGGCCGTATCAGCGACGAAAGTGCCGTAGGCGGTGCGCTGATGGGACATTCCATTGGCGACAAAGTGGAGATAGAGGTGCCTGCTGGAAAGAAGGTCTATGAGATTCTGGAAGTCATTAAGTAAACAAGGCAAAGTTTTATATTCGGATTTGTAAAAACAGGTACACCGGCATACCGGTGCAGCCCTTAGGAAGGAATTGGATTCATGGCAAACAAGGAAAATCAGGCCAAGCCGGCCGCAGAACAGGACCTTGGTGAACAGCAGCGTATTCGCCGCGAAAAACTAGCAGCCCTGCAGGAAGCCGGCAAAGACCCCTTCGTCATTACCACATGGCCGCGTGACAGCTATGCTGCTGACATTAAAGCGGATTTTGAAACGATAGAGGGCAAGCCCGTGTGCATTGCCGGCCGAATGATGAGCCGCCGTGTCATGGGCAAAGCCACTTTTGCGGATGTAGTGGACACAACTGACCGCATTCAGATTTATCTGCGTATCAACGAGGTAGGGGAAGAACCCTATAAAGAGATGAAAGCCTACTGGGATGTGGGTGACATCATCGGCGTAAAGGGTATTGTTTTCCGCACAAAACGCGGTGAAATCAGTGTGCGTGCCACAGAAATCAAACTGCTGAGCAAGAGTCTTCTGCCGCTGCCGGAAAAGTTCCATGGCCTGACCAACACGGATATGCGCTATCGTCAGCGCTATCTGGATTTGATTATGAATCCGGAAGTAAAGGACACATTTGTCAAGCGCAGCCGCATTATTACGGAGATTCGCAGCTTCCTGGACAACCAGCGGTTTCTGGAAGTTGAAACGCCAGTTCTGCACACGATTGCAGGCGGTGCCGCGGCACGTCCGTTCATTACGCATCATAATACCCTGAATATGGACCTGTATCTGCGCATTGCGCTGGAACTGTACCTGAAGCGTCTGATTGTCGGCGGCTTTGACCGTGTTTATGAGATTGGCCGTGTCTTCCGCAACGAAGGCATGGACGCTCGTCATAATCCAGAATTCACTATGCTGGAACTGTACCAGGCCTACACGGATTTCCATGGCATGATGGACCTGACGGAAAATTTGATTCGCACAGTCGCAACGAAGGTACTGGGAACGACAAAGGTTGTTACCCATGGTGTGGAAGTCGATTTTGCACAGCCGTTTGCACGCATCAGCATGAAGGACGCTGTGAAGAAGTATGCCGGTGTGGACTTCGACAAGGTGCAGACACTGGACGAAGCACGGAAACTGGCGGATGAACATCATTTGAAGTACGAACAGCGTCACAAGATTGGCGACATTATGAACCTGTTCTTTGACGAATACTGTGAGGACAAACTGGTTCAGCCGACTTTCCTGACTTATCACCCGACCGACATTTCTCCGCTGGCCAAAAAGAGCCCGGAGGACCCGCGCTATACGGAACGCTTTGAACTGTATATTGTGGGAACTGAGCATGCCAACGCATTCTCTGAGTTGAACGACCCAATCGACCAGCGTCAGCGCTTTGAGGCACAGGCCGCGGCAAAGGCAGCCGGTGATGAGGAAGCCTGTGACATTGATGAGGACTTCCTGACTGCTTTGGAGTATGGTATGCCACCGACCGGCGGTTTGGGCATCGGCATTGACCGTTTGATCATGACGCTGACCGGCTCTGACGCAATCCGTGATGTGCTGCTCTTCCCAACTATGAAACCAAAGGAGTAAGCGATGGCACGTGAGCGTTATCTGCTGCATGCGGATGAAGAAACAATCCACAGTGGTGAGCTGAAGCGGGCCCCAAAAACACCGAAGGAAAAACGGGAGAATTTTTGGTATTACCATAAGTGGCATGTGCTGATTGCGATTGGCATTGCGATTGTGGCGGCCCTTTTCCTGCATGATGTTTTTGGCAAGGTGCGCCCTGACTATCAGGTGGGGCTGATTACACAGTATCAGGTCAGCCAGGATGTCATCGACGATTATCAGGCGAAGCTTGAAAAGTGCGCGAATGACCGCAACGGTGACGGACATATTACCGTAGAAATCAGTAATTATGCGGTTGGTTTAAGCAATATGGACCCACAGCGGGCACAAATAAACGAAACACGGCTGCTGGGCGACCTCAGCGATTACAGTGATATGTTTTTTTTATGTGATGAAATAGGGTATACCTATATTCAGCAACAGGGTGCGTGGGATACCTCCCACGCAAAAATGGCGCTGCCAAAGGCAATGCAGCACGAAGGTTTGACGTTAACGGCCAATATGCGTGTACTGTACCCGGATAACGATAAAAAATATACGGTGCACAAGGAATACTGGGATGCCAGCTACCGCGTGTATCAGAAACTGATAGGCAAGAAATAGCTGTTAGAGAACCGAGACCGCTGTGAAACGAAACTTTCACAGCGGTCTCGGTTTTGTCTATCCGGCGGCAAAAGCTGCCAATGCGGGGCGGTTTGTCAGGGTAATGCTGCGATAACGCAGCGCAACCCAGCCTTTTTGTACAAATGTGTGCAGTATGCGGTTGACGGTGATGCGTGTAACACCGGCCAGTGCACCCAAATCTTCCTGAGAACGACAAATGGTACCATCTGCCGCAGCAAGGGAAAAGAGAATATTTGCCAGCCGCCGGTCCGCCGACAAAAAAGAAACGGTATCCAGCTGTTCAGAAAGCATTCGCACCGTTTTGGCAAGTGTCTGCAGCATTTGCAGCGCAAAAGAAGGGTCCCGCCGAAACAGAGCAGTTAGCTGTTCGCGGCCGATAACGGCGATTTCACAGTCTGTCAGGGTGCGGGCACAGGTGGTACGCGGTTCACCGTCCAAAAAAGAGGCCTCGCCAAAAATGGAGCCGGGTTCCCGCTCGGTCACCGTTTTTTCCGTCCCTTCGTTGGAAATAAGGAAAATGCGGACACGGCCTTTTTTCAGATAATAGAAACAGTGCCCTGCCTCCCCTTGCAGATACAGAATGTGGCCGTGCGGTACTGTATGCAGGGATTGCCCTTGCGCCAAAACAGACCATCCGGCGGCGGGAGCAGTGAAATGAAAACTGTTAGGTTCCATGAAAGCACCTCTTTTTCCTATCTTTCCGTACGGACAGGGACACAACGTGCCCACAGCCCTTATCTTTATGGATTATTGCAAAAAGTGTAACATACTTTACATTCTTTGTAAATGAATTGTGCGATAATCAGGAAAAGAGTTTTGGAAAGGAGGCATTTGGTATGGGAATGACCATGACACAGAAAATTCTGGCGGCGCATGCGGGACTGGACAGCGTAAAACCTGGCCAGCTGATTGAGGCAAAGCTGGACCTCGTATTGGGCAACGATATTACCAGCCCGGTGGCAATCCACGCATTTGAAGGCTGCGGCGCAGACAGTGTGTTTGATAATCAGCGTATTGCGCTGGTGCTGGACCATTTTGTGCCGAATAAAGACATTAAGGCGGCCGAGCAGTGCCGCTGTACACGTACTTTTGCCGGCAAATATAATATTCAGAATTTTTTTGATGTCGGCAAAATGGGCATTGAGCATGCCCTGCTGCCGGAGCAGGGACTGGTTGGACCGGGCGACTGCATTATCGGCGCGGACAGCCACACCTGTACCTATGGCGCGCTGGGTGCGTTTTCCACCGGTGTGGGCAGTACGGATATGGCTGCCGGCATGATTTCCGGGAAAGCATGGTTTAAGGTTCCCACAGCGATAAAAGTGGTGCTGAAAGGCAAGCCGAGCGGCTATGTCTGCGGCAAAGACGTGATTCTGCATCTCATTGGGGAAATCGGTGTAGACGGTGCCCTGTACAAATCGCTGGAGTTTACCGGGGAAGGTGTGGGGGCGCTGTCCGTGGAGGACCGCCTGTGCATGGCGAATATGGCCATTGAGGCCGGCGCAAAGAACGGCATTTTCCCAGTAGACGAGAAAACGCTGGCCTACGAAAAAGGCCGTTTTCAACGGGAAGTGAAGATTTATAAAGCGGACCCGGACGCCGAATATGAGCGTACCGTGGAAATTGACCTTTCCACTCTGCGCCCGACCGTCAGTTTCCCACATCTGCCGGACAACACCCGCACCATTGCCGAAGCGGTGGGTGTTAAAATCGACCAGGCAGTCATCGGCTCCTGCACAAACGGCCGTATGGAAGATATGCGCGCGGCGGCGTCTATTTTAAAGGGCCGCAAAGTCGCGGACGGCGTGCGCTGTATTGTCATTCCGGCAACACAGAAAATCTATCTGCAGTGTATCCGTGAGGGATTGATAGAAACCTTTATTGAAGCGGGTGCGGTTGTCAGCACACCGACCTGTGGGCCGTGTTTGGGAGGCTATATGGGCATCCTGGGAAAGGGAGAGCGCGCGGTTTCTACAACGAACCGCAACTTTGTCGGCCGTATGGGCCATGTGGAAAGTGAAGTCTATCTGGCAAGCCCGGCGGTTGCGGCGGCAAGTGCTGTGACCGGTGTGCTGACAGACCCGGCCAAGCTGTAAAAGGAGGATGCAGAGCATGGTTGTAAAAGGAAAAGTACATAAATATGGGGATAACGTTGACACCGACGTCATTATTCCGGCACGGTACCTGAACACGTCCTCCCGGGAGGAACTGGCACAGCACTGCATGGAAGACATTGACAAGAGCTTCATTGAAAATGTCAAACCCGGGGACATTATTGTTGCCGATAAAAACTTTGGCTGCGGTTCTTCGCGGGAACACGCACCGATTGCCATACAGGCAAGCGGCATTTCCTGTGTGATTGCCAGCACCTTTGCACGTATTTTTTACCGCAATTCCATTAACATCGGTCTGCCGATTCTGGAATGTGAGGCGGCAGCAAAAGCGGTTCGGAATGGTGATGAGGTGCAGGTGGATTTTGCCACAGGAAAGATTCAGGACCTGACGACTGGCGCATCCTTTCAGGCGGAGCCGTTTCCGCCGTTCATTCAGAATATCATTGACCAAGGCGGGCTTTTAAATAGTCTGAAAAACAAGAAGAAACCGTAAAAAAAGGGACTGCTTCGGCAGTCCCTTTTTACTGCCACTATTTTGGCGTTCATAAAAAATTCATCATTTGCAAAGCCAATCCTTTTATAATAAAATACGTATATCTACAGGCTAAAGGAGGGCCCCTGACATGACAAAAGGAAAAATACTGGTCGTGGACGATGACCAGAATATCTGTGAGCTGCTGCGGCTCTATATTGAAAAAGAAAACTTTGAGGTGGTTATTGCAAATGACGGCCGCCAGGCCTTGAAACTGTTTGATGAACAGAATCCGGACCTTGTTCTGCTGGACATTATGCTGCCGGAGTTGGACGGCTGGCAGGTTTGCCGGGAAATCCGGAGAAAGAGCCAGTGCCCGATTATTATGCTGACGGCCAAGGGTGAAACTTTTGATAAGGTGCTGGGTCTGGAACTGGGCGCCGATGACTACGTGGTTAAGCCCTTTGAAACCAAAGAGGTGGTGGCGCGGATTAAAGCGGTACTGCGCCGTACGGGCAAAAACAACAACCAAACGGTCAAGGAAGTACACTACGACAAGCTTTCCATTAACCTGACCAACTATGAACTGAAAGTCAACGGAAAGGTTATTGATACACCGCCAAAGGAAATGGAACTGATTTATCATTTAGCCAGCAACCCGAACCGCGTTTTCACCCGCGACCAACTTCTGGATGAAGTATGGGGATTTGACTACTACGGTGACAGCCGTACCGTGGATGTACATGTGAAGCGTTTGCGTGAAAAGCTGGAAGGTGTTTCTGACCAGTGGTGCCTGAAAACGGTATGGGGCGTTGGGTATAAATTTGAAGTCAAGGATGATACAGACCAAAACGGCCAGTAAATTGGCCGGAAAGCGCTGGTATCCCGCATCCCTGCGGCAGAGGCGGGATAAACATTTTGCAGGGAAAGATGAGTGGTCATAGTGAGCAAACAAGGAAAACCAAAGTCGCTGTTTAAAAAATATCTGCGAATGACGCTGCTGACTATTTTGGTCAGCTTTACGATTCTGGGACTGGTTATGCTGCTGTTTTTCAACAGCAACTGGAAGCATGAAAAACGTGCGGCCCTGACCAAAAATGCCACCAGTGTGGCGGACATGGTCACCCACGGCACAGCGCCGGACAGCTCCGGCGGCACAAAAATTGACAGGGAAGCACTGGAACAGTTCCTGCCGGCTTTGTGCCGCATCAATTCCAGCGATATTCTGATTACAGACAATAAGGGAAATATTATGGTATCCGGACAAGGCGTAGACGGAACGATTAATGTCAGCAGACAGGTACCAAAAGACATCATGAAACGGGCACTGGCGGGCAGTTATGATGACGAAACGCTGCTGGGCGGTATTTACGCAATGCCGTACTATGTGATAGGCATGCCGGTAAAAGCGAATGCTTCCAGCGGCGGACAGACGATTGGCGCGGTTTTCGCCAGTGTGGCGGTGCACAGCCTGACGGAATACCGCAAGGATATTTTCCGGATGTTTCTGTTTGCAGCGTGCGCGGCTTTTGCCGTGGGATTCTGTATGGTCTGGGTATTTTCCTACAATATGGTGCGCCCGCTTCGGATGATGGCGGACGCGGCCAGAAGCTTTGGGGAAGGAAACTTTTCCAAACGGGTGCCGGTTACCAGCCGCGACGAAATAGGCGAATTGGCAGTTGCCTTTAACCACATGGCAGAGTCACTGGCAACCAGCGAGTATACCCGCCGAAACTTTATCGCCAATGTTTCCCACGAACTAAAGACGCCGATGACAACCATTGCCGGCTTTATTGACGGCATTCTGGACGGAACTATTCCGCCGGAAAAGCAGAAGCATTATCTGCGGATTGTTTCACAGGAAGTAAAGCGCCTATCCCGGCTGGTACATACCATGCTGGACCTTTCCCACATCGACAACGGTGAACTGAAGCTGCACCCAGCACGTTTTGACATTACCAATACCGTGCTGACGACAATGCTCAACTTTGAAAAACAGATTGAATCAAAAAGAATTGAAGTACAGGGACTGGACGAAACGCACCCGGCTTTTGTGGATGGCGACCCGGACCTGCTGCACCAAGTTATTTACAATCTGGTAGAAAACGCAGTTAAATTTACAAATCCCGGTGGCTATATTCGCGTCAATGTTCGGGAAGAGTCCGCACGCACAACCGTGACGATTCGCAACAGCGGCGAAGGAATTGCGTCGGAGGAATTGGGGCAGATTTTTGGCCGCTTCTATAAAACAGACAAATCCCGCAGCAAGGACCGCGCTGGAATGGGATTGGGGCTTTACATTGTGCGTACCATTGTACAGCAGCACGGCGGTGAGATTACCGCTCGCTCTGAATTAGGCAAGTACAGTGAGTTTTCCTTCTGGCTGCCAAGAGAAATTCCGCAGCAGGGGGAGAAGCTGCCGACGACAACTGTATGTGCGCAGGTAGTAGAGCCGTCCCGACAAGCTTACCAGAAAGGGAAGAACGCCAAGCCCGCGCCGGAAAATAAGAAAAAAGAAAACAGCGATTCTGCTTCTGATGCTCCAAAAGAAAAGGACGGTAAAGATGGAACAAAATAAACAGCCGCAGTCCGAAAACAACGGACAGCAGCCATATCGTCCGGAAATTTGGTATCCTGCCGGCTGTCCGCAAAAGGAGAAGCCTGATGCAGGAAAGACACAGGAGGACGCTCCAGTGCCACCGCAGGGAAACGGCCCTGCCTATCGAAATCCGGCAACAGGCGCCCCACAGCAGGGCGGCTTTGTGCCGCCCTGCCCGCCGCCGTATCTGCCGGTCGGCGGCGGTTACCGCCCGCACCGGCCGATGAACAACGGCACGCGGGTGCTTATCGCCATTCTTTCGGTACTGCTGGCGATATTTGTCACGCTGTTTGCTGTGACTTTTTCAAACCAAAAGACTTCCGAAGCGGGGCAGGACAGTTCTTCCTCTTCTTCTCAGCCGAAGGAAACCGAAAGCAGTTCCCGCGCTTTCAATACCGTTCCTAATGACGGAAAGGGCACAGGCAGCAGTATCATTATCCAGGAAAAAAGCGGTGCGGTAATGTCTGCACAGAACGTTTTCAGCAAGATTAGCCCTAGCGTTGTGGGCGTGCTGACAAAGCTGCCTGATGAGGACGGCAATGAAAGCGACAGCCAGGGAACCGGCATCATCGCCAGCAGCGACGGCGTTATCCTAACCAACGCGCATGTCATAGGATACAGTCCCAGCGCGGACGTGAATGTAGTACTGCCGGGCAAAAAAGTTGAATATAAGGCTCGCATTCTGGGCTTTGACAAGACGAGTGACCTTGCCGTCCTGAAGATTAGCGCAACCGGACTGATGCCTGCCCAGTTTGGCAGCGAAAACGAACTGCAGGTTGGTGAGCAAGTCATTGCCATTGGCAACCCGAGCGGAATGGACTACAGCAACAGCCTGACCGGCGGCTATGTTTCTGCACTGGACCGCACCATCGCCGGCCACAGCGGAAACGGCATGACATATATCCAGACGGACGCGGCAATTAACCCCGGGAATTCCGGTGGACCGCTGTGCAACCTGTATGGGCAGGTTGTGGGAATTAACTCCTGCAAAATAGTAAGCACCGGCTACGAGGGCATGGGGTTTGCCATTCCGGTCAGCAAAGCCAGCACGATTATTAACCAGCTGATTCATACCGGTTATGTGCCGGGCCGTACGCGTATCGGCATTACCTGCGCCCCAGTGTCCCAGCTGGAGATGCAGATGAAAGGCATACCAAACGGCCTGCAGATTTTTTCAATCGACAAAGACAGTCCACTGTATCATAATGGAGTAGAAAAGGGCGATATCCTGTGTGAGTTTGACGGCAAAGATGTGACGACTACGGATGAGCTGCTAGGGCAGATGACCAGTTACAAGCCGGGAGACAAAGTACGGGTAAAAATTTATTCGGTCAGTCAGCGGAAAATGCTGACGAAGACCGTTGCACTGCTGGAGGATAAGGGCGAAAGTTCGTCCTCCGCGGCAAAATAACAAAAAGCACTGTCTGCTTGTTAAACAGACAGTGCTTTTTTAATGGAACGGTTCTCTGCATTTATTTGCGGAGAGCCGCTTTTTTATCCTTTTTTAAAAAGTTCTATAAAAAATTCGCCTAAAACGGCGAATTCCATCTGCGTTTGGCCGGAGGGGTGCAGGGACAACCTGCAAAACCAAAAAGAGAGGAGCAAACACATGGATACACAAAAAGAAGCACTGCGTGTCTGCCGAAAGCTGGCCCGCGGGAAGGTGAATGACGCGGTACGGCTGTTGTTTTTTCCACCGGAGGCCAGCGACCTGCAAAATTTGGATTTGTCGTGTGTGGAAGAAATAAAACGCAGCGACAAAGGCAGTGTGGAAATCAAATTTGCCGACCGGCTGAAAGCCGCGCAAATGATGGCGGAACTGGGCGGTGGCGAAAACATGCAGCCTTTGTACAGCGCACTGAACCAGTCAGCACAGGCAGTGCGGGAGGAGGGCGGACCGAGCGGAAGGGATGCGCTTCAGTAAACAGCAGCTGCGGGCCATGAGCTGGTGGTGTCCCGGCAGCGGTGACGAACAGAAGGACGCCGTTATTTGTGACGGAGCAGTGCGCAGCGGCAAAACGCTGTGCATGGGGCTGGGCTTTGTGTGCTGGGCAATGGCATGCTTTTCAGACAAGAGCTTTGCACTGTGCGGAAAAACCGTGCGTTCTTTAAAACGGAACCTTGTTACGACACTGCTTCCGGCACTGTCGGCTGCCGGTTTCGAATACACCGTAAAAGGGAGCGAAAACCTGCTGATGGTTTCCGCCGGACAGCTGAAGAATCGTTTCTATCTGTTCGGCGGACGGGACAGCAGCAGCGCCGCGCTGATACAAGGAATTACTTTGGCGGGTGTGCTGTTTGACGAGGCGGCGCTGCTGCCGCGGGAGTTTGTCCAGCAGGCACTGGCACGGTGCAGTGTTGAGGGTAGCCGCTTTTGGTTTAACTGCAATCCAGAGGGACCGCAGCACTGGTTTTACACGGAATGGATACAGAAGGCGGCGGAAAAGAATGCGCTGTACCTGCACTTTACCATGGAGGACAACCCCTCTCTTTCCCCGCGGATGCGTGCCCGCTACCGGAATTTGTATACCGGAACTTTTTACGAACGGTACATTTTGGGCCGCTGGGCCGCGGCGGAAGGACTCATCTATCCATTTATGACGGACAAAATGGCTGCGGACAATCCCAAAACCTGTACGGAGTATGTAGTGAGTTGTGATTATGGCACAAAAAACCCCAGTTCCTTTGGATTATGGGGCAAAAACGGTGGCTGTTGGTATCGACTGTCAGAATATTACTATGACGGGCGGCAGCACAGCCCGCGGACAGACGAAGAACATTACTGCGCGCTGGAAAAGATTTGCCGCGGATACAGAATTCGCTGTGTAGTTGTGGACCCCTCGGCGGCAAGTTTTATGGAGACCATCCGCAGGCATGGCAGGTTTCCGGTACTGCCGGCAAAAAATGAGGTGCTGCAGGGAATTCGCCGCACGGGATTGGCACTAAAAGAGGGCCGCATTCGCATCTGCCACGGCTGCCGGGACACTTGGCGGGAATTTTCGCTGTACCGCTGGCAGGACGGTAAAGAAGAACCGCTGAAGGAGAATGACCATGCCATGGACGACATTCGGTACTTCGTTTCTACGGTTCTGCGGCAGGAGAGCGGTGGCTTTGCGGCGGCGGCCGTTCCGCGGAAAGAGAGGAAAGAAAAAAGTTGATACGAAAAAAGAGAGGGAAAAAGGTATCGGCAGGTACGCTGGCTATACAGACTGGCGGACAGGATCTGCCGTTTTCAGCGGTACAGCGGTATGTGCCGCTGTCCAGCGGAGAATTGGGATTGTATTGGAAGCTGCGGCAGGCGGTGCCGGTTATTGACGCAGCCATTGATAAGCTGGTGAGGCTGGTGGGAAAGTTCCGCATTGTCTGTGCCGGAGAGGATACACGGCTGGAATTGGAACAGTTCCTCAGAACCGTGCCGGTGGGGACCGGCGGGGCCGGTATTACAGCCTTTTTGGACTGCTATTTGGACCAGCTGCTGACCTGCGGCAATGCGGTAGGGGAGGCCGTGGTGCAGGGCGGAGAGCTTCGGGCACTGTACAATGCTTCTTTGCAGGACGTAGAGCTGCGGGCAAAGTCACCGGTGGAAATAGAAGTGCGTCGCCGGTGTGTCGGCGGCAGCCGGCCGGTGCCGTACCCGGAGCTTGTCTTTCATACAGCGCTGAACCCACTGCCGGGAAGCGCCAAAGGCAGGAGCATTCTGCAGGGGCTTCCTTTTGTAACCAACATTTTAGTTACGATTTTCCACACCATCGGTGTCAACTGGGAACGCGTAGGGAACGTACGGTTTGCCGTTACCTGCACCCCAAATGAGGACGACCGCGCCTTTGCTGCGGAACACGCGGAGCAAATGGCACAGGAGTGGAGCCGTGCCATGCGGCCGGACAGCAGAAGCGACTTTGTTGCGGTCGGTGATGTACATATTCAGGCAATCGGTGCGGACAACCAGGTGCTGGACAGTGCGGTACCGGTGCGGCAGATGTTGGAGCAGATTGTGGCGAAATTAGGGCTGCCGCCGTTTCTGCTGGGGCTAACGTGGTCGAGCACTGAGCGCATGAGCGGCCAGCAGGCGGATATTTTGACCAGTGAACTGGAAGCGTACCGCCGTCTGCTGAATCCAATTATCCGCCGCATTTGTACGCTGTGGCTGCAGCTTTCCGGCAGGGGAAATGTGCCGTTCCAGATTGAGTGGAACGATGTAACGCTGCAGGACGCAACCGAACTTGCCACAGCGGCCCTGACACGCGCCCAGACAGAACTGACCAAGATGCAGACAAGAAAACTGCGGCGGGAGCTGCAGGGAAAGGGAGAATGATAAATGCAGAACGGATATGTGCTGAAAAGTGTGCAGGCACCGGAAAAAGAGGATCTGCAGAAAATTAACCAGTACACACGAAGGCCGTTTTCTAAGGAGGAAGTGTACACCTTTGGGCTGGTGCTGTGCGACAACGAAATCGACCGTGACGGCGAACGCTTTTCCGTATCGGCCTTGTATGGGCTTGCTGGCCTTTTCCTGGGGAAAAGCGGGCTGTTTAACCACAGCATGGATGCACGAACACAAAGCGCACGCATTTACGACACCAGTGTGGAAACAGACACCAGCCGAAAAACAGCGGCGGGGGAACCGTACAGCCGCCTGACCGCAAAGGCGTATATGCCGCGCACCAAAGGCAACGAGGACTTGATTTTGGAAATAGACAGCGGCATTAAAAAAGAAGTGAGCGTTGGCTGTGCCATGGGCAGTGCAGTGTGCTCCGTATGTGGGGCAGACCGCCGAAAACACCCCTGTGGGCATCAAAAAGGCGGAAAATATCAGGGAAAGGTTTGCTGTACCATTTTGAGCGACCCGAAAGACGCTTATGAATGGAGCTTTGTCGCAGTACCGGCACAGCGGGCTGCCGGTGTTACCAAAAGCTATCCGCCAGCGGCGGAAGAAAGCGAGGACGCCGCCGAATGGGGACGGCGCTGGAAAGAACACCTGACAGAGGAAACGACCCGTTATTTTTCACTGGCGTGCCCGGGCGTGCCGGCCGCATCGGCTAAGAAGATGACGGAGAGCCTGTCGCCGGAGGAACTGGAACAGGTGGAAAAGGTCCTGTCCCATGCGGCAAACCGGCGCCTGCCGCTGCAGGTACAGCTGGCCCCGGAACGGACAGCCGCACCGGATGAGAACAACGATTTCCGCATTTAAGGAACAAGATATTTAGGAGGAAAAAATGGAAACTTCAATGAATGGATATGGAGAAAACGCAGCGACTTTTCTTTGCAAGACACAGCTGACGCCGGGTACACCGGTGATGGTGACGGCAAACGGCACCGTGTCCGCGGCAAGTGGAAATTTCTGTGGCGTGGTGCTGTCGTGGCGCGACGGTGTGGCGGCCGTGCAGATGGAGGGCTATGTACAGCTGCCCTACAGCGGGGCAAAACCTGCGCTGGGGTATCAGACTCTGACCGCGGCAAATGGAAAAGTGGCGGTTTCCACAGCGGACGGCGGCGTTCAGCGGCTGGTCGTGGACACTGACAGTACAACAATCGGTCTGCTTCTGTAAGGAGGGCATTTATATGGCATTTTATGAAAATTTACATTTGGACAAGGGCATGTACGGCACCGGAAAATCCTTTACACAGGTGCTGGAGGGACTGGATAGTTCTGAAAATTACCGTGGAACACCGCTGGAGGACCTAGACGCGTATCAGCGGCAGCTGAAGCGCTTTGACATTCATGTAAGTGGCGCGGGCAGTGACCGTGTGGAAAAGTTCTTCCAGACGGGAGACAGCGCTGCCCTGTTCCCAGAGTATATCTGCCGTGCGGTACGGCAGGGCATGGAGCAGGAGAATCTGCTGCCCCGGCTGGTGGCTACGGTGACAAACGTAGAAGGAATGGACTACCGCACCATTGTCAGTGCGCCGCTGGAAGAGGAAAAGAAACTGAAAACGGTAGCCGAAGGCGCCGCGATTCCACAGACAGTCGTGCGCACACAGGACCATTTGGTGCAGCTGCATAAGCGCGGCCGCATGCTGGTGGCAAGCTACGAAGCACTGCGCTTTCAGCATTTGGACTTGTTTACCGTTACGCTGCGGCAGATTGGTGCGTATATTGTGCGCGCACAGATGGGCGACGCGGTGCAGGTCCTGCTGAACGGCGACGACGGAACCGATAAAGCCGAAGAGATTTCCGGTGAAGCGCTTTCTTATGACAGCCTTTTAAAGCTGTGGGGCAAACTTTCACCTTATCGTATGAATGTGCTGCTGGGCGGTACGGCCGCTGTACAGAAAGTGCTGGGCCTTGCGGAAATGCGTGACGCACAGGCGGGCCTAAACTTCCAGGGGACAGGCAAGATGGTTTCGCCCATGGGTGCGGAACTGCTGCATGTGCCGGATGTACCGGACGGCAAACTGCTGGGACTGGACCACACCTGTGCATTGGAAATGGTGCAAGCAGGCGGTGTACAGACCGAGTATGACAAGCTGATAGACCGTCAGCTGGAACGTGCGACCATCAGCACGATTGCAGGATTTACAAAAATTTTCAACGGTGCTGTCAAAATGCTGGATTATACGGACTAAAGCAGGAACAGAACTGGGCGGGTGGGTTTGGAAAGTCTGTTTTTGCAGATGGAAAAGGAGAGAAACATGGAAACAGACAATATCTTAAATAAGCTGCAGCTTCTGCACGGCTTGCAGGCGGACGAAGCAGAGAAATACCGGCCGCTGGCACAGGAAGCGGTGGACCGGCTGGAGAACTGCCGCCGAAAAGATGGGGGCGATTCCCTGCTGGAAACTGCCGCTGCCGCACTGGTGCATTTGCAGCTTACCCTGACGGAACCGGCAGGCAGCTTCACGGCCGGAGATGTGCACGGCGACAACACACAGGAACGTGCAGCGGCAAAAGAACTTTGGAAGGAGTCACTGGCGGCCGCCGCGCCGTACCTGCGTGATGAGCGTTTCATTTTCAGGAGCGTGCCATGACGCGGGCCGCGTTTGTTGCGCAGATGCTGGAACGATACGGTGAGGAGGCCGTGTGCGGTGGTCAGAAAGCGCCAGTCGTTCTGCGGTCGCTGCGTCCGAACGATTTGCAGGACAGCCGCAGCATCTGTACAGCTCCGGCGGAATTTTGCCCGCGGGAGGGCACAAAACTGTCTTGTGGGGGCCGGCTGTATACCGTACTGCGCTGCGGTGGTCGGTACCTGAAAAACCGGCGGCTGTACACATGGGCCGTGCTGCAGCAGGAAGGAGAGGAAGACTGTGAATGAGGAACTTCTGACACCGCAGGAAAAACTGAGCGAGGAACTGGAAATGCAGTATCTGCGCTATCCGCGGCCCCCACAGGAGGAGAGCGGAACATGAAACAGCTTTTTATGGCGTACAAGGATTTTACATGGCCGCGTCTGCCGGACAGCCTGCAGATGCAGAACCAGAAATATGTGGATGTCCTGCCACAGCCGGAAAGCGGGGAAACCCTGCAGGAACTGGGGCAGCATGGACGCGTGGTGTCCGGCAGCGGCGTATTTGTTGGCGAGGAGGCAGAGCAGGAGTGGGAAGCGCTGTGTGCCTGCTATGCTGGGGGAGGTTCCGGAACACTGTATTTGCCGGGCAGAAAGCCGGTGCAGGCGATTTTTGCGGAACTTTCGCTGCAGCAGCCGCTGCGCCGGACTTACATTGTGTATCGATTCCTTTTTCAGGAACTGCTGCCGCAGGCAAAACAGCCGGGAGTGTACACAGCCAAAACAGGTGACTGCCTGTGGAGCGCGGCCACGGCAGCCGGTACAACGCCGGAAGAACTGCTGCAGGCGAACCCTGGGCACATTCGATGGGCCAATGAGCTGACGGCTGGACAAAAGCTGGTGGTGCCGTGAACGGCATTCTGTATGATGCGGACGGCGGACAGCAGATACTGGCATCGCCTGTGAAAGTAACCCTGCAAAGAAGTGTGAGCGCACCGGCCGATGTTTTGGAGGCGGTCTTTCCGCTGACGGGGCCCGTGCGGCCGGCTGCCTTTTTCCGGATGGCGGCGGCGGGCAAGGTCCTGTTTGACGGGCCGGTGGACACCATGCGGGAAACAGACGGCAGGCTTTTGCACCTTTCGGTGCGCAGCAGGGCGGCGCTGCTGCTGGACAGCCAGGCACTACCGGGAACATGGCTGCACCCGGGGCTGCGGAATTTGTTCCAAACCTGCGCTGTACCATACGGATTCACACAAATCGTGGGCGATATGCGTGTATTTGACACACCGTATACCATTGATTCCAACAAAAGCGAATGGCAGGCACTGGACACGTTCTGTCAGTCATTTTTGGGGACAGCTCTGTGGGAGGAAAACGGCGTTCTACGCGCGGAACAGCCCACTTTTTCAGAACCGGCGGTGTTGGGAAAATCGGGTATTCCGTATCTAAAAGTGTGCCGCACTTGGCAGATGTATCGGCAGCTTTCGGAGGTGTGGGGCATCCGCAGCGGCGAACTGGAGAATTGTATACAGGATTCGGCAGTTCGGCAGACGGGTATTCTGCGCAGGCGCATCAGTGCTGCACCTGAGGCAGCACTGCAGGAAGCATGTGGACAGGTGCAGACAACATCGGTCTTGTGCGTGGGCTGGCAGCCGGTGAAGCTGTGGCAGCCAGCGGTACTTTGGCTGCCGCAGGAGACACTGCAGCTGCAGGTTAAACAAATTTTGTACCAGCTGAGTACAGAAGGCAAAACAACGCGCCTGTTGCTGCAAAACGGATAAAAACGGGAGGCAGCGAAATAGATGTGGATTGTAGACCGGCTGCTGCAGGAAAACCGCGGCAGCAGCACCAAGACAGGCATGATTACCGGAGAAAGCAGTGCCCAAACAGCGGTTTCCGATGAAAAGGTGCAGATGTGCGGGCCGTGGGGAGTTCAGTGGTGCGCACCCGCGGGCAGCAAAGCAGTGCTGCTGAAAACAGACAGCGGCACCATGTGTTTGGGAACCGCCGGAAATACAGATGATTTAAAGCCGGGAGAACTGCGGCTGGTGTCGCAGGGTGGAGCGGAGGTTTACCTGACAGCGAGCGGAGAGGTTGTGATTAACGGCCAGACCTTTGCGGCGAAGGAGGAGAAGTAAGTGGAAAATCGGCTGGAAAACGGGGATTATGTTCTTTCACCGGGCGGTGTGCTGGAAACTGTGGACAAAGAGGAGGCACAGCTGCAGGGTGCCGCAAGACGGCTGCTGATACAGCGGGGAAGCTTTGTGTATGCACCGGACTTTGGCTGCCGGACATTTTCTGCGGAACAGGCGGCGGCGCCCGGCGCTGAACAGAAGGCGGTGCTGCTTGTCCAAGAGGCACTGGCACCGCTGGCGGGGAAGGTCCTGCTGCAGAGGGTACATTTGGAGGAAACAGGAACGTCAGTTCAGCTGCGCGCAGGCAGTATGGAAAAAACAGTTTTGGTGCCATATGCGTAAGGGGTGAAAGAATGATTTCGTATGAAGAATTGGTACAGAAGATGGAGAACACATATCAGGAGAAGACCGGTATTCAGCCGACGGCAGACAGTGACACGGGGGTGTGCTTTCGGGTATTGGCGGGCGAATTGTACAGCTTGTCGGCCAATGTTGAGTGGCTGAAGGCATCTCTTCTGCCGCAGACTGCTGCGGGTGAACAGCTGGACAAACTGGCACAGCAGGCGGGACTTTCCCGTACGCCTGCGGCAAAGGCACAGGGAACGCTTCGCTTTACCAAAACGGCGAAAAGCACGATTTTCACAGTAATTCTTTCAGCGGGAACACGCTGTACGACCGGCGGAAGCCATCCCGTCGTTTTTGAAACACTGGAACAAGTGGAGCTGGACTGTGGCCCAAGCTCGGTGGCGGAGGTCCCTGTCCGCGCGGTCAAAGACGGGGAAGAAGGGAACGTCTTAGCTGGGACGGTAACACAGCTGGAGAAAAGCAATGCTTATATTGAGGCTGTCACCAATCCAGCGGCCTTTTCCGGCGGGCGGACGGAAGAAACCGATGACCAGCTGCGGAAACGTCTGATGGAAGAAGAAAAGCAGACGGATAACGGCGCAAATTCCGCTTTTTACAGGAAGACAGCACTGCAGCAGCCAGGAGTCAGCAGCGTTTTTGTACAGACAGCTGTTCCGGAAAAAGGCGGGGTGACGATTTGGCTTGCCAGCCGGGGTGCATCCGTGACAAATGACACAGCGGCAAAGGTGAAAGCTGCGCTGGAACAGATGCGTGGACTGAATGTGCAGATAAAAGTTTATCCGGCAAAAACTACGCCGGTTCAGCTGACAGTACAAGTGAAAAAGAAAGAAGGACAGACGGACGAAGACACCAAAACGGCTGTCCAGCAGGCAATGAAGGACAGTTTTGACGAACTGAAAATCGGACAGACCATGACGGCGGCTCGGCTGATGGCGGCTATTATGCAGACCGGATGCGCGGAAGATGTTCTGCTGCCAACGAATTTGGTGTTTCCGACTGCGGCTCCGGATACACTGGTGACGCTGAACGCCGCATCGGAGGTGGTGTTGCTGTGAAACCGCTTGACAGTATGCGCCGCCGTCTGCAGCCAATGGGTGCCTATGACCTGCAGAAGGAAAACAGCTTTGCGGCGGCAAAGCTGGAGGCTTTTGCCGCCGGGCTGGATTCCGTTTATGATATGTTGAACGAAATAGAACAAGAGGCCTTTCTTGTCAGTGCACAGAGCTGGGGATTTTCCGGTGTTTGTTCCCTGCTGGGAATTGTGGACGGAGGAGATCTGCGTCGGGCAGTTGGTCTGTTTCTGTGCAGCCCAGCGGCGAAAACTTGTACACGGGCGTCTTTTCAGCGTTTGCAGCAGGCACTGGGAATTGCCGGTCCACTGTATGAATGCCCAGCGGACGAGAAAGTGATTTTTTGTCCGGAAACGCTGCCGGAAGACCGCGCGTTTGTTGTACGTGTGCTGCGCCGAATGCTGCCGGCACAGCTGCAGGGGGAACTGGACCTGAGCGGTGCAGATGCCACATGGAAGGCACTGGACAGCGGCGGTGCTTCCTGGAAGCAGCAGGATGCCAAAAACCGTACGTGGAAAACATGGGACGGGGAGAGAGTAATATTTTAGAGTGCTTTTATAAGCAGATATTAACAGATTAGTTTTTTAAGCACAGGTAAAACTAGAGGAGGAGAATAGAATGCCATCCAGCAGCAAAACAGCCCACGGGCTTAATCTTTGGAGTGCGGAAGACCATCCGCAGCGAACGGATTTTGTAAGTGATAACCAAAAAATTGATGACCTTTTTTCACAGCATATCGCGGATACGGCCCTGCACAAGACGGCCAGCGACAAAACGTCGCTGACCATGGGGACCTATAAAGGAAACAACGAGGATATGCAGCTTGTTTCGCTGCCCTTTGCCCCGCAGGTGCTCTTGATTTATCCGCAGAACCAAAGTCCGATTCAGAAGGACGCGGCTGGAAATTTGGTTCTATACACGGGAGCAGTCGGCGGGTTTGTGTACGGTGACGGTGTATATCTGCAGGGCAGCGGCTTTGCCGTGCAGAACGACGATACGGACAGTGTGTATACCAAACTAAACGAGAAGGGAAAAACGTACCGCTATATTGCGTTCCGCTGATTTGCAAATAAAGGGCGCAGGGCGTACAATAAAGCAAAACCTGACGAACTTTGTGAAAATGGCCAAGCGGGAGGAAACAGTATGTATGAAAATAAGCGGGAGCTGCCACGGGCCCTGCTGGTGGAGTGTGACACCGGAGAGGATGACGCAGAGTCTTCGCTGGCAGAGCTGTACGAACTGGTGCGCAGCGCGGGTGCTGTCCCTTTTGGGGCAATGACGCAGAAACGCCCGTCCGCGGACGCTGCGACCTGTGTAGGAAAAGGCATGGTGCAGCAGATTGCGGATTTTTGCGAAAAACACCACATAGAACTGCTCATTTTTGACCGAGAGCTAACGCCTACCCAGATACGAAATCTAGAGGAAGACACAAGCGTGCGGGTAGTGGACCGTACCATGTTGATAATGGACATTTTTGCCTGCAGTGCCCGCAGCAGAGAGGGTAAGCTGCAGGTGGAGCTTGCACAGCTGGAATACCTGCTGCCGAGGCTTTCTGGAAGAGGAACGGCACTGTCACGTTTGGGCGGCGGCATTGGTACACGAGGCCCCGGTGAAACCAAACTGGAAACCGACCGCCGTCATATCCGTGGCCGTATCCGTTCCCTGCAGGTACAGCTGGAAGAAGTGGAGAAACACCGGCAGCAGATAGAACGCCGCCGGCGAAAAGACGGTGTAGTCACAGCGGCACTGGTGGGATATACCAACGCCGGGAAAAGCACACTGATGAATGCGCTGACAGACGCGGGTGTGCTGGCGGAGGACCGCCTTTTCGCTACGCTGGACCCAACAGCCCGGGCGCTGCGCCTGCCAAATGGATTTTCTGTTATGCTGATAGACACCGTCGGGCTGGTGCGCCGACTGCCGCATCAGTTGGTAAAGGCGTTTCGGTCTACGCTGGAGCAGGCCGCGCAGGCGGATATCCTTTTAAACGTCTGTGATGCTTCCAGCCCAGAAGCACAGACACACCTGAAGGTGACCAGCGACCTGCTGACAGGACTGGGCTGTACAGGGAAAATGCTGCCGGTGCTTAACAAATGTGACCAAGTGCCGGGGCTGACAGGCCTGCCGCAGATAGGGCAGGGCATACGCATCAGTGCCAAAACAGGGGAGGGCATTCCGAATCTGCTGCAGGCAATACAGGATGCGCTGCCGGTACAGGTGCGCCGTGTGCAGCTGCTGCTGCCATTTTCACAGAGCGGACTTGCCGCTCGTGTGCGGGAGCAGGGAACAGTGCTGCAGGAGAAATATACATCGGAGGGACTGGCGCTGGAAGCTTTTGTCGGGCCGGCACTTTTCCCCGCGGTACAGCCATTCCTGCAAACGAACAGCATCACAAAAGCCTAAACTTTAATCACTCGGTAAAAACCGTTTTTATATAAAATAGAGATCCACTGCGGAAACGGCTTGTTCGCACGATATGGTGCGGTGCACGCTGATGTGGCTATTCTGTATGACCGCGAAAACCGCTGGGCGATTGATGATGCCTGTGACCCGCGGAACAACGGCACCAGGAAGGTTTGCTGCAAAAGCTGTACAAAATATTTGGAAGATGAAATAAAACAGAATCGTTCTTTTATTATACTGTGCTCAATAAACATTTGTTGCCGGTGCTGATTTTCTTCCTGCTGTTTCAGAAGAACTTTATCCAAGGAATACTCAGCGGTGCCGTCAAAGGCTGAACCTTGTTTTTCCGAAAAGAATGCCCTCTGTACAAGCTTTATTGCTGCACAGAGGGCATTTTGCTGTCGTTCTGCGGAAAAACAGCTTTGTATACCTTTACTGTATTTTCTTGCAGAATTACGGCTGCAAAGCCTTTTCAATTTCTCCAACGAACAGAATATGGTAGTCTTTGTTTGGATACCAGCGAGTATCCAAAGAGGAATCCACCAGGCCGTGCGGGTCCATTGGTTGGCGGTACAGTTTCCGGCATACCAGCGTCAGCTTTGCCTGCTGAAATACCGGTACCTTCGTGCCGGGCACCAGTGTCAGACCGGCCGCGGCGATTTTTTCGTTTTCACCGCCGGAGTGACTGCCGCAGTAGTTAAGGGCGGGGCGGTATTTTTCATCAAAGAAGCTGAGTGTCCAGTGGTCGGCCTTCTCCAAAAAGGTGAGCGTATGGCGCTGTGGGCGGATAACAATGGCGGCAACATTCTTGCCCCACATAACACCCAGTCCGCCCCAGGAGGCGGTCATGGTGCTGCACTTTTCGGGCGAACCGGCACTTACCAGCATCCAGCCCTTTCCGATTTGGTCAAATGGGGCAAACGGCAGTTTTTCTGCGGCAATTTCTTTCATAGGTAAAAAACCTCCATTATGCAGTATTTGGTATCTTTTCAGTATAGCACAAATGGGCATGAAAAAAAACGAAAGCCGCCGCCTTCTGAAAAAAGACGGAAACCGAATATTTATGTGAATAATTCTTATTCAAAATTTATAAATATGAATAAATATGCAAAAAAGACTTGTATTTTTTCATTTTAGCGCTATAATATTGCCAACAACAAAAAAACAAGCGGAGGCTACCTATTATGGATAAAACAGCGATTAAAAAGGTTGTACTGGCATATTCCGGCGGGCTGGACACATCTATTATCATTCCGTGGCTGAAAGAGAACTACAATAACTGTGAAGTCATTGCTGTGGCGGCCGACGTTGGCCAAGGCGCGGGCGAACTGGACGGACTGGAGCAGAAGGCAAAGGAAACCGGTGCCAGCAAGCTGTACATTGCAGACCTGAAAAAGCAGTTTGTGGAGGACTACATCTGGCAGACCGTAAAGGCAGATGCGGTTTATGAGAACAAATACCTGCTGGGCACCAGCTTTGCGCGTCCGCTGATTGCCAAACGTCTGGTCGAAATTGCCAAAGCAGAGGGCGCTGACGCCATCTGCCACGGCTGCACCGGCAAGGGCAACGACCAGGTCCGTTTTGAGCTGAGCATTAAGGCTTTTGCACCGAATATGCCGATTATTGCCCCATGGCGTGAGTGGACGCTGAAGTCCCGTGACGAAGAGATTGATTATGCGGAGGCACACAATATTCCGCTGAAGATTACACGCAAAACCAATTACAGCAAAGATAAAAACCTCTGGCACCTTTCCCATGAGGGCCTTGACCTCGAGAACCCCGCGAATGAGCCGCAGTACAATAAACCCGGCTTCCTGGAGCTGGGTGTATCCCCGGAACAGGCACCGGATAAACCGACTTATGTGACCATTCACTTTGAAAAGGGCGAAGCTACTGCACTGAATGGCCAGAAGATGTGCGCGGTGGACCTTTTGAGCCGGCTGAACAAAGTGGGCGGCGAAAACGGCATTGGCATTGCCGATATTGTGGAAAACCGTTTGGTCGGCATGAAGAGCCGCGGCGTTTATGAAACCCCCGGCGGCACCATTCTGTACCATGCACATAATAAGCTTGAAGAAATCTGCTTGGACAAAGATACCTATCACTACAAGCAGGGCATTGGCGACAAGTTCGCGGAACTGGTATACGATGGAAAATGGTTTACTCCTCTGCGGGAAGCACTCTCTGCTTTTGTGGACAGCACCCAGCAGACCGTGACCGGCGATGTAAAACTGAAGCTGTATAAAGGCAACGTCATTGATGCGGGTGTGACCAGCCCTTACAGCCTGTACGATGAAGAGGTTGCTACATTCAGTGTAGACGAAGTTTACAACCAGAGCGATGCAAACGGCTTCATTAACCTGTTCGGTCTGCCCATTAAAGTACAGGCAGTTAAAAAAGAACAGTGGACCAAAAACAAGAAATAAGCGAATTCATTTATAACAACAGCAAAAGAGGCGGACACAAGTCCGCCCTTTTTGTAATCACCGGGAAAGAGGGAATCAGCAATGACTGTCAAGGCTGGCATTATTGGAGCTACCGGCTATGCCGGTGCAGAACTGGTGCGCATTTTGTCGGGCCACCCACAGGTGCAGCTTGCCGCAGTAAGTTCGGTCAGCTTTCAGGGAAAACCGCTCAGCGCGGTTTATCCGGCTTATTATGGCCTGTGCGATATGGTCTGCGGTACACAGGAAGAGGTCGTACAGAAAAGCGACGCCGTGTTTGCGGCACTGCCGCATGGCCTTTCTCAGCCGCTGGCAAAGGAATGCCATGATGCTGGCAAAGTCTTTATTGACCTTGGCGCCGATTTCCGTCTGGAGCGGTTGGACGAGTACGAACACTGGTACGGCGTGAAGGCGGTGTATCCGGACCTGCACGCCGAAGCAGTGTACGGCCTGCCGGAATTTTTCCGGGAGCAGATACGTGGCAAAAAGCTAATTGCCAACCCCGGATGCTACACCACCGCGGTGCCGCTGGCACTGGTGCCTGCGCTGAAGGCTGGACTTATCAGCAACGACGGAATCATTGCTGACTGCAAATCCGGTGTAACCGGTGCGGGCCGCAAAATGACGCAGGACACACATTATCCGGAGCTGAACGAGGGAATGCATGCTTATAAGGTAGGCGGGCACCGCCATACACCCGAAATCGAACAGACACTGCGGCGTGTCTGCGGCGAAGAAGTGACCGTGACGTTTACCCCCCACCTGCTGCCGGTGAACCGCGGCATTCTGGCCACTTGCTATGCACACTTAACACCCGGTACGACACTGGAACAACTCCAGAAAGTGTACGAGGAATTTTATAAGAATGAATTTTTCGTCCGTGTTCTGCCGCAGGGAATGCGTGCCGATATTCACCATGTGCGGTACAGCAATTTTTGTGAAATAGAGCTGCATATTGACCCGCGTACACAAATGCTGGTCGCTGTTTCTGCACTGGACAATATGGTAAAGGGTGCTGCTGGGCAGGCAGTGCAGAACATGAATCTTTCGCTTGGCCTGCCGGAAAAAACAGGCCTGACGATGTTCCCACCGGCGTTTTAATCATACGGCGGACCGGTCATCTTTGGAAAATACCGAATGGGGGAGATACAGATGAAGTGGATAGACGGCGGCGTTACCGCACCACAGGGATTCCGTGCGGCGGGCGTCTATGCGGGCATACACGCCTGCTCACAGCTTTCCGAAAAAGAATCAGCGGCTTTTATACAGAACCTGAGGGACTGTTACGGAAAACAAGGCCATAAAAATGACCTTGCCCTGCTGTGCGCGGACGTGCCATGCACGGCGGCAGGCATTTTTACCAGCAACCTGGTGAAGGGCGCTCCCATTGCGGTCTGTAAGGAACATTTGAAAAACGGCTGGGCACAGGCAGTTGTCGCCAACAGCGCCAACGCCAACACCTGCAATGCGGATGGCTTGCAGAAAGCCGAAGCAATGGCGGAGGCTGCAGCCGCCGCACTGCATATTCCGGAAGAAGACGTGCTGGTTGCCAGCACGGGTGTTATTGGTCAGCCGCTTCCGCTTCCGCCTATCCTTGCCGGCATTCCGCGGATTGCGGAAAGACTTTCGGCGGACGGCAGCTTGGAGGCGGCAACGGCGATTATGACCACCGACCGTGTGCCGAAAAATATGGCAGTGGAGTTTTCTTTGGGTGGAAAAACCGTGCGTATCGGCGGCATTTCCAAAGGCTCCGGCATGATTCACCCCAATATGTGCACTATGCTTTGCTTTTTGACCACGGACGCGGCTGTTTCTGCGGCGGCACTGGATAAAGCGCTGCGTCTGGCGGCAAAAGACAGCTTTAATATGCTTAGTGTAGATGAGGATATGAGTACCAACGATACCTGCCTGCTGCTGGCGGATGGTGCCGCCGGCAATGAAGAATTGACAAGTGACAGCCCGGATTTTCCGGTCTTTGTCACAGCGCTGCGGAAACTGTGCATTCAGCTGGCACGTGCGATGGCCAAAGACGGAGAAGGCGCCAAACACCTGCTGGTGTGTGAAGTGGCGGGGGCTGTCAGTGACGCGGACGCCCGCAAAGTGGCGAAGGCGATTGTTTGTTCCTCCCTTGTAAAGGCGGCTATTTTTGGTGCGGACGCCAACTGGGGGCGTGTGCTGTGCGCGGTGGGTTACTGCGGCGCAAATGTCGATGTACACAAAGTAGATGTGGACTTTTCCTCCCCGGCAGGCACCATTCCTGTCTGCCGCAGCGGGGCGGGTGTTCCGTTTGATGAAGACCGCGCCAAAGAAATTTTGCTGCAGGACGAAATTACAGTTATGGTTACGCTGCATGACGGCACGGCCACGGCAACAGCTTATGGCTGTGATCTGACTTATGACTATGTAAAGATAAACGGTGACTACCGAACATAAGCTTCGGTTCGGCAGTTTGGTATATTGCAAAGATAGTTCACAGGGGGGAGTACCGTGGAAATTTCAAATGCAGGCCGTGCACAGGTATTGGTGCAGGCACTGCCATATATCCAAAAGCTTGCCGGAAAGACCATTGTGGTAAAATACGGTGGCAATGCAATGATTGACCAAGCACTGAAGGATGCTGTCATGCGCGATATTGTACTGATGCAGCTGGTTGGCATTCATGTGGTACTGGTGCACGGCGGCGGGCCGGAAATTTCCACCATGCTGCAGAAGGTCGGCAAAGAAAGCCGATTTATCGGCGGTATGCGTGTAACGGACGCCGAAACCATGGATATTGTACAGATGGTATTGGCCGGAAAAGTGAATAAGGCGCTGGTGCAGCTGCTACAGGAAAACGGCGGAAGGGCGGTCGGCCTGTGCGGACTGGACGGCGCCCTGCTGGGCGCGGAAAAACTGCAGGGGGAGGCGGACCTCGGTTATGTCGGCGAGATTACCTGTGTCAATCCAGCGGTGATTGAGGACGCCGAGAACGCCGGCTATATTCCGGTCGTTTCCACGATAGCGGGCGGTGAAAACAGCGAGGTATACAATATCAACGCTGACGTGGCGGCTGCCCGCATTGCAGCCTGCCTGCACGCGGAGAAACTGATTCTGATGACCGATGTGCGCGGGCTTCTGCGTGACCCGTCCGATGACAGCAGCATTATTCCGGTGGTACAGGTTTCCTCTGTGCCGAAACTGCGCAAGCAGGGAATCCTTTCCGGCGGCATGGTGCCGAAAGTGGACTGCTGTGTGGAGGCGGTCCGCCGCGGCGTAAAGCGTGCACATATCATTGACGGACGTATTCCACACTCCATTTTAGTGGAACTCTTTACCGATGAAGGCATTGGTACCATGTTCTATTAAAAGAAACAGAAAATTTAAATTATACAGAATGCATATTCCTATAAGTAGAAAAAGGAGGCACCATTATGCAGTTTCCTGCAATACAGGAGGGCGACAGCCAGTACCTGATACACAGCTACGCCCGGTTCCCAGCTGCACTGGTAAAAGGGAAGAACGCCACGGCATGGGACGCTGACGGTAAAAGGTATATCGACTTTACGGCGGGTATCGGCGTAAACAGCCTGGGCTACAGCGACCCGCAGTGGGTGCAGGCTGTCAGTGGACAGGCAGCCCAGATTCAGCATCTTTCCAACCTTTACTACAGCCCTGTCACTATCCGCGCGGCAGAACTGCTGTGCCATGCCGCGGGTATGGAGTGCGTCTTTTTCGGTAACAGCGGTGCGGAAGCAAATGAGTGTGCCATTAAGGTAGCCCGAAAGTATGGCACCGATAAGTACGGTGACCAGCACTGCCAGATTGTAACACTCAATAATTCTTTTCATGGGCGCACGGTCACGACATTGGCAGCAACCGGCCAACCGGGATTTCACCAGCATTTTCTGCCGTTTACCGGCGGCTTTGTCTATGCCGATGCCAATATGAAAAGTGTGGGAAAAACGGTTACGGAAAATACCTGTGCTGTCCTTGTGGAACTGGTACAGGGCGAGGGCGGTGTGGTGCCGCTGGATAAAGACTTTGTACAGCAGCTGGCGCAGTTCTGCGAAAAGAAAGATATTTTGCTGATGGTTGATGAGGTGCAGACTGGTATCGGGCGTACAGGCAGCTTCTTCTGTTACCAGCAGTACGGCATTCATCCGGATGTGGTTAGCGCAGCCAAAGGGCTGGGCGGTGGCCTGCCAGTAGGTGCCTGTTTGGTGGACCGCCGGTGCGCGGATGTTTTGGGACCGGGCGACCACGGCAGTACCTTTGGCGGCAATCCGGTGGTATGCGCGGGTGTGGCGGCCGTGGTGTCGCGTGTGGAAAAACAGCCTTTCCTGCTGGAAGTGCAGAAAAAGGGCGCTTATCTGCGCAGCCGGCTGCAAAAAATGGACAATATTCAAAGTGTGCGCGGCCTTGGAATGATGCTGGGAGCCAAACCAGTCAAAGGGCAGCCGGGTGCCATTGCGGCGGCCTGTGTACAGGCGGGCCTGCTGGTGCTGACTGCCAAAGATGTACTGCGCTTTCTGCCGCCGCTGACCATTACAAAAGAAGAACTCGACGAGGGTCTTGCCATTTTGGAAAAGGTCCTGCAGCAGCAGTAAAACAGTCTTGCACTTTCGCCTTTCTATCAGCGGCATAAAATGCTATAATTGTAACGATTAAAATAATACGGCCGTTAAACAGGAGGCTCCGCCGCGGTGGAGCAAAATCAATCTGGACAGGGAAAGAGGCTATTTTAAAATGAAGCATTTACTGAAATTGATGGACCTTTCCGGCAACGAGATTTCCGGAATTTTGGACCTTGCGGACCAGCTGAAATATGAGCTGAAGCACAATATTGAGCACCGCTGCCTGGAGGGCAAAACACTGGGCATGATTTTTGAAAAGGCCAGCACCCGTACCCGTATTTCCTTTGAAGTGGGTATGTATCAGCTGGGCGGTCTGCCTATTTTCCTTTCTGCACGCGATATGCAGATTGGCCGCGGCGAGCCGGTACAGGATACAGCACGCGTGCTGTCCCGCTACTTAAATGGCATTATGATTCGTACCTTTAAGCAGAGCGAGGTCGAGGCCCTTGCGCGTGACGGTTCTATCCCTGTTATCAACGGTTTGACCGACTTTGCCCACCCCTGTCAGGTGCTGGCGGACCTGATGACCATTCGGGAGCACCGCGGTGCACTGGACGGCCTGAAAATGTGCTTTATCGGTGACGGAAACAACATGATGAACTCCCTGATTGTCGGCGGCCTAAAGATGAAGATGGAAGTTGCGGTTGCCTGCCCGAAGGACTATCGTCCCGCGGCGGAAGTGCTGGACTTTGCACAGGCTTATCCAGCCTTCAGCATGACCACGGACCCGCTGGAAGCTGCCGTAGGCGCCGATGTCGTTATCACGGATGTATGGGCATCTATGGGTGAAGAAGAGGAAGCCTCCAAGCGCCGCATTGCTTTTAATGGCTATCAGATTAACGACAAGGTTATGGCCGCCGCTAAACCGGACGCTATGGTTCTGCATTGCCTGCCTGCCCATCGCGGCGAAGAAATCACAGCGGATGTGTTTGAACAGCATTCCAGTGAAATCTTTGAAGAGGCGGAAAACCGTCTGCATGCACAGAAGGCAGTTTTGGTCAAGCTCCTTGGATAAAAGGCTGCATTTTATTTGATTATATGTACAGCAAGATAAGATAAAAGATTTTATCCAATCCCAAAAAAGCCACTGTCCCGGTTTACCTGCCGGGCAGCGGCTTTTTTCTGTCTATCTATGCGGTCATTGTTATAGAATTTTTATTGAACCAGTATGCCGGCATCCGTGGACTGCAGAATGAGAATCTGCTGTTCCATACCACTGGCACAGTTGATATAGACCAGTACGCGGTCACCGTTGCTTCCGATACAGGAGAACTCCCAGCACAGCACTTCATTCAGGCCGGAAGTTGGCACCAGTACTTTCCGAGAGTTGTTCACTTTTAGGCGGCTGCTGACCTTTTTCTGTGCAGCTTCTTTGGTGTATTTCGGTGACGGAAAGCTGCGGGACATGTGGTTCATCAGGTAGCCCGTAGCGCCCAGCTCCACCACGTCGCCGTTGTCCAGCGCAATGCCTACCTTGACAAGATCCGGGTAACAGCGCACACCGTTTTCCTCATATGCAAAGTTAAATAGAATGCGGCCATCGGTCTTAATCCAGTAGGTAAGCTGCATATCTTTATAGCCGCACTTTGCCAGAAAAGCGGTGGCCTTTTCTTTGGCGGCGTCCATGGTGATTTTTTCCGCTGTAATTTCCCGGCTGCTGCGCATGGAACAGAGAACACCTCCTTTTTTGGTAACGGAGGCGGTTGTAGTACCGGACGTGAAGTTCCACAGGGGCAGGTTACCGGCCGTGTCTGCGGCGGAGGTAAGCTTGCTGGGGGAAAGGTTCAGTGCTTTGGCGGCAATGGAGCACGCGTCCGCTTTGCTTACATCGCTTTTCCCCTGCAGGGCGCGGGGATTTTTCCGCTGAATATTATCCGAAAACGGCCCATCGTAAATCAGCGAAGGGAAGTTCGTAAAGTCGGTTGCGGTTTGTTTCAGCTGAGAGGACAGGTTGTCGGAAGTATAGTCCAGTTTCAGCGACGACAAATTGCTGGAAAGCTTTTGGGCATAGGTATGCAGCTTCTCAATGGTTTTGTACTCCGCTTCCGTAATATGCCCGCCGCCGCTGATGCGGTTGGACAGGCTCATGGCAAAATCACCGACTTGGGTAATATATTTCGAAACGTTGTTCATGGTACTGTCGTGTACCGGCAGTGTAGCCAAAGCCTCCTTGGCAAGGCCAGATTCATGCATCAGCCGGGCCGCGAGTCCGTTCTGTTGGGTAGGGGTGTTGGCGTAAATGCTTTTGTCCAGTGTCAGGGAAATGGTGTTTACGCAGTCGCGCAGGTCACCGTACGCGCGGTCATAGGTATAGGTCAGGTCACGCTTGGCAGCCTTTTCAGCGGCCTGGCTGCGCATGGTCAGGGCTCCCGCCGTGACCACAGCGCCAACCGCGATAATACCCATTACCACAGCAACGGCTTTTCTGTTTTTCATAAAATACATCACCTTGCCCGTACCCGAAATTTTCTGTACATACCGTACAAAAGAAAGGCAAAGCGGGCCAATGGTAGCTTTCACCACACACAGCAGGATTATACACAATGTTCTGCCCGAGAAGACGTCTTTGAAAAGCGGCAAAGATGTTGTATAATAAAAAAGTATGACATGACGGCCGGTGCCTGCTGTGCCGGCGGCTGTATCTTTTTTAGAAAACACAATGACAGGTATATATTTTTACTGAACTGCGGCCGACAGCTGCAGAAAACCGGAGGATATCATTCCATGACGATAACAGACTTTTACAGGGAAATGAAAGGCAAAACCGTTGCATTCTGTGGCTTGGGCGGCAGCAACCTGCCCCTGATTGACCGCTTTCTGGCGGCTGGCGCGAAAGTGACCGCCCGTGACCGGCGCACCCGCGAAAAACTGGGGGATTTGGCGGACCAGCTGGAGAAAAAAAGCGTGCAGCTGGTGTTGGGCGAAAACTATCTGGAAGACCTGAATGAAGAGGTCATTTTCCGTACGCCCGGTATGCCCTATCATCTGCCGCAGCTGGATGCTGCCCGCGCCCGCGGCAGTGTCGTGACCAGTGAAATGGAAGTTTTCCTGGAGTACTGCCCGTGCCGCGTCTTTGGCGTAACCGGCTCGGACGGTAAAACAACTACGACAACCATTCTGTCCAAAATTCTGCAGCACGCGGGAAAAACCGTACACGTCGGCGGCAACATTGGCAAAGCGCTGCTGCCGGATATCGACAGCATTCGGCCTACCGATGTGGTCGTTGCGGAGCTGTCCAGCTTTCAGCTTATCTCCGTAGGACGCAGCCCACAGGTAGCCGTTGTTACCAATATGAGCCCGAATCATCTGGATATTCATAAAGATATGCAGGAATATATAGATGCCAAGAAAAATATTTTCCTCCACCAGGACGGATTCGGCCGTGCCGTCTTTAACCTTGACAATCCCATTACCACGGGGTTTGTCAGTCAGGCCCGCGGCGAGTGTTTGACTTTCAGCCGAAAGCAGCGTGTACGGAACGGCTGCTTTGTGAACCCAGACGGAACCATCGTTTTTGCCAAAAACGGTGTGGAAACACCGATTATGAATTGCAGCGAGATTCGCATTCCCGGTGCGCATAATGTGGAAAATTATCTGGCAGCCATTTGTGCGGTGTGGGGTTATGCTTCACCAGAGGATATCCGTGCGGTAGCAGAAGAATTTTCCGGTGTGGAGCATCGCGCGGAACTGGTGCGGGAACTGGATGGCGTGCGCTGGTACAATGACAGCATTGCTACTACACCAAGCCGCACTGTGCGGGGAATGCTTTCCCTGTTTCCGCAGAAACTAATTTTGATTGCGGGCGGATACGATAAAAAGATTCCATTTGAGCCGATGGGAGAACCGGTGTGTGAGCACGTCAAAACGTTGGTCCTGATGGGCGTTACCGCACCGAAAATTGAGGCGGCGGTTAAGGAAGCAAAAAATTATCGGCCAGGTGCACCCAAAATTCTGCACGCGGCAAGCTTAGAGGAAGCGGTAAACCTGTGCCGTCAGGAAGCAAAATCCGGCGATATTGTGGCACTCAGCCCGGCGTGCGCAAGCTTTGATATGTTCCCCAACTTTGAAACACGCGGTGACCGCTTCCGTGAACTGGTAAAGCAGCTGTAAGCGGAAGCGGCATCTGCCGATATGTTCGGTTCTATATTTTTCGAGTAAAAGAGGGTTTCCTTATGAAGATGGAAAAAATACTCAAAACACTGTGCGGCGCTATTGGCACTAGTGGAGATGAAACAGCGCCGGTGAAGGCGGCGCTGGAACTGACCGGTCTGCCCAACGGGAAAGTACTGCCGCTCGGCAGCGGCTGTGTGTCACTGGGGAAGGCAGATGCGGAAAAGGTCATTTTGCTGGAAGCGCATATGGACCAGATTGGCCTGGTGGTTACATCGGTAGATGAGCACGGATTCCTGCACTTTGCGAACTGCGGTGGTTCGGACCAGCGTGTCATGCCCGGCTGTCCGGTGCGTGTCTTTGCCACAGGTGCGGATAAACCGCTTCTCGGCGTTGTTGGTAGTGTGCCGCCGCACCTGGACCGGGCGAACACAGACAAAGTGCCGGACGTGGAGGATATGACGGTGGACCTCGGCCTGCCCGCCGTGAAAGCCAAAACCGTTGTTTGCCCCGGTGACCGTGTGGTCCCGGTGTATGAACCGAAAAAATTGATGGGAACCCGCTTTTCCTCCGCTGCGCTGGACAACCGTGCCGGTGCAGCTGCGGTGGTTCGCGCCGCTCGTCTGCTGCAGCAGGTTGACCTGGGCAGCTGGCGGGTGCTGCTTCTGTTCAGCACGATGGAAGAAATCGGCGGACAGGGGGCGCATACGGCTGCCTATACGGCGGCCGTAGATGAAGCAATTTGTGTAGACGTTGGTTTTGGCATACAGCCCGGCGTTAAGCCGGAAGTCAGTCACCCGGTGGGGGGCGGCGTAATGATTGGCAGCGCGCCGATTTTGGACCGTGGCATGACGCGGCGTTTGGGACAGCTTGCTGACGAAAACCATATTTCGTATAAATGGGACGTCATGGGAGGCTTTACCGGAACCAACAGCGATGATATCGCGGTGACGCGCGGCGGTGTCCGTACAGCTTTGTTAAGTGTGCCGCAGCGTTCTATGCACACACCGGCGGAAGTGGTGGATATGCAGGATATTGAGGACACAGCCCTTCTGATGGCGCTGTATGTCTGTGACCGGTGCGGTGCCAGCCTGCCTCAGCCGGCACAGTCCGCTGAGGAGCCGGCGGCAGATACGGCTGCGAGTGCCGGTGCCGAGTCGGACGGGGAAGTGTGGAGTGCCTGCCTGCCCCAGCTGTGCCGGGAGCGCGGTGTTTCCGGCAGTGAAGAGGGTGTGCGGGAACTGATCCTTTCCCAGATAAGCAATTTCGCGGAAAAAATAGAGATTACGCCGCTTGGCAGTATTCTTGCATATAAAAAGGGAAAAAACCGTGCCAAAACACGGCTGCTCCTCAACGCGCACATGGACGAAGTCGGCCTTATCATAACGCATATTACCGATGAAGGTTTTCTGCGCTTTGCGCCGGTTGGCAGGATAGACCCACGTGTCCTGCCCGGCCGCAGCGTGACTGTTGGGTATGGCAAAAATACGGTGCCCGGTGTGATTGGCCTGAAGCCCATTCACCTGTTGGAAAAAGGCGAACGCGGCAAAGCCATTCCGGTCGAAGAACTGTATATTGATATCGGGGCCAAGGACAAACAGGAGGCAGCCAAAGTGGCTGTGCCCGGGGACATGGTCACGTTTAACAGTGTGTACGAGGAGAATGGCTTTTCGGTTAAGAGCCGTGCGCTGGACGACCGTGCGGGCTGTGCCCTTCTGGTCCACCTGATGCAG
Source organism: Caproicibacterium lactatifermentans (assembly GCF_013315815.1). Taxonomy (NCBI): domain Bacteria; kingdom Bacillati; phylum Bacillota; class Clostridia; order Eubacteriales; family Oscillospiraceae; genus Caproicibacterium; species Caproicibacterium lactatifermentans. The sequence goes on from NZ_CP046051.1 coordinate 167,557, forward strand.
CAGCCGGACTGGGCGTATGACACGATTTTTGAATTTGCCGTACAGGGTGAAGTGGGCTGCAATGGTTCCTGCACGGGTGCCTATTTGGCACAGCCGGAGGCTGCTGTCGTTGTGGAATGCACGGCTGCTTCCGATGTGCCCGGCACGGAAACGGATCAGCAGGTGTGCCGTTTGGGTCAGGGACCGGTCATCACGTTTATGGACCATAAAACCATTTACGACAAGGAATATACCAAATGGGCCTTTGAAGAAGCGCGCAAAGCCGGCGTGCCCTGCCAGTGGCAGGAGGGCGTGGACGGCGACAATGATGCCGGCGCTATTTATATCAGCCGCGGCGGTGTCCGCACAGCGGCGGTATCGCTGCCGTGCCGCTACCCGCACGCGCCGATGGGAATCGTCAGCCGCAGTGACTATGAAGCGGCGGGTGCGCTGCTGCAGTGCCTTGCACAGCGGATTGCGGGGACACCATGCTCTGGGCAGTAACGGAGCCTGCCCGCCTGCTTGCCTATGACCATGGCGCGCTGGGGTGCAGTGTTATTTCCAGCGTGACGGCCTATGGTACAGGTACGGCGGCGGCTCGCTTTTGGGAAGGGGACGGGTTCCTGCTGCGTCGGCAGGACGAAACAGCGACTTTGTGCGGTACGGTGCTGCCGGAAAGTGCGGAGGAGCTGCGTGAGTTTTTGTTTTATATCGGCGTACAAAATTTGCTGGCGGAGCCGGATAACCTGAAACGGTTGGGATTTTCTCCTGCCTCCGAGGGTGTGGAGATGGAGCTGTGCCGTCCCATTCCCTGCCCGCCGCTGCCCGCCGGTTTTCGGATGCGGCTGGCCGGACCAGTTGCGTCACCAGCTGCCATGCGGCTGGCAGATATGTATGCACTGCTGTGTGCGTGTACGCGACCGGGATTTTCTATACCGGCCTTTGAGCCGTTTTATTTGGATATGAGTCATCGTGTGCGGCACGGTGCCGTCCTGGCAGCGGGCCTGTACCAGAATGTGCGCTTGTATTCCTGTGCGGCAGAGGCGCTGTCGCCGAAACAGGCATTGCTTTTCGCCGGTGCCGCGGCGCCGGAAGTGCGCGGCCGCGGTGCCTTTGCGGCGGTGCTGGCGGCGCTGGTGAAACAGGCAGATGTCCGTCGGGTACTGCTGCTGTGCGGTTCACAGCTGCAGCCGCACTATGAGCAAATGGGCTTTTCTGCCTGCGGAATGTGCCAAAAAGCCTGCCTTAAATAAAAAATACATATTGTAATTTATATGTTTTAGTATACAAAAAGGAGAACATAAAGTGCAGATTTATCCTGCTTTTCATATCGACAAAAAAATAACCGATGCGGCCGATGAGGCACTGCGGAAAGCACAGCCGGCTCTGAAGCGCATTGATGAAGTGACCGACTACAACCAGCAGAAAATGCTGGCGGCCTTTATTCACTGCGGTGTCAGTGAAAGCCACTTTGCGGCCAGTACCGGCTATGGCTACGGTGACCGCGGACGGGAAGTGCTGGACCAGGTGTATGCGCAGGCACTGGGTGCTGAGGATGCACTGGTGCGGTATAATTTTGTGTCCGGTACACACGCACTGACCGTGGCGCTGTTTGGTGTGCTGCGCCCGGGAGACACCATGCTGTGTGTGACCGGTCTGCCGTATGACACGCTGCAGAGCGTTATCGGACTGACTGGTGATGGCAACGGTTCCTTAAAAGAGTATGGCATTCATTATCGGCAGGTCGACCTTAAAAAAGACGGTACACCGGATTATGAAGCCATTGAGCATGCGGTGCAGCCGGACACAAAGATGGTCTATATTCAGCGCAGCCGCGGCTACAGCCTTCGTCCGTCTCTGTTTGTGGAAGATATTGAGAAGATTGCGGCGATTGCAAAGCGCCGGGCACCGAACTGCATTGTTATGGTTGATAACTGCTACGGAGAATTTGTGCAGAAGGAGGAGCCGGTCGCACATGGTGCGGACCTCATGGCGGGTTCGCTCATTAAAAACCCGGGCGGCGGTGTTGCCCCGACCGGCGGCTACATTGCGGGCCGCAAAGATTTGGTGGAGAGCTGCTCCTATCGCTTGACAACACCGGGAACCGGTCGGGAGATTGGCTGTACACTGGGCAATAATCGAGAACTGTTCATGGGCGCTTTCCACGCACCACATGTAACAGGGGAAGCGCTGAAGACAGCAGTCTTTACTTCTGCCCTTTTCGAGGAGCTTGGCTATGCGGTAACACCGCGCTGGGACGAACCGCGCGCGGATATTATTCAGGCAGTTCTGCTGCGCACCCGTGAAGCGCTGATTGCTTTCTGCCAGGGAATCCAGAAAGGTTCGCCGGTCGATTCCTTTGTTTTGCCGGAGCCGTGGGGTATGCCTGGGTATGACTGCCAAGTAATCATGGCGGCGGGCACTTTTACGCTGGGTGCCTCTGTGGAACTGAGCGCGGACGCTCCTTTGCGGGCACCGTGGGCCGTATGGATGCAGGGCGGCCTAAATTTCCACAGCGCACGTCTTGGCTCTATGCTGGCGGCGCAGTCCATGCTGGAAAAAGGATTTTTAGGCTAAAGGTATTGCCAGTTCGATTTATTTACGGTATAATAAAAAACAGCACGGGTTCCGTGCTGTTTTTGCGGATGTGGTGGAATTGGCAGACACGCCAGATTTAGGTTCTGGTGTCTACGACATGCAGGTTCAAGTCCTGTCATCCGCACCAAAAGAAATCGCTTAGGCATGCGGCCTAAGCGGTATTTTTATGCCATTGTACCCCATTTTGTACCCCAACGGAAAAGTCACTCGGCGACGTTTTGTCATTGAGTGTTGAAAAACCACCACCCCAATTCAGGTTCTCCTCCTTGTTGGCATAAAAAGGCTGCCCGTCAAATTTAACGAGCAGCTTTTTCTTTCGGGTCCTCCTGTGGATGTTACCCTCCAAGGGTGTCTATCTGGCGGACACCCTTTTGCTTTTCTTTCGGGTCCTCCTGTGGATGTTACCTGCCGTATGGTACTATCTCATCCGCCGGTGGAATCTCTGCCTGCGCCGCTTCCTTTGCGAACAGTTTCAGGTCCTCTTTGTATCCCTCAAAGGTATCCACACGGTCTATGACGTACCACGTTTCCCGGTAGTAAATCAGCATTCCGGGCTTGATGTCTCTTCTCCAGTTGACGGTAAACTGCATATCCTCTTTATACCCGGCAGTCCCGGCTGCGAAATACTCTTTTTGGGAAAGCTGCCGCGCATAGGCCCACAGGCTGCCCGGGTGAATCGGCTGATAGGCGGTTACCCAGTTGCCGATGTCGTCCTGTACCTCGGTCTTATTGTAAATTATTATCTTCTTATCCTTTACCATTTCATCACGCCCTCAAAAATTCTTCGTAGTGGTCCATCAGGCCCACGTATGCGTCCAGCATGGAAGCCATGCCGTCTATCCTCATCTTCGGCTGCTGCGCCTTAATCGGCACGATATTTCCGTTTCGGTCTGTCATAATCCCCGTGTTGGTCAGGCACCACTTCAGAATCGGGTTATTATTGTAATTGATTTTCTTTGCTTTCAGGTCGGCCCCCATCTGCTGCATGGGCAGGGAAAGCGTCTTTGCCCCCTGAATGCAGCGGACCATCGGAAAGCCGTACTGCTTCATCTCATCCACCCAGTACCGGGCGGAATAGCTGTCATAGTAAATCCACAGAGGAGTAATGCCGTAGTCATTCAGCATTTCGTTGAACCATGCCGTGACGTCGCTGTAGCGTATCGTGTTACCCGCGCAGAGCCGCAGCAGGCCCTGTTCCATCCACAGGTCGTAGGGGATTTTGTCCTTGTGGACGCGCTCGTGGAAGCTTTCCTGCGGCAACCAGTACATCTGCGTCACATACCGCTTTTCGGTTTCCTTATCCACAAAAAGCAGGGTAGCGCAGGTCAGGTCGGTTGTGATGCTCAGGTCGGCCCCGCCGATAGCGTAGCAGTTCCGAAATTTCTCCAGGTCGAAGGTTTCCGGATTGTCGATGTCGTCGAAGGTCAGCCACGCCTGCGCCACGTTCTGCCGAATGTTGAAATCCTTGCAGAGGATTCCCGGCAGGTCGGTGGCGTTGCTCTTGGCCCGCTCAACCTTCCTTTGCAGGTCGTCCAGCTTCTTAATGGCCCCCAGTCCGGGATTCGCCTTTGCCCATGCCTCGGGGTCGCCCCATTCCTTCGCGCTGTCCAGCTCATAGAGGACCGGAAGAAAACTGTCGTCCTTTACCACGCCGTCAAGGACGTTGCAGGCGTAGGAATACATGTCGTCGTAAATACATTCCCTCACGGTCCCCGCCGTCGTAATCATCAGTAAAAGCGGCTGCCGCCGGGCACTCTGCGACTGCTTCATCACTTCGTAAAGGTTCCTGTCCCGCACGCCGTGCAGCTCGTCCATGACGACGAGCGAAGCGTTCAAGCCGTCCAGCGTGTCCGAATTGCGCCCCAGGGGCTGGAACTTCGCCATCAGCGCGTCGCAGTACATGTCCTGCTTCCGCTTCCTGATGTACCGCGAAAGCTCGGGAGACTGTTTCACCATGTTCCGCGCCTCGTCGAACAGGAGCTTGGCCTGCGCGTATTTCGTCGCGGTGGAGTATATCTCCGCCCCCGGCTCATTGTCCGCTATCATGCAGTACAGCGCGATGCCTGCGGCCATTGTGGACTTGCCGTTCTTCCTGCCCACAAGAAACAGACTTTCCCGGTACTTCCGCAGGCCGGTTTCAGCGTCCACAAAGCCAAACAGAGCCGCGATAAACGCCTTCTGGAACAGCCCCAGCTTTACGGTCTGCCCGGCCCACTCGCCCTTTGAGTGCCGGCAGAACCGTTCGATAAACTCTATCGGCCGGTTTGCCTTCTCCTCATCGAAAATGTATCGCCCCGCCTGGTGCTCAATCTCATGGCCCAGCTTCTCATAGAGCCTCTGGACCTTCCGGGAGACGACGTATTTCCCGGCGCGGATGCCGTCGCGGTATTCCAGAATCGGATTCATCAGGCGCTCTTGCCTTTCTTCAGAAACTCTGCCAGCTCATCCTTTGCTTCCGGTTTCGCCGCGGGCGGGAGAAGGTCAATCAGCTGTTTGTTCAGCAGTGCATAGCGCTGAATGGTCGTGTTATAGGCCTGCATCGCCGGATTCTGTTTCAGCCCGTCCCGGCCTTCCACCACGGCGCCGTCTTTCCGGATTCCCGCCTTCAGTTTGGAAAGCGTCGCGTCCATGAACGTCATTTCCTGCATCAGCTTTTCCGCGATAGGTTTTCGGTCATCATCGATAATGGTTATTAGTTTTCTGATTTTTGCCATTGCCATAAAAATCACTCCTAAAATATTCCAGCGTTCTATAAATGCGAATGCTTCCCATTTGCATATAAAAAACTCATGGAGAGGAAATTTGAACTGCACCCACCGGTCTATTAATGCGCTAAAGTGTTAATGCACCCGGGGGGTGTCTTGACAAGATTTCCGTTTGCGTCAAACTTCAGTCCGTCCGCACATGCGCCGCTTCCGAAATGTTCCCGGTTGTGGCAGACTTCACACAGTGCTTCCAGGTTATCCCAGTTCAGCGTCACGTTCGGGTCGTTGATGTTCTGTGGTGTAATGTACGTTTTGTGGTGCGCTATCACAGCCAGCCTGCCGCACCGCTCACATGTCCAGTTCTTGGAACAGAGGAATGCGTACCTGCACTTCTCCCATGTCCTGGACTTATAGAATCGTTCAGCATATGGTTTCATTTCAGTGACGCCCACAGCTTCAGCGTACCCAGCATACTGTCAACAGCGTTCGACAGCCGCGCCGCTTCGCTCGCTCCCGGGTCGTACCACAGCTGAAGGATGAACTTTGCCGCCTGCTTGGCGAGCTGATAGCCAGGCGCTGTATCGTCTTCCCATCTGCTGCCTGTGGTTACTTCCAGATAATCCGGCAGACTGTCCAGCATGGACTGAATGATGGTATCGTTTTCCGTGCCGTCCAGCCTCAGCGCGTCCCGCGCCTCATCTATCGTAAGTAATGCCATGATAATCACTCCTAACAAAAAGGGGGCTGCGATAAGCGCAACCCCTCATCTGCATTATGTTCAGGCTTCCGCCGCGGCCAGTTTGGCAAATGCTTCGGGAATAATCGGCTTGCCGTCGCCCACTGCCATCGCCCGGTAGTCAATCAGGCCCTGCTTGAAGCTGGATTCTCTGGAGACTTCCAGCAGAATATCCTGCGACAGGTTGACGCCGTAATACTGGAAGTTGCCGTACAGGATGGTGTCAGCGGGAATGTAGTCGTCCACTACTACCTGATGGCCCAGCATACGCCCGGCCCCGCCGTCAATGGGGTTCGTGAAGATAGGCCGGCCGGTCGTGTCTTCCACAGCCATGAGGCGGTTGAACAGGGTCGCGTTGCTGCACGCGAACACCGCACCCGCGGAGTACCCGGCCTTCAGCAGGGAAGCCAGCTTCAGCACGTCGGCATACTTCAGACCGCCCGCCGCATAGGTCGCGCTGTTGGTCGTGCCCCACGTCACGCCCGGCAGAATCCCCAGCGCCTGTCCGGAACCTGTGCCGGAGAATACTCCAGCGTTCAGCGCCGCGCCGATGGTCCTGGTAAGCTCGGTAGACAGGTAGGATTCAAATGCCGGGACGGAAATGGTGTTCGCTGCCACGCTCAGGGAGAACACCTTCAGCAGCTCGTAGGCGTTAAAGGTTACGCTGGTTGGCGTCTTGGCGGACGGCTCAACGGAAGCTCCCTCGGCGTGCCATTCCGCCGCGTCTTCCGGGGTCGCGACAGGCACGGACAGATTGGCGGGAACCCGGAATTGCCGGACGAAATTCAGGATGTTCCCCTGCGTCGCAGCCTTCTTCACGACTTCGTTCAGAGTCTGCGTCGGGATGACTGCCGTGTTGGTCCCGGTTGTCAGAGCCGCTCTGCGCTCGGTGACGGCCTGCTCCTGCGCGCGGCTGAATACGTTCCGGTCCGCGTCGGTCATGGGCTTGCCGAGCATCTTTTTGTAGAATGCCGTCCGGTATTCCGCAGAGGAGAAGATGTCGTCGTCGCGCTTCTCTTCCTTGTGGGAATAGTTCTTCCCGGTAATCGGGTTGAAGCCGGTCAGCTTCCCCTGTGCCGCGGAACGGGCTTCCAGATTGTCCCTCGCCATCTTCAATCCGTCCAGCTCAACGTTCAGAGCGGAAATATCGGCGTTCGGGTCGGTGTCAATGATTTTGCCGATTTCCGCCGCGCGGGTTTCAATATCTTCGGCGGATGCCGTGCGGTAATGGTTGAACGCTGCGTCTTTATCTTTAAAAGTCATAATCACATACTCCTTTTCAAAATCTGGTTGATTCTGATTTTTGCCGCCCGGCGGGCGTCTGCCGCGCTCCGGGCTTCGACTGATGTAGTAGGATACGCGGGGAAATTGACAAGGCTGATTTCCAGCACCTTTGAGATTTTGTTAATTGTCCGCGTATTCGTTGCCGGGTCGTATTCGTCGCCGCCTGCCGGCACGACAAAAGCGAATGAAACACCCGTCAAGTCGCCTCGCCTAACTGCCGTATAGGCGGAACGGCCTTCCTCGGTGTCCGGCAACTCTGCGGCAAAGTTTAGCCCTGCCGGGCTTATTGAAAGCTGTAGAGTTTTTGGCGTGCGTGCCAGAGGAAGGCGGCTTGCGTCGTGTCCCACCAGCAGGCGCGAATCGCTCAGGTCGGCTCCTGCCAGAGCCCCGGAGCGAATAATTTCAGTGTATCGGCCCTTCGGGTCGTTAATAACGGTCGGCGTATCAAAAACGATTGCCTTGCCGGTCAACCGCATTTTTCCGTTTTCGGGTTCGGCCGCCCGGATTTCGCAGATACGGGTTTCCTTCATTTCTTCTGCACCCCCTGATACTGGTTGGCCTTATCTGCCTGTACTACATTTAGTGTTTGAAGCCGCTTTTTGCCCTCTTCGCCGCCGATAGGCTTCATGTTGAGAATTTGCCTCGCTTCGTCCACAGTGAAGAGGCCGAACGGCACGCTCTCCTTGAGCGTCGTTACGCGGGTTCCGTAGCTCGCGTATTCCATCGAATCGCCTTCAAACAGAATCCGGTTCCCGGCCTGCTGCTCAATCGGCGTGAAGATCTTTGCCGTGAATTCCTGCGCCATCTGCGCCGCGAGTGGTTCAATGACAGATTCGTAAAACGCCGTGCCTTCCTGCTCGGAATAGGTGGAATCCACAATCTTCTGCGAAATGCCCAGGTATTCGTAGATTTTCGATTTCGCCGCGTCCATCTGCGCCTTGTTTATCGAATAGGGCTTCTGGTCCAGCGGAACGAAGTCCAGCATACTGTCCGTCACGGCCACGCCGCCGTTGTTGGAGATGTTGAGGAAGTCCGCCGTGAAGGCGTCCCGCTCCTGCTTCATTTTTTCCGGAGCCAGAACCTGATTGTATTTCAGGATTCCGCGGAGCGAAGCGCCCTGCTTTATCCCGGAAACAATGCCGTCGCTCTGCGTCTGTGCCAGCCGGACGGCCGGAAGAATTGCGGAGTTGTCATCGCCCAGCAGGTCGTTCCGGTTGAAGTGCCGGCGAAGGTGGATGATGTCAGAATAGGGGAGAATGTACTGCTTTCCGTTCTGGAAGAAGAACTTGATGTACATGGTGTCGGTCGGGTCCGTCACGAATTGGGCGCCGCTCACGTCCAGCGGATACAGAGCCGCGATTCCCGCGTCCCCGCGCTGTATGTACCCGAACGAATCGTTATATGCGTAAAAATGTGTAATCAGCTTGTACAGCGCGTCGTAGGCGCTCATGTACGGGTTCGGTCTGGTACCCAGCAGATAATTGAGGTTGTCGTCGCCCGGCTGTCTGCCGTCCGCCGTGCGGATGATATGGGACCCGTGCAGCTTCGCCCCGTGCCGTGCTATCGCGTCCACAGCAGCGCGGAAAACGTCGCTTTCGTAGGCATTCCCGCTGAATGGCGTAAAGTACGCCGGCGACCCGGTCAGTACCGCGGGAGCCGTCTTGGGCGGCTGTCGGGAATGGAACAGCTTTGAAAAAATACTCAATGTAATATCACCACTTCTTATTATATACTATTTGTATAATAATTTCAAATTAGTTCTTCAATTCGTACGATATAATCCCGGTTTATAAGCACTGTTGCCCCGTACAGTGTTTTAGCCTGGACGAACTGTTCATTCATCGTATCTTTGTTGAAACTCTCAGCCTCGACAGCACCCTGATTAGAAAGATAAATAGCAAATTCTGTCATGCTTGTTTACCCTCTTCCGCCGCTGTCATGGGAACAATCAGCAGGTTTTTGGCTATGTAGGCATCCACCATATCCAGTTCAAAGTGCCCCGGCTCTACTTCGTGTTCGGCTTTCGGGTCAAGGCCACGCTGCACATGCGCCCAGTCGCCGGAATTCCCAACAACGATTGTCAGCCCGGAAATTGGCTTGTCCAGCTCATCATCTACTGGCTCAAGGTCAATTTCAAACATATTGGCCCCATCCGGGGTTTCGTCATAGGTGCCGCTATCAGAGTCAAGCTGTGCCCCAATAATGTTGTAATAAGCGGCGGTTGCTTCCCCGGAAATGCGGTCGAATGTAATGGCAAGAATCTTTCTGAAATTAAACATAAATAAATACCTCCAAAAATTAGTGTAATGCTGCCGCCAGTTCGCGGCGGTTCTGGTTTATGCGTTCTGTGCGGCTCTGTGACGTCTTGTCCTGCTGATACTGGTAGTTTGCTTCCGTTGTGTAAATAAGCAGTCCTGCGGACGCACAGGCTAAAAGCAAGCCGATTGTTTCAGTCATGGTCTGCACCTGCCTTTTTTATGCTCAGAAGTTCATCTTTGCCCACCTGCAATTCACCCAATGCATCTTGCAGCTTGCTTTGAAACAGTGAAAAAGCAGAGAAATACATGTTCAACCGGTTTAGATAAGCTTCCTCGGCTGGATTATTCGGTTTAAATTCGAATTCGTCTTCCAATGCCTCGGAGAGTACCCCATATGCATCTGTTGCAGAAAGGGTGTCCGCCAGATAGACACCCTTGGAGGTCGGAGAGTACCCCATATGCATCTGTTGCAGCCTCAAGCATTGTAATGCCGTCCTCAATTTGCAAGGTCACGGATGTAAAGTCCCTTGTGGTTTCTGTACCTGCTTTCAAAAATTGCCGGTAAACGTAATCATAAATGCGGCTCAGAGCGTGAATGTCGGTAATCCGATTGAGTTTGTCCACAATTTTTGCTTGCAAACCGTCCACGGTATTGTTATAATAATTTTGAAGTTCGTTTGTTTTCCCCTGTGCAGTTGCTGCTGCCGGGGTGTTTTTTTGCCTTGTCATAAGAAAGCCTCCTTAAACTGCATCATGAATTTTGTCAAGGCATGCGCATACGTTGTCAAGCTTGTCTGGTATATCTTCTATGTGACATTCCATACCGTCCGTACTCACTGCTATGCCATTTAAACTGTTTGCAATGGAGACAACGCTGCACTGTGTGTGGTGGGAATCAAAAAACCCGCACCGGTCACTGCAATCAGCGGCACGAAAAGGACAAAATTTTGAACGTTCCATATTAAAATACCTCCTAAATTTTGTGGTCAAGAAAATCAATCAGCTGACAACGATTTTTAATTCATTTGCATCAGCTCTTTTCAGTTTGGCACGCTTGGCACGCTTGGCACGCACGCACAGGGGGGTACACCTTTATATATAAAACAAAAAATAAAATATAAAATATCTATGTATTTGCATATTCTATTTTTTTATAATTGAAGTGTAAATTAAGCGTGCTATGCGTGCCAATGGCTTGTCTATACGATTTTTCGCGTGCGTCTATGCGTGCTTTAAGCGTGCGCTTATGCGTGCTCACTCGAATCACGATTAACAGTTCCAACGATTTCCACACCAAAGAAGCCCCGCGCACGGTGATTGTACTTGTGTATATGCGTGCTGTATCGAATCTTAAGCGTGTTCGCGTGTTGTTCCATGTAGTTAATGAGCGTCTTCTGCGTTACCGGATATTCTGCGTTGTCAGTGCACCATAACTGGTACGCTGTATAAATGGCACTGCACTGTGCTGTTACACCCTCACCACCCAACTGAATGACGCTGTCATCTTCCAGAAAGGCAATAACATTGAAGCTGTCACGCTTTGACTGTTCAAGGTTTGCCTTTGCCTTTTCGCTGATTGAAAACTCATAGCCACATAGTTGCAGCGTTCGCAGTCCGTCCAGCATCCAATTCAAAATGCCGGATCTTTCTTTTAGTAACTTCTCTTTCAGGTCCTTGTCGTCTACTCTGTTCGGTGGTTTCGGCTTAACCGTCAAGATTATCCGGCGGCGATATGCGCCCTCTGAATGGTCGTGCAGGGTATTAATGGACTGGTTACCGAATGCTAAGAGTCGGCAGTACATATTTCCTTGATAGGATTGTTTGCCTTTCTGCTCCATGCTCATGGTGCCGTCACAGGTAACAATTTCTTTCACTACTGCTGATTCTTCACAGGCCGCGGTGCACAAGTCATCATCAATAAAAAGCAGTTTGTTTTCAAGGTTGGCAACTTGAAAGCGGTTTTCCTCCAGACTGTTCAATTTGCCGGTGGCAATGTTAGACAGCCCGAAAAGTTCTTTCATAACTGCTCCTATAATGCTTTTTCCCTCACCACCATTGCCGATAATAATTAGCATCTTCTGTGCTTTAGTTGTCGGAAGTAAGCAATAACCTAAATATTCTTGCAATGTTACTTGGTCTTCTGGTTCTAGCAGGTCATCAAGAAATTGCAGCCACTTTTCGGGCTTTGGTGCTGTTGGCTCATAGCTTGCGTTAATTCGATTCAAGCAGAAACGAACCTCAGGCAAAAACAGTCGGCTATACTGTTTGTCAATTTCAATACAACCATTTTTAACGTGAATCGTGTGTCGCTCCGGCTTTTGCGGCTGCATATAACAGGCATTTTCAATGAAGTCAGTAAGATTCTTTGCTTTTCGCGCGGTATTTTTCATGTAAAATGGTGCTATTTCTTCTTGCACTTCCGCTTCTATCGCCTTTCGCTCTATGCTGCCGCTGGTACCATAAAACTTGCCATGGATGCAGTGTATTTCTTCATGCTCCTCGGCAAAATAATCATAGAAAAGCTTGTCCATGATCTCTTTGCCATCCATGTAAGGTGCTGCACCCATATTTATGTAGCTATCTTCTTTATCTCGCTTGGCCTTTTCTTTCAATGCGGCGGCTTTCTGATCTCTTTCAAAGGCTTTGCGAAATGAATCAAAAACTGTTGACTTTATGCCTAACTGTGCGGCCCGAATTTTCAACTTCTGCATCCGCTGTTCTTTTAAAAGTTCATTGTCTGTCATGCAGAGAACCGAAAAAGTTTCATTGCTTACTACATTTCTTACAGTCAGTAAGCTAAGGATTTCATCTATTTTCGGTTCCGGCATTCCGATGATGTTGGAACCATCTTCTGCATTATCCACTGTCTGTTCCGTTATTTGTCACCGTCCTAATTGAAAATTTTACAAGAGTATTTGTCATTTTTCATTTCCTCCTTCCATTTTCGGACATTTAGTTCTTCTGCTGTTGAAACCACTCATAAGCGGCTTGAACTGGCACGAGCAACTTTTTACCAATGTGCAGGCAAGGGAAGCCCTCACGGTGGCAAAGGTCGTAAATGTTCGGCAGACTGATAGCACCGCCCAGCATTTTATACAGGTCTTTGGGAGGAACTAAGGGTTTGCCATTGTATGTTACAACTTGTATTGTTTCGTCTTGCATTGTGTTTCACCTCCTTGCATTTAACCCAATTGGGTTAATGAATAAACACAGTATAATCCCATATAGGTTAATTGTCAACCACATTAAAAAAAAACATTTACCCAGATGGTTTAATGTGCTATTCTTAGTTTGAAAGGAAGTGTCAAAAATGGACTTTGGAAAAGTTATAAGGGAAGCTAGAAAAAAAGTTGGGTTAACCCAATCAGAACTTGCAAAAGCTTCTAACATGTCATTAAACAGCATTTCAAGATATGAATCTGGGAAGAGAAGTCCTGATTTTGGTGCACTTCAAAAAATAGCCAACGCGCTGCATGTTTCTGTGGACTTGTTTATAGGTTCAGCTGCCAACCTTGAATTTGAAGCAGAGTATAACAATCTTCCAAAAGTAAAAGAAATTCACGAATGTACAGGACTTTCTATGGACGCTTGTGATTTTATCCACAGTGCACATCATAACCCATTCGTAACACTTGCACTCTCGGACATTTTGGAAAACGAAACGTTAATGATGTTGTTGTGCCAATATATAAATACTCAACCGCAAGATGGAGCCTTTATAGTCGGGGAAAACGGTACACTAGTTGTGAGTAAGCCAGGAAAAGACAAAGACAAGGGGCTTGGGCGAATTTATGCGCCAGATATGATTTTGAAAGCTATGCAGGAAAAAATAATTGCTGAATTAGAAAAAATGCGGTTGCATAATGTTGGTGAAAATCCTGGAAGAAAACTTGAAAAGGGTGAGCCCAAAAAGGCAGGTGGTTCCAATGCCAAAACGCCGGGCGAATAATGAGGGTTCTATACGGCAGAAGCGGCCGCACCTGTGGGAAGCGCGCTTCTGTGCAGGACGTGACCCGGGTACAGGCAAGCTGATCCGCAAATCTGTTTATGGAAGTACCCAGCAGGAAGTAAGGAAGAAACTTGCGGATGCCACGCGCGCCGTGGATGCCGGAACCTATCAGGAACCCTCTGAATTGACTGTCAGCCAATGGCTTGACCTGTGGGCGAATGATTACTGCCTAAACGTAAAACCGCGCACACTAGAACTGTATAAGGCCACAATAGAGAACCGAATAAAGCCAAACCTCGGCGCGGTGAAGCTGAAAAAGTTGACCGCTCCCATGATACAGAAGTTTTACAATAACGCTCTGAAAGGCCAACTGAAACCGCCGCCAGTAAAGCCGGGCAAGGTGGGGAATAGGAATGCCAGTAAAAAAGCCCTGTCACCGAAAACCATTAAAAATATGCATGGAATTCTGCACAAAGCCTTGGCTGTGGCCGTGCGCATCGGTGCAATACCAACTAACCCCGCCGACTGTGCAGAACTGCCGCGCATAGAGCGGGCAGAAATACAACCGCTGCCAGAAAGTACCGTCCCCGCCTTTCTGGACGCGATAAAGGGCAACCGGTATGAATTACTCATGCAGATAGATATGTTTACAGGGCTGCGCCTTGGTGAGATATTGGGGCTTCCTTGGTCTGCTGTGGACTTTAAAGCCGGAACTATCACAGTTAAACAGCAGTTACAGAAGCAGAAAACAGGCTGGATAATTGCACCCACGAAAAACGGTAAATCGCGTGTAGTGGCTCCTGCGCCCTTTGTGTTCGACTCTTTACGGGAACAGCAAACTATCCAGAATAAATGGAAAGCAGTAGCAGGACGCTATTGGAGCAATGAGGACAACCTTGTATTTACCAATGAACTTGGCGGGCACCTCACACACTGCAATGTTTATCGGCACTTGAAAAAAGCTGCTGCTGCTGTCGGCCTGCCGGACTTCCGTTTCCATGATTTACGGCACACTTTCGCGGTGTACAGTCTGGAAAGTGGGGCAGATGTAAAGAGCGTACAGAGTGCCCTCGGCCACTACTCAGCGGCATTTACGCTGGACACCTATGTCCACAGCACAGAGCAGATGCAGCAACGCAATGCCCAGCGAATGCAGCAGTTTGCGGAAAGCCTGATAAATAAAAAAACACCCAATCCAAAAAAGGATTGAGCGCTTGACAAAGCCATAAGGTCGGGATATAATACAGAGTGAAAAAAGTGATAGCATAGTCATGCTTAGCACCAAAAGCGAACCCCCAGAAGTGACGGCTTCCGGGGGTTCATTTTAGGCTAGCTGTTCTTGTGGTTTCGGTCTAACCATTTGCTGATAATATGTACGAGTACACCAGCCGTGACCGAAAGTAAAAAAGTGATAACAATATTCACGCTCGACACCTCCCCTCTGCTGCTAGGCATAGAGGAAGAACAGCATTGCCATTATATCACACAATCCGACAAAAAGAAATGTAGCTTTTATACCCCAATTTGTACCCCAATTAAAAATCTGTACCCCAAAAAAGTATTGACTATTGTTGTATATGGAAGTTGACGAACCGCATAGATAAGCCATTATTTAATTGGGCTGTATAGTCAAAATGGTATGAGTTGCAATTCAAGTCCTGTCATCCGCACCATGCCGAGTGTTCTTATAGTATTTGAAAATGCTGTAAGGACACTCGCTTTTTTATATGTTTATCCTGCCATCTGCGCTGAGGAGTAGCTTACGGCTACTCCTTTTCTCGTTTGTATAAGAATATCCGGTTCCGGCAGGGATGAAACATCCGGTATTTCAATGGAGCCAATGCAGTTGTAGTGAATGGTCAGCTTCTGGACGTATACGCCGTTCACCTTTTCGGCCTGATGAACTTCAATGTGGTCAATCAGCTCATTCAGCATGCACGGCGTTAGCTTTCTCGCTCTGGTATATTTGCGCACGGTAGAAACGAACATATCCGTGCCTACCGTCCGACGGCTTTCCTTGTCAAGCTCGGTTCTGAGCACTTTTATCTGCCCTGCTAATCCACTCTGTTCATCCTCATACTGCTTGGTCATCTTTGAAAACCGTTCGTCGGAAATTTTACCGGACACGTTATCCTCATACATTCGATCAAACAGTCGGTCGATCTCCTTGTCGCGGGCCAACAGAGAATTGTATTCCTTTTTCTTTCTTTGAAGCTCAAGTTCCATTGTCTGCTGGGAATGCCCCATAACCGCTTTGACAAATTCATCCTCATATTTGCTTGCGAATTTTGTGAGCCTGCGGATTTCTCCCAACACGACCTGTTCCAGAAAGTCAACACGGATATAATGCGTAGAGGTGCAAGTACCCCGATTGCCCTTATAATTGGAACAATTGAAATATTTGATGTCCGGGTTGCCTTGATTGAAGTGGTAATGCAGATTGTGTCCGCAGTCGGCACAGACAAGCAGACCGGAGAACATATTGGTTTCTCCTTCATTCGTTTTCCGCTTACGGATTTTACCCCGCTTCTGCTGCACCTTTTCCCAGATGGCACGGTCAACAACCGGATCATGCACGTCCTTAAAGATAACCCAATTGTCACGGTCGTTCTCAATTCGTTTCTTATTCTTATAGGATTTGCTGTACGTCTTGAAATTCAGGACATCTCCACAATACTCCTGCAAGGAAAGAATCTTTGTGACGGTAGAACTGTTCCACTTTGTGGGTGCGGCATCTTTATGCTTGCCGGGGCGGTTGACACCTCGTGCTTGCCAATAAGACATTGGCGTCAGAATGCTGTCTTGTTCCAGCGCGGCGGCAATTTGTTCTGTTCCAAAGCCGTCTATCGTCATTCGATAGATACGGCGGACTACAGTAGCAGCTTCCTCATCTACTACCCAGCGCTTTGGATTTTCAGAATCTTTAATATAGCCATAAGGCGGTTGGCCCATCGGCTCCCCGGCGTTTCCTTTGATCTTGTTGCTGATACGCCGTTTCTTGCTGATATCGCGGGCGTACCACTCGTTGAACATGCGTTATTCGGGAAGGTGAAAACAAAAAGGAAGAAACTCAGTATTCATGCGGGTTTGCGGCGAAGTGGCTCTCGGCCAAACCCTCTCTCAAACCTGAAAAAACCGGCTGAATGACGAATTGCATATCATTTAAGGACGTTCCTGCTTATGGAACGTCCTTAAAATATGATGAATTTATTCAATTTTAGGGGTAAATACTGCTTCTTAACTGCCCGTAAACCCTTGATATTACTGACTTTCTTGAATAAATGCCGTAAGAACACTAGCACCAAACACAAATAATCCGAACCTATTCTCCATTGGAGACGGGTTCGGATTTGTGCTTTATTTTGGGTATCCCAATTTTAATCAAAAGAATAAGAGTAAGCAGGGAGAATGAGGATTTCCTTGCTTGAAGTTTCGTAATGCCCCTAAAACAAATATCCTAATGCAATTACATTTCCATACACCTTTTACGCCAAAGCCGTTCATAGTCTTTGTGTGGAACAATACGTCCGGCGAGATCGGCAGGGCAATGTATGTGTTCTTCGTCACACCAATTAATGTCTATCGCATAAGTGTGCATATCGAGCTCGTCAGCATCCCAATAGACCGGAACAGTATCCCATCCGGCAAGATAAGCGGCAACGACGCGGGTATACCCGTCAGTCATCAAAATTTTGTTCCCCTGAAAACGCTTAACAGGAATCGGGTCGAAATTTCTTCTCGAATTTGGTTCGAATCATTTTCCGGCGCCTTCAACTTTTTGCGTTCAATAAAGTCCTGCCTTGTCAGACGGTAATGATATTGCATTTTTCCTTTCCATGAGTCCGGTATCGATTCTTCCAATATCTTAGTAAATCCATACTTTTCCCACATACGACGGCTGCGGTTATTATAATCCTCACAGATGACATGTCGATTCGACGGACATCCAGCGATTGGGGATACATTTTTAAGACATCCGGTAGATTCATCTTTCGCAGCCAGCAATCCCCGATAGGTATTCCGTCACATTCTATCAGAAAACAAAAAGCGTTTTGTGATACGCCACTGTAAATTTGATGAACAGTGTCCGGCCTATATGAAAGGTCTTTAGCTGCAGCTGCCGTACCGCCTTCCATCTAGTACAACACCTCCGGGTCGGCATTCCATCTGCACAATAGAGGCAAGCACTCGTCCGACAACGGTTTCAGAACGATTTTATATTTATCGTTTCCGCCGTACAAAGTGACATCATGCGTTTTGATAATGCTTATATGCCCATTCCTTTCTGTGCATGGAAGCCAATCCACTGGGGAAGTGCCGCCCAGGGATTTTTCTTCCAGTTGAATTTCATATTGTTATCCGCTTCGGCTTCCGTAAGCGTTTTGTACCACCAGCAGTCAAAGAAACCCGGTTGCGAATGAAATTCTTCCATATGCCGGATGACAAGCCCCGCATCCAGCATGGCGTTTACAAAATCCATGATACGCCAATCGTAGGTCGGTATTTCTCCGAACGGGCCGGTGCTCTCGTAGAGCTTTTCTACTGCAAACTGCATCCTGTCGGCAGCATCACTGTTAAACGGGCGGACAAAAGGATGGGTCTCAAACATGATGTAGCTCCCGCCCGGCTTAAGCACCCGCAAAAAGCTGCCATACATCGATGCGAGATCGTTTATCCACACATGTACGCCGTTTGAGGTGTAAACGAGGTCGTATTCACTGTCTTTGATGTGCTCAAGCATCATGCTGTCATCGTGCATAAACTCGATATCCCAGCCCTGCGTGTCGGCAATCTTCTTTGCGTTGTAAAGCTGGCGCTCCGAAAGATCTGCTGAAGTGACTTTCGCGCCAAGCAGATAAAACGCGAACACTGCTCCGTTGTCACCGCTGGATGGTACAAGCACATGCTTACCGTGCAAATCGGGAAATACGGAATTCAGCATTCCCCTGACTTCCGGCGGAAAAGCCCATAACGGGTCGGCGATAAGCCGGTTGATGGTGTCCTGCGAATAGATTCTGCTATAATACTTGTCTGAGTCTTTGTTTCAATCGTCCGCAATGATTTCAGTATGTTTCATCATAATTTCCCTTTCATGTAGTCCATGTCCCAATGTGTATCATTTGCAGGAATAGAGTGCATTCTCTGTCGCGTTTTGTGTCAGGCGTTCATGAACCGCTCAATGTCATCGTCTGCTGTTCCCACGCCCGCAATGCCGAATTTTTCAACCAGCACTTTGGCTACGTTGGGCGATAGAAAGCCGGGCAGTGTGGGGCCGAGGTGAATGTTTTTTACGCCAAGGGACAGAAGTGCCAGCAGGACAATGACAGCCTTCTGCTCGTACCATGCGATATTGTAAACGATGGGCAGGTCATTGATGTCGTCCAACCCGAAAATTTCCTTGAGCTTAAGTGCGATGAGGACAAGAGAGTAGGAGTCGTTACATTGACCGGCGTCCAGAACCCTCGGAATTCCGCCAATATCGCCCAGCTGGAGCTTATTGTAGCGATACTTCGCGCAGCCGGCGGTGAGAATCACCGTATCCTTCGGGAGCTTTTTGGCAAACTCAGTGTAATATTCCCGGGATTTCATACGTCCATCGCAGCCAGCCATGACAAAGAATTTTTTGATTGCGCCGGATTTGACAGCGTCTACGATTTTGTCCGCCAGCGCGAACACCTGATTGTGGGCGAAGCCGCCGACAATGCTGCCGGTTTCGATTTCGTCGGGGGCAGGGAGTGTTTTGGCAAGTGCAATAATTTCGGAAAAATCTTTTTTGCCGTTTTTATCCGCTTCAATATGTTTGCAGCCAGGGAATCCCGCGGAACCCGTGGTAAAGATTCTGTTCCGGACCTCTTCACTTCTGGGTGGGACGATGCAGTTGGTAGTAAAGAGAATGGGGCCATGGAAGGATACAAACTCATTCAGTTGTTTCCACCACGCATTGCCATAATTCCCGGCAAAGTTTTCATATTTTTTGAAAGCAGGATAATAGTGGGCGGGAAGCATCTCGCTGTGGGTGTACACATCCACGCCGGTGCCTTTGGTCTGCTCCAAGAGCTGTTCCAAGTCGGTTAGGTCGTGGCCGGAAATCAGGATTGCGGGGTTTTTGCGGACGCCGATATTCACTTTGGTGATTTCAGGATTGCCGAACCGTGAAGTGTTGGCTTCATCCAGAAGTGCCATAGCCTTCACGCCATATTCACCGGTTTTCAGCGTCAGCGCTACCAAATCGTCGACAGAGAGGGAATCGTCCAGCGTTGCCGCCAGCGCCTCATAGAGAAAGGCATTGATAGACAGGTCTTCTTTCCCGATGTTTTTGGCGTGCTCGGTGTAAGCGGCCATACCTTTCAATCCGTACGTAATCATTTCGCGGAGGGAACGTACGTCCTCGTCCGCGGTTGACAGCACGCCGATGGAAGCGGCTTTTCCCAGCATGGACACTCGGCAGCTGACCGTGAAGGTCGCCGCGTCATGCAAATCCGCACAGTCTGTGGAATTCCGGAGCTTATCCCTGACGGCAATCATTTTCACAATCTGCTTTTCAATCGAGTCAGCGTCGAAGTTTGCGTTGGTGATGGTCATGAACAAACTATTGAGGACTTCGTAGTTTGTCTGGCCAAGACTTTTAACATTGATTTTCCCTTTGACCACAATTTCGGAAATGCCTTTCAGCGTGTAAATCAAAAGGTCTTGCAGCTTTGCGACCTCTTCGGACTTTCCACACACGCCGTGTACGGTGCAGCCTTTGCCGCCCGCGGTTTCTTGACACTGATAACAAAACATACTCATCATGTTTCCTCCTTTGATATGCAAATATTTTATATTTTCCATCCGTTTGCGTGTATTCTTATCCACAGTATTGTTTCTTGCGGTTTTCCCATTAATCCAGGATATTTCCGTCGGTTGCAATCGTCACGACCTGCCAGGGAATCATTTTGCCGCTGTTTTGAAGCGCCCGTTTCACCGCATTTTCAATTCCACCGCAGCAGGGAACTTCCATTCTGACGACCGTGACGCTTTTGATGCTGTTGTTTTTGATGATTTCCGTCAGTTTTTCACTGTAATCCCCTTCGTCCAGTTTAGGACAGCCAATCAGAGCCACCCTGTTTCGGATGAACTTGTTGTGGAAATCGCCATAGGCATAGGCTGTGCAGTCGGCCGCGACCAGCAGGTTGGCATCCGAGAAATACGGCGCGCGGACCGGCACAAGCTTAATCTGGACGGGCCACTGCATAAGCTGGCTTTTATTCTCAGAAGATTCGGTACAGGTGGTCTTGCACTGGGATTCCCGATGAATGGTTTTAGACTGTGTGCCTGGACATCCACAGGGCAGTGTCCCTTGCTGTTTACTCTGCTTGCTTTTCATTACGGCGGCTTTGTCATATTCTTTCGCTTCGCGTTCTTCAAAGCGGATGGCTCCCGTTGGGCAGGTCGGCAGGCAGTCACCGAGTCCGTCACAGTAGTCGTCACGCAGGAGCTTGGCCTTTCCATTTACTATGCCGATTGCCCCTTCATGGCAGGCGTTTGCGCACAGCCCGCAGCCATTGCATTTTTTCTCGTCAATTTTGATGATTTTTCGAATCATATTTTTTACCTCCTTGCGTGTCCTTTCAGGTCCTTATTGACTTTACACCCGAAGTTTACTATATTGAAGAGAATAAGTCTGTTGGAATTCCAACGAAGAGGATTTTATGAAAAATTATTTAGATGTATTGAAAACAGTACCATTATTCAAAGGCATTGAAGAAGAGAACATACAGCCGCTTTTATCATGCTTGTCCGCACAGCCGATTCATTTTGAAAAAGAGCAAACCGTATTTTCTGGTGGTGAAAATATCAAACGGTTCGGTATTGTCCTATCAGGGCAGGTCCAGGTTGTGCAGGACGATTATTATGGAAACAGAAATATTCTTGGACAAATTGACATCGGGAATCTGTTTGGGGAGTCCTTTGCCTGTGCGGAAACAAAGACGCCTCCAATCAGTGTGATTACAACGACCACAAGCGATCTCCTTTTCATCGACTGTCACAGGCTTGCTGTTCCCTGTACCAGGGCATGCAGCTTTCACAGCAAGCTCATTCAGAATATGCTGCGTATCATATCCATGAAAAATATATCGCTGACGAAAAAGATAGAAGTCATATCCAAACGCACCACGCGTGAAAAACTACTGGCCTTTCTTTCGACGGAGGCCAAAAGAGTGGGGTGCAGTCGATTCTGCATTTCGTTTAATCGGCAGGAACTCGCGGATTATTTATCTGTCGAACGCAGCGCCATGTCTGCGGAGCTTTCCAAGCTCAGGGACGAAGGCGTTCTCAAGTTTCATAAAAACCAGTTTGAACTGCTGCAGGGAACCGTACGGCCGTCAGTTTGAATGATATCTCCAAGCAGTGGTGATGTTACAGAAGGGTGGCGTCCTGCTGGGCTTTCTTTTCGGCCGCTCGGCAGGCTTCTGTGACCAAGCGGTTATAACGTCTGCACCCAGAATGTCCAGACCCTGCGCGCTGCAGGTAACAGCTTAAAACGGCGGGAAAGGCAAATTCCCAGTAGGGGGCTGCGGCAAATCAGTCATTTGGTTGTTCTTCGTTTCCTTTTTTCAGAAGGTCACGAATTT
This sequence comes from Caproicibacterium lactatifermentans, assembly GCF_013315815.1. Lineage (NCBI taxonomy): Bacteria > Bacillati > Bacillota > Clostridia > Eubacteriales > Oscillospiraceae > Caproicibacterium > Caproicibacterium lactatifermentans. The sequence continues at coordinate 189,681 of NZ_CP046051.1, forward strand.
CCGTCAGCAGCAGCTCTTCTTTTGTTGGGGCAGCTTCTTCGGCTTTTTCCTCTTTTTTACCGCGCAGGCTGTTCAGCCGATTAACGGTTTTAACCAGGAAGAAGATCGCTAAGGTTATCAGCAGAAAATTGAAAACAGCCTGCAAAAATGCGCCGTAGGTCAGTACGGCTTTTCCGCCAAGCGTAATGGAAAGACCGGAAAAATTAACTTTGCCGGTCAAAAGGCCCAGGAATGGCATGAGAATATCCTTTACAAGGGAGTTGACAATGGAACTGAAAGCAGAGCCTATGACGACGCCGACGGCCATATCGATGACATTCCCGCGTGTGGCAAATTCCCGAAATTCCTCAAAAAACTTTTTCATTTGGTTTCCTCTCCTTAAATGTGTTTTCTTCATTATTAGGGGATTCACGGGAAAAAGCAACCTTTTTCCACATAAATTGTTGTGCTTTCTGCAATGCTTAGGGAAAATTCCCCATAGATTTGTACCTGTTGCATAAACGTATTAAACCGCTGAATAAGCAGGCAATGAAAGAAAACTGTGGTGCCGCCGTTTCAGAAGCGGAAAAGTCATTGATTTACTGCGTTATGGGAATGCTTTGGATGGGCAAATCCTTTCATGGGATTTTTGCTGGGTGCCACAATGTGGAACAGCGGCAGCAGTCTTTTCTTGCAACTTTGCAGGAAACCGCTTATAATAAAAAGACTGATTTTGCATAATAAAAAAGACGAAAAAAGTTTCCTGCTGCAGGAAGGGAGCAAACAGCAATTCATGTGGAATAGTATGTTTGGGAAAATCTTAATGACGTTTCTTATCTCCATGGTGCCCGTTGTGGAGCTGCGCGGAGCCATTCCCATTGCGGTGGCAAATGGTGTAAACCTGTGGGTCGCCATTTTGGTTTCCATTATCGGCAATATGGTGCCGGTGCCATTTATCATTGTTTTCATCAAGCGTATTTTTTCATGGCTGCGCAAAAAAAGTGTGCGCTTTGAAAGAATAGTCAACAAGCTGGAAACACGGGCGGCGAAAAAATCGGATTCCGTACAAAAATACGCGTTTTGGGGCCTGTTTATCCTGGTTGCTATTCCGCTGCCGGGAACTGGCGCGTGGACCGGTGCGCTGGTGGCGGCAATGTTGGAAATGCCAATGAAAAAGGCAATCCCGTCCATCCTAATGGGTGTAATTGCGGCGGGTGTCATTGTTGCTTTTGTCACGTATGGAGCAGGAGCACTGTTTTTTCACGGATAGAATAAGGAGAAGCGAATGGGCGGATTCATTACAGGACTCGACTGGTCTGTTCTCGGGTGGATACACGAAAACCTTTCCTGTCAGTTCCTAGATATTTTAATGCCTATGATTACGGCGCTGGGAAACGGCGCCTTTTTTTGGATTGTGGCGGGAGCAGTGCTCTTCCTGCAAAGAAAGCATCGCCGGCAAGGACTGGCACTGCTGCTGGCACTTGGGGCGTGTGCGCTACTGGGGAATCTGCTTTTGAAGCCGCTGGTTGCCCGTCCACGGCCGTGCATACAGAACCCAAATATTCCGCTGCTGATTCCTGTACCGCATGGGTATTCGTTTCCCTCTGGCCATGCCATGACTTCCGCCGCCGGTGCCGCCGTGCTGCGCCGAACCAACAGCCCTTTCCAACGGGCGGCAGTACCGTTGGCATTGCTGATTGCCTTTTCCCGCCTGTATTTGTACGTCCATTTTCCCAGTGACGTATTGTGTGGGTTGATTTTGGGCGCCGGTATTGGCTGCCTGTTTCTGCGTCAGTGGCCGGGACGGCAGTTGTCTGCTTGATAAATAAAAGAAAAATCAAAAAGCGGACAGACAGAAGGGAACTGCTGTCTGTCCGCTTTTATAGGCTTAAATAGCATCAACATATATAAAAAATTATGTTGAGCTGTATGAAATGCGCTATTATTGACAGACATCTTTGGAATAGATACAATAGAAGCGAAAATGTGGTAAGAAAGAGTTCCTTTTCGCCAAAAGCGTGTCAATAGAATCAACAGTACTTTGCCATATTCTATAGTATAATAGAAAAAGCGGAAGGAGTTATATGCACCATGCTGACCGAGCGGCAGCAGAAAATCCTAAAGATTTTACATGGGCAGGAGAAGTATATTACGATTCGCCAGATTGCGGAGCAAATTCACTTTTCACCGAAAACTGTACGCAATGACCTTTTGCAGGTGCGCACCTTTTTGCAGCAGAACCAGCTGGGCGAACTGACCGCAAAGCCGAAAAAAGGATTCCGGCTTCTGATGACAGCGGAGGAATGGGATAAGCTGCAAAGTTTACTTCGCTTCTCTGCACGAGATATTCCAAAAGAAAAACGGAAATATGCGGTATGCGCACTTCTGCTGCAGGATCGTGCCGTCGGTATGGCGGAACTGGAGAAAAAACTTTACTTAAGCCGTTCCGGTGCAGAAAAAGCACTGGAGGAAGCACGGCAGTGGTTGGAAGAGCGCGGCATTTGTCTGCAGAAAAAACGCGGCAGAGGATTTTTGACCGAATGCAGTGAACTTGTTCGCCGCATGACGGCGGCGGAGCTGTTTGTGCTGTACCGTTCCGAAAGCGGCATCGGCACAGACCAGGGATTCCTGACAAATGTATCGCGCTTTTTGAATGGCTTTGACGCCTCTGGCGTTCTTTCCAGCACCGCGAATACAGAAGAGGAATATGGATTTCACTTTGCATATAACGCCCGCCAGACACTCCTTTTCTTAATTTCCTTTGCCCTATTCCGCTGCAGGGCAAAGGCACCCCTTGCCGAATGTCCTTTGAAAAATCGGCCTGCATTCAGCCAAAGGGTGACGGCGGCCCTGGTGCAGCAGCTGGAGCATTCGTACAGTGTCCGGATACCGCCGGCGGAAAGGGAGTACCTTCTTTTTTGTGTCAGTGCCTGTGAAATACAGGAATTTGAGGACACAAAGGCCCTGCAGATGTGTGAGCAGGAGGAGCCGCAGACGCTGGCCACGGTACAGCGCTTTGTCAGACTGACAAGCGATTTGCTGGGGCTTGACCTGCGTGCAGACAGCGCGTTGGAAAAAGACCTGTTTCTTTACCTGCGCTCCGCGGTGGAAAAACTGCGCTATGGCATTTACATTCCCAATCCGCTGCTTGCCCAAGTAAAAGGAGAATACCCGAATGTATATGCGGTTGTATGGACCACCAGCGTGCTGTTGGGAGACAGCCTGCAGGTAGAACTGACGGAAAATGAGGTCGGCTATCTGACCGTTTATGTTGTTGGGGCAGTAGAGCGTGCCAGCGCACAGGTGAAAATCTGCATTCTGTGCAGTTACGGTGTTGGTGTTTCTCAGCTGCTGAAACAGCAGATTGAACGGCTGCTTCCCAACATTTCTGTCATTCGTATTGCCACTGTACAGGAACCGGACTGTGTCCGCCGAAGCGGCTGTGACTTTGTCATCACCGCCGAAAATATCGGTGATACGTTCGGCGGCAAAGATGTTGTTGTGGTGGACAATTTTCTGATTCCCTATGACATTCGGAAAATACAAAAAAAGATGTTCGAAGTACTGCAGCGTAAAATGGAGCATATTACAAAAAACACCGACCTGCAGCAGATTCGTTTGTTTGACAGCCGCTTTGTTTATTTTTGTGACCATGCGGAAAAAACAGCTTTGCTGCAAACCATGTGTGGCGACCTGGAAGAAAAGGGATACGTTCTGCCCGGCTTTAATGAATCGGTTCTGCAGAGGGAAAAAGCCGCCTCTACGCAGGTCGGCCGCCGCATTGCCATTCCGCACGGTTCCACCCGCTATGTTGTGCGCCCAATCATTGCGGTAGCTGTCCTAAAAAATTCCATTCCTTGGGACAGGCAGGATACGGCGGACTTCGTTTTCCTGTTGGCAATTCAGCCGGACAGCCTGCTGCACATGAAGCCGCAGATGATGAAATTTTACAAAGTGCTTTCCGCACTGATTGATGATGAAAAGACGCTGAACGAAGTCAAAAAGATGACAGACCGGCAGGAATTTGCCGATTATATGAACCATCTGACACAGTGAAAAACTCCGCCTCCCTGTATTTTGCGGCGGCGCAGAGCAGCGCAAAATATAGGAAAGTACGGAAGGAGGAGCTGAAAATGATTAAAGATTTACTGAAACCGGAAAACATCCACTTCGATGTTAACCCCGGGCACAGTAAAAAGTCGGCGCTGAAGGCAATCAGCAAACTGTGCGGTGAGCACTACAGCACAATCAAGGAAAGTGCGCTGTATAAAAACTTTGTCGGCAGGGAGAAGATTGAATCCACAGGATTTGGCGGCGGCATAGCGATTCCACACGCAAAGATTGACAACCTCACGAATCCATTTATTGCGATTGTCCGCTTTTCGAAGCCGGTGGACTGGGACTCTATTGATGGTAAGTCGGTTCAGGTGGCAATTGCACTGGTGATGCCTACGGTAGATACAGACAATACACATCTGGAGGTGCTGTCCCACTTTTCCCGCAAGCTGGCGGACGATGAGTTCCTGAACCGTCTGCTTACGGAACCAGATGCGGTGGCACTTTACAACTATATTATTGAGCAGATGGGGGAAGAGTTAAAGTGAAAATCGTTGGCGTGACCAAGTGCCCTGTTGGTATCGCCCATACCTATCTGGCAGCAGAAAAGCTGGAGAAAGCAGCAAAGGCACTGCAGTATGAAGTGAAAATTGAAACACAGGGCGCACAGGGAACCGAAAACAAACTGACACCGGAAGATGTTGCATCGGCGGATTACGTTATTGTTGCCGCGGATGTCGCCATTGAGGGAAAAGAACGTTTTAACGGCAAAAAAACGCTGGTTTTGCCCATTAAAGATGTTATCAAAGATGCCAGCGGGGTTTTGCAGTCGCTGCCAACACGTGCACAGACTTACAGCAGCAGTGAGGAAGGCACCGAGGAGGGCGAAGCGGAGAAGAAAGAATCATCTGGCGATGTCAGTGCAGGCAAAACAGCCATGAAGCAGCTGATGAATGGTGTTTCCTACATGATTCCGTTCGTCGTTGTCGGCGGCCTGTTTATCGCTGTGTCCATTTCCTGCGGTGGTACACCCACGGCAAAGGGCATGGTTGTTTCGCCGGGGTTCTGGAGTAAGGTAAACCAGATAGGCAGCATGGGCTTTAATCTGATGATTCCAATTCTGGCGGGCTTTATCGCTTATGCAATCTCTGGTCGTGCGGCACTGGCACCGGCCATGATTTCCGCTATGGTTGCAAATAGCAAGGAAATTCTCGGTACATCCGCCGGCACCGGATTCCTCGGCGCTATTTTGGTCGGCTACCTGGCCGGTTATCTGGTCAAATGGATGAACAGCTGGAGGGTATCGAAGAGCCTGCGGCCAGTCATGCCGATTTTTGTGATTCCGATTTTGGGCACAGCGGCAGTTTCGGCCGCACTGATTCTGTTCCTCGGTGCGCCGATTTCCTGGCTGATGACTGCCCTGAACAACGCACTGACTTTTCTGTCTAAAAATCCGGCGACAGCCATTCCACTCGGTCTGCTGCTTGGTGCTATGATAGGTGTCGATATGGGCGGCCCAATCAACAAGGTCGCGTTCCTATTTGGTACAGCCTCCATTGTTACGGGTACGCCGCAGATTATGGGTGCGGTTGCGTGTGCTATTCCAGTGCCGCCGCTGGCAATGGGACTGGCAACGCTGGTTGGCAAGAAATGCTTTGATGAAGAAGAACGCGCTGCCGGCATTCCGGCACTGCTGATGGGACTTATCGGCATTACCGAAGGTGCCATTCCGTTTGCTTCCTGTGACCCGAAGCGTGCCATTCCCAGCATTGTTGTTGGCAGCAGTGTTGCCTCGGCACTGGGCATGGTCCTTGGCATTACAGATGTGGTCCCGCACGGCGGTCCGATTGTTGGTTTCTTGGGTGCAACCAACAGTCTGCCGCTATTCCTGCTGACGATTGGCGTGGGCACGGTTGTTTCCATGCTGATGGTTATCGCCCTAAAAAGCAGGAAACAGAAGAAAGAATTCGCAGGCAAAGCAAGCTGACTATAGGCTTGCTTTTCAAATAAATAAATTTTATATTTACAGGAGTGACTGATATGCAGAAATTCACCTATACCGTTACCGACCCGCAGGGCCTTCACGCTCGTCCAGCAGGACTTTTGGTCAAATGCGCACAGGGGTGTACATCTTCCGTACAGATGGCTGCCAAGAGCCGCAGTGCAGACGCAAAGCGTATTTTTGCGGTTATGGGCCTTGGTGTTAAGAAAGACGACGAAATCACCTTTTCTGTGGAAGGCGCCAGTGAGGCCAAAGATGCTGCAGAATTGAAGGCCTTTTGCGAAAAGAACCTGTAAGGAATTGCTTTTTCCTTTTCAGAACAAAAGAGAAGACGGCCAAAAAGGAGAAAAAGCTGCGCATATTTCTGTGTAGCTTTTTTGTATCCTTATGATGAGAAGGTCGAATTTTGCCTATCTATGGATTGCATGGGCTGCCGTTTTATGATAGGATAAAAAGAAAACGCGGCGTTTCGACCGTGCTTGCCGGAAGCTTACCGGCAAAATGAGGCGCTTCAGGGGGAACCACCGAAAGTGAAAGATATGGATAGAACGGACAATAAAGAAGAACAGTCAGGAAAGGCATACGAAAGAGTTATTGCGTACATTAAGCAGCAGATTCTGGCGGGGAATTTGCAGCAGGGTTCCAAACTGCCGCCGGAACGGGAATTGGCTGATATGCTCGGCGTCAGCCGGAATTCCGTACGTGAGGCACTGCGGATTTTAGAGATGCTGGGTACAGTTACCAGCGCACAGGGCGCCGGCAACTACATTTCCGGGAATTTCCAAAGAAGCTTATTTCAGTCCCTTTCTTTGATGTTCCTGCTTCAGCAGGTCAGTTACCGTCAGCTGAGTGAGCTGCGCCGCGGGTTGGAGGAAGAGGCCATTTTCCTGGCCGCTGACCATATTACATCGCAGCAGCTGCGCTCTTTAGAAGCGATTGTTTCTGCCATGGCTGCCAGCCAGGATGAAGAGGAAAACGCCATTCTGGATAAAAAAATGCACTATGTCATAGCGCTGGCTTCCGGGAATCGGCTGATTTTTTCTATTTTGCAGGCCCTTTCCGATGTCATGGATTTGTTCATTAAGGACATGCGCAAAAGTATTTCCCGTACAGACATGGAAAAGCGGCGGTTGCAGCGCATCCACGAAAATATGGTTGTCTGCCTGAAAAATAGGGACCGCAGCGGTGCCTGCCGGGCAATGTCTGACCATTTCGAGATTATCGATGAGAATTTGCTTGACGACCGTTTGTCGGGAGCCGTGAGAAGGCCGGATAAACCGGTATCCTGACAACATATAATCATCAGCTGCAGATAAAAGAACAGAAAGGTGGGGGACCTGTTTATGGCGGGACTGCTGGCAATTACGTGGAAAGATGCGGAGGATAAGCTATCCTTGCTGGACCAGACCAAGCTGCCGAATGAAATCACCTATATCGAATATGATACCTGTGAAGGTGTGTGGCACGCCATTCAGGACATGGTGGTGCGCGGTGCGCCGGCGATTGGTGTAACGGCGGCCTATGGACTATACTTCGGGATTAAAGACGCACCGGAGGAGAACTTCAGTGCTTTCTGGAAAGTGCTGGAGGAGAAAGCAGCATACCTAAATACATCCCGTCCAACGGCAGTGAACCTTTCTTGGGCACTGCAGCAGATGAAGGAAACGGCGCTTTCCGTTCGGGAAAAGCCGGTTTCGGAGATTAAGCACATTTTGCGGGAAAAAGCAAAGCAAATTCACAGCGACGATATTCATATCTGCCGAAAGATTGGTGAGAATTTTATGCCGCTGCTGCATGATGGAATGGGTATCCTGACACACTGCAATGCGGGACAACTGGCAACCTCTAAGTACGGAACCGCTACGTCCCCCATGTACCTTGCACAGGAAAAGGGCTGGCATCTGCACATTTATTCTGATGAAACGCGTCCGCGCCTGCAGGGCTCCACTTTGACGGCGCTGGAACTTTTTAAGGCGGGTATTGATGTTACCGTGATTACGGACAATATGGCGGCTATGGTTATGTCACAGGGCAAAATAGACGCTGTTATTGTCGGCTGTGACCGCATCGCCGCCAACGGCGATACGGCCAACAAGATTGGCACCATGAGTGTGTCCATTTTGGCCAAATATTTTGGCATTCCCATGTATATTGCGGCCCCTACACCGAGCATTGATTTGAACACGCCTTCCGGAAAAGAAATTCCGATTGAAGAGCGTGACTCAAAGGAGATTACCTGCCGTTTTGGTGTGTGGACGGCACCCAAAGGCGTAAAAACTTACAACCCCGCCTTTGATGTAACGCCGCATGAAAACATTACTGCAATCGTGACGGAAAAGGGAATTGTCCGTGCACCCTACGAGGAAAGTCTGCGGAAGCTGCTGCAAAAATAAAATAAAAAGGCACAGCGCCGCTTTCATCTCGCGGAGCCGTGCCACTTTCCGGGCGGCGGGGGACTGGCGGGCAGTCAGTCCTCGTCGTCCTCGTCTTTTCCCATCCATTCTTTCAGGTCGGGAAAAAAGGAATCTGGGTCTCGTTTAAAAGCTTCGACCGGGTCCGCTGCCTTTTCACCCGGTCCCGCAGAGGTTTTGCTTAGACGCATCCACGGGGGAAGGGGATTTTCCTTAGGGTTCATGCAGTTGTACACCTTGGTTTCCATGTGTTCAACACCTCCGCTTCATCTTATGCGCGAAAGAGCAGTTCCGGCACTATGGGTACCGTTTTTGGACAGGAGGGAAAAATTGTGCCAAATCGGTTTGGTATTCCAAAAGCAGATTATTTTACAGAGAACAACAATTTTTATACGGGCAGTCTCATGCCGCTGAATTACCGCGTGGACGCTGCCGGAGATATGATTCAAATGAGTGTTTGGTACGGGAAAATGTGTATGGCGCGCAGCAAACTGGAAGCGCAAAAGGAGTTTTCCAAGGACGCGGCCGGTTATGACGCGGCAATGGATTGGCTGGAAGAACAATATCAGGTGTGCCTGCAAAAAACAAAAGAGGACTAAAAAAGCCGCTGGAAGCAGGAAAACCTGTTTTCAGCGGCATTTCTGTTATCAAAATTTTTCATCCTGCGGCTGATGTGCCGGCAGCTGTGGATGAAGAGAAGCCAACAGTGTGTTGGCACGGTTCAGGTGATAGGCGTACACTGTGGCTGTTTCACTGGAAAGTGTGCGGTCCAGCCGGTCGATGGCCCATAAGTCCGCCAGCACTTCCCGATAGGAGAAAAGCCTGCGCGCGGTTTGAAACACAGCATTGTCACAGTTGCGGAACAGTTTCCATTCGGAAGTGTACAGCTGTATATCACGCTCCAGCCGGCGGAACTGTACCTGCACCGCCTCCAGGTCAGGCGGTGCAGAACGGTCCTCACAGGCTTTTACAGCGGAGCAGAGCATATCATAAATCTGCCGGTCCAGCTGTAAAATATTCTGCGCATAATTGGGCGGCAGAATAAACAGGTTGACTGCCAGCGCAATAACAATACCTAGAAACGCAGCCAGCAAACACCATCCTACGGTTTGTACCGTACCGGCGGTTTCCGGTTGCAGCATGGCCATGACGAACATAAATGATGCCATCAGTGTACCACGGCGCAGATGAAGAAACTGACACAAAAAAATAACGGCAATCACACCAAGCCCGCACAGGCCAGGATTCTGCGGCGAAACGTGGTAAATGAGGGCACCAGTCACAGCCCCAATAACGGCGGCCAACAGGGAATCCTTTCCGGAACGAATGGAGTGGTTAATATTGGGCCCCATGCTGATAATTGTGGTTACAACGGCAACAAATGCCTGCGGTAAGTTCAGTATGTCATACAGTACCAGACACAATGTGACGGCAATGCCGGTTTTGATGATGCGAAAACCGAGGTGTGTGCGCCGGCGCAGTTTCTGCGCGGGTTCGCCCCTCATGCAGACGCCGGCAGACCGCGCCGCAGAATGTCCAAAATCTGTGCGGGGTCCGAAACAATATAGTTCGCGTGTGCGTTTCCCAGTTCTGCCCGGTCACGAAATCCCCACAGAACGCCAACAGTATCCATGCCAGCGGCGGCGCCCGTCTGCATATCTGTGTTGGTGTCGCCGATATACAGGCAGTTCCTCGGCGCTGTTCCCAGTTCCTGTGCCAGCAGAAGCGCCCCCTGCGGTGCGGGTTTGCAGGGAATCCCTTCCCGCTGGCCGTGGACGGCGTTAAATGTACCGTCCGGAAACAGCCCCGCAATAATGGACTGCGCCCAGCTGTCAGGTTTGTTGGAAAGGACACCGGACTTTTTGTTCAGGCGGCGCAGAGAGGCCAGCAGCTGCGGCATGCCGGGGTAGCCAACAATGCCTTTCAGCGGCTCGGCCGCATAGTACTGGTCATAAAGGCGGCGCACTTTCTGCATTTCCGCTTCTGTAAAGCCCTGTGGGCAGACAATGTGCATCATGCGCTGGACCTGTACAGCCGCACCGTTTCCCACGATATGGCGGTAGCGGTCCACGGGAATTTCCGGATAGCCGCAGTCGTGCAGTGCACGGTTGGAAAACTCTGCAATGGAGCCGAGTGTGTTTGCAAGGGTACCATCCAGGTCAAAAATACAGGCTTGATACATTATTTTACACCTTCTTAACGATGTTTCCCTTTTCCTTATAAATGGAGTTTTCAGGAATGAATCCACGCACGGAACTGGTGGGGTAAACGGTGCAGCCGCGGCCAATAATGGTACCGGGGTTCAGGACACTGTTGCAGCCCACTTCCACATAATCGCCCAGAATGGCGCCGATTTTTTTTAGACCGGTGGGCAGGTTCTCTTCCGCGTGAATCACAACGAGCTGTCGGTCCGATTTGATGTTGCTGGTAATGGAGCCCGCACCCATGTGTGCGTGAAAACCGAGAATGGAGTCACCAACATAATTGTAGTGCGGAACTTCAACGTTGTCAAAAAGAATGACATTCTTTAGCTCGGTAGAGTTGCCGACGACACAGTGTGTGCCAACCAGCGCATTTCCGCGGATAAAAGCACCGGGACGAACCTGCGTTTCCGGCCCGATGATGCAGGGACCGGCAATGTAGTTGTTAGGGTAGATGACGGCACTTTTGGCAATCCAGATATTCTCTCCACGCTGTTCATACTGGTCTGCCGGCAGAGTAGGGCCAAGTTGTAAAATGAAGTCGTGAATTTTTGGCAGAGCCTCCCACGGATAGGTGCAGCCGGAAAGAAGCGGGGCTGCCGCTGTATGAGATAAATCAAAAAGCTGCTGTATTGTCAGTTGTTTTAACATTTTGTTTCCTTCTCTTTACTTTTATATCATTTACCTATTATATTTTGAAAAACGGAGCAGGTCAATACCGGATGCCGGAAAAAGTCCCCGCACAAGCCGGTAAAAGCGAGTGCAGGGGCAGCAGAAGCAATCAAAAAATAAAAGACAAGGTTCCGGTTTCCCGGTTCCTTGCCTTTTGGGGAGGAGTTGTATTGAAAAGGTTTTGCGGTCATCCGACCGCGTGAACTTATATGCAAAGGAAAAAGAAAGAACAGATATTGCTCTGTGCGGTGGTCTCTGTTTTTCTTAAGTACAGCTATATTATAGGTACGAAAACGGTTCCTGTCAATCAAATCCAAGCCAATAAAAGCAGAATCTACCTATTGTATAAAAGAGGGGAATTTTGTTCTGAGTTTTCGTAAAGAGTTACAGGTATGATTTACGGGGAAACGGGCACATGATTTTGCCGTGCAGGGCAGAATGTGATACAATCAAAAAAACAGAAAAGCCCCATTTTACGGGGCAGCGGAGGCATATATGAAAAGGACACTGGCATTTGCAAAAAACGATATTGTGTCGCTTACAATTACCGGATATACGGCGCAGGGAAGCGGAGTGGGACACTGCGACGGTGCGGCAGTCTTTGTAGCGGGCGCTGCAGCGGGGGACCAGCTGCGTGTGCGCATTCTCAAGACGGAAAAGACCTATGCGTATGGGAAAATAGAAGAAATCATCGCTCCGTCACCGGACCGCATCAAATCTGACTGTCCGCAGGCCGCCCAGTGCGGCGGCTGTGTGTTCCGCCATATTTCCTATGAAGCGGAATGCCGCGCAAAGGAACAGCGTGTGCGTGATGCAATAGAGCGCATTGCAGGGCTTTCGCCGCAGATGGTACAGCCGCTGATTCCGGCGCCCTGCCCGGAGCGATACCGGAACAAAGCACAGTTCCCGCTGGGACTTTCGCCGGACGGCACCCTGCAGGCAGGCTTTTATGCACCGCATAGTCACCGTATTGTGCCCTGCATGGACTGCCGGCTGCAGCCAGAAACCTTTACGAAAGCCGTCCGCGCTGTGCAGGAGTGGTACAGGCAGGCAAAAGACAGCGTCTATGAAGAGCGCACCGGAAAAGGTTTGCTGCGGCATTTGTATCTGCGGCAGGCGATGGCCGGCGGCGGGGTGCTGGTGTGCTTGGTCATCAATGGCCGCATGGTTTCCCGGGAGGACTTGCTGGTAAACCTGCTGCGGCAGCAGGTTCCAGGTCTTGCTGGTGTACTGCTGAACGAAAATCGGAAGCGCACCAATGTCGTTTTGGGAGACCGATACCGCACCCTGTGGGGCGTTCCGGCATTGACGGATATGCTGTGCGGTCTGCAGTTTTCCATTTCGCCGGACAGCTTTTATCAGGTCAATCACGACCAGGCACAGGTATTGTACCGCCTGGCGGGACGCTTTGCCGCGCTGACCGGAAAAGAAACGCTGTTGGATTTGTACTGTGGTACGGGAACGATTGGCTTATCCATGGCGAAAGACGCCAAAAAAGTGATTGGGGTAGAAGTCGTTCCTGCCGCCGTGGAGGATGCCCGCCGAAACGCAGAAGCCAACGGTATTGCCAATGCGGAATTTTTCTGCGGTGACGCGGCACAGGCCGCGGCCCATTTTCAGCAGCAGGGATTTGCCCCGGATGTCATTGCTTTGGACCCACCGCGCAAAGGCTGCGGAGCAGCACTGGCACATATTGCGGCGGGCATGGCGCCGCAACGCATTGTCTATGTTTCCTGTGACCCGGCAACACTGGCGCGCGACCTTAAAACGTTTGCCGGTGATGGATACGAATTGCAGACAGCAGTGCCGGTGGACCTTTTCCCGCGTACCGCACACGTTGAGTGCGTAGCATTGATGTCAAGGGTAAAAGAGTGACAGCTTAAAAGCCTTGAAACAACGCCTTTTTCTGGCATGGATGGATTTTTCTCAGGAACGGCAGGCGGACTGCGGGAACTTATCCAAAGACGGAATTTTCGGAAATGTCAAAGGGTTGAGTAGCCATGATAGATGCCGTGTTTTCAGTGTTCAGGATGGATGTCAAAATTGTGTTGAGTTGGCAAGATAAATGTCATTAAAAGAGGGTCGCTCCGTGCCTGAATCGTCGGGTAGGAAAAATGAATTTTGACTGTTTTAGCCTACTAAACATCTGAAATAGGCCGCATAAATATCCGCGTTAACACAGATGGTAAGCCAAGTAGATTACTGGAGACTCGTTGACGTGTACATTGACATACAGAACGCCTTTCCAACCGTCGCGTAATTCACTTTTTCGAAGTTGATTTTCTCTATTGGTATTGCCTCATTCTGGAGCAAGGCTACATTTTTGATTCACTCAATGAGTAAAGCCTTATTATGAGAATGGTCTTTATTATTCTTTTTTCAGACCAGCTGAAAGCAGGTGGTCAACGATATCCTCTCTACCAAGAAAATAATTCTCAATGATATCCCAGCGTTCGTCGTCTGAAAAATTGCCTTCAAAAAACCGCATCATAACCTTTTGTGCAGACTCGTGGCGCTTATGTAAATCAGTCAGCAGTGCATTGGAATAATTGCCATGTGCAAGCTGCCTCACCTTGAGCGGATCATTGATCCTTATAAAGATTTCAAGGCTTTCTCCGCCTTTGATCTCATAAGAAGCGAGCTTCAATAATTCCAGCATGGAAAGTAGATCGATTAATCTCCTGTGGCTTTCATTTTGTTTAGCCGGGAAAAAGGACTCGAAGGTGATACCATCATTAGGCGCGCACTGGTTCAGCAGTTGTCCGAAATTTTCCGCCATGGTGATATAGTTGTAACTGAGTACGCGATATACCAATCCATTTCCCGAGGTTGCTTTGTGAGAAGCGATAAAACGGTATTTTCCGCCAACATTGTTAAGAGTTATATTTTCAGTAACGTCTTTAACGAACAGATTCAGCAGCAACTCCGGGAATCCGTACTGTTTCGTTTTCAGATCCATGATTTTTCCGAGATCAGCCTTAAAATCGGCTATTGTGAACTCGGTCCTTTTTTGCTTGTAAGCTCTGAATATTTCGGACAAAGCCTTCAGAAAATCAGTAAACTTCTTTAGAACAGTCTGAAAATCCTGATTATAATGGATCGTTACGCGGATACGCGCGGACAAATGTTCGCCATTGTCAAACTGAAACAATGTGCCGGCGAAAAATTGATACTTGAAATTCATAAAGGTGAGATCTGAAAAATTGTCTTCCCAAAGGCGCGCCATGTCGATTTCATAGATTTTTCCGCTGTTGGTCACGATTGTAGGAGGAATGTTGCTCCCTTTCGGTGATGGAACGATCCGGCGAGTCTTGTCCTGCAATTTCTTTGCATAGGCACCGTATTTTTCAATAAACGGCTGTTCCGTAGCGGGTGGAACATTCACATAATTTTTCGTCATCATCGATTTGGGACGAACGACAATGACCGGGAAGCCATATTTTCCAACCAAATCTTTTGCAATGAGGAGAAGACCGCACTTTACTTTATTTTCGATGTTTTCAGCCTCAAAAAGGTAGGAAAAAGTGTCTGGTGAAATAAGAAGGTAACGGTGCCTCCGGGTACTATAAATATCGTAGAGCTTTCGCAGCATTTCTTTTAACTGGTATTGCTTTAATCCAGAGAGACCATAAAGAATTCGCGTGTAGCGAAGGTCACTGTTCAAAAAATCAACAATGGCATGGCCTTTGATTTCCGGCTTGCGTGCAGCGCGCCCAATTTCCTGCACATAATCGGCAAGATTGCCGGAAGGCGCATAATGGTAAACGTTTTGAATATCTTTGATATCGATTCCCATGCCGAACGCTTTGGTGCAGACCATGGCGGTACAGTCACCGCTGCGAAAACGCTCCTGGCTGATCTTCTTTGCGTCTTTATTCAACTTTCCATGAAATACAGCAACGCGGTTTCGGATTGCTGCATCCGATTCCAATTCTACACTGATGTTTTCGACTTGCTTGATGTAAGGACAGTACACAAGTGTTCTTTCCCCTTTCTTTACAAAGGAATTGATGCGCTCTGCCGCCTTTTTTGTTTTGAATTCATCAATACCGCCTGTAAATTCATTTCGGTCAATGTGATTGATATCGAAAGAAATATTGCTGCGGCGCACACTGCCGAGAAAGAGAAGCGGATTATCAAGGTTCAAACTTTCAATCGTCTCATTAACAACATCCTCAGAACCGCCGTAAACAGCCGTCGCAGTTAAACAAAGAATCGGAAACAGAAGAGCCTTTTTATGTGGTCCCATACTTCCTTTTGCCGGCGCCTGGCGAAGTCCATTGAGGAAGTCTCCCAGATACCAGTAATCTGCGCGGAAATCTTTGCCCCAGGAAGTGACAATATGCGCTTCATCCACGACGAAAAGGCCAATAGGGCGCTCGCCAATCAGGCTTTCTATGGAATTGGCAACAAGCATTTCCGGCGCAATATAGACAATGGATATTTTTCCGTCCCTGATTTTTTCGATGCGTGACTGCCGCTCTTCATATGTAATATCGGAATTCAGATAAGTAGCGCCGAAAACATGGTGTGCTTCCAGATTTTTGACTTGATCATCCATCAGAGCAATCAACGGCGTCACAACAATGGTAACGGCATCAAATTTTTCGGAAAGGTAAATAGCAGGCAACTGAAACAGCAGGGATTTTCCGGCTCCTGTCGGCGCAGTGATAAAGATGTTGTTGAAATCATGATTACCATTAAGGGCTTTTTCACTCTGCGCAATTACCGTGGAAACGATGTGTCCCTGACTGACTGACACCGTCTCATTTGAGTTGTGAGGATCACAGTAAAACTGTAAAATGCGAAATTTTGCATCCATACCCCAATATTTTTGCAGTAGAGGAAGGTATTTATTATCTTCCGTATGACTGACTTGTTCAAATCTAGAGTGAAGCTGGATACCGTAAGTTAAATTTAGAGAATCAAGAAGCCGTACCCAACACGCAAGGCGCTGACAGGCATCACAATTTTCGCTATCCACAATATAAGTGGTTGGTGTGTATGCCTGTCCACTCAGGATATCAGCAATATGGGCAGAAAAGTCGGTACTGGAAACAGAAAGGGTACAATTACTTTCCAGCATCCTTTGGGTGAGAAATTTCGGAGAATATGAGTCGAAAAAAGGAACCGCTGTGATCCCTTCGTCGGTGTGACGATCTACAGGAGACAAAAGGCATGTTTCTCTGACCATTTCTGCATCGCCGTAAATGTCGAAGTATGGCTTCAGTTCGTCAGGAATATCAGGATTCTCCTTCTGAAAACATTGATACAGCCTTTTTGCAGTCTCTGGGGCAATGGCACATGGATAAAACTGCTGAAAAAGGTTGTTGACTACAATGACAATTTCCCCACTATACAAGTCTTGAAGGGATGACGCAATAGCTGTGTATTGCTCATAAACACCGACAAGAACATGATTGTCGGCAGTTAGAATTTTTTGCATTGTCTTACGCTTGTTTTCTTGGAGACTAATCGCCGGAATATTCAGATACTTTCCCTCCAAAACCGTGGAGGGTTGAATCAAGCCATCAAAGCCGGAGAGTAAAATTTGGTTTTGCTCCGGCGCAAAGCCCTCAAAGAATACAATTGCTTTTTTCCCCGATAAGCGACCAAGAATTTCTTTTACCTTAACTTTAAAGTAGTTTTGAAAATCCATTCTTCTAATTTCCTCTCTGTCAATCGAAACACAGCTGTCTGCGCAGAGAACATGACTTTTTTATATAACCATTTTGACTATAGCACAAAAATAGTCGCTGTAAAGAATAAAAAGATATATTTTTCTAAATTCGGTTGCAAGTGGGAACTTTATGGGACATTGATTTTCACTTATATTTTATTCTCCGAATCAGGCATATGTTTTACTTTCCTTGGGACCACTCACCCGACCCTGTTGAGCTGACTGAAGTGACGGGCCGTGACGTAGCGGCTTTCTGCGATGATCTAATCAAAAATTCAAATACTTAGTTTATTCACCAAGCAAGGCACCATACACAGGATTTGAGTATGGTGCCCTTTCTCGTTTTCTACCCTATTTTTCCACATTCACCGTCACGCCAGATTTAAATTCCACCGTAAACTTGTCCGCGTAGACGGTGATTTTCTGAATCAGCCGCTTGACCAGAGTCTCGTCAAATTCAGTGAGTTCGGTCGGCTGAGCGGCGATGAATTTCTGCAACTCGCGGATGCGGCTTAAGGTTTCATTCCGAAGCGTGTTTTCGGATTCAGACTGCTTTTTCTGTGCCCGGAGCCGGAATATCTCATCTGTGATGGCCTTGTAATCGTCCTGATTGTTTGCTTTTTTGATGAGCTCTATTTGCAGTTCTTCCAGCCGTCTCTGAATCCCCTCTGGTGAAAGGGTATCTGTTTGCCGTACGGCAGCGGCGATATTCTGCTGCAGGGCGTTTGTGAAGTGGTCTTTATCTTCAAGGACCTGATTGATTGCTTTTACGGAAACATCCTGCAATACGGTTTCGTTCACCGTGCGGTTGTGGCAGGGTTCTTTTGCCGAAGTGGACTCCAACCGGCTGATGCACCGCCAGACAATGGATTTTTTACCCCGGCTGTACCAGTGAATCCGGCGGTAAAGCTCTCCACATTCCCCACAGTAGACCATCTGCGCGAATGGGTGGCTGCAGGAGAAATTTCTTTTTCTGCCGGAAGGGCTGACATACACCACACGGCGGCGGACCAGTTCTTCCTGCACCTGCATGAAGATGTCCTTCGGGATAATGGCTTCATGGTCGGCTTCC
Source organism: Caproicibacterium lactatifermentans (assembly GCF_013315815.1). Classification (NCBI taxonomy): domain Bacteria; kingdom Bacillati; phylum Bacillota; class Clostridia; order Eubacteriales; family Oscillospiraceae; genus Caproicibacterium; species Caproicibacterium lactatifermentans. Next base: position 207,754 of record NZ_CP046051.1, read on the forward strand.
ACGTAGTATTGCGGAACCGTGCCGTTATTCTTGATTCGCTTCTTGGTAAGGAAGTCGACCGTATAAGTCTTTTGAAGCAGGGCATCGCCCATGTACTTTTCGTTGCGGAGAATTTTGTTGATGGTACTGGTGTGCCATTTCGTATTTCCGGCTCCGGTGAGGATGCCATCTTTTTCAAGTCCAGCGGCAATCCTGCCCATGCTGGAGCCTTCGAGGTATTCGCGGTAAATTCTCTTTACAATCTCTGCCTGTTCCAGGTCAATGATGAGATGGCCGTTCTCGTCTTTGGTATAACCGAGAAATCGGTTGTGATTGACCTGCACTTTTCCCTGCTGGTAGCGGTACTGCAGGCCGAGTTTTACGTTTTGCGAAAGGCTCTGGCTTTCCTGCTGGGCAAGGCTGGCCATGATTGTCAGCAAGACTTCACCTTTTGCATCCAATGTATTGATGGATTCCTTTTCAAAGTAGACCGGGATGTTCTTGCCCTTGAGCTGCCGGATGTATTTCAGGCAGTCCAGCGTGTTTCGGGCAAACCGGCTGATGGATTTTGTGATAATCATGTCGATGTTCCCGGCCATGCAGTCGTCAATCATCCGGTTGAATTCATTCCGCTTCTTGGTGTTCGTGCCGGAGATGCCGTCGTCGGCATAAATGCCTGCGAATTCCCACTCCGGATTCCTCTGGATGTACTCCGTGTAGTGCTTGACCTGCGCGTCATAGCTTGTTGCCTGTTCATCGCTGTCCGTGCTGACCCGGCAGTAGGCCGCAACTCTCAGCCGTGGATTTTCTTCTGCTCTCTCATTGTTTCCGACCTGCCTTTTTGCAGGAATGAGCATGACTTTTCCCATGAATCTGCCTCGCTTTCAATTTGCCCATAGAGGTATTCCGCCTGCAGGACCGGGTCGTTAAAATGCTTTTCTGCAGGTTTTACGGAAAACCTCGTCGGCAGTGCCTGTGGAACTGTTTCCTTTCTCCTGTTCTTCCGGCCGAGCTTCTCAGCACGGCTTTCCAACTCTTCCTCTGCTTTCCGGAATGTATCTGCATCGATAATGGCCGGATAGAAATCATCGCCGAGGTAATGCCGGTTTCTCAGGATGCGTTTTGCAGAGCAGTGGTACATTTCGATACCGGCTTCTTTAGCGGCTTCGGTAAGGGAAAGTCCGGAAAGATAGTTAGTGTAGAGTTTTCGTATTTTCCGGGCATTCTCTTTGTCAACGACGGCAATTCCGTTTTCAATCCGGTATCCGAATGGTGTATGTCCCATGGACTCAAATCCTTTCTGTCAGCGTCAGACCGCATTTCATCTCAAAGCAGAGCTCATTTCTGGATTTTACAAGAATGCGGTTAACGAATTTTTCAAAAAGCGTTCCATCAAAGGCATACAGCATAACGCCTTTTTCCGTAAAATGGAGAAGGGCGGTCGCTTCTGTAACCGTGTGGATGCCTTCACTTTTTCGGTTATTCAGGGAATCAGCTTCCGTCCGGAGGTCGTTGGCCTTCATCAGGAGCTCATTCTTTTCTTTGCTGTAAAGGATTTTATCGAGGTATCCTTGTGCCATGAGTTTCTGGAGCGTTTCACGCTGTTCGGCATTCTGCAGCAAAAGCGTCTGGATTTTCTGGACGCGACGAACCGCATCGTCGGAAGATGAACTTTTGATGGTTTCAACATAGGGCTTCAGAATGAGACGGTGCGCAAAGACCAGCTTGTTTATCATGGTGACAAAGGCAAACTGAATTGCATCCTCTCTGATGAACTTCATCGAGCACTTGCTCTTGTCCTCAATGTGCGTTTTGCAGCACCATGCAGCATATTTGAAATCGCTGCAGGTGTGGATTCTTCTCTTGAAGGTGCTGCCGCATTCTCCACAGATGATCTTCCCGGAAAATGGATACCGATTCTGATATTTGCGGCTTCCCTTCTCTACACCTTTTTCAGCGGCGCGTTCACGAATGAGTGCCGCCGCCGTGTTGAAGTCTTCATGGCTGATGATTGCTTCATGATGGTTCTGCAATAAATACCGGTTTTTCTCACCGCGATTGTGATGCCGGTTAAACTGGGAATCGGTATAAGTCTTTTGAAACAGGCAGTCGCCGGTGTATTTTTCGTTTGTCAACATGTCGCGGACAGTCGTACTGGTCCAATGCCCGCTTCTCCTGCTGGGAATATGCCCGGCATTGAGTTCCTTCGCAATGGCAGGGCTGCTTTTTCCAGACAGCGTTTCAGAAAAAATCTGTTTTACAACTTGAGCCTGAGCGGGGTTAATAACCATCTTCTCGCCGTTCCAGTCATAGCCATAGGGCGGGTAACTGATTTTGAAGGTCCCGCTTTCAAATCGTTTCTGAACCGACCATTTGCCATTCTGCGAAATGGAAACAGATTCGTTTTGAGCCATACTGGAGAGGATGGAAAGGAACAGTTCGCTTTCCATTGCCCCGGTGTTGATGTCTTCCTTTTCAAAGTAAACGGGAATATTCAGCGTGAGAAGCTTTCGTGTCAGTTCCAGACAGTTGGCCGTATTCCGGGAGAAACGGCTGATGGATTTGGTTACGATGAAATCAATCTTTCCAGCTTTGCAGTCGGCCATCATTTTCCGCAGCTGAGGACGCTTCTCTTTCTTGGTGCCCGTGATGCCTTCATCGTAATAAAGCCCGGCAAACTTCCAGTCATCGCGCGACTTGATGTAACTTTCATAGTGCTCCTTCTGGGCCTTCAGGCTTTCTGCCTGTTCATCAGAATCGGTCGAAACACGGCAGTAAGCAGCTACGCGAAGTTTCCTGCCATTATAATTGACCTTTTTGTTTTCCCCAATTTTTGTGACCTTTTTCATACACTCACCTCCTTCTGGTACGTCTATTTATCACTCTGATTGCCGGAACTATCAAGCAATTTCCGGCATGATTTCCACGTACAGAGGAGAGAAAGTTCTGCGGTTGATGTCCGTTAATTTGTTGAATTCAGCTTGAGAAATCAGATCGTTTGTAAGCATGATTTCTGCAATTTTCTGGGCGCGGTAGTAATCAAAATCACCCTGCAGCTTTTTCTGTGTAAAGAATCCGGTATGATTCGTTTTTGCTTCTTCTGCCATCGGTTATCCACCTCCACTTTTCACTGGAGATGGAGGAACGACTTGAGCGAAAGAAAATAAAAAAAGCCTGCGGGTATTCCGATGAGGGAACACTCGCAGGCGGGGTGGATGCACAATATGTTATCTTACTGAAATTTGCTTTTCGACTTGTTGGAATCAATAAAGAACCGCCATACCGATATGTCGATTCCTTTGATTCCAGTCATGTTACTTGTCCTCCTTTTCATCACGGTCATGGAGCTGTTCCAGCACAGTCTTGAGCTTTTCCGGTATCGGAAGTCCCAGGTGTGCCGCATTCTCTGTCAGAGACAGCCCTTCGTTTGAGAGATAGAAGAAGATGATTGCCGTCCGGAGCACGCCCGGCTGGCCGAGAACCTGCACGTCAATTACGTTTCCGATTCCGACCAGCAGAAAAATCAGCACCTTCCGGCAGATTCCCCTGAAACCGACCTCGGATGAAAGTTTTTTGTCCGAAACTGCACACAGGACGCCGGTGATGTAGTCGCAGATGACGAAGAGGAGCAGCGCATAAAGCAGGCCGTCGCAGCCGCCGAGAAAAAAGCCGAGCCACCCGCCGATGGCAGCAAACACAAATTGTATGGAATTCCAGAATTCTTTCATGAGACACGCCTCCTTGAATTTGTGCATGAAAAAAGCGGCCGCCCGTATGGACGACCGCTCAAAAGCTTTCTGAAAGGATCAAACGCTTAAAGAAGCCTTGACTTTAAAAACTATCCATTCGCGGTGCTGGTCCGGGTCCATCGGGTCGATGATTGTGTAAACAATGTTGCCGCGGATCAGCCTGCAGGAAGCGGTGATCAGCGGATTATACCGCATGACGACATTCGCCGCGTCAATCACCTGGACGGACTGGGCAATCCATGCTTCGGTTCCGCCCAAAGGATACCATTTGCACCGCAGATAACGGGGCGGATCAGTGGAAAGTGTGTTGCCAAGATCAATCCAGCTTATTGTCTGATGAATACCTGTGCCGGTGACCACTTTCCTTTGAATGCGGATTAAGGTCCGCAGTTCACTGATGTGCATTTTGTATCTCATGGCAGGCGCTCCTAAAACGTGTCTTTGCGGATGCCAAAAAGGATGGCACGGAGCATGGAAGTCAGCTCCTTGAAATCTGCGTTTTCCCGGTTTTCGTACAGATAGGCCACCGCGTAAAGCTCCGCAATCCGCGCGGTTTCTTTTGAAGCAAGAAGCCCCGTTTCGTCTACACGTGCGATATTCATGCATAGTTTCTCCGCTGTTTCTATAAATCCCGTTATCATGGAATCCTCATCTGTAGAGTCAATATGCAGATAAAGCTTTGCTTCATCCAGTGTAATCAGCATGATGTGTCACCGCCTCTGTTTTGCTTATGAATCAGTTGATTCAGGCACTTGCTCCAGCTTTCAGAATCTGGACAGCTTCCGGCAGCACGAGCTTGCCGTCGACACGTTCCTTCGCCACATAGCCAATCATTCCGTTACCGGCAAAGAGCTCGCGGAGTTCCTGAAAACTTCTGGTTCCTCTGTCACCGATGTTGTAGTAGCTGAAATCACCGAAGGCGATCGCGGCTTTTCCGGCTTCAAGAGCAGGCGCATAAGCGGAAGTGCGCACAGCGTAGCCGCAAAGCCTGTCCGGTTCGCCAGCCTGATAGGACGGCTGCCAGATGTAGGCCTGGTTGTTGTCCTTGAGTTTGCGGATTGCCGCGAGGGTGGAGTCATTCAGAATAAAGCAGGCGTTCTTGCGGTACGGGCGCTTCAAGGCATAAATCAGGGTGAGAATATCATCCGTCGCGAGCTTTGTACCACTTAAGGTTACAGCCGTTACACCGCCGCCCTTGTCCGCAAAGATGCCGGTCGGCTTTCCGGTTCCGCTGCCGTTCAGGAAAGCGTCCTCTTCGGCATTGCCGAGCGCCTTGCCGAACTGGTCAATGATGTAGTTTTCCAGATTGAAGGCGTTGTCGTAAAGCAGTTCCTCGGTTACCTTGATGGCCACGTGGAGCTTGTGTGCATCAAGGACGATCTGGTCGAACGTCGCATCTCCGAAAGTCAACGCTTCGCCTTCCTCAATCCATGCCGCTGCGGGTTTCGTTCCCGCAATGTTGATCTTGTGCTCGCCGGACGTAGTGATGGTCGTTGCAAGGCTGCGGAAGATGTTTTCTTCTGTGAGTTTGTCGATAAGGCGGGAGTCCCATTCTTCCGGAACGAGGTAACCGCCGTTCGCGTCAGTGCCTTCCTGCAGAATGTCCGACACCTGATGGAAGCCGCTGCGCATGGCTGTGAGCATTGCTTTCGCGTAGGCGTCAGATGCTCTGCCGTGTTTCTCCGGCTTATTCTCTGTTCCGGCACCTGGCTTCCCGGTAAGGGGAATATTGACCGGCTGGCTCATCTGTTCCTCGATAGACTTTTGGCGGTTCAGCCTGTCGATTTCCTTTGTGAGGCCGGTGATTTCCTTTTCCATCTTGTCGTAGGCGGCTCCGTCTTCCTCAGAAAGGATGCCGCCGCTGCTGCGGTGGGATTCGAGAAATGCCTTTGCCGTTTCCCACGCCTTGGCTCTCTTATTAATTAATTCCTGTACATTCATGATGTTGTCCTCCTATTCAATGAACTGTTTCATGAGGTCGAGACGCTTTTCGAGGTCTTCGACCGATCTGCCTGTGTTGTAAACTTTTGCCTGCTTTTCGTTATCAGGCGGTTTTTCGGAATGTTCCCTGCAGTAGTTGCAGAGCTTCTTGTTCATGGCTGCCGCAGCTCTGTAACGGGAGAAGAGCATGGATTTCGGCTCAACCTCATCGGATTCCTTTTCTGATGTGCTTCTTTCGTCCGGTTCATCCTCAGCAGGTGTTTCGTCAGGCTCTGTTTCCGGTTTTCTACCATAGAGGGAGCTCCTCTCAATCACACCGTCCGCAAAATGCAGCTCGACTGCTTTCCCAGCATTCATCCAGGTCTCTTCATCCATGAGCTTACTGAGTTTATTCCTCGAAAGGCCGGTCTTTGTCTGGTAGGCGTTGACGATGGAGTTTTTCACCTCGTCCAACATTTCGATTGTCTTCTGCATCTCACCGGCATTGCCCATTGCGACTGTGCTCGGATTGTGAATCATGAGCATTGAAACTGGAGACATCAAAACTTCGTCGCCCGCCATCGCAATGACGCTTGCCGCGGAAGCCGCAAGACCGTCAATCTTAATTGTGACCTTGCCCTTGTAGTCGCGGAGCATGTTGTAAATCTGTGCTGCCGCAAAACAGTCACCGCCCGGAGAGTTCAGCCATACCGTGATGTCGCCGGAGCTGCTTTCCAATTCCGATCTAAAAAGAGCCGGAGTGACGTCGTCGTCAAACCAGCTCTCTTCTGCGATTGTCCCGTCAAGGAACAACATCCGTTCTTCCGTTTCCTGTCCGGGATTTGCTGGATCGGGCAGCTTATTTCTTGCCCATCTCCAGAACTTGTTTGTCTTTCCCATCTGTATCCTCCTTGTTTGAATTTTGATTGTATGCGGACCCGGCATCCGCAAGTTTTACCACGTTTCCGTTCAGGACGTGGATATTGCCGCCTTCCTCGTCGGAAAGGAGATCCATGTTCTCAAGTTCCCGCACATCGTTCACGGAAAAAATTCCGTTCTGAATGCCGGTCGAATAACCGTTCATGCGGCTCTGATAGTCTCCCCGCAGGAGCCCGTCTACATTAAAGCGGATGAAGTAGCTTTTCTTTTCCTCCGGAGAGAGGAGCGAGCGCTGCATGGATTGTTCCCAGCGCACAAGCCACGGCTCCAGCGTATAAGTGACAAATTCCAAGCTTTGCTGCTCAATGTTCGAGAAGGTCGCGTGTTCGAGGTCGCCGATCATGTGTGGCGGGATGCGGAAAATCCTCGCAATTTCGTCCAGCTGGAACTTGCGCGTTTCAAGGAACTGCGCCTGCTCCGGACTGATGGAAATCGGCGTATAGGTCATGCCTTCTTCCAAAATGGCGACCTTGTTGGAATTGGAACTCCCGCCGAATCCGGCCTCCCATGAGTTCCTTATTTTCTCCGGGTCTTTCACGACGCCCGGCATTGACAGAATGCCGGATGGATTCGCCCCGTTTTTAAAGAAGGCCGCGCCGTATTCCTCGGTCGCCATTGCCATGCCGATGGAATTCTTCGCCATCGCGATCGGCGAATAGCCGACCAAACCATCAAAGCCAAGTCCCGGAATGTGCAGCACGTCGGAAGGCGTGAGCCTGACCGTCCCGGCCTTCATCGTCGGAGCATCGGATGTGCTCATCTGATACTCGTAGTACAGATGTCCGTTTTCATCCCGATCGACACGCATTCGGTTTGCCATGAGAGGATAAAGTGCCGCGACCTCGCCGCGTCCGTTTCTTATGATCTGTGCGTAAGCGTTTCCCCAAAGAAGAAGGTGCGTCATGAGCGTTTCCCGGAATATGAACGAAGTCATTTCCGGGTTTGGTTCGTCATGAAGCAGCGGATACAGTGGGTGGTCGACAGCCTTTTCCTTGCTGTTTTTGTCTGTATAGCGGTAAAGGTGCAGCGGAAGGCTCGCAATGGCTTCCGAAAGGACGCGGACGCAGGCGTATACTGCTGAAATCTGCATGGCGGAGCGCTCCGTCACCGCTTTGCCGGAAGAACTGTTTCCGAAGTAATAGCGGTAGCCGCTGCCGTTCGTTGAATCCTTAGGCCGGTGTTCTGGTTTATCCCGTGACCGGAAAAGGCCGCTGAAGATACTCATATATAAATCACATCCTTTCTAAAAAAGGGCGTAAGAAAAGCACCTACCTTTCGATAGATGCTTTCAGCAATTAATATTTTATTGTTTCACGGAGCTGCTTTCTGATATCCTGTACGCCATACATGATGCGGACAATATATACCATTTTATCCGTTTCTTTTGGCAGATAGAAAACCAGATAATTGTCTACAGGAAAGAAACGCAGCCCCATACTGTGCCAAGGTTCATCCTCGTATAATCGGTAACGCAGAGGCATTTCACTCAAACTCTTTATATGCTGCAAAATCCGTCCTGCCTGCTTTACCGCTGTATCCGGAACACAGAGCCCGTCTGCAATATATTCATAAATGCTTCTTAAATCCTGGCGCGCTTTTTCGGAATATGCAACTTCCCAGCTCATACTCCAAAGTCCCGCTTCATCTCTTTTTCAACGGTATCTGACGAATAAACCTTGCCTGCCTTTATATCGTCCATACCTTTGTTCATTTCAGTATCAAATTGTTTTTTGGTAAGGGCACCAAAGGCAATCGGAGCATTTGCAGGCAGCTTCATTTCAAATGGAATACCGCGCTGCAGTACGACTTGTCTTAAAAACATTCCTACAGCATTGGACATCGGAATGCCGAGCTGATTGAGTACTTCTTCGGCTTGCTTTTTGATTTCTGGCTCTACACGGGCGAAAACATTAGAAGTTCGTGCCATACAAATCCCATCCTTTCACGGATAGCATAACACAAGTTGGCTGCAATATGCAAGCTAACAGCAAGCAAAAATGAAAATATTATTTACAGAAATAAAATGCCTCTGTCATCGTAAACAGAAGCGCCGTTGTCGTTGCCGCAGCGAATGGCACGGTCAAGCGCCATGATCATTGCAATCGCACCATCGATTTTTTCTGTACTTTTTTCCTTGTCCGCCTTGATGTTTCCGGCAGGGTCGGTGCGGATGAAGATGTTGTCTATCATCCAGCGGAGCACCGGGTGGCCGCCGTGTGCGATGCGTTTTTCCAGCGTGAGATTCATGAGTTCCTTCGTGGGCGGCGACATATCCTTGAAGCCCTGCCCGAACGGAACGACCGTGAAACCCATGCCTTCGAGGTTCTGCACCATTTGCACAGCTCCCCAGCGGTCAAAAGCAATCTCACGGATGTTGAAGCGCTCACCGAGACGCTCGATGAACTTTTCAATATAGCCGTAGTGTATCACATTTCCTTCCGTAGTTTCGAGATACCCTTGCTTTTTCCAGATGTCATAGGGCACGTGGTCGCGCCGGACACGGAGGTCGAGCATTTCTTCCGGCACCCAGAAGTACGGGAGAACCACATATTTGCCGTCCTCGTCTTTGGGAGGGAAAAGCAGAACGAATGCCGTGATGTCGGTCGTGGATGAGAGGTCGAGACCGCCGTAGCAGACGCGGTTTTCCAGTTCCTCTTCGTTTACAGGGAACGCACAGGTGTCCCATTTATCCATCGGCATCCAGCGGACGGCCTGCTTAACCCATTGATTTAAGCGGAGCTGCCGGAAGGAGTTCTCCTCGCTGGGATTTTGCTTCGCCGATTCACAGGCTGCTTCGACTTTATCGATGCCGACTGTAATGCCGAGCGACGGATTTGCTTTCTTCCAGATCTTCGGGTCTGTCCAGTCGTCCGTTTCAGCGGCACCGTAGATGACCGGGTAGAAGGTCGGGTCAACCTTCCTGCCGTCAAGGATATCCTGCGCCTTCTGATGGACCTCGTAGCAGATCGTGTTTGTGTCATTACCGGCTGTCGTGATGAGAAAATATAAAGGCTGCATTCTGGCGTCGCCGGAACCTTTTGTCATGACATCGAAGAGCTTCCGATTCGGCTGTGTGTGCAGTTCATCGAAGACGACGCCGTGGACGTTGAAACCGTGCTTTGAATATGCTTCGGCGGAGAGCACCTGATAGAAACTGTTCGTAGGTTGGTAGATAATCCGCTTTTGAGAAGCAAGAATTTTGATGCGCCGGTCGAGCGCCGGACACATTCGGACCATGTCGGCGGCGACGTCGAACACGATGGCTGCCTGCTGGCGGTCAGCGGCACAGCCGTAGACCTCAGCGCGTTCCTCTCCGTCGCCGCAGCAGAGGAGCAGCGCGACCGCAGCGGCAAGCTCAGACTTTCCCATCTTCTTCGGGATTTCGATATAGGCCGTGTTAAACTGCCGGTAACCGTTCGGCTTCAGAATGCCGAAGAGGTCACGAATAATCTGCTCCTGCCAGTCAATGAGCTCGAAAGGCTTTCCTGCCCATGTGCCCTTGGTATGGCAGAGCTGCTCGATGAACGTCACGGCGTAGTCCGCCATAACCTTGTTGTAGGCGGAACCTTCTGCCATGAAGCGGGTTGGCTTGTAATGTTTCAATTTCCTCATTGCCACGGCGGCATCCTCCTTTCAAGGCAAAATAAAAGGCCGCCTGTCGATATATTCGACTGGCGATACTCACAAATCTATGTTGGTACGAGAGAAAGAGCCGTACGGCTTCTTCTTTCGGAATATTTCTATTCATGTTCAGTTATATTTCTTTACCAAAATCGCATAGGCAAGCTGCGCGGCTTCCGTTTCCGGTTCCATATCCCAACCCCGGTCGTAGTTGGCAATGACCGCGCCGTTTTTTTCAGCATGAGCTTCGAGATTCTGCCTTCGTTTTCAATTCCGTACTGGCTGCCCTGCTCGTAGTGCTTGACCCAGTAGTGAATGATGTGATTTCCGATTTTTAGGCTTCCTTTGCTCCACATGGTCTTTTCCCTCCGTTTTATTCAGATGTGTTTTCCTTTTTGCATATACATATATCACTCTGAAGGGAACGAATAGCAAGTGGATTCCGGAGAATTCTATGCGAGAAGTCAAGCCTTTTAGGAACGGTAAAATTGTGTAGTTTACGCTTCGCTTGTGAGAATGAAATGCACATATTCCTTGCGGTGTTCCTCAAGGAAAAACACCAGCTCATAGAAATCACGTTTGTAGGCAAGGCGCTGGACGGCGTTTACGTCGAACATATTTGTAAGGCCGGTGTTCTGAATCGCGAGAATCTGTTCCTTAATTTTCTCAGTCATCGGAATCCACCACCTTCCGCACGATGTCGATGCCGTAAATTACATTGAGGCTGGAGCCATTATCCCAGTTTACGAGAAGGGAGCCGGTGTCGTCGACTCCAGTGACTATTCCTCTGATGCCGATGGGCGGTGCCTGAGCATCGTCCATCCGAAGGAGTTCCACGCGGCATCCCACTGGAAACTGCCGCTTCACCTTTTCAGCCGTTTCTTTATTCGGAAATTTCATCGTCAGTGGCCTCTTTTTTCGCCCCGTTCCTGAAACTCGAATTTCCTGTCAGGTTCTTCAGCAGAATCTTTCTCTCCTGCTTGTATTCTGGTCCTATGAATCCGAGCCGCAGAAGGAAGCAGCGGAATGCGTATTTCTCATTGTCGGCCGGGTGCTCGGTACTGCTTACCCGTTTTTGGTCTTTCGAGAGTTTGCAGAGGGCGGCAATGAAATGAGTGTATGCTTTGGATGCATCCGATCCCGGCATTTCCGGAAACCATGGGAATGAAACTTTATTCTCACCGATTTCAATCGGCATGTCGTCAATTCCAAGTGCCTTCTTGATAAGCGCACCTTTCGCCTTGAGCAGGTTCGTCAGGTTGCCGGTTGAGACCGCCGCCAGTGGAACCGAAATCGTAAGGCCCATGTTTTCGCCCTGTCCGGCGCCATCCGCCGTTTCAGACTCTTCTCCGGACGTTTCCCCAACTTTGGCAGTGAAGCCGCGCTTGTCAAGCTCTTTGATAAGGTCCTCGGTTCCTTTGCTGTCTGTTCTGTTGCCGAACTCCAGTGTTCCGTTCCGGTCGACTGTGAAGCAGCCGACTTTGTAGGCCGCTGTCGGCATACCGAGGTATTCTGCCTTTCCTTCTGTGATTGCTGCGATGGCATTGACTAAGGACTTCCTGTCTTTTCCTGTTACGTTGTAATCTATTTTCATTGGTATTTGCCTCCTTCGTTTTGGTATGTACATCTATCACTCAGAAGGCCTTATTTATCAAGCAATTTGGGAAATTTTGTGCTGTAGAATATCGCCGAATTATCGGGATGAAATTTGTGTGCTATACACTCTCGATTTCAACGTCTTTTACGAGGTTGGAATAGGGAATCTTCTCGCCATTTCTTTCTACATGCACATCCCATGCATCATTCGTATCCTCTACATACCGGCGGAGGATAACGGAGGCATACTTCGGGTCAAGTTCCATCATGTAACAAATCCGATTTAACTTTTCACAGGCCATGAGCGTGGAACCGGAACCGCCGAAAGTATCGAGGATGACAGCGTTCTCCTGGCTGGAATTCTGGATCGGATAGCCAAGGAGGTCGAGCGGTTTGGAAGTCGGGTGATCTTTATTTCGTTTTGGTTTATCGTAATTCCAGATGGTCGTCTGCTTCCTGTCAGCGTACCACGGGTGTTTTCCATTCTGCAGAAAGCCATACAAAATCGGCTCGTGCTGCCATTGATAGTCGGAGCGGCCGAGTACGAGACTGTTCTTTACCCAGATGCAGACACCCGCGAGATGAAAGCCTGCGTCGATGAAGGCCTTCCGGAAGTTCAGGCCTTCCGTGTCCGCATGGAACACATAAGCCGCGCCGCCTTTTTCGAGATGGTCAGCCATGTTCTTGAAAGAAGAGAGTAGAAAGTTATAAAATTCCTCGCCCTTCAGGCTGTCGTTTTCTATCGTGAGGCCGTCCGAGGCTTTGAAGGAAACTCCGTAAGGCGGGTCGGTTACGATGAGGTTGGCCCTCTTGTTGCCCATGAGCGTGTTCACGTCATCCGCCGAAGTAGCATCACCACACATGAGGTGATGTTTTCCAACTGTCCAGATGTCGCCGCGTTCCACAAATGACGCTTTCTCAAGTGCAGCGGAAAGATTGAAGTCATCGTCCTCGACGTTTTTTCCGGAGTCGTCGTTCATCAGCTTTTCGAGCTCATCGCTGTCGAAACCGAGAAGTGAAATGTCAAAGGACTCATCCTGCAGGTCGGACAGTTCAACGGAGAGCATCTCTTCGTCCCATCCGGCGCCCAGTGCGAGCTGGTTATCCGCGAGGATATAGGCCCGTTTCTGAGCATCCGTCAGGTTTTCGGCAAAGACACAGGGAACGGTGGTATAGCCTTCCTCACGTGCCGCCTGCACTCTGCCGTGGCCGACCAAGATGTTGTATTTGCTGTCGATGACGGCGGGAGAGACAAAACCGAACTCCCGAAGGCTGGCTCTCAGCTGCGCAATCTGTTCTTTTGAATGCGTCCTCGCATTCCGGGCATAGGGCACCAGTTTATCGATCGGTACCTGCTCAAATTTGGTTGTATCCATTTATATTCCCTTTCTGGCGCGGAGCAGCCGTTCCATGACGTCATCCTGCGGATTGAGGCCGCCGTATTCTGTTGAGCAGTTCTCCTTCACAATCTGGAAGATTTCATCCCACAAGCGGTTGGCCTGATTCATATAATTGATGCCGATGTTTATGAAGGGAGAGGGAATAGGCTTGCCGGTTGTCGGATGCTTCGAAAGGTATCCGAGCCTTGTCGTCATCTCTTCACACTGAATCCATCTTGCGGAGCACATCGCGTAGCGTTCCAAGAGCTGCGGCGAAACTTTCTGCGCGATACCGATTTTTTGGAGCCACTCCCAGGTTTCCCGGTAGATTTCACCGGCTTCGAGTGTCGAACCGTCATGCTGCTTGGCAGAAAGGAAGTCATGTGGCGTCGGCATGTCAGCACCTTCCATCTCCGGAATATCCAGTACCTCAAGCGGTCTGCCGCCCGGATTTCCGTTCGCGGCTTTCTCGGATACTGCAGATTTTTTGCGTCCAGCACCCGAACGTCTGCCGCCGCGGCCGCCGGTATTATTCGATTTCGTCGGCATATTTCTCACCGCCTTCTTTTATTACCCTTTTGAATACGCTTTTTTCGCGCGCGTGAGGGGACGGCGCTTTCCGCTGAAGGAGTGTTTCATGATTTTGACCGCCCCTGATCCGTACCCCGAAATTTGGACAGTCATTGATTGAAATTCGAGAGTGTGAAATCAAAATCATCACACAAATCGCAGAGTTGGAAATCAAGTTTTCGGACAGATAATATAGTTTGCATCCACAGACCGGACAGATAATGCTATAATATCTGTATTTGAAATCATTTCTCTCTGCAAAAGGAGGAATTATCAATGGCAAACAGCAGTAATCGTGGGGGTTCACGTCCTGGTGCAGGCCGTAAGAAAAAGAATCCTGACGGCACATATGAGCATGCTGCGTTCTCTGCAGAACAACTCAAGGAACTCACGGACTCGCCTCATGTGGCATATGTCTCAAGCAAAACAGTGTCATACACAAAAGCTTTTAAAGATGCAGCTTGGCAACGGTACTGCGATGGGGTCGATCCGATACAGATTTTTTCTGAGGTCGGCCTCAACCCGGAGACATTAGGACGTGCACGCATTCTCGGCTTTTTTAAGCTTCTGCGGCAAGCAAAAGGACGTGGCCTCGAGTTTACCGAAGGAAATGATCCTTATCCGGATGACAACGAGGATGCACCTCCACTGCCAGCGCCGCCTCGTAGGGCAAACAAAGGGCATCCTCCATTGATGAGCGAGTCAGAAATAAACCATCTCGCTGCGAAGGTTGCCTACATGTCCCAAGAGATTGAGTTTATAAAAAAAATTATATTTGCGGAGAAGAAAGGGAAATAGCCATGTATATGAATGGTTCCCCAGAAGTCCGCTACCGCATCATAAATGAAACCATTAGCCAGGATGACAATCTTCTGAATATTTCTTATCTTTGTGAAATAGCAGGCGTATCTCGTTCGGGATTTTATTACTGGCGTGGACATCAGACCGAGCGGACAGCATCCGATGAGGCCGATCAAAGAGACTTTGACCTCATTGTGGCTGCATACAATTTCCGCGGATATTCAAAAGGCGCACGCGGTATACACATGAGACTGCGGCATCAGGATCCCCCGGTGCTTATGAACACAAAGAAGATTCGCAGACTGATGAAAAAGTATCACCTCGTATGTCCGGTACGAAAGGTAAATCCGTACCGCAAGCTCGGCAAGCGTCTACAGGAAAACAGGACAGCTCCGAACATACTAAACAGACAGTTTAAGTCATTTGGACCGCGCACTGTTCTGCTGACGGACATTACATATATTCCGAGACCGGTACACCGAGATAGCAGCCAACGAGCTTACTATTATTCATACGTCTGTGTGATCATGGACGCATTCACAAAAGAAGTTTTGGCCTGTACCTGCAGTAACTCCTGTGATACAGATTTCGTCTTGGACACCGTAAATCAACTGATGGAAAAGCATGGGTCTGAACTTCACACGGACGCCCTGATCCATTCAGATCAAGGATGCCAATACACCAGTTCTAAATTCGTTGCCATTCTGAATGATTACAACCTCCGTCAATCCATGTCCCGCAGAGGAAATTGTTGGGACAATGCACCGCAGGAAAGCCTATTTGGACACATGAAGGATGAACTGCCACCGGTTGGATCTTATGGACATGCAGTAATTGCTGAACGTGTTTACGCTTGGATTGAGTATTATAACAACGACCGGTATCAATGGAGCCTTGCCAAGCTCTCGCCGTGTGAGTACTACAAGTTTGTCATGACGGGAATTTATCCGTTGGATACATTTGGGGGCGCTGCCCCCAACCCCCCGGAGTTTAACGCTTTTGTTTCCGGGAAAGGCAAAGAAAAAGACGAAGCCAAAGCTCCGCCTTCCCCGCAAACCTGACAGCCCGCTCGGGTCGCTCTCCAGCGTTGCCCTATCCTGTCTGTCAGTAAAGCAGGAACATTATATCACGGATTCAGCTTTCGGATTTCAAGTTTGATTATTTTGTCCGAACAACGGGGTACACTTCACCCCGCCGGGCGGTGCAAAGTGTATATATTTTGGCTTCAACCGTATATGTTTTGGTCTGTACCACATTTTGCTACAAACCTAATCACCCATGTGTGTGTCTGTCACCCATTTCAAGATGAATTTTTGTGTGGCAGGACTGGCAGAGGCTCATAAGGTTGCTTTCCCTGTGGTCACCGCCTTGAGAGACGGGCAGAATGTGATGCACCTCTTCCACAGGTGTCAGCCGTCCTTCCTTCTGGCACCGCTCGCACAGCGGATGCGCCGCGGCGTAGCGGTCGCGGATCCGCTTCCAAGCTCTGCCGTACTTTTTGTTTGTGTCGGGACTGCGTGTGTATTTGTTGTACTGCTGTGCGGCAAGCCGCTGATGCTCCTCGCAGTACTGCCCGTCCGTGAGGTTGGGACAGCCGGGGTAGGAGCATGGACGCTTTGGTTTTCTTGGCACTGCGCCACCTCCTTCGGACATACAAAAAGCCCTCACAGGATTGCTCCCATGAAGGCCGTTCTGTATTCTGCTTCGCTATTGTAATGATATCACAGGACGGGTGTGCCATACTGTGTCAAACCGTGCCAACTTTCAATCCGGGACAATAAAATTCTGCAAAGCCGACCCGTGTATGCGGTGTACCGTGCGAAGCGACACGTTCAGCATCCGTGATATCTCCTCCCAAGAGCAGTTGTCCAGGTAGCGGTAACGGAGTACCAGCTGCTCCTCACGGCTGGTGAGCCTGTCAATTGCCGTGTTGATGGTTTCCTTGAGACACACCAGATACGCCACCTTTTCCGCTACATCCCTTTGGATTGCATCGATTTTCTCAAGGCATCGGACGAAAGGTGCCTCTGTCGGACGGTTTGGATTGTAATGGGGTTCAAAATTGCTGCCTGAGATGCCGCTCGATAGTTCCCTCCAGTAGTCAATCTCACGCAGGCGGCAGTTGATGAGTGCGTCCAGGTGCCGCGCCTGGTTCAGATATTCTTTTGCGGTCATGCGTCCGCCTCCTTCTGCAGGGAGCGGATCAGCATCTCACCGTCTACACTTGTAAGTACCGAAAACCAGCTTGAACGAAAAAATCTCTCTATTTCGCCTTTGTCCGCCAGAGCGGATTTGTTTCTCGGATTTGCTTTGAGACATTTCAAAGCCGTCCGGTAATCCTTCACCGCATGGAGAATGATGGCGTTCGCCAGGTTCTCATAATTTGTAATGTCGCTCATATTCGTACCTCCGAAATTTTGATTCTCGGATTGGCACGGATTTTCTTAGATTGTCTCAGATTTTCAAATCCGCTTTCACAGCGTCGATCAGTGCCGTCTGGGTATGCTCCTTCTGGGAGAGAGTTTTCACAATCCGCTCGTCAATCGTGCCTTTGGCAACGATGTGCTGTACCACCACGGTTTTTGCGGTCTGTCCCTGCCGCCAGAGACGGGCGTTGGTCTGCTGATAAAGTTCCAGACTCCAGGTCAGCCCGAACCACACGATGGCCGAACCGCCGCTCTGGAGATTCAGCCCATGTCCCGCCGATGCCGGGTGAATCAGCGCCACTGGAAACTCGCCATTGTTCCATCTGCGGATACTTGCGGTGTCATCCAGCCGGGAGAACGGGATATGCAGCTTGTGCAGCCTTTCCGAAATACGGATCAGGTCATGCTTGAACCAGTAGGCCACAAGAAGCGGTTTGCCGTTTGCGGCTTCGATGATGTCCTCCAGGGCGTCCAGCTTTCTTTGGTGTATCTCCAGAATGCTCTCATCATCGGCATAGATTGCACCGTTTGCCATCTGGCAGAGCTTTCCCGAAAGAGAAGCGGCGTTTGCGGCGGTTATTTCCTCACCGTCCAGGTTCAGCACCAGTTCCTTCTTCATCTTTTCGTATCTGGCAGTCTCGGCGTCCGACATCACCGCTTCAACCTGCGTCTCGATTTTCTCTGGCATCGTCAGGTGGTCGGTACATTTCATGGAAATGGTGATGTCGGATATTTTCCTGTAAATCTCGTCCTCGGCTCCCGGAAGAAGTCGGTAAGAGTAGACGATGGGACCGTTCATCCTGTCAGGAGTGAAATAAGTGTAACGGTACTGCCCGATAAATCTGCCGAGGCGTTTTCCCATATCCAGCAGTTTAAACTCCGCGAATAAATCCATCAGTCCATTGCTGGAGGGTGTGCCGGTCAAGCCAACGATACGTTTTACCTTTGGTCTTGCCTTCATGAGTGCCTTGAAACGCTTTGCCTTGTGGTTCTTGAAGGAGGACAGCTCGTCAATTACAATCATGTCAAAGTCAAAGGGAATGCCGCTGTCCTCGATTAACCATGGAATATTTTCACGGTTGATAATCGTAATATTCGCTCCGGCGTTCAGAGCCGCCAGCCTTTCTGCGGGAGTTCCCACCGCGACCGAATACGTCAGCCCTTTCAGGTGATCCCACTTTTCGATTTCCGCAGGCCATGTGTTCTTCGCTACCTTGAGAGGCGCGATGATCAGAACCTTCTGCACCTCGAACAGCTCATACATCAGCTGATTGATTGCCGTCAGCGTAATGACGCTCTTGCCCATACCCATATCCAGCAGTATTGCGGTGATGGGATTCTTCTCAATGAAGTCGGCGGCATATTTCTGATAATCATGTGGAGAGTATTTCATCAATCACACCTCCGATCTGCTCGATACTGTCAAGGAGATAAACTTGAAATCCTAATCGCCTTAACATCTCATGCCTTGCCAGCTGTAACGGACGCGGCTTTTCTCCGGGAGCCTTGACTTCCACAAAGCCGATATGACCGCCCGGTAAAAGTACAATGCGGTCTGGCATACCATCGAAACCGGGTGAGGTGAACTTCGGCGCGATTCCGCCAGCCTGTTTGACCGCCAGAATCAGCTTCTTTTCAATTTCTTTTTCTCTCATGGGCGTATCCTTTCTATGGGGTCGGCCAATTCAAAAGCGGCATAGGCGGCAGAAACAAAATTGTCGAGAGGTTTACCCTTGTAACTCCAGGCGGTCTTGCCATCTACACATACGCTGTAGCGATTGCTGCCCTTGTTGTTGATAAACACCTTTCTGCCCTGATAAGTCAGCTGATAGTTTCCACACCAGTTCTTAGTCCACTGACGACGTGGAAAGCTGCGCTTCCGTTTGGCTCGGTTTTTCATCAGCCGCTCACGCTCTCTGGCGGCGAGGATATCGCCCTCCATAATTCCGGCGCAGATACAGCCGACTGCAACAGGTTCAAAATACTCATCATGGCTCATCACATGAACAAATCGTACTTGCGCACAATCGCAGAGTTCACAGGTGAACAGTTCAATGTGGTCTGCATCCTCCTCTTCCTCGGCCACATCGTAAATGTAGTCACAATACCAGCCGGAGAGAGGCGCCCCCCATTCCTGAAGCCGCTTCTGACACCTGCGGACATATGCACTGTCTATTTCATACATTGACATTTTGATTTACCTCCGTGTTCTTAAAAACCTGAAAATCCTTACGCGCGTGCGTATGCGTGATTTACGGGTTCTGTATAGTCTTTTTTATACATTTCCAATTTATATGCTTTTTCAGGAACACAGGAACAGAGCCTGTAAAGCTGCCTTGCGGCGGCACATTCGGTGTGTTCCTGACGGCGTTCCCGGAGTCTCACCTGGGAACACTGCCGGAAGTCGGGAACTGTTCCTGATTCGCACCGTTCCCGAAAAATCAGTCAGGAACATCGCCGGGAACAAAGACGAACTGCGCTCCGTATGGCTTGACGCGCTCCTTTTTCTCCTTGCGCACCCAGCCGAGTTTGGTCAGCATGGCTGTGAGGTTGTTGGATTCGGCACGGCCAAGGCTGCCCTGATCCTTCCCGAAAAGCTCACACCAGATTTCCATGTTGCAGACCCGTGTTCTGGCGACCGTGCCCACACGGCCGATATTATTCACTCCGGCGAGGAAGGACCGGCGGTCAAAAATATCCATACTCTCCCAATCCTCCGGCAGAAGGGTTTCAAGATACTCGCGCACTAAGCCTTCCCGTTCATCGGATTCCAGAGCCTCCCGCTGTTCTTCCTTGGCGAGTGTCTCCATTTCGGGAGCGAGATGCAGCTTTTCGCCGTCCTTTACAAGCACCAGCACCTCCGCCCAGATCTGGCGGATATCCTCATCGGTGAGTTCCCAGGAGTGCTTTGCGCCGCCGCCCGGCGTTTTGACAGGCCAGAACCGGCGGTTGCCAGTGGTGTCCCGCAGATATCCGGATTCAGCGTTGGTAGTGCCGAAGAAAATGCACTGCCTCGGATGCGGCGTCGCCCGTCTGCCGAATGCGGCGCGGTAGATATCGTTCTGCCGGGAAAGGAAGGAACGCAGCGTCTCCACTTCCGCTTTGCGCAGACCTGCCAGCTCGCCGATCTCCAGAATCCAATAGCCTTGTAGCTTCTCGGCGGCGGTCTTGTCCTTGGTATCGCTCAGATTCAAACTGTCAGAGAACCACTCGCCGGCAAGGCGGGAGATAAGGGTAGACTTGCCGATGCCCTGAGGACCGTTCAAGACCAGCATGGTATCGAACTTCACGCCCGGCTCCTGCACACGGCGCACGGCGGCACACAGAGTCTTGCGCGTTACGGCGCGGACATAGGTGTTGTCTTGTGCGCCCAGATAGTCGATAAGAAGCGTATCCACACGGGAAATGCCGTCCCACTCCGGCAAAGCCGCCAGATACTCCCGAATGGGATGATAGGAGCGGTCGTCCGCCACCTTGGTTACGGCAATTTGGTAGTTGCGCTGTGAAAATGTACCGTAATGAGAATCCACATAGCTGATCAGCTGGGCATCGTCGGCATCCCGCCAATATTTAGACGGATGCTGCCATGGGACAGGGCCTTTAATCTCCATGCCGTCCAACTGTTGGTTGAATACGATATTCTGGAGCTGCGGGTCGTTCTGGAGGATCAGCGTGATGTTGTGGAGATTGTTCTTCAGCACCGTGGAGCGAGGTTCGTACTGAAAACGCTTCTGCCAGTCGGTATCCTCGCTGCCGGAGAAATCCGTCTCGGCATCCGCCATTTTTTCGCTTGCCGCCAGCAGCTTCACTTCATCCTGCTGCATGGCGAAGTTGCACATTGCCTTGTAAGCCGCCTTTTCCTCTAAATCGCCGAATTTATGAATGCGGACGATATCAAATGCGTTACACAGCTTGAGGTATGCAGGGTCCTTGGCATGGTGGCTGTAGACGAACTTCTCCTCCTTGATCTCCACACCGGCCATACTGCTGGATTCAATCAAATGCCAGCGGTTCTCGTTATCGGTCGGCTCATATACATCGGATAGGAATACCTCCAGTGCCTTTGCGATGGGATAATAGGCGCGGTTGAACAGCCCTACAACACCTTCCTTTGTCAGAGGATCCTGCACCTTCTGCCGGGTGATGGCATTCGCCTTGCTTTCTCTGGAAGAGGTGGGCAGTCTTGTGGGGTCAATCCATTCCGGATGCTTTGCGAGGATCGCATCGGGGTCAAGCCAGCCGCTGTTCGTCTCTTTATACACAAAGGAGCCGTTAGCCGGCGTGGAAGGCCAGTACATCAGCTGATTGGGCTGGTAGGAGCATTCGTCAAAATAGTCGATGCCCAGCATCTGAGCGAGGTAGCGGGATACCGCCACAAACTCTTCCGGTGTCACATCCCTGGTCAGCGGGAACACCAGCCGGACACGGGGATTTTCCTCCGTGCTGCTGTGGGTGGTGTACAGTGCGGATGTATAAGGGCAGATTGTTTCGTAATCATTAAGGAAAGCTTTATCAATGCGGTCGCCGTCAAGCGCCGCCATCGAGCGGCTCTCCACGGTATCGACCTTTCGTCTGCCGCCCTTCAGCACGCCAGCCACAAAGCCGCCGTGGTCTTTGGCGGTGTCACGCTGGGCGCGGCTCATCTTCGCATATTCCTCAGCGGACTCGGTGGTGCGGATGGTCACTTTGAGCCGTTCCTTCAAATCGTCAAACCTTATGGTCTTGTTTACCCATCTCTTTGCCTGCCGGTTGTTGCCGTAGGCGATGTTTAATTCACGCATAATCGGTTACCTCCTTGCAGTTTTCTGTAAAATAGCGCAAGCGGTAATCTTTCCACTTGGCACGCTTGATTTCAGCCTCCATACCGGCTGAGATGGTGCTGCCAAATACCCACACCTCGGCGCATTTGCTCATGATGGCGGTGCCGAAGAATAGCCCAAGCTGGCGTTCCGTGGGATTGTTGTCATCAAGAAATTGCGGAAACAACAGGTGTGGCGCGACGGGTATGCAGCCATTGTCCACGGCAAAACGGCTGTAGCGCTGCGCCGCCGCAATATTCTCGTCCACAGCCCCAGAAAACGGAGAGCATATGTAGACAATCGGCCGAAAAGCCCGCAGTGCGCGTTCCTCCTTTTCAATCAGAGACAGGGCTTCATAGGTGGTCGGGTCGTAATAGCCCTCGCTGTTAAACTTGTTTATACTCATTTAGAAACTCCTTTCACGACGGGCTTCTTGTTCATCTCTAATACCCACTGGAAAAAGGGAAGCCCATCGTACAAAACATCTCAATCTTTTTTATAGAAATCCGTTTCGTATCCATCAGCGCGGAGCAGCAGCCCCTTTGCCCACGGCGGCGTTCGGCTCATTTGTTCGCAGATGGCTTGCAAAGAAACACTCGTATCAGCTTCGATGACCAGTTCGTCATGGATGTGCATGACAATATCACAGCGGCGAAGGGCCTGCATGGCGTAGCAGAGGATATCGCGGGAGGTCGCTTGGACGATGTTTTCCACGAGCTTTGGCCCGTAGGAATCCAGCCGTTCCCATTTCTTTGTGCCGCCGATGCCTTCATAGGTAATACAGTCGCCGCCGAACTTGTTTTCACCGATGCGAGGTTTCACATAGGCAAGGCTCCTGCCAGACGGCAGGGTGACAAACAGCATTCCATTTCTGGCGGAGAATACGATGCCGTGTGTTTTCGTGGTGGTTTTACGGATAACGGCGTCCATCACAGCACGGTCAACCGCCCACCAGAATTTCACAATGTGGGGATTGGATTGCCGCCATGCGGAAACCAGAGCGGGAAGCTCATCCTCCTGAAGGCCCATCTCCAAAGCGCCCATAGCCTTGAGCGCACCGACGCTGCCACCGTAGCCCAGCGCCAGCTCTGCAATTTTGCCCTTTTGCCGCAGGTGACCGTTGATGCCGTGCTTCTCAACAGGCACCTTAAACATCTGAGACGCCGAAGCGCAGTAGATGTCGCCGCCTTTGGCGAAAACGTCCTGCCGCCACTGCTCGCCGGCAAGCCACGCAATGACTCTGGCTTCAATCGCGGAGAAGTCCGCCACAATGAATTTTCGATTTTCCTGCGGTACGAATGCCGTGCGTATCAGCTGGGAAAGGGTATCCGGCACATCCTCGTAGAGCATTTTTAGCGCATCGAATTCGCCGCATCGCACAAGAGCGCGGGCTTCCGCCAAATCTTCCAGATGGTTCTGCGGCAGGTTTTGCATTTGAATAAGCCTGCCCGCCCAGCGGCCGGTTCGGTTGGCTCCGTAAAACTGGAACATTCCGCGAGCACGACCGTCGGCGCAGACGGCGTTTTCCATCGCCTGATACTTTTTCACGGAGGATTTCGCAAGCTGCTGACGGAGAGCAAGTACCTCGGCAAGCTCTGGCGGCGCAGTTTTCAAAAGCTCCGCCACAGCCTTTTTGCCGAGCGTGTCCGTTTCCATGCCGTTTTCCGCAAGCCACTGCTTCATCTGCTGTACCGAGTTTGGATTATCCAGCTCAGTCAGCTTTTTCATGGCCGCAGTCAATTCGGAGCGGGAATGCCCGTCCATTTGAATGGCCTGCCGCACCAGTTCCATATCCAAGCAGACGCCGCGGTCGTTGATTTTTTGGTCGAGATGATATTCCTCCCAAGTGCTGTCCGGTACCGGATACTTTGCGAGCCTCGCCTGAATGGACATTTCCGTTTCCACGTCGCGGGCGTTATATTTTTTGAACGCCGACCACTTTTCCGGCGCGTGAGCCGGCAGGTTGCGGGTGCGTTCTCCATTGGCTTTTGTCGGAGCGCAGGGCTGGCAGAAATACTTGATGAGTTCTTTGCCCTCGGTGAGCTTTTGCTTTTCCAGCCCCAGCACCGCGCCGACGCCCTCCAGTGAAAGCGGCAAGCCCATCGTCGCCGCCCATACCATCGAGCAGTGCCACGAAGCAGGGGCAATATACTCGCCGGTCGGCAAACCGATATACCGCGACAGGCACACTCTTTCAA
This sequence comes from Caproicibacterium lactatifermentans, assembly GCF_013315815.1. Lineage (NCBI taxonomy): Bacteria > Bacillati > Bacillota > Clostridia > Eubacteriales > Oscillospiraceae > Caproicibacterium > Caproicibacterium lactatifermentans. Next base: position 231,731 of record NZ_CP046051.1, read on the forward strand.
AGCCGGCGTTGAACGCCCATTTTGTCACGCTTTCATCTGTAAGTGCGTTGAGGATATCCGCAGGGATTTTCTCACCGCAGGCAAGGTCGATGACCTGCACCGCACTACCGTCCACGCTATAGCCGAACAGCAGAATTTCAAAATCCGGTGCTTCGACATAGCGGTAAACACCTGATTTGGCAAGGTTTACACTGGAATATGTTTCAATATCGATACTGAGTGATTTCATAAGCAACCGTCCTTAATAGAAACAAGGCGGCAAAGCAAGCTCTGCCGCTTTGTCCCTGCTGTTTTACTTAAAGTCCGCCATGCGCTTTTCGTGGTATTCAAGGTCGCGGGCTGCCTGCGCCTTCTCTCGTTTTTCGCGCTTGCGGTCATATATTGCGCTCTGAATCACAGAGACAAGAAACCCGACACTGATGCAGAGCCAGATGGCGATAAGGGCGGTAACTAAAACGGTCTGTAAGGTTGTCATGTATTTTCACCTTTCCTTTCTCAGTTCAAAAAATCGTCGTCATCATCGGTGGCAAAGTCGGACTCCGCGCTTGCCTTGCCGCCGAGAGGCTCCCCGTCGCGGATTTTCTGCAGGTTATTGAGCCCACAGGCGATGCCTTTATTGCCATTGGAATTGAAAGCATAGAAACTGATGCTTGCCCTGCCGTACACGCCGGAGTAAACCTCCGAACGGGTCAGAATCGGATTGCGGTCGGCGTCCACAATGCCGGGAGCAGTGGTCGCGTTGGCGTTGATGAAGTAGGCGTTGGCGTAGGCTTCATCATCGGGGCGTTCGGTGTCGCCGTCGCGCAGCGGGGTTTTGAGAACCGCCAGCGGAGGCACAGATTTACCGTTGCCCTTGAGCTTTGCTTCGCCCTCGTGGTATGCCGCCTCAATAGCCGCCTTGATTTTGGCGAGCGTCTTGGTGTCGGACTTGGGGATAATCAGGCTGACGCTGTATTTCGGCGTGCCGCCATTGATAGACTTCGGCTCCCAGACGTTGGCGTAAGACCAGCGGGTATCGGGGCCGGTGATGACCTTCATCGGGTTGTTGACCTTCATAGTGCTGTTATTCATAATCATTTTCCTCCATAAAATCATTTTTTGCGGTGTTCCATTCAAGCCGTTTGTCGCTCGACCGTACGAGCGTCGGCTTGCCCTGCGGCTTTTCAATGTAAGGTGCAAGAAGTTCCTCAAAGCGGGATTTGCCGAGCCGTTTCTGCATGGCGGTGACGCCCAGCACTTTGTGCTCATAGGGGTCAATGCCTATGCTTTCAACAGCACTGGCAACAGCTGTTTCGTTTGTGTACCTGCGATTAGAGCGACCTTCAACCAGTTTCCAGCCGGGGAACGACGTACCGCTGACTGCCTGCTGAAGTGCATATTCCTTCACATCAGCCGCCCAGGCGGTCAGGGCGTCAAGCCTGCCGAGTATATCTGCAATTTCATCATCATCAAGGAGAGCGGGAGACTGAAACTCATACTGGGCGAGCTCCAGATTGACAGCGGCGCGTTCTCTGCACTCGGCTTTCGCCTTACAGAATCGGCACCATTCGCCGCAGTGAAACTCTCCCTGACCGCCATAGGCCAGCTGAGCCTTTTCGGTTAGTTCCGTATCCGCCCACCCAAGCAGGTCGGATTTTTGCATTTCATATACGCTGATGTTTGATTTACGCGGCTGGTAAATTGTCATGCGAATGGTATTGATGTCGTAGATGCCGTCGAAAATCTCCAGAGCGCCAAGGGCGTAGAGCATCATCTGCGGATTATCCACGGCGCTGACCTCAACACCCTTACCGTGCTTGTAGTCCACAATGTTGAGAACTCCGTCAGCAATAATGATGCAGTCGGCAGTGCCGAAACCGTCCTGCACCCAGCGGGAGAAATCCACCCGCTGTTCGATGAGAACAATCGGGTCGGCGCAGGTCTGCTTTGCCGCTTCCACCTGTTCGAGCACATAGGCCGCATAGCCAGTGGCACATTCTTCCATTTCAGAGTTGTACCAGCTCAGATTTTCGGTCGGGTCGGTCGCTTCCATGCCCAGCGCCTTCCGGAGTTTGTACTCGCACAGTGCGTGGGCGTCGGTGCCTTCGGCGGCGTAGTCACTGCCCTTATCGTCGTAGCTCTCGCAGAGTCTGGCGGACGGCGGGCAGTGGAGCCAACGGTTAGCACTGGAAGCGGATAGAATGGCGTGTTTACCCATTTTCCAAGCCCTCCGCCTCTTTGAGCAGGTCGGCGTAATGCGAAGGGTCAATCTCCGACAGTTTCGCCGCACCGTGTTTTTGGAGCAGAGAGCGAATCTGAGCGGTGAAGCCCGCACGGGATTTGTCCGCAAGTACGGCTCTGACCTGCTCCAGCGTCAGTTCAGGTTCAGGAGGAGAAGCGGGAGCATCTTTTGTCTGCGGCCTTCCACTGAACTTTTCTGACAGCCAGTCAGCGGCATCCGAAATTGCAGCGGCAGCACTGCGGAGTTCTTCGATAGTTGCTGCCAATTCGCTCATTTGGCTCATCCTGTTTTCCCCCTTCCTTTGATTGGCTTTGCTGGCGTGCGGCTGTGAGATTGTGCGCCAGTCTCCTTGACACCACGCTGATGGCGGTGAGGACATCAACGGCATCCTCGTCCGCATGGGTGCCATAATCGTTTGCGTTGTAACTCATCTCGGCGTTCCCTCCTTTCTCAAGGCGTTTTGTTTTGCCTTTCACAGACCCATCTGGACGGGAAAGGAGGGATTGGCCGAAAGTTTTTTAGAATTTTTCCTTGAGCCGTTTCAGAAGCTGGTTGCGCTTATACACGAAGGTGTTCCGCGGCATATGCAGCCGCTCTGCGCTGGCCCGCTCGGACTGCCCGTCCGCAAGAAGCATAAGAATCTGATAGCTTTCCGGGTCTGTTCCTCTAAGTTCGGTAAGCAGCTGATTGAGAAGCATGCTGTCGATGTTGATTTCTGTGGTCGGCCTGTCGTCAGCAAGAAAGCTGGTACGGGAGACGCCGTTCTCATAGGCGTTTTCCATCTCAACTTCAATGGAGAGGTGCTGAGCAGCATCCTTTGGGATACAGCGGAATTCACAGGTTTCACACAGCCCGTCGCACTTGTAGCTTTTCTTGTATGGAATGCAGCAGGCTCCGGCTCTCTGCTTTGCCTTGCGGGCAGCGCCCACGAAGCGTTCCCAATCCCGCTTCTGTTCAGGGGTGACCTCAATCCACTGATGTAGCGGACGGTAGTAGATGATTGGTGTGTTCTGATTTTCATTGCTTTTCATAAAAAAGTCCTCCGATTTTCGATTTCTCGAAACGGAGGACTCTGGGTGCTGCCGCAAAAAGGGTGCAAAAACCTAACCGCAGTCCAAACGGAGTTCTCCGTTTCGGATTGCAGCTAACCCGCTCAAAAGGCAGCTGTGATATTGAGTTGTGCCGCCGGATACCGTTGAGCCATCAGTGATCAGGTAATGCGGTATCTGGCGTTAAGGAATGGAAAATTTGAAATTGCGATTTAATCTCTGTAAGTACAGAAATAAAATCTGTGAAATAAGTAGAAATTTTATATTTGTGTGTTATAATATAAATTGAAATTGTATGCGCGGATATTTGCCCTGATTTAGAAGCTGTTTTTGTGTCAGCTTCTATTTGCATTATAGTAAATTGAGTTGGCAGCCATCGGCAGTCGTTGGTAGGCTTCGGTGGTCTTGGACAGAGAGAGGAGCATGGCATGACGTTTAAAGATTTTGTTGAATTGACACGCCCTGTCATTGGCGGCAGGGGTGGTGTCCAGAAATATGTTCGCAGCCTGTTTGATGCAATACTGACCGACGATGGTCGAGATATTCTTGATGATTACAGCGACAGTTCTTACAAGGCTTACGCCAACGGAACTACTCAAATCACGGAGATAGCAAAAGCAATGAGTCCTCATCTTGATCAGGTAGAGTTTGCTTCATTTATATTTGAATTTGGAGAATCGGCTCAGTTAGAGTTGTGTGAAAGATTTAAACCTTATTTGCCGGAAATTAATGCTCGCAACGTGGGGGATGAAATTGCAGATCTTTTTGCGGGCATTATCCGAACGGCAGCGGCTGTAAAAAGAAAAAGTTCAACATCACCAGAAGATGATGCTGAACCCATAGAGGCGGAGGTCGTGGATGACGAAAAGCCATCAGGTGCCGCCACAGAAGACCCGAAAATGACCGTTATTCAACATCAGATAAATGTCATTCAAAACGGAGAAAAGAACTTCAATCTGACAAATAACGGCACAATGAATTTTAAATTTTGAGGTGGTGCATTATGAGTAATAACCAAATTATTAAACAGAATGGCTTGCCGGCTGCCCCTGCATTGCAGCAGATTGGTACGAACAATGTTGCTGTCTCTAACCAGCCGGGCGCCACGGTTAATTTTACATATAATATCCACTATCCTCAGTCGGCAGACTCCACCGCGGAGATGATGATTGCAATTCAGTCCTTCAGCACAGAATACTATCAGCTGATTGTCACCTGTGATGAAGATGTTTTTAAAGACGGTGTAGTATCTGTGATTGCAAACCGCGCTTTGACCAAATATAATGTACCGCCGGAAATTTTTGAAAAATGCTCTGCTCTCACTGAGGATGGAATTGAAGAGCTAAAGCGTTTCCCCGCAATTATTTGCCAGGAAAATACTGAAATGAAAGGTGTGACATCACCCAATCAATTCTGTATGCTTTGCTACATTCAAAAAGTTATGGCGGCTGGAAAGAACATAAAAATTGCATTCAAGCCAATTGCCCCAATACAGCAGATAAAGCTGTGTGATAAGAGAAATGCCATGTTTTTTGGGTTGAACATGGACTGCGCCATTACGGATCTTAATCAAAGTGCATGGTCGGTTCGTAAAATAAATGTTTTTGAGGCATTTAAGGAAGCCGGAATTCCCGGTGTTCCAATGCCCGTATAAGGGGGTGTCTTTGTGGCTGAAAAAATCAAATCAGAAATTATCCGCATTGATTTGACGGATGCAAGCTATAAGGACAGTCATGCCTTCATTGAACCGACATATATTAATTTCTTGTTTGGAAACAATGGCACAGGTAAGTCCACTATAGCCAAAGCCATAAAAAGCGGTGCAGGTGTGACATATGCCCCGGGAAGAACACAGGCAGATTATTTACCGCTGGTTTATAACCAAGAGTTCATTGATGATAATTTTCACAGTTATCGCAACTTGAAAGGTGTGTTCACCCTTAACGCGAAAAATGCTGAAACCCAGAGACAAATTGATGAAGTCACTGAAGAACGTTCCAATGTGAAAAAACGGTTGACTGAGGCAACAGACAAGCGTGTAAAAACTGAAACGGCCAAGGATAAACTGCACAAGGATTTTCTTAAGGAGTGCTGGGAACGCGGCAAAGCTATCCGAGAGGAGTTCCCTGCAACAATGAGCGGCAAAGGACGTTCTGACCCATTTGTACGGGAAATTATGAAGCACGCGCCGGCAGATATGGATTTGGAGGAATTGCGCAGGCTGTATGAATCTGCTTATTCTGAAACCGCAAAGCACTACCAGAGATTTAATACCGTTGCAGATTCTACCGGTATTGACACTGTAGAAGGAAAAGATATACTTGTCAGGTCAATCGTAAACAGTGCGGATACAGAACTTGCCGGATTTCTTCGCGACATCGGAGCAACAGAATGGATGCGGCAGGGCCACGATGCCTATTCTCATGATGCCAATGGAAGATGTCCATATTGCGGCATTGAACTTCCCGCGGATTTCGAGCAGACCTTCATAGCCAGCTTTGATAACAGATATCAAGACAATCTGCGGCTTTTGTCTGAATTCCAGGTCCGTTATAAAAAGTCAGCTAATGATTTATTTGTGCCCTTGCAGACGATGCCGAGTGAACTCTATCCCAAAATCGATCTCAAATCATACACTGACAAACTGGCTGTTTTAAAGGCTGCAATCCAATCCAACATTGAAGCTATAAAAACTAAAATAGATAACCCGGCCTCTACAGTAACGCTTATGGAAACCCGCCCAATTCTTGAGGAATTATCTGATATCATCGATGGTTTTAACAAAATGATCGATGCAAACAACGCTGTCGTGGCTGCTGGCCCGACTAAGCGAACGGAATGTGCCGATGCTGTATTCAGCCTGCTCGCTTTTATGCTGAGGGATGTTATTACGGCCTACAGAAAAGAAGATGCTGATAAGCAGGCCGAACTCGACGCTCTTGACACTGAGATTTCAACATACAACACAGCATTGGGGGAAATCAAAACACAACTAAAAACACTCCGCGGCAAAACGGTAGAAACTGACACTGCCAAGGACAGCATAAACCAGATGCTTCGTGATTCAGGAATGCGAGGATTCAGCCTTCAGCCAAAAGCTGGAGCTGATAATGTATATGAGGTGAGACGCCCTGATGGCACCATAGCGGATAATTTAAGCGAAGGCGAAAAGAACTTTATTGCATTTCTATATTTTTATCATTTGGTGCATGGCAGCGACTCAGCGGAGGGCGAAATCAGGGAGAAAATTGTTGTTATTGATGACCCTGTTTCCAGTATGGACAGCGGCTCCCTGTTTATCGTCAGCACCCTTGTGCGTCAGATGATTGAGATTTGCAGGAACAATGCAGATAACCGAAATAAGACTGCTGAAGGTAATTTTATCAAGCAGATTTTCATTCTTACCCACAATGCTTACTTTCATCGAGAAGTTTCCTACAGCTATGTGACGAAATATGACTATGTATCATTTTACCTGATTCGAAAGATCGGAACCAAATCTACGATAAGGATGTGCGATGATGTTAACCCCAAAGTTCCAACAGAGCGCATGAATATAAACCCTGTCAAAAATTCCTATGCTGCTCTTTGGGATGAGTATAAAGAGTTAAAATCTGCAGTTCCATTGATGAATGTCATTCGCCGCATTCTGGAATACTATTTCCTTCAGCTTTGTGGATATGAAGGCTCAAAATTGCGGCAGGTGATTTTGGTTCAAGGTAAAGCTGAAGGACGCTTTAAGGATGCTGCCGGCAACGATGATGAAGAGAAGTTTCAGCTTGCCTCTGCAATGCTGGCATACATTAACGCAAGCACTATTGGCATGAGTGACGGCAAGGATTTTGTAGAGGATTGTCTGAATGCCGATGAGTGCAGAAATATTTTTGAAATGATATTTGATGCTATGGAGCAAAAGCAGCACTATGATATGATGATGGGAAATCAGTAAAGGAGAAATAATAATGCGCATTAGTTACAACAAACTTTGGAAAATGCTGATTGATAAAAATATGAAAAAAAGCGATTTGAAAGAAAAAACGGGAATCAGTTCTGCATCGATTGCAAAATTGGGAAAAGGCGAAAATATCACAACGGATGTTCTTCTAAAGATATGTGAAGCGATGGATTGTCACCTCGACGATATTATGGAAACAATGGATGATTGATGATTTCCGTGTTTAAAGAAAGGATAAAAATAGCATGAAATTGTTGTACTCAAATATCTTGCCATTAGGCACAGAACCAGAACAGACTACTATTACAAATTGTTTTTGTGAACAAATTGCAGACTGCAGTGGTGTGGATATTGCAGTAGGCTATGTTTCTAAGGCATCTCTTGAAGAGCTGGACACACTCATTTTTAAATATGGCATCGGATATGTCAATCTGGTTATAGGAATGTATTATGTCGAAGGTATGCCTGAAGGTATATATCGAACGGCGATAGCTCTTGATGAAAAATGGAGAGCTGCCGGCGTTGGTGAAATTCGTATTGTTAAAGCTTTTAAATATCACGGTAAACTCTATGTTTTTCATAAAAACGGGGATGTAAAGTCTGCCATTATAGGATCAGCCAATCTTGGGGTTATCAAAATTGAAGCAAATAACCGCAGACAGTATGAGGTGTCCAGCCTGACTACAGAAACCTCTGAATGTCAAGAAATTCTTGAGCTTGTCCGAAAGCTGCAGGACAACAGATGTTCTGCAAATATTGCAGATATTATTGATATGCCTATTATTCGTGAGGTTAACACGTCATTAACCGGCGTGGATACTGTAACTCAGGTTCCACAGGCTGAAGTTGTCATCTATGCCCATCATAAAACGGAAGTATCGTTTATCCTTCCGATAAAAGTCCCGGCATTTGATGAGCGCCATATGGACGATGGGAAGCACTATACCAAATCAAATTTGAATGTCAGCTATGCAGCTCCAAGAAGCGCAAGAAAATCACGTGATTGGTATGAGACACAGTTTACAGTAAACAAGAGCATTACTTTGCTTCCTGGGTACCCAAAAAAGAATGTAGCATTTTATGTTATTACCGATGATGGATACACATTCAAGGCTCATACTACGAGCGATGGCAATAAGCAGTTCAGTGCAGTTGGCGACGAACTTATACTCGGCCGCTGGATAAAAGGGCGGCTTGCTGCTGCGGGTTTGGTCAGCCCGGTAAATGACACACAGCTTGACCGTGACCGGCGAGGGATGATAACAAAAGAAATGCTGGCGGCGTATGGCTGTGATACTCTTGTGCTGACCAAGACGGATCAAAAGATGGAGGATGAGGACGGGAGTCTTCTTGATGTATGGTTCTTATCGTTTGAATCCGCAAAAAGAGAGGAGGTTGATGAATAATGCCGTATTTGAAGGCCTATTTAAAAACTATCGCTGATCGGGGAAATGTCAGTCTTGCGGAGTCTATATTCCAGACAGCAGAAGATGTTGGAAATCAGTATATAAGGGATTTTTCCTTTTGCAGTCATGAGATTGGACTACTGCTTGGAAATGTTCAGTCAGGCAAGACTGGTCAGATGTTTGGGATTATCTGTAAGGCGGCTGATATGGGGTTTCCTGCATTTGTTCTCCTCACGGCAGACAATGTCATACTTCAACAGCAAACTTTGGAACGAGTTAAAGCTGATTTAAAAGGATTCTGTATTTGTGGAGAAAATGATTCCGGTCTGTTTATTGAAAATCGACTTATGCAGCCTGCTATTATTGTGTTGAAAAAGAATGTTCGAATTCTTCGACTTTGGGCTAATGTCTTTGCATCAACAGGTTTTATGAAGGGCAATCCGCTGTTTATTGTTGATGATGAAGCCGATGCGGCATCGCTTAACACGCTTGTAAATAGAGGTCGGCAGTCCTCCATTAATAAATATCTGGATTCCATCAAAAATGGATCGTCCAGCAGCATATATCTTCAAGTTACTGGAACCCCGCAGGCCATTCTGCTTCAAACAATGGCATCTGGCTGGCATCCATATTTTACATATTATTTTGCTCCCGGAAATGGGTATCTTGGTGGAGATTTTTTCTTTCCAAAGAATGAAAAGGCTGATTGCATAAGCTATACTGAGACAATAGCAAAACCAGAGCGTCAAGTCATTCTCCACCATCTTGCTGTATCCGGACAGATTTTCACCACAGGTGGCGCAACTTGCAACTGCTTAATCCATCCAAGCGTCCGGCAGGTAGTCCATAGCCGATATGAGAGAGCAGTCAAAACAGAATTGGAATGGTGCGCCCAGCATATTGATGACGAGTTTAAAATTGGACTAAAAAAAGAGTATCAATTGATGGCTCCTCAGAAGAGTGAAAAATCAAACTTTGATGCGGTATACTCATGTGCAAGACAGCTCGTTTTGAGCGGTGGCATTAAAGTGCTTGTGATGAACGGGAAAAACGATGTGGCCAGTGAGGAATACTCTTGCGGTTCAAATATAGTCATTGGCGGAAACACACTTGGCCGCGGCGTTACCTTTCCCTCTCTTCACACCATCTACTATACACGAACCAGTAAAAAACCGCAGGCGGATACAATGTGGCAGCACAGCCGCATGTTTGGGTACGACCGCGATCCTGGAATGATGCGAGTATATATTGATGAACCGCTCTATAAGCTGTTTTCTGATATTAACGCTACAAACAACTCTATTATTGCACAGGTCGAAAATGGTACGGAGCATATTAGAATATTCTATCCACAGGGATTAAACCCTACTCGTGCAAATGTGCTTGATAACAAAAAAGTCTTCATGCTTTCCGGCGGTACAAACTACTATCCATTCAATCCTGAAAATGACAGCATTGAGATTTTGGATACTCTTCTGAAGCCATTTGAAGATGATGAGCCGTACTACCAAGTCAACCTCCGCTTAATGAAAGAGATTTTTGCCCATGTAACGTCTGACGAGGATTTTGATATTAAAAGTTTTGTTTCAGTGCTTGATACCATTCTCATAGAACAGCCGGCTGCTCAGGGAATACTTATTGTCCGACGCAACAGAGACATCGCAAAGGGCACTGGTGCCTTGCTGTCTCCAAATGATTGGCACCTTGGTGGATCTTTTACAAATCAAGTAGTTCTGACTATGTATAAGGTGACCGGCAGAAAAGGCTGGAATGGGCGCAAACTGTGGGTACCTAATATTAAGTTACCGAACAACATCATTTACTATGATGTTGTCGACGATGATGCGGAAGTGTGATTTATGGCTGATGATTTAACTCCTGAACAGCGCCGTAAAAATATGCAGGCCATCAAAAGCAAGGATACTTCAATTGAGCTTCGTCTTCGAAAGGCCCTGTGGGAAAATGGCGTCAGGTACAGAAAAAATTATAATAAGCTGATTGGAAAGCCGGATATCGCCATTACTAAGTACAAAATCGCTGTTTTTTGTGATTCTGATTATTGGCACGGATACGATTGGGAAAGCAGAAATCAAAAAATTAAGTCTAACCGAGATTATTGGGTGCCAAAGATCGAGAGAAATATGGCGCGGGACAAAGAGGTTACAGAAGCGTTGCAACGGGATGGATGGCTGGTGATGAGGTTTTGGGAATGGCAGATAAAAAAACAGCTGAACGCGTGTATCGAGTCGGTTCTCCAAGCTGTTGAAGCCAGAAAGCAGGCGCTAAAAGGGCGCGATTTGCTGTGATAGACGAATTTAATTAAAAGGCTGATTTATGGATCAAGTCTTTGTTTAGCTGAATTTTGGGAGGGAATATATTATGATGCAAAATGATTTAACGCAAAAAATATTATTTAACCCCCTCCATGCTGAAGTAAATGAATTGTACATTCTTTCGGCATATGCTACTCCCAATATGCTCTCGTGGTATATGAAAAACATATATCATAAGACAACAGTGCCAATCCGAATCAATCTTGTTGTTGGGATGGTTCCTTTTGATAATTTGAGCGTAAGTATTCATGAAGGGTTTCAAAATATTGTATCCTCTGAACTTCCACATGAGATATCGTCAATTAAATGCAGCTACGTAATTGACAAACCAGCTGAACATGCAAATCTGTTTATATGGTGTAAAGATGGACATCCAGTAACAGCGTTTACGGGATCTGCAAATTTTGTGCAAAGTTCTTTTGTCGGCCGTCATCGCAATGAACTTATGGACATCTGCAACCCGGCAGAAGCGATGAGTTACTATGAGTCTGTTGTTCCACGAACTGTCTATTGCAATCATGCAGAAATTGAGGAATATATCATACTTCGTCCGACACACCCGGTGCTTGATCTCGAATGCAATCTTGTTAATGGACTTGACGAGTATGACTCAGTCGTTTTGAGCCTTATCACTAAATCTGGCGAACCAGGCACAAGGTCAGGTTTAAATTGGGGACAACGGAAGGGACGGGAGCCGAATCAAGCATACATACCGCTGCCAAGCAGAATAGCAAAAAGCGGCTTTTTCCCATTAGAAAAGCGGCACTTTACTGCGATCACGGATGACCGTCATCAGCTTACTCTGCGTGTGGAGCAGCAAAACAACAAGGCTATAACTACCCCTGTTCGAAATAGCGACCTTGGAGAATATTTTCGTAACAGACTTGGCCTTGCAAATGGAGCATATGTTACAAGAGCGGACCTTGATCAATATGGCAGAACGGACGTAAAGTTTGTAAAACTTGATGACGAAACATTTTATATGGATTTTTCTTAGGATTGAGCATGGTGACAACGGAGAAAAAGTAACTCCGTAAAATGCAAAAGCCGCCGAGAAAAAATCTCGACGGCTGAAAAATTTCACTCTTCAATATTGGCTTCCATTGATTCATACGGAATGCCGGCAAATGTTTTGAGAATCGCTTCGAAGATTATTCTTGCCCCCCGGCATGGAACGGCCATCCCAATCTGTTTTCGAACGCTCTCTTTGTTGCCTTCGAACACATAGGTGTCGGGGAATGTCTGTAATCTTGCTCGTTCACGATTCGTCAAAGCCCGAGGCTCCTTCCAGTGATAAATATGAGTGCCTCCACCTCCGCTTCCAGTCACAGTATATGCGGGCTTTTCCGGGTCAAGCCGCTTGTAAATTTGGCTGATTTTTGCGCCTTTAACATGGAGCATTAATTTCTCTGGTAAATCTGCAGTAAAAGCGTTTTGACCAGGCTTGATATATTCGAGCCGTTCGATAACAGTAGCTGATTGAACTGTCCGCTCGTTGTTTGGTGCATCCGCATGGATTGGAGGCACCTCAATGGCGGTTTTGCAGGTATTATCTATATTTGCATATGGGGCGTTAGATGGAATTTTAAATTCAAAATCTAAATCGTCACGAATGCCAACGATTATAATCCGATGACGAGCCTGTGGCACGCCATAAGTTTCAAATTTATAGAGATTAGGGTAGAGTTTGTAACCTGCAGCTCTCATCGAATCGAGAATCATGGTGAATGCTTTACCATCATTTGCATTGCGGAGGCCACCCACATTCTCAGCCAAAAACCACTGTGGTCTGTACATTTTTAAAACCTTAACACCATATGAATATAGCGGGCCATAGACTCCATCAATTCCTTTCTGCTCTCCAACTACGCTGAAATCATTGCATGGAAAGCCAAAGGCAAAAGCGTCGATAGGGGTTAGTTTTGTAAGATCAAACTTTCGAATGTCAGCGTGATAAACCGTGTCTGGTTCATTTGGGCAAATGTTCCGTCTGTAAGTCTTACAAGTATTCTCATCATAGTCATTTGCCCACTCATGTACGATACCAAAGTTGGGATCTCCGATATCCGCATTTGTTGCGCCCCAAGCCAATCCTCCAGGGCCGCAGAAAAGTTCTCCGAGTTTAAAAATCATTTTTAGATACCAGCCTTCCTTTGGTAAGCAAGTTGATTTGCGTTTGGACACTTTGCCGCTCTTCTTCATTTAGAAGACCTGCATTGTCAAAGACCAGCTGATATGCCAATAGGTCGCTTTCATCCAAATAACCTGCCATAATGTAAAGTGGAACAATGCCAATTCCATAAAGATGTGCAAGCTTTTTTAGTTCTTGTGGAGAAAGAATTTTACCTTTCCCTCGTTCCAGCTTGCTGAGCTTAGAATCTGTCACGCCGCACTGTTCCTGCACGTCTTTAAGGCTGAGGTGGCATTTGTTCCGCATTTCTTTTAAATAAGTTCCTAAGCTACTCATGCTAATCCACCTCTATTTTATTATACCACGGTCGCTGCGAATTTGCAATATATTTTTGAAAATTGCTGCACTAACGCAGCGTAAATCTTTTATGTGAAGTGCAAGAACAACTTTTTAATTTTGCCGCACCTTTTAATTATTCCAAAATGTGTGCGGCACAAGGCTTACACCCCAAGGTGCCGACGAGCGTTCAATCGGCAGAAAGCTATAAATAAAAAGAGAAAGCAAGCTGATTGAGAAAATCACGGTCTACGACGAAAGAGTCTCTGCGGAGTTCAAATCCGGCACAAGCGTGGATGTGAGAAGATAAGATTTTACGGAATTTACCTTGCAACAATGCAGGGGGTTTTTCTGTTGTTTTGCAGTGCCGTGAATTAGTCTATGAGTATTGACAAATCAACTAAGAATGCATATAATATAAAATGGTGTATTATAAGTGAACGGAGGTAAAATAATGCAGAAAAATATATTCTTTGAAGTGGATTCAGATGTATATGAGAAATTTAATATGGCACTCAATTTATCCGGAGATACATCTGAAAAGGCTGCTGATGCCTGTCTCCGTTGGTATATCGCACAAGTATTTGAAAATGCGTCAAAAGAGTACACACCAAAAGTTTCAAAACAAACAGATGAGCATAAGGATTTTTATGGAAAAGCATTGCAGCGAATTCCGATGTGGGCATTAAAGCCAAACCAGTACAACCACAAGATTATTAAGGCATATTTTATGTCTATTGATATAGCCGGAGAAGCCACTTTGATTATGATGGAACGCTTGTGTAGTGATAAAGAGCGTCCGGATTTATATGTTCCTACCTTTAGGAACAACTACTCTCAAATGAAACTGGACGGTCCTAAATCGCACGGAAAAGTCTTTGAAGATGACGGTGAACGTGTATGGATTTGGGACGAGGTTGAAGAAACCTTAATGCAGTACAAGGGTAGTTTTTATGCCGGAGAGGAGTAAACAATGAGCGTTTTAATTGATAACAGCATCACGATATATGAGGCACTGGAGCATATCAAAAACGGCAAGTATGTTATGCCTGCGTTTCAAAGGCAGTATGTATGGAACATGGAACAGATTGAAAAACTCTGGGACTCCATTCTTTTAGATTATCCTACTTTGAAGAGTTCTATGAGAAGCGTAAGGTTTTGCTGACGGTTAGGATTCGTCAGTTGCTGGGGTAAGTTTAATTGCTGTCGAGAATGCGAAGGAGGTGACCACGGTGGCTGATATGAAACAGATACATGAGTTCGCTGTGAAGTGGATTGATAAATTCAGAGACCAGAAAATAAATTACATAGAACTCATTGACCACTATATGGCAGATGATTGCACTGCACTTGGCTTTGAGATGGACTGTGGTCATGCCTTTGAACGTGTTTATGGTGCTGCTGTCAACAACAGCGATGAACTTGATAAAGTAATTGATGACATCACAGATATTTCATTGCTTGGTTCTGCCATTTACTCCCAATGGCGATATTTTAACCACTGGGCATACACAGGTACGGAAATTTTAGAACCACAGAATCGAGCGTGGTTTATCTTGGCACTCAGCCGTTTGGCACTGCTTTCCGGAGAAAATCCTTTCATATTTCAAGGAACATTAAAAAAGATGCGTATTGTGTCTAATAATATTTGTTACGGACCTATGCCTGAACCAGACGAGGAAGTGGAACAGCATCTTACCATCAATGATGAGGGTCGCATCTGGTTTTCTGGATATAACTTCGGACATGGTGGAGAAAGATACGAAAAGGCACGGAGCCGTAATTTCAAAATTGAAAAAGCAGACACAGATAAATTATTTGATGCTATTGTGGCTTATTTCAGCAATGGTTACGATGAAATTTTCGCTGCCGATATCGGTGATTGGGTAATGGAACTGACAAACACCGATGGCAAGACATATAAATTCCGAGGTTCTCTATGTGCCGATTTTGAAGTTGATGGCATTGACCTATCTGATTTGATTAGGGATACTTTAGGACTACCGAACTTATATGTCTTCGATGGCAATAATAAACCTGATAAGATTAAGCGAATTGTACTGGATTATCATAGAGTGACTAAAATCAAACCGAAGGAAGTGCCGGAAGGTGCTACATGGGAGTTTGTAACTTGGGATTATACGGAACAACTAATTATTGATAGAGAAAAAGAAACCCTTGAGCATATTCAGAACATTGGAACTGGTTGTAAGGTTTCACGTAAGTATGAAATTGAAGGTGGTATAGAGGGTCTTTTAGATGACTTTGATGCAGAGGACTTATTTGGAAACATTGTAGGTAATCCTGATGATGCAGTAGAAAATCCGAATGAAACCAAGGACTATAAAATTACGATAGATTATAAAAAGAACCCCCAAAAAATTATCACAGGGACATTTGATAAAAACGGTTTGCCGGACGATTTTGAGGAATTTGCAGATGCAGTGTTTGGCTTCATACGTTTTTATGGTTTAGGAGAAATTCTTGACCCATCTGTGTATGGAAAAGTAAAGCGCCTTACCACGGATTATATATATTGCAGCGTGGTTTTCGATGAAGGACAGAAATCTTATTATTATCTGACGGATGATGACAGCATAGAGATTGGTGATTTTGTTCTTGTCCCGGTTGGAAAGGATAACCATGAGGCAGTTGTGGAGGTAGTGAACATCGAATACTTCAGTGTAGAGAATGTTCCATTGCCTGTTGAAAAGACTAAGCGAATCATTCGTAAATGCACGGATGAGAACTTTAATTTACCAGATTTAGAATAATATAATGTTGAGGAATGGAGGAAATCGGATGGATATAAAGAAAGTATTAGGAGTAGGTGTTGGTCTTGCGGCTACAGGATTTGGAGTGTACAAATTATTGAGCGGTAGAGAACCACAGAAATATAGTAGCAAATGGTTTGAAACAGTGTCAGATCAAGTGTTAAATACCGAGAGAGAAATTGTCAGAAAACAATATTGTTCTGCCGGTGACAATTTTTCAATGGCAGTTAGCTTGCAGAACTTGTTGCGTTTATTTGATTCCGCGTTAAGCAAAAGAGCATGGGGAGATGAAATCCCGCATGGCCCGAGTTATCATAGAGAGCATGGATATAACTTATTCAAAAATGACTAACTGCTTTAAATCTATTGGTGGATATGTCCTCGCAGACGAACTGGCACTAAAATCGGTAATTTTACATTTATTAACTAAAATTGGTTCGTTTTATACATACACGGAAAAACATCAATCTCGTTCACTCAACTTCTGACCATGGACTTATTTCCGTGTATACACAAAACGCAAAATACAGCGGCGACTTATTTTCTTAACCTAATATTTGGTAATTTACATATAGGACATTAAACTCATGAGCTCGTTGCATGTTGAGTGCGTTGTATTGATAACAAAGGTTGAAAATAAGATGTGAAAGATTGGTGTAACATATGAAAAAAGTAAAAATCATGGTGATGAAACAAACGATCTATTAAGATTTGATAGATCAATACGAAAATCCGATAAAGGATACCTGTGACATGAAAGTCGAACAAGTATACATTGCCAATGGCTGGGAAAAGCCAGATGGCATGTGTAACAGTGCATGGGAAAGTATGTCTGCTTTCGTCATGACTCTTGCTCACGGCTATGATGGCTGGATGAAGAATAAGAAGTCAGCTATGATTTCGTGTAATGACGGCTTCCGTCCAGTGAGCTTTTTGATTGAGACAATGGCTGAGGATGCGGAGTAACAGACAAATTTGAATTTAATTACATAGTACGAAGGGGAGAATCAAAATGAAAAAAACTGGTTTATACTTGATCGAATTGATACAGATACCCATATTATCAGCGAATACCGCCATTGGGAGGAGACGCACTGCTATCTGCTTGAAGGTGAAGAACGGTGCTTACTCATCGACACAGGTCTTGGCATCTGCAATATTTCCGATGAAGTGAAAAAGCTGACGGGCAAGCCGGTAATTGCTGTGGCGACACATATCCATTGGGATCATATCGGTGGACACAAATACTATCCGGAGTTCTACGCACATGAGGCAGAACTAAACTGGCTGAACGGTGGATTTCCGCTGTCAATGGATACCATCCGCGGTATGGTTATAGACCGTTGCGACTTACCGGAATGTTATGATGTCAGCACTTATAAGCTCTTTCAGGGAATACCAACGCGGGTACTACATGACGGTGACACCATCGATTTGGGTGGGCGTGTAATCACTGCACTGCATACGCCGGGACATTGCCTGGGCATTTATGTTTTTGGGAACCACAACGTGGATACTTATTTACCGGCGATCTTGTCTACAAGGATACGTTGTTTGCGTACTACCCTTCCACCGACCCGCAGGCATATCTCACTTCGCTTGAAAAAATTGCGATACTACCCGTGAAAAAAGTATTTCCGGCTCATCACAGTCTGGACATTCAGCCAGAGATTCTGACCTGTATGCGAGACGCTTTCCGCCAGTTGAAAGACGTTGGCGACCTACATCACGGCAGCGGCACCTTTGATTACGGCGATTGGGCTGTCTGGCTGTGATGATATAAATTCCAACTTAAGGGTGATTATTATAAATAGTAAATTTGAAAATAAAGATTATCTATATTAGTCATATAATAGTCGAAAGAAACGGGGTAGTAAAGATATATTAGGGATATATTTTAGCGGAACAGGTAACACAAAGCATTGTATTGAACTGTTCATAAAAGAATTTGACGCAGCAGCGAAATGTATTTCAATTGAAGATGCGAGGGTCTTAGACGAAATCCATAAAAGTGATTTTATTGTTCTAGCGTATCCTATTTATTTTAGCAATTTACCTAAAATAGTGAGAGATTTTATTTTGCAAAATAAAACCAAATTCATGGGTAAAAAAGTTTTTATCATTGCAACTATGGGTTTGTTTAGTGGTGATGGAACAGGTTGCAGCGCAAGGTTACTTGCTAAGTGTGGTGCTGAGATTGTTGGCGGGCTTCATTTAAAAATGCCTGATTGTATAGGTGATGAAAAAGCATTAAAGAAAACAATAGAGGAAAATAAAATTATTGTAAAGCAAGCGTATATAAAAATAAAAAAGTCTGCAAATAGCCTAAAAAATGGGCATGCAACACAAGAGGGGATTGGTTTTCTCTATCATATTGCAGGTCTTTTCGGTCAAAGGATCTGGTTTTATGGCAAAACAAAAAATTATTCAGATAAGTTGAAAATCAATACTGAAAAATGTATCGGCTGTGGGATTTGTACGCAACTATGCCCTATGAAAAACTTATCTATTGTAGATGGTAGAGCTGTACAAAATGGAAGATGTACTATGTGCTATCGGTGTATAAGCAATTGTCCTCAACAAGCAATTGCTCTGTTAGGGAAAAATCTATATGAGCAATGCAAAATAGAGAAATATATTTGATGAACAAAATAAGCATAATGGGGAACTGATAAACTTCCAATTTAAGGTTGAGTATAATAAATAGTAATTTGTAGAGGAGGGGTTACAGTGGAACTTGTAAAGATAACACATGAGAATCTTGAAATGGAACACATTTGTTGTGCTATTGCAAATAATAAAGATAGTCAAGTAATGTCAAAAAAATCTTGGTTGAAAGAAAGGTTGGACGAGGGACTTGTTTTTTTAAAGTGTGATGTTAGAGGAAAATGCTTTATTGAGTATATCCCTGCTGAATATGCTTGGGTACCGATTGAAGCGGACGGTTATATGTATATTGACTGTCTGTGGGTATCGGGGCAATTCAAAGGACACGGGTATTCTAATGTTCTCTTGGATGAATGTATAAAAGACAGCAAGGAAAAAAGTAAAAAAGGACTTGTTATATTATCTTCAAAAAAGAAAATGGGATTTCTTTCAGACCCTAAATATATGAAATACAAAGGTTTTGAAACCGTGGATAACGCAAATTCATATTTTGAGCTGATGTATCTACCATTCAGCAATGACGCTGAAAAGCCACAGTTCAAACAACATTTAAAAGAAACAAAACATAATGATTTACAGAATGGCTTCACGTTATACTATACAAGCCAATGCCCTTTTACAGCTAAGTATGTTCCGCTTCTTGAAGAAATAGCGAAAAAGAGAAGTGTAGATTTTCAAGCGGTTCATATTCTTACAAGAGAGCAGGCACAAAATGCTCCTGCTCCATTTACGACATTCTCTTTGTTTTACAATGGCGAATTTGTTACCCACGAGATATTGTCAGAAAAGAAATTTGAAAAAATCCTTGCGAGCAAAGGGTTATAAATTCCAATTTATCGACCGTATCTACCAAACAGGCAAAAAATGTGGACTGTATCTACCAAACCAATAGGTTGAAAATGTGCGGTTGTTGTAATTAAAAAAATCCAGACGAGCCATATCGAGACGGTCGTGCTGTTGGAAAAGGCTAAAAAGGCAAATTAATATAGCTCTGACTGATTGTTACCTCACAGTATAGCTAGATACGTTAAAAAGAGAACAAATATGGGAAAATGATGGATATCAAATGAATTGCCAGTACATCGATGTTCATAATCTAATTGTTACGTCGAACTAACCGGGTATCTTTTTGCTTCAAATTAGGAGATTGCAGTCTTTTTTGATAAAATTATAAATAACAATTCGCATTTAGAAAAATACAGAGAAAACATTATATGCATACAAAATGGTCGAAGGTGCGCTTTTACATAGGTTTGGCAATTTTATCAAAAAATCATTGACATATATCTATAAACTGTGATAATATAAATAATCAAAGAGCAAGAGCGCCGCAGTAACTTTTCAGCAGCGCCAGGCGCTATTTTCAGGGAAGGCTGTGCTTATGCGCTTTCGCATTAAAAAGGTCATCAATAATAATATCCTGTGTGTGACCGACGCGGATGGCAGTGAAATGATTGTTACAGGTCGTGGATTGGGATTTGGGCACAAGGTTGGTGAACAGGTCGATTCTGCTTCTGTACAAAAGACATATCGTATGACCAACCCTACCGTTCAGCAGAAGCTGCTTGATTTGCTGGAGCAAATTCCATATGAACATTTTCTCCTAACAGATGAGCTGGTGGGGGAGATTCGCAAAAGAATTTCCTATCCTCTGAACGAAAGCCTTTTGATTACATTAGCTGACCATATCAACTTTGCCATTAAGCGGCAGAAACAGGGGCTGCTTTATAAAAACCCACTTCTGGAACCAATCCGGGAATGCTATCCGGAAGAGTTTAAAATGGGAAGATATTGCATCAAACGCATAAAGGAAAAGCTGTCAGTTTCTCTGCCGGAAGATGAAGCAGGCTTTATTGCACTGCATATTGTCAATGCGGAACTGAATACCTCTATGAGTGTGATGAATGACATTACCCGATTTGTAGACGGGTGCATAAAAGTCATTGAGTCTTATTATGGAAAAAAATTTGACCATACTTCACTGGCATTCAGTCGTCTGGCAGTGCATCTTCGCTTTTTTGCACAGCGGCTGTTCCAAAACGGACAGGACAGCGGCAAAGAAGAGTATGACAAGAAGTTTCGGTCACTGATTGCACGTAACTGCAAAGAACATTATCAATGTGCGGAGACAGTTGCAGCTTATGCTGAAAATGTCTGGCATAAAAAGGTTTCCGATGAAGAAATCCTTTTTATGGCCATTCATCTAAAACGAGTTAATTTATCAGAACAACATTCTGATTAGATACAATTTATATTCTTTTGGGATAGTTACCATGTCGGGCTAAACCCATATTTTACAGGATACAAGATTACACTTGTATTCTGTGAGATATGGGTTTTTTATATGTCCTTTTTCGGTCCGGCCAGCTGAAAAAGGGTAGGAAGAATAAAAATTTCAAATCTATGTATTATTAGGGAAGGAGTTTTACGAATGAAGAAAGAACACAAAGTCTTTGGAGTTCTGCAGCGGGTTGGCAGGTCCTTTATGCTGCCGCTTGCACTGCTCCCAATCGCAGGTTTGCTGCTGGGAATCGGCAGTTCTTTTACAAACGAAACCATGTTGGCGGCCTATGGCCTTAGCCATGTGATATACAAAGGCGGTGCTCTCTACACCATACTGGATATCATGAGCAAAACAGGAAGTGCAGTATTTAATAACCTGCCGCTGCTGTTTGCAATTGGTGTTTCTATCGGTATGGCAAAAAAAGAGAAGGCCGTTGCGGCCCTTTCCAGTGCAGTTGCTTATTTGATTATGAACACAGCGATTAGCACACTGATTACGGCCAAAGGCGGTGTCAGTGCAATGCCGGCCAACTCAACTATTTCTGTATTGGGTATTACTACTTTGCAGATGGGTGTTTTCGGCGGTATTATTGTTGGTCTTGGTGTTGCCGCTCTGCATAACCGTTTCTATGAGATTCAGCTGCCACAGGTACTGTCTTTCTTTGGCGGCACTCATTTTATACCGATTATTTCATCTGTTACATTTTTGCTTGTCGGCATATTGATGTTCTTTGTCTGGCCCATTATCCAGACTGGAATTGCCGCGCTTGGCAGTTTGGTGTTAGGTTCCGGCTATCTCGGGACATGGATTTATGGTGTGATTGAGCGCGCTTTAATTCCGTTTGGTTTGCATCATGTATTTTACCTGCCGTTCTGGCAGACAGCTGTCGGCGGCACAGCTACCATTGACGGCAATGTCGTTTCTGGTGCTCAGAATATTTTCTTTGCAGAGCTTGCTTCTAAGTCAACACAACAGTTTTCCGTTTCCGCGACGCGCTTTATGTCCGGAAAATTCCCGCTTATGATTTTTGGGTTACCTGGTGCGGCGCTTGCCATGTACAAATGTGCCCGCAAAGATAAACGGAAGGAAGTAGGAGGACTGCTTCTTTCCGCAGCGCTCACATCTATGCTGACAGGCATTACAGAACCAATCGAGTTTACTTTCCTGTTTGTAGCAACGCCGCTGTATGCAGTTCACTGTGTACTGGCAGGTGCTTCCTATATGTTGATGCACATACTGAATGTTGGTGTCGGAATGACTTTTTCCGGCGGACTGATTGATTTGACACTGTTCGGAATTATGCAGGGAAATGCCAAAACACATTGGATTTGGGTAATTATTATTGGTATCGCTTATTTCTTCCTGTATTACTTCCTTTTCCGGTTCATGATTCGGAAATTCAACTATAAAACACCGGGCCGTGACGACGATGCAGAAGTCAAACTTTACACCCGTGCAGATGTGGATGAGAAGAGAAAATCTCAAAAGTCCGGCGGTGACGCTGTCAGTGCACTGATTCTGCGCGGCCTTGGTGGGAAAACGAATCTTGTCGATTTGGACAGCTGTGCAACACGCCTGCGTGTGACCGTTTCGGACAGCAGCAAAGTGGACCAGTCCCTGCTGAAACAGAGCGGAGCGTCCGGTGTTATTTGCAGGGGAGACGGCATTCAGGTCGTTTATGGACCACAGGTATCCGTTATTAAGTCCAAGCTGGAAGACTATATGGATACACCAGAATCTGACCAGCCAGATGCTGGTGCATCGCCCGTTGCTGCGAAAGCGGAAAAAGTTTCTGGTACCAAAAAGAAAGATGTGATGCTTAGCGCATGCATGAATGGCACCGCTACGCCGATAGAAAAGGTAAACGATGAGGCATTTGCAAGCTGTGTCCTTGGCAAAGGCGCTGCGATTGAACCAGCAGATGGCTGCCTGTATGCACCGGCAGATGGTACAATTTCTACTTTGTTCGATACAAAGCATGCGGTTGGCATGACCACAGACGACGGTGCAGAAGTATTGATGCACATAGGCATTGATACCGTCAAACTTGATGGCAAATATTATGAATATCATGTTCGTAAAGATGAAAAAGTCCATAAAGGTGATTTGCTGGTAACCTTTGACCTGGAAGCAGTCAAAGCCGCAGGCTATCAGACAACGACGCCGGTTATTGTCTGTAATACGGACGATTATCAGTCTGTACAGTTAGCAGCATCAGGCAATGTGAAAGTAGGGGACGATTTTCTACAGCTGAAGGCGTAAAAATCTTAAACAAGACCGTAAAAAGCCTGCACGCTCTAAAAGAGCGGCAGGCTTTTTGCTGTTACACTTACTTTGGCAGGCGGACCATGTCAGGTGTGATTTCCGCCAGCGTATGTGCGCCGCACATCTGCATGGTGTCCACAAGTTCGGCGGCGTATTTGTCAATCGTGACCTTTACGCCTTCCGCCGCTCCGCCGTACACAGCGGTTACAAACGGGCGGGCAATCAGCACAGCGTCCGCGCCGCACGCCAATGCCTTAAAGATATCGACACCGCTGCGAATGCCACCGTCTACTAAAATTTTCAAACCGCTGCCTTTCATGGCGGCGGCAATTTCCGGCAGGACTTCGGCCGTGGCGGGACATTGGTCCAGCACGCGACCGCCGTGGTTGGAAACGACAATGGCAGTAGCACCTGCTTTAGCCGCCTTTTCCGCGCCGCGGACAGTCATAATGCCTTTGACGATAAACGGTTTGCCCTCGGTTAGGGCAATAATATCGTGCAGTTCCGGAACACTTTTGCTGCCGGCCGGTGGTGTCTGGTTTTTGAGAAACGGCAGACCGGCTGCGTCCACATCCATGGCTACGGCAAAGCAGCCGGAGGCTTTGACAAGCTCCATTTTTTCACGAATGGTGTCGATATTCCACGGCTTTACGGTGGGCACGCCTACGCCGTCCGCTTTGCGTACGGCTGCTGTTGCAGCCTGCATGACTTTGGGGTTCGTGCCATCGCCGGTGAAGGCGGCAATGCCGTTTTCCGTGCAGGAGGCAACCAAAATATCATTGTAGCGCACATCGTCACATACATCGGAGTAGTGCAGATTGACAGCACCAACTGGGCCAGCAAAAAATGGATATCGAAAGTCACGGCCGAACAGGCGGCAGACCGTGTCCACAGGAGCATTGCCGCACAGGGTATCCATATTGATGCGAATTTCCTGCCACTTCGCGTAGTTGCGGGCGGAGGTGTCGCCGGTTCCTTTCGCGCCCGGGCCGGGCATTCGGTTTTTGCAGCCGAGGCCATTGCACACCGGGCAGGCTAGGCAGCTGCCGCCAAAGGCAGCGCGGGCTTTTTCCTGCAGTTCTTGATAAGTCATAAACGGAATCCTCCTGTATGTGTTTCTTTTTATTTTACAACGACTTCCATATGATGTCCACAGTTTTACAAATGAAATATCCAATCAATATAGGTATACTAACGAAAAGGGCCCTGCCGGCGGAAAACCGACAGGACCTTTTCGTTTCCATCAGCGGAACAAATATCAGTCATTGATTCCAGCGTCGCACAGGTCCAGCCCGCCGCCAAAGGGGCGGTACACCACGCCTGTAACGGAGGGGAGCGCCGCATAATCGTGGCGGGTGCTGTACAATGGGTAGAAAACAGCGTTCTCACTTAAATATTTTTCGGCCTGCGCCAGTGTAGCGGCAGAAATGCCGGTGCTTTGCAGCAGCTGGTCATAGGAAGAATCCTTTAACTGTGTAAAGTTTCCGCTTTGGTTGCTTTGAAAGGCAGAGAGAGCGGTACAGGCATCGAAAGAGGTGGGGGTATAGGGGTAAATAGCCATATCGTAATTCCCACTGCTCACAGAAGAAAGCAGGTTGGCTTCGCTGACAGAATGCAGACTGAAATAAGTCTGGAACGCTTGGTTCCAGCAGGCGAGCATTTCACTTGCCAACGCCTTGGTTTGGTCTGTGCACAGCAGTGTAATCTTTTTGCCATTTGGCAGCAGGCTGCGTCCCTGGGCTGCCGCTGCGGAGGACTGCTGCAAATACATACTGCCCGCCTGTGTCCGGTAGGTTTTTCCGCCGAACTGCATATCCAGCGGCAGAATGCCCTCTGCTTGACTGGTGCCGGTTGGTATTAGTTTCATTAAAGCGGAGCGGTTCAGCGTTTGGACGAAGGCTCGCCGCAGCGCCGCTGACTGGAAGGTGCCGCCGGTGTGAAAACACAGCCCGCAGGTGGTGTCTTGGAAAGAAGTGACGGTCATGCCGGCCTTTTTGGCGGTGGATTCCAGCGAAAGGTCCAGCGACGCGATTTCCAGTTTGTTTCCGGTCAGTGCCTGCACCGCGTTCAGCGTTGTGGAAGCGGCGCTGCCGGTATCCGCTGCGGCAGATACCGCGGACGATGAAGTGTCGGAAGCGGGAATGTCACCGATGGTGAAAGCAATGGAAGCGGGCAGCGCAGCAGTGCGTCCCACATAGGTATCGGTGCGCTTCAGTGCTAGGTCCTGGTCATGATTCCAGCCATAGTTCGGAATGCTGAACGGTCCATTCCCCAGAATGGTTGCGCGGTCCATGCCGTATCGGCCGGAGGCATAGGTGAAAAAGGCCTGGTTGCAGGGCATAAAAACGCTTTGTGCTGTCAGCTGCGGGAACTCCGGGCAGGAGTAGCGCAGATGCACCACTAGGGTATGACTGTCCTTTGCTGTTACACCTAGGTTATCTGCCGAAAGCGAACCAGTGTGAATCTGTGCTGCGTTTTCAATACACATCATAGAGGTGCAGGAAGGCGATGCGGTGGCGGGCTCCAGCGCACGCTGCCACGCAAAGACAAAGTCGCTTGCGGTCAATGGGGTAGGAGTCGTATCCTTCGTGTTTTCGCCGGTCAAAGCCTTTACATTGCCGTTCCAGACAGCATTGCTGCGCAGGTGAAAGGTGAACTCGGTGTTTGTGCTGTCTGCCTGCCACGATTCTGCCGCGCCGGGAACCGCCTTTCCGTTTGCGTCCAGCCGGCAAAGGCCCTCGTACAGGGCAGAAATAACGGTCGCTGCGCCGCTGCCCTGTGCGACCTGGGGGTCCAGTGTAGACGGCTCTTCGGTCAGCCATACACGGATATTTTTATTTGCATTTTTCGGGGTGCCGCATCCGGCTAAAGAACTCACCAGCAGGATAATGCAGCACAAAAGTGCCCATATACGCTTCAAATCTGTTTTACACCTCTGTAAGAACTCATCAATAGTTTCATTCTAACATTCTTCAGGAAGTGCTTCAATGAGGTTAACATAGTTTTTACACGATTTATCAAATTTGTAGTTTTTACGACCGTATCTTTTCAGAATTGTTAACAAACCGATATATATTATATAACAAATCCGCCGTTTACGCTGAGCACCTGTCCGGTGATGAAAGAAGCGTCCTTTCCAGCAAGAAAAGCGGCGGCAGCGGCAATGTCTTCCGGTGCCCCCAGTCGTTCCAGAGGGGTATCCTCCGCCAATTCCTGCAGGACCTGCGGGCCGTGCATGGCATTCATTTCCGTATCGATAACGCCGGGCGCAATGCAATTGACACGAATGTGGCTGGGACCAAGCTCCTTTGCCAGTGCTTTTGTCAGACCGATGACAGCAGCCTTTGCCGCGGAATAGTGCACTTCACAGGAACCGCCGGTCTGTCCCCACATGGAGGAGATGTTGATGATGCTGCCGCGCTTAACATGAATCATGTATGGCAGGGCAAGCTGACAGCAGTGAAACACGCCGCTCACATCTACAGCGAACAGACGGTTCCACTCCTCCTCGGTAATGTCTGTAAAAAGTTTTTGCTG
Organism: Caproicibacterium lactatifermentans; assembly: GCF_013315815.1. NCBI lineage: Bacteria > Bacillati > Bacillota > Clostridia > Eubacteriales > Oscillospiraceae > Caproicibacterium > Caproicibacterium lactatifermentans. Next base: position 258,689 of record NZ_CP046051.1, read on the forward strand.
GGCAACGCCGGCGTTGTTGACAAGAATATCAACGTTGCCAGCCTGCTCAAATAAATTTTCGCAGGCGGCACGGTCGGCAACGTCCGCTTGCACGGCCAGCCCTCCGATTTCTTCGGCCAATTTTTCCGCGTCTTCCTTGTGTGTGTGGTAATTTACAATAACGCGGCAGCCCTCTGCGGCAAGACGGCGGCAGACCGCCGCGCCGATACCGCGGCTTCCGCCAGTGACCAGTGCAGTTTCCATCCTGCAAAAGACCTCCCTATGTTTTATTCCTGAAAGTGCGCAGACATACATAGAAACTGTGCATAACTTTTACATATTTCCAGTCAGCAGCATAACTGCCGTCAGCGCGGCAAGTGGTGCTGTTTCTGTGCGCAGAATACGCGGCCCAAGGGTAGCGGCTTGGCCGCCCGCGTCCTGCACAAGGCGCACTTCCTCTGTGGAAAAGCCGCCCTCCGGACCAATAAAGATGCTGATTTCCGAATCGACCCGATTGACAGCGTCGGTCAGAGAAACACCGCCGCCCTCATAAAACAGCAGACATTTCCCCGGTGCGGTGCATACCGCCTGCTGAAGGGAAATGCAGGGGGCAACCTCCGGCAAAATGCCGCGGCCGCTCTGTTTGGCCGCTTCGCAGGCGATTTTCTGCCAGCGCTGCACTTTTTTTGCGGAAGTTTTGCCGTCCGGTCGGGAAACGCAGCGGGAAGTCAGCGTGGGGACCACGCGGAAAACGCCGAGTTCCACCGCTTTCTGTACGATAAAATCCATTTTTGTACTTTTGGGGATTCCCTGATACAGGGTAACATGAACGCTCGGCTCGGTCTGATTATTCGCGGCAGAAAGGATATGAACCGATACGATGTCCGGGGTAACTTCTGTAATTTCTCCCTGATAGTCGTGGCCCATGCCGTCGCACAGTGTCAGCGCTTCGCCGGGGTGCATTCGCAGACTTCTGGAAATATGGCGTGCGTCCTCGCCGGTCAGAGTGGCCTGGGTGCCGGTCAGCGGGGAAATGAAAAAACGGGGCATAGTGTTTCCTCCCTTTACAATCCTGTTCGTTAGTATACCATGCGGCAGAAAAAGATGCAAAAAGCCGCGGCTTTTTGCCGCGGCTCAATTTGCGGGATATGCTGTTTTTCGCACAGAAGGGAGCTTTTACTGCAGGCGCTGTTTTAAGGCCGCCAGCTCGGCGGATAGCTCCTTCGGCAGTCTGTCGCCGAACTTTTTGTAGTGTTCGGTGATTGCGTCGGCTTCTTTCCGCCACTGGTCCTTATCGACAGTCAGAATATCTTTCATGGTTTCCGGGCTGACAGCGTCCTCCAGACCGGTCATGTCGATGTCTTCTGGTGTTGGAACATAGCCGATTGGTGTTTCCACAGAATTAGCCTTGCCGTCGCAACGGTCAAGAATCCAATCCAGTACACGCAGATTGTCGCCGAAGCCCGGCCACAGGAAGTTCCCGTCCTTGTCCAGACGGAACCAGTTGACGTTGAAAATCTTTGGCGCCTTGTCGCCTAGCTTCTTGCCCATTTCAATCCAGTGCGCAAAGTAGTCGCCCATGTTATAGCCGCAGAATGGCAGCATGGCCATGGGGTCACGCCGGACCACACCAACGGCACCGCTGGCGGCTGCGGTGGTTTCGGAGGCCATAATGGAACCGACGAATACGCCGTTGTTCCAGCCGCGGGACTGGTACACTAAAGGTGTTGTCTGGGCGCGGCGGCCGCCGAAGATGATGGCAGAAATCGGAACACCGGTTCCCTTATCAAATTCAGGGCTGATGCAGGGACAGTTCTTTGCCGGCGCAGTAAAGCGGCTGTTGGGGTGTGCGCCCTTTTCCTTGCTGGTTTTTCCGTTCCACGGGCGGCCCTTCCAGTCTACGCCGTTCTCCGGCGGATTTTTGTCCAAACCTTCCCACCAAACAGTGTTGTCGTCTTTATTGAGCGCAACGTTGGTGAAGATGGTGCCTTTGCGGGTAGTTGCGAGGGCGTTGGGGTTGGATTTATTATTGGTGCCGGGGGCAATGCCGAAGAATCCGTTTTCCGGGTTGATAGCCCACAGACGGCCGTCCGGACCAATGCGCATCCACGCAATGTCATCGCCGACGGTAAAGATTTTATAGCCTTTTTTGCGGAAACCCTCCGGCGGAATGAGCATGGCAAGGTTTGTTTTGCCGCAGCCGGACGGGAACGCTGCCGAAACATATTTGATTTCGCCCTTGGGGTTCTGGATGCCGAGAATCAGCATATGTTCTGCCATCCAGCCTTCCTGTTTGCCCTGATAAGAGGCAATGCGCAGTGCAAAGCATTTTTTGCCCAGCAGAACGTTGCCGCCGTAGGCAGAGTTAACGGAGATAATGGTGTTGTCCTCTGGGAACTGGCAGATGTAGCGTTTGTCCGGGTCAACATTGCACTTGCAGTGCAGACCGCGTACCCAGTCATTGCTGTCACCCAGTACGTCCCAAATTTTATTTCCCACACGGGTCATAATGGACATATTCAAAACGACATAAATAGAGTCGGTGACTTCCACACCGACCTTTGCAAACGGAGAACCAACAGGTCCCATGGAGTAAGGAATGATATACATAGTGCGGCCGGCGTAACTGCCGCGCGCAATATCAAACAGCATTTTGTAGCACTTCTGCGGGTCCATCCAGTGGTTGGTAGGGCCGGCGTCCTCCTCTTTGCGGGAGCAGATAAAGGTGCGGCCCTCCACACGGGCCACATCGTTTTCCGCTGTACGGTGCAGGTAGCAGCCGGGCATCTTTTCCTGATTCAGCTTAATCATTTCCCCGGTTTGAACAGCTGTTTTCCGCAGCATTTCCAGCTGTTCCTCTGTGCCGTCTATCCACATGACGTCCGCCGGTTTAACTAGGTCCTTCACTTTTTGGAGCCAACTCAGTACAGATTGATTATTTGTCATACAAATGCTCTCCTTCCAACCCAATAACAATTCACAAAGCTGTTAAACAGTCGTTTACCAATGATTATAGTACAGAACACAGCAGGAAGCAAGGAGTCAATATGAATTTTTTGAAAATTTTTCTTTCAATTATTTTCTTCCATGGGCATTTCGGGGCGCGCATTCAAGTCATTTCCGGCGGTATGTCCAGCTAAAAATTCATAATAAGCCTGGGAGCCAATCATAGCGGCGTTGTCTCCGCACAGCGGCAGGGCCGGGCAGAAAAAGCCCCAGCCGCGTTCCGCACAGGTGTGTGTCAGGCGGCGGCGCAGAAGGCGGTTTGCGCTGACACCGCCCGCCAGTACCAGCGTTTTGGCGCCGGTGTCCTCGGCGGCACGGACGAAGTTGCACTCCAAACAGTCCACAACAGCACAGCGGTATGAAGCGGCAAGGTCCGGAATGGACAGCGTTTCGCCACGCTGGTCCGCGTTGTGAATCAGGTTAATGACCGCGGTTTTCAGGCCGGAAAAGCTGAAATCGTAGAGGGAGCCGTCCACATGTGGGCGCGGCAGGTGAAAAGCCTTTTCGTCGCCGCCCTCGGCGGTTTCGTCCAGCTCAATGCCGCCGGGGTAAGGCATGCCCATGGCACGCGCGGCTTTATCGAAGGCTTCGCCGGCGGCATCGTCGCGTGTTTGGCCCAGAACGGTAATTTTGGTGTAGTCCGCGACCTGTACAATGTGTGTGTGCCCGCCGGAAACCACCAGACACAGAAACGGCGGCGTCAGCTCTGGGCTGGTCAGATAGTTGGCGGCGACGTGCCCGCGCAGGTGGTGCACCGGCACCAGCGGTTTGCCGGAAGCCATGGCAAGCCCTTTTGCAAAGTTAACGCCGACCAGCAGTGCGCCGATAAGTCCCGGTGCATAGGTGACACCGATGGCGTCCACGTCGGCCAGCGTCAGGTTTGCATCCTCCAGTGCCTTTTGGGTAACGGGGACGACGGCTTCACAGTGGCGGCGGCTGGCAATTTCCGGCACAACTCCGCCATACAGTTTATGTTCTTCTACCTGAGAGGCCACTACACTGGAGAGAATTTTGCGGCCGTCCTCTACGACAGCAGCGGCGGTTTCATCACAGGAACTTTCTAATGCGAGTATTTTCATAAGATGCAGAAACTCCTCAAAATTTAAAAATGCAGATAATCGGCAAGTTTGTAAAAAATCGGAATGGTGGTAAACAGGATCCACGCCGGATGCCATTTGTCACGGTAAAAACCCAGCAGCAGAAAGAGAATCGTAACCAAAATGGGATAGGCGCCGGTAATGCCCGCATAAAAGGCCGGTATCATGAAGAAGACCAGCCAGCCCGGGTGCCATAAGTGAAAGCAGCAGCCGAGAATCAGATATATCAGGGCAGTGGCGGGCGAAAAGAAACTTTCCGCAAGGCTGTTCAGCGGCGGAATGACAATGAATAAAAGCTGAAGCAGCAGTGCGGCAAGCAGCAGCGCGGCGGCTATAAAATTCTGCAGAGCAGGGGAGAATTCGGAAGTTCCCGGCTGTACGTTATCAACCGGACCGCTTGGCGGAACCGTGCTGGCCCAATTCGGCGCTTCGCTTTGGGCAGTGTTTTGAGCTGATTCCACTGGGTCGTCCGTCTTCAGCAGGTCATCCAGCGAAATATGGTAGAGCCTTGCCAGCAGAATGAGGTTGTCGGTGTCCGGTGAAGATTCCGCCCGTTCCCATTTGGAAACGGCCTGCCGGCTGATGCCAAGCCGTGCCGCCAGTTCTTCCTGAGAAAAGCCGTTCTTTTTGCGCAGCTGAACCAACCGGTTTGCGATTTCAATATTCATAGAGAAGACTCCTTTGTGATTGGAATGGCAAAAGCATAGCAGAAAAGGCGGCTGTAGGAAAGCATTTCTGCTTTTCAGCGGCGCAACTAACGGTTGCGGCCCTCAAAATAGGGCCGTTTTGGGAGAAAACGGCGGGTTAACAGCAGGGCAGCTTCTTCCGGATGAGTGTAGAAATGCGGCCGCCGCCCAACGGGCAGAAACCCCAGCGACCGGTAAAGTGTCAGCGCCGGCAGATTGCTTTCACGCACTTCCAGCGTGACAAAGGCACCGTTTTGGCTTTCAGCATAGCTTAGCAAAGTTTGCACCAGCCTACGGCCAACGCCCTGCCGCCGTGCAGAGGGAAGCACAGCGATGTTGTCAATGTATCCTTCGCCGCAGACAAAATGCATGCCGCCGTAGCCAACGGGAATGCCCTCCAGCAGCGCTACCTGAAAGACAGCGGTGCTGCAGACAAGTTCCGCCCGCAAGCCCTCTTCCGTCCACGGGGCGGAAAAACACAGGCGTTCAATCTCCGCCAGTGCCGCAATGTGTATTTCTGCCATAGGGACAATTTTCAACAGAATACTCATACAGGGTCCCTTGCATACAGCAGGAAATCAAAGCCAATCTCAGTTGTTAGGCAGGAGATGGTTTTCAGTTTTTCACAGCCCGCTTTCGGTGTTTTCCAGTAATAAGGCGTCATGGCAAATAGGTCCTGCACGTCCTGCCCCTGCAGGGAAAGGGTTCCGCGTACCGGAAAGCGCTGTACAAAATGAAATCCGGAATAGGCGGTATCCTTTGTTTCATTTTCGTAGGGCGCGTCATATAAAATTTCTTTTAGGCCGAACAGATGACGCGCACTGGGCACAGCTAGTACAAAATGGCCGCCGGGTTTTGTAACACGGCAAAATTCCTCCGGTACGACCGGCGCAAAAATATCAGCGAGCAGGTCAGCGGAAGCATCCGCCAGCGGCAGGGAAAAGTTGCTGGCTACGGCAAAGGAGACATCCGGCGCGGCCTTTGCGGCCAGCCGCACAGCGGCTTTGGAGATGTCACAGCCAAACAGCTGTGCCCTTTGGCCGCTTTCCCGCAGAGCGGAAGCCATCCGCGCGGTGTAGTAACCTTCCCCGCAGCCGGCGTCCATCACTACCGGCTCTGCGGTGTCAGAAAGACAGCGGCGGGCAATGCGGCACAGAGCATCGGCAAAAAGCTGATAATGTCCGCCGGACAAAAAGCGTCGCCGCGCTGCGACCATGGCCTTGTCGTCGCCGGGCGATTTGCTGTGCTTTTTGTTGGGCGGCAGCAAATACAGATAGCCCTCTTTGGAAAAGTCAAAGCTGTGGCCGTTTTTACAGGTAACAGAGAGATTGCCATTTGCATAATAAAGATGATTATTGCAGATAGGACAACTGAAATACATGAAAGGACTCCTTAATGTCAGTCAAGCTTTTGCTTCGTACCACGTTTTGCCGATTTTTGCGTCCGCTACCAGCGGCACAGAAAGCTGCGCAGCGTTCTCCATTTCTTCCTGCAGCAGCGCTTTGGCCGTTTCCGCTTCCGCCTCTGGTGCCTCGACAATCAGTTCATCGTGAACCTGCAGAATCAGCTGTGAAGAAAGGCCCTCTCGGTGAAGGCGGTTTTCCACGTGAATCATGGCAATTTTAATAATGTCAGCCGCCGCGCCCTGAATAGGCATATTGCGTGCGACGCGTTCCCCAAAGGAGCGCAGGTTGAAGTTGCTGCTTTTCAGTTCCGGCAGATATCGCCGCCGGCCGAAAATCGTTTCGGCGTAGCCTTTCTGTTTGGCTTCCTCTACCATGCGCTGCATATAGTCGTTGATACCGCTGTAATGCTGCAGGTAATCCCGAATATAGGCATCTGCTTCCTGGCGAGTGATGTGCAGTTGTTTGGAGAGAGAAAAGGCACCGATACCATATACAATACCGAAGTTGACGGCTTTTGCACGGCTGCGCATCAGCGGTGTGACCATTTCCTCCGGCATATGGAACACCTGTGCGGCGGTGGCGCGGTGAATATCCTCACCGCTGCGGAAGGCGTCAATCATGTTTTTATCGTTGGCGGTATGCGCCAGTACCCGCAGCTCAATCTGCGAATAATCGGCGTCAATCAGCACACAGCCGGGTTTTGCCACAAAAAAGCGGCGCAGCTCACGGCCAATGTCCGTACGGACCGGAATGTTCTGCAGGTTCGGCTCCGTGGAACTAATGCGGCCGGTGCGTGTTTCGGTTTGGTTAAAGCTGGAGTGAATGCGTTCGTCCGGCGCAATGACCTTCAACAGGCCGTCGCAGTAGGTGGACTTCAGTTTGCTGACGGTGCGGTACTGCAGGACCAATTCCACGACCGGATTGTCATACCGAAGATTTTCCAGAACAGCGGCGCTGGTGGACCAGCCGCTTTTTGTTTTTTTGCCATGTGGCAGGCCCAGCTTGACGAACAGTGCCTCACCTAGCTGTTTGGGGCTGTTCAGGTTAAATTCGTACCCGACTTCTTCCCAAATTTGTTTTTGGAGGGCGTCTGCTTTTTGAGCCAGCACATCTCCATAGGCGGCAATTCTCTTGGCGTCCACGGCAAAGCCGGCTTGTTCCATATGGGCCAGTATGCGTGCCAGCGGCTGCTCAATGTTTTGCAGCAGGGTGGTTTGGTTCGCTTCGGAAATATTTTTTTCCAGCACACTGCACAACTGCGGTAAGGACTGCCACTGCCCACAGGCAGAAAGAGTGTCCATACGCATTAGGTCCTGCGGCTGCAGCCCCTTCGGTGTAACAGAGGAGGGGAGCGGAATGCCGTATTCCTGACACAGATGCGCATAGCTGTAGCTTTTGGCGGTCGGGTTCAGCAGGTAGGCAGCCAGCAGAGCGTCCGTTTCCACAAGAAGTTCCGCGCCGGAAGATTCCACGGCAAGGTAGAGCAGCTTGCTGTCAAAGGTACAGCAGGGCAGATGAAGCGCGAAAACGCGGTCCCATTCCTGCGGGGACTCCAGCAGGAAGACGGCCTGCTTATGTACCACGCTCAAGCGCTGAAGGCTGCGGCCCTCAAAGATGCCCGCGAGATACAGATGCCCGTCGGCTTTCAGTTTACTGCACAGCTGTTCTATATCTGGGTGCAGCACAAGGGCAACCGCTGTGTCTGCCTCGGCAGGGTTCGACTGTTCCACGGTGTCGCCAAGGTCCAGGGATTCCAGCATTTTAAAGAATTCCAGACGCCGCATGAGGTCAGTCGCTTCCTGCTTCTGTACCGGGCCACGGACATAGCCCTGAATATCGGTGCCAACGGGCACATCGGTGCGGATGGTCCCCAGCTCGCGGGACAGGTAGGCACTTTCACGGCCGTTTTCCAACTTTTGCCGCATACTCTCGCGAATATCCAGCTCTTTTAAATGGTCATAAATATAATCAATCGAGTGGTACTGCTGTATCAGCTGACCGGCACCTTTTGGCCCGATACCCCTAACGCCGGGGATACAGTCGGAGGAGTCACCCTGCAGGGCTTTGATTTCAATCATTTCCGGCGGTGTTACACCGAATTCCTCCATAACGCGTTGTTCATCGTACAGGGTGACCTGTGGCTGTCCGTATTTTGTGCGGGCCAGCCGGACGGAAACATACGGCCCGACCAGCTGCAGACTGTCACGGTCACCAGTGGCAATGACACAGGTATCTTTGCGGCGGGTGCAGGCGGCCCCCAGCGTGCCCAGAATATCATCCGCCTCATATCCTTCACAGGTTACCAGCCGGTATCCCAGCAGCGTCAGCAGCTTTTTGAGGTTTGGCAGCTGTTGTGCCAGTTCCTCCGGCATTCCGTGGCGATTGGCCTTGTATCCAGCATAGCGTTTGTGGCGGAAGGTGGGCGCATTCAGGTCAAAGGCAATGGCAGTCGCGTCCGGCTGCACTTCCTTTTCCAGTTTTTGCAGCACAGTCATAAAGCCATAAATACCGTTTGTATATAAGCCTTCTTTGGTGGTCAGAAGCTTAATACCGTAAAAGGCGCGGTTTAAAATGCTGTTCCCGTCCAGGACGAGTAATTCCATAAAGTACCTCCGGAGTTATCATTGATTGCGGCAGTTTTATGATTCCTATTATATTGAATGAACTAGAGGTTCACTTTTACACCTAGCAGGCCCGCAAGTGCGGCGGCCTGTGTCAGGCTGACGGTGGCCCCTTTCAGCTCCGTCGGCGGCCATGAAACGACCGGAGAGCAAAAGGTTCCGGTGGAAAAGTCAATGCCGGCAAGCGGCGTTTTAAAAAAATAATTTTTGACAAAGCGGCAGCCGTGCAGGGACAGACGTTTACATTTCGCTTCCGATATAGCCGCCTCGGTAAAATCGGTGTCTGTCAGGACGGTGTCCGTCATCTTGGTGTGGTCAAAATCGGCATATTGGAAGGTGCTTTGCTCTATGGTGCAGCGGCGCATAACAGAGCCGTTCAGGTTGGTGCCGATGCACCGGCAGCTAATGAAGCGGCAGCGGGCAAAGTAGGCGTCCGTCAATAGGCTGTTGGAAAGGTCGCAGTTCTGGAACTGCACGTCCGTAAAAGAAGCACCAGCCAGACTACAGCCGGAAAAAGTGCAGGAAGAAAACGTACAATGCTGCACCTCCAGCTTGTCCAGTGTTTCTTCCTGCAGGACCATGCGGCTGTACGAACCGTTTTCCAGCGGTGATTCCTTCCGCAGCAGCGTGTGCAGCTGCCCCAAAAAAGCAGAAGAAGTTAAGATATCCATAAAGTTTCACCTCCAGAGGGGATTCCTTAAAAGTATACCACGTTTTCCCGGTGCGTGGAAGAGAAGTGCCGCGCTCCACCGCAAAAAGGACGTGCAGGCTTTGGTTTGTCGCCAAAAGCGTGTTATAATACGGAAAGAGTCTTTCATCTGCAGGAGGAAATCAATGCTGAAAATAGGGAATGTAGAACTGACGGGCCGCGCACTGCTGGCCCCTATGGCGGGCGTGACCGACCGCGCCTTCCGGGAGATGTGTATCCGCTTTGGGGCAGGTTATTGTGTTACCGAGATGGTTAGTTCCAAAGCGCTGCAGTATCACGACAAAAAGACCGCAGCGCTAATGGAGATTGGTCCAAAAGAACATCCCTGCGGCCTGCAGATTTTCGGCAGCGAGCCGGATACCATGGCACAGGCTGCCAAACAGGCGCTGGCTTTTTCGCCGGACATTATAGACATCAATATGGGCTGTCCGGTGCCGAAAATCAACGCTTCCGGCAGCGGCGCGGCGCTGATGAAACAGCCGGAGCTCTGCGCGGAAATCGTTGCGGCCGTCAAGAACGCGGTGAATGTACCGGTCACCGTGAAAATGCGCACGGGCTGGGACAGCGGAAGCATCAATGCGGTGGAGGTAGCCAAAGCGTGTGCGGATGCTGGTGCGGATGCCATTACGGTACACGCCCGTACCAAAATGCAGATGTATCGGCCCGGCGTGGACTGGCGCGTTATCCGCGCGGTGAAGCGGGCGGTGAATGTGCCGGTTATCGGCAACGGAGATGTGACAGGACCGGTTTCCGCGGCACATCTTTTGGAACAAACCGGCTGTGACGCTGTGATGATTGGGCGCAGTGCCATGGGAAATCCGTGGATTTTTCAGCAAATCAATGCGGCACTGCAGAATCAGGTGGAAATTGTGCCGGAACCGGGCATTTATCAGCGCCTGACTGTCATGTTAGAGCATATTTCCAAAATGGTGGAATATAAAGGAGAGCACCATGCCATGCGGGAGGCGCGCAAACATGTGTCGTGGTACCTGCACGGACTGCGCGGCGCGGCACAGTTTCGCCGGTGGGCGGGGGAACTGGAAACGTTCCATGACTTGGAGCTTTTGGCGCGGGATGTACTGGCAGAAAACCTGAATGTTTCACCGCCGGACTGTGAGAGGTAAAAATTGGTGCCATTTTTGCCTTTTGTGCGAAAAAATTCTTTGTGAATGCGGAAATCCTGTTGCACGATACTACTTGTATTCGGGCCTTAGTTTGTGCTAGAATAAAAAACAGTATTAATCAAAAAGAATAAGTGAATAGAAAATGTATAGCGGAGCGTTTTACTCCGCTTTTTTACAGGAGGTACGTAAACGTGAAGAAAAAGACAGTTCGCACACTGCTTTTGCTGTTTACCCTGTTTTTTGCGGTTTCCACATTTAGTTTAACGGCTTTGGCCGAAAGCGGCGATACCGAAACGGATTCGCAGTCCGGTACAACCATATCGCAGGGCGGTGAAGTTCCGCCGGGCACCCCGTACAGCAGTGATGCCGATACTGACGACCAGCCAACCCAGTCAACCAGCCGTCCTCCCCACCATCATTCTTCCCACAGTACGAGCGATGACGATGGGAGCAGAAACAACGATAACGATGATGGAGGAACACAGGACCACTCCCACAGCAGTTCGTCGCGGTCATCAAGCAAGGCGGATACCGACCAATCCCGCAGCAGGTCTTCCAGCCGAAACTCCACATCTGCCACTTATGTAGACCCGGACAATTCTGTAGGCAGCCGGAAGGGCACTTCCCGTTCAGCTACGCCCAATACTTATGAAAGCCAAATTAACCAGAGCGCTTCTGCTCTTGGCGGCTCGGTCACACCAGACGCCAGTTCGGAGGACTGGAATGATTTATATAATGAAAGCGCTTCGTCTCCCGGAACGGGTTCCGCGTCCAGTGCGGCGGCCGGCGGCGCCGGCGCAGTGACCAGCGGTAAAAGCAACGGCGTTTCCAGCATGTTCATTGTGGGTGTTGTTCTGCTCATTGCGGCGGCATGCGGCATAGGTGCCTTTGTTTACCTGCAGTTCTTCTCGACAAAGCGCCGGGGCGGCCACGGCGGTCGGCCCGGCGGCGGTGCAGGCGGCGGTTCCGATATTCGGTCGGATGATGGATATAACGATTCCTTCTCCGGTGAGGACACAGGTCCTGTTGTGCCGCCGACACCTCCGGTTTCACAAAGCAGCCTTGAGGCATCCCAGCGTGCACAGGCAGCGGTCCGCGCGGCGGAGGCCCGTGCTGCTGCCGCGGCAGTGGCTGCACGGCGGGAGCCAAAAGCACCGGATGATACCATTCATGACTTTACAGATATCAATTCCAGCAGCGACGGCATTCAGCACCGTGAGGAATATGAAGAATTCATAGAGCGCACACGTCCGCCGATTGTTCCGTCCCCTGCAGTGAAAACGGAAAAACCGTCCCGTACGGTGGAACAGCAGGACCAGGACACGATTGTAATTCCGGATTTTACGGATAAAGAGGCAAAGAAGCGTGCACAGCAGGCACGTACAGCCCGCATGGGGTCCCGCGGCCACCAGCCGCCGCTTACCTCCAATGCCCTGCCGCGAAACCTGCGCGGGCGCCCCACAGCGGCCCAGGTGCAGCATTCCTCTTCGGCATTTGCTCGTCAGACGCCTACTTATCAGCAGCATACAGCGTCTGCTTCCACTGCGCCGGCTGTGTCTAGTCGACAGCCAGCGGCATCGTCCTGTCCGGCACCCGCTGTGCCAAAGAAAAAATCCAGCGATGACTTTGACTGGGACCGGTTCCTGAATGAGAACCGGAACGGATAAAGCATCCTTTCAGTAAACAAAAAGCATCCGCGGAGAGAAGTCTTTCTCTGCGGATGCTTTCGTGTATAAAGAATACGTCAGGTCCCTGTTACAGAAGCGAGCCCGGTGGTAAAGGAGATGCTTTTGCCGTCCGTGTGTGCACAAATGGTTTTTTGTTCATCTGTACGGTAAATCTGCACACCAGAAGCCTTTAAATGGGACAGTGTCTGCTGCGGCGGAAAGCCGTAGTCATTTTTGCGTCCACAGGAGATGACCGCGTACGTAGGGGACACAGCCTTTAAAAAGGAAGCGGACGTGCTGGTTTTGCTGCCGTGATGACCGCATTTTAAAACATCCGCGTGCAGTGCGGCACCGCCCTGTACCATTTGCTGTTCGCTTTCCTTTTCGGCATCACCGGTAAACAAAAACTTTTTCTGCCCGATGGTTACCATAAGAACGGCGGAATAATTGTTTAGTGCTTTATAGGAGGCGGACTTTGGTGCCAAAAAAACGGCCTTGCAGGTGCTATCGCTGAGCATGGTCAGACCGGCTTTCACTGGGGTGGCTTTTATGCCCTTTTTCTGTATGGCCCGCAGCAGATGGGAATAAGTGGCGGAAGTAGGAACGTCTTTATCGGCTATGCGCGGCATATAATATTGACCGATGGAGAAGTTTTCTACAATTTTCTGCATACCACCGATATGGTCCGCATGGGGGTGTGTGGCAACGACCATGTCCAACTTTTGAATGCCAAGGCTTTTTAGTTCCTTGACAAGATAGCTGCCGCACTCCGATGTGCCAGCGTCAATTAAAATGTTCTTTCCGTCGGCCAGTTGCAGCAGTTCGCTGTCCCCTTGTCCCACATCAAAGAACCACACCGTGTTCTTTCCGGCGGCTGAGGCGACGGAACTGCTCTGACTTGCCGCAGCACTGCCGGTAACCTGCTGTACAGGGGCAGCGGAGCCGATGGTGTCTGTGCTAAGTTGGCAGCCGCACAGCAGAAACAGCGGTGCTAGTGCGCCGGCAAGAAATCGAAATACTTTTTTCATGAATTCATTCTCTCCTTTGCAGACAAAAAGCCGCCCCTAGGGGCGGCTGCCTGGTCAATGTTGATTATTTTTCGGTCTTTACCGCCGCACTGCCATATAGGTTGAAGCGGAAAAGCATGGACTCGTCGTCCGGGTTGTCGCAGGAAATGTAGCAGGAAGCAATCTTTCCGCCCTCGATGAGCCGGGTAAGACCTACCAGCTGGCACAACTTGCTTTTTAGGTTCAGCTTGTCACCTTCATCGGAAACCAGATAAACATTCCCCTTGCACTTTTCCAGCAGGCTGAGGAAATTTGGAACATCAACATCGTGAAGCTCCAGCAAAGATCCTGACATATTGAATCCCCCTTTTCTTCCATAGACGTGGATTGTATCCGGCCGCATGGCCGACCTCTTCTATTATAACAAAGGCCTTTTATTTGTCAATCGTACGAAGCATAAAGTTTTTCATATTGTTTCTAAGATATTTCTTAAAAAAATAGAAACGTATAAAAATTTTTTATGTAATAATACAACACTTCTATTTTACAAATTCCATTTCTTGCGATATAATAAGAAAAATCAATAAAAATCGGAAATTTTCCCCGCGCTTCTGCGGTATTTACAGGGAGGAAGCATATATGCTCGAAAAATACTGGAACCATTTTAAAAGCGGAACAGATATCCGCGGCGTTGCCAGCCCGGGTGCACCAGACGGCCAGGCGGTGGACCTGACAGATGAAAATATCTGTAAAATGACGGCAGGGTTTGTCCTATGGCTGGCGAATAAAACCGGAACGGTGCCGGAAAAGATGACAATTTCTGTTGGGCATGATTCCCGCATTTCGGCGGAACGCATTCAGGCAGATGTTGTTCAAACACTGAAAAGTGCCGGGTGCCGGGTACTGTGCTGCGGACTGGCCTCTACCCCTAGCATGTTTATGACAACGGTGGACCTGAGCTGTACCGGTGCGGTGCAGATTACCGCCAGTCACCATCCCTTTTACCGCAACGGTCTTAAATTTTTCACTCGGAACGGCGGATTGGAAGGCAGTGATATTGAGGAAATCCTGCTGCACGCACAGAACGGCGACACGCCGCCCGCCGCACAGGGCACCGTACAGGATACAGACTATATGCGGCAGTACAGCACCCGCCTGCGTGAAATGATTAAAAAGGGCGTTAACGCAAAGGACTATGACCTTCCGCTGCAGGGATTTCATATTGTAGTAGATGCCGGCAACGGTGCGGGCGGATTTTATGCCTCGGATGTACTGCGGCCGCTGGGCGCGGATACTTCCGGCAGCCAGTATCTTACACCGGACGGAATGTTTCCAAACCATATTCCAAATCCGGAAAACGGAAAAGCTATGGCGGCGGCGCGCAGGGCCGTATTAGAGAATCATGCCGACCTCGGCGTCATTTTCGACACCGATGTGGACCGCGGCGGTGCCGTGGACAGCGAGGGCAATGAGCTAAACAAAAATCGTTTGATTGCAGTAGCGAGTGCCATTGCACTGGAAGACAATCCCGGTGCGACGATTGTCACGGATTCTGTCACCAGCGACGGACTGAAAACATTTATTGAACAGGACCTCGGCGGAAAACAGCGCCGCTTCAAACGCGGCTACCGCAATGTGATTGACGAGGCGCTTCGTCTGAATGCAGCGGGTGTCAACTGCCCGCTTGCCATTGAAACCAGCGGCCATGCTGCCATGCGGGAAAATTATTTTTTGGATGATGGCGCTTATTTGGTGACGAAAATCATTATCAAAGCCGCTTCTCTGTGCCGGGAAGGCAAAAGTCTGAAAGATTTGATTGCGGCGCTGCCGGAGCCAGAGGAAACGGTGGAACTGCGTCTGCCGATTCTTGATGAGGACTTTCGCAAAACAGGGGAGCAGGCCATGGAAAATCTGCGCCAATGTGCAAGTCATCAGCCGCACTGGCATATTGACCCGGACGGCTGTGAAGGCGTACGTCTTTCCTTCGACAAACAGGCGGGAGATGGCTGGGCACTGCTGCGCCTGAGTGTGCACGACCCGGTTCTGCCGCTCAATATTGAAAGCAACTTGGCCGGCGGCCTGATGCTTATCACCGGACAGTTGTATGTGAATCTGCGTACACAGGCGGGGATTGATACGTCCTCGTTGGAAGCGTTTATTGCAGGAGAAACGACCGGAGAGTAAACAAGAAAAAGAAAAAAGGCCGCGGCTTAAAAAACAGCCGCGGCCTTTCGTTTATGATTCTTTTGGCGGTTCGTCACTGTGCAGGTGTACTAAGTGAGAAATACCTACAATGTTTTCTCCCTGCTGCAGGGCGGTGGGGGACATAAGCGCGCCGGTTGCAAGGAATAATACGTCGTGCAGGACACCGGCCTCCAGCTGACGCAGGATATATCCGCAGACAACGGAACCGCTGCATCCGCAGCCGGAGCCGCCCGCGTGAACGTCCTGCTTTTTGCGGTCGTAAATCATCAGCCCGCAGTCGTTGTGAAGTGTCTCAATATCCCACCCAGCTTTGCGCATCATCTGACGCAGAAGGCGGCTGCCGACATAACCGAGGTCACCGGTCAGAATCAGGTCAAAATCAGCCGGAACGTGGTCGGTATCTGTCAGGTAATCGGTCAGGGTGCGCACAGCTGCCGGTGCCATGGCAGCGCCCATATTGTTGGCATCGTTTACGCCCAAATCCGTCATACGGCCGAAGGTTACTTCCGTAATCGAAACCGGTGCGCTGCGTTTGCCGAGAATGACCGAGCCTGCGCCAGTTGTGGTCCACTGGGAGGTTGGTGTGCGCTGACCACCGTATTCCAGCGGAAAACGAAACTGCCGTTCTGCCGAGCAGAAATGGCTGCTGGTGACCGCCGCGGCGTTTTCCGCGGCACCGCCCGCGACAAATGCCGCGGCCATTCCCATGGTCTGCGCCATGGTGGAGCAGGCCCCGTACTGTCCCAGGAACGGGATGTTCATGTCCCGCAGGCCATAGGTGGAGGAAATACACTGATTGAGCAGGTCACCGGCAAAGATATACTGAATATCTGACGGCTGCAGGCCGGCCTTGTGCAGGGCGGTTTTGACCGCCTCAGTTTGCAGGCGGCTTTCGGCTTGTTCCCAGGTATCCATACCAAGTAGGGTATCAGAATAGATAGCATCAAAATAACTTGCCAGCGGGCCTTCTCCCTCTTTTTTTCCTGCACAGGACCCGCTGCCGAGGATATACACCGGCGGGTCCAGCTGCAGGGTGCTGTTCCCTGTGCGCTGTATCAAAACAAATCTGCTCCTTTCACACGGCTGGTTTTATTGGAAAAGGTACAGAATCAGGCCGTATATTACACTGGCAGTGGTGCCGTACACCAGCACAGGCCCCGCTACCGTGAACATTTTGGCACCCAGCCCGAGTACCAAACCTTCGCTTTTAAACTCCATGGCAGGGGAGACAATGCTGTTTGCAAAACCGGTAATGGGCACAATGGTGCCGGCGCCGGCGTGCTTTGCCAAATTGTCAAAAACGCGGCAGGCAGTGAGCAGAGCGGTGGCCGCAATCAGCGTGATGGAAACCCATGTGCTGGCGGTGTCTTTGTCCAGCCCCACGGACTGGTACAAGTTGCAGAGCCATTGCCCCACGGCACAGATGCCGCCGCCGACGCCGAAGGCCCAAAGGCAGTCAACGAATAGGTTGCTGTTGGGTGAGGCTTCTTCATACATGGACTTGTACTGCTGCTGTGTAATCTGCATAGTAAAAAAGGCCCCCTTTGGCAATTAGCCTGTCCAGGGGACCTTCGATTATACGAAAGCTTCGGTAAAAATCGTTATAGGGAAAGGGTATCGGCCAGCTTGTCCAGTTCTTTCATCCATAGGTGAACACTGGCATCGCTTGGCATACGCCAGTCACCGCGGGGTGAAAGCGTAATGGTACCGACTTTGGGGCTGTCCGGCAGGCAGCTGCGCTTGAACTGCTGATGGAAAAAGCGCTGATAGAACTTTTTCAGCCAGCGGAAAATTTCAGACGGCGAATAGATACCGGCAAAGGTGTCCGCGGCCATGCGGTATATTTTTGCCGGCGAAAAGCCGAAACGAAGCATATAGTACAGAAAATAGTCGTGCAGTTCATAAGGACCGACGACCTCTTCCGTCTTTTGGGCGATTTTACCGTCTTTTGGCGGCAGAAGTTCTGGACTGACTGGTGTGTCCAGTACGTCCAGCAGGATACGGCTGATTTCACCGCCGAATGCCTGCGCTGCGTAGCGCACCAGATGGCGCACCAGCGTTTTGGGGATGGAAGCGTTTACGCCGTACATACTCATATGGTCGCCGTTATAGGTGGCCCAGCCCAGCGCCAGCTCCGAAAGGTCACCGGTGCCGATAACCAATCCACCGGACTGATTTGAAATATCCATAAGAATTTGCGTGCGTTCCCGTGCCTGGCTGTTTTCGTAGGTGATGTCCTGCACTGCTTCATCGTGGCCAATATCCGCAAAATGCTGATGAACAGCGGCGCCGATGGGAATTTCACGGAAGGCAACGCCCAGCGCACGGGAAAGTCCCTCGGCGTTGCTTTTGGTGCGGCCGGTGGTGCCAAAACCCGGCATGGAAATGGCAGTAATGCCGCTGCGCGGCAGACCCAGTAGGTCAAAAGCGCGCACCGTTACCAGCAGTGCAAGGGTAGAGTCCAGTCCGCCGGAAATACCGATAACAGCGGACCGAATGCCGGTATGCTTCAGGCGCGTTTTCAGGCCGTTTGCCTGCAAAGAAAGAATACGGTCACAGCGCTCAGCGAGGTCTTTTGTGCTTTCTGGAACAAATGGCGTTCGTGGGAAGCGCCGCTGCAGGTGCTGCCGGTCAAAGGCGTAATCAAAGGAGAACGGAATGACCGTTTCAGCCGGCGCGGGAACGTCCTGCCAGGTGGTGGTGCGCCGGCGTTCCTGCAGCAGGCGCTCTAAATCGGTGTCCGCGGTGAGAATGCCTGTTTGGAACAGCGGGGAGGACGACAGCACGGAACCACCTTCGGCAATCAGATTATGCGCAGCAAAGACAAGGTCCGTAGTCGATTCTCCCTCACCGGCGTCCGCGTATACATAGGTACAGTACAGGCGTGCGCTTTGTCCGCGCACCAAGTCCTGCCGGTACTCCGCCTTGCTGATGACTTCGTCACTGGCTGAAGCATTGAATATGACCGTAGCGCCGGCCTGCGCCATTGCAATGCTCGGCGGTGCGGGTACCCATAGGTCTTCACATATCTCCACACCGATAACCAATTCCGGCAGTTCATGGCAGGTGTACAGCAGACCGGAGCCAAGTGTTGTTTCCTGGCCGGCAAAAGATACGGAAAGCGGTGTCTGCGGTGCAGGCGTAAACCAGCGCTGCTCATAGAATTCACTGTAATTCGGCAAAAAGCGTTTGGCGGAAAGTCCCAAAAGTCTGCCGCCGCAGCACACAGCCGCGCAGTTGTACAGGGAGGCACCGTGCAGAACCGGTACACCTACGGCGAACAGAATGGGCAGGGAAGCGGTTTTTTTCAGCAGCCATGCGAGGGCATTTTCTGCGGCTTTCTGCAGGGTACAGTCATGGAACAGGTCACCGCAGGTGTAGCCGGTCAACGCAAGCTCCGGAAATACCACGGCACCTACATTGTGTTCGGCACAGGCCGCAATCTGCTGATAGACTGCCTGCGCGTTTTCTTCACAGTTGGCAACTCGAATGACTGGTGTAGCCGCCGCGGTACGGAAAAAGCCGTCGGACGGGACTGCAGCGGAATCTGTTTTTTGCAGTTTTATCATGTTGGGAGAACCTCCCCTTTCGTTGGCAGGTGAATAAAGAAAAAGGCGCTGCAGCCTGCGGAAAACCGCACAGCGGCAGCTGCCTGTTTATTTGCAAGTGTAACCATTTTAAAAGCGTTTACGCCGGTCGGCGTGAAAAAATTAGTCAGCGGGCAAAACCTTCCCGACGGCGTCGTTGATTTCGGGAGAGCCGGGGCAGGTGCCGTTCCAGCTCGGCGACGCTGAAGTCGTCCTTGCAGCATAGGCTGATAGCGCGCCGTACAAACAGCATATCCGAAGCGTACCCGCGCATATCTTTGTTCAGCAAGTGCATTTTTGCGACATAATAATAGCAGTTATTCCGTGTCTTTCGTGCCAGATGGTGATAGCTGTCACGGAAAACCCCGAACCGGCCGCTTTTTTGCAGTGCCACGCGAATCATGGCAATGGCGCGAATATAGTCCGTTACCTTTTGAGGGCTGATAGAGCCGAGGGTGCTGTCACCGTGCAGATTGTAGTAATAAAGCGGTTCGTCAATAATGGCAACCTGCTTTGCCTGTGCAAAAATCTGGTGCAGTACGGCGAGGTCTTCAAAGCACATCTTGGGGAAACGAACGCCGGATTTTATAAAAATTTCCCGGCGGTACATTTTACACCAAAGGAAAGACTGAATCAATACGTCACGCAGCAGCATATTCAGTGAATCCTCTGTGTTGTAGACACCGCGGCAGTGGAATGGATATTCAAAAAGGACATCGTTGCACACGATGTGCCAGTAATAATAGCAGCAGGAGATGTCCGCGTGGTTGATGGTGCAGGCACGGTACAGCTGCTCTAAGTAATTTCCGGCAACATAGTCGTCGCCGTCCACAAAGCACAGATATTCGCCGCGGGAGGCTTTCAGTGCCGCGGTGCGGGCGGCGGAAACGCCCGCGTTCGGCTGATTGATGACGCGCACATGGCTGTCTGCCGCAGCGTATTGTTCGAGAATGCATAGGGAATTGTCGGTGGAACCATCATTTACGGCGATAACCTCGTAGGGAACCGAAATGGTCTGGTGTGTCAAAGTATTTAAACACTGCCCAATGTATTTGCCGACGTTGTATACCGGAACAATGACGCTGATAATTGGGTTCTGCATCAATTCGGCCATTCGTTCCCCTCCCTTTACTGTAAAGTTTTAGAAAGTACACATAAAAGTGTACACAAATTCATTGTACAAATTTTTCTGCAAAAGTCAAGCCCGAATAGAAAATCCACAAGGAAAAAACGTCCGCCGAAAAAATTCGGCGGACGTTTGTCCTTTCAGCGGGGAGCTTTACTGGAGGAGGACGGTTTTTTTGAAGATGAGGAAGAAGACGCCGTTTTTGACGATGCAGATGACGGCTTACTCGAAAGAGTGGACGACGCTGTTGAGGAAGCCTTGCTGGAAGTGGCCTTTTTCGACGAAGAGGAAGAGCCGGCGGTTTGCGTAGTGGTGTGCGGCGGATAATAGGAGCTGGGCATGGATTCGGTGCGGACCGCACTGCCGTTTTTGTAGAATGTGCGGGTGCAGGTGGCATAACGTCCGGTTTCCACGGTCCCGCGTGTCAGCTTAGAACTAACGTCAATCGTATCCCATGTGCTGCTCTTATAGCCATAAATTGTGCAGTACATGGTGCGGCCGTCCGCACCGCTTTGTATGTACATAGGATAATCTGTCGGGTTACTGAACCGAAAGTCCAGTCCGGGGAAGGATACGGTGGCGTCCTGTCCAATGGGCACATAAGAGGAGGGACTGGAATGCGGGCTGCGTTCCACAATGCCGCAGTTGGAGCGCATGGCAGCGCCGTAAATGGTTGTGCTGCCTTGGCAGATGCCGCCGCCGTAGGACTGAACGGCCTGCCCGTTTTCCAGTGCAGTTGCCAGCTTGTAGCCCTGCGACTGGCCGGCTTCACCGATGGTGCCGAGATACGAGAAAGTGCCGTTTGCGGGAACAACAGTGCCGTTGACTGCGCGCAGTGCTTTGGACATATTATAGGTCCCGTTTTCCGTGTTGCGGGAAATGGTTGTGAAGCTGCCGAGCTTGACAATATGCTGCCGCAAATCATCAATAGTCCTAGTGCAGTCCACTGTTTCGGTTGGAATGGAGATTGTGGCGGAGTCAGAGGTGGGAATAACATCCAACACTTTTTTCAGCAGGGCAGAGTTGCTGACCTTTACGCCAGGGGTACCCTCTGTAAAGGAAAAGCCGCTGCCGTCAAAGGAGCGGATGGTTGGTTCCTTTGCGCTGTGGTTTACGGACTTTGTCAGGTCTTCCAGCTTTGCCTGCAGGCTGGTTTGGTCGACAGTGGGCGTCAGACGATATTCTGTGTCAGAAGAGGCAGAAGAAGCCGATGATGTGGTGGAAGATGCAGTGCCAGCCTGCATTGCCCTTTGCAGCACGGCATTGGTATTATAAGAAATGTGCAGGTCCTTGCCGCTCAGTGTATAGGATTTTTCCCCATGGGTCAGAGTATAGGTACGGGCCGCGTCCTTTTTCTCCATTTGTTCCAGCACAGCGCTGCGCCCCTGTGCCATAGTCATGCCCTTCAGGGATATGCCTTCCACCGTTACACTGCCGAAGACTGGCTGTGTGGAAGAGGTGTTGCCAGAGGTGAAAGCGGTCGGCTGTACAGTGTGACGGAATGTAGTCTTCCCAAGAATGAAAATGGCAGCAGCCGCCGCTGCTGCAACCAGAACGACGGCAAGGACAACTTTTTTGTTTTTTTGTTTGGACTGTGGGTCTTCACTGTATCGGTACATGGGCGATGCCTCCATCTATTTTTTACCCGCCGTGTAAAAAGACAGGAAATTTTTCTGTTTTTCCATTTTGTATTATACCGGTTTCGGTGTATCTTGTAAAGGAAAAGCCGCTGTACACCCGCCGCGGCACAGCAAAACAGGAAAAACACTTTGCCAGTCAGATTCTCTTCCGTTATCCATAGAAAATTGCCCGATGATATGGTATACTTAAAAATAAATGAACACGGCCCCTATACCACGGAAAGAAGGAGCAGAGAATGAAGATTCTGATTTTAACAGCGGCAACCGGCGGCGGACATCGACGCGCGGCCCATGCTCTGCAGACTTATATCACAGAACACTCTGAGGGAAATCGGGTGGTAGTTCTGGATGCTCTGAAAGAGATTGGCCCAGTGCTGGACCACACCTGCTGTGACGGATACCGCCTTTTGTGCCGACGTGCACCACAGACATTCGGCAGGCTGTACCGTGCAACCAACAAACCTTCCCCTATGAAAGGCATGATGTTCCAGATTAACTACCAGCACAGCGGCCGGCTGGCACAGGCCATTCGGCAGGTAGCACCGGATGTCATTTTAAGTACACACCCCTTTGCAACCGAGATGGTCTCCCGCATGAAGAAAAACGGTTATCAGGTGCCGCTTTTGTGCCTGATGACGGACTATGGCCCACATCAGGCATGGATTGCCCCCGATGTAGACGCCTATGTTGTGAGCAATGAGGATATGGTGCCGGAAATGGAGGAAATGGGCGTTCCGCCGGAAATCGTGTTTCCATACGGCATTCCGGTTACGGACAACTTCTTCCGAAAAAGTGACCGTGCGGCACTGCGCCGCAGCTTTCAGCTGGACCCGGACAAAACGACGATTCTGTTCATGGCAGGTTCTTTCGGCGTAACAGGCATTATCGGCATTTATGAGGATTTGTGTCACTTGGACATGGACTTTCAGATGATTGTCATTACCGGAAAGAACGCGCGGCTTTACAGCGAATTTGAAAAAATCGTACCGGACAGCGGTAAAAAGACGAAGCTGGTCTACTTTACCAACAAAGTAGAAGACTATATGCACGCAAGCGACTTATTGATTACCAAGCCGGGCGGGCTGACGGTCAGTGAAGCATTGGCAAGTGATTTGCCCATGGCGGTATTTGACGCAATTCCCGGGCAGGAGGAGGACAACGCCGCATTCCTGCAAAACCACCACATGGCAATCAAGCTGGACCAGCATGAGGATACAGCTCAGCAGATTGCCGGACTGCTGGAAGAACCGCGGAAGCTGAAACAGATGCGGCAGGCCTGTGTTGCCTTTGACAAAAGCAAATCCGCTCAGAATATCTTTATGCTGATGCAAAGTTTGTATGACCGGTATCATTCACAGGAAACAGGAAATCATCAGGCCTGACCGGGCCTTTCAGCGCCCCTGCCTGCTGCTGCCTTTTTAGAGCAGGGTGGAGGGGCGCTGTTTCTGTACAAAAGCCCGCCGCGGCGGGCACAAAAAGCGAGGTTTTCTTTTTTGCAGCAGGTTTATCTGGATAACTCTTCCACAACACGTGTCTGTGACGAAGCGGTGCAGGTGGTCCTGAACGCCATGATGCAGACATACGGCAACCCTTCTTCCCTGCACACGCTGGGTTTTGCGGCCGAGCGTGCGCGGGAAACCGCACGGGATCAGGTGGCAGCGGCGCTTTCCGCCCGTCCGGAGGAGATTACATTTACTTCCGGCGGAACGGAAAGCAATAATCTGGCCGTTTTCGGTGCCGCAAAGGCCCGCTGCCGGCGCGGTAAACGCATTGTCACCACGGCGGTGGAACACCCCAGTGTGCTGCTGCCTATGCAGCAGCTAGAGCAGGCGGGCTTTACGGTTACCTATCTGCAGCCGGACAGCACCGGCCATATTTCCCCTCAGCAACTGTATGATGCGGTTATGCCGGACACCATTCTGGTCAGTCTGATGGCAGTGAACAATGAAGTCGGCAGCATTTTGCCAATAGATGATGCACGTGCTGCCATTGACCGTGCCGGTGCGCCGGCGCTTCTGCACGTAGATGCGGTACAGGCATTCGGCAAACTGCCACTGCGCCCCGGCCGCCGTGGAATAGACCTGATGACCGTCAGCTCCCACAAAATACACGGTCCAAAGGGCGTAGGAGCACTATTTATTCGGAAGGGTGTCCACATTCAACCGCGCACTTTCGGCGGCGGACAGGAAAAGAATATGCGCCCCGGCACCGAGCCGATGCCCGCACTCTGCGGATTTGGCGCGGCCTGTGCAGCGCTGCCGGACGTACAGGAGGAGCGGAAAAAAATTGCCGGTCTAAATACATACCTGCGTGAACAGCTTGCCAATATGCCGGGGGTCGTTATCAACAGTGCGGAGGACGCACTGCCCTATGTGCTGAACCTTTCCGCAGGCAGGGTAAAGGCACAAACCATGCTGAACTACCTTTCGGAGCGCGGCGTGTATGTTTCTTCCGGCTCCGCCTGCTCCAAAGGGGCCAAGAGCCATGTGCTTACGGCTATGCAGCTGTCGCCGGAGCGCATTGATTCCGCACTGCGGGTAAGCTTCAGCCGTTATAATACCAAAGCGGACTGTGACGCCTTCCTGCAGGCACTGCAGGAAGGGCTTCGCACTTTGCAGAAGGCCTGACTTTTCTATATTATTATTACGATTAAAAAATAAAGACAGGAATGAAAAGATACGTATGAAAGAAATTATTTTAATAAAACTTGGGGAACTGGTGCTGAAAGGCCTGAACCGCCGCACCTTTGAGGATACTCTGCTGAAAAATCTCCGGCATCATTTGGAACCGCTGGGGAAGTTCGACATACGCTCCCGCCAGTCTGCTGTAACCGTCATGCCGCGGGAAGAAGTGGATATGGACGAGGCAATGGACCGTGTGGGTCATGTATTCGGCATTGCCACCTATGTGCGTGCGGGCGTTGCGCCAAAGAATATGGATAAAATAGAGTTGGCCGCCGCAGACTATCTGCGCAGAGAACTGTTGGCTGCGCATACTTTTAAAGTGGAAGCCAAACGTTCCGATAAAAAATTCCCAATCAAATCGCCGCAGATATGCGCCGAACTGGGTGGCTGCCTGTTGGAACATTTTCCAAACCTGAAGGTGGATGTACACCATCCGGACGTGACCGTTTATGTGGAAGTCCGTGACTTTGGTGCCTATATTCACAGCAATCCCAAACGGGGCGCCGGCGGTATTCCAGTGGGAACCGGCGGAAAAGCCGCACTGCTCATCAGCGGCGGCATTGACAGCCCGGTTGCCGCGTGGCGGATGGCCCGCCGCGGCGTGGAGTTGACCGCGGTCCATTTCGCAAGCCCACCGTACACCAGCGAGCGCGCGGAGCAGAAAGTGGTGGACCTATTAACACAGGTCAGCAGCTATGCGGGACGCATTCCTATGTACACGGTGCCCTTTGCCCATGTACAGGAGGAAATCCGCGACAAGTGTCCGGAGGACCTTTTTACACTGCTGATGCGCCGCTTTATGATGCGCGTTTCCCAGCAGATCGCTGTACAGAATGACTGCCTGACGTTGATTACCGGCGAAAGTTTGGGGCAGGTGGCAAGTCAGACCATGCAGGCCATCTGCTGCACAGACGCCTGTGTTTCCATGCCGGTGTTCCGGCCGCTTATCGGTTCCGATAAAACGGAAATTGTTGATACAGCGCGGAAAATTGGCACGTTCGATATTTCCATTGAACCGTATGAGGACTGCTGCACAGTCTTTACGCCGAAGCACCCCTGCACCAAACCGCACGAGGATAAGCTGGAGCGGGCGGAACAGCTGCTGGACGTAGAGGCACTGGTGCAGGAATGTATACAGAATGCGTCGCTGCGTGTGGTGCAGCCGCGGTAACCAATTAAGAAAAGAGGCAGACCATGGAAGCAGAGATTATCAGTGTTGGTACCGAGCTGCTGCTGGGGCAGGTTGTGAATTCTGATACCGCCTATGTGGCACGCCGGCTGGCGGAGATGGGATTTGATATCCGCTTTACCTGCGTTGTGGGGGATAACTCCGACCGTTTGGCGGAAGTCCTGAAAAACGCACTGGCAAACAGCGACATTGTTGTGGCAACCGGCGGCCTTGGACCTACCGAGGATGACTTGACAAAGCAGACCTGTGCGGCTGCGGCCGGCCGGAAGCTGGTACGCGACGAGGATACCTGCCATAGGCTGGCATCCTATTTTCGCGGGCGAACCTGCAGCCACAGCCAGATGAACCAGGCAATGCTGCCGGAAGGCTGTACGATTTTCCCGAACGACCACGGTACAGCACCAGGCTGCGGCTTTACAACAGATGAAGGAAAAGTCCTCTTAATGCTGCCAGGCCCGCCGCGGGAACTGGTTCCCATGCTGCAGACTTACGCACTGCCGTATCTTGCACAGTGGGTGGACGGCGTAATTGCCAGCACCAATATCCGCGCATTTGGCATTGGAGAAGGCAGCGCCGCCGAAAAGATTGATGACCTTGTGCAGGGGGCTAACCCCACAGCAGCCACTTATGCGCTGGAAGACGAGATGTATGTGCGGGTGACCGCCAAGGCAAAGACAAAGGAAGAGGTACAGGCACTGTGTGCGCCGCTGGCAGACGAGGTCCGCCGCCGTTTGGGCGACTATGTTTATGGGACCGATGTTGACAGCTTGGAAGTCGTGGTTGTGCGTGAACTGCAGCGGCAGGGAAAGCTGCTGGCAACGGCGGAAAGCTGTACCGGCGGTATGCTGGCCGAGCGCATTACGGATATTTCCGGTGCTTCTCAGGTGTTTCACATGGGCCTTGTTACCTACTCCAATGAAGTAAAGAATCTATTGCTGGGGGTGCCGGCGGACCTGCTGGCCGAAAAGGGCGCTGTCTGTCCGGAAACGGCTGCCGCCATGGCACAGGGCGTACGCCGCAAAGCACACGCTGATTTTGGCATTGGCATTACCGGTGTAGCCGGTCCCAAGACCAGCGAGGGAAAGCCGGTTGGCTATATCCTCATTGCGCTGGACGATGGCGAACACACATGGATACGCACCATGGACGGCCAGGGCGGCCGTAAAGAGCGCAACTACCTGCGTCACCGGGCAGCCAGCAATGCGCTGGACCTGCTGCGGCGCAGACTGTTCCAGATGCCAATGGACAGCCGTGGCTGGGATCGGACCAGTGAATTTCCATCTCGTACTGCACAAAAATAATTATCAGGTTTCCATTTATGCAAAAAATGATAGAATAAGAACAGCCAATAATAACCTTTGTCCCGAAGGGGGGAATCTGCCATGAAGACCGCAGTACTTTTCTGTGGTGCCCGCCGCACCGCCTATTGCCAGGAACTGCTGGAAAACAGCGGCTTTCTGTTGACACAGGTCCGCACCGCACAGGAAGCGGGCCAGCCGGCCTGTCTGGGACAGCTGCTGAAACAGAACCGGATGGTCTGTGCGGTTGGTCCATCCCACAGCGGCAGACCTTCCTTTGGCCAGCCGCTGTTTCAGGCATTGGGCGTTCCTCTGCTGGATGACAGCCCACAGGGAGTGCTGGTGCTGCAGGGGAACGAGTGCAGCGGATGGCTGGTGGAAAGCCGGGAGCAGGCAGTGGCACTGCTGCCGGATAAACCGGAATACCTCATGCAGCTTTTGCCGCAGCTTTGGCTGCGTCTGCGCCGCAAATTTCACCTGCAGCAGGCTGTCAACCATGCGTTCAGCGGAAAGGAGCAGCCATGATTGTCGATTTGGTATCACAGATGAAAACAATGAACTTGATGCTCAGCATTCTGCAGGGCAACCCGGAACGGTGTATGCCGTATCCGTTTGAACCGTACCGTGAAAAGCCGTTGCCGGACCGCTCCCTGTATGGCCTGGAAACCAGTACGCCGGAAGCACAGGGAGTGGAGAGTGCATGGCTGAACGGCTTTTTTACGGCGCTGCGGGACTGCCAAAGCATTCATGTACACAGCGTTGCGGTGATGCGTCACGGAAAGCTGATTGCTGAGGCCAGCTTTAAGCCATACACGGCTGCTTTTCCGCATATGCAGTTTTCTGCCGCAAAAAGCGTGGTAGGCATGGCGGTCGGAATGGCGGTGTCGGAGAACCGGCTGTCCGTGACAGACAAACTGGTTGATTTCTTTCCGGATGAGCGCAGCTTTTTCCACAACTCTCATGTTTCCAATGTGACGATTCAAAACCTGCTGCAGATGACAGCCGGTGTCAAATACAATGAACTGTTTAGCGTGACGGACCGCGACTGGGTGCGCGGTTATCTTTCTTCCGAATGTATCTTTGAGCCGGGCAGCGAGTTTTACTATAACAGCATGAATACGTATATGCTCAGCGCAGTGCTGCACAGAATGACTGGTATATCACTGGTCGATTACCTTATGCCGCGTTTGTTTACGCCCATGCGTATTCCCCGTCCGCGCTGGGAAACCTGCCCGATGGGCATTGAAAAAGGCGGTTGGGGGCTGTATCTGCGCTCAGTAGATATGGCGAAGCTGGGGCAGCTGTACCTGCAGCAGGGCCTGTGGCATACGGCAAAGGGTGACCGCCAGCTGGTGCCGGAACAATGGGTGCGGGACAGCATTGAAAAAACCGTCCGCACAGACGGTGCCTCCCGCGATGACCGGTACGGCTATCAGCTATGGAGTTTTCCAGTAGGTCATTCTTATCAGTACAGTGGATTGTTTGGACAGCATGTGTTTATTCTGCCGCATTTGGATGCAGTTGTGGCCATGACTAGCGGAAGCCAAACCTTTGTAACAGATGAAGCCAGTACCATTACTGAAAAGTACTTTGCGAAAGATGCCGAGGGCTTCCATGATGAACCGCTGCCGAACAATCTGCATGCTTTGCGCAAGCTGGAAGATACACTGGCACACCTGTATGCCGTTCAGCAGACCATACCGCCGCAGCCGAAAAAACCGATATGGCCGCCGTTCCAGCCGGCACCGCAGCTGCGGCGGACCGTTCCACCGCTGGCGCTGTCGCTGGAGGGAAAGAGCTATCGGCTGGAAAGCGGCTATGGAACCATTATGCCGCAGACACTGAAAGCGTTTATCAACAATTATCCGCCGACAATAGAGGCCTTTTCGTTCCGGTTTACACCGGGAATGTGCCATATTGGTATTCGCAGCGGCGGGGAGGATACTGTACTGACAGCCGGACTGGAGAATGAGCCGTTTCGCAGCGAAATGACCGTGAACGGTGAAACGTATCCAGTGGGATGCTCTGTGTATCTGACAACGGATGAAGACGACCGGCCAGTGCTGAAGCTGTATGCTGCCTTTTTGCAGACGCCTTTTACGCGTGTGATTAAATTTGTCTTTTATCATGACCTGCAGCAGTTGCTGGTGCGTTTTGATGAGCAGCCAAGCATTGAAGAATCCTGCGAAATGATGTTTGGTCTGATGTCCGGCGCGGGTGCGTCACAGAAGCATTTTGCCATGACGGCTGCACAGGAAAAAATGCGTCCGCGTCTGAAACAGCTGTCCATGCCAAAGATGCACGGCAGGCTGATAAAACCGGAGCAGGAAATGCCGCAGACCGCGGAAAAGAAAGAACCGGATAAAATAGCACAGACGGAAGAATGAATGAAAACGAGAGCCTATCGGTGGAAAACGCCGGTAGGCTTTTTTTGCATAAAGAAGAAAGACAGCCTAAACTTTCAGGCTGTCTTTCAGGAGAGAGGAGAAATTTATGAAAAAATACTTGTAAGCAAATAAATTCAACTCTTGCCGGTCTGTGCAATCAACTTCACCGAAATGGTGCTGCTCTTGCCCGTCTGCAGACTGACCAGCGTCAATTTTACGGTATCGCCGGCCTTTTTCTTGGAAATCACTGTGGTAATGGTGCCGCTGGAGGTCACCGTCGTGTTGTCAATCTTTGTGATA
The DNA here is from genome assembly GCF_013315815.1 of Caproicibacterium lactatifermentans. Taxonomy (NCBI): domain Bacteria; kingdom Bacillati; phylum Bacillota; class Clostridia; order Eubacteriales; family Oscillospiraceae; genus Caproicibacterium; species Caproicibacterium lactatifermentans. The sequence goes on from NZ_CP046051.1 coordinate 288,407, forward strand.
ATATCGCCAACAGTGGCACCAGCTTTGGTCAGTTCCGGGTTCGTTATTTTTTGAATGACGAATCCAGTGTTGGAAATGCCGTAGATGCGTGCAGTTACATTGTCAATCATACGGCCGCTGATGCCCAGGATAGCGCGGTCCTTTACATAGCCGTACTGTTTCAGACTGGTGATGATGGGCTGAGCTTCGTTGATAGGAATCGCAAAGCCGAGGCCTTCAGCGGAAGTACTGCCGACCTGTGTCAATTTGCTGGAATTGATGCCGACCACCTGTCCGTACATATTAACCAGTGCACCGCCGGAGTTGCCGGGGTTGATGGCTGCATCGGTTTGGATGCATTCACGGGTGTAGCCAGTGTCGCTGTCCGTAATGGTACGGTTCAGTGCAGAAATGTTGCCGAATGTAGCGCTGGAAACCAGCTCACTGCCGCCGGGGTTTCCGATAGCGACCACTTCGTCACCGATTTTTAGGCTGCTGCTGTCCCCAAATTCCGCAGCGGTCAGGCCGGTAGCGCTAATTTTAATCAGCGCAAGGTCCGTTACGGCGTCGCTGCCAATCAGTTTGGCTTCATAGCTTTTGCCGTTGCTGAGGACAACTTTCAGTGCGCTGGCGCTGTCCACCACATGGGCATTGGTCATAATGTAGCCGTCACTGCTGATAATAACGCCGGAGCCTTCGCTGGCAGGGGAGATGCTGTCACCAGAGTCAGAGCTAGTACTGCCGCTGCTGGTGTTCCTATTTCCATTGTCGTCACCAAAGTCAAAAAAGCCGGTGTCGTTTATGGCTGCGCCGCTTTTCTGGCTGCTGGTATTGCCGTCCGTTGTACCGGAAAAGTCCAGTCGGCTGGAGGCCTTCTGGTAGTTCTGTACCAGAACAACGCTGGGAATCACCTTTTTGCAGACTTCCTGTTTGGTCAGAAGTTTGGTACTGCCGGTGCTGGAGGAAGCACTGCTGGAGCTGGAACTGTCAATCAGTTTGGTAATGGCAAATGCGGGACCGGAAGAACCGGAAGTGCCAAACTTGATGGTACCGTTGTTTACCAAACCGACAAACGCACCGATGGAACAGGCAGAGATTAGGAATCCACCAACGATAAAGGCCACCACACGCGCCCAAGTGGGGGTTGCACCGTGTTCCTTTTTCCGCTTGCTGCGGCGCGTTTGTTTTTGCCCGGGGTCATGGTACTGCGGCGGTTCCCATGTGGTTTGGTGCCATACAGGTTCTTCTTGGTACCCGCTGCCGGAAGAAGTACTGCCATAGGGATTATTCGGTGGGGCATTGTATCCGGAAGTGTAGCTGCTGTTCTGCCACTGTGCAGAAGAACTGTCATTGCCGGGGCGAACAGGTCCGGAGTGATAACTTTCTCCATCCCACTGGGTACCGCTTCCAATAGTAGAGTTGGCATTTCCTTCCGCATTATTCATAGAACTTTTGTCATCTTTCATATTGTTGTTTTGATTATCATTGAAATCATTCATGGAACTCATTCCTTCCTAAAAGGGATTTCGGGTGATTTCCTTTCTGCAGTATCTATTATGTTCAAAGTATGTGAATACTGCGTGATGAATATTATAAAAAAGATGACGAAATTTAATTTTTCTCGGATTTTCCATTTTAGACAAAAACCGCCCCGCTTACCTTTGCAGATAAACGGGGCGGTAAAACTTTCTATGAAGTTTTCCTGCCTATAATTCTCACTTACTTTTTCTGTTGAAACAGCAGAGAAAGGAGGAGAGAACGGCAATTTTCCAAAGCGGGAAAATTACTTGTACAGGTCAATCAGCTTTGTCAGATGATTGTAACGGTCCTCAGCAGCCTTCTGGTTGCGTGCAAACAAATCCTTTGCACGGTCCGGGAATGCACGATTCAGACGGCTGTAACGAGTTTCGTTGGCCAGGAAGTCCTGATACTTGGAAGTATCGCCAGCCTTGGAAGTCAGGGTGAACGGGTTCTTACCCTCTGCCTTCAATGCCGGGTTGAATGTGAACAGATTCCAGTAACCAGCCTGAACAGCCTTCTTCATTTCGTTCTGGCAGTTCATCAGGCCGCCCTTAACACCGTGCAGCTCGCAGGGAGCATAGCCGATAATGAGGGACGGACCCGGATAAGCCTCAGCCTCAGCAATGGCCTTAACAGCCTGTGCCGGGTTAGCACCCAGAGCAATCTGAGCGACATAGATGTAGCCGTAAGTCATGCACATCTCAGACAGGCTCTTCTTCTTCATTTCCTTACCGGAAGCAGCAAACTGGCAAACCTCACCAATGTTGGAAGCCTTGGAAGCCTGTCCGCCGGTGTTGGAATACATTTCAGTATCGAAGACCATGACATTGACATCTTCGCCGGAAGCCAGAACATGGTCCAGTCCGCCGTAGCCGATATCATAGGCCCATCCGTCGCCGCCGAAGATCCAAACGGATTTCTTAGCAATGAACTGTTTTTCTTTCAGGATAGCCTTGGAGTCTTCACAGCCAGCAGCAGCGGCCTTCTCCAGCTCTGCGATGAGGGCCTTTGCAGGTTCGTCGTTTGCCTTTGTGCTGTCCTTAGTATCCATGAACTTCTTGTAAGCAGCCTTCATTTCAGCGGATGCCTTGTCGGATTCAGCGACCTTGGTGATGCGCTTAATGAGGTTCTCACGAACGGTCTTCAGGCCGACTTCAATGCCCAGGCCGTGCTCTGCGTTATCCTCGAACAGGGAGTTAACCCATGCAGGGCCATGGCCGGAATCTTTGTTGACGGTATACGGAGAGATGGAAGCAGTACCACCCCAAATGGAGGAGCAGCCGGTGGCGTTGGAGATGAACATCTTCTCGCCGAACAGCTGTGTGATGAGGCGTGCATAAGAGGTCTCGGCGCAGCCTGCGCAGGAACCGGAGAACTCAAGCAGCGGCTGGTTGAACTGAGAACCAATGACCGTGTTGTCCCCGAACTTGCTCGGCTTCTTGGAGATGTTGGCAACGCAGTAGTCGAAGACTGCCTGCTGGTCGGCCTGGCTTGCCTGAGGCTTCATTGTGATAGCGCCGGTCGGGCAGACAGTGACACATTCGCCGCAGCCCATGCAGTCCAGCGGGGAAACACTCATGACAAACTTGTACTCGTTTGCAGGCTTGTTGTCGCGGCTCTTTGTCTGTGCCGGGGCAGCAGCCAGCTCGTCAGCGGTCAGCTGGAACGGACGGATCGTAGCATGAGAGCAAACAAATGAACACTGGTTGCAGCCAACACACTTAGCAGCATCCCACTCAGGTACGCTGACAGCAGTACCGCGCTTCTCGTAAGCGGAAGCGCCCTGTTCCCATTCGCCGTTTGCATTTGCAACAAAGGCGGAAACCGGCAGAGAGTCGCCGTCCATACGGGCGATAGGCTCCATAATCTCGCGGACCTGCTTGACCAGTTCCGGACGGCCCTTCAAAGCCTTCGGAGCCGGGTCAGCTTCAGGGTTAGACCAAGAAGCTGGAACGTCAACCTTGTGTACAGCGTCAACGCCGGCATCAATAGCCTTCCAGTTCATCTCAACAACATTCTGGCCCTTCTTGCCGTAGGACTTCTGAGCAGCCTGCTTCATGAAATCGACAGCGTCATCAATCGGCATGACGTTAGCCAGCTTGAAGAATGCGGACTGCAGGATGGTGTTGGTGCGCTTGCCCATGCCGATTTCGATAGCTTTATCGATAGCATTGATTGTGTACAGCTGAATGTTGTTGTCAGCAATATACTTCTTTGCTTCGGCGTTCAGATGATGGGCCAGCTCTTCGTCAGACCACTGGCAGTTAATCATGAAGACGCCGCCCGGCTTGACATCCTGTACCATCTTCATGCCCTGGTTGACATAAGACGGGTTATGGCAGGCAACGAAATCAGCCTGGCTGATGTAGTAGGGGCTGTGAATCGGCTTGTCGCCGAAGCGCAGATGGCTGATGGTTACGCCGCCGGTCTTCTTGGAGTCATACTGGAAGTATGCCTGAACATACTTGTCGGTATGATCGCCGATAATCTTGACGGAGTTCTTGTTTGCACCGACAGTACCGTCGCCGCCGAGACCCCAGAACTTGCACTCTTTGGTGCCAGGGGCAGAGGTAATCGGAGCAGGCTTAACTTCCGGCAGAGACAGATGAGTAACATCATCGTTGATGCCAAGAGTGAAGCGCGGACGCGGATTCTCTTTAGCCAGCTCAGTATACACAGCGAATACGGACGACGGCGGTGTGTCCTTACTGCCCAGGCCGTAGCGGCCGCCAGTCAGGACAACGTCGTTCATGCCGGCTTCACGCAGGGTAGTAGCAACATCCAGGTACAGCGGCTCGCCCAAAGCACCGGGCTCCTTGGTGCGGTCAAGTACAGCAATCTTCTTAGCTGTCTTCGGGATAACCTTCAGCAGAGCGGAGGAAACCCAAGGACGATACAGGCGAACCTTGATGATACCGACTTTTTCGCCCTTAGCGGTCAGATAGTCGATGACTTCGTCAGCAACATCGCAGATGGAACCCATAGCAATGATGACGCGGTCAGCGTCCGGTGCGCCGTAGTAGTTGAACAGGTCATAATCGGTGCCCAGTTTTTCGTTAATCTTGCCCATATATTTCTTAACGATAGCAGGCAGAGCGTTATATACAGGGTTGCAGGCCTCACGATGCTGGAAGAAGACATCGCCGTTTTCGTGAGAACCACGCATCTTCGGATGCTCTGGATTCAGCGCTTCCTTACGGAAGTTGTCGATAGCATCCATGTCGCACATATCTTTCAGGTCTTCGTAATCCCACTTGCGAATCTTCTGCTGTTCGTGGGAAGTACGGAAGCCGTCGAAGAAGTTGATGAACGGAACATGGCCTTCGATTGTGGACAGATGTGCAACCGGGGACAGGTCCATAACTTCCTGAACGGAACCTTCAGCCAGCATAGCGCAGCCGGTCTGGCGGCACGCCATAACATCGCTGTGGTCACCGAAGATGTTCAGAGACTGGGCAGCTACGGTACGAGCTGCTACGTCGATGACGCAGGGGAGCTGTTCAGCTGCAATCTTGTACAGGTTCGGAATCATCAGCAGAAGGCCCTGAGAAGCGGTGAACGTAGTGGTGATAGCACCAGCGCCGAGAGAGCCGTGAACGGCACCGGCAGCGCCTGCCTCAGACTCCATCTCCACAACCTTGACCTGGTTGTCGAAGATGTTCTCCCGGCCAGCAGCAGACCACTGGTCAACAGTGTCTGCCATAGGGGAAGATGGGGTAATGGGATAGATGGCGGCTACGTCAGTATAGGCGTATGCTACATGTGCAGCAGCAGTGTTGCCATCCATGGTTTGCTTTTTTCTGGAATCCATGATAAATAATTCCTCCTTTTGGAAATTATCGATTGCCCACTGGAGTACGATAGAGTGGTTTATGTACTTCCAACACAAATTCTAACACGAATTTTGCGCTGTGTAAAGTATAATGGCCAAACTCAAAAAGATTTTTAGCAATATTGTATGTTTCCGCCGCCTGAGGCAGCCCAAATGAAGAAATAGGTGCTACCTTTTTAGCGAAAAAACGCATTCCGGTAGGTTGACAGCACGAGAAGTCATGCTGTAAAATGGAAAAAAGCTGGACGCCGACGTCCTTTGCGGGCGAATCAGCGGCCAATTGATGTACAAACTCTATTATACATTGTTTTTGTCTATAAAGAAAGGGGAATCTGATTTTATGCCTCCTGACCCTGCCGATACTACGGCTTTTCCGTGGAACAGCCTGCTTTTGCTGGCTGTCCTTATCCTAATAAACGCCTTTTTTTCTGCCGCAGAGATTGCGGTGCTTATGCTGAACAAAAGCAAAGTCCGCCGCATGGCGGAGAGCGGTGACCGGAAAGCCGCTGAGCTGGAGAAGCTTACAAAGGACTCAAACCGCTTCCTGGCGACCATTCAGGTCGGCGTGACGCTGGCAGGGTTTCTGTCCAGTGCGGCGGCTTCACAAAGTTTCGGTTCCATGCTGGCCGGTGCGCTCCGCTGGACAGGCCTGCCGCATTCGGCACTGCAGGCAGTAGCCTCGGTGCTGATTACGCTGATTCTCTCCTATTTTTCTTTGGTACTGGGGGAATTGGTGCCGAAACAGCTGGCGATTCACCGCGCGGAAAGCATTGCATTCCGCTTTGCGGGCATCCTTAATGGATTGGCTTCCTTTTTTACGCCGTTGGTCCATCTGCTGACCGCCAGCACAAACCTAGTCCTGCGCCTGTTTGGTATTCGCCCCGACAAAGAGGGACGGGAGGCAGTTACGGAAGAGGAAATTCGCCTGCTGGTAGATGAGGGGGAGGAACACGGCGTCATTGAGGAAACGGAAAAAGATATGATTTCCAATGTACTGGATTTTGATGACAGTCCGGTTTCTGAAATGATGACGCACCGCACGGAAATTGCGGCGGTGGAAGATACAGATACTCTGCAGGACGTGGTGCATCTTTCCATGGACCAGGGGTTTTCCCGTATTCCGGTTTATCATGAGGATTTGGATAACATTCTCGGTTTCCTGTATGTCAAAGATTTGCTTCCGTTTGTGGGGAAGCCGCCACAGCCGGTGCGGCTGACGGACCTGATGCGTCCGGCAGCTTTTGTGCCGGAAACACAGATCTGCAGCCGGCTGTTTCAGCAAATGACCGCACAGCACCGGCAAATTGCCATTATTGTGGATGAGTTCGGCGGCACCGAGGGATTGATTACATTGGAGGACCTGCTGGAATCCATTGTCGGCAATATTCAGGACGAGTACGACCGGGAAGAAGAGGAGGTCGTGCCGGACGGACCAAACCGCTGGTCCGTTGACGGCGCGCTGTTAGTGGAAGACGCGGAGGACATGACCGGCATTTCACTGCCCAAAGGGGACTATGACACGCTGGCCGGTCTGATGGTGGAGCGACTGGGACGCATTCCACAGGCAGAGGAGCACCCCACGGTTCGCTGCGGGAAGCTGTGCCTGACGGCCCTGCGGATTCAGGACCGGCGCATTGTGCGTATCCTGATTACCCGAGAGGCTTCGCCGAAGGAAAGTAATCCGTAAAAAATATACAATACAAAACGGCCGCATTGCCCACAGCATTTCTGTGTGGGCAATGCGGCCGCTTCATGATGAGTTCTAATTGAAAATTTGATATTTTGTGGTTTTTACTGTGCCTGAAAAAGGTGCTGTGTGGCATGGGAACGCTCCAGTACATGGAACAGGAGCAGTCCACCGCCGGTGCACATTACCAATTCCCCAATGCCGACCGTTGCCATGCCGCTGAAAAACAGCGGCAGGCTGAAGTTGGCAAAAGAAAAGTTCGGTCCGGCAAGGCAGGAAATTTCCAGCGCAATGATGGCGGCGTTGCACACAACCGGCATCAGTGAGGCAGCAACAGGCAGGCCTTTCCAGCGGACATTCCGCAGGGCGCGTGTTAGCAGTGCCCCGAAAAGGGTGGCGGCTGTGCCGAATATCCAGTCCACCGGGCCGAGCGGGCTGGAAAGATTGCCGATAAAGCAGCCAACAGCCAGCCCAGGTACAGCGGCGGGCGTTAGGACCGGCAAAATAGTCAGCAGTTCACTGAAACGGAACTGGATGGCCATGGAACCGATGCCCATCGCATTTGCCAAAAAAGTAAGGACAACGTAAAGTGCGGCGATGACGCCTGCCTGTGCAAGGTACAGCACAGGTTTTACTTCTTTCTGCATATTCACATTCCTCCAGTAGGCCGGACACGCAGAGGAAATCCGGCCCTAGTAAATCTTTTAGGTCCGGAACTCACGACGGACCGCTGCCTTTCGGCGGGCAGTACCTATTATAGAAGGAATGTATAAAAAATGCAAATGGCGGTTATTTGCGGTGTGCAGTGCCTTTCAGGGCATCCGTTAATACACGCAGCGCGTTTTTCCAGCAGATTTTTTCCACCTCGTCCGCCGGAAAGTACATGGCCAGCGCGTCGGCGAGCTTTGGCAGACCGGCGCAGTCGCCGAACTCCAGCGTGGAGTCAATGCCGTCAAAGTCCGAGCCGATGGCCAGCGCGTCTATGCCGGCTTTGTCACGGATATAGCGCGCACACTGCACAATGTCGTCAATGCGGGTGTATTTGCCGCTGCGTCCGTTCAAAAATTCCGCGCAGAAGTTGATGCCGCATACCGAGCCGGTTTCGCCAATTATGCGGAGCATATCGTCGGTCAGGTTGCGCGGGTGCTGGCAGAGTGTCCGTGCGCAGGAGTGGGTGGCGGCAAACGGAACGTGCAATTCCTGCGAAAGGGAAGCAACGTCGTAAAAACCACCGTCCGACAGATGAGAAACATCCACTAAAATGCCGAGTTCCTGCATTCTGCGTACTGCCTTTTTGCCGAATGGTTTCAGTCCACGGGCTGTGTCCGCGGGGATAGGGCTGCAGGGGTAGCCAAGGCTGTTTTCATACCACCACGTCAGTGTCATCACCCGCACTCCCTTTTTGTACAGGGAGGCAATCCGCCGCAGGCTGCCATCCAGCAGCACACAGTCCTCTACGCCGAGAATGGCGGACAGCCGCCCTGCCCGGTCATTTTTTAGAATATCTTCACCGGACAGTGCCGGTGCCAGTGTATCGCGGTTTATGCGCAGCTCTTTTTGGTAGCAGGCGTAGATTTGGTCGAACAGGTCCTGCGGACCCAAGGTGATGCCGTCCTCTTTGGCGGTGTCATGGGTGGGCAGAAAGGCGGCAAATACCTGTGCCATGCTGCCGGCGGCTTTCAGACGTTTTAAATCAAGCTGACAGCTGTTCTCTGCCAGCCGTACTTTTCCGCCGGAGCGCGCCACACAGGTGCCCAATGTATCACAGTGTAAGTCGATAAAACGCATAGTCGTTCCCTTCTCCGGCATCAACCGGTCGTTTCAGTCCGCGGCGGGGGCGCGGCGGTCCCAATAATCGGACATGGTCCAGCCGGGTTCCTCGGTTACTTCACGTCCCAGACAGGCTGGCGGTACAAACGCCCGTGCCTCCGCAACGCTGCTGAATTCCACTTCGGCGTACGAAAAAGCGCTGGGCAGGCCAATGTCTACATCGCTGTACTCCAGTATTAAGCCGCCCGGCAGGGAAAAAGCAGTAAAATCCTTTCGGATAAGTGGTTTCGTGAGCAGGCGGGCAAGTGCCTCGTATTTTTCCGCGGGTAAGTCCAGCTCCACTTCTTCCCGCACCAGCGTGCCTTTGCCCTTGATGCACAGCCGATAGGAATCCCCGTCTTTGCTGTGTGTCCGGCGAATACGCACGGCCGGATGGGTGCAGAGATATCCCTGATACTGCGTGACCGTATCCAAAACGGGCAGGCCCACGGGTTTTTGTGTCATCAGCCATTTTCGTTCAATTTCCATTCTATTTCCTCCCTGCGGCGGTTCACAACAATTTATAATTCTATTATGGCACAGGCAGCGAACAGTTGCAAATATTTCCGGCGGTCTATGGAAGCAGTATGAAAAAAGCGCCCGCGAGACACAGGAACTGTCTTTCGCAGGCGCTTAAAAAATACATACGGAAAATCAGCGAATCAGGCTCTTGCCCGTCATTTCGGACGGCTGCTTCAGGCCCATAATCTGCAGCATGGTGGGGGCAATGTCCGCCAGATGGCCGCCCTCCCGCAGCTGGCAGGGATAGCCCACCACGCAGAACGGGACGGGATTGGTCGTGTGTGCGGTAAAGGGCTTGTCATTTTTATCGACCATTTTGTCGGCGTTGCCGTGGTCGGCTGTAATCAGTGCCACACCGCCCATGTCGGCGATGGCATCAGTTACTTTGCCAACACAGTTGTCCACTGTTTCCACAGCTTTTACTGCCGCACCGAACACGCCGGTGTGGCCAACCATGTCGCAGTTCGCAAAGTTGAGGATAATCATGTCATATTTGCCGGAATGAATGGCATCCACCAGTTTTGTGGTGACTTCCGGTGCGCTCATTTCCGGCTGCATATCATAAGTAGCAACCTTCGGTGACTTAACAAGAATGCGGTCCTCACCGGCATATGGCTGTTCCACACCGCCGTTAAAGAAGAATGTGACGTGTGCGTATTTTTCCGTTTCCGCAATGCGCAGCTGTTTCATGCCAAGGTTGGAGATATACTCACCCAGGGTGTTTGTCAGCTTTTCCGGCGGGAACGCAACGGTCACATTCGGCATTTGGGCATCATACTGCGCCATGGTGACAAAAGTGACGGGGAAGCATCCGTTCCGGCGTGCGAAGCCGTTGAATTCCGGGTCCACAAAGGCACGGGTAATCTGACGGGCACGGTCAGGACGGAAGTTTGCGAAGATGATGGAATCGTTCGGCCGGACCAGACCTTCACTGCGGACAACGGTCGGCAGGACGAATTCATCGGTTGTGTCTTTGTCATAGGAATTCTGTACGGCTTCCTCTGCGGAAGCGGCAGTTTTGCCTTCCCCAAGGACAATGACGTTGTAGGCTTTTTCCAGGCGGTCCCAGTTTTTGTCACGGTCCATGGCATAATACCGGCCGGAAACGGTGGCAATTTCGCCGACACCGATTTTTTTAAGCTCTGCCTCACATTGTTGGACAAACCCCTTGCCGGACTTCGGCGGCTCGTCACGGCCGTCCAGAAAAGCGTGCAGATAAACTTTCTGCAGGCCGGCGCGCTTGGCAAGTTCCACCAGCGCAAGGATATGCGTCAGGTGGCTGTGTACGCCGCCGGTGGACAGCAGGCCGAAAATGTGCAGGGCGCTGTTATTCTTTTTGCAGTTATCCACCGCTTTTTGGAACGCGGGATTGCTGTAGAAGCTGCCGTCGCTGATAGCTTTGCTGATACGGGTAAGCTCCTGGTATACAATGCGGCCGGCACCGATGTTGGTGTGGCCGACTTCGCTGTTGCCCATCTGGCCATCCGGCAGGCCAACGTCCAGCCCGGAGGCACCAATCTGTGTATGCGGATTTTCCGCAAACAGACGGTCAAGATTAGGCTTTTTGGCGGCGGCAATGGCGTTGCCCTCTGGGGGCGCAATGCCGAAACCATCCATAATGATTAAAATAGTAGGCTTTTTTGCCATTCTATCAATACCCCTTTAAATCAGTCAGAAAAATTTATCTTCCAGAAACGTTCAGCCTTCGCTGGCAGCTTTGACAATTGCGGCGAAATCCTGTGGCTTCAGAGAAGCGCCGCCAATCAGTCCACCGTCCACGTCTGGCTGTGCCAGCAGGTCAGCGGCATTGCCGGGCTTCATGGAACCGCCGTACTGAACAGTCAGGGCATCGGCAGCCTTCTGGTCATACAGGGAGGCAACCGTTGCGCGGATTGTGTGGCAGACTTCGTTTGCCTGTTCGCTGGTTGCGGTTTTGCCGGTGCCGATGGCCCAGATAGGCTCATAGGCGATGATGATGTGAGCAAGCTCGTCCTTTGTTACGCCGTCCAGCGCGATTTTTGTCTGCATGGCGACCAGTTCGCTGGTGACACCCTGCTCACGCTGCTGCAGGCTTTCGCCGACGCACAGGATTACGCGCAGGCCGGCGTCCAGTGCGGCGCGGATGCGCTTGTTGACGGTTTCGTTGGTTTCGCCGAAATACTGGCGGCGCTCGCTATGGCCGATAATGACATATTCCACACCCATAGAAGCAAGCATTTCTGCGGAAATTTCGCCGGTGAAGGCACCGCTTTTTTCCCAGTGGCAGTTTTCTGCGCCGACGCCGATATTGGAACCTTTGGCCGCTTCCAGAACGACAGGCAGGTCCACATAAGGTACGCAGCACACAACACCGCAGGCTGCGTCCTTGACCAGCGGCTTAATGCCGTTGATGAGTTCTTTTGCCTCTGCGGGCGTTTTGTTCATTTTCCAGTTGCCAGCGATGACCGCCTTGCGAATTGCTTTATTCATGGTTTACAGTCTCCTTTTATTAAAAATGAGCATTTTTGCAAAAAAGGCGGGGCGAAAGGCCCCGCCCAGGTTTTACCGGCAGATTCAGTCTTTATCATTCAGGCAGGCAATGCCTGGAAGGACTTTTCCTTCCAGGAACTCCAGGGAAGCACCGCCGCCGGTGGAGATATGTGTCATCTTGTCCGCAAAGCCGAGGTTTTCCACAGCGGCTGCGGAATCGCCGCCGCCAATGATGGACACGGCATTACTGTTGGCGACTGCCTGTGCAACGGCAACAGTGCCGCCGGCAAAAGCCTTCCATTCGGAAACGCCCATCGGGCCGTTCCACACAACCGTGCCGGCATCTTTAATAGCACCGGCAAACAGCTCGCGTGTCTTGGGGCCGATGTCCAGACCCATCCAGCCTTCCGGAATCTTGTCGGACGGAACGACCTTATGGTCTGCGTCAGCCGCATATTTGTCGGCAGCCACGTTGTCCACAGGAATGAGGAACTTTACATTTTTCTCTTTTGCCTTGGCCATAATATCCTTAGCAACATCAATTTTGTCCGGTTCACACTTGGAGTCACCAATACTGTAGCCCAGCGCGTTCATAAAGGTATAAGCCATGGCGCCGCCGATAATCAAGGTGTCTACCTTGTCCAGCAGGTTTGTAATAACGCCGATTTTGTCAGAAACCTTTGCGCCGCCCAAAATGGCAACGAACGGGCGCTTCGGGTCCTGCAGGGCTTTGCCCATGACAGTGATTTCTTTTTGAATCAGGAAACCGCACACAGCAGGCAGATAGCTGGCAACGCCGGCAGTGGATGCGTGCGCACGATGTGCGGTGCCAAAGGCATCGTTCACATAAACGTCCGCAAGGCTGGCCAGCTGCTTAGCAAATGCCGGGTCGTTCTGTTCCTCTTCCTTATGAAAGCGGACATTCTCCAGCAGTTCCACTTCGCCGTCTTTCAGGGAAGCAGCGATGCGCTTGGCATCCTCACCGATGACGTCCTTTGCCATCTGGACCGGCTGGCCCAGCTTCTGGGAAAGGCATTTGGCGACCGGCACCAGAGAGTATTTCATGTTGAACTCGCCTTTCGGCCGGCCCAAATGCGAACACAGAATCACCTTTGCGTGGTGTTCAATAAGGTATTTGATGGTAGGAAGCGCACCGTCAATGCGCTTTGTATCACTGATATTTCCTGCATCGTCAAACGGGACGTTAAAGTCACAGCGGACCAGGACCCGTTTGCCTGCAACGTCGATATCTTCGACGGTTTTTTTGTTCAGGTAATTCATGGGTAACACTCCTTTTATCGTATTTTGGTATCTCATGGCTTCTTTCATACTTCTTTTTTCATACAAATAAAAAATGGGATACCGAAAACATAACTATAATGTATGGCAATTATACAACACTGGCAGGTGTATTTCAAGAATTTCACAGTGGTCGTACCATTATGTGGGGACTGAGTTGCAGAAGTGCCTACCAATGCAGCCGATGCAGCTGCCCCCGACACAGAAGCTCCGGGTATTTCCACTGGCGCAGGACCTCATAGGCACCGACAGCAGCACTGTTGGAAAGGTTTAGGCTGCGGGCGTCGGGGTGGTTGAGCATGGGAATGCGTACACAGCTTTCCGGGTTGGCTTTCAGCAGTTCTTCCGGAAGGCCAGCGCTTTCCTTGCCAAAAACGAGATAGCATTTTTCGGGGTAGCGGATATCCGAATGAATCTGACGTGCTTTCGTGGAAAAATAATAAAAAGGACCTTCATTTTTTGCAAAAAAATCTTCCAAACTCTGATAATATGACACGTCCAGCAGGTGCCAGTAGTCAAGACCGGCACGTTTCAGATAGCGGTCATCTGTACGAAAACCCAGCGGCCCCACCAAATGCAGCCGAGCGCCGGTGAGGGCGCAGGTGCGGGAGATATTCCCGGTATTCTGCGGGATTTCCGGTTCGACCAGAACAATATTCAGCTGATACAAAAAAAGTGACCTCCGTTTCTTTTTACGATAAACAGATAAAAATAGAAAAAGGCGCAAAGAATAAGGCAGGATGCACTGCTTCATCATACAGCAGGCAGCACCAGTGTGCAAGCTGCCAGGGTTATACAGCCTTCACAGGATTTGTACACGATAAATGACACGAGAAAGGGGATACTGGAAGATGGGGCTTGTTATAATAGCTTCCGCAATCCTGACGGGGAGGTTGATTCGTATGTTTAAAAGCACAGCGGGCGTGTTCCGCGGCATCGGCTGGGGCATTGCACTGGGTGCCGCTGCCACATTGGTGACTGAAAAAGCACTGGCAAACAATCACCGGCTACGCCGCAAAGCGCGCCGTGCCGCCCATGCTGTAACCGGTCTAATGGATGACGTAGGACACATGGTCAGCACAAAAATGTAACTGTGTCCGCCGCCGTGAGGCAGATGTTTTTTGCCGCGCGGCGGTTTTTTATGTACATTGCACACATAGAATAGACAAAAAAGGAAAAAGACTTGCATACCAGATGTGAATTTTTTATAATAAAATAAATAAGGAAAGGACCTTTTTAGAAAGAAGGGAACATTTTGGGTGAGAGGGTATTCTATGCCATCACCAGCAGGAGCCTGCAGGAAGATGACCGCAGGCTCCTGGCACAGGTGCGCCGGACGTATTTTGAGGAGAATGGCGCATGGCAGCAGGGGCGGGTGGATTCTGATACATTCGGTATGGATGATACGGCCAGATACCGTATGACACGCCACAGCATGAAGTGGGAGCTGACCGCCGGCGGGCAGGTGCTGCAGCGAGCGGTGCCTACCGAAAACGGAGGGTATGCGATTCTTACACGTGATGAAGCCGGCGACTTGCGCGAAAAGGCAGATTTTGACCGGGACCATCGCTGGGTGCGCTCTTCCTTTTTCCACGGGAATCCCAAACGGCCGGAGTTGCTGCTTGAGCCGGAAAAGGGGGACACAATGCTGTGCCTGCGGTATGATGACCGGCTGCATAAATACCGCCGCAGCTACCTTGTTGCCTGTCTGGCAGAGCAGACGGACAGCGACCGCGTTCAGATGGACAGTGAGGCCGGTGCGCCGGACATTTTGGCGGATACCAGCGACGGTATGCTTTATTACTGTACCCCGGAGGAGCGGAATGCCCGCCAGGCCGCCGCGGACAAGCATGGTGAATCCGGTCCGTCAGAATGGAACGCCGCCCCGGAAGCCCCTATTGATTTTCAGTTTATCCGCAACGAGCATGTACTGGATGAAACCACAGCGCCACAGCTCGATTTGGAAGTGGAGAGCGAGGACGGCCCGCTCCTGTTGGAAATGGCTGATGCCGCACCGCCGGCGCTGGAGGACTGCATTATCGATACGCAGGTGCCGGACGAACCCGCGGTCATAGAAGAGGATGTTGTGCCGGTGCCAGTGGTATTTCGGCCGCCGGCACAGCCGGAACCTGCCCCGGCCGCACCGGAACCGGAGCTTGCGGACAGCCTGCGTCCGGCCAGACGGATTGTAGTGAGCAATAAGGAAATTTATTTGTATTTTGGCCCGCTGAGGGACGGCCGCCGGCAGGGACAGGGACGCACCCAAATGCAGAATGGCCATACTGCATACGAGGGTGGCTTTTCCGGGGACAAACGAGAGGGCTTCGGTACTTACTATTATAAATCCGGCCACCTGTGCTATGCGGGAAACTGGCATCAAAATCAGCGCAGCGGCCTGGGTGTCAGCTTCAGTGCGCGGGACGGTTCGCTGTTTGTAGGCAGTTGGGAAAACAATACACCGACTGGACGCGGTGCAGCCTTTAATCGGGACGGCAGTTTGTCCTATTACGGGATGTGGCTGGACGGCCTGCGGGACGGCCGCGGCATAGAATACTACGGCGGCAGTGTCCTGTACGAGGGACAGTGGCGGCAGGACTGTTATAACGGTCACGGGTGTCTGCATTTAAGCGGCGGCGGTACGCTGACAGGCACATTCCGAGATGGCTTCGCTAACGGTCCTTGTGAGGAACATGCGGCGGACGGAAAAACGGTGCGCACCGGCGTTTGGCAAAATGGGCACTTTGTCAGCGGTGTTTCTTACCGGGACGGTAAACCGGCGGAGATTGTTATAAGGGAGGACGACGTGTAAACCATGGCATGGGTGGATATACATAATGTAGGCTGCGGCGAATGCATTGTTTTGAACAGTGGGCAGAATATGTTGATGACCGACTGCGGCAGCCTCAATACCTGCCTGTCCTCCGGGCAAAATTTTAAGGAATATGTACAGCAGAGCCTGACGGAGCGTTACAGCGGCGTGCCGTACCGGGCTTTTTTGCTTTCTCATTTTCACAGGGACCACGTCTGCGGGCTGTGGGATATTTTGTCCTGCCAGCCGGACTATTTTTCGGAAATCTACTTGCCCTGTTCCCCCTGTGATGAACGCGGACTGCCGCTTTTGCTGGAATTTGCGCTGTTCGCCTATGCCTTTCTGCCGCGGCAGGGGTACTGCGGACAGGTGAGCACCAGCGCGCTGAAAGCGTTTTCCCGTGCCCTGCGCCGGACAGAACAAGGATGTGTCTATGCGCTGGGACAAGGGGACACCTTTGTCTGCGGGTCTGTTACCTATGAGTGCCTGTGGCCTCCACGGGAAAATTTTCCGTTTGATGATGACTTTGTCCGCATTGTAGAACAGCTGCATCGGGCGGTCATGGACCCGGATCAGCCGGGGGGGAACCTGCTGCAGAATTTTTTGGATGATTTTTATGAATTTTGCAATCAGTATTTGGAATTCTGCAAAGAGATTCCCGTCAGCCAAAATGCGGCGGAACGGGCGCAGATAGTGCTGGACCGTATCTCTGCACAGGTGCCGCATCTAGCCATGCTGCCTGCCGCAGAGGAAGTGTGTAATATCTTAGAAAGCCGCACGGCACGGGATTCCTACAGCCGGCAGACCAACGCGGCTTCCCTGCTTTTTCAGAACGTGCGGGAAGGAAAAGATTCGACGGACGATGTGCTTTTTACCGGTGACGCTACACCAGAAACCATGGAGGAAGTGGAACCGCTGCTGTATCGCGATTATTACCTGCTGAAGGTACCGCATCATGGTTTGCCCGGCGCACTGTCACCGGTGCTGACAGCGATTTCAGCGGAGCATATTGTCGTTTCCGGCGGTGAAGTGCCGGGCAGCGGGGCGCGTCCCGCTGTGGAATGGGCCGCTGCTCCCGGCATGAAGCACTGCACGGCACCCGTGTGTTCCTTTTTGTCGCAGGAGAGCAGCGGCTGCTGCCGCACGGCGGTGTGTCCCACTACGGGCAGGCTGGCACTGCGCTGTCCCGGAAACCGCGGCGGGGACCCGCCCTGCGGCATACGTGTGTTGGGCAGCGCCGGCAGGGGATGTATCTGTGACCTTTCGGCACGAGAGCAGCGATTTTGGTAGCGGCCACTTTTTACAAATAAACTTGTAAATTCTGCATAAAACAGTTAAAATGTGAAGTACAGCGAAAGGCAGGTGAGCAGCGTGCGCATTTTGCAGGGAACAGCCGCTTCCAGCGGCATTGCCATAGGTCCGGCCTTTGTCGCGGAAAAAATCAGTCCACACCTGGACCGGCAGCCGGTGCGGAAGCCCGTGCAGGAACTGAAACGCATGGAAACAGCCTTTGCGGCTGCCAAACAGGAGATTGAACAGATTTGTGAAAAAGCCTGCAAAGGCATCGGCGAAGAAGAATCCATGATTTTTCAGGTACACATTATGATGCTGGAAGATGAAACCTTCCGGCAGGAGATTATGGACCGCATTCTATATGACCATACCAGCGCTGAATATGCCGTATGGCGGTCCGGCCGCAAAATGTACGATATGTTTTCCCATTTGGACAGCGAATATATGCGTGCCCGTGCAGAAGATATGGCCGACATTAGCCGCCGCCTGATGCGCTGCTTGGACCAGCCAGGAGAACCGGAGCCGCCGGCGTACCTGTGCACGCCGGTTATCCTCTGTCTGTCACAGGCGGTGCCTAGTGAGATTGCTCAGACCAACCGCAGCGAAATTCTCGGCTTTATTACCCAGTACGGCAGTACCACTGCCCACAGCGCCATCCTTGCCAGAGGAATGCACAAACCGGCTGTACTGGGGTTGAACGACGCTTTCGACGAGCTTCACACCGGCGCGGAGGTGATTGTGGACGGCTGCAACGGCCGTGTCATTTTGGAACCAACGGCGCAGGTGCGCTGCCGCTATGCCAGCCTGCAGCAAACCGGCGGGCAGACGGAACAAAAGCAAAAACAGGAAACGTGAGTCCTGTTGTCTGGAGGAACTGATTCATGAATTGCAAAATATCAGCTGTTCTGCTGGTGGCCGCTTTGCTGACTGGAACACTGACCGCCTGCACAGGTGCAGGCATACAGTCTTCATCTGTGGTGTCCCGGCAGAGCGCGTCGTCAGCGGGAACAGCTTCTGCGGCGCAGGTATCCCCTGCACCGTCCAGCAGACAGTCGGCAGTCCGTATCAGCATTGGTCCAGAGCCGGAGTCCCTTGACCCAGCGCTGAGCAGTACAGAGGATACGGATGCCTACTGCGCCGCCGCTTTTGAGGGCCTGTATAAAGTGAATGCCGCAGGAAAGACTGTACTGGGTCAGGCACAAAAGGCCGTTGTTTCTGCGGACAAGAAAGTGTGGACTTTTACGCTTCGCAGCGATGCCCGCTGGTCAGACGGCACAGCGGTAAAGGCACAGGACTTTGTATATGCCTGGCGGCGAAATATTCAGCTTGCAGATGCACAGCAGAAGGAACTGTTTGCCTACCTTAAAAACGGGGAGGAGATTTTGTCCGGCAGCAATACGGATGTTTCCTCGCTGGGGGCGGAGGCACTAGATGACCAGACACTGCGTGTCACCCTGGCGTCACCGTGTGAACTCCTGCCGCAGATGCTTATGCGGCCTGTCTTTATGCCACTGCGCAGCGATATAGTTGCTTCGCACAACAGTTGGGACCACAGCCCAGATACGTTTATCTGCAACGGCCCAATGAAAATGACACAGTGGAACGTGAAAACAAATATCATCTATGCCCGCAGCAGCACCTATTATGATGTTTCACAGGTGAATGTTTCCATACTGACCTGTATGCTGTCGGAAGATGATGAGACACGACTTTCTTCCTATGACAACAACGAAACCTCTTACATTTCGTCGCTGCCGGTCAAGTATTACACCCGAATCCGTGAACGCGGCGATATGAGTACATCCGCCGCGGGAACAGAATGCCTGCAGTTTAACACAAAAGTGGACGCCCTTTCGGACGCACAGGTGCGAAAAGCCCTGTCGCTTGCCATTGACCGCGATACACTGGCGGTGGCCACTACGGGAATGCATTTTACGCCCGCCGCGGCGTTTGTGCCGACCGGTTTTGTGGATGCGGGCGGAAAAAATGACTTCCGCACCGTGGGCGGTTCCTGCTACAAAGTTTCCGCAGACGATTACAGCGCCAATGTAACCAGTGCCCGAACACTGTTGGAACAGGCAGGCTATGCGGGCGGAAAAAATTTCCCGCAGCTGACCATTACCGTACCGATTTCTTCGCTGGACAGTGCTGCTGCCAATGCCATTGCCCAGATGTGGAAAACACAGCTCGGCATTTCCTGTACGGTTTCCGTACAGCCTCGCAAAACATATCAGCAAAACTGCCGCAAGGGAAACGTACAGATGACGATCAGCCGTGTAACGCCTGCCTATGAGGACCCATCGGCGTATCTGGAAAACTTTGTTTCTGACGGCTTCGGCAGCATGACCGGCTGGAAGGATAATACGTTCCAGGCACAGATGACCAGTGCCCGCCGCAGCGCAGCCGGCAGCACACAGCGTTACAGTGCCCTGCACGCGGCGGAAAAGCGGCTGGCGGAAGAAGCTCCGGCAGTGGCCCTGTTCTATATGCCGTCCCTCAGTTTGCGGGATTCCCGACTGAACGGCATCTTTACCACACAGAGCGGTGTCACGTATTTTGTGTATGCCCGCCTCTTTACAGACTGATGTTCCTTTACAGCTTGCCGAGGGTGGAACCGGGGTAGTACCATGAAAGAATTTGCTGATAAGTGCTGCCCTGCTTTGCCATGGAAACGGCGCCGGTCTGGCTCATACCGACATCATGCCCGTAGCCCTTTACCGTGAACGTAAAGCAGCCGTTTGCGAAAGCAATGGAAAAATTCGCGGAGCGCAGATCAAATGCGGTGCGGGCGTCGGTGCCCTTTACGGATTTTCCGCCCAATGTCAGGGAGGAGACCATACCGGAAGCTGTGCGCTGTATGCTGCCCACCCAGTGGGACGCATCACCGCTCAGCGTACAGCCAAGGGTGCTGGCTGCTGCTTGAAACTGCGAAGCAGAAAGAACCTTTGTGGACAGATAACCGGATGCGTATATGTCGCCGGGACTGGCTACCGGCAGCAGACAGGGATATTCTTTCCCCCAGACCGCGGCGGCGTTTTCCGTGCAGCCGCTGCTGATGGCATAATAGGTTGCGTTGACGAGGGCGCTTCCGCTGCGCAGTACCTGCCCGTAAACGCTGTCCACCGCAGCGGACAAGTTGGCACTGTATTTGGCGCTGTCCTCTTTCCAGCGCTGCCTGCGCTGTGCTTCTGTTTCGTAGATATTCCATTTGCCGGTTTCACAGGAAAAGTCGGCGCCCTGCAGCGCGGGGTCTGGTTGTTTCTGATGCAGCTGACGCAGGCGGGAATAATAGGTATAGGCGGCTACCGTCTGTGCCTTCAGCGCTTCCTGCGGACTGTCGGGGCTCATTTCCGCCGCGACTGTGCCGCGCAGAAATTCCGGTTCCGCTACGGATAAAACTTTTCCGCTGGTTTTGTCGTAGATGCGAAAGACGCGGCTGCCTTTTTGGGTGGCCGCCGCCGAAGATACCGCTTTTTTTACCTGCGGCGCGGCAGAGGCTGGTTTTGGCTGGGAAGAAGCCGCAGCTGAGGAAGCAGACGGATGTGTCCGTTTCCTGGCGGCGGTGCTTTTTGCCTGTATGCTTAGACAGGGCAGCACCAGAAGCAGAACAAAAAACAAAATGAGCAGGGATATATTCCCTTTTTTCAATAAAATCCACTCCCTTGCATTTGGTTCGTCCGGATTTTTTGCAGAACGGCGGCAGTACATTTTACAATGTAAATACAAAAATTATGCATCATTCTTTCGCCAAAATGCGGCAGAAGGGGCACTGCTCCCTGCAAAATGCAGGAAAAAATGCATGGATATGCAGGCTTCCCCTTTGAATCGCTTGACTTTAAAGTACTGCTGCTGTAAAATTTAACTTTGAGAATATGTAAGAATATGCGGAAATACAGACACAGCATGTCTTGTAGAGGCCAAAAGAGGGGGATTACTTTGGAAAAACAGACAGACAGCAAGGGGTTCGTTTCCAAAGAGCTGCAGGATTTATGCAATGAAGTACGCAGAAGCAACCGCATTCCGTCGGAGGATTTTACCGCATACGGCGTGAAACGCGGGCTGCGCAATCCAGACGGAACCGGTGTGCTGGCGGGGCTCACCAAAATCAGCAACGTGCATGGCTATCTGATTAACGATAATATACGTGTTCCGGACCAAGGCGTGCTGACATACCGTGGCATTGACGTGTCCGAGATTGTGGAGGGCTGCCGTAAGGCAGACCGTTTCGGCTATGAGGAGGTTGTGTGGCTGCTGCTGTTTGGTCAGCTGCCTGCCCAGGCACAGCTGAATAAACTGCATCAGGTGCTCGGCTATTACCGGGAACTGCCGGAAAATTTTGCGGAGGACATGATTTTAAAAGCGCCGTCCCGCAATATTATGAATAAGCTGGCGCGTTCCGTGCTGGCACTTTATTCCTATGACGACAATCCAGACGACTCGTCGCTGGAAAATAACATTCGGCAGTCCCTGCAGCTGATTGCGCAGCTGCCTGCCATTATGACCTACGCCTATCAGGTGAAGCGCCGCCGCTTTGACAAACAGAGTATGTTCTTCCACCCGGTGGACCCCACCCAGTCGGTTGCGGAGTCTATTTTGGATGCGATTCGGCCGGACCGAAAGTTTACCCATGATGAAGCGCATCTGCTGGACCTTTGCATGATGCTGCACGCGGAGCACAGCGGCGGCAACAACTCCACCTTTGCAGTGCGTGTGCTGTCCTCGTCCGGCACAGATATTTACTCGGCCATTGCCGCGGGCATTGGCTCCTTGAAAGGCCCCAAGCACGGCGGCGCAAACCACCGTGTCATGATGATGATGAACGACCTGATGGAACATGTGGACGACTGGGGCAGCGAGCGCCAGGTGTATGATTATCTTGTAAAAATCGTAAATAAAGAAGTTGGGGACCATTCCGGTCTGATTTATGGAATGGGGCACGCTGTATACACCTTGTCTGACCCGCGTGCGGTCATGCTGAAGCGGGAAGCGGAAAAGCTGGCGCCGCAGCACGAGGGAATGCAGGCGAAGTTTGAACTGTTTGAGCTGGTGGAAAAGCTGGCACCGAAAGTTTTTGAAGAGGTGCACGGTGACACTAAGACCATCAGCGCGAATGTGGACTTTTACTCCGGGCTGGTCTATGAGATGCTGAATATCCCGCCGGACCTGTATACGCCGTTGTTTGCGGTGTCCCGTATGCCGGGCTGGTGTGCGCACCGCATAGAAGAGATTGAAACCGCCCGCCGCATTATGCGTCCGGCGTATCTGTCCCTGTCGCGGCGCAGGCCATATGTCCCCATTGAGGAACGATAAGCGATAGGAGTGTTCTTGTTTCATGAAACGAAAACTGCCGTGGGCTGCTTTTATTGTGACGATGGGTGCTGCCCTTGGGCTGCGCCTGTGCCAGTCCTCCATAGGGGAAACGTGGGGGACGGTCAGCATGGTGCTGTGTGCCGTGCTGCTGGGCGGCGGCGCCGTCTGCTTCTTTTCGGCGCTTTCGGAAAAGACTTTTGTCCGTTTTCCGGCGCACAGCACGCTGTTGGGAGTTATCTGTTTGGCGGCGGGCGCGCTGCTGGCGGGTGTATCCGTTGTCTTTCAGGCGTTGAACCGCACTGCAAAATTTGCATACGGCACGGGTGTGTGTACGCTGCTTGCCGTTTTTGCCGGACTGGTTCTGTTCCTGCAGGGCAGCCTGTTCCTTGCGGGCGGTCAAAATTTTTTCCATAGGCACCCGTTGCTGGCGCTTCTGCCCAGCCTATGGTGCTGTGGCGAGCTGGTACTGCAGTTCTGTGTCAATGCGGAATCGGCGATTAATATGGAAAATATTCTGCATACGGTATCTCTCATTTTCCTGCTTTTCACGCTGGAGTCTATGGCACAGATGGTGTCCGGCGTGCGGCGCGTTGCCTGCGGACGGCTGTATGCATTTGGGTTGCCGGCAGTGCTGGCAACGGCGGTATCGGTTCCCTCGCAGGCTGGGATGGCGTCGTTCCCGCCGGGGCTCGTGTGGGTGCTGCTGGTACTGGCGGTATTTACACTGATTTCACTGTTGACGCTGCGGCCAATGTCCCTGGAAGAACTGAATGAGGCGGAAGAAACGGATGAGGAAAAACCGGAGATTCGTCCGGTCATCCGCAAAAGCGGCCACATCGTTTTGCCGAAGAACCGCCGCCCAGCCCGCCGCCCTGTGGTGGCCTCTCGTGAAGACCCGCGCCCTATGCTGCAGGAAGAACTGGACGCCCGGCTGGAACGCACGCTGATGCAGTATCTTGCGCAGCGCTACCGCCCGCAGTGCTATTTTTACCCCGCCCACGAAAAGGAAGAACCTTTTCAGGAATCTCAGGAAGAGTAAAGCATAAAAGAGGGCCCCTGCGGCCGGAAGTTTTGGCAGATTATCATAAAAATTCGTTTTATAGGTTACAGACACTTGTAAAACCGGCAGAAATGCTATAAAATAAATACCAGATTAAAAAAATCAGGAGGTACAGTCCAATGATTAAAATCGGTATTAATGGCTTTGGACGGATTGGCCGTCTTGTCTTCCGCGCAGCGGTTGCACAGCCGGACGTGTTCGAGGTCGTAGGCATCAATGACCCATTTATGGCACCGGATTACATGGTATACAACGTAAAGTATGATACCATGCACGGCCGTTTCAACGGTGACATTTCCTTTACGGAGAATGCTCTGGTCGTCAACGGCAGAAAAGTTGCCGTCTTCGCTGAAAAGGACCCGGCGGATATTCCGTGGGGCAAGATCGGCGCAGAGTACGTTGTTGAATCCACCGGTGTTTTTGCAACTACCGAAAAGGCTTCCGCTCATTTGAAGGCTGGCGCAAAGAAAGTTGTTATCTCCGCTCCTGCAAAGGATAAAGAGACCCCGACTTTCGTCTGCGGTGTTAACCTCGACACCTATACCTCTGACATGAACGTTGTTTCCAACGCTTCCTGCACCACCAACTGCCTGGCTCCGCTGACAAAGGTTATCAACGACAAGTTTGGCATTGTTGAAGGCCTGATGACCACCGTGCATTCCACCACTGCTACCCAGAAGACCGTTGATGGTCCTTCTAAGAAAGACTGGCGCGGCGGCCGTGCGGCTTCCGGCAACATCATTCCTTCTTCCACCGGTGCTGCAAAGGCCTGCGCTCTGGTTATTCCGGAAGTCAAGGGCAAACTGACCGGCATGTCCATGCGTGTACCTACACTGGACGGTTCCGTGGTTGACCTGACCTGCAGCCTGAAGACTCCTACCACTTACGAGGATATCTGCAAGACTGTTAAGGCAGCTGCAGAGGGCCCGATGAAGGGTATCCTGGCTTACACAGAGGACCCGATTGTTTCCTCTGATATTCTGGGCGACCCGCACACCTCCATTTTCGATGCGAATGCCGGCATCATGCTGAACGATCATTTTGTTAAGCTGATTGCATGGTACGACAACGAATGGGGCTACAGCAACAAGGTCCTTATGCTTATCCAGCACATGAATGAAGTAGACCACAAGTAATTTTTGCCTGTGGCTCTCTGCTCTGCATTGCAAAGTGCAGGCAAGCGCCTTCTCCGGCCCGCCGGGGAGGGCGCTTTTTTCATATGCCTTTGTCAGTGTGTGCGAAGCCGACGGCTTTTTTAGCCCAGTGCGTTTATACTAAAAAGGGTATGGGTTTCCTGCGGCGGATACATAAGATGTTTTATAATATAATGAACAAAAAACATGGGTATAGTTCGGACATTTTCTGCAATATTTTCAAAAAAGTCTTGAAATTTTGCCGCTTTGTGATATGATTACAATATAAAAACCGGATAAATTCCCATTTACAGAGGAGCTGTTTGATATGCAAAAAAGCGATTCGCAGAACGACAACCTGCCGCTCTATCTGTTCCATCAGGGTACAAACGTGGAAGCGTTCCGGTACCTAGGAGTCCACTGTATGGAGGACGAGGGCCGGGTACAGACAACTTTTCGTGTATGGGCACCAAATGCGCAAAGCGTTTCCGTTATTGGCGACTTTAACAGCTGGGACGAAACCAAAACGCCCATGGAGAAAATTGGTACAGGCGTGTGGGAAGCTAGCGTGCCGTTTGGTCTGGAAGAGTATGGGCGATACCAGTACTGTGTGACCTGCGCGGACAGGCATCAAGTGCACAAAAGTGACCCTTATGCCTATTTCTTTGACACGCGTCCCGGTACGGCCAGCCGCTATTACGACATAGAGGGCTATCAATGGCACGACACCAGCTGGCAGCACCACAAAGAACAGGAACCGCACTATGAGAATCCGGTTAATATTTATGAGGTGCATTTGGGTTCCTGGCGGCGTTATCCGGACGGCAATGTCTTCAATTATGACAAGCTGGCGGAGGAACTGGTTCCTTATGTAAAAGAAATGGGGTACACCCATATTGAAATTATGCCCGTCACTGAGTATCCATTTGATGGCTCATGGGGGTATCAGGTAATCGGCTACTTCGCGCCGACCTCCCGCTATGGTACGCCGAAACAGTTCATGCATTTTATAGATGTTTGCCATAAGGCGGGCATCGGCGTGATTATGGATTGGGTGCCGGCCCATTTTCCAAAGGATGAGTGCGGGCTGGCCAAGTTTGACGGGACGCCCTGTTATGAATATGCGGACCCGCGCAAAGGGGAGCACATGGACTGGGGCACCCTGGTCTTTGATTACGGCCGCCCGGAAGTGATTAGTTTTCTCATTTCCAGTGCCGTTTTCTGGTTGGAAAAGTACCACATTGACGGCATTCGGGTGGACGCGGTAGCTTCTATGCTGTACCTCGACTACAGCCGCCAGCCCGGCCAGTGGATACCCAATAAGGACGGCGGCCGCGAGAATTTGGAGGCGATTGCCTTCCTGCAGAAACTGAACGAAGCGGTCTTTGCCCGTTTTCCCACCGTGATGATGATTGCAGAGGAGTCCACCAGCTGGCCAATGGTGAGCAAACCTACTTACATGGGTGGGCTTGGCTTTAACTATAAGTGGAATATGGGCTGGATGAACGACATGATGCACTATATGTCGCTGGACCCGCTGGGGCGAAAATATAACCAGAAAGACATCACATTTTCATTTTTCTATTCTTTTGCGGAAAATTTCGTCCTGCCGATTTCCCACGATGAGGTGGTGCACGGCAAGTGTTCCCTGATGAACAAAATGCCTGGTACAGCTACGCAGAAGTTTGCGGGTGTCCGTGCTTTTATGGGGTACATGATGGCGCATCCCGGCAAAAAGCTGCTGTTTATGGGTACAGAACTGGGACAGTTTATTGAGTGGAACTATAAGCAGGAATTGGATTGGCTGCTGTTGCAGTACCCGCAGCATGAGGCGCAGCACCGTTTCTTCCAGGAACTGAATCATTTTTACCTGAAGAATGCCCCGCTGTGGCAGGTAGACTTCGATTGGTCCGGTTTCTCGTGGATTAGCAACGATGACTGTGACCAAAGTGTCATTGCCTTCCGCCGTTTTGACAAAAAGAAGGACGAGATTATCATTGTCTGCAATTTTGTGCCGGTGGAGCGTACTTCCTACCGCATTGGTGCACCGTATGACGGTGTTTATGAGGAAGTTTTTTCCACGGACTGGAGCCGCTTCGGCGGCAGCGGCATAGAGAATGGAAGCCATATTGTCAGTGATAAAACATATCCTATACATGGCATGGAGCAGTCCATTGAACTGCACTTGCCGCCGCTTTCTACTATTTACCTAAAACGAAAGAAAGGAAGAGGGCTTCCGGCAAAGAAGAACCCGTCCGCTGAAACCGTGCGGGAAAAAACGCCGGAGCCGTAAAACAGTCAGTAAAAGCACCGGTGGGCCCAAAAACTACCGGAGCCGTAAAATAGAAAGTGCGGGCTGAAGAAGACCCGAAAGAAAGAGGCTGACAGCCTCCGCGGACTGCAGCAGCTTGCTGAAAATCAGTGTATTGTTTAAGGAGGAATAACCATGTTGCCAAAACAAGATGTTGTGGCTATGATTCTGGCGGGCGGCCAGGGCAGTCGGCTTGGCGTGCTGACCAAAAAACTTGCAAAACCGGCAGTTCCCTTCGGGGGGAAATACCGTATCATAGACTTTCCGCTTTCTAACTGTGTGAATTCCGGCATTGAAACGGTTGGCGTTTTAACACAGTATCAGCCGTTGGAGCTGAACGAATACATCGGTTCCGGACAGCCGTGGGACTTGGACAGCATGACGGCCGGTGTGCGGGTGCTGCCGCCGTATCAGCGCAGCCGTAAATCGGACTGGTACAAGGGCACCGCAAACGCCATTTATCAGAATATCCCGTATATTGAGCGCTACAGTCCGGAATATGTGGTTATCCTTTCCGGTGACCATATTTATAAAATGGACTACTCCAAGATGCTGGCCTACCATCGGGAGAAAAACGCGGACTGCACCATCGCCGAAATTGAGGTGCCTATGGATGAAGCGCCCCGCTTTGGTATTTTAAATACCAATGAAGATGAATCTATTTATGAGTTCGACGAGAAGCCGAAACACCCCAAGAGCAATAAGGCCAGTATGGGCATTTATGTCTTTACATGGAAAAAGTTGAAAAAGTATCTGGAGCAGGACGAGGCAAACCCGAAGAGCAGCAACGATTTTGGGCATGATGTTCTGCCAGCAATGCTGAAGGCCGGCGAGCGGATGTTTGCCTATCACTTTGAGGGTTACTGGAAGGATGTCGGTACGATTGAAAGCCTGTGGGAGTCCAACATGGACCTTTTGGACCCCAATGTGCCGCTGGACCTTTCCGATGATTCCTGGAAGATTTATTCCCGCAACCCAGTCATGCCGCCGCACTATATTTCCAAAGAAGCTAAGGTGCAGAACTCGCTGGTGGCAGAGGGCGCAAATGTGTACGGCGAAATTGATTTTGCCGTTCTGTTCTCCGGTGTTTACATTGCACCGGGCGCGGTGGTGCGTGATTCTATTATCATGCCTGGTACGCGCGTGGAGGAGGGTGCCGTGGTGCAGTACGCTATTGTAGCGGAAAACTCAGTTATCGGCAAAGGCGCCATGGTTGGACAGCGTCCGGAAGATATGAAAAATAAAGACGAATGGGGCGTTGCTGTGGTTGGCAGCGATTGTGTCATCCAGCCGGGTGCGGTGGTACCGCCGAAAGCAATGGTAGATGCGGAAACACTGGCAGAGGAGGCGCAGAAGAAATGAGTGCAAATAAAGTACTTGGCATTATTTTCTCCAATATTTATGACGAGAAGATTCGGGAGCTGACCGAAACGCGCACCATGGCCAGCGTGCCCTTCGGTGGGCGATACCGTTTGATTGACTTTGTCCTTTCCAATATGGTGAACGCCGGCATTAACAAGGTCGGTGTGATTACTAAAAACAACTATCAGTCCCTAATGGACCATTTAGGCTCCGGCAAACCATGGGACCTTTCCCGTAAGCGGGAGGGACTGTTTATTCTGCCGCCGTTTTCCAACGGCAACTCGGAATACAACACGCGTATTGAGTCGTTGGCGTCTGTGAATCGCTTTTTCCAGCACTCCAATGAGGACTATGTGTTCCTTTCGGACAGCAATTATGTCTGCAATATCGATTGCAAGAAAATGCTGGAGTCCCACATCCAGACCGGCGCCGATGTGACGGTTGCCTACCGTTTCGGCCGTATTCCGGAAAAGTATGCGGACACTGTCAGCTATGAGATTGACCCCGACGGTCGTGTACGGGACGCGCTGGTAAAACCAAATATCGACGGTGCCTGCAACTATGGTCTGCCCATGATGATTATCAGCAAAAAACTGCTGCTGAAGCTGGTTTCGGACTGTGTCAGCCGCAACCAGTACGATTTTGAGCGCGACCTTATCCAGCGGAATATCCCAAATTATCACTTTAATGGCTATGAATTCCCCGGATTTTTCCGCTCAATTTGCTCCATGAATGACTATTTTGAAAGCAATATGGCATTGATGCAGCCAAAAGTGCGCGGTGAGCTGTTCACGCCGGAGCGTCCCATTTACACCAAAGTACGTGACGACCCGCCGGCCCGCTATGGCCTTGGCAGCCATGTTTCCAACAGCCTGGTTGCGGACGGCTGCGAAATAGAGGGCGATATCGAAAATTGTGTGCTGTTCCGTGGTGTACATATCGGTAAAAATTCCAAAGTCAGCAACTGCGTCATTATGCAGGACAGCCAGATTGGACAGAATTGCCGGCTGGACTATGTGATTACAGATAAAGACGTTGTCATTAAAAATGAGCGTTCTATGATGGGATTTCAGTCCTATCCGGTGTTCATCAACAAGGGCAGCATTGTCTGACCGCGGGGCAGAGCTGGAGGCCAGCAGACATAACTTAGAAAGGGATGATTCTCAAGATGAAGATTTTATATTGCACCAGTGAAGCACGCCCGTTTGCCGCAACCGGTGGCTTGGCGGATGTGGCAGGCTCTCTGCCGCAGGCACTGCGTCAGCGGCTGATTGGCTGCCGCGTGGTTATGCCGCTGTATGAAGATATTCCGCAGGAGCTGCGCGATGATATGAAATTTGTCACCAGCCTGTCTGTACCAGTTGCATGGCGGCGGCAGTACTGCGGCGTCTTTGAGGCCCGCTCCGGGGGTGTCATTTACTACCTGATTGATAACCAATATTACTTCAAGCGCAAGGGCCTGTACGGTCATTACGATGATGCGGAGCGGTTTGCGTTCCTGTCCCGTGCCGCACTGGAAATGCTGCCGTACATCGATTTTAAGCCGGACGTGATTCACTGCAACGATTGGCAAACCGCCATGGTGCCGGTGTACTACAGCCTGTTCTATGCAAACAACGACTGGTACCGCGGCATTAAAACAGCCATTACTATTCATAATATTCAGTATCAGGGCAAGTACGGCAGGGAACTGGTGCAGGATGTACTGGGCGTACCGGAAAGCGATTTCCCGATTCTGGAATACGACAAATGTGTGAATATGCTGAAAGGCGCCATTGAAACGGCCAACCGTGTTACAACTGTCAGCCCTACCTATGCACAGGAGATTTTGGACCCGTGGTATTCCTATGGCTTGGACGGCATCCTGAAACAGCGGCAGTGGAAGCTTTCCGGTATCCTCAACGGCATTGACACAGTTGTCTATAACCCGGCGACGGACCCGGATATTTACAGCCATTACTCGGAAGATGACATTTCCGGCAAGGCGGAAAACAAGCGTGCCCTGCAGGAACGCCTCGGCCTTGCACAGGAACCGAATACACCGCTGATAGGCATGGTTACCCGTTTGGTTGCGCATAAGGGACTGGACCTTGTGAAAGAGGATTTGGACCATTTGCTGCAGAATACAAATATGCAGTTTATCATTCTTGGCAGCGGCGAGTGGGAATATGAGCAATTCTTCCAGCAGATGCAGAAGAAATATCCCGGAAGGGTATGTGCTTGCCATGGCTTCGTACCGGAGCTGTCCCACAAGATTTATGCCGGTGCAGATATGTTCCTGATGCCAAGTAAAAGCGAGCCGTGCGGCCTGTCACAGATGATTGCGCTGCGCTATGGCACTATTCCGATTGTGCGGGAAACCGGCGGCCTGAAGGATTCTATTCAGGACAGCGGTGACGGAAAGGGCAACGGCTTCACGTTCCACGACTATGACAGCGGCGATATGGATAATGCCGTTCACCGCGCATTGAGCGGTTACAGCGACCAGGATGGTTGGAAGGTTCTGGTGCAACGTGCTATGAACTGCGATATGAGCTGGGGCAAGTCCGCCAATGAGTACATCCGTCTGTACCGCAATATGATGAAAGAATAATTCCTCCTTTTCTACAAATAAAACAGGGCAGCTGCACGGCGCTTTGGGGCGCCGCCGCAGCTGTCCTGTTTTTTGTTTGGTTGCAAGTTCTTTAGAATTCGTTTATACTAAACGGATAAGAAGAAAAGAGGCTTTTCACCATGAAATTTACACCGGAACAAAAGGAAATCCTCTGCAGTATGCTGGAACACCGCCGTTTTCCGGTGGTGCGGTTTGAACTGCACCGGGAGGATGACCCCAAACACTGGAAAATCGAACGGAATTATATTTATATGACGGCCCCGGCGGATTCCGATGAGCTGGTTGCCGCCCGCAGTGAAGCGCTGTGCACCCTCATGGAACAGGGTGTGATATTTATTGATTACACAATCCATACATGGGTGCAGGGAGATTATGATGTGTATTACCACAGCAAACTGTATGAAAACCTGTGTCACACCATGCTGCAGCAGGCGAACTCCCCACAGACAGAATATGACCTGCCCTATATGCGAAAGGGATACGTTTCCTTTACACCTGTTTTTTTGCGCCGCCTGCCCCGCCAGCAGGACCCATACGAATCTCAGCACGCTGAATGAGGGTAAATAGGGCGGAGGACAGCGCCGGGTACAGTTCCGAAAGCTTTTCCGGGCTGAGGGAGGGCACTGCTGTTTTTAGCACCCGTACAAGGCCGTCTACATCTTCACCGGAAAGCAGGCAGCGGATATTGGAAAGTGCCACTTCTCCGCTGGCGGCTGCGCGGCCGTCGGCAAGGTGTTCGGAAATGGCGAACATTCCCTGTGGGTTTTTGTTGTTTGCCGCATAAAGAATACGAAATACCCGATAAACAGCCGCGAACAGATAGACAGAAACCTCATCGGTCAGGTCACTGCTGCTGCAACTGTGTGCAATGGCGTACAGCGTGGCGATGGACCGTTCCACAATGGTTTGTTCCGCCGGTGCCTGCACGGTTTCCTCCGACGTG
Source organism: Caproicibacterium lactatifermentans (assembly GCF_013315815.1). NCBI lineage: Bacteria > Bacillati > Bacillota > Clostridia > Eubacteriales > Oscillospiraceae > Caproicibacterium > Caproicibacterium lactatifermentans. Next base: position 320,360 of record NZ_CP046051.1, read on the forward strand.
CCGTCCGCCTGTGTTGATACCGGTACCTCGGCGGCAAAACCGGCCGGGTGCGGTGTGCGGCCAAGCAGGTAGTCACAGGAAACACCGTAAAAATCCGCAATTTTTACAACGAAGTCCAGTCCGCACTCACGGATGCCTTTTTCGTAATGAGAGAGCAGTGCCTGTGAAACGCCAAGACTGTTTGCAACAGATTTCTGGCTGAGTCCGCGTTCCTTGCGCAGCAGCGTAATCAGGCGCGGAAAATAGCTGTTCAAAATCTGTCCCTCCCAGTCCATTCATACGGAAATTTGTAAAATAACGTAATGTAAAGTATAAACTAAAATTAACTGGATGTAAACTGCTAGATGTCATGTTTTTTGCAAAAAAGGAGCTATATCATGCAATCATATCTCATTCACCTGATTCGGCACGGCCTGACAGCCGGAAACCTGGAGGGACGCTATATCGGCAGCACCGACCTACCCCTGTGTGAGGAGGGGGAAAGGCAGCTGAAGGAACTAAGAAAGCACCACCCATACCCCGAGGCGGAGGTCTGCTATTCCAGCCCCATGCAGCGCTGCCTGCAGACAGCGGGCCTGCTGTATCCGGACCTTACCCCACAGGTTATTACAGACTTTCGGGAAACGGATTTTGGTGCGTGGGAAAATAAAACCGCCAAGGAACTGGCGGCAGAGGATCCCTCGTTTGTAGAGTGGATGGAGGGTGGAAAGGCGGTTACACCGCCCGGCGGCGAAAACGGCGGCTGGTTTATGCAGCGTACCTGCGCTGCATTTGAGGACCTAGTGGATGGTATGCTGCGTACGGATACCCACACGGCAGTGGCTATTTTGCACGGCGGTTCGATTATGTCCATTATGGCAGCATACGCGCTGCCGCGGGCCAAATTTTATGACTGGCTGACACAGCCGGGCTGTGGGTATTCCCTGCGGATTACACCTGGGCTGTGGATGCGTTCCATGGTCGTGGAAGCATACCAGACAATTCCGATGGAAGGCAAGCCGACACAGGACGAGCAAACCGCGCACCTGGTGCTGGATGCGGCCCGTGCGGCGGCAGACCACCTGTACGGTGAGGAAAAAACGGATAAAGAACCTACAAACGACAAAAATCAGGCTTGACACGCGGCTTTTTCTTGCGCTATAATAGACAAAAATCAATCATTGACAAGGCAATGACGGGAATAAGGCACAGGCAGGCTGCTGCAGAGAGCCGGCGGGCGGTGTAAGCCGGTACAGATGCGTGTGCGTATAGCTCATCCCTGAGCCGCCATCCCCGAACTTCTTTCAAAGTAGGGGCGGACGCTGCGGCAGCGTTATCTGCCGGGGCCTTCTCCATTTTGGACGAGGCCGCAGAGGGCCTCTTTAAGGCTGAAGCTGGGTGGTACCACGGCGTAACTTTCGTCCCAGACACGGTGTATTTCCGTGTCTGGGACTTTTTGTTCCCTGCCCACAGGCCAACGATACAAACGCAGAAAAGGAGAGCTGATAGAACATGAACAACGCCTATAAAAAATATATCCCCTTCCGGCAGATTCCTCTGCCGGACCGGAAATGGCCGCAGAACACTATCACCAAGGCGCCCGTCTGGTGCAGCGTAGACCTGCGTGATGGTAATCAGGCACTGGTGGACCCCATGAATCTGGAAGAAAAGCTGAATTTTTTCCAGATGCTGGTAGACGTTGGTTTCAAGGAAATTGAAATCGGCTTTCCGTCCGCTTCCGAAACCGAATATGAAATTTGCCGTACGCTGATTGAGCGTGACCTGATTCCGGACGATGTGACCATTCAGGTGCTGGTTCAGGCGCGTGAACATCTGATTCGCAAAACCTTTGATGCGATTCACGGCGCCAAAAACGTCATTGTCCATTTCTATAATTCCACATCTACTTTACAGCGCAAAATTGTATTCCGTACAGATATGGACGGTGTAATTGACATTGCTGTTGATGCGGCAAAGCTAATCCGGAAACTGACCGAAAAGGAAGTTTCCGAAACCAACATGAACATCCGATACGAATATTCGCCGGAAAGCTTCAGCGGCACCGAAGTGGAAAATTCCGTGCGCATCTGTGATGAAGTACTGGAAACATTGGGTGCGGCGCCGGAAAAGAAAGTCATTATCAACCTGCCGGATACAGTGGAGATGTGTACGCCGAACACCTATGCGGACCAGATTGAGTATTGTATCCGCAACATGAAGCACCGCGACAGCGCCATTATCAGTTTGCACCCGCACAACGACCGCGGCACCGGCGTGGCTGCCACGGAATTGGCGCTGCTGGCCGGCGCCGAGCGTGTGGAAGGCACCCTATTCGGCAATGGAGAACGCACCGGCAATGTGGATATTGTCACGCTGGCCCTCAATATGTACTCGCAGGGGGTGGACCCGCAGCTCGACTTTTCCGATATCCGCCATGTACGGGAAGTGTATGAACACTGCACCAGCATGAAGGTTCCACCGCGTCAGCCTTATGCGGGTGATTTGGTATTTACCGCATTCTCTGGTTCTCATCAGGATGCCATCAAAAAGGGCGTAGATGCAATGAAAGCGCACGATAAGCCTTATTGGGAAGTGCCTTATCTGCCCATCAACCCGGCGGACATCGGCCGTGCATATGAGCCGGTTATCCGCATTAACAGCCAGTCCGGCAAGGGCGGTGCAGCCTTTGTTATGCAGCAATCCTTCGGGTTCCAGCTGCCAAAGGCGATGCAGGCGGAGTTCGGCGCGGTGGTTAAACAGGCCTGCGACGAGGCGGGCCGAGAGCTGCTGCCTGAGGAAGTTTACGGTCTGTTCAGCAAAGAGTATCTGGAAGTGAAATCACCGTACAATTTGAAAGCCTATAAGCTGGCCGAAGAAAACGAAGACGAGGAGAACGCAGAGGGTTCCGGTGCCGTCAGTTTTTCCGGCAACCTGCGTTTCCACCATACAGACCACCCTGTCAGTGCCGTGGGCAACGGCCCAGTAGACGCCTTCTTCCGTGCGCTGGCACAAGTCAGCATTCGGGACTACAGCTTTGTCACCTATCAGGAACACGCTATTTCCCGCGGCTCGGACAGTAAGGCTGTTTCCTACATTCACCTGAAGGACGCACAGGGGAAGGACGCGTTTGGTGTGGGCATTGACAGCAACATCAGCCTTGCCTCCATTAAGGGAATTATTTGTGCCATCAACCGCAGCCGCAGAGCGAAAGCAAACCAGTAACCTAAACAGTATTTTATTCTATATTTTCTATTTGGGAGGTTATGAATATGCAGACATATCAGATTGCCGTGCTGAAGGGTGACGGTATCGGTCCGGAAATTGTAGAGCAGGCCATGAAGGTACTGACCAAGGCCGGACAGAAGTTTGGCTTTGCGGTCCAGTTTCAGCAGGCGCTGCTGGGTGGTGCGGCGATTGATGCCGACGGTGTGCCGCTGCCGCAGAAAACAGTGGACATCTGCAAGGCAGCGGACAGCACGCTGCTGGGCGCTGTGGGCGGCCCGAAGTGGGACGGCCAGCCCGGCAGCAATCGCCCGGAAAAAGGGCTTCTGGGCATTCGGTCGGCGCTGGGACTGTTTGCAAATCTGCGGCCGGCGGTCATTTTTCCAGAACTGAAAAGTGCATCGCCGCTGAAGGACGAGATTATCGGTGACAATCTCGATGTCCTTATCGTTCGTGAACTGATAGGCGGCATCTATTTCGGTGAACGTGGCCGCTGTATAGAAAACGGCCAAGAGGCCGCTTATGATACTGAAAAGTACAGCGTACCGGAGATTGAGCGCATTGTGCGGGTAGGCTTCCAAATGGCCATGAAGCGCCGGAAAAAGATGTGCAGTGTCGATAAGGCTAATGTGCTGGAGTCTTCCCGCCTGTGGAGAGCCACGGTACAGCGGCTGAGCAAAGAGTATCCGGAAGTGGAAGTTTCCTATATGTATGTGGACAACTGCGCCATGCAGCTGGTGCGCAACCCGCGCCAGTTTGACGTGATTGTTACCTCTAATATGTTTGGTGACATTCTTTCGGACGAAGCGAGCATGATTTCCGGTTCCATCGGCATGCTGGCCTCTGCCAGCCTGAACGACACGAAATGCGGCCTGTACGAGCCGATTCACGGTTCCGCACCGGACATTGCGGGCACTGGCAAGGCAAACCCGCTGGCGACCGTTTTATCGGCCGCTATGATGCTGCGCTATTCACTGGACCAGCCGCAGGCGGCGGACGCCATTGAGGCGGCTGTGTCCAATGCACTGACAAAGGGCCGTACCTGTGACATTGCCGGTAAGGGCCTGCCGGTCCTTTCCTGCAGTGAGATGGGCGATTTGGTGTGCAGTCTGCTGTAACATTCTAATAAAATAGAAAATGCTGCCGGTCCCTGTGGAATTACCCGCGGGACCGGCAGCATTATTTTTATCGGTTGTTTTTACGGTTGGGGAGAACTGTCAGGCTTGTCCGGCACGTCTTCCGGAAGCGGTTCTTCCCACGCATGGAAGGCCAGATAAATGCCGCCCAGCGCGGTGACAACAGCGACGGAAGCCGCCGCGATTGACCAGCTGTCCCATTCCAGCGGGCTGGACACCATCGCAAGCAGCGTACAGCCGAGGGAAATAAAGAAAAAGATTTCTGACATTTTTCCATCTGACCAGTCCAACACAGAAGAACACCTCCATAAACAGAATCAGCGTTTTAGGACGGAAAGGCAGCGGGATATAAAAGATTACTCAGTGCAGCCAGCTGTTCCAGTGTCAGCCGTTCCGCCCGCACCGAAGCCGGCGCGTCTATTTGCTTCAAAGCTGCCTGCACGGTGGCTTTCGGCAGGGAAAGTCCGGCAGAAACCGCATTTGCGGCCGCTTTTCGCCGCTGACCAAAGGCAGCCCGCACGACACGGAAGAAGAACGTCTCGTCCCGCAGCTGTACCGGCGGCGCTTTCCGAACCCGCAGCTGAATGACGGCGGAGTCCACTTTGGGGCTGGGCAGAAAACTGCCGCGGCCTACCGGAAACAGCAGCTTTGGCTCGGCATAATACCACACAGCCGCACTGACGGCGCCGCAGGCACGGGTACCGGGAGCGGCGCACAGGCGTTCAGCTGCTTCTTTCTGCACCATGACGGTCAGGAACTCAATGGGCAGCTTTTCCTCCAGTAATTTCATAATCACAGGAGAAGTGATGTAGTACGGCAGATTGGCACATACCGCAATGTGCATTCCGGCGAATTCCTGCTGCAGCAGGGCGGGCAGGTCCAGTTTCAGGACATCTCCCTGTACGACGTGAACGTTCTGGAAAGGCTGCAGCGTTTCCGCCAGAACGGGAAGCAGGCGGCGGTCCAGTTCCACCGCACAGACTTTCTGTGCGCGTGCGGCCAGCTGAACAGTCAGTACGCCAATGCCCGGGCCAATTTCCAGCACACCGCAGTCGGGGCCAGTGACACCTGACTCCGCCATACGGGGACAGACCGTTGGGTCAATGAGAAAGTTTTGTCCCAGCTGCTTGCGAAATGTAAAACCATGGCGGGAAAGCAGCTCCCGTATGGTTTGTCTGTTCGATAAATCCATGACAACTCCTAACGTTCAGTACAGGACAGCGCCGTATTTTCGTGCAAGCGGTTCCAGCACTTCTGGTTCCAGCTCGCAGTCACTGTCGATAATCAGCCGGCCCTGAAAATACCGCAGTGCAGCGTTCAGAACCGGTTTGGAGTCGGCGTGTACGGCAATGGGCTGACGCGTCATGTGCGCAGCGGCGGCAAGAATTTTTGCGTCAGTCAGGTCCGTGACATTCACTAGCGTAATGCTGGCGGAGTCGTCGTCCATTGCAATCAGTTCCTCGCCCAGCCGTGCAGAACAGGTCAGCGGCCGGCTGAAGGAATAGTCATCCGCAAGGAAGAAAGCTTCGTTCTCAATGGTGGCCGCGTTGCAGTCCGGCTCCCGCGGTATTTTCGGCGGGGTGTACGTTTTCAGTAGGTTTTTCAATGCCCGAATATGGGCCGGTTTGGTAAACAGGCATCCACCGACAATGGAAGCTCCCGTGTCCATCAGGCGCCGCATAGCGGCAGCCCACTGTTCGGGTGGCAGCTGTGTGTTGCCGGGGCGGGCAATCAGCGGTACAGTGGTATGCGATGCTGCATCTTCCATGAGGCGAACCATTTTGTCCGGAGCACAGGTGAAGTTGAGACCGACAGCATCCGCACCCATGGCCTGCAGAGTGAGCAGGACAGGAAGCAGATGGGCACCGGTTGCGGTGCGCCCCGCTTTGTCAACAGCAATGGTAACGAATACCGGCAGACGGCTGGTGCGGGAAGCCAGCACCAGCGCGCGCATATCGGACAACGCCGCTTGGGTGCCGGCCAACAGAAAATCCACACCAGCCTTTTCCAGTGCGCGTACCTGCTCCCGGTAAATGTCATAGACATCGTCAAAGTCGGCTTTACCGTGCGGAGGCACCAACAGGCCGGTCGGTCCTACCAGTGCGCCAACCGGATGCCCGCCGGCATTTTCACGGCTGAGAGCCGTAAGCCGAAGATTCAGTTCCTCAGTCCTGCCGGCAAGGCCAAACGGTGCCAGACCGGCGCGATTGGCGTGCAGTGTCGGGGAAAGGATAGCATCGCTGCCGGCAGCAAGAAAGCTTTGCTGCACCTGCCGCAGAAGGTCAGGGTGGTCACAAGCCCACTGCTCCATGCAGACACCGCTGGGCATACCGGCAGCCGTCAGGTTTGTGACAGCGCCGCCGTCCAGCAGCATGGGCAAAGGGAATGGAAACTCTTCCACTCGCTTCATCACCTGCTTTTCAAAGATTCGGAACAAAACCGAAACTCACATGGATTCCGGTGCTGTAATTTTCAGCAGAGAAAGCACATTGTGCAGAACAGTACGCACACAGCTGCACAAATACAGCCGTGCGGCAGCCAGGGAGGATTCTTCCCCTTTAATTCTGCACGCGCTGTAAAATTTATGGAACAGCGTAGCCAGCGTCAGCGCATAACGCGTCATGCGGGCAGGGTCATAATCTTTTGCAGACTCGATAATTTCGCCGGTATAAGCGGATAGATGGTGAATCAGTTCGATTTCTTCCGGCGCGGTCAGCAGGGCCAGTTCCTCATCCGTGCAGTCCCGCAGTTCGACGCCCTCTTCTTTCATGGTGCGGAACAGACTGCACAGGCGGGCGTAGGCGTACTGCACATAGTAAACCGGATTCTTGCTGTCCTGTTGAACAGCCAATCCAAGGTCAAAGTCCATTTCTGAATTCGGCTCCCGCATATTGAACAGGAAGCGGGCAGCATCTACCGGAACTTCGTCCAGCAGGGTGACCAAAGTGATGGCGTTGCCGCTGCGTTTGCTTGCCTTGACAACTTGGCCGTCACGCACCAGACGAACCATCTGCATCAGCAGGACATCCAGCCGGCTGGTATCTACACCCAGTGCCTGCAGGGCACCTTTCAGGCGGGGCACATAGCCGTGGTGGTCGGCGCCCAGCACATCAATGGCCTTGTCAAAGCTGCGGGTGACCAATTTATTATAATGATACGCAATATCCGGAACGACATACGTCGGAACACCGTTGGCACGCACCAGAACGAAATCTTCGGAGCCGTAAGGCTCGCCCTTAAACCAGAGGGCGCCGTCCTTTTCATAGGTGGCGCCGTGTTCCTTCAGCTGCTCAATGACGCGCCTAACCGCGCCGCTTTGGTGCAGTGTGGATTCCCGGAACCAGTTATCATACCGAATGCGGTATTTAAGTAAGTCGTCCTGCAGGCCCTGAATATTCAGCGGCAAGGCATAGTCAACCAGTGCCTGCCGGCGCTCCGGATCCGGTGCGTTCACATAGCGGTCACCGTTTATCTTGGCAAAATTTTTGGCGTGTTCCGTGATGTCCGCACCATGGTAGCCATCCTCTGGGAAGGGAACCGCATCCTCACCCTTGTACAGCTGCAGATAGCGGGCTTCCAGCGACAGGCCAAATTTGTTGACCTGATTGCCAGCATCATTGACGTAGAATTCTCGCTGTACCTGATAGCCCGCGGCGTCCAGAACAGAGGCCAGGCAGTCGCCAATCGCACCGCCGCGCGCGTTGCCGATGTGCATGGGGCCGGTCGGGTTGGCGGAAACGAACTCTACCAGCACACGTTTTCCGCCGCCGAAGCTGCTGCGGCCGTAGGATTCACCGTTTTTGGCAACGTCACGCAGCACCGCAGTGTAGAATTCCGGCCGATAGAAAAAGTTTAAAAAGCCGGGGCCTGCAATTTCACAGCGGCTGAAAAATGTATCATCCAAATGAATGTTTGCTGCCAGCGCCTCCGCAATTTTGCGCGGCGCCATGTGGAATGCGCGCGCGCTGACCATGGCAGCATTGGCGGCCCAATCACCGTGGGCACGGTCGGCTGGAACTTCCAGTGTAAAATCAGGAAGTTCACTGGCAGGCAGCGCCTGCGCTGCCTGCGCTTTGGCTGTGGCTGACAGGATTTCCTGCCGCAGCTGGTCCTTTGCCTGCTGTACGTATTTTGACATTTTTATGGTCTACCTCCTTGACGGTAATGTAAATCTGGTTCACGCTGGACAAATTTGCGTTTAGGTCCAGTGTATAATTGACAATCAGCCGGCCGCCCTCATCTGTCAGCTGGTTGTCCACATTGGAAGTATAAACCCCCAGCATCATTTGGCCGTATTCGGTGGAGTACTGGCACATATGCCGTTTTCCGTTTTCGAGAATCAGACGGGTGCCGTCCATACCGCCGCGCATCAGGGTAATACAGCGGCTATCCTCCACTTTCAGCACAGAGGTCTGTGAGTGGTTGGTATCCTTATCATATTCTTTATAAGTGATAAAACGCTTGCCGTTTTTTTTAATATAGGAACCAAAGGCGGTTACTTCAATTTCACTGGTTTGGTCGTTGACCATTTGGCGGCCGCGTATGGAAATCAGATAGTTTTCTTCCATGGAACAGCTCCTTCGTATTTATCAATGTCAACCAAATGTACGTCGCTGTGTACATCTTCACGCAAGAAAAAGCCGGCGACCTTTGAAAAATCGTTAATGCGGTCGCTGACAAAGAATGAACAACCGCCGCTGCCGCCCTGTGCCAACAGGCTGTCCTTTTCCAGCAGTGTCCGGCAGTAGACAGCTGTTTCGCGCCCGCTGTCAATCAAGCGGACCTTTTCGCCCACCACTTCACCGATGATGCGCTTGATGATAGGGTAGTGGGTACAGCCGAGAATGACGGTATCCACGTCCGCTGCACGCAGCGGTGCAAGATATGTTTCCGCCACTTTTTTTGTAATATCGGGGTGCTCCAGCGAAAAACCGGACTCTACAATGGGAACGAACAGTGGGCAGCTTTTGGCAAAAACCTGCAGCTGCGGGTTCAGTGTTTGCAGTGCCTGTTGAAAAGAACCGCTGCGAATGGTCGCGGCAGTCGCAATTACGCCGATGCGGCCGTTGTGGGTGGCCGCCGCCGCTGCGCGGGCGGTTGGCTCCAGCACGCCGGTGAAAGGAACGGGAAGTTCCTTTGCCAAAAGGGAGCCGGCCACACTGCTGGCAGTGCCGCAGGCCGCCACAACCATTTTGACATTTTTGCTCATCAAAAAGGCGGCGTCCTGACGGGAATACTGGGTGATGATTTTGGGGCTGCGGCCGCCGTAAGGCACGCGGCCTGTGTCGCCAAAGTAAACAATTTGCTCCTCCGGCAGAATGCGCAGCATTTCACGCACAGCGGTCAGGCCGCCGAGGCCGGAGTCAAAAACGCCGATAGGCCGATTATCCATATTCTCTGTTGTCCTTTGCTGTAAAAATTTACAAAATGGGCCGTATGGCTCACATATAGCGTTTGCGTTCTTCGGCCAGAGAGATGAGTTCGTCCAGCAGCTGGGCGATCGGCTTGCCGCAGGCTTCCCACAGCTTGGGGTACATACTGATGGCGGTAAAGCCGGGCAGTGTGTTCAGTTCATTCAGCAGAACCTCTTTGCCGCCGCGCACGAAAAAGTCCACACGGGCAAGGCCGGTGCAGCCCAGCAGCCGGTAGGCACGGCAGGCAATGTGCCGCAGTTCATCGGCAACAGGGGCGTCCAGATGTGCCGGAATGTACAGTTGACTCTTGCCGTTTTTGTACTTATCGTCATAGTCATAAAATTCCGCGCCAGCGCCGATTTCGCCGACGATGCTGGCCTGCGGGCATTCGTTGCCCAAAACGGCGCACTCCACTTCCTGCCCATCGATGGCTTCTTCCACAACGATTTTGCTGTCCTGCAGGGCTGCAAGGGCAACGGCGGCGTCCAGCTCATCGGTACTTTTTACTTTAGAGATGCCAACACTGGAGCCGGCATTGGCGGGCTTCAGGAAGATAGGCCAGCCGAGGCGGGCGTCAATTTTACGCTGGATTTTCAGACGGCCCTCACCGCTGTAATTTTCGGCAAAAAACCATAGAAAATGTGCCTGCTTGATATTCCAGCTGGCCAGCAGGGTGTGGGTGACGGCTTTGTCCATGCAGCAGGCACTTGCCAAAGTGGGGCAGCCGACATACGGAATGCCGCTGACGTGCAGAAGGCCCTGAATGGTGCCGTCCTCGCCGTTTTTGCCGTGCAGGGCGGGAATGACGCAGTCCACATGAATGGTCTGGAAGCCGTCCGGTCCCTCGGTTACGATGCCGTGTACGGAAGTGTCCGGTGAAATACAGGCACGGCGGCACGCGGCGGTGTCCGTTTCCCATGCGCCGGAACGGATGGAATCGGTGGAACCGCTGTAAAGAAGCCAGCGTCCGTCTTTGGTGATGCCCAGTGTTAAAACGTCGTATTTATCTTTGTTTAGGTTTTCCGCAATGGTGGCCGCCGAAACACAGGACACTTCGTGCTCGGATGAGCTGCCGCCAAACAGAACTGCTACTGTTTTCTTCATAATATTTTCCTTCCATGAAGCGCTGCAGCGTTTTTCCGACGGGCGCTTCTGTCAGATGCTTTTCTGTATTTTGATATACAATTTATCATACCACAACCCCCGCCCGGACGCAATGCTGACAACCGTATAAATGAATGATGACAAAAAGCAGTTTATGTAGTATAATAATGAAAACCTAATCCTTAGAAATGAAGTGTCTGTCCCATGGCGGGCAGGATAATATGATACAGGAGTGATGACTTTGGAGCAGAAGGCGTTTAAGCAGGTTGTAACCCGGCTGCGTGCGGTGCTGGAAAAGCAGGGCTTTCCGCTGAACCAGGACAGTGTATGCCAGAACAGCGAGGGAATGCATGCGTTTTTCATTGGCCGGGAAATGGCCTACGGCGTCTTTTATGAAGCGGAGAAAAAGCGCTTTATCCTGCGCTACTGCAGTGTGGAAAACGGCCAGCCGGAGGGCAAGTGGCGAAACCGTTCCGCTCTGCTGTTTGACCCGGAGAACGAGGAAGATGCCAGTCGCCAAACGGACAGCATTATTGCCGACTTTACCGATGAAGTTACGGAAAAGGATAATAAGGAAGCGGTTGTGCAGCGGGTGACGAAGCACCGCCGCCACCGTGGGGAAGAAAGCAAGACGGATGCCCTCTTCTTTTACAATCGTCTTGTCAATGTTTTTCCTGAGCTGCGGGAGGAAATTATTCAGGAACGCGTTACCTACGGACAAATCCGCACGGCAACCTTTGCCCGTGAAAAAGTTCTGCCGAAAATGCATACCCTTTTGCAGGGAGATGCCCAGAAGCAGCAACTAAAAAAGCTGGCGGAAATTTACAGCGAGCTGTATGCCAACGGTGACACCGATGTGCACGCGGTTATTACCTTTGTTTTGCTCAATTCCCTTTCCGATGCGGAAGTGGAAAAATTGGAACCGTACTTTACACCGGAAATGAAAATTGGCTGCCAGTTTGCCCGCAAGATGCGCGGCAAAAAACTGAAGCCGGAAAAGCCGAAGAAACAGTCGAAAAACCGCGTCGTTGCTACCCTGAATGACATGGAGCGATAAAGCAAAAAAGCAAAAATTCCTTGACAGTTTCAGCCGAATATGATAAGATAAAAATACCTCATAAAGGGGTATTTTTTTTGCACCCTTTTCTAGAGGGAGGCCGGGACAGGTCTATGTCCCAATATTTTTCCGGAATACGGGAGGTGCCGTCATGAGAGTAAAGGTAGTATTGGCATGCACAGAGTGCAAGCAGCGTAACTACAACACGATGAAGAACAAGAAGAACGACCCGGACAGACTTGAAATGCATAAGTATTGTCCTTTCTGCAAGAAACATACCCTGCACAAGGAAACCAAGTGATTCGGACGGAGGGAACAGCAGATGGCTGACAAAAAGAAAAAAGCTGGCAGCAAAGCCCCGCAGGCTGCGGTTGCTGGCGAAAAAAAAGCCGCGAAAAAAACTGACAAAGCTGTTGCCAAAACAGAAGGAACCAAAGCTGCCAAAACCCAAAATGGGAAAAAGAAAAGGGCGGTTGGCCGTTTCTTCCACGATTTGAAAGCCGAAATCAAAAAAATCGTCTGGCCCGCACCGCGGGCAGTTTGGAGAAATGTGGGAATCGTTGTGGTCATGATTGCAGTCGTAGGTGTCTGTGTGTTTGGCCTGGATGAAGCATTTACCAACCTGCTGCATCAGTTTATGAATGTCGCAGTATGACGAAAGAAGTGAGGTATGACAATGGCTGAGGAAGCGTGCTGGTATGTTGTGCATACCTACTCCGGTTATGAGAACAAAGTTGCTTCCACGTTGGAAAAAACGGTGGAAAACCGCAAAATGCAGGATCTTATCCAGCAGATTATGGTTCCAACGGAGAAAGTCACGGAGATTAAGGACAACAAAACCCGTGAGGTGGAGCGCAAGCTGTTCCCTGGCTATGTGCTTATCAAAATGGTTCTGACGAATGAATCATGGTATGTTGTGCGCAATATCCGCGGCTGCACCGGTTTTGTCGGCCCGGACAACACCAAACCGGTTCCCCTGACCGAAGAGGAAGTACAGAAACTCGGCGTAGAGAAAAAAGACGTGGAGGTTTCGTACCGGGTGGGCGATTCTGTCAACATTATCGACGGGCCTTTCGACGGCTTCGTTGGTGTGGTGGAGGATATCGACACCGAGAAGAACCGCGTGCGTGTTACCATTAACATGTTCGGCCGTGAAACACCTGTCGAGTTGGAACTGGGACAGGCAGAAGTAATGGATTAACTCAAACCAGCGGGCCCGTGCGGCCCACAATAAAACAGAAACTCTGCGGGAAACCGCTGAAGTGGGGGGCTGTGTAAGCCCCCGTGGGAGGAACGCACCAAATTTGTTTTTCAGTGTGTTCCGTTTTTACCACAAATTTTGGAGGTGCAATTACAATGGCTCAAAAGGTTACTGGTTACATTAAGCTCCAGATACCTGCCGGCAAGGCAACCCCGGCGCCGCCTGTAGGACCGGCTCTCGGTCAGCACGGCGTCAACATTATGGCGTTCACAAAAGAATTTAATGAGCGCACCAAAAAGGACGCGGGGTATATTATCCCGGTCATTATCACCGTTTATGCAGACCGCTCCTTTACTTTCGTTACCAAGACACCGCCTGCCGCTGTCCTGATTAAGAAAGCCTGCGGAATTGACACTGCCTCTGGTGAACCGAACAAAACAAAAGTTGCTAAGATTACCAAAGAGCAGGTCAAGCAGATTGCAGAAACAAAGATGCCCGACCTGAATGCGGCTACTATCGAATCTGCCATGAGCATGATTGCTGGTACTGCCCGCAGCATGGGAGTCGAGGTCGTTGACTAAATCGACTACCCGGGTGGGAGGAACTTATCATCCGTATTTACCACTTTACAGGGAGGATAACCAATGAAACACGGAAAAAAATACGTCGACGGCGCAAAGCTGATCGATCGTTCTAAATTTTATGATCCGCAGGAAGCCCTTGAGCTGGCCGTAAAAACCGGCACTGCTAAGTTCGACGAAACAGTTGAACTGCACGTTAAGCTGGGTGTCGACAGCCGTCACGCAGACCAGCAGGTCCGCGGTGCGCTGGTTCTGCCCAACGGCACCGGCAAAAAGGTGCGCGTGCTGGCTATCTGCAAGGGCGATGCTGCCAAAGATGCGCAGGACGCCGGTGCCGATTATGTCGGCGCAGAAGAAATGGCACAGAAGATTCAGGGCGGCTGGATGGATTTTGACGTTGTCGTTACGACCCCGGACATGATGGGCGTTGTTGGACGTTTGGGCAAAATCCTTGGCCCGCGTGGTCTGATGCCTAACCCGAAGGCCGGTACAGTTACTCGCGAAGTCGGCAAGGCTGTTAAAGAAGCCAAAGCCGGTAAGATTGAGTACCGTCTGGACAAGTCCAACATCATTCACTGCGTGATTGGCCGCATTTCCTTCGGCGCCGAGAAGCTGACTGAAAACTTCAACGCACTGATGGGCGCTATCGTAAAGGCAAAACCGGCCACTTCAAAGGGTCAGTATGTCCGCTCCTGCGTAGTTGCTTCTACAATGGGCCCTGGCGTACGCGTTAACCCGAGCAAATTCGGTGCCTAATTTTTCAAGGTGCTCTTGACACACAGATATGCTGTGTGTTATACTTTTTAAGCTGTCCAAAGACAGCAGGTGCGTTTTGCGCAAAGGGCTGTGCCCGCCTGCCGAGGAAAGCGGAAATTTTCACTGTATCAGTGTAAACTTCAGCCTTTCCCGCAGGTGTGGGAAAGGCTTTTTTGTTGCAGAAGTACAATCGGTTCAATGGAGGTGAAACCATTTGCCAAGCAAAAAGGTTTTAGACGCAAAGCAGCAGGAAGTCGCTGCTCTTGCAGAAGAAATTAAAAAAGCAAACGTCGGTATCCTGGTTGACTACAAGGGTATTACGGTTGCGGACGACACAAAGCTGCGTAAGGAGCTGCGTGAAGGCGGGAATACCTATAAGGTTGTAAAGAATACCCTGCTGAAGCGTGCTCTGGCTGAAGCTGGTGTGACTGGCCTTGATGACCTGCTGAGCGGCACAACCGCTTTTGCAGCCGGTGAGGACTATGTCAGTGCAGCAAAGGCCCTGAAGGGTTATGCCGACGCAAAGAAGAACAAGGACTTTAAGGTTAAAGGCGGTTTTGTTGACGGTGCAGCTGTCGGCACAGATGAAATTACAACGCTGGCTAGCCTGCCCAGCAAGGAAGTCCTGCTGTCTCAGGTCCTGAGCAGCATGAATGCACCAATCACTGGTCTGGTCACCGTACTGAACGGCACCATCAAGGGCCTGGTTGTTGCACTGAATGCAATTGCCGAAAAGCAGTCCGCCGTACAGGCGTAACTGTTTGCAGAACAGAAAAATATTCTGACGAAATTCGATTCGCTTGATTTGGAGGTACAAATATGTCTGAGAAAGTTGATAAGCTCGTTGAAGAAGTAAAGGGTCTTACCGTTCTGGAGCTGTCTGACCTGGTCAAGGCTCTGGAAGATGAATTTGGTGTTTCCGCAGCTGCTCCGGTAGCTGTTGCTGCTGCTCCGGCTGCTGCTCCGGCTGCAGAAGA
The DNA here is from genome assembly GCF_013315815.1 of Caproicibacterium lactatifermentans. Taxonomy (NCBI): domain Bacteria; kingdom Bacillati; phylum Bacillota; class Clostridia; order Eubacteriales; family Oscillospiraceae; genus Caproicibacterium; species Caproicibacterium lactatifermentans. Next base: position 335,787 of record NZ_CP046051.1, read on the forward strand.
AAAGACTGAGTTTGACGTTGTTCTGAAGTCTGCCGGCGGCAACAAGATTCCGGTTATCAAGATTGTCCGTGATGCAACTGGTCTGGGCCTGAAGGACGCAAAGGCTCTGGTCGATGCTGCTCCTAAGGCTGTCAAGGAAGGCGTGTCCAAGGACGACGCTGAGGACCTGCAGAAGAAGCTGACTGATGCTGGTGCAGAAGTCGAACTGAAGTAATTTCACCTCTTCAATTCTTCAATATAGAAAAGGCACCCTTGCGGGTGCCTTTTTTCTTTTGCTCTTTTTCAACAAAAGGCGGGTTGCCGGTGAAAAACTTTTTCGGCAGCCCGCTAAACTGTTTTCTTAAAAGCGTCTGTATTTATGTACTTTGCGCAGGTCGGATTTTCGGCGGCTGTAAAAGACTGCCAATACAATATAAACTGCCAGCAGAATGAGAATGACAATGAAAATAACAACGAACCATGGGGCGGTAAAAACAGCTTTTGCAGCACTGGCGGAATGGACGAGTTCACTGCGGCTGATGTCTTCATTGGAAACCAGCCGGACGGTTGCCAGCTTTTGTTTGGCGTACGTCAGTGTTGCCGTGCCGATAATCTGCCCTTTCTGCACGGGTGCGTTGACAGCGGAATTGACATTCGGTGTGACCTCCACGCTGTTGGCACTTACACCTTCCGGCAGAACCGCCGTTACATCTTTTTCTGGATACAGCGTAATAGAGTCCCGATTCCAGGCGTAGTTCAGCGGTACTTCCCAAATGGGCTGTTTGGAGGACGCAACCTGTACGAGGTTAAAATTGCTGTAAATCCATTTGTACAGATTTGTTGTATCAATCATCTCGCCATATTGTTTTTCATTGATGGGTGCACCCATGAGTACGCACAGGTAGGTTCGGCCACCGTAGATAGCGGTGCTGACCAAGCAGCGTCCGGATTCACTGGTGTGGCCGGTCTTAATGCCCTTGACATAGGGGTTGTAGTACAGCCCGCCCTGTGCGCCACGGTCAATCATGGCATTGGTTGTGGTCAGCTGCCGTTTGACGGTCGGCTGATTCAGCGGTGTCAGGTTGTACACAGTGGTGTTGCAGATTTCCTGAAAGTAGTTAAGGTTTAAGGCGTACTTGGCCATGAGGGCCATGTCATGCGCGGTGGTGTAGTGGTTGACATTGTGCAGGCCATTTGGGTTTACAAAATGGGTGCCTGTACAGCCCAATGCCTTGGCTTTGCTGTTCATCATTGCCACAAACTTACTGACGTCACCGTTACCCACATAGGTTGCCAGCAGCAGTGCCGCGTCGTTGCCGGAGGGCACCATCATGGCATACAGGAGCTGATGAATACTGAACTTTTCACCAACCTTTAATCCGGCGGTGGAGCTGCCGGTGCCGTCAATGATTTTCTTTTCTTTATCGGTGTAGGTCATGGTGGCGGTATCCACATTTTTTACATTTTCAATCGTAATAATGAAGGTCATGATTTTCGTTGTGGAGGCCGGGTACATTTTTTGGTTAGCGTTCTGTTCAAACACATTCGTGTCGGTGTCCAGGTTGACCAGTGCGGCTGCCTTGGAGTTGAGCGTAAAGTTTGGCTTAAAGACACTGTCCCCGCTTTGTGCGGCAGACTGGGTAACGGCGCCGCTGGCAACAGCGGAAGAACTGCTTGCTGTCCGGGGCTGTGCCGTGCTGCTACCGGCGGCATATACCGGCAGACAGCCCGCCGCAGTGACGGACAGAAGAAGCAGCAGCGAAAGCAGGCGTTTCTTCATGGAAGTTGTTCCTCCAATGTGATAAAATAACAGAGAATGCAAATTCCTCTGCGTATATTTCAAAAATTCATATATTCAAGTATACCAGCATTTCAGGAAAAAGGAAAGCCGCAAACTGTACTTTTCATGGCGGCTGCATGTAAAAAAGAGGGGAGTCAACCGATATGAAATTGCTGCATACAGCGGACTGGCATTTAGGGAAAGCTTTGTATGGGCGCAGCATGCTGGAAGAGCAGAAATGGTTTTTAATGCAGTGGCTGCTGCCGCTGATTGAGCAGGAAAAACCGGACGCTGTTCTGCTGGCCGGGGATATTTTTGACCGGCAAGTGCCGCCGGTGGAAGCAGTGGAACTGCTGAATACATTTTTGTGCGGACTTGCGCAGCAGGGGGTTCCACTGGTGGCGGTTTCCGGCAATCATGACAGTGCCCGCAGACTGTCACTGGGGACGTCTCTGCTGCGGCGGGAAAAGGTTGTCCTTGCGACCCGTCCGGAGGAAGTCTGGATTCCCTACACGATTCAGACAGCGGACGGTCCCCTGTGCTGCTACACATTGCCTTACTGTGAACCTGCCGCCGCCCGGCAGGCACTGCAGGTGCAGGAAGATGGGCCACGCACCATGGATACGGCCTTCCGCGCGCTGCTTGCCCGTGTCCACTTGGACCCGACGGCAAAAAATGTATTGATTACCCACTGCTTTGCCGCCGGCGGGCGCATCAGCGCCAGTGAAAACCCTGCTTTTGTGGGTGGCAGCAGCCAGGTGGGGCTGGACTGCTTTGCGCCGTTTGATTATGTGGCACTTGGACATCTGCACGCTTCACAGAAAGCGGGAACCGGTCGCTACGCGGGCTCCCCGCTCAAGTACAGCTTTGATGAGGCAGACCAGAAAAAAGGCGTTACATTGGTTACACTGGACAGCACAGGCACCCACACGCAGGTTGTTGCCATTATACCGCCGCATGATGTGCGGGTGCTGAGCGGCCGGTTTGAGGAACTGCTGGCGGCAGCAAAAGAAACACCCAGTAAAGATTATTTGCAGGTTCGGCTGACGGACACCAGTCCGGTTTTTCAGCCGATGGATCAGCTGCGGACCTACTACCCAAACCTGCTGCACCTTTCCAGCGACTGGCTGCTTTCCGCCGGAGATGGGGAGGACAGCGCGTTTCGCCGCGAGATGCGCTGCCGCCGTGTCAGTGACGAGCAAATTTTTACGGCGTTCTTACAGCAAATATGCGGAACGGAACCGACGGAGCAGGACCTAGCTTTGTTCCGAAAAGAAATGAAAAAGGAGGGACAGGAATGAATCCAGTCAAGCTGACCATGCAGGCTTTTGGTTCGTACCGAAAAAAGACAACGATTGACTTTACACTGCTGGGGGAACATCCGCTGTTTCTCATAACCGGTGCGACCGGCGGCGGCAAAACGACCATATTGGACGCCATGTGCTTTGCATTGTACGGACGCTCTACCGGCGGCCGCCGCAGCTGGGGCGAAATGCGCAGTTTAGGTGCCGCACCGGAGGAGGAAACGCTGGTCGAATTCATTTTCTCTTACCGCAATACCTTATATAAATGGTTCCGCAGCCGTAAGTGGCACATTTCCAAGCGTACCAAAAAACAAAAAGAAGACGACACATGCGAATGTTTTCAACAGGATGAGCAGGGACAGTGGAAACTTTTGCAGGCGGGTTCAGACAAGGCACTTCGGGAACAGGCGGAACAGCTGCTGGGCCTTACTTGTGAACAGTTTTCACAGGTGGCAGTGCTGCCGCAGGGGGATTTCCTAAAGCTGCTGCTGGCAAAGTCTGTGGACAAAGCGAAACTGCTGCAGACACTGTTTGGTACACAAAAGTGGGAGCATTTGACTCGCCGTGTCCGTGATAAGGCGGAACAGCTGAAAATAGAGGCAGATAAGAACGTGTCTTCACAAAACACCATTTTGGAAGGCGAGCAGGTGAAAGACCGAGAAAGCCTGCAGGCAAAATGTAAAAAGCTGCAGGAGGGCTGTGAACAGGTGCAGAAAGCGCTGGCAGCCGCACAAAAACATTTGGAGGACTGCAGCCGTGCCTATGACCTAGCGTCAAAGGCTGCTTCCAATTACGACCAGCGGCAGCGCCGAAAGACAGAGGAAGAGCAGGCACTTGTGAAGGACAAGGAAGCGGAGCAGCAGGCGAAAAACGCACAGGCACAACTGCCGAAGGCGGAAGATTTCCGCGGGCAGGCCGCACAGCTGCGGGAGGAGGCAGCGGCTAGAGAAAGCGCCCTGGCTGCCGCCCGCCGGCTGCGTGCGCTGCAAAAAGAAACGGACGCTGTGCGGAAAACCATTGTACAGAAACAGCAGATACTGACAAAGGCGGAACAAGACCAGCAGGCGGCGCAGGAGCATCGGCAGGCGGGAAATCGTTTTGTTGATGACCTGCACCGCAAGGAAACGGAGAAAGCAGCGCTGGACGAAGTAATCGAGCGGGAAAAACGCCGAGATGCGGCGGCGGTGCTTGCCGTATACCTGCGGGACGGGTGTGCCTGCCCAGTTTGCGGTGCACTGGAACATCCAAACCCCACGCAGCCACCGCGGGAATTGGTGCAGCTGCAGCAGCAGGCCGCCAGCCTGCTGAAAGAAATTAGCAAACTGCCGCGTGCCAACGCGCGTGTAAAGGAACTGGAACAAATGCAGGAAGCGGCACGTAGCCGTGCCCAGCAGGCACGCGACGCACTGGCAGAGCAGCAGCGTGTGCTGGCTGAAAAAGAGGCATCACAAAAGGAAATTGTCCTGCAAATGCAGGGCAGTGCTTCCTGTGACCAGCTGGAGCAGACCATTCGCACGCTGCGGCAGCGTGCAGCCGGATTGGAACAACAGGAGCAGCAGCTGCGCCGCCGTGCGGCAGATGCGCAAAGTGCTGCCGCCGCCGCGCATACCGCCCTGCAGACAGCACAGAAAGAAAGTGCTGCGAGTGAGGACCAGTATCAAAAGGCTATTGAGGCCTACCGCAGCCAGCCGAATGTGATGCAGGGAGTCCCTCGTCCAGATGATACGGTGGCCGCCGAACAGAAAAATGCAGCGCAGAGAACAGTTACGCAGCTGGCCGGTGAAAAAGGGCGCGCAGAGGAGAGCTTTCAAAATGCGCAGCGTTCCTGCCGTCAGCTGCAGCAGTTGGAGGAAGCAGGACAGAACCTTGGCAGCCGTTATGCCGTTGCCCGCCGTCTTGCGGATATGCTTTCCGGACGGACTGCCCACAAGGTGCCCATTCAGCAGTTTGTACTCGGCATTATGCTGGACGACATTCTGTCCAGCGCGAACAATTTGTTTTCAGACCTTTCCGGCGGCAGATATCGTCTGCTGCGTTGGACTGGTCCAGTCAGCGGCAACGCTATGGCGGGTTTGGACCTTGTGGTACAGGACGCTGCCAGCGGCGGGGAACGGGACGTGGCGACGCTGTCCGGCGGGGAATTGTTTCTCGCGTCTTTGTCGCTTGCGTTTGGCCTTTCCGACGTGGTGCAGAGTTACTCTGGCACGGTACGGCTGGATTCCCTGTTTATCGATGAGGGCTTTGGTTCACTGGACCAGGAAACGCTGGATACCACTATGGGCGCACTGTTGCGCCTGCAAAAAACCGGCCGCACCATTGGCATTATTTCGCACGTCACCGAGCTGCAGACGGTTATTAAAAAGCAAATTATCGTGGAGCCGCTTCCGGACGGCAGCAGCAGTGTTCGGATAGAGGCGTAAATAATACCACTAGATAGCAAAAAAGGTCTGCCCGCATGAAACAGGCAGACCTTTTTTATAAAGAGGAAGGAATCAAAGCCAATACGGTGGAAAGGTTAGTCACTCTGCAGAGCATCATAGCCTTCTTCACCGGTACGAATCTTTACAGCATTTTCTACATTGTAAACGAAAATCTTGCCGTCTCCGATATGCCAGTATAAAGGACTTCCTTGGCAGTTTCAATGACCTACAGCTCTGTTTCTGCGCCGTTTTCCAGCGGCCGGCTCTGTTCAAAGCAGTGATCACGGTTCATTAGTACTTCCACGTCGGCAATGCGCTGGGTAAAAGTTCGGTTATGTGTAGCAACAATCATCAGTTTATCCGGTGATTTCATGCCGGAAATAAACCGCGTAATCCATTCCTGCCCTTCATCGTCCAGTCCACTGATGGGTTCATCCAAAATGAGAACCGGTGGTTCCATGGCCAGCACGGCGGCTAGTGCGGTCCGCTTTTTTTCTCCGCCGCTCAAGTTAAAAGGTGCCCGCCTGCGGATAGGCTGCAGGTGCAGAAGCTGAATATATTTTTCAACACGCTTTTGTACCTCACTGTCCGGCAGGCCAAGCTGTATCAAACCAAAGGCAATTTCATCTTCTACACTTTTTGTAAAAAGCTGAACTTCGGAAGTTTGGAACACATAGCCGATTTTTTTATGAAACGCCCGGGCAAATTCCGGCTTTTTCATTTTCTTTTCTGTTATTTCTTCTCCATCGAGCAGGTACCTTCCGGAGGTGGGAAAATCCAGCCCATTTAAAATACGAAACAGGGTGGATTTTCCGCATCCGTTGGGACCGTGCAGTACATAACACTTTCCCATTTCAAAGCGGTAGGTCACATGGCTGACAGCGGTGGTTCCCTGATAGGAGAAACTGACGTCGTCTAATTGAATCATTTCATCATCCATTCACTGTAAAAGAAAAGTGCAATCAAAGCGGGTATCAGCAGCAGATAAATCAAGTCAAGCGTGCAAAACCGGCGGGAAGCATAGCTCTTGTATTCTCCGTCAAAGCATCTGCACGCCATTGCTTCTGAAGTTTCCTGTGACATCTGCTGGGACTTTAAAAAAGTTGTCCCGAGAATGCCGCCGGTTTGTGAGGTCTTCCAATTCGTTTTTCCCACGCTGCGCAGGGAAACTGCCTCCAGAATGGCATTGCTGTACCTGCCTAATATTACAAGGAAACGCACGGCCATGTCAAGGACGAACACGAAAATCTGCGGTGCGTGCAGGGCACGGAACGCGTCGGTGACTTCTTTCCAGGTCATGGTGGCATTCATCATAGACAGTACCAGCACGGACTCAAAAACTTTTAAAGTAACGGTGGACATTGTGCGCGGCGACCCGAGAAAGACTGCCGGCAGAAGAAACAGGGCTGTAAAGAATACAGCTGTCAGCACCGGCTTCAGTACCTGCCGAATCATGTTGGGTGTCTGCAGTGCCAACCGCAGCAGTTCTACTGCGATGACAGCCACTACAAAAAAGGCGTTTTTAGCGAGCGCACACAGAAGAATGCAGAGGATGCATACAAAGATGCGCAGTGCGGGCAGAATTTTTGAGGGCTTTGGCTGTGCGTCATTTTCCATCAGGCGGGAAATAAAGTGCATGACTTTCAGATTCGTTTTCAATGGCGAATACCTTTCCTTGTCAGGATTCCGCTACGGGACTTCTGTGTGCACTGGAAATCAGCTTAAAAATAATGATAAGTGCGGCAACGCCTATGACAGCCGACAACATATAGCCGAACCATTCTGGCAGCCCCGCAACGGAGTAGTCCGGCAGCAAGGCACCGTAGTGCAGGCCGGACGTCATGCCGGAGGGCGTAAAACCTGCGCCTGCCGCGGCGATTTCATTTTCGCCCCATTCGCCCCATGCGGTTCCTTCGGCGAGCAGCCCAAGGGGTGTCAGAACAACCAGCGCGCCCAGCAGAATGCGCAGTGGGAGCGGCGTTTGGGTGGTTTCGCTGCGGTGCTGGTCTGTTCGCAGGTTCGGGGAAGTTTTTTGTACAAAAAGCAGTACGCCAACGGTAAAGACCACTTCCGCCAAACCGAAGAGTGTTAAATGCCCAATCAGCATGGCCGGAAGGGAAATGTTCAAACCATAGGGGCAGTACATGGCTTTGCCCGCAGTGTCCCGGAACAGCATGGGCTGAATGCCGAACTCAATCGCCGCACACAGCGCCGCTGCATTGATGCCAAGATAGGAACCAACCGCTGCACCAAGAATGTGTTTTCCCTTCTTTTTTTGTCTGCTGCTGATGAACGTTGCAACAGCATACCCGACGAACGGCAGAACAAATGCCATATTAAAGCAGTTTGCTCCGAAACTCAGGACACCGCCGTCCCCAAAAATCAATGCCTGCAGCAGCAGAGCAACGCTGACTGATATACAGGCCGCATACGGCCCTAAAAGGAGTGCGATGAGGGTACCTCCTACAGCATGGCCTGTGGTTCCGCCAGGAATCGGAATATTGAACATCATGCTGATGAAAGAAAATGCCGCGGCAACGCCCATCAGCGGCAGCTTTTCCTTTGGAATTTCCTTTTTCACCTTTTTAACAGATACAATCCATGCGGGTACCATTGCGGCGGCCATAACCGCACAGGTCTGTGGGCTTAAGTAATTGTCCGGAATATGCATAAAAAACGCTCCCTTTCCTTTTTGGAAAATAAGATTTGGCAGGGGCGAAGCCTTTTTTCACGCAAAACAAAAAAGACACCACGCCCTTCTGCAAAAAAGCGAGGCATCTTCATAATGCCAAAAATCGAGTGCTGTTAATTTAACAAGCCAGCTGTAGGCTAAAGGGAACGGCTTCCTGCCGAATCTGCCTGCCTGCAGGCAGGAGATACCTGTTACATAGTTTTTTACAGCGCTTAATACTATTATAACTTATTTTTTGTAAGTGTCAATAATAATTTTTATTGAAAATGCCTGCAAATCTCCACAAAATTCCAGAAAAGACAGGATCTCTTTTTCAATAGGGAGAACCGCTTTCTGAATTCTGTAAAAAGCGATGGATATCTCCAATCCGGCCTGCCGTCTGCTCAGTTTGTACGCATTCGTACCACTATGCAGGAGGACTTAGAAGAAACAGGAACCTTAGAGGGCGCAGCCAGGTTTCAGCCTGCAGACCAGCTGAAGGTATTTGACGAATATACCGACGTTATTCATGGCCGAAAACAACAGAAACGAACTTTTTTAGAGCTGAATCTCAAAAATGAGATTCGGTTTTCTTTTTTGTACCAACGAACTACCTGAGGAAGATGTTCCCGCTTGTAAGATGTTGTGTAAAATATATGGAAATGTTATAATAAAGTCGCACACAGAGAATATGAGGAACAGGATAAGGAGATGAAAGACTATATTGAAAGGACAATTCAAAAAGCTGCTGTTCATTTTGGTGCTGGGTGCGGCAATTCAGACGGCTGTTTTTCCAGCCAGCGCGGCGGACAGCAGCTCGCAGAAGAGCGGCACAGTGTCGTCAGCGGCTTCTTCTGCACTGACCACAGCATCTGCCACGGAGCAGCAAACGGCCAGTACCACCATTAAAAGTGACACAAACAGCGACTTTTCCGTTGAGCAGGGCAAAGAATACACGTTCCGGTTTGAAGTGGTCGGTCCGCAGGGCCTTACGCCGACCTTCACCATTTCAGGGAGTGCGTTCCAAAAGAGCGGCCAGACACAGGCAGTGGAAAACGGCCACGACGTGTACTACTACAAAATCAAAGCAGTGGGCAATGCCGGCGACACAGCCGATATTTACACACAGCTTCCGGGGCAGACCGCAGTCAAGCGCTGTACGGTGACGGTGAAGGAAACCAGTGTTCCTGCCACTATTAAGAGTGACACAAACAGTGATTTCTCCATTGTGCAGGGCAAGGAATACACGTTCCGGTTTGAAGTGGTCGGTCCGCAGAGCATTACGCCGACCTTCACCATTTCGGGAAGTGCATTCCGAAAGAGCGGCCAGACACAGACAGTGGAAAACGGCCACGACGTGTACTACTACAAAATCAAAGCAGTAGGCTCGGCGGGACAGGCATCCGCTGTCTATACACAGCTTCCCGGGCAGACTGCGGTCAAGCGCTGTACGGTGACGGTGAAAGGAACCGCTTCCATTAAGAGTGACACAAACAGCGATTTTTCCGTTGAGCAGGGCAAAGAGTACACGTTCCGGTTTGAAGTGGTCGGTCCGCAGGGTCTTACGCCGACCTTCACCATTTCGGGGAGTGCATTCCAGAAGAGCGGCCAGACACAGACAGTGGAAAACGGCCACGACGTGTACTACTACAAAATCAAAGCAGTGGGTAATGCCGGCGACACAGCCGATATTTACACACAGCTTCCCGGGCAGACCGCGGTGAAGCGCTGCGCCGTGACAGTGCAGGGAGCCGCTTCCATTAAGAGTGACACAAACAGCGATTTTTCCGTTGCGCAGGGCAAAGAGTACACGTTCCGGTTTGAAGTGGTCGGTCCGCAGGGTCTTACGCCGACCTTCACCATTTCGGGGAGTGCATTCCAGAAGAGCGGCCAGACACAAAGGGTGGAAAACGGCCACGATGTGTACTACTACAAAATCAAAGCAGTAGGCTCGGCGGGACAGACGTCCGCTGTCTATACACAGCTTCCCGGGCAGACTGCGGTGAAGCGCTGTACGGTGACGGTGCAGGGAGCCGCTTCCATTAAAAGCGACACAAACAGCGACTTTTCCGTTGCGCAGGGCAAGGAATACACGTTCCGGTTTGAAGTGGTCGGTCCGCAGGGCCTTACGCCGACCTTTACCATTTTGGGAAGTGCATTCCAGAAGAGCGGTCAGACACAGACAGTGGAAAACGGCCACGACGTGTACTACTACAAAATCAAAGCAGTAGGCTCGGCGGGACAGGCATCCGCTGTCTATACACAGCTTCCCGGGCAGACTGCGGTCAAGCGCTGTGCCGTGACGGTGAAGGAAACCAGTGTTCCTGCCACTATTAAGAGTGACACAAACAGTGATTTCTCCATTGCGCAGGGCAAGGAATACACGTTCCGGTTTGAAGTGGTCGGTCCGCAGGGCCTTACGCCGACCTTCACCATTTCGGGAAGTGCATTCCGAAAGAGCGGCCAGACACAGAGAGTGGAAAACGGCCACGACGTGTACTACTACAAAATCAAAGCAGTGGGTAATGCCGGCGACACAGCCGATATTTACACACAGCTTCCCGGGCAGACCGCGGTGAAGCGCTGCGCCGTGACAGTGCAGGGAGCCGCTTCCATTAAGAGTGACACAAACAGCGATTTTTCCGTTGAGCAGGGCAAAGAGTACACGTTCCGGTTTGAAGTGGTCGGTCCGCAGGGTCTTACGCCGACCTTCACCATTTCGGGGAGTGCATTCCAGAAGAGCGGCCAGACACAGACAGTGGAAAATAATCACGATGTGTACTACTACAAAATCAAAGCAGTGGGCAATGCCGGCGACACAGCCGATATTTACACACAGCTTCCCGGGCAGACCGCGGTGAAGCGCTGCGCCGTGACAGTGCAGGGAGCCGCTTCCATTAAGAGTGACACAAACAGCGATTTTTCCGTTGAGCAGGGCAAAGAGTACACGTTCCGGTTTGAAGTGGTCGGTCCGCAGGGTCTTACGCCGACCTTCACCATTTCGGGGAGTGCATTCCAGAAGAGCGGCCAGACACAGACAGTGGAAAATAATCACGATGTGTACTACTACAAAATCAAAGCAGTGGGCAATGCCGGCGACACAGCCGATATTTACACACAGCTGCCGGGACAAAGTGCTGTGAAGAGCTGTACCGCTGTGGTAAAAATTACGACCACTACACCGATGAAAGGCATCGATGTCAGTGAGCACAACGGCTACGTAGACTGGGATACAGCCAAGGCTGCGGGTTTGCAGTTTGCTATGATTCGCTGCGGCTACGGCGGGGACATCGAAAGTCAGGACGACGCGCAGTTTGAGCGCAATGTTTCCGAGTGCGAGCGGCTGGGAATTCCGTGGGGCACTTACCTTTACAGCTACGCCTTGACAACCGACAACGCCAAAAGTGAGCTTGCCCATGTGCTGCGCCTGCTGGAAGGTAAACATCCGCAGTTCCCAGTCTTTATCGACATGGAGGATGCGGACGACTATAAGGCAAAACGTGGTATGCCGGACAGCGAAACATTGACGGAAATCATGAAGATTTTCTGCTCAGGTGTGAAAGATGCCGGCTATCTGGCAGGTTATTACGTCAATTTGGACTGGTACAAGAATTACATCAATCCGGAGGAACTTTCGGATTATCTGTTCTGGTACGCACGTCCGGGCCTGGATGAGCCGGACAAGACCTGCAGCATTTGGCAGAGTGAGTTCCCCGGAACCGGCGGCAGCTGGGACGGCGCGAACATCAGCAGCGGCGGGTGTGACATGGATGTATCTTATGTGGACTTTACCACATGGAAACAGGACAATACATAAAAATACAGTTTTACAGGATATGAAAAAGAGCAGACAGTTCTCCAGGCGGAGGGCGGCCTGCTCTTTTTAGATGAAATAAGGCATATTCCGTAAAAAAGTTTTCATATAGGGTAGCATACTGCTTCCAAATAATGTACAATTGTATGAAAAAAACAACAGGCACTATGCCTGCCGGGAGAAAGGAAGTTATTTTGATGTTGAAAACTGTTTATACCAAAGATGCACCGGCCGCTATTGGTCCGTACTCACAGGCCGTGATTTCCGGCGATACTGTGTATCTCAGCGGCCAAATTCCGATTATTCCAGCTACCGGAAAAATCATGGAGGGGGACATTGCCGTGCAGGCTGAGCAGGTTATGCAGAACATCGGCCATATCCTAAAGGCCGCCGGCACCGACTACACAAAGGTACTGAAGACAACCTGCTTCCTTGCCAACATGGCGGATTTTTCCGCATTCAATGAAGTATACGGCAAATACTTTACCGGCAAGCCCGCGCGCTCCTGCGTAGCGGTGAAAGGGCTGCCAAAGAATGTTTTGGTCGAAGTAGAAGTAACAGCGGCACTGTAAGAATAGACAGTACGACTTTTTGCAAACAAGAGAAGGCAGGCACTGCGCCCGCCCTCTCTTGTTTTTTTGTATAGGGGTACTGCCGTTTGGCAATCCAGTCCGCGCCGATGCCGAAGCACACCATACACACCATAAGCCAAAAGCCGAGGCCCATGGCAAATGAAATCAGCCTGCCTTTTGCGGGACCGGCAGAACGTTATTCCGTGTGTACTTCGCAGTAGTTACCAAGAAAATGGAAACGCGGCAGTTCCTCCTGCAGAGAGCACAGAAGTTCCAGCACGGCGGGGTCACGCACATTTCCGGTAAAATCCAAATAAAAATCATACTCGAAGTCTTTGCCCGCAATGGGCCGGGATTCAATTTTTGTCAGGTTCATTCCTGCGGCGGCAAAGCGGGACAGTACAGCGTTCAGGCTGCCGGTGGTGTGGGCCACATTAAAGCAGAGACTGATTTTTTCCGCATTGTCCGGAATGCACAGCTGCCGGCTAATGACAGCAAAGCGGGTGGCATTGTTGTCGGTGTTCTGCAGGTCACGTTCAAGTATGTGCAGACCGTACTTGTGGGCGGCGCTTTCGCTGCAGACAGCGGCAATGGAAGCATCTTCCGCGGCGGCCTTGGCGGCGGCGCTGGTACTGCTGACTGGCTGCAGCGGCAGGTGCAGGGCAGAAAGCCGCCGGGAACACTGCTGCAGGGCAATTTTTTTGGACTGAATGCAGCGGACAGATGCGGGGCTGCTTTCCTTTGCGGCAAGGCACTGATGTACCCGAATGGTCTTTGCCGCAACAATATAAAAGCGGCACTGCATCAGCAGGCTGTACACGTCACTGACACTGCCCGCACTGGAATTTTCCATAGGGACAACCGCCAGACCTGCATTGCCCTGTTCCACACAGCGAAAAATATCATCAAACCGGTTGTAGAACTGGACCTGTGCCCGCGGGTACAGGGATGACACGACACTGTGGCTGTAGGAGCCCGGCCCGCCTAAACAGGCAACACTTTCGGGAAAGGCGGGTACCTTTGGGGCGGCGGCAATGGTCTTCCGCAGGGTGCCGCCGGAACCCAGCAGCCGGTGCTGCAGGGCACTGCTTTCACTCATAATGGTACGGTACACAATGCGTGCCGCACCACTGTAGAGGCCGGCCTTTGCGGAAATGCGGTCCAGAATTTCCTCTTCCCGTGCGGCGTTGTGCACCGGAATGCCATCCCGCTTTTTAGCTTCGGCCATTTTTTTGGCACAGTCCATGCGCTGAACAAACAGCGGCAGCAACTGGCTGTCAATCGTATCTATTTCACGGCGGATATCCTTTAAATCCATTTTATCGTTCAGTCCTTTGCAATATGCTCTAAAATACCATCTATATTGAGAAGCGCCAGCGCAACAGCAGCCTCCACCGCAGGAACCGCGCGCGGCACAATACAGGGGTCGTGCCGCCCGTGTACGGACAGCAGAGTGTCCTTACCGGTCGCAAGGTTCACACTGTGCTGCTCCCGCACAATGGAGGGAGTAGGCTTAAAGGCCGCACGGAACAAAATGGGCATTCCCGTGGTAATGCCGCCTAAAATGCCGCCGGCATTGTTGGTGCGGGTTTTTACGGTGCCGTCCGCGTCGTAGAAGAACGCATCGTTGTTTTCGCTGCCATGCAGGGCAGCCGCCTCGAAGCCCGCGCCGAACTCCACACCTTTGCAGGCGGGAATGCCGAACAGAATCGAGGAAAACAGGCTTTCTATGCCGCCGAACATTCCCTCGCCGCCAAGGCCCGCGGGTACACCCAAACAGGCGCATTCTACCACGCCGCCGACACTGTCGCCCGCCGCGTGTGCCGTGTCAATCTCGCAGTACATAGCATCCTTTTTCTGCGGGTCCAGCACTGGAAAATTGGCGGAGCCGCAGGCTTTCAGTATGGGAGCGGTGATATTGGAAAACGGCGTGTCGTGTACTTGCCCGATAGACCAGACGTGCGCGCCGACCAGAATGCCACGCCGTGCGAGAATTTGGCGGCATACGGCACCCGCAAATACCAGCGGAGCGGTCAGCCGGCCGGAAAAGTGCCCGCCGCCGCGCACATCATTGCAGCCGTGGTACTTTACCCACGCGGTGTAATCGGCGTGGCCGGGGCGTGGTACCTCCAGCAGATTTTGATAATCGGCGGAACGTGTGTTGGTATTTGCAATGACAGCGCACAGGGGCGCGCCGGTTGTCACACCGTTGAGAAGTCCGGAAAGCACCTGCGGAATGTCTGCCTCCCGCCGCGGTGTGCTGGTTCGGTCCCGGCCCGGTGCCCGTCGGTGCATTTGCTGCTGTACTGCGTCCATATCCACTGCTTCGCCTGCGGGAAGGCCCTCCAGCACACAGCCAATGGCCGGTCCATGGCTTTCACCGAAAATACTGATTTTTACCCGTTCACCCCACGATGACATCTGCGTTTCCTCCCATCTCCTGATAAACCGTAAAAAATTCCGGCCAGCTTTTTTGTACTGCCTGTGCGTCAGTAATCGTAACAGGCCCCTGTGTACGCAGGGCGGCAACAGCGGCGGCCATGACAATGCGGTGGTCGCTGCAGCCATCCACGGTGCCGCCGGGCAACGGCCGGCCCCCCCACAAGGTAAGGGTGTCCTCCATTTGTTCTGCCCGCGCACCCAGTGAAACCGCCATGTGGTACAGGGCGTCCAGCCGGTCGCTTTCTTTTAGCCGCAGGCGGGCGGCGTTGTACAGACGGGTGCGCCCTTCGGCGAACAGTCCGGCTGCGGCCAGCACCGGTGCAAGGTCCGGTATTTGCCCCACGTCGATATCAAAGCCCGTTAAGTGATTTGCTTCGGCGGTGAGAATACCGTTTTTCCAGCGCAGGGAAGCGCCGAATTGTGTCAGCAGCGGCACGATCGCGCGGTCGCCCTGTGCGGAGCTTGGGTCCAGACCGGTGAGCGATACCTGCCCGCCCAGCGCACCGGCTGTCAGCAGGAATGCCGCTTGGCTCCAGTCCCGTTCAATGGAAAGTGTGCGGGCACGGAAATGCTGTCCGCCGGGGACCTTCCAGCCGCCTTGGTACGGCAGAACAGAAATGCCGAATTGCTGGAGCATGTGGCACGTCATGCGGACATAGGAAGCGCTTTGCAGCGGTGAGGTCAGTTGTATCTCGCTGTCACCGGAAAGCAGCGGCAGCGCAAACAAAAGTCCCGAAATAAATTGACTGGAAACATCGCCCGGCAGACAATACACGCCTGCCTGCAGCTGTCCGGAGATGCGCAGCGGCAGACCGCCGGTACTTTCACAGCACAGACCCTGCTGCGGCAGCAGAGAAAGGTAGATGCCCAGAGGGCGCTGCGGCAGCCGCCCACAGCCGGTGAAAACAGCTGGTACGCCCAGTGCGCCGACAGCCGGTATCAAAAAACGCAGGGTAGAGCCGCTTTCCAGACAGTTGAGCGTGACCGGCGCTTTCGGCGAACCGGAAATGCCTGTTACGGTCAGGGTGTCACCCTGCAGCACTGCCTGTGCACCAAGCGCACGAATACAGCCGATGGTTGCCTGCATATCCGCGCTGGTGCCGATGGGCGAGAGAACACTTTTTCCCGGGGCGAGCGCAGCGCACAAAATGGCCCGATGGGCCGCACTTTTGCTGGGCGGCGGTGACACCGTTCCCCGCAGTGCACCGGGAAAAAGCCGCACGCGGCTCACTGCATTTCCCGGCACAGCCGGGGCAGGTCCGCACGCGGTACCTTCTGTATACAGCAGTGGCCGATATCTTTCAGCAGTATCAGTTTCACACTGTTTCCAGTGGATTTCTTATCATGCGCGGTTGCGGAAATGAGGTCCTGCATGGATTCGGTACAGACAGACGGCAGGCCGTACCGGTGCAGCAGGGCCGCAATGCGGTTTGCTGTGCCAGGGGCGGTCATGCCGTTCTGTTCACTCATGCGGGTAATCAGAACCATGCCGACACCCACAGCGGCACCATGCGTCAGGCCATGATAATTCTGCAGCGTTTCCAGTGCATGGCCAAATGTATGACCAAAGTTCAAAATGGCCCGCTCACCAGTGTCACGCTCATCTTTTTCCACGACCTGCCGCTTGATGTCCACACAGGCGGCGATAACCTCCGGCAGGTATTTTCGGCAGTCCTCTGTTTCCAGTCGCTCAAACAGTGCGCGGCTGCGGATACAGCCGTACTTAATGACTTCCCCCATGCCATCAGAGAAGAAAGCAGTTGGCAGGGAGGAAAGCGTGTGCGGGTCAATGAGGACCAGAGAGGGCTGGTGGAAGGCACCCACTAGGTTTTTGCCTTCCGGCAAGTCTACGCCGGTTTTGCCGCCGACGGACGAATCCACCTGTGCCAACAGACTGGTGGGAATTTGGATGAACGGAATGCCGCGCAGCCATGTAGCCGCCGCAAAGCCGGTCATATCGCCGCACACACCGCCGCCCAGTGCCACGGCGAAATCACTGCGGGTAAGGTTCGATTGGGAGAACGCCGCGTACAGGCGGGAAATGGTGGATAGATTTTTGCTTTGTTCACCGGCGGGAAAAGTCACCAAAGAGGCGAGAATGCCCGCCGTCTGCAGAGAGCGCAGAACGGTGTCAGCGTAAAGGGGCGCCGTATGGGTATCGGCCACCACCACACAGCGTTTCGCCGCGGGCAGCAGTGTTGTGGCGTACGGCCCAATCTGCCGGATACAGTTATTTTCTATGAGAATGTCATAGGATGGATTTGTATGTACAGTGATTGTCATTCTCCCAGTTCCTCCTTAATCAGACGGCCCCGCCGCAGAAGCGCTTCCAGTCGTTTTTGGTCGCCGTCAGCAACAGCGTCCCGAATGTCGGAAAGGTTCTTTATCAGGGTATTCAGTTCCCCAGTCAGAGCAGTTTGGTTATCCAAAAACAGCTCCGCCCACATGACTTCATTGATGTTTGCCACACGGGAAACGTCACGATAGCTTCCAGCGGAAAAGCCGCGGTGTTCCGGGCAGCACGGGCTCATCACATAGGCGCAGGCCAGTGCGTGCGGAAGCTGGCTGGTAAAGGCAATCAACTGGTCGTGATGTTCCGGTGTGGTGGAGACACTGCGCCCAAAACCAAGCTGAAACGCCGTTTGCCGCAGCAGCTCCTGCACCGGTTCCGGGGCGCTGCACGGCACCAAAATGTAACTGGCACCCTTAAACATATCCGCGCGCGAAGCGGAAAAGCCGTGCTTTTCTGTGCCAGCCATGGGGTGAGCACCGCAGTAGACAAAACCCCCCTCTTTTGCCAGTGCGCACAGTCCGTGGCACACCTTTGTTTTAATGCCGCACACGTCCGTCAGAACCGTATGTTTCCCGAAGGCGGAAAGGTGTGCGCGCACAAAGTCAATGTCGGCCTGCGGGTACAGGCACAGATACACAATGTCGGCCTGTCGAAGGTCATCGTTGTCACCCTCCTTTGTGATGGCACCGCAGGCAAGGGCGGCCTCCACCGTGGCGGGGTCGGAGTCGATGCCGGCAACGTGACAGTCAGTGTATTTCGTAAAGGCTTTGGCAAGGCTGCCGCCTATCAGCCCCAGCCCGACAATGACAATATGCAAAATAACGCGCCCCTTTCGATAAAACTCTATAATTATAATGTACGGCCAAACAGCGGCGCAGCCTTTTTGATGCGTGCGGCCACATGGTCGAACTGGTCCGGTGTCAGGGACTGTGCACCGTCTGAGAGGGCCTTCTTCGGGTTGTTGTGTACTTCAATGATAAGACCGTCCGCACCGGCAGCTACGGCCGCCATAGCCAGCGGTTCCACCAGCCAGGAAATGCCGCCCGCGTGGCTGGGGTCCACGACAACCGGCAGGTGCGTCAGACGCTTTAGAATCGGCACAGCCGAAATGTCTAGTGTGTTGCGGGTGTAGGTTTCATAGGTACGAATGCCCCGCTCACAGAGAATGACATTTTGGTTGCCTCCAGCCAGAATGTACTCGGCAGCCATCAGCAGTTCCTCAATGGTAGCGGAAAGACCGCGCTTCAGCAGGATCGGGGTCTGCAGGTGGCCAAGTTCCCGCAGCAGGTCAAAGTTCTGCATATTGCGTGCGCCCACCTGTATAATATCCACGCCCGCCTTGAGGAACAGGTCAATCTGCCGTACACTCATCAGTTCGGTGACAATGGGAAGGCCTGTTTCAGCTTTCGCTTCCTGCAGCAGCTCCAGTCCATCTTCCTTTAGGCCCTGAAATGCGTAAGGACTGGTGCGCGGTTTGTACGCGCCGCCGCGCAGGAATTGGGCACCACCCTGCTTGACACGACGGGCAATCTCCGTAATCTGCGGTTTGGATTCCACACTGCATGGACCGGCAATCAAGGCAAGCTGTTTTCCACCGATGGAAAGCCCGCCCGGCAGGTGAATAACGGTGTCATCCGGGTGAAATTTGCGGTTGGCCAGCTTGTACGGTTCCTGCACACGCTTGACGGAATCCACAATTTCGTTTGCACCGATGTTGTCAATATCAATCGCGGCGGTGTCCCCGATAAGGCCAAGCACGGTGCTTTGTGCGCCCACCCATGTATTGACGGATACACCGTAGGTTTCTTCTAGGTCCTTGATGAATTCCTCGCGCTGGCTGTCGGTGCAGCCGGGTTTTAAAACAATAATCATTTTCAACACGCCTCCTAAAGCGAATTCTCTCCTGCGGCTATAAAAAAAGACGGAGCTGCTTGCCAACTCCGTCTGAAGCCTGATAGGGATCGGTCCCTTTTTGAAAAATTTTAAAGGGAAAGCTTCTTCCAGAAATCTGCGCGCAGCAAAGTTTCCCGGGCAAAGAAATGACCGGAAAAAGAAAAGCTGCTAAATCGATGTGCGCAGAAAACAGACATTGCGAAAGCTCCTTTATGTATTGCGAAGTAAAAATATACGAAGCGGTTTGCATACGGCGGGCTTTTTTAACTATAATACAGCGGACGTGGATTTGTCAATGCAGTTTTACTACTTTAAATACAAAAAGTCTATTCCTCATCCGAAAGGACGGCATAAATCTGCTCGGCGGCGGTGCGGCTGTCCTCCGCGTGCACGGCAAAGTCGGCCGCGGCCTGATACAGCGGCATACGCTGGTCATACAGGCGGCGTGCCACGGCGTCTTTGTCCGGCCCCTCCAGCAGCGGGCGGGAGTGGTCGCCGGAAAGACGGTGAGCAATCACCTCATACGGCGGCTGCAGCAGCACAATCGTGCACGTTTCGCGCAAAATGCACGCGTTTAGGGGATTGGCAAGCACGCCGCCACCCGTGGCAATCACCAGCCCGGTCCGGCGTGACAGCGTTCGGCACAGTTCCGTTTCACGCTGACGGAACCACTTTTCCCCGTGTTCGGCGAACAGCTGAGAAACGGTGCGCCCTTCCTGTTTTTCAATCCAGCGGTCGGTATCCACCAGCTGCCGTCCTGTGCGGGCAGCCAGCAGTTTGCCGACGGTGCTTTTGCCACAGCCCATGAAGCCGCACAGAACGATATTACCGAACTGCTGCCGCATGGCCTGCTCCGCTTCACCAATGATGGGCCGGACTTTTTCGGTGTCAAACCGGCAGGAGAACCAAAACTCTTCAGCGGCGGCGGCCTGCCACACCAGCATGCCCATACCGCTGGCGGCAGGCTTTCCCAAATCCCGCGCCATTTTCACAAGAATGGTCACGCCGGGGTTGTACACGGCATCAAAGACAGCTTTGCAGCGGGCAATGACCTCTCGGCTGACCGGACAGGTGCATAGGTTTGGGTACATTCCCGCACTGGTGCCATTGATGAGCAGGTCGTAAAACGTACGGTCCTGCGAAAGACCCGCACTGTCCAGCACACGTACCGGCACACCGCTGTCCGCAGTGCTCAAACTTTGCAGAAATGCTGTTTCACGCGCGCCGCGCCGCGCTTTTTTGCAGGCAGCATCTGCGGCAGAATCGTTTTTGTCGGGCCGTTCGTCCGTGTGGCGGCGCATGAGGACAGTCAGACCGGTTACGTTTGGCGCACGAAGGACCTCGTTTGCCAGCACATGGGCGACACCGCCGCTGCCCAGCAGCAAAATCTGCCCCTGCAGCGGAATGCCCGCCGTTTTCAGCGCGCGGAGAAAGCCGATTCCATCCGTTGTGCAGCCAATGGTCTGTCCATCCCGTACAGCTACAGTGTTTACGCTGCCGAAGCGGGCCGCGTCACCCTCCAGCTGGTCCAGCAGCGGGAGAATGGCCTGTTTGTGCGGAATAGTCACATTGAAACCGGAAAGCTGCCGCAGTGTGCCAGTGAACTGTGCAGAAAGTTCCTGCGGGGGGATATCCAGCTTGGTATAGGTGCCATTTACGCCTGCCAGCGGAAAAAGCCGACGGTGAATAAACGGCGACATTGTGTGGCCGATGGGGTGACCGACCACGGCAAAATGCTTTTGCTGCATCACATTTCCTCCTATACAAAATATTTACAAGAATAAAAATAAAAATTTGAGAAAGATATTGACAAAGGCGAATGATGCTAATAGTATGATGGATAGAAAAAAATCAATCCTGCGGCACTGTTCCGGTTTTTAAGCCCATTATACCCAGACCGGAACGGTTTGTCTATAACGGAAAGCTAAGGGAGGGAAACCAATGGTACTGGAAAAGGTCAAGCACATCCTTGCCGAGCAGTTTGATGTGGAGGAGGACAATATTACAGCCGACACAAACATTGCCGACGACCTGGGAGCCGATTCGCTGGATGTTGTGGATTTACTGATGTCCCTGGAAGATGAGTTCGATGTGGAGATTCCGGATGAAGAAATCGAGAATCTGAAAACAGTGGGCGATGTGGTCAATTATTTGGAAGAGCACATGTAAAAAGTCTGCGGAAGCCGCTGCCCTGCCGGGCGGGGGCTTTTTTTGTACCTGCGGCGGGGAAGTATCGGTTGCAATCCTACCTTTTTTTCACTATAATAGATTCATTCGGCCTGACCTTTTTCTGCCGTGCAGGCAGGTGGGTGTGGGCCTTTTCTTTCCGGCCCTGCGGCAGGTCCGGAAACAGGACTGATAAATCCCAAGCGAAGGAGAAAAATAAATGGCACAGCAGAAAAAACTGGTAGAAGAAATTACGCCGATGGAAGAAGACTTTGCCCGCTGGTATACAGATGTGGTAAAAAAAGCGGAACTTATGGATTACAGCAGCGTGAAAGGTTGCATGATTATAGAGCCGTATGGCTATGCAATCTGGGAAAACATGCAGGAAATCCTGGACGAGCGCTTTAAGGAACTGGGGCACGTTAACGTATGTATGCCGCTGCTGATTCCGGAAAGCTTGCTCAACAAGGAAAAAGAGCATGTCGAGGGCTTTGCGCCGGAGGTTGCGTGGGTAACACAGGGCGGCAACGACAAGCTGGAGGAGCGCCTGTGCATTCGCCCAACCAGTGAAACACTGTTCTGTGAGCACTACAAAAAGATTATTCATTCCTGGCGTGACCTGCCGAAGCTTTACAATCAGTGGTGCAACGTGGTTCGCTGGGAAAAGACGACACGTCCGTTCCTGCGTACCAGTGAATTCCTTTGGCAGGAGGGACACACCATGCATGCCACAGCGGAAGAGGCAAAGGCCGAAACACTGCGCATGCTGGATGTTTATACAGAGTTCTTTGAAAAAGTGCTGGCCATACCGGTGCTGCGCGGCCGCAAGACCGAAAGCGAGAAGTTCGCGGGCGCTGAAGCTACCTATACTGTGGAGGCCATGATGCACAACGGCGTGGCCTTGCAGGGCGGTACCAGCCATTATTTCGGCGATGGCTTTGCCAAAAACTTTGGAATTACCTTTACGGATAAAAACAATCAGCTGCAAACACCGTTTCAGACAAGCTGGGGCGTTTCTACCCGCATGATTGGCGGCATCATTATGACACACGGCGACGACAGCGGGCTGGTCCTACCGCCGGCGGTTGCGCCGATTCAGGTCGTCATCGTTCCAGTTGCGCAGCACAAGCCCGGCGTACTGGACAAGGCAAACGAACTGTTTGAGCAGCTGAAGGCGGCCGGTCTGCGCGTTAAGCTGGATGACAGTGAGCAGTCCCCGGGCTGGAAGTTTGCCCAGTATGAGATGATGGGTGTGCCTCTGCGTCTGGAAATTGGGCCGAAGGATATTGCTAAGGAGCAGTGCGTACTGGTACGCCGTCCGGATCGCAACAAGTCTTTTGTGCCGCTTGATGGTCTTGCTGACGCCGTAAAGGCAGAGCTGCAGAAAGTACACGATATTCTGTATGACAACGCGGCAAAGAACCTGCAGGCTCGTACCAGCATTGCCCGCACGCACGAGGAGTTCCTCGACATCGCGGCGAACCGTCCCGGCTTTATCAAGGCTATGTGGTGCGGCGACCCTGCCTGCGAGGAAAAGCTGAAGCAGGAGACCGGCGGCGTGAAGTCCCGCTGCATCCCGTTTGAGGAAGAGAACCTCGCCGATACCTGTGTCTGCTGCGGCAAGCCTGCCAAGCATATGGTATACTGGGGCCGTCAATACTAAGATACGGTACAGATTATTTTGTATATAATAGAGTAGACAGACAATCATAAGCAGATATGCGGGCACCAGTTTTCGGCTGGTGCCAAAACGGCTCTGCCGGAAAGGAGAACCATGAAGGCTTCCACTTTACTGAAGATTTGTGCGGCGGCCGGTGCTGCCGCTGTAGGCGCGGCGCTGTATGATGTGTACGGCAAAAGCACCGGCGTTATGCTGACCGGCGCGGGATACGCCGGCATTCTCTCCAAAGATGACAAACCGGCAGCGGCCTTTGCCTGTACCGGTATGCGCCCACATAAGATCGCTAGGCTGACAGCCCGTACCTGCGGATGGGTATGTGCGGCCAGCGCGAAAAAAGCTTTGCAGCAAAAACGGAAGGAGGCGGCTCGGCACGGATGATGAACTTTTTGTACGGTACAAATGCCGGATACTGTGAACAGACAGCGGTTTCAATGCGCTCGGTGTTCGAGAATAACCAGAACGATGCCATTTGTGTTTATTTGCTGTGTGAGAAAGTGCCGGAAGCACTGCGGCGTAAAATGTGCAGTGTGGCGGACGACTTTACCAACGCCCAAATCATCTGTATGGACCCGGAACCTTACATTGCGCCCATGCTGCAGGAATACCGCCTGCCTCGGTGGCGCGGCAGCAGCGTGCAATACATTTACGCCTGCCTGTGTGATGCGTTTCCAACGCTGGACCGCATTCTTTGGCTGGATGGTGACGTTGTCTGCTGTGCACCGCTGCGTCCTCTGTGGGAAACACAGATGGGGGACAGATGCGTGGCGGCATCGCTGGACTGCACACCGTTTCTTGCGCTGTATGTGGACAGGGTGTTCTATAATACGCCATTCTATTTCAATGCGGGTGTCCTGCTGTTTGACCTTGCGAACTGCCGCCGTCATGAGCTGCAGCAGCGATGCCGCAGCATTCTGCGCGGATATGGGGAACGCTTGCAGTACTGTGACCAGTCCATGCTGAACCTTGCGCTGCCGCCGAAGCTGGTGCACCGGCTGGACATGCGCTGGAATTACCCGGCTGGCGTACCGCGCCTTTCTATGAACTGTGTTTCAGCGCGCAGCACCAGTGAAAAGCCAACGTTTACCCTGCGGGAACTGGACGATACGCTGGCGGATGTGCGGCTGGTTCACTACATTGGCGGTTCACTGCCAACCAAGCCGTGGTATCGGGAATATGCTTCTCCCTTCAAGCCGGATTACCTGAAGTACCGTGCCCACACGCCATGGAAGGATGAGCCGCTGAAACCGTGGCCCAGAAAGACACTGAAGGATTCCTTTGTCACCGGATTTTCCCGCACATGGGACACACCCCTGATGGGCGGCCTGTCCAGTATTTATCAGTACCTGCATGGCTGGGGACCGCGTATTCAGCACAGTCTGAAAAAGATGTAAAAAACTGAAAATAAAGCTTGCATTCTCTGCCCCTTTATGATACTATAATTGAGTACGACTGCGACAGATATGCGTTGAAGCGGGAGGTTGCGGCCCTTATGCGGCCGGTTTTTCCGTGGAGTATGTCCGATTTTAAACCGGGCGAGAGAGAATCATGGGCAGCAGGTTTCCCCACAGTGGGAAACAGGTTTGTTCGGGCTTTTTTTGCTGACACCCGGGTCCCCCACTTTCGTGGGAGATCCGGTTTTTCGTTGGGTCAGGAAGAAACACCCGGCACAGTGTTTACAAAAAAGCACCTGCGGCCAGGATCTGTCCGCCAATTTTACAAGGAGGCGATCCAAAGTGGCAGTCAAAGAAAAAATGAGGATCCGTATTAAAGGATATGACCATCAGCTGGTTGACCAGTCCGCCGAAAAAATCGTGCAGACTGCAAAGCGCACTGGTGCCCGCGTAAGCGGCCCTGTCCCGCTGCCGACCGAGAAGCAGATTATCACCATCCTGCGCGCTGTTCATAAGTACAAGGACAGCCGTGAACAGTTCGAGATGCGCACACATAAGCGCCTAATCGACATCCTCAGACCGTCCAACACCACCGTTGAGGCTCTAATGGGCCTTGAGCTCCCCGCCGGCGTTGAGATTGAAATCAAACTGTAAGGCTTTACCTTATAAGTGGAAGACTCTCAACCAACCGGGCAGTCCCGAAAGGGGCTGCGTGCGGCCGAGGTCACGTTGGCATTTTGGCCAACCAATAACCTGCATAGGAGGAAACAACAAATGCAAAAAGGAATCATCGGCAAGAAGATTGGCATGACGCAAATCTTCGACGCAAAGGGAAATGTCATTCCGGTCACTGTCATTGAGGCCGGCCCCTGCGCGGTGACACAGAAAAAGACCGTTGAAAACGACGGCTACGACAGTGTTCAGCTGGGCTTCGGTGAGCTGAAAACCTGCCGCATGAACAAACCCATGAAGGGCCACTTCGACAAGGGCGACGTTGCCCCCAAGAAGACACTGCGTGAGTTCCGCCTAGACGATACCTCTGCTTTAAAAGTCGGCGACATCGTAAAGGCAGATACCTTCGCAGAGGGTGATCGTGTGGATGTACAGGGCACCAGCAAAGGTAAAGGCTGGGCCGGCGTGGTAAAGCGCTGGAACTTCGGCCGCCTGAAAGAATCCCACGGTACCGGTCCAGTCGCTCGTATGGGCGGCTCCACAGGCTGCTGTTCTGATCCGTCCCGTGTTTTCCCGGGCAAGAAGCGTTCCGGCCATTTGGGCGCTGTTACCACGACCGTGCTGAACCTGACTGTTGCCAAGGTCGACGCGGAAAACAACCTCATCGCTATCAAGGGCGCTGTGCCCGGCCCCAACGGCGGCACCGTCTGCATCCGTGACAGCGTCAAAGTGAAGAAAGCTTAAGGGAAGGAGGAACCGCAATGCCTAAGATTACAGTAAAAGATATGACCGGTAAAGAGGTCGGTACACTCGACCTTTCCGAGGCCGTTTTCGGTATCGAACCCAACGTCAGTGTTATGCATGACGTGGTGAAGAACCAGCTCGCCAACCGCCGCCAGGGTACACAGAGTGCCCTGACACGCAGCGAGGTTTCCGGCGGCGGCAAAAAGCCGTGGCGCCAGAAGGGCACAGGCCATGCACGTCAGGGCTCCACGCGGGCTCCCCAGTGGACTCACGGCGGCATCGTCTTTGCACCAAAGCCGCGCGACTACAGCTACACGCTGAACAAGAAAGTCCGCCGCTTGGCCATGAAGTCTGCCCTTTCCAGCAAAGTGAAGGATGACCAGATGATCGTTCTGGACAGCCTTCCGCTGGAAACTTATCGGACCAAGACCGTAGCTGACATGCTGAAGGCGTTGGGCGCTGACAAGCATGTGCTGCTGGTCCTGCCGGAGAATGACAAGACCGTCATCGCTTCCGCCCGCAACATCCCCGGCGTGAAGACCGCCCTGACCAACACCCTCAATGTTTACGACATCCTCAACGCTGACAAGTTCATCATTGTAAAGGACGCCGTAGCCCAGATCGAGGAGGTATACGCATAATGACTGCACATGAGATTATTCTGCGCCCGGTCATTTCCGAAAAGGCAATGAGCGGCGTCGCAAATAAAGCTTATACGTTCCAGGTCGCACCCCGTGCAACCAAGCTGGACATTAAAAACGCTGTCGAGGAACTCTTCGGCGTTAAGGTGCGCAAAGTGAACACCCTGCACGTCCGCGGCCATCTGCGCCGCCAGGGCCGCAACCAGGGTTACACCCCTGCCTGGAAGAAAGCCATCGTTTCTTTGACGGAAGACAGCAAATCCATCGAGTTCTTCGACGGCATGCTGTAAACCGAAAGATAAAGAAAGACCGGCTTTTCCGGCAACGTATGGGGGCAGGCTTCGGTCTGCGCGGTAGCCCCGCAAAAGGCACCGCTTTCTGTATCTGTTAAAATGCGGAACACCCCGCAAAGCCAAGTTTAAGGAGCGTGAAATCAGAGAATGGCTACTAAGAACTATACGCCCAGTACTCCGTCCCGCCGCAACATGTCGGTGACGGATTACGCAGGGCTTTCCAAGAAAGGCCCGGAAAAGAGCCTTCTGGATACCAATAAAAAGACCGCCGGCCGCAACAGCTATGGCCGCATCACCGTCCGCCACCGCGGTGGCGGAAACCGTACCAAGTACCGCATCATCGACTTTAAGCGTCAGAAGGCGGACATGCCCGCAACGGTTCAGACCATTGAGTATGACCCGAACCGCTCCGCTTTCATCGCACTGCTGCAGTACGAAGACGGCGAAAAAGCTTACATCATTGCGCCGGACGGCCTCAAGGTCGGCGACATGGTGGTTTCCGGTGCAGCTGCCGATATTAAACCCGGCAATGCACTTCCACTGGCCAATATCCCAACCGGTACTTACATCCACAACGTGGAACTGTATCCCGGTAAGGGTGCTCAGCTGGCACGTGCTGCTGGCATTATGGCACAGCTGATGGCTAAGGAAAACGGCATGGCGCTGCTGCGTCTGCCTTCCGGCGAACTGCGCAACGTGCCTGAAACCTGCATGGCCACTATCGGCCAGGTCAGCAACATCGACCATGAGAATGTGAAGATTGGTAAGGCTGGCCGCAAGCGTCATATGGGCTGGCGTCCGACCGTCCGTGGTTCTGTTATGAACCCGAACGACCATCCGCATGGCGGCGGCGAAGGCAAAGCACCTGTCGGCCATCCTGGTCCTATGACCCCGTGGGGCAAGCCTGCACTGGGTTATAAGACACGCAATCGCCGTAAAGCTTCCAATAAGTATATTGTGAAGAGCAGAAACGGCAAATAAGGCTAGAGAAAGGAGCTTTTAACTATGAGCAGAAGCATTAAAAAGGGTCCTTTTGTTGAGCCTGGTCTGCTGAAAAGGATCAAAGCGATGAACGATTCCGGCAAAAAGGAAATTGTAAAGACCTGGAGCCGCGCGTCCATCATTTTCCCGGAATTTGTCGGTCATACCATTGCGGTTCATGACGGCCGCAAGCACGTTCCGGTGTATATTACAGAAGATATGGTCGGGCATCATCTGGGCGAGTTCGCCCCTACCCGTACTTTTAAAGGTCATAATGGCAGTAAGACCACTGCCCCGACAACATCTGCCGGAAGTAATTCGAACGGCTGAAAGGAGTGTATCACATGGAAGCAAGGGCTAACCTGAAATACGCCCGTATTTCCCCCCGTAAAATGTCTATCGTGCTGGACCTTATCCGCAATAAGCCGGTGGACGAAGCTATGGCTATCCTCCAAAATACCCCGAAAGCCGCATCTGAGTACCTGGTCAAGCTGCTCAAGTCGGCCGTGGCGAATGCTGAGAACAACCACAGCATGGACGTTTCCCGGCTGTACGTGTCCAAATGCTATGCATGCCCGGGCCCGATCCTCAAACGCATCCGTCCGCGTGCACAGGGCCGCGCGTACCGGGTCCTGAAAAGGACTTCTCACGTGACGCTGGTGCTTAAGGAAAAGGAATAAAGCAGAGGAGGTTACACAATGGGCCAGAAAGTTAATCCGCACGGTTTACGTGTTGGTGTTATTGACGATTGGGATTCCCGCTGGTACGTCAATGAAAAGGACTTTGGCGATACCCTGGTGGAAGACTACAACCTGCGCACGGCGCTGAAAAAGCAGCTGTATGCAGCGGGTGTCCCGAAGATTGAAATTGAACGTGACGCAAGCAAAGTCCGCATTCATATTCACTGCGCAAAGCCAGGAATGGTTATTGGCAAGGGCGGCACAGAGATTGAAAAGCTCCGTCTGCAGTGTGAAAAAATGCTGGGCAAGCCTGTTTCCATCAATATTATCGAGGTTAAGAACCCCGATGTGAACGCACAGCTGGTTGCAGAAAACATTGCACAGCAGCTGGAAAAACGTACGTCTTTCCGCCGCGCCATGAAGCAGTGCATCGGCCGCGCCATGAAGATGGGCGTTAAGGGTATTAAAACACAGGTTTCCGGCCGCCTTGGCGGTGCAGAAATCGCTCGCAGAGAATCCTACCATGATGGTACGATTCCGCTGCAGACCCTGCGCGCCGACATCGACTACGGCTTTACAGAAGCTGCTACAACCTATGGCCGCATCGGCGTGAAAGTCTGGATCTATCGGGGCGAAGTTTTGCATGACAACCGCCGCAGTGATGCCGCTGACAACAGAAACAACCGGCAGTCACAGCGCCGTCCGTCCCGTAGGGAAGGAGGCCGCAGATAATGTTAATGCCTAAGCGCACAAAGTTCCGCAAAATGCACCGTGGCCGTATGACCGGCAAAGCTTACCGCGGCAACAAGGTAACATACGGTGATTTTGGCCTGCAGGCATTGGAGCCAGCATGGATTACCGCAAACCAGATTGAAGCAGCTCGTGTTGCTATGACTCGTTACTGCAAACGTTTCGGCAAAGTTTGGATTAAGATTTTTCCCGACAAGCCGTATACCAAGAAACCGCTTGAAACCCGAATGGGCAAAGGTAAAGGCGCCCCGGAATACTGGGTGGCTGTGGTAAAGCCCGGCCGTGTGCTGTTTGAAATGGGCGAAATCCCGGAGGAAACCGCACGCGAGGCTATGCGCCTGGCCGCCAGCAAGCTGCCGATTAAGACAAAGTTTGTAACTAAGAAGGAAGAGGAGGTTGCCCAGTCATGAAAGCTTCTGAAGTTCGGGATATGACCACTGCAGAGCTCGAGAGCAAGCTCAAGGACCTGAAAGAGGAGCTCTTTAACCTCCGCTTCCAGCTTGCGATTAACCAGCTCGACAACCCGATGCGTATCTCCGCTGTTAAAAAGGACATTGCCCGCATTAAGACCGTGTTGCGCGCTAATGAACTTAAAGACAGCGCCGAAGCGTAACCGGAAGGAGGGAAAACATCGTGAGCGAAAAGAGAAATAACCGCAAAACAGAGGTTGGCACCGTAGTTAGCAACAAGATGGACAAAACCATTGTGATTGCTATTAAGGATAGTGTCAAGCATCCGCTGTATAAAAAGGTCATTAAGCGTACCGTTAAGCTGAAAGCACATGATGAAAAGAACGAGTGCAATATTGGTGACCGCGTGCGTGTGATGGAAACCCGCCCGCTGAGCAAAGACAAGCGCTGGCGTCTTGTGGAGATTATCGAGAAGGCAAAATAATTTCTGTTTTGCCCTTTAGCAAAGGAGGAACGCACTGTGATTCAACAGCAGACTTACCTCAATGTTGCCGATAACACCGGCGCGAAGCAGCTTATGTGCATCCGCGTGCTGGGCGGTACCGGCAGAAGGTATGCGAATATCGGTGACGTTGTGGTCGCTTCCGTAAAGAAAGCAGCCCCGGGCGGCACAGTAAAGAAAGGCGACGTAGTAAAGGCGGTTATCGTCCGCTCTTCCAACGGCGTTCGCCGCGACGACGGCAGCTACATTCGTTTTGACGAAAATGCAGCCGTACTCATTAAAGATGACAAAACCCCGCAGGGTACTCGTATCTTTGGGCCAGTGGCACGTGAACTGCGTGACCACGACTATATGAAGATCCTGAGCCTTGCGCCGGAAGTTCTGTAAGGAGGTGTCACAGGATATGGCAAATAAAATGCATGTAAAAACCGGTGACACTGTTGTGATGCTCTCTGGCCGCGATGCCGGCAAGCAGGGCAAAGTCATGGCGGTCAGCCCCAGTGAGGGCAAGGTCATCGTCGAAAAGCTGAACATGGTCACCAAGCACGTCAAGCCCCGCAAAATGGGCGAAGAAGGCGGCAAGGTTACGGGCGAGGGCGCGGTTTACGCTTCCAAAGTCCAGGTGGTCTGCCCCAGCTGCAAGAAACCTACCCGTGTCGGCCACAAGATCGCTGCGGACGGCACCAAGACCCGCATTTGCAAAAAGTGCGGCAAAGAGCTGTGAGGGAGGAGACACCATTGGCTAGACTGAAAGATTACTACAAGAGCGAGGTCGCTCCTGCCCTGATGAAGAAGTTTTCCTATAAGAGCGTCATGCAGATCCCGAAGCTCGATAAAATCGTCATCAACGTCGGCGCAGGTGAGGCCAAGGAAAATGCCAAGGTCATCGATTCTATTATCAATGACATTATGG
This sequence comes from Caproicibacterium lactatifermentans, assembly GCF_013315815.1. Taxonomy (NCBI): domain Bacteria; kingdom Bacillati; phylum Bacillota; class Clostridia; order Eubacteriales; family Oscillospiraceae; genus Caproicibacterium; species Caproicibacterium lactatifermentans. The sequence goes on from NZ_CP046051.1 coordinate 366,779, forward strand.
CAATTACCGGTCAGCGCCCGGCAGTGTGCACCGCAAAGAAGAGCGTAGCTAACTTTAAGCTGCGCGCCGGCATGAAAATCGGCGTAAAGGTTACCCTGCGCGGTAACCGTATGTACGAATTCATGGACCGCTTCTTCAATGTGGCCCTGCCCCGCGTGCGTGACTTCCGCGGAATTAACCCCAACTCCTTCGATGGCCGCGGCAACTACAACCTCGGCGTGAAGGAACAGCTGATTTTCCCGGAAATCGAGTTCGACAAGATCGATAAGGTCCGCGGCATGGACATCTGCTTTGTCACAACCGCGAAGAACGACGAGGAAGCCCGCGAGCTGCTGGCTCAGCTGGGCGCCCCGTTCGCGAAATAAGGAGGGTTTCCTGTGGCAAAAACATCTATGAAAATAAAACAGCGCCGCCCTGCGAAGTACTCTTCCCGGCAGTATAACCGCTGCAAGATCTGCGGCCGGCCGCACGGCTACCTTCGTAAGTTCGGTATCTGCCGTATTTGCTTCCGCAACCTTGCCTATAAGGGCGAGATTCCGGGCGTAAAAAAGGCAAGCTGGTAAGCAGCTAAGGAGGTAACGGAATGCAGATTACAGATACAATCGCAGACCTGCTCACCCGGATTCGCAACGCAAGCACAGCCAAGCATTCTACTGTGGAGATCCCGGCTTCCAATATGAAGAAGTCCATCTGCCAGATTTTGAAGGATGAGGGCTATATTAAGAACTTTACCGTTGCAGTCGACGGCAAACAGGGCGTCATTAAAGCAGAACTGAAGTATACAGAAGACCGTAAATCGGTCATTACCGGCCTGAAGCGTGTCAGCAAGCCCGGCCTGCGCATCTATTCCAGCGCAGCAGAGCTGCCCCACGTGATGAAGGGCCTCGGCGTGGCAATTATCTCTACAAGCCACGGCGTTATGACAGACCGCGCAGCACGCCGTGCCAATATCGGCGGCGAAGTGCTCGCGTTTATCTGGTAAAGAGGGGGTGCAAATATGTCTCGAATTGGAAGAAAACCCATAAATATTCCCGCGGGCGTTGACGTAAAAGTCAACGGAAGCGAAGTGACCGTCAAGGGACCGAAAGGCTCCTTGACCAAAACATTCCACCCGAATATGAAAATCGCGGTGGAGGGCAACGAGATTCTCGTTTCGCGCCCGGATGACACAAAGACAAACAAATCCCTGCACGGCCTTACCCGCAGCCTGATTCAGAACATGGTGGACGGCGTGACAACCGGCTTTAAAAAAGAGTTGGAGATTCGCGGTGTTGGTTACCGTGCCCAGAAAAAGGGTAAGAACATGGTTATGAACCTGGGATATTCTCATCAGGTCATTGTGCCGGAAGTTGATGGTATTACCATTGACTGCCCGTCCGCAAACCAGATTACCATTTCTGGCCCTGACAAGCAGCAGGTTGGACAGTTTGCCGCAGAAGTACGCGAAAAACGTCCGCCGGAGCCGTATAAGGGCAAAGGCATCCGCTATGTTGGCGAATTTGTCCGCCATAAGGAAGGCAAAGCCGGCAAGGGCGCTAAGAAGTAACTGAAGGAGTGAATATCATATGGTGAACAAGGCTGACAAAAACACTGCCAGACTGCGCCGCCACCGCCGTGTGCGCGGTAAGATTTCCGGCACTGCACAGTGCCCCCGCCTGAATGTGTTTCGCTCTACCAAAAACATCTACGCCCAGGTCATTGACGATATCAATGGGGTCACGCTGTGCGCGGCTTCTACTCTGGACAAAGAGTTCGATGGTAACGGCGGCAACAAAGAGGCTGCACGCAAGGTTGGTAAGCTGATCGCAGAGCGTGCCGCGGAAAAAGGCATCACAGAGGTCAAGTTTGACCGCGGCGGCAATCTGTTCCACGGACGTGTAAAGGAACTGGCTGATGGCGCCCGCGAGGGCGGCCTCAAGTTCTGATAAAGGAGGAGAAACGATTGGCTAGATTCGACTCAAGACGCAAAGAAGACGATGAGTTTAAGGAGCACGTGGTTACTATTAACCGCGTTTCCAAAACCGTAAAAGGCGGCCGTATCTTCAAGTTTGCTGCACTGGTCGTCGTGGGCGACGGCAAGGGTACAGTTGGCTTCGGTATTGGCAAATCCGGCGAAGTTCCGGATGCTATCCGCAAGGGCATTGAGGACGCTAAGAAAAACCTCATTAAAGTCGCTACTCACGGCAGCACCATCCCGCACGAGATTATCGGTGCCTACGGTGCCGGCCGTGTCCTGATGAAACCGGCTGCCCCTGGTACCGGCGTTATCGCCGGCGGCCCGGTGCGTGCTGTTATTGAGGCAGCAGGCATCCATGACATCCGTACCAAGGCACTGCGCTCCAACAATCCGTGCAATGTGGTGCGCGCAACGATTGACGGCCTGTCCCGTCTGCGTACAGCCGAGCAGGTTGCTGCGCTGCGCGGCCGCGCTGTCAGCGATATTCTGTAAGGAGGGCGCAACATCATGGCACAGTTAAAGATTAAGCTGGTCAAGAGCCTGATTGGCGCACAGAAAGACCAGATCGCTACGGCCCAGTCCATGGGCCTGCGTAAAATCGGTGACTCCACCGTGCAGCCAGATAACACCCCAACACAGGGTAAGGTGCACAAGATCACCCACCTCATCGAGGTAACCAACGCTTAAACAGCAAGGAGGTGCGAGTAAATGAAACTGAATGACTTAACAGCAGTACCAGGTTCCACACGCAGCACAAAGCGTCTGGGCCGCGGTGCCGGCTCCGGCCAGGGCAAAACCTCCGGCAAAGGCCAGAAAGGCCAGAAGGCCCGTTCCGGCGGCAGCATCCGCCCCGGGTTTGAAGGCGGCCAGATGCCGCTGCAGCGCCGTATGCCGAAGCGCGGTTTTCACAATATTTTTGCAAAGGCCATCGTTGCGGTCAATGTCGGCACATTGGACAAGAAGTTTGAGGACGGTGCTACAGTAGACACACAGGCTCTGCTGGACAACGGCATCATTAAGTCCGCTATGGACGGCATTAAGATTCTCAGCAACGGAAAAATGACGAAAAAACTGACTGTGAAGGCAAACGCTTTCTCCGCCGCGGCAAAGGAAAAGATTGAATCTGCAGGTGGGAAGGCCGAGGTGATCTGAGTTGTTCAAAACAATAAAGAACGCCTGGGGCATTCCGGATTTGCGCAAGAAAATCCTGTTCACGCTTTTTGTCATCGTGGTGTTCCGCTTCGGCGCTGTCATCCCGGTGCCTTTCCTTAACTCCACTGCTTTGCGCGGCATTATGAACAGCTCCGCTGTTAACAGTACTGCGCTGGGTTACCTGGATATGTTCTCCGGCGGTGCATTTTCCAATGCAACGCTATTTGCAATGAGCGTGACGCCTTACATCAACAGCTCCATTATTATGCAGCTGTTGGCCGTAGCCATTCCTGCACTGGAACGCATGGTGAAGGATGGCGGGGAGGCAGGCCGTAAAAAAATGGGGCAGATTACCCGCGTGGTAGCTGTCCTGCTGGGCCTGTTGCAGGGACTTGCTTATTACTTCTACCTGCGGAATGCTTCCTACGGCGGCACGCCGATTGTGAAATATACACAGGGCGGTGCCGGCGTCTTTACTGCGTTTGTCATAATCCTTGTCTTTACGGCCGGTACGGCCCTGATGATGTGGATGGGCGAACAGATCAACCAGAAAGGTGTGGGCAACGGCATTTCCATTCTGTTGTTTGCCGGCATCGTTGCCCGTATGCCAGTTATTATCGGCAACCTGGGCAAATACCTCAATATGGCATGGACAGACGGCAGCGCCAACGGACGCTACTTTTTCCTTGTTCCGCTGTGGGGCCTTATCTTCCTGGCCCTGATGTGGGTTATTGTCTTTATGAATGATGCGGAGCGCCGGATTCCGGTGCAGTACGCAAAACGGGTTGTTGGCCGCAAACAGTACGGCGGCCAGGCGAGCCATATCCCGATTAAGGTCGGCATTGGCGGCGTTATGCCCATTATTTTCGCAAGCTCAATCCTGTCTATCCCTACGACCATTCGGTTTTTCATTGGGGACAACAAGGACTTGGGCAGCTTCTGGAACGGATTCTTTGCAGCATTTTCCAGCACCGGCTGGGTGTACTGCATTCTGTATGTGATTCTTATTGTTGCATTTGGTTATTTCTACACGGCAATTCAGTACAACCCGATTGAAATGGCCAACAATCTGCGCCAGAGCAATGGTACAATTCCGGGTATTCGCCCCGGCAAGCCTACTTCTGATTTTATTGGTAAAGTTCTTTCCAAAATCACGTTCGTCGGTTCTGTTTTCCTCGCGATTATCGCCATGATGCCGATTGTTTTCGCAAATGCCACAGGGATGCATAACCTCTCCATGGGCGGTACTTCTATCATCATCCTTGTTGGTGTAGCACTGGAGACTGTGAAACAGCTGGAAAGCCAAATGATGATGCGTCATTATAAGGGCTTCCTTGATTGAGAAGGAGTTTAGCATGAATCTGATTCTTTTGGGCGCACCGGGCGCTGGAAAAGGTACACAGGCAGAAGTCATCTGCAGCAAGCTGCACATTCCTGCCATTTCAACCGGCAATATTATTCGAGAAGCGCTGAAAAGCGGCACAAAGATGGGGCTGGCTGCTAAATCCTATATGGACAAAGGCGACCTGGTCCCGGATGAAGTTGTTATCGGCATTGTCAAAGACCGTTTGAAACAGCCGGACTGCAAAAACGGTTTTGTGCTGGACGGCTTCCCGCGGACTATCCCCCAGGCCGAGGCTCTGGACAAAATGGGCGTTCAGATAGACAAGGTTGTTGAGATTCATGTCTCTGATGACCGCATTGTCGCCCGTATGTCCGGACGCCGTGTCTGTGAAGACTGCGGAGTCAGCTACCATATGCTGTACAAAAAGCCAACGGTAGAGGGCAAATGCGACGCCTGCGGAGGCACCCTTGTTCAGCGCGCGGATGACCACCCGGATACCGTGAAAGCACGGCTGAAGGAATATCACACAAAGACCGAACCCCTGAAAGATTACTATGACAAACAGGGGAAGCTGGTCATTGTAGAAGGCCAGGAGGATGTGGCCGACACCTCCCGCCTGACACTTGCAGCAATCGAGGCGTAAGTAAAGTATGATCATTTTAAAAACCAGTCGGGAACTTACCTGCATGAAACATGCCGGTCGCATCGCACAAAATGCGCTGCAGATAGCCGGCGCGTTGGTAAAGCCGGGTGTTTCCACTTGGGAAATCGATAAGGCGGCCCATGACTATATCGTAGGCGAGGGAGCTGTTCCCAGCTGCCTTGGATACGGCGGTTTTCCGGCGACCTGCTGCATTTCTGTAAACGACGTGGTTGTCCATGGCATACCAAGCAAAAAGAAGATCCTTAAGGAGGGCGACATCGTCAGCATTGACTTGTGCGCCACCTATGAGGGTTTTGTGGGCGACAATACCTGGACTTTCCCCTGCGGGAAGGTCAGCAAAGAAGCCCAGGACCTGATGGACGCTACCCGCGAAAGCCTTTTTCAAGGCATTGAGGCTGCAAAGCCCGGTAACCGCATCGGCGATGTGGGCAGCGCGGTTCAGCGGTATGTCGAAGCTCGCGGTTACTCGGTGGTACGGAACTACACCGGCCACGGAGTAGGCGCGAAGATGCACGAAGACCCCAGTGTTCCGAACTACGGCACGCCCGGCCGGGGCGTACGCCTGCTGCCGGGTATGGTTATTGCCATAGAGCCCATGGTTTGCCAGGGGACCTATGACGTGAAGACTTTGCCGGACGGCTGGACCACTCTGACTAAAGACGGCAAGTTGGCGGCTCACTTTGAGCACACCGTTGCCATTACGGAATCCGGCCCGGTCATTCTGACCAAGGGTGACTGAGGTGGCCGCCATGGAGATGAAGCGCGGCACCGTGGCCCGCAGTGCTGCCGGCCACGACAAGGGCAGCTTTTGCGCGGTGCTTTCCCTTATGGGGCCATATGCCCTGGTGTGTGACGGACGCCGCCGCACACTGGAAAAGCCCAAAAAGAAAAAGCTGATTCACCTTTTTCCTACCCGTACGGTTTTACCGGAGGAAGCCCTGCACAGCAACCGTGCGCTTCGGGCGGCTCTTCGGCCGTTTTGCGGCAGGAGCAGTTCCACGCCAGAGGAGGCTGATTTGTAAGTATGTCTAAGCAGGACGTTATAGAGACCGAGGGTACCGTAGTAGAGGCCCTGCCCAATGCAATGTTTAAGGTAGAGCTGCAAAATCATCACATGATTTTGGCCCATATCTCCGGCAAACTGCGTATGAATTTCATTCGCATCCTGCCCGGCGACAAGGTTACCGTAGAGATGTCCCCCTACGACCTGACCCAGGGCCGCATCACGTGGCGTACCAAATAAAGTAAATATCTAAAGAAGTTTTCTGCAAGGAGGGTACACCCATGAAAGTAAGACCTTCTGTTAAAAAAATGTGCGAAAAGTGCAAGATTATTAAGCGCAAGGGCAAAGTCATGGTGATCTGTGAAAACCCGAAGCACAAACAGCGTCAGGGCTAAGTGACGCGATTATCATTTTGGAGGTGCAACCAATATGGCTCGTATAGCAGGTATTGACTTGCCAAGAGACAAACGCGTCGAGATCGCCTTGACTTATATCTTTGGTATCGGCCGCAAGACCGCCACGGATATCTGCGCCGCGACCGGCGTGAATCCTGACCTGCGCGTGCGCGACATGAACGAGGACGACGCCGCAAAGCTCAGAGAATATATTGACCATCACTGCCGCGTAGAGGGCGACCTGCGCCGTGACGTGGCATTCGACATTAAGCGGCTGACAGAAATTAACTGCTACCGCGGTACCCGTCATCGCAAGGGTCTGCCGGTACACGGTCAGCGTACCAAGACCAACGCCAGAACCTGTAAGGGTCCGGTTAAGACGATGGCTAACAAGAAGAAGTAAAGGAGGGTTTCACCAATGCCAGCAAACAAAGGCGCAGCCGGCAAGAAGGCTGCTACCACGCGCCGCCGCCGCGAACGTAAAAATATCGACCGCGGTGCCGCGCATATCCAGTCCACATTTAACAACACCATTGTAACCATTACCGATATGCAGGGCAATGCTGTTTCTTGGGCAAGCTCTGGTGAGCTGGGCTTCCGCGGAAGCAGAAAGTCCACCCCCTTTGCCGCTCAGACCGCTGCTGAAACGGCTGCCAAAGGCGCTGTAGAGCACGGAATGAAGACCGTTGACGTTTACGTTAAGGGCCCGGGCTCCGGCCGCGAGGCCGCTATCCGTGCGCTGCAGAACGCAGGCCTGGAGGTCACCATGATTAAAGACGTGACCCCTGTTCCCCACAACGGATGCCGTCCTCCCAAAAGAAGACGTGTCTAATGAAAACGGAATCATAAAGGAGGAATAAGACATGGCCAGAAATATGCAGCCTGTCCTGAAGCGGTGCAAGACACTGGGCACCAGCCCCGCCGTTATGGGCATCAATAAAAATTCAATCCGCAACCCCAAGCAGGGCCGCCGCAAACAGAGTGAATATGCTACCCAGCTGAACGAAAAGCAGAAGGCAAAATTCATTTACGGCGTGCAGGAAAGACAGTTCCGCCATTACTACAAAATGGCAACCAACACCACCGGTGTGACAGGTGAAAACCTGCTGCGTCTGCTGGAGCGCCGCCTGGACAACGTTGTCTACCGCCTGGGCTTTGCAAACACTCGCCGCGAGGCACGCCAGATGGTCACCCACGGCCACATTACTGTAAACGGCAAGCGCCTGGACATCTGCTCCGCACTTGTTAAAGTGGGCGATGTTGTCTCCATCGCGGAGAAGAGCCGCTCATCCCAGCATGTAAAAGACATTCTGGAGAAGAATGCTGCTACTGCTGTGCCGAAGTGGCTGCAGATTAACCATGACAAGGTGGAGGGCACTGTCCTTGCCATGCCCGAAAGAAGCGACATTGACTTTGATATCAATGAAACGCTTATCGTTGAGTTGTACTCCAAATAATGCCCTGCAGGCACATGACACAGTGCGGTGGAGAATGCTCTGCCGTATGTCTAAGGAGGTTGCTTAATGATCGAGATAGAAAAGCCCAAAATTGAAATAGCAGACGTATCTGATGACGGCAATTACGGCAAGTTCGTGGTGTCGCCGCTGGAGCGCGGCTTTGGTACAACCCTGGGCAACAGCCTGCGGCGCGTGCTGCTTTCCTCTTTGCCGGGCGTGGCCCCTACCTCTATTAAAATAGACGGTGTGGTACACGAGTTTTCCACCATTCCCGGTGTAAAAGAGGACGTCACTGAAATGGTTCTGAATATCAAGAACCTTACCGCAAAGCTGCACTGCGACGGTCCCAAGACCGTTGAAATCTGTGCGGAAGGCCCCTGCGACGTAACAGCAGATTCCATTAAGTGTGACAGCGAAGTGGAGATTCTGAACCCAGAACTGCACATCGCCACCCTCGACGAGGGCGCAAAGCTCTACATGGAAATTACGCTGGACAAAGGCCGCGGGTATGTGCCCTCTGACCGCAACAAGCAGAACATGGCTGCCAATGTCATTGGCGTTATTCCGGTTGACTCTATTTACACCCCGGTGTATAAGGTGAACTTTAACGTGGAAAACGCCCGTGTGGGCCAGCGCATCGACTACGACAAGCTGACCCTGGAGGTTTGGACCAACGGCGTGATTACCGCGCAGGAGGCCGTCTCTTTGGCGGCAAAGTTCCTCACCGAGCACCTCAACCTGTTTGTCAATCTGTCTGATAAAGGCAGCAACGCAGAAATCATGGTGGAAAAGGACGACAAGGACAAGGAAAAGGTCCTCGATATGACCATTGAAGAGCTGGACCTTTCTGTCCGGTCTTTCAACTGCCTCAAGCGCGCCGGCATTAACACCGTGGGCGACCTTGTCAATAAGTCGGAAGAGGACATGATGAAGGTGCGCAACCTTGGACGTAAGTCACTGGAAGAAGTTATCTGGAAGATGGCTTCTCTTGGATACAATCTGCGCAAGGACGATGAATAATTCCCTATCCCATAGGTTAAAGGAGTGACATTCGATGCCAGGAACCAGAAAGCTCGGCAGAGCTACGGACAGCCGTACAGCAATGCTGCGTGCAATGGTGACCTTTCTTTTAGAGAATGGCAGAATCGAAACGACCGTCACCCGTGCCAAGGACGTTCGCGCCATGGCCGAGAAGATGATCACAATCGCCAAGAAGGACACGCTGCACACCCGCCGCCTTGTAATGGCCTTCATTACCAAGGAAGATGTTGCCAACAAGCTCTTTACCGAGATTGCTCCGCAGTATCAGGACCGCAACGGCGGTTATACCCGTATTACAAAAATCGGGCCGCGCCGCGGCGATGCTGCCCCGATGGCAATTATCGAACTGATGGAAACCGCTGCAAAGCCCGTCGCTGAAGCTGCACCAGCCGCAAAGGCTGAGGAAAAGCCTGCTGAAAAAGCAGAAGCAAAGGCTGACGATAAAGCAGAAAAGAAAGCCGACGAAAAAGCCGACAAGTAATTCTGCCTTGTAAAATTGCTATAAAAAGAGCTGCCTGCAAACGCGGGCAGCTTTTTTGTATGGTTTTGCAGATCCTTGTGCGGCGCTGACCTCTTTATGACAGCGGCGGTATCCAATCCGGCTGAATGCCAAGACCGGGCGTTTCATTCATCACAATGTGGTTTTCCAAAAACTGTGGGCCGCCGGTGTAGGGGCAGATGCTGCACAAGCCGGGACCGTCTAAGTCCACACGGGTAACAATGCGTTTGCCCGCGGCCAGATGAGCGGCCGCGCTGACGGCAAGGCTGCTTTCCAGCATACAGCCCACCATGCAGGGCACACCAAAGGTTTCGGCGAGGGAGCAAATTTGCAAAGCGCCGTAAATGCCGCCGGTTTTCATCAGCTTCAGGTTCAAAAAGTCGGCTGCACCTGCCTGCAGCACCGCCAGGGCGTCCCGTGGTGAAAAGACGCTTTCGTCTGCCAGCAGCGGGGTGGAAACATTTCGGCGCACAAAGGCCATACCTTCTATGTCCTGTGCGGGAACGGGCTGTTCGATTAGTTCCAGACCAAGACCGGCGTCTTCCATGCTGCGGATAAGGCGGACAGCCTGTGCCGGAGTCCAGCCCTGATTTGCGTCCACACGAATGGTGATGTCCGGACCGACCGCACGGCGAACGGAGGTCAGACGCTGTAGGTCCAGCTGTGGTTCCAGCCCTACCTTGATTTTTAGAATATGGAAGCCGCGCTGCACAGCAGTCAGGCTGTCGGCAGCCATTTGTTCGGGGCGGTTCACGCTGATGGTCAGGTCAGTTTCCAGTTCACTTTTGCTGCCGCCGAGCAGCCGATACAGTGGCACACCAAGTTTTTGTGCGCGCAGGTCGTACAGCGCCATGTCCACGGCAGCTTTGGCACTGGTGTTGTGCAGCAGTGCCGTGTGCAGGACTTGCATGGTGTTATCAAAGTCGTCAAGGTCACGTCCCAGCAGTGCTGGACGAATAAAATCCTCCACGGCACAGCGAATGGAGCCGATGGTTTCGCCGGTGATAGGCGCGCTGGGTGGTGCTTCACCGAAGGCGCGGCGGCCGTCGTTCGTAGTGACAGTGACCAATACGTCATGAATCTTGCTTACAGTGCGCAGGGCAGTCTTAAAGGGCGTGCGCAGCGGCACCGAAAATTCGGAAGTGCGAATGTCTGTAATTTTCATAAGGAACGTCCTTTCAGCGGAAAGCAGATGACAGGCGCAAAGAAAATGAATAATAGCACTGCCAGCCTGCAGAAATCAATGACTGGTAAGGCTATGGTAGCCTCTTTTTACGGCTCTGTCAACTTTTCTGCAGGACAAATAGGAAATTCTGCAAAGGACCGTGGCGTTCCCTTGCCAACGGACGAATGCAGAGGTATAATAATATAATAAGTAAAAATACAGGGATATACAGGAATGCAGGAGGGCACTTATGCTGACAGAGCAGAAAGAACAGTTTATCCGGTTTATGATGGATGCAGATGTACTGCGTTTTGGCGACTTTGTAACCAAAAGCGGCCGCAATACCCCGTACTTTGTCAATACCGGAAATTACCGCACCGGCGCACAGGCGGCGGGGCTGGGCCGTTTTTATGCCGGTATGGTACATGACAGCGGCTGCCGCTTTGACGCGATGTTTGGGCCGGCTTATAAGGGAATCCCACTGGTAACTGCCTGCGCGGGTGCACTGTACACCCAGTACGGAGAGGACAAGCCCTACTTCTTTAACCGCAAAGAGGCAAAGGACCACGGCGAGGGCGGTTGTTTGGTCGGCTATCAGCCGAAGGATGGCGACCACGTCATTATTATTGAGGACGTCATTACCGCGGGCACTGCTGTACGTGAAACCATACCTGTGCTGCGCTCGGCGGCAGATGTTTCCTGCAGTGATATGTTTATCTCCGTTAACCGCTGCGAAGTGGGACAGCACCCCGGCAAAACAGCAGTTATGGAAGTACAGGAAGAGTTCGGCATTACGGTGCACTCCTTAGTCACCGTGCGGGATATTCGCGAATGGCTGGGCAAGCACGGCGAATATGATGCACTTCTGCCAAAAATGGATAGGTATATGCAGAAATATTGTATCTAAAGGCAGCGTGCCGCAGCAAAAAATGCCGACAGATGTGGGGGACTGACTTCCCTGCATCTGTCTTTTTTGTTCTGCATACAGCAGAGAAGACCCATGAAAAAGGAGAGAATCCATGAAACTGATTTTTAAGTACCTCGGACACTACAAAGGGTGGTGCTTGCTGGACTTCCTCTCGGTTTTCGGCTTTGCGCTGACCGAGCTGGGAATACCGACACTGATGGCAAAGATGATTGACGGCGGTGTGATGAAAAATGATACAGGCTATATTCATAAAATGTGGCTGACCATTCTTATCATTTCGTTCATTGGTGTGACAGGAATCATTTTGCTCGGGTACTGCTGCGCACGCATTTCTTCCAATGTGACGGCGGATATGCGCAGTGACGTATTTGCGCGGGCCCAAAGCTTTTCCGATACCGAGTTTGGCAAGTTCGGCGTTTCCTCTATGATTACACGGACCAACAACGATGCCTTTCAGGTGCAGATGTTTTTGAATATGCTTTTGCGTACAGCACTGATGACGCCGGTTATGTTAGTGGCCAGTTATGTTATGATTCTGTACGCGTCAGTGAAGCTTTCTCTGATTGTGGCGGCGACTATTCCAATTATTGTGCTGGGCGTGGTCATTGTTGCGCGGCTGTCGAAGCCCATCAGCGAAAAACAGCAGGATTCCCAGGATGGAATGAACCGCATTACTCGTGAAAATTTGACTGGCATTCGTGTAGTGCGTGCCTTTACCAATGATAAATATGAGGAAAAACGCTTTGCGGGTGAAAATGAGCAGTACGCTAGTTGCTCCAAAAAAATGTTTCTGCTGATGCAGCTGACACAGCCGGCATTTTTTCTGATAATGAATATTGCAAGCGTGCTCATCTACTGGCGCGGCGCGCAGCTTTTGGGAATCGGCCAGCTGCAAATTGGCCAGCTGACCGCATTTGTGGTTTATTTGTTCCATGCCATGATGTCCACTATGCTGTTCTGCACTGTCTTTATGATGTACCCGCGTGCAGCCGTCAGTGCTCACCGGATTCAGCAGGTGCTGGACACTGTTCCGCTGGTGCGGGACCCGGTGGGTGGCCTGCAGATGCAAAAGCCGGTACGGGACCTCACCTTTGACCATGTGACCTTTGTGTATCCGGACGGCGACGAGCCGGTTTTGCAGGATGTTTCCTTTTCGGTGCGGGTGGGACAGACCATTGCCTTTGTTGGCAGTACCGGTTCCGGAAAGAGCACGCTGGTGAACCTGATTCCCCGCTTTTATGACGTGACCGGCGGCAGCATTCAGATAAACGGCACGGATATTCGTGAGTACAGTCTCAGCTCCCTGCGCGGCGCTATGGGCTTTATTCCGCAGAAAGCATTTCTGTTTCATGGAACCATTGCCGACAATATCCGTTTCGGAAAAGAGGATGCAAGCAAAGAAGAAGTGGAGCACGCGGCGAAAGTCGCGCAGGCGTATGATTTTATTATGGAAAAGCCGGGCGGTTTTGACGAAACCATTGAGGAGAACTCAGTCAATACCTCCGGCGGACAGCGTCAGCGGCTTTCCATTGCGCGTGCTGTTGTGCGCCAACCGCAGATTTATGTGTTTGATGACTCTTTTTCTGCGCTGGATTTTCGCACGGATGCAAATCTGCGCCGGGCACTGCACAGTGAAACCCAGAACGCGATTGTTGCCATTGTGGCACAGCGGGTGTCTACTATTTTGGATGCAGACTGTATTGTTGTGCTGAATGAGGGCAAAGTTGTGGGCATGGGCACACATCAGCAGCTGCTGCGTACTTGCCCTATTTATTATGAGATTGCCGCCTCACAGTTGACGGAAGCCGAGCTGCAGGAAAGTGCTGGGGAAGGGGGCAATGCAGAATGAAAAAGCGGAAAAAACAAGGGAAAAGTACTCTTAGTCAGCTGCGGCCGTACTTTGCGCCTCACAAATGGGGATTTTTGATGAGTGCGCTGATGGTCATTGCCCAAAGCGTCTGTTTGGCGATAATGCCGTCAGTGGAAGGCCGGATTACGACCCAGCTTGCCGCGGACGTGACAGACATGGCAAAGCACATTTCCGGCGCAGGCATTCACTATCAAGCGATACTGCATATCATTTTAATACTCGTTATCATCTTTATCATCAAGACGATTGTCGGGGCGCTGTCCATGATTAGTGTGACACATGCCACACAGGGCACCATGCAGACACTGCGCGATGCCCTGCAGAAAAAAATCCATACTCTGCCGGTCAGCTACTTCGATGAACACCCCTATGGCGATGTTTTGAGCCGTATTACCAACGATGTGGATACCATCAGCAACGCCTGCCAAATGACACTGCTTGACATTGTCGGCGGGATATTGTCCGTGGCGCTGGCGCTGGTCATGATGTACCGGATTCAGCCTGTTATGGCGGCCGTCGGTACGCTGATTATTCCGCTGGCACTCCTGATTACTTGGGTGGTTGTCCGGTGCAGCCAAAAACAGTTCCGCCAGCAGCAGGACGCAGTGGGACAGCTAAACGGCCGTGTAACGGAATTATACACAGGGTATCATGAAATATTATTATACAATAAGCAAAAATCAGCGGAGCAGGATTTCCGCAAGGTAAACCATCACCTGCAGCACTATGTGTTCCGTGCGCAGTTTTTGTCCTCTACCATGTCGCCACTTATTTTGCTGGTGACATATTTGATAATCGGCAGCACGGCGGCCCTCGGCTGCAATTATGTGCTGGCCGGTGGGCTGACACTGGGTGCACTGCAGGCGTTTATCAACTATATCTGGCAGCTGAATGACCCGCTTTCACGAATTTCACAGATGTCCGGACAAATACAGTCAGCTTTTGCCGCGGCCGGCCGTGTAACGGACTTTTTGGCACAGCCTAATGAGGTTCCGGAGGCAGACCCACCGGCGGAACTGGGAAAGGTGCATGGTCAAATATCGTTTCAGCATGTAAGTTTTAGTTATGGAGAGCGGGAAATCATTCACGACCTCAGCTTTACGGCTCAGCCCGGGCAAATGGTAGCCATTGTTGGGCCTACGGGTGCAGGCAAAACCACACTTATCAACCTGTTGCTGCGTTTTTACGATGTAGGCAGCGGCCGCATTCTGCTGGATGGCCGGGATATCCGTTCCTTCCGCCGGGATGACCTGCGTTCTGCTTTTGGCATGGTGCTGCAGGATACATGGCTGTTTTCCGGCAGCGTTGCGGACAACCTGCGCTATGGAAAATTGAACGCCCGCCGGGATGAAGTTGTTTCGGCGGCAAAGGCCGCTAATGTGCACCACTTTATCCGTACCCTGCCGAATGGCTACGATATGCGGGTGAACGAGGAGGGCAGCAACATTTCACAGGGTGAAAAGCAGCTGCTGACCATTGCGCGGGCACTGCTGAGGGACCCGCCCATACTTATTTTAGATGAAGCAACTTCCAGTGTGGACACACGGCTGGAAAAGTGCCTGCAGGACGCCATGCAGAATTTGCTGCGCGGACGCACTAGCTTTGTTATTGCACATCGGCTTTCTACCATTCGCAGCGCGGACCTTATTTTGGTACTGCAGGACGGACGCATTGTGGAACAGGGAACACATCAGTCGCTTATGGAAAAAGGCGGCTTTTATGCCCGTTTGTACAATGCACAGTTTGTACAGACAGAATAGTACATAATAAAATCGAAGAATAAAAAACGGACAGATGCCGCACCTTGCGGACCTGTCCGTCTTTTTTATCTGTTTATTTTGCCGTTCAGCCGCCACACAATGAACGGAACAAGTTCTAAAAAACTCTTTTTCAAAGTGTACGGCAGCAGTGGGAAAATATCAACGCGGGGCAAAAAATGTCCCCGACTTCCGGCAGGGAGCGGGGACGCGGCTTTTATAAAAACCCAAAGGGGAATGTTTGGTCTGCCGTGGTCCAAAGTCGGTATTCCGTCCATCTTTGGACTCCTGGCAGCAAAGGAAAAATGTAAAATGCGCGCAGCGCGCAAAGATAATCGTACCACTCCAGAAGTGCGATTTTTGTCGCTCTGTGGAACATCATTGATACGTTTTTTACTGTACCGGAAGGATATGTACGAGGAGTGAACGAAAGGCCAATATTTTGTCAAATATCATGTCGGCCGGCTTCACGTTCATGCAGATGACCTTGCACCGAGGGGAAATTTATTATAGAATGGAAGGGAAATAAAGCAGAAGGAGGAGAAAAATGCTGTGGATTGCGGTATGTGATAATGACAGTTGGGACCTTAATCAACTGGTAAAAGTGACGAATGCCTATTTTTCAAAGCACCCGGAACGCGAAGGTGTAGTCACGGCATTTTCGGATGCAGTGGAACTGGATTCCCAACTGCAATCCGATACGCTTTATGATATTTACGTTGTGGATATTCTAATGCCGAGCATCAGCGGCATCCGCCTGGGCAGGAAAATTCGCAGCGTACAAAAAAATGCCCCCATTATTTATACAACTTCTTCCGAAGAGTTCGCGCTGGATGCCTATCAGAATCAGGCACTGCGTTATCTGCTGAAGCCTGTTTCGCCAGAAGAGCTTTTTTCAGCGCTGGATATGGCTTGTATGCTGCTGGAAAAAGAAAAGGCGCATTTCATCCTAATTAACGGTCGTGACGGAAAAGAAAGCGTAGATAAGGAATCTATTATTGTAGTAGAAAATGTGGCGCGCTCGGCATTATATACCTTGAGCAATGGACAGACCATTTCCAGTGTCTGCAACCGCGGCAGCTTTGATCGGGCGGTTGCACCGCTTTCCAGTGACCCGGCTTTTTTAAAGCCGCACAAGTCTTTTTGGGTAAACATGCGGTTTATCCGTACCGTGCAGCGTGACAGCCTAGTTTTGGACAATAACCGGGAGATTCCCATCAGCCGCAACCGCTTTGCCGACGTCAACCGGAGATACCTGCGGTTTTTAGCACATGATGGGGAGGAATTCTAATGGAATGGCTTCAGCTTATACAGTACCGTATTTCTATGGCCTTTCTGCTGACATTTCTATATTTTTTTCTGCCCATGCGATATACAAAGCCGAAAACAATACTGCTTTTGCTGCTTTGCTTTTTGGTAACCAGTCCAGGAGACTATGCCCAGTGATTTTTGCCGGACCAGATTCTGCCGGCTACCCTGCTGGAAATTTTGGTCCTGCAGCTGTTTGTCCTGCTGCTCTGCCTTTACCGCGATTGGCGTGCGGTAATGACGGGTATCATGGCGGCATGTTATGTGCTGCCTGGAAATGTCCTGTGTTCCATGCTGTATTACTATGGAAGTATTGTCGGAAAGAACCCCGACTATACCAGCGCTGCCTTTGCTTTTACCGTGCAGATTGTAGTGCACGCTGTGTTCCTGCTCCTTCTCATTTTGTTTTGCAGGAAGCAATATCTTTCTGTCATAGAAGACAGTAGAATACATTGGGGCGGTATTTGCCTGTCCCTGGCATTGTATTATGTGGTAGTCTGCACCATGATGGTTTGGCCTACAAATTTTTACAAGTATCCGCAGAAAGGTGTCCCTATTTTACTGATGCTCGCCGCGATGATATTTACTTATTTCTTCGTTTTTAATTTAGTTTCTGCAGTTAAGCAAAGCGAGAAACTGAAACATAACAATGAGTTGCTGGAGGCCTATGCGGCTGCGTTAAAGCGAGAAGTGGAACATGAAAAAAAGTCCAAAATAGAGATGGCTATTCTCCGCCACGATATGCGCCACAGCGCAAACCTGGTTTTTTCTTATTTAGAAAACGGCGATACGGACAAAATACGCGGGATGCTACAGCAATATGTACAGCGGCTGGACCACACGGTTGTTGCAAACTACTGCAAAAATACAGCTGTCAACGGTGTGCTGACCGCTGCTGCCGAATTCGCAGAGAAAAAGAAGGTACAGTTTCAGTGCCGGGCAGATGTACCAAAGCAGCTGCAGGTAAATGAATTTGAACTTTTGACAGTTTTGCTCAATTTGCTGGAAAACGCCGTTAATGCAGCTGCCAATGTGAAAGAACCGGAAAAGCGTTTTGTCTATGTTCTGATGCACCCAGCTAAAGATAAGACAATCCTCGAAATCACCAATTCCTATGCGGGGACCGTTACATTTTCCCACGAAACTGGTCTGCCAGAATCCACGCGGGGAGAGGGACACGGTTATGGTCTGCGCAGTGTACAGGCATTTTCCAGGAAAAGCCACGCTACGTTTGATTGTGAGGCTGAAGAAGGAATTTTTACTGTTCGTATGCTGCTGCCTTTGTGAGTACCCGCGGGGCGGGCAAGAGGCTTTTTCAGGGACCCGATAAATCGGGTCCCTTTTTGCGTACTTTTTTCGACTATTCTGCGAAACAATGTGACTATAGTGAAATTCATAAAAACGCAGGAGATTTTTCCTAAAAATCAGGTGATTTGTGGAAGCACATCCAGACATGTGTAAAACGTGTATGCTTTTGTGTAAAACGTGTTGCCACAAAGGCCGGTTCCTGTATTACAATGAATAGACAAAAATCAAATGGAAGACAGACTAGTTTATCGCTTGTATTATAAATATTTGGGATTCATATAAAATACATTGATTGTATTTTGGGCGGCCCTTTTCAGCAGGGCGGCCGTTGGCAGAGGAAAAAATATGACGGATAAAGAACTAAAAAAAATGAAGCGGACAGAGCTGCTGGAAGTGCTGGTGGATTTGTCCGAAGAAAATACCAGTCTGCGAAAGCAGATTGAGAGACTGGAACAGCAAAACGCTGCCCTGCAGGAAAAGTTGCAGGACCGGGAAATTCATCTGCAGAAAGCCGGTTCCATTGCGGAAGCGTCACTGCAGCTCAATGGTGTCTTTGAGGCGGCCCAGAAGGCCGCAGACCAATATCTCGAAAATATCCGGGGGCTGAACCAGCAAGCGGAAAGAAAAGCTGCACCATTCCAAAAGAAGGAGGGCAGAAGATTAGAAATCCATGCAGAAAACAACACAAACAAACCTGCAGCCAGCCAAAGCACGGCCGACAACCATACAACTGAAGCAGGAACTTCAGCGGGAACAACACAAAAGCCGGTATCATAAACTACTGCGCAGTACCATTTACATACTGCTGGCTGTTGCGGCGGCCGCAGTGTTGATTGCAACATTGGTCCTGACTGTGCTGCAGGTAACAGGCACAAGTATGGAGCCAACACTGCAAAATGGCCAAATCGTTGTGGCAGTCAAAAATGCAAAGTTTCAAAAGGGAAACATCGTTGCATTTTATTACAATAACAAAATCCTGCTGAAACGAGTGATTGCGAAGGCAGGCGATACGGTCATTATTCAGAAGGACGGCACTGTGCTGGTAAACGGCAAAGCTCTGAACGAACCTTACCTAAAGGAAAAGAGCCAAGGGAAATGTGACATCCAATTTCCCTATCAGGTGCCGGACGGCAAGATTTTTGTTCTGGGTGACCACCGTGCAACTTCCGTAGACAGCCGTTCTTCTTCCATAGGCTGTATTGAAAATGAGTTTATTGTTGGCAAGGTAGTCTTTCGCGTTTGGCCGCTTCCGCAAATAGGGATGGTTGGAAATTAAAAATTCAGAGGGAAAGGAGTTTTTATCCCTGCGAAAACAAATTTATCAAGACAGGTGGAAAATCGCTTACCACCATAAAAAAAGGAAAAATCTGTTCATAGCGGTATGTATCCTTTCCGTATGCACGGTTTTCGGTGTTTTTACGGCGCTGCGACAACCAGCCATTAGTATGGAAAAAGAAAATCCACTGCTGCAGGCGGAAGTTACCAAGGCGGTTTCCGGCAATGATATTCCGGTACATATTATGGCAACGGCGGATACCGAACAGGACTCCACTGTATTTTGCTTTACACCGGACGCTGTCAATGCGGAGCTGTCGGATACGTATCAGTTCGATGCCAAGAATGAAGTAAAAGTGGCGGCAGCCGATAAGACCACCATCCTCGATTTGCACCGTGTTACGGAAAGCGGCAAACCGGTTACCTACTGGTTTGCACTGGAGAAAGGCAAATCCGTAAAAGTAGACCTCAGCTGGACTGCAAAGGCTGCGGCGGACCAGAGCACAACACAGCAGGTAAAACTGTATGCCGCTTCCGCAGCAGACCTAAAAGCCGCAAAAGAGGCAATACAGGCAAAGCAGTCTTCCGGCACAGCGGAAACCGCCGATGGTTCTGTCAGCCAGCCGCTTGCGCTGAACTGGGAACCAGAAGCAGTTTCCTCTGAGGGAACATCCTCACAGGTGTCTTCTTCCAAAGCAGCTTCCTCTGAAGTGTCTTCTTCCGAGGCAACCTCTGCACAGGTGTCTTCTTCTGAAGCGGCTTCCTCTGAAGTGCCTTCTTCCGGAGCATCCTCCTCACAGGCGTCTTCTTCCAAAACAGCTTCTTCACAGACAGAATCTAAGGTGGTTAGACAAAAGCTTACCGCTTCCGTGTATACAGACAGCAAACGCACACAGGCAGTCAGCGACGGCACTTCCATTACAGTAGAGGGAGACCTGCCGCAGGGGACTACCGCAGTGGCTTACCCGGTACAGGTCAGCATGGAAAAGGCAAACGTGCTGGCGGCGTATGATATTACCCTGCTGGACAGCACCGGAAAAGAATTTGAACCGGCCAGCCCGGTGAAGGTGTACATCAACACACCGCGGCTGAAAAAGGCCGCCGGTCCGGTGGACATTTATCATGTACAGACCGGTACAGCCGATAAAAGTGAAAGCACTGCGGCTGTCAAAGCCACCGTCACGCAGGACAAAGCTGCCAGCACCAGAACCGCCGCAAAGGTCGCGGGCGCGGTGCTGGTGCAGCAGCAGGGCACGGTACAGTTCAGTGCCAGCAGTTTCTCCATTTACGTTGTGACATCGGAAACGATTTCGGTCGGCGACACAAGTGCGCTGTCTGCGGTGTCGACTTTGGACGTGCTGGCGTGCAGCGGAAGGTCCGGGCAGCACCGGAGTGCGCTGTCTACGGTGTCGACTTTGGACAGCACTGCTATGGGCGTAACGCTGCAGATGTTTGACTATAACAGCCCGGCGAACATTGGCGGCGGCGGATATAACGGAACAACCGGTTCCATTACACAGGGGCTGTTGTCCAACAAGGTTGGTGAGAATGGGTTCCCAACCTGTGTGAATAATGGTTATAGCCTTTCTAACTGGTTCACCAAGGGCGGCAGCGGTACTTCCTATTCGAACGATGCTAACCATCTGTTCCTGCAAAGCGAGTATGACAAGACTCACTACCTTTACTATGATGGTTCGCAGAACTTTGCCTCCTTCGACAAGGCCAGCGGCAACTTTAAGGTTTACAACCAGCTGGGCACGCCAAATGGTGATCCCCGGTTTTTCTTTCAGCGCGGCAACTTCATGCCGTTCAATACGCTGAATATAGGAAACGTTCGGAACCATAACCGGTATGTTCGGAACCATAACCGGTATGACTATTTAGGTCATGAACTGCCTACGAGCGATGCCCGCTATAATGAAAATCTTTATGGCTTTAACGAGAGTAATAACTACTTCTTTGGCATGTATATGGAAGCCAATTTTGCGCAGCCGAAGAACGGGCTGGTAAACGGCAGTCCCATGCGGTTCGAGTTTACCGGTGATGACGATATGTGGGTGTATATTGACGGCAAACTGGTGCTGGATTTGGGCGGTATTCATGATGCACAGAGCGGTTATATCGACTTCAGCACCGGTGAAGTTGGCTTTTCAACAACGTCTCAAATCGGAGGAAATTACAAAGAGAACATAACTTCTATTAAAGACATGTTCAAGGCGGCCAACGACAATATGACCGCCAGCACGTTCGATAACTATTCAACGCATAAGATTCAAGTGTTCTATATGGAACGCGGCGCCGGTGCTTCCAATCTGCGCATTAAGTTCAATATGCCATCTGTCCCGAAAGGCAAGCTGAGCATTTCCAAACAGGTGGAAGGTGACGCGGATACGAATGCCACCTATCCAATGAAGCTCTTTGTTGACGGCAAGGTACAGGCAAATGCAGCCTATACTTTGAACGGTGACAGCACCCCATATAAAACGGATGAAAACGGAGTCTTTCAGTTGAAGACCCGCCAGACGGCTGTGTTTGACGGCATTGATGACAGTGCGAAGTATTATGTACAGGAACTGAACAGCGCCGATTACGCTGTTACTTTCAATGGTGCTAAGGCGGTGCTCCAAAAAGACAACACGACCGCACAAAGCGGTGATTATACGTTCGATTCCGATGGTTCCTTCGTGGCTGTTACCAACAAGGTGAAGACATCCGGGTTCATGCTGCATAAAGTGAGCAAGGACAGCAAGACTTCTCTGTCAGGTGCACAGTTTACGCTGTATAAAAACGATAAAGCAGACGGAACCGGCAGCTGGAGAGCTTATCTGGGCGCCGACAAGACCGGCGTCTATACCGTAGATGGGAGCGGGCAGGTGAACATTACAAACCTGCCCAGCGGGGCATACAAACTGATAGAAACCAAGGCGCCAGCTGGCTACAGTGCATTGGGCGAACCCGTTACTTTCAAGGTAGATGCCCGGACGGGAAGCATTACACCGGTGAACAGCTGGCCCACAGATGTTTCCTTTGAGAATAGCACCATGACTGTAAAAGATGAAAAAGGGTATGTCCTGCCGGAGGCAGGCGGAGCTGGCACAGGAAAATTCTTCGGAGGCGGTCTATTGCTGATGGGTGCGGCCCTGTGTACATGGTACCTCAAAAAACAGTACGCAAAAGGAAGCTGCCGATAAAATCAGATTCCCAGTGCTGTTTTTCATAAAGCAAACACATTTAAACAAAAATCAGTTTTAGGAAAGGTGAAGAATAATTTATGAAGAAAATGCTAAAACGTATGGCAGCAATTGCTGCTGCAGCTGTCATGACCGCCGCTGTTGCTGTTCCAGCATGGGCAGCAGACGGTTATACCATTACCATTCAGAACGAGACCGCTAACCATACCTATGAAGCCTATCAGGTATTCAAGGGCGACCTGAGTGAAAGCACATTGTCTAATGTACAGTGGGGCGATGGTGTCAAGGGTGCTGACCTGCTGGCAGCTTTGAAAGCAGACGATGCTACGAAAGCAAGCTTTGCCAGTGTAACAGATGCCGCCGGTGCCGCAAAGATACTGGACGGCAAAGATAACGATGCCGATTTGGTTAAGGCTTTCGCACAGGATGTCAACAAGAACCTTTCCACAGTTGCAGGTACCAGTACGTACAATACGACAGCAAAAAATTACACCATTTCCGGCCTTGCCGCAGGCTATTATCTGGTAAAAGATAAAAACGGTACACAGAGCGGTAACGATGACTACACCCGTGTGATGCTGGAAGTTGTAAATAATGTTCAGGTAAACCCGAAGAACAGCAAAGATGTTCCTACTGTTGACAAAAAAATCGTTGAAAACGGAGAAGACAAAGCAGCAAACGACTACAACGTCGGCGATACTGTTTCCTTTAAGCTGACCGGCACGCTGCCGAGCAACTATGCTGACTACAAAACTTATCAGTATAAGTTCAACGATACACTTTCCGATGGCTTGACTTATGACGCAGATTCCATTAAAGTTACTGTAGGGGATACAGATGTTACCACATCCTTTACAACAACAGCTGATGAACAGAAGCTGACGGTTGCTTGTGCAGACCTGAAGAAGGTTACTGGTGTAGATAAAGACAGCCAAATTGTTGTTACATACACCGCGAAACTGAACAATAAGGCTGTGCTGGGCACCGCTGTCGGCAACAAGAATGAAGTTACTGTGACCTACTCCAACAACCCGAACAATGATGGTTCCGGCGACACGGGCACAACTCCGCCGAAAGATGTTACAGTTTACACCTATGAGCTGAAAGTTACCAAGGTTGACGGTGCTGACAATAAGACACCTCTGGCAGGCGCAGGCTTTAAGCTGTACAAAAATGTTGCTGACGGCGACAAGACCGTTGCCAACTATGCTGTTATCACAGACGGTAAAGTATCCGGCTGGACAACGGACATTTCCAAAGCAACAGAACTGGATACTACAGCAGACGGCGTTATTGCATTCACAGGTCTGGACACCGGTGACTATTTCCTAAAAGAAACGAAGACACCGGCTGGCTACAACACAACCGCTGATGTGGCTGTAAAAATTGGCACAACTGAACAGAACATGGTCGCAACAACTGGTATTGAATCTATGAATGTTGCCAACAACAAGGGCACTGTCCTGCCTGCTACCGGCGGTATGGGCACACGCATCTTCACAATCGTTGGTATCTGCCTGATGGCTGGCGCCGCCGTTCTGCTTATCACAAAACGCAGAATGAACAGCGAAACAAAATAATTTTGTTACCCTTCGTTTCATATCTCAATGAATTCCAATAGATAACTGGTTCCCAGCGTGCAGCTAGCCCGGCACACTGGGAACAGGGAGAGGCCTATGAAGAAACCAGCCAGAAAGAATAGAACTAGTATTCTTTTGATCGTTGTTTTTCTTGTAGGTCTCTCCGTGTTATTATACCCCTCAATCAGTAACTACTGGAACCAGTTTCATGCGTCCCATGCCATTTCCAAGTACGAACAGACCGTGTCCCATCTGGATGAAAACAGAAAAAAGCAAATGTTGACAGTGGCTCGCCGGTACAACGACTTACTGCGCGGCGGCGAAGACCAGCACCACATGACCGCCGCCCAGCAAAAGGAGTATAATAGCTTGCTGAATGCGGATGGAACCGGCGTTATGGGGTATGTAGACATACCGAAAATCCATGTCTCCCTGCCCGTGTACCACGGCACCAGCGACGCGGTTCTTGCCGCTGGTGCCGGCCACCTGCAAGGCTCCTCGCTGCCGGTGGGCGGTACCGGCACCCACGCAGTCATTACCGGACATCGGGGTCTGCCCTCCGCCAAACTGTTCACGGATCTTGACAAAATGCAGGCCGGTGATACCTTTTCCCTAACTGTGCTGGGCGAAACACTTTACTATAAAGTGGACCAAATTAAAATCGTCCTTCCCAGTGAGGTGGGCAGCCTGACCATTGACCCAAAAAAAGATTATGTTACACTGATTACCTGTACGCCTTACGGCATTAACACGCACCGCCTGCTGGTACGCGGCGTGCGTACAAATGGCCCCAATACCGTCAATGCGGCGGCGGACGCTGTGCAGATAGACCCCATGCTGGTTGCGCCGGTTGTTGCGGCGCCAATTCTTCTGGTCCTGCTGATTATGCTGCTGACTTCTACCGCAAGAAAACGCAGGGATAAGGGGACACCGAATTTTGGAAAGGATGAGAGCAAAAAATGAGAAAGAAACTCCGTTTCAGCGGATTTCTGGCAGTAGTACTGATGCTGCTGCTGTGTGTGATGCCGTTTAATTCCATGCATGCCGCGGACGTGATAGAACCAACGAAGAAGGGTTCCATTTCGCTGCAGTTTCAGGGCGGTGGTGCGGCACTTTCCGGTGTTCCTGTAAATATTTACCGTGTCGCATCCGTTTCCCAGGACGTCCACTTCACCATGACAGGCATGTTCCAGGATTACCCGGTTGTACTGGAAAACCTTTCAGATGATGAACTGACAACCGCAGCGTCGACCCTGAGAGATTACACAATCGCCGATAAAATCAAGGTGGACACATCCCTCAGCTCTGACGAAAGCGGGAACGTAAAGTTCCGGAACTTGGCTACCGGTATGTATCTGGTCATTCCCAACAGTGTAAAGATAAGCGGGACCGAAGACGAAGCATATACGTTTGCCCCGCTTCTCATTTCTGTGCCGGAATCCCTTGACAGTTCATGGAATTACGACATCGTTTCTATGCCAAAAGCGGAACGGAAGTTCATTACTAGTGATTCTTCCGCCAGCAGTGACGATACCCAAACAACCGGAAAAGTTATGAAACAGTGGGCGGACACCGGCCATTTGGACCAGCGCCCGCAGGAAATAACCGTTGAGATACTCAAAAACGGCGAAGCATTTACTACACAGAAGCTGTCTTCCAACAACAACTGGATGTTTACATGGCAGATAGATAACACAAAAGATACCTGGCAGGTCGTGGAAAGAAATGTACCGAGCAGATACACGGTACAGGTCAACAGTGACCAAACAAGCCACTCTTTTGTCGTGACGAATACCTATTCCGGCAAGGTACCAGGCAGAGGTCCCGGCGGTCCAACAGGCGCCACAACTCCCGTTAATGTGTCAAAATCGCAGGGCTCCCTGCCGCAGACCGGACAGCTTTGGTGGCCGGTTCCGCTTATGGCAGCTACCGGTATGGTATTGGTTGCGGTTGGCTGGTCCGTAAAAGCAAGGAACAGAAAAAAATCATGAAAACGAAGAAAACGAAATCTAAAGCAGGCAGCATTTTTATAGTGACGGGCATAGCGCTTATTTTGGCCGCGCTGGCGCTGGTGGTATTTAACCGCTGGGATGACTGGAACGCCGGGAAAATAGCGAGTGAAACGCTGAAACCCCTGCAGCAGCAGATCTCCACTTCTGTCGGTGGCGGCACAGCTTCCCCCAGTGAGATGCCTATGACCGAAGTGAATGGAAGGTCATACATTGGCATTGTCAGCATTCCCACACTGGGGCTGACGCTGCCGGTGCAGAATGAGTGGAATTACCCGAACCTGCGGAAAGCGCCCTGCCGATATCAGGGCAGTGTTTACACACATTCGCTGATTATCGCGGGGCACAATTACCAGGGCCATTTTGGCAGGCTCAATACGCTGAATGTGGGTGACGCTGTACAGTTTACCGACGTACGCGGCAATACATTTGATTATCAGGTTTCTTCTATGGAAACCATTGATAAATATGATGTCAGTCGCATGAAATCCGGCAAATGGGATTTGACACTGTTCACCTGCACCATTGGCGGAAAAAAACGTGTGACTGTCCGCTGTACACAGATGACCACAGCGGCTTCCGCACAGACATAAAACTAAACTCCAGGCCTCCGCCGCAGTGCACGGCGGGGACCTTTTTGTATTTTAGGCAGAAAAAAGCACCCAATTGGGTGCTTTTGCTGTATGAGAAGATTTACTTTAAATGTTTTTCAATGTGGAAACGCGGGCGGGCTTTTACTTCGGCGTACAGTTTGCCCACATAGGTGCCCACCACACCCAGACAGATAAGCTGCACGCCTCCCAGAAGCCACAGGGAACAGAGTGCAGCGGTTTGTCCGGCCAGCAGGCTGCCGGCAAAGTGAGAGATAAGCGCGTACAACAGCCCGACCACAGCCACCAGCGTTACGCCGATACCGATGTTGGTAATGATTTTCAGCGGCTTAATGCTGAAAGAGGTGATACCGTCTATGGCGAAGTTCAGCATCTTTTTCAGCGGATACTTGCTTTCTCCGGCAAAGCGCTCGTGACGGTTATAATAGACAAAGTCGCTGCGGTAGCCAATCAGCGGTACAAGGCCGCGCAGAAATAGGTTCACTTCTTTATATTCGCTGAGCGCCTCCAGCGCACGGCGGCTCATCAGGCGGTAGTCCGCGTGATTGTACACAATGTCCACACCCATGCGGCTTAAAAATCGGTAAAAAGCCTCGGCACTGGTACGTTTAAACCAAGTGTCAGTATCGCGCTTGTTGCGTACGCCGTATACTACGTCACAGCCCTCCTCAAACTTTTGCACAAACTGGGGCAGGACGCTGACATCGTCCTGCAGGTCAGCATCCAGACTAATGGCACAATCTGCTTCGTCTTTGGCAGTCATTAAACCAGCCAAAAGGGCGTTTTGGTGGCCGCGGTTGTGGGCAAGTTTCAGGCCGGTTACAAGCGGATTCTGTTGGTGGAACTGCTCAATGAGCTGCCATGTGTGGTCCTTGCTGCCATCGTCGACAAAAAGCATTCGGCTGCTGACATCCACAAGGCCTGCATCTATCATTTTGTGCAGCTGCAGGTTCAGTTCCTTTATGGTTTCGGGCAGGACTTTTTCTTCATTGTAACATGGTATCACTAAGTATACAGTAGACATATTCTTCCTCTTTTTACTATTTATCGGAATTCTCTGCTTTCCTATTTTAGCATTTTGGTATCTGCTTTACAAGATAAGGAATCAACCTACACCGTATATGAAAGAAAAGCGAACACTGTGTGAAAACGCCGCATGGAACGGTAGTGTTCCACCCATGTGTGATATAATGAAAGCCGCCGAAGCCAGGGCAGCATAGGCGGGCAACTGGGTGTCCGAGGGAAAGGATATGCCATGAAAAAACGCGAACTCAAAACCAAACATTTACAGGTAACGCCTATGACGGATGAGGAACTGCAAGAAGAAGCTGCCGGTCAGACGGAGGAACGTTTGAAACAGCTTTATACTGAAATAGGCAGCAGCTGCCGTGCCCGCCCGGAACAGCGCCTGTGGTATACGGTGTGGCGCATTACCCTGCGGGAAAGCGGGGAGCAGGCGGGTACCGTTGGTTTTTTAGGCGCACCGCAAAATAGTGCCGTGGAACTGCGCTGCAGGATAAACAGTGACTTTCGTGGCCAGGGTTATGCGGAAGAGGCCATACGTGCCGCCGCGGATTGGGCTTTTTCTCAACCGGATATGTATTTTGTTACAGCGTCCATAGAAAAGGACAATGCAGCTGCAGCGGCGGCGCTGGAAACCGTGGGCTTTGCCCGCTCCGGTCAAAAAAAGGATATGCTTTACTATGAGCTGGAGAAACCCCGTACCTGTTGGGGCAGTATTTGTTTTCTGTTCGGGTTGGCCATTGGTTATGCCTGTGGAATGAGTTCCACTGATATGTGCATCGGCATGGTGCTGGGCATGGTAATTGGAATGCCGTTTGACCGGCAGGACCGGGAAAAGCGGAAGACCCTGCGGGAGGCACGCATGGGGCACACAGGACTGCGCCAATAAACCAATAAATAAGAATTTTAAGATGCCGCAGGGTTCCACTGCGGCATCTTTCTTGAACAATCATACAAGAACATAAAACGTTTCATTCCGGTACTAGCTTTACGTCAATGGAGGCGTTGCTGGTCACAGCGGACAGACTGCACGCTTGGCCGGGGAAGGACCAGTCTGCGGGCAGACTGCTGCGGCCGTTGCTGGTGTGGCTGTGAATGGTGTAGTCCCGCGGGTCACCATGCAATGTGGCATGAATGGGGGCATTGCAGGTCTTTAGCTCGACGTTGTTAGAGGACAACTGTTCGGCGCGAACAGGGCTGTTGCTGGTGTGCAGGGACAGGCGTGTTGGAAAGCGGCAGTCCTCAGCCTGTAGACGGCCATTGCTGGTTTTGGCGGTGCAGCTTTCACCACTGCAGTTCAGAAGAAGCAGACGGCTGTTGCTGGTTCTGGCCTGCAAGGTGCGGCACACGGTACTGGTGATGAAAATGCAGGCATTGCTGGTTATAAAGCTGCCGGTGCCAATGCTGTGCAGGCTGTCGACGGTGATTTTGGCGTTGCAGGTCTGTATGGACAGACTGCCGCTAAAGTTGACAGGGACCTCCAGTATAAGGCTGCGTGCCCCGTGGAACAAATCGCGCCAGAAGAAGGGCTGCATAGTGATGGTGTGGCAGAAGGAAAATGTGCTGTTTTCCTCGGTAACGGCCACATGGTCATTTCCCAGTGGGGAAAACAGTACCTGTACGGTTTCAATCTGTGCATTTTCACGCACTTCTATCCGCAGGTTTTGGGCTGTAAGAATAATCGCGCCGACCGGTTCTTTGGAGGCGTAAATATGCTGACCATCGGAAGAGGCTGGCTTCCGCGGTGCAGTGCGTCCGTATTCGGCGCAAATGCTGGCGGCAATCTCTTTTGGCGAGCCGAAATCCTGAATGACGGATTCTTCCGATTTTCCGTTCTCTATGCCGTCGCAGATGAGCTCTCCGTAATACTCCAGTACGCGGCGGCGTTCCTCTTGACTTAGGTTTGTGAGACCGAGGGCAAGTTCTTTCAGAAAAGTTTCTTTAGTCATGGTTGGCTCCCTCCACAAAGGCATAAATTTGTTTCATTTCGTCGGCTTCATCCAGAAAGGCCTGTACCCGGTCAAGGCCGGGCTGCTCAATTTGGTAATACTTGCGAGTGCGGCCGTTATAAGCTTTCCGATAGGTGGAAACACAGCCGTTCGATTCCAGCCGGCGAAGAATGGGGTACAGGGTGGACTCGGAAATTTGAATACAGGCTGACACATCACTGACAATACGGTAACCGTAGGACGGCCCGCGTTTCAGCACCGCCAGTACACAGACGTCCAGCACACCTTTTTTTCTTTGTATGTCCATGGTACACTTCCTCTCTATAAAAAATATGGGCATATACTATGCATTGCATACTGTACGATACATAGTATATACAAAAAATGCGTGCTGTCAAGTCCTTGTGCGGATTTTTCTGCGGGAAAGGGCCATCTTTGAAGTGTACCCCGTTGTTCGGACAAAATAATCAAACTTGAAATCCGAAAGCTGAATCCGTGATATAATGTTCCTGCTTTACTGACAGACAGGATAGGGCAACGCTGGAGAGCGACCCGAGCGGGCTGTCAGGTTTGCGGGGAAGGCGGAGCTTTGGCTTCGTCTTTTTCTTTGCCTTTCCCGGAAACAAAAGCGTTAAACTCCGGGGGGTTGGGGGCAGCGCCCCCAAATGTATCCAACGGATAAATTCCCGTCATGACAAACTTGTAGTACTCACACGGCGAGAGCTTGGCAAGGCTCCATTGATACCGGTCGTTGTTATAATACTCAATCCAAGCGTAAACACGTTCAGCAATTACTGCATGTCCATAAGATCCAACCGGTGGCAGTTCATCCTTCATGTGTCCAAATAGGCTTTCCTGCGGTGCATTGTCCCAACAATTTCCTCTGCGGGACATGGATTGACGGAGGTTGTAATCATTCAGAATGGCAACGAATTTAGAACTGGTGTATTGGCATCCTTGATCTGAATGGATCAGGGCGTCCGTGTGAAGTTCAGACCCATGCTTTTCCATCAGTTGATTTACGGTGTCCAAGACGAAATCTGTATCACAGGAGTTACTGCAGGTACAGGCCAAAACTTCTTTTGTGAATGCGTCCATGATCACACAGACGTATGAATAATAGTAAGCTCGTTGGCTGCTATCTCGGTGTACCGGTCTCGGAATATATGTAATGTCCGTCAGCAGAACAGTGCGCGGTCCAAATGACTTAAACTGTCTGTTTAGTATGTTCGGAGCTGTCCTGTTTTCCTGTAGACGCTTGCCGAGCTTGCGGTACGGATTTACCTTTCGTACCGGACATACGAGGTGATACTTTTTCATCAGTCTGCGAATCTTCTTTGTGTTCATAAGCACCGGGGGATCCTGATGCCGCAGTCTCATGTGTATACCGCGTGCGCCTTTTGAATATCCGCGGAAATTGTATGCAGCCACAATGAGGTCAAAGTCTCTTTGATCGGCCTCATCGGATGCTGTCCGCTCGGTCTGATGTCCACGCCAGTAATAAAATCCCGAACGAGATACGCCTGCTATTTCACAAAGATAAGAAATATTCAGAAGATTGTCATCCTGGCTAATGGTTTCATTTATGATGCGGTAGCGGACTTCTGGGGAACCATTCATATACATGGCTATTTCCCTTTCTTCTCCGCAAATATAATTTTTTTTATAAACTCAATCTCTTGGGACATGTAGGCAACCTTCGCAGCGAGATGGTTTATTTCTGACTCGCTCATCAATGGAGGATGCCCTTTGTTTGCCCTACGAGGCGGCGCTGGCAGTGGAGGTGCATCCTCGTTGTCATCCGGATAAGGATCATTTCCTTCGGTAAACTCGAGGCCACGTCCTTTTGCTTGCCGCAGAAGCTTAAAAAAGCCGAGAATGCGTGCACGTCCTAATGTCTCCGGGTTGAGGCCGACCTCAGAAAAAATCTGTATCGGATCGACCCCATCGCAGTACCGTTGCCAAGCTGCATCTTTAAAAGCTTTTGTGTATGACACTGTTTTGCTTGAGACATATGCCACATGAGGCGAGTCCGTGAGTTCCTTGAGTTGTTCTGCAGAGAACGCAGCATGCTCATATGTGCCGTCAGGATTCTTTTTCTTACGGCCTGCACCAGGACGTGAACCCCCACGATTACTGCTGTTTGCCATTGATAATTCCTCCTTTTGCAGAGAGAAATGATTTCAAATACAGATATTATAGCATTATCTGTCCGGTCTGTGGATGCAAACTATATTATCTGTCCGAAAACTTGATTTCCAACTCTGCGATTTGTGTGATGATTTTGATTTCACACTCTCGAATTTCAATCAATGACTGTCCAAATTTCGGGGTACGGATCATCTTATGGTAAAATAACAAAATGAATATAAAGTGAAAGCAGAAAGTCGGAAAGGGGGTGCGTAACAAAAACCTACAGAGGGATTTTGGACAAGCCGTGAGAGCGGGATGTGCCCTGCTGCTTTTTTGGATGATAGCACCGACTGCACAGAGGACATCGAAAACTGTGTATTATACTATACGGAAGGGTCAAAGGCCACAGGTATGCTGTTTCAGCATATTTGTGGTCTTTGTTGTTTGTAATAAAAAACAGTTTGTCTATTCCCCGGAGGATAACAAGAAGAGACGTCAAAATATACAAACAAAAAGGTAAACATCAGTGCTATACAGCAAGAGAGTGAATTATCAACACTTTTATGTCGCAAATTTAACCGACAACACATAAAATATAGACAGCCAAACAGGAGGCCCGTATAGGTTATATTTTTATAAACAGAGTTCTATAGCACATATACAGATTGGATTAGATTGCAACAACTTACACAAATATTTTCAATTTTATCAGAAAAATATGAATTATATTTCAAAAAATATTTGCAATATAGAAAAATGTATTGTATGATGTAAACGTAAATTAAAAAAGCACAAAATTTTTTGTAAAGGAAGCTGATAATATGAATGCAAAGAAATGGAAAAGACTCGTGGCAGTAGTGTTGTCAGCGGGCATTTTGTGCACTGTTACCTTGCCTACCTTCGCGGCAGATTCCATAAATGCCACAAAAGGAAATGCGACATCGTCCAGCTGCATAAAACTTCCGCAGGGTTTTACCACAGATACATGGAAGGAACTGCAGCTGATAAACCGCGTCCGCCACAATGAAGGCCAAGAAGACCCCTTGTCTGCTTACACCAAGCTGAACGCAGCGGCCCAAACCCGTGCACAGGAATCCGATACTCAGTTCTCCCACGTACGTCCAAACGGCACCTCCTGCTTCACTATTTTTAAACAGTATGGTATTTCCGCGTACAGCGTGGGCGAAAACCTTGCACAGCGCTTTACAGATGCCGGCTCAGTTGTGCAGGCATGGATGGAAAGTACCGGTCACCGCGCCAATATCCTGAATGCCAACTATGCATTTATCGGTATGGGCGAATACACAAAGAATTCCGTTACTTCTTGGTCACAGCTATTCACAACCGCCAGCTCCCGCCCAACAGGGCTGTCGGTTGAGAATCCACCCAAAGAAATTTTGGCCGGCCGCCGCCTGTTTGACATTGGAACTGTCCTGCGTTTGCAGTATGGCAGCACCACAACTTATCTGCCGCTGGATGACTGTATGTGCAGTGGACTGAACACCAGACGCACCGGTACCCAAAACATCACAGTCAATGTGCGCGGTGTCACAACTACTTTTTCTATCAATGTCATATCGCCAAACGGCATTTCCCTGACAGAGGATTCCGTTTACCTGCAGCCCGGTGCAACCACCACTCTGAAGGCAACGAAAAACAGCAATGGCTCCCAGGTAACCGAAGCGATTGCGTGGACTTCCAGCAACCCGAGCGCTGTCACTGTGGAAAACGGTGTTGTTCATTCCGTGGGCAATGGCAGTGCTGAAATCACTGCCAAGACAGCGACCGGTTCCGACACCTGTACAGTTTCTACCATCTCGGTTAAATCGGATACCACGATGGACTTTTCTATTCGGAAAAACAGTACATATACCTATCGCTTTGAGGTCATTGCCCCACGCGGTACACAGCCGAACATCACAACCGGAAACGGCAGTGTCCTCCGTACAGAAGGTTGCATGAAGCGTGTGGAAAACGGCCATGATGTGTATTACGTCAAAGTTCGCGCAATTGGTAAAGTCGGCGAAGAAACCGGCGTTTACACGACATTGCCTGGTCAGCAGGCTGTCCGTCACTGCAAGATTCGGATTGCGGCCTAATCTTTGTATATATGCTTTGGTATAGATGATAAGATGTTTGAATGTATCTCTCCATTATAGGGTCCCCTGAAAAAATCCGCTGTTTTCCAAAAGGCATACGGCAGATTTTTTGCTGCCTTGCAGCAGGGAAGGACCGTGGGGACCGCCGCTGCATAGAATAAGCGGGGGCTTTCCCCAGAAAGGAGTGCTTTTTAACATGGAAGAACCTTTAACTGGGCAAAAATGCGCGGTCCAGCCGCTGCCGCCTATTCCAAAGGACCCGGCACTGGCCATGGCATATATACCCGTACAAAAATTTGAGAACCTATATCAGCCGGAGGAGGGGTACCAGTCCGGTACTCTATTCCGGGATCTGAACAAACCCTTTATGGGGGGTGCCGCGAAATGACAGAACAGCAGCGCCTAATGCGCAGGATAGATGCCTGCCGGTTTGCCATGTGGGAACTGAAAATTTTTCTTGATACCCACCCCGACAACTGTGAGGCTGTGAAAAGTTTGCAGGAACGCCGGAAGATGGCTGCCGACCTGATAAAACAGTATGAGGATGCCTACGGGCCGCTGAACCAAAGCGACGCCACCGCCAGCCGCTGGGCGTGGGTGCAGGAGCCATGGCCGTGGGAGCTTACACAAAAAGAGGAGGCGGATAACTGATGTGGAACTATGAAAAACGGCTGCAGTATCCTATTCACATTAAAAATCCAGACCCGCGTATGGCGAAGATTGTGCTGGCACAATATGGTGGGCTATACATTAAAATGTGATAATCTAGAGCAAACAAAAATCAGGCGAAGTAAAATACCTCAACACTGCAGCTTATGCGGTCGAAAACAGCATGGTCGACAAACGACCGCATAAGCTTTGATTTTTCAGCCATCGGCACATCCGGCGATTGAATACGTGCCAGCTTGGATAGATTCTTTTTGCAGTATGCCTGCATATCTATTGCTGGAGTGGGACGTTTGAGCTCGCTTTCCAGCTTTGCAATTTGTTTGTTGATGCGCATTTTATTTTGCTTGTATTCATCCAGCGTATCCACTCCAGAGGCATAAGCATCCTTTACGCGGCCCAGCTTTTGCCGTTCACGGTTCAGCTGCTGCTGGAGAATAGAAATCGAGCTTTTGGTGCGTTCTGGGTGTGTGCGGTATATGAGAGATACGCTGCCGGAGGACAGGTCTTTTTGGATGACATAATACGTGATTGCCTCGATTTTGCTGAGGGAAATATAATGCGACTCTGTGCACTGACCGTGAGCAAAGGCACAGCACTGAAATCCTCCATGCGTAAAAGATAATGTAGAGCCGCAGTTGCTGCACTTCACAAGGCCCTGCAATGGGCTGTGCAGCGACGGGGTGATATGGTGTACATATTTGCCATGGAGCACCTTGTTTTCTGCAATTTTTTTCTGCGCAGCGTCCCACGTTTGTAAATCAATAATTGCCTCATGCCTGCCGTCAACAATTTTGACGGACGGGTCGTCGTAGTTCATGTTCGTTATGTGGTCAGGATTCCAGCGGATTTTTCCAATGTATACAGGATTACGCAAGATATAATCCACGGTGCGGTTTTCCCACAAGTTTCCGCGCCGAGTGCGGATGCCCATGGCATTGATTTTTATGGCGATTTTTTTAACAGGTACCCCCGCTGAAAAATCACTAAAAATCATCCGAACAAGCGGCGCGGTGTCCGGGTCTGGCACCAGTTGGCCGTCTTGCATCAGGTAGCCGATGGGCGCGATGGACACCGGGTGTCCAGTTTCAAACGCTTTGGTCATGCCGCGTTTGACTTCCCCAGCCAAACGGACAGAATAGTAGCCGTCCATCCACTCAATGATGCGCTCAATCAGGTTGCCGAATTCGCCATCAGCAATCGGCTCCGAGATGCTGACAACCGAGATACCCTTTTCCCGTTTGAGCAGGGATTTATAGACGATACTCTCTTCTTGGTTGCGCGCAAACCGGCTGAACTTCCAGACCAATATAACATCAATATCACTTTCCGGGGAACGGGCCGTGGCAATCATTCGCTGAAACTCCGGCCGTCTTTCGGCTTTACGGCCGCTGATACCTTCTGCTTCGCGGAAAATATATTCTTCCGGCAAAATCATGTCATGTTCTTTTGCGTATTTTTGTATCAGCTCCAGCTGACTTTCGGGGCTGTACTCCAGCTGGTTGTCAGTGCTGACGCGGATATAGGCTGCTGCCGTCTGCATGGTATCACCTCTTTGCAATCATGAGTCGGCACCCCCCAGCGGCTCTAATATTTTTTGCATGGTCGTCAAAGTAGGCACGCTGGGGCCGTTTTCGATGCGTGCTGCATTCGATTGTTTAACACCTGCCAGTTCGGCAAGCTTTCCATTTGTCAATGATACGCTCCACAGCGGAAAGCGCTTCCGTTCTTTGATATTTATATGATACCAAATTATATTAAACCTCATATTGAATTGGATATTTAAAAATTCGGTACAAAAAATCCCGACCAGATAAGGCCGGGATCGAACATAAGCCAGTGCGGAAAACTGGAGCGAAACCATGAACGAAAAAACGCCTGCAAAAACTTATCATGGAAGCCATCGAAGAGATGGATGATGTGCCATTGCTGTTAGAATTGTACAGCGCCGTAAAAGAGCTTACAGGCAAATAGTTATTCGTCTTTTTTGTGTCCGAGACTTGTTAAAAGTCGCGGATTATTTTTTTGCTTTTTTCATCAAGTGATATATAGGAAATAATGAAATCTTTGATAAATGCTGGACAATGAAAACCCGCAGTCCGACAAGCAGCCCGCCTGACTCAGCGGGTACGGAAAGCGGCCAGACAGCATAGCATAAAAAGAGGTGATACGCATGGCACGCAAGGCAGAACGCTGGACGCTCCGCTCGTCCTTTATCGACAAAACGCACAACGGTCAGCCGCAGCTGATGACCGAACGGGTTGTGGAACTGACAAAGGACCCAAAAACAAAGCAATGGGTGGTGCATGAGATATCATGCCGGCAGGTGATGCCGGAGGCGGAGCAAAAGAAGGCCAAAGCGGCCATGATGCGGCGCGCGTCGGAGCAGATGTCGGATTACATATCCACAAATGACAGTGTAATTGCCCCGGGAACCTATAAGCTTACGGACCTACTATGAAATTTCCGCCGAGAGGTCTTTGCCTACGAAGCGGGACCGGAAGGAAACAAAGCTGCGGCGCCTGTTAAATACAAACTTCGGATCAGGTGATTTTCACCTAACGTTGACTTACCGAAAAGGGGATAGACCAGCGGCCGAAAAGGTGCCAGGCATCATGGAAAAGTTTTGGAGAGATTTTCGGGCTTGAATATCAGTTTTACAGTATGGTGAAGTTATCCACGGCAGAGCGGAGAAGCGGTGCAGAGTCTATTCCATAGAATGAAAACATTGCGGATACCATCCAACTACCGCGTATGGAATGATGAACACAACAATCCCTGTAGAGTAAGGTGCAATGTCATATTGCTGATAGTAGATTGCAACGCCGCAGCAGGTGAGATAATAGCTCTCTTTGTTGAAATTCTTTACAATCAGCTCCCGGTAATTTTCAAAATAAATACCGGGATTTTGTTGATATTGTTTATCAGCCTGCTTTATAATCTGCTCTGTCAGCAATGCACAATAATCCTGACCGGCTGGGAACAGGCAGGAAAGCGGAACGTTTTTTCCGTTAGAAAGGTTCCAAGTGTCGGATGACCGGACGGTGCTTCCATGAGCACCGCCGGTATACTCGTACTGCTCGCGGTATACGCTGAGATAGCAGTTCTGATTGTAAGTCGTTTCATATTTGAGAACTGCGTCATATGGGTGAAAAGGAAATCCCTGCTCCAATGTGTCCTTATAGTAAGCAATGGCCTGCTGGTACAGTTCACCGGATGCATGCTGATAAAATGTATTCACCTGCTTTTGAATTTGAGCATTGATGCTGACTTGCACAGGCTCATTGTTCTGTAAGTATATTTTCGGATAGGAAATGGTAAACGTAAGCATGGTTGTATTGTCATATGTAAGAGTACGATTTATTTTGCACGTTTTCATACATGCGCATGCGTTAAAAGAATTCATGAGTCATTCCTCCTGTTTTGGATTTTTATTATTTTATTCAATCAAAACGGAGATTAACACAAAGTGAGGGGAGCATAAATGATGGTTTTACCAATCAAAAAACAATTTAAGGGCTGAATTTCAAATGGCAGCACCAGAGAATCAGAAGAAAATGAATGGGCTGTCCCGCTTTCGGACGCGAAACGGCAGAGTTTGAAAAGTACATATTGCCGAAATGGGGGAAATAAAAAACGGCTCCGTCCCAAAAGGGACGGAGCTAGATGTAGGCGATGTTACTTATTTACAACCGTTGCAGCAACCGCAGTTGCTCATCATCTGCTGGAGCAGCTGGAGCAATTCCTGACATGTCATAGCAGAAGCCTCCTTTTCAAGTTTGCTATTTCCTTTCGGAATACGTCTATCATATCAGAATTTATACA
Source organism: Caproicibacterium lactatifermentans (assembly GCF_013315815.1). Lineage (NCBI taxonomy): Bacteria > Bacillati > Bacillota > Clostridia > Eubacteriales > Oscillospiraceae > Caproicibacterium > Caproicibacterium lactatifermentans. Next base: position 404,989 of record NZ_CP046051.1, read on the forward strand.
AGGCTACAATCATATATTTTTGGCAAACTTGTTAATGAAATAAATGGATAATACTTCGGCATTGTTTGGTTTGCACAAAGATACGAATGAAGGCGCAGCGCGTGAGCAGGCTGCACCGCCCAACGTGGGGTACGGCAGTCCAACAGGACGTGCCCACTGGTTCGTGACCGGAATATCTCTCCAAAGGCAGACAGTCTTGAAAGGCTGTCTTTTCGTATCCCTTCAATGAAACACTTTCTTGAAACGCCTTTCATATATATAATAGTATACCAGAATATGAAGGGAGCAAAAAAGTATGAATAATAGGTGTCCACGTCAGGGCAACTGTAATCGTATGCTCTTACAAGATTATGGACCGGAGCCGTTTGTAGTTGACATTGAAGCAATGACAAGGAGAAATAATAATTATCGTACGGCATTATGGACAGGGGACTATCTGCAGATGACTTTAATGAGCATCAGGGTGGGTGAAGATATAGGTCTGGAAATACATCCCGATACAGACCAGTTCCTTAGGATTGAGCAAGGCCGGGGAATTGTAAAGATGGGAAGCAAAAAGGATAATTTAACCTTCCAAAAACAGGTATGCCCTGGATATGTGATATTGGTACCAGCAAAAACATGGCACAATGTAATAAATACCGGAGATGTCCCACTGAAAATGTATACGATTTATGCACCTCCTCATCATCCGTGGGGCACGGTTCAAAAAACAAAAGCTGACGCACAGGAAGCAGAATAATTAGGCAACGTATCGCTTCGGCGGTACGCTGTTTTTATACCCCAAAACTGAAACATACTGCGGCAAGCACAATGTACCTGCAACCATGGGGTGCGGCGCACGGCTGACCGTCAGTATTGATGTCTTCTGCCACTCCCGCAAGCGGCGGCACTTAAGAAGATGTATCAGGGAATTACAAGTAGATTAAAATGAACAGTACTATATTATCGCAATTTAAAGTATGGTGGACCTCACGGCGAACTTGGCGCGTCTTTAAGGTATATTTCGCAGCGTTATGTCATGCCGTATCCGGAACTGAAAGCAATCCTTACGGATGTCGGAACTGAGGAGCTGGCGCACTTGGAAATGGTTAGCACCATTGTGTATCAGCTGACACGGAACCTGACGCCGGAACAGATTAAAGAGGGCGGCTTTCAGGACTATTTCATCAACCATACGACCGGAATTTTTCCGGCAGACGCAAACGGTATGCCGTTCAGTGCCATGACCATAGACGTTGCCGGCGACCCCATCACGGACCTGCACGAGGACCTTGCCGCTGAGCAGAAGGCACGCACAACTTATGACAACATCCTGCGCTTTGCGGAGGACCCCGACGTGCGTGACCCCATTAAATTCCTGCGTCAGCGCGAAGTGGTGCATTATCAGCGTTTCGGCGAGGCGCTGCGCATCATTACGGACCACTTGGACAGTAAAAACTTTTACGCCCTTAACCCGGCTTTCGATAATACAAAAAAGAAATAAAGAAATGCAAGAATAGGGCGCACCGTGCCAAGCGGCGCGCCGCTTTTTTATGCAGGCGGCAAAGAATATGGTATAATGACAAAGAGCGCGAAAACGACTGCGCCCGTTTCGGACTTTAGTGCGGCAAGGAGCAATGGAATGTTATTATCTGCTGAACATATTTCAAAAAACTATGGAACCAAACAACTGCTGCAGGACGCCTCCTGCTATTTGAATGAGAAAGATAAAATTGGCATTATCGGAATTAACGGCACAGGGAAAAGCACCCTGCTGAAGATTTTGGCGGGCACGGAAACACCGGATTCCGGTATCGTCACGGTACAGCGCGGTGCCTGTATTTCTTTCCTGCCTCAGAATCCGGAAATGGATGACAGCCGGACTGTGCTGCAGCAGGCCATGGCACAGGTGTCACCATCATTTCCGGAAGTAAACGAATACGAAGTGAAGGCCATTTTAACGAAACTTGGCATGAATGACTGCTCCACGAAAATCGGCACGCTTTCCGGCGGACAGAAAAAGCGTGTGGCGCTGGCGGCCACGCTGAGCTGCCCAGCGGATATCTTGATTCTGGACGAACCGACCAACCATTTGGACAGCGAAATGGTTATGTGGCTGGAGGACCGGCTGGCCCGTTTTACCGGCGGGCTGATTATGGTCACGCATGACCGCTATTTTTTGGAGCGTGTGGTCAACCATATCACCGAACTTTCCCATGGCAAACTTTATACCTATGAAGCAAATTACTCCAAATACCTGCAGATGCGGATGGAACGGCAGGACATGGAGCAGGCCGGCGAGCGAAAGCGGCAGGCATTTCTGCGGCGGGAATATCAGTGGATTATGCGCGGTGCCCGTGCCAGGGGAACTAAAAGCCGCGGCCGAATAGAGAAATACAATGCTGTGAGGGAGCAGGCAGCACCGGTTACAGACGGGCAGGTACAGATGGTCACCATGTCCAGCCGGCTGGGCAAAAAGCTCATTGAACTTTCCGACGTGTCCAAGTCGTTTGATGGAAGCTGCGTGGTCAGCCATTTTTCATACAATGTCAAACGCAGTGACCGCATCGGCATTGTCGGCCGGAACGGCGCGGGAAAATCCACACTGATGAACCTCATTGCGGGCAGGCTGCAGCCGGATACGGGCAAAGTAGACATCGGTTCTACCGTGAAGATTGGCTACTTCACGCAGGAGGGCAAGGAAATGGACAGCAGTCAGCTGGTTTACGACTATATCAGTGAGATTGCCGGTGAAGTGAAAACCGCCGAGGGCACGTTTTCGGCCGCACAGATGCTGGAACGCTTCCTATTTACATCTGACCTGCAGTATACGCCAATCGGCAGGCTGAGCGGCGGGGAACGCCGCCGGCTGTACCTGCTGGGCATTTTGGTTTCCGCACCAAACATTTTACTTCTGGATGAACCGACCAATGACCTTGATATTGCAACACTGACCATTCTGGAAAATTACCTCACTTCTTTTGCCGGTGCGGTCATTGCCGTATCCCATGACCGGTATTTTTTGGACAAGGTTGCGGGCAGCATTTTTGAGGTCGCGGACGGCGGTGACATTACCTGTTACAACGGTAGCTTTTCGGACTATCTGGAAAAGCGTCCCGCACCGCCGACGGAGAAAAAGGAGCATCAGCCTGCCGGGAAGCCAAAGCCGCGCGCCGCGGACAAACCGCAGCAGCTGAAAATGTCCTTTAGTGAACAGCACGAACTAAAAACGATAGATGATGAGGTTGTCGCACTGGAAGGCAAGGTTCATGCCAAAGAAAAGGAAGTGGAGGCTGCCGCCAGCGACTACACGCGGCTGGTGCCGCTTACACAGGAATTAGAGGACCTGAAACAGCAGCTGGACGAAAAAAATGACCGCTGGCTATACCTCAACGACCTTGCGGAACGTATCGGTGCGCAGAACACTGAAAAATAAGTATTTTTCGTTTTTTTTACCGTTGTCCTGTTTCTGCATTTTTCGGCATACGATGATTCATGGAAAGAGAAATTTTGCTATATTTTGACGAAATGATTCAAAAAACTGCAAGAAAGCATTGACAAAGCACAAAAAAAGTTACTATAATCAGACAGTAGATGATGAAGCTCTTACCGGTTTCGTGTTTTACTGCCTTTTTGTTTTTTAGGGAATTCCCCGTTTCCGGAAGCCGCACGGGCTGCCGCAGAAAGCGGGTACAAATGAGTGTACAAGGGGGACTAAAGATGAAAAAGAGGATTTCAGGCAGCAGTACGCCTGCGTGGAAAAAACGTCTGTTTCGTGCAGCGGCTTTTTTGCTGGCGGCTGTTATGGCCGGCTCCATGGCGGGCTGCGGCAGCAGCGCAGGCAGCGCAGCGGCTTCCGCCGCCAGTACACGGTATCCGGGCACTTCCGCAGCCAATTCAGTGACGATTAATGTGCCTAACGAGCCGCCGGAACTGAACAGCATGCTGACAACCGACCAAGTTTCCGGCGATGTACTGCGTTTAACCGTATCCGGCCTGACAAAGCAGGACGCAAACGATACACCTCAGCCGGACATTGCCAAAAGCTGGGATATCAGCGCCGACAAAAAGACCTATACTTTCCACCTGCGCAAAGACGCGAAGTGGTCCAACGGCGAACCTGTGAAGGCAAAAGATTTCGTCTTTTCATGGTTAACGGCTATGACGGCTTCTACCGGTGCCCAATATGCCTATATTTTGACGGACAACATTGCTGGTGGGCAGGAATATTACGATAAAAAAATCACTGCAGATAAGGTCGGTGTGAAGGCACTGGACGACTATACGCTGAAAGTAGAGTTTAAAAACCCAATTCCTTACGCGCTGAGCCTTACCTCTTTCTTTGCCTACCTGCCCATTAACGAAAAGGGATATAAGCAGATTACCGGCAGCAATGCGGACAAGTATGGCAAAAGCCCCCAGACGCTATTGACGAACGGTCCCTACAAAATGACAGAGTGGACACATGACGACCATGTGACACTGGTGAAAAACAACGATTACTGGGACGCTGCCAAAACGACCATTCCCAATGTAAAACTGACCATGCTGAAAGATGAGAACGCCATGATGAACGCCTTTAAGGCGGGCAGCGTGGATGAAGTAACTGTTAACGGCGACCAGATGGCCGCAATGAAGGCAGAGGGCGAGCCGGTCCACACCTACTCGGACGGCGGTACCGTTTATCTGGAGTACAATGTCAAGCGTACCAAGCTTGGTTTGAACAATGCTAAAATTCGCAAGGCCCTCGGCATGGCACTGGATACCGCCAAAATGTGCACCAATGTGCTGAAGGATGGTTCCACAGCGGCTACCGGCGTGGTGCCTACCGCCATTGCCGGTGCAAACGGCAGCTACGACAAAGCCCGCGGCACAGTCATAGCCGGCTATGACAAGGCAAAGGCCAAAGCACTGTTTGAGGATGGCCTGAAAGAAACCGGCCTTTCCAAGAACGACCTGAAGATTCCACTTGTTTCCAGTGATGACAGTAAAGCACAGAAAATAACAGCTTACCTGCAGCAGCAGTGGAGCGACGCCCTCGGCATTACCGTTGAGCTGAAGCCTATGCCCTCTAAGTCCCGTTTCGCTGCCATGAGCGCCGGTGATTTCGACATGGTGCTGACCAACTGGTTCCCGGACTACAACGACCCCATGACCTATCTGGATACACTGGTGACCACAAACGGCAACAATAACGGCAAATACAGCAGTAAGCAGTATGATACCTTAATCCAGCAGGCTACTGCGGAGGCGGACGCCGCCAAACGGCAGAATATCCTCATTCAGGCCGAAAAGCTGATGATGGACGACTGCCCTATTTACCCGCTGTACTTTAAGGCACAGTGCTATGTTACATCTGGTAAGTTCACCGGCCTCACACGCACCGCATTCCAGGACATTGACCTATGTGACGGAGCAAAAGTCAGCTGAAGGCTATTCCAGTTTTACTTTATACAATAAGCGAAAGGACCTGCTGCCGCGCGCACCTGCACCGGCCGGCAGGCCCTTTTGCTGTGCTGCGGCAGTGGACAGAATGCGAAAAATGCGGTAAAACAGTAGGAGAAAAGCCCTGCCAACCGTGGGGCTGCACATAGGGAAGGAGCTCAATTTTTATGCAGCTGGAGACTTTACAGAAAAAAACCGCAGCACTCATAGAAGATGCGGCGGCAAATGTTTCGGTGCTGGTACAGGACATTGCCGGGCGCCAGCCACTGCTTGCTTTTGGGGAGCAGCGGCGGTTGGTTTCGGCCAGCACCATTAAAACACAGATTTTGCTGACGGTGCTGGACGAAGTGCGGCAGGGCAAACGGAACCTGCAGGACATGGTATCCATCGCGCCGGCAGACATTTTGCCGGACAGCACCGCTTTTGACCGTCCGGTTGCGGCGGCCTCTTTGGAAGAGCTTTTGTACTGGATGGTTTGTATCAGCGATAATACCGCAACGAATCTGATGATTCGGCTGGTCGGTATGGATGCCGTCAACCGCTACAGCAGCGAGGTGCTGCACCTGACAGATACCTCACTGCAGCGAAAAATGCTGGACCACAACGCCGTGCGGCAGGGCCGCAACAACTACACCAGCCCGCGCGATATGCTGTGTACCTATCGGGCACTGGCACAGAAGACCATTTTAACGCCGCAGCTGTGCAGCTATGCGCTTTCCCTGCTTTCCCGTCAGCAGGACAAAACAGTGGCGTTTCGGTATATTTGGGAGCCGCTGCAGGCTGCCCACAAAACCGGAGAACTGCGGGGCCTGGACCACGACACAGGCCTGCTGTTTCTGAACGGCCACACCTACTTTTTTGGCCTGTTTGCAACGGACGGTTCCTCTAATCGAGAAAATCAGCAGCTTTTGGGACGCTTGTTCCGTATGTTGGTGGATTATTTGAAAGGGGCGGCAGTATGAATGGTATAAATAGTATTTTCCTGCGCGGCGTGACCGACTTGTTTCGCAGTCCAGATGATATGGAGCGTGTGGACCAGGCGCTGTGTGGAACTGCCGCACGTGTGTTGGAACGGCGCGGAGAATGGTATCGGGTGGAAACTTCTTATGGCTACCGCGGATGGGCAGCAAAGGGAGATATGCGTGCGCTGAACAGTCGCAGTATTTGGGATGATGCCCCGAAACGTGTTGTCGTACAGGCCGCGGCAGATGTGCTGTCTCGGCCGCGGGTGCAGGGAATGTGCGTGCGCACGCTGGTACGCGGCTGTGTAGTAGGCCTGACCGATACAGATGAACGGGACGGCTGGCAGCAGGTCTGCCTGCCGGAAGGAATTACCGGATGGCTGCCCGCTTGCTTCCTTGCTGCGCTGCCGGAAACGGCCGGCGTACCGGAGGCAGACCTGCGTGCCTGCGTAACGGCATCGGCGCTTTCCTACCTTGGCACACAGTATCGGTGGGGCGGCAAAAGCCCGTTTGGCATTGACTGCTCCGGTCTTGTGCAGATGGCGTTCCAGCTGAACGGCATTACCATTTGGCGTGATGCGGAGATAAAGGAGGGCTTTCCGGTACACGAAATTCCCGAGGAGGAGATACGGCCGGCGGACTTGCTGTATTTTCCCGGCCATGTTGCCATGTATCTCGGCAGTGGGAAAATCGTCCATGCCACCGGCCACAAAGGGGACAGCTGCGTAACCGTGAACAGTTTGGACCCACGCAGCAGCCGCTGCCGTCAAGACCTTGCGGAGAGTATCACCGCCATTGGCAGCGCGTTTCCATACTAAAAATGTCCCTTACAGCACAGGAGCCCGCGGCGGTTCCTGCCTTGTAAGGGGCATCTTCTTCTATCTTACGGCGGCTGGAGAAAATAGACAAAAAAGCGGCGGGACATATTTGATGTCCTGCCGTTTTGGTACTACTATTATGTACGGTTTACAGACGACCGAAAGCATAGAAGTGCTGCCGCCAGTAAGAGGTATCAATACTGGAATACTGAACGGGGCTGCCAGCGTGAATCATCGTTCCGCTGCCGGTGTAAATACCCACATGGGTAATGGTCTCACCGCAGCTGTAGGTGCCGGTGAAGAACACAATGTCGCCCGGCCGTGCTTCGGAAACGGAGATTTTCTGGCACTGGTCATAAATGCCCTGTGCCGTGGTGCGGGACAGATTGTAGCCGCAGTGGCTAAATACCCAGCAAACAAAGCCGCTGCAGTCAAAGCCGCTCGGACTGTAGCCGCCCATTACATAAGGCGTGCCGAGGTGCTTTTCCGCTTCGCCAATCAGGTTGGAAAAAGAAGACGAGGACGAAGAGGAGGAATGGCTGGCAGACGATGTACTGCTGGCAACAGAAGAGCGACCGCGGGAAGAATAATTGCTGGACTGGCGGCTGGCACTGCTGTGCGTGGCACTGCTGGCGGCGGGGCTTGTACTGTCTGCTGTAGAACTGCTGGCAGCAGAGGAGGAACTGGAAGCGGAGCCGCTGGACGGGCTGTCCGCACTCTTGCCGGCAGTGTTGTCGGTGGAGCTGGCTGCTGCCTGCTGTGTCTGCTGCCATGAAGCGATAGAGGCGGAAAGCTTGGCCGCCTTTACGTCCAGAGAAGCGTTTTGGTCCTGCAGGTCCACTTCCTGTTGACCGATGTCTTTCAGAAACTGGTTTGTTTCACTCAATGTACTGGAAAGCTGCTGCTGTTTGCCGCTATAGCTTTCCTTTACTTTGGCTGCCTGCTGGCGCTTGGTGGAAATGGTGTCCTTTGCCTGTTTGACCGCTTCCTTTTCGGATTTCAGCCGGTTAATGAGTGTGGTATCATGCTGTGTTACCACGGAAATAGCTTCGGCCTTGTCCGAAAGGTCAGAAGTGTCCGATGCGGAAAGCAGAATTTGCAGGTTGCCTGCACCGCCGGTCATGTACAGGGCACACAGGCGCTGCTTCAGTTTCCGAGTATCAGCGTCTATCTGCTTCTGTTTGGCGGAGATGGTGTCCTGCGCCTGCTGCATTTGCAGGTCGAGGTCAGTCATCTGGTTAGAGCAGCTGTTAATCTGCTCCTCAATGGTTTCCAGCTGGGACTGCAAAGCAGCACCGTAGGCTTCTTTTTGGCTTTTGTCACTGCGAAGGGAAGCAAGTTCACTGTCGTTTTTCTGCTGTTGGGCAGCATACTGCGCCTGTTCGCTTTTCATAGTGTCCACGTCGCCCACAGCGTAGGACGGCACGGGTGTGAAAGCGGTTACACAGGCGGCAGCCAGCGCAACTGCGAGAATACGGGTCCGAATACGAGCGTGTTTATCCATATATCATCCTTCTTTACTGATAGTATCATTCTATCTATTATAAGATTTACATAATCTTTCGTCAAGCCAAAAAGATGAAAAAGGACTGACTTGCAAAGAGGCGGACAGGCCGTTATAATAAAAGTACGGCAGAAGAAATCTGCCTGCAGGGGAGCTTGGACCGCCAGGCTGAGAGGAAGCGCTGCCGCTTCGACCCTAGAACCTGATGTGGACAATGCCAACGCAGGAAACGAGTCGGATTTTCTGGCGGAGGAGCCCATTTTGGGTTCCTCCGCTTTTTCTGTTCCTGCGGACATCTTATCAAAAACAGGAGGAATTCCGTATGTTTGGAGAAATGCTTGAGAACGTGCGTACCAAAGCACCGCTGGTACACAATATTACGAATTATGTTACCGTTAATGACTGTGCCAATACCGTGCTGGCCTGCGGTGGCTCGCCCATCATGTCCGATGATGCTTCAGAGGTGGAGGAAATCACTGCCATCTGCGGCGGGCTCAATATCAATATCGGCACCCTGAACGAGGACACCCGCCGGGCAATGTTCGCCGCCGGCAAAAAGTCAAATCAATGCGGTCATCCGGTTGTGCTGGACCCCGTTGCCGCCGGTGCGTCCCGCATTCGCACCGAAACGGCCCTGCGGCTTCTGCAGGAAGTGCGGTTTGCCATTATCCGCGGCAACGTTTCCGAAATTAAGACGCTGGCGCTGGGGCGCGGCACCACAAAGGGCGTGGACGCGGACATTGCCGATACGGTTACCGAGGAAAACTTGGACCATGCGGTGGCGTTTCTTAAAGCTTTCGCGGCAAAGGCAGGCTGTGTTGTGGCGGCGACCGGTGCCATAGACATTGCGGCGGATGCGGACCGGGCATATGTTATCCGCAACGGTCATCCAATGATGAGCCGCGTCACTGGCACCGGCTGTATGCTCAGCGCAATGACTGCCGCCTATGCTGCCGCCAATCCGGAAACGCCGCTGGAGGCTGCCGCCGCTGCCATTGCAGCTATGGGGCTGTGCGGCGAGCGGGCACGTAACCGGCTTTCCGCCCGTGACGGCAACGCGACTTACCGGAATTATATCATAGATGAAGTGTATAACCTGGACGGAAAAACACTGGAGGGCGGCGCCAAATATGAAGTGCGATAAAAAAACAATGCTTCTGTACGCGGTTACAGACCGTGCATGGGTGGGAAAAGAAACCCTGTATCAGCAGGTGGAGGACGCGCTGAAGGGCGGCATTACCTGCCTGCAGCTGCGGGAAAAGGAATTGCCAGCCGAGGCTTTTTATGAGGAAGCGGTACAAATTCAAAAGCTGTGCCATCAGTACGGTGTGCCGTTCCTGATAGATGACAATGTAGAAGTTGCCCTGCGCTGTGGCGCAGACGGTGTTCACGTTGGTCAACAGGACATGGCCGCACAGGAAGTCCGCCGTCGGGTGGGGGAACGTATGATTCTCGGTGTATCTGCCGGAACCGTTGAGGAGGCTGTATGCGCCGAGCAGGCGGGTGCTGATTATCTGGGCGTCGGCGCGGTGTTTTCCACCGCGACCAAAGAGGACGCCGCGCCGGTCAGCCGGCAGACGCTGATTGCCATCTGCCAAACGGTGCATATTCCGGTGGTGGCTATCGGCGGCATAAAGGAAAATAACCTCATGCAGCTTGCGGGCACCGGCGTGGACGGTGTGTCCATTGTGTCTGCTGTTTTTGGAAGCCCGGATATCACGGCGGCCTGCCGAAAGCTGAAGGCCCTTTCGGCGAAAATGGTCAGCGGCTAAAAAACAATCAAAAGCCGGACGTTCGGGCGGGAAAAATTCCGCGGAACGTCCGGCTTCTTTATTCTATAAGAAGTATTCTGTCAGGTTAACTTCATGTCGCCGTCCTTCACCCAGCCAGCTTTGCGGCAGAAGTAATTGATAAGCGGGCACAACACAGCGGGCAGGATAAAGCTGATGAGGAACAGGCCAGCCCAGTCCATGTCGGTAATGGCGGCTTTGGTGCCTGCGGCGATATCCTTTACCCAGCCGGTGTAAACACCAATCTGTCCGACAAAGCCACAGGTTCCCATGCCGGAAGAAACCGGCGTGCCGTTCATCTGCAAATGGAACAAACAGGTTGCAATCGGTCCGGTAATGGCCGAAGTGACAATGGGCGCAATCCAAATACGCGGGTTCCGTACAATGTTGCCCATCTGCAGCATAGAGGTGCCGATTCCCTGCGAAACCAGCCCGCCCCAGCGGTTTTCACGGAAGGACATCACGGCAAAACCGACCATTTGGGCACAGCAGCCTGCTACAGCAGCACCGCCAGCCAGTCCGGTGAGGGACAGCGCCGCGCAAATGGCCGCCGAAGAAATGGGCAGCGTCAGCGCAATGCCCACCAGTACAGATACGACAATCCCCATCAGGAACGGCTGCAGGTTGGTGGCCCACATAATGAGCGTGCCCATCTTCATGGCCAGCGCGCCCAGTGCGGGTGCCCACCACCACGACAGCACCACGCCCACGCCGATTGTCACCAGCGGCGTGACAAGAATGTCCACTTTCGTTTCATGCGAAATTGCCTTGCCGACTTCCGAAGCGATAATAGCAACGAACAGCACCGCCAGCGGTCCGCCGGCTCCACCCAGTGCGTTGGAAGCAAAGCCTACTGCGATGAGGGAGAACAGAACCAGCGGCGGACAATGCAGAGCATAACCGATTGCAACGGCCATAGCCGGTCCACTCATGGCGGAGGCAAGGCCGCCCACCGTGTAGGATGTGCCGGCGACCGTTGCTACCGGTGCAGTGAGAAAGCCGATGTGGAACTGTGTGCCTAGTGTGCTAATAATGGTGCCAATCAGCAGGGAGCAGAACAGCCCCTGCGCCATGGCCCCCAGCGCGTCTACGCCGTAGCGCTGAGCGGAGATGACAATATCTTTTCGTTTGAGGAACGCTTTTACTTTTTCCAAGAAAACACCTGCTTTAAAAATATATATTTATGCGTTTACATGGATTTACATGTGTCTTGATACCAATAAATACAATCATACACAACCAGGCGTACCTTGTCAACCATTTTTGTTGGGATTTATTCGTCCAGTAAAATATGCAGGCGGTGCAGTGCGGTCTGCACCCGCTCAAACGCGGCTTCATCCGGACAGGCAAGCGTGTGCAGGTGAATGCCGTCCGTCAGGTTGGAAAGCAGCTGTGCATCTGACTGCGCACAGCGCTGCATAAACTGCTGTACCTCATACCGGCAGGAAATCTGCAGCGGGCCGGTCAGCTGTCCGTAAATGGGATGTTCCACAATGACGTCCAGCACAGTGCAGCCTTGGTCCACAATGGCTAGCAGTTCCGCCTGTGTTTGGACTGTATCGTGGCGGCAGGCAATCTGCCGTACCAGTCCTTCCGCCGGACGGCGTGTGGTATAGCCGCGGGGTGTGGCGGAAATATCCGCACCGCCGGCCCGCAGCAGGGCGATATCCCCCACAATGACCTGTCGGCTGACGGAAAAAGTTTCCGCCAATGCAGAAGCACTTACCGGCTTTTCTGCCCCCTGCAGCAGATGTACGATTGCGCTGCGCCGTTCCTTTGCATTCATGGTTCGCAGCCTCCTTCATTTTTTGTTCTGTATTGCTTATCTTACCATATCGTTTGTCAGATGAAAACAGTTTCTAGGCGTTTCCCCGGCAGGATATTGACAAAATACCGAATATATGGTACACTTGCCTCAAATATTCAGGGGAGCTTGTCTACAGCAAGCTGAGAGGAAGTTTTACACTTCGACCCTTTAACCTGATGTGGGCAATGCCACCGTAGGGAGTAAGGAAATACTTGCTTTTACGCGGAGAATGCCCGGTGTGGCGTTCTCCGCTTTTTGCTGCCCGGAATGAAAAAGAAGGAAGGCTTTTTATCAATGGAATACACAACACAGATGGACGCCGCAAAGAAGGGCATGGTCACCAATGCTATGCGGACAGTTGCCCAAAAAGAAAACATTCCGGCAGAAAAAGTGCGGCAGCTGGTTGCCGCCGGTCAGGCAGTGATTCCCTGCAACAAGAATCATGCTTCCCTTTCACCCAGCGGTGTAGGTTCGGCGCTTAAAACGAAAATTAATGTCAACCTTGGTACTTCCCGCGACTGCAGGGACCTCGACATGGAACTGGAAAAGGTCAAAAGTGCAGTGGATATGGGCACCGAAGCGATTATGGACCTCAGCTCCTGCGGCGATACACAGAAGTTCCGTCGTATGCTTACCCAGCAGTGCCCGGCGATAATTGGTACCGTGCCTATTTACGACGCGGTTGTGTATTATCATAAGGCACTGAAGGACATTACCACCGAGGAGTGGCTGGATATTGTGCGGATGCACGCACAGGACGGCGTGGACTTTATGACAATTCACTGCGGCATTAACCGTGAAACCGCCCAGAAGTTTAAACGCAACAAGCGCCTGATGAATATTGTTTCCCGCGGTGGTTCCATTATCTTTGCGTGGATGATGATGACAGGCAAGGAGAATCCGTTTTACGAGCATTTTGATGAAGTGCTGGACATTTGTCAGCAGTACGATGTGACGCTCAGCTTGGGCGATGCGTGCCGTCCCGGCTGTCTTGCGGATGGCACGGACGCTTCCCAGATAGAGGAGCTTATCACACTGGGTGAACTGACCAAGCGCGCATGGGCAAAAAATGTGCAGGTCATGATTGAGGGCCCCGGACATATGCCGCTGGACCAGATTGCCGCCAACATGGAGATTGAAAAGACACTGTGCCATGGTGCACCGTTTTATGTGCTGGGACCAATCGTCACCGACATTGCGCCGGGCTATGACCACATCACTTCCGCTATCGGCGGTGCCCTTGCTGCGTGGAAGGGTGCCGCGTTCCTGTGCTACGTTACGCCGGCCGAACACCTGCGTCTGCCGGACCTGCAGGATGTAAAAGAGGGCATTATTGCCGCGCGCATTGCGGCCCATGTCGCTGACATTGCCAAGGGTGTTCCCGGTGCCGCTGACTGGGACCGGGACATGGGACAGGCACGCAGAGAACTGGACTGGGAAAAGATTTTCTCCCTCTCCATTGACCCGGAGAAGGCCCGCCGCTACCGTGCCGCCTCCCAGCCGGAAAAAGAAGATACCTGCACCATGTGCGGGAATTTCTGTGCCGTGAAAAACATGAACCGGATTTTGGATGGCGAAGTGGTATCGATCTTTAACGAATAAAGGCCAAAAAGGCCAAGCCTTTATTCTGCCTTTTTTATACATTTTCCTCCTTGAAGAGTACGGCAAAACAGAGCAGAGCTGTGCCCGTGCGGGACTTCCCGCCGGACCGGGCTGCTCTGTTTTGCTGTATATGAGCAGATTCCACGGGAAAATTGGATTTTTCCCGTAAATAAGCGTCTTTTGTGAAGAAATATGGTATAGTGTAAACTGGACTTTAATAGTTTGAGGAGATGTCATCATGAAGAAAGGCCCAATCTATATTTTGCTGGCAACACTGCTTTTTTCGTCGATGGAAGTGGCGCTGAAAGGACTGGCTGGCAGCTTTAACCCGATTCAGATTACCTGCACACGGTTCCTTGCGGCGGGTATTCTGCTGATTCCCTTTGCACACCGTGCGCTGCGAAAGCGCAGCTGCACCATTGCCCGTACAGACTATAAATTTCTGGCGGTGCTTGGATTTTTAAATGTGGTGCTGAGTATGTCTTTTTATCAGCTGGCGGTACATAATGCGGAGGCTTCCGCGGTGGCGGTGCTGTTCTCCAGCAACCCCATTTTTGTCATTATGCTGGCGGGTGTGCTGCTGCACGAAACTGTGCACAAAAACCAAGTAGTCACGATGGTGCTGGAACTGCTGGGCATTTTGATTATTCTGAACCCCATGCATATGAAAGGGAACAGAACTGGTGTGGCGTTTGCGCTGATTTCGGCGGTGCTGTTTGCGCTGTACAGCACACTCAGCAAGAAAAAATGTGCGGACTACGGCGGACTGGCGGTTACCTGCGGCGGATTTCTGTTCGGCAGCGCGGAAATGCTGCTGCTGATTGCGGTATCCCACATTCCAGCCGTGGCGGGGGTACTGACAGCTGCCGGGCTGGGTGCTTTTTCGGCTGTCCCCATGCTGAGCGGCTATACCCTGCAGAATTTTCCCATTGTGCTGTATGTTTTTATCGGCATCACCTGCGGCGGGTTTGCCTTTTACTTTTTGGCAATGGAGGAAACTTCCGCGGCGGAAGCATCCATTGTGTTCATGCTGAAACCGGCCATTGCGCCTGTCTTTGCGGTGCTGATTCTGGGCGAATCCATTACCCCCAATATGCTGATGGGCATTGTGCTGATGCTGGCGGGATCGCTCATCAATGTGCTGCCGCAGATTTTGCAGCAAAGGGCTGCACATACAGTACCGGAAACGGATGAAACAGGGGTCGGCTGCTGACAGCAGCGCAAAACAGATACGATGATAAGGAGCAGAATATAAATATCACCGACATTGCAAAGATGGTGGGTATCACGGTGCGGTTCTGTCCTATCCTACTCTGGAGCAAATGCAGCAGATTATGCGCTGATTTTATAAAAAAGACAGGCACTGCACTGGATACCATTTCCGTATCCGGTGTGGTGCCTGCTTTTTTTGTTTTATTTTTTTCGGCTAAATACAATTCCGGCGTAAGCGGGTAGGTCCACACGGATGCCCTCATGGCCGCCCTGCCGGAATGAGAGAACCGCTGGATTGTGGTGGCCGTCACCGCCAAAATCTGTCTTATCTGTGTTGAACGCTTCCGTGTAGGTGCCATGTTCCCGCACCGGCAGAAAGTACCCAATGGCGGGACGTGCGGAAAAGTTCAGCGCAATGTACAGCTTTTCATGGTTCGGCTCCTCCAGACTGTCGCGGCAGTAGGCGAACAGACACCGGCCAACATTGGTAAGGTCCATCCACTGGAAGCCTTTCGGGTGGTAGTCGTTCTGGTACAGTGCCGGGTGGTTACGGTAAAAGTCCTGCAGGGTTGTGACAAAGAGGTGAAAGACACTGTGCTTAGGATAGGAGAGTAGGTTCCAGCCCAACCCGGCATTTTCGTCCCATTCTTTAAATTCCGCCAGTTCATTGCCCATAAAGTTCAGCTTTTTGCCAGGGTGTGTAAACATATACAGCCAGAACAGGCGCAGCTGCGGAAATTTTTCATCATAGGAACCGTAAATTTTATCAATAATCGTCCGCTTACCGTGAACGACTTCATCATGAGACAGCGGCAGCAGGAAGATATCGTTATAGAAATAGCTCATGGAAAACGTAATTTCTCGGGAAAAGCCGGGACGCTCGTCCGGCCGCTTCATCATATAATCCAGTGCGTCATTCATCCAGCCAAGGTCCCATTTATAGTCGAAGCCCAGTCCACCGTACTCGACCGGCGCCGTAACCTTCAGAAAATTGGTGGAATCTTCCGCAATCAGCATGGCGCCGGGGTGGCGCTGCTGCATGGCATAGTTGGTATTGCGCAGGAACCATACACCTGCCTCGTTGACGCCGCGGTTTTCCTGCCCGCATACATACAGCAGGCGGGAAACCGCATCATAGCGAATGCCGTCAAAGTGGTAGCAGGTCAGCCAGAAATCAACGGCGGATTTTAAAAAGCTGACAACGTGTGGCTTGGTGAAGTCAAAAAAGACGGTTCCCCACTCGCTTTCCCGCAGGTCGGGGTTCTCGCTTTCATACAAATAGAAGCCGTCAAATTTACTCAGTGCATAATTGTCACTAATGAAGTGGGCCGGCACAAAGTCCATAATAACGCCAATGCCTTCCCGATGGCAGCAGTCCACAAAGTGCATCAGCTGTTTTGGGGTGCCGTAGCGGCTGGTGGCGGCGTAGTAGCCGGAAACCTGGTATCCCCACGAGGCATCCAGCGGGTGCTCTGTTAGCGGAAGCAGCTCAATATGGGTAAAACCTTCCTGCTTTACATATGGCAGAAGGGTATCGATAAGTTCGTCATAAGTAAAGAAGCGTGCGATGCCTTTTTGGCCGTCTTTAATACGCCATGAACCGGGGTGAACTTCATAAATGGACAGGGGAGAGTTGTAGTTTTTGCCGCGGTGTGCCATCCACTGCTCGTCCGTCCAGGTGAAGCCCTCCAGCTGACAAATACGGCTGGCGGTAGCAGGACGCACTTCTGCGTAAAAACCGAACGGGTCGGCTCGGTCAAATAGGCCATCCGGCGTTTGAATGCGGTATTTGTACATTTGGCTTTCCTGTGCGCCCTCCACAAAAATACTCCAGAAACCCATAGGGGAGCGCGTCATCTGCCAGGCGTTCCAGTTGGAAAACTCACCGATGAGGAACACGTTCTGGGCATGGGGGGCATATACGGTGAAGCGCACACCCTGCTGACCATACTCACTGGTAAAGTGCGCTCCCAGTACGCGGTATGCTTCGCAGCTTTGTCCCTGCAGGTATTCGTGCAGAATCTGTTCAAACATAGTAACAGCCCTTCTTTCGTTTTGGCGTTTCTGCTGGCTGAAAAAAGTACAGACAGGTCTTTCTTCCATTATAGATGAAAAGACAGTGAAAAGCGAATGAGTTTTAAAGAAAATACCGAATTTTTACACTTCATGCAAAATGAATTTTTGTACCGCATAGGCGACGCCATCCTCATCATTGGAGCGGGTGACAAATTTAGCTGCGGCTTTCACCTCCGGCTGGGCGTTCTCCATTGCTACCCCCATGCCGGCAAAGCGTACCATGGAAACATCGTTAAAGCCGTCACCACAGGCTAAAAGGGACTGCCGTGTTAAATGCAGCCATCCCAGCAGCGCCGAAAGTGCCTGCGCTTTGTCCACGTTGCTGGGCATGACCTCCAGATAATAGGGGTCACTGCGGTAAATACTGCAGGAAGGGAACTGGCTGCGTATGTCAGGCTCCAGTTTTTCCAGATACGGCGGGTCACCCGCGAACAGAAATTTATGTACTGGAAAATCAATGCGCTGCATCAGGTCCGGCACTTCCTCTATTGCCATATGGTTAATGCGGCCATCGAACAGCACATATCGGTTATTACCCGTTTCGGTAATAATGGTGTCGGGGCTGTAAATCATGGAAGTCAAACGGTACTTTTTATTTAATCCGCACAGCTGCGGCAGGACGTTCTGCGGCAAAGAGCGCTCGTACAGCGTTTCACCGGTGCTGCAGGAGGAAATTTTTGCACCGTTAAAGGAAATAATACATCCCCCAAATCGGTCCATCTGCAGCTGCTTTGCCAGCGATGCGATACCGTTTATTGGACGGCCGGAAACAAGTGCCAGCCGTGCACCCATCTGCTGTGACCGCAGGAGGACCTGCTGCGTGTGGGGCGTTATCTGTTTTTGAGTAGTGGTTAGTGTGCCGTCAAGGTCCGTTGCCACAAGCTGATAATCAGTCATTTTATTTATTGTCTCCTGCCTATTCTAAATCTTTTTATTGGTTTTTCTTTCTATTTTACGCAGAAAGCGTCCGTTCTGCAATGGATAGGAAAGAAAACCTGCTGTCTATTGCCGCCGTTTTTTGTAGAAAAGAGAAAACCACGGCTGTACTTGCGCTTTTTCGGCTCGACCGGTATAATAAGAGCAGAAATTGCACTTTCCAAAAACGAGGCTGACAGGAGGAATTTTATTTGCGGCTGTGCTATCAAACGGTTTTGTTCGACTTCGACGGGACAATCTGTGATACAGGCGAAGGCATTATGGACTGCGTGCGGCTGGCGCTGCAAGAAATGGGGTACCCGGTGCCGCCGACGGCGACACTGCGGCGCTTTGTCGGTCCGCCGGCGGAACAGGGGTACATGACTTACTGCGGCATGAACCGTGAACAGGCGCTGCAGGCGGTGCAGCATTTTCGCTGTCATTACAATGTGGACGGCTGGAAAAAGACCAGCATCTACCCCGGCATTCCGGAACTGCTGCGGGACCTGAAGCAGGCGGGCGCAACCGTGTGCGTGGCTTCTTCCAAGCCACAAAATATGGTGGAGCGAATGCTGCCCTGCTTCCATATTCAACAGTATTTTGATGTCGTGAGTGCGGCGGACAATAGCGACCGGCATTCGGACAAAGATACGGTTATCCGTCATGCTTTGGCGCTGAGCCATGCCGAAAGCGGAACCAGCACGGTCATGGTGGGCGATACGCACTTTGACGCCGTTGGTGCCGATAAAGTGGGCCTGCCCTTTATCGGTGCCGCCTATGGCTACGGTGGTCCGGAGGATTTGCACGCTGATGGGCGTAAGGTGCCGCTGGCAAGTTCGCCGGATGGCCTGCGGCAGTATCTGTTCCACGACTGAAAGTTTCTTTCGGTATATCGCATTGGAAACAAAATAAATACGAAAGAAGGTACTGGTCCGACGCTTTGGCAGCGCGGAACCAATACCTTCTTTATTGTTGTTTATTTTTTCGCAGATACTGAATGCTGCGCACAGCACAAAGCAGCAGTCCCGCGGTCAGAACCAATGTGATGACCAGCAGCGGAATGTCCAGTCCGAAACGGGTGTGCAGGCGGCTGCTTTCGTCCAGAATGAGCAGGACCAGCAGTACCGCAGCCAGCACAAGGGAAAGTACAGCGGTGCGTACAAAGCCTGTGCGGTTGGGCTGTCCGGCTTTTCCGCCTGCGAAGTGTTCTACCAGCAGGTCCAGCACCCGCGTAAACTTATCACGCATGGCGGTCCTCCTCCGGTGCGGGAACGGCGATGGCCGCGGTGGTGCCGCCGGTCAGACGCAGCAGGTCCGCAAGGGGCAGCTCCACCTGTGTGCCGATTTTTCCGCCGCTGACGTAAATGGTGGGGAAGTTCTGCGCACTCTGGTCAAATACCGTGATAAACTGTTTTTTCATGCCGATGGGGCTGCATCCGCCGCGAATGTAGCCGGATACTTTGTTAATATCCTTCACATGAATCATTTCCACGCTTTTGGCGCCGACACTGCGTGCGGCGGCTTTCAAGTCCAGTTCTTCGGCAACGGGCAGCACAAACACATAGTACGCTTTGTCCGCACCGCATGTCACCAGCGTTTTAAAGACCTGCGCCAGCGGCTGTCCCAGCTTGCGTGCGACCGCTTCGCCGTCAATTTTGCCGTCCGAGTGGTCGTAGAAGTGGGCAGTATAGGTGACCTTTGCCTTGTCCAGAATTCGCATGACATTGGTCTTCTCGTCTTTTTTCTTTGCCATAAAAAAGCCTCCTGTCAGGTGCCCCTATTATACGCCGCAGTGCCCCTCCTGTAAACCGTATGCCGTATTGCCGAAGGGCGCAAAACCGGTTATTGGCCTACCTACAAATAAAAAACAAAAAAACAGTTGACTTTTCTAAAACACCGTGGTATTATATATGAGTGCCGTTCAGAACGGCATGCGTTCAACAGAATATCGCGGAGTGGAGCAACCCGGTAGCTCGTCGGGCTCATAACCCGAAGGTTGTAGGTTCAAATCCTGCCTCCGCAACCACCAAGCAACTGATTTCCGTATAAGAAATCAGTTGCTTTTTTTGTCGCCGAATAGGCATGATAACCCCCAGTTCAACTGGAGGTAGGAAAAAGATGTCAACGTGCTAATTTGAATGTATAAAGACTGGAAGCCGCTGATTATATACTCTGTGGCATCTACATATTGGAATATGACCAACCAAACCCCGAAGCCATTTTACGGCTCCGGGGTTTCTGTGTCTGCGGCCTGTGGAAAGTGTGCAGAAGGGAATGACAGAAAGCGTAGGAACTGCTAAAGTATGAATAATTTATTTCAGAAATCGAAATTTTGTGTAAATAACACCTTGCGCAATGTCAGAAAAACAGATATACTTAAAAATAGAACCCGACACAATGATTTGCCGGGCAGTTTTATTTTTTGAAGGAAGGAAATAAAATGGAGGAAACCAAGAAACAGGCGTACCATCCCAAGGGAGACTTTTTTAACCTGAAGGGGAACGGGACAAACGTCCATACGGAAATTATGGCCGGTATTACGACGTTCTTCACCATGTCGTATATCCTGTTTGTTAACCCACAGGTGCTTAGCAAGACCGGCATGGACAGTCAGGCGGTGTTCCTGGCTACCATCATTGCCGCGTCCATCGGCACCCTGGTCATGGCACTGTTCGCAAATGTTCCGTACGCACAGGCGCCGGGCATGGGACTGAACGCATTCTTTACCTACACGGTGTGCATGTCCCTGCACTTCACTTGGCAGCAGGCATTGGCAATGGTGTTCATCTGCGGCCTTATCAACATCATCATTACCGTTACCAAATTCCGTAAGCTCATTATCAAGTCGATTCCAAAGAGCCTGCAAAATGCTATCAGCGGCGGCATCGGCATCTTTGTGGCATATATCGGCCTGAAGAATGCAAACCTTATCCAGTTCTCAACGGACAGTTCTTCCATGGTGGCTATCAACGGTCAGCCATACAGCGCGACCGCAGCCTACAAGGGAATTACCTCGGTGGCTTCCAATGGTGGTGTGGTTCCGTCTATCGCTACTTTTAACCAGCCCTCCGTGCTGGTGGCACTGTTCGGCATCATTCTCATTGTGATTCTGCTCATGCTGAACGTTAAGGGCGCCATTCTCATTGGCATTATCGCCACAACAGTAATCGGCATTCCGTTTGGCGTTACGGATTTCTCCGGCGCGTCCATTACGTTTGGAAGCCTTGGCACTGCTTTTTCCAAACTGGGCACCACTTTCGGCGCTGCGTTCAGCTCGCAGGGCATGGGTTCATTGTTTAACGACCCCAGCAAGTTCCTGTTGGTTATTATGACCATCTTTGCGTTCAGCCTTTCCGATACATTTGATACCATCGGCACCTTCATCGGTACAGGCCGCCGCACCGGTATTTTCAGTGAAGAGGACGAGGCGGCACTGAACGACAGCAAAGGCTTCAACTCCAAAATGGACCGTGCGCTGTTTGCGGATTCCATTGCTACTTCCATCGGCGCTATTTTCGGCACATCCAACACAACAACCTTTGTGGAAAGCGCTGCCGGTATTGGCGCTGGCGGCCGCACAGGACTGACTAGCCTGACAACGGCGATTATGTTCATGCTGTGCACAATTCTTGCTCCGGTAGCGGGCTGTATCCCAGCCGCGGCTACGGCACCGGCACTGATTATCGTCGGTATCATGATGATGAGCTCCTTCAAGGAAGTTAACTGGCCGGACATGGAAGAGGCCATTCCTGCCTTTGGCGCGGCTATCTTCATGGCACTGGCTTACAGCATTTCCTATGGCATTGCGGCGGGCTTCATTTTCTACTGCATTGTCAAGGCTGTCAAGGGCAAGTTCAAGGACGTCCATCCTATCCTGCTTGTTTCTGCCATTTTGTTTGTACTGAACTTTATTGTATTGGCCATTTTGTAAGCGGCCTTCCGGTTAAAAAAGAGAGAGTTTTTATAAAGCAGCCGTTGGATTTTTAGACGGCTGCTTTTCTGTCTGTTTTATTTATTTCGGTGCTTTCGGTGCGGTTTAAAATTTGAACATTGTTTCTGCAAAATGGCACGCAGGTCATCGGCGGTGCCTTTGGTAAAATCATGCTTGTTGACTAAACAGACATGGTTTGCGCCTAGGTACAGATAAAAGTATCGGCTGGTTTCGTAGACCTTGGCAATTTGCACATAGGGGTAAACACCGGAGGAAACGCCGGTCACCCGAAAATCCTCTGCCCGAAACTGGTAGCGCACTTTGCGCGTCTTCATTTTGCGGTAAGTTCCATCCTCCGCTTGAAAAACCTTATGCGGGATGCGTAAAATATAGATCACACAGAATACGGCGCCGAGTATGGCAAAGATTCTGACCAATGTAGAGGAATCCTTTGTTGCGATAAACAGGCACAAGGCCGCTGCAATCAGCAGAAAAATCCAAGTTCCCTTTCGATTCAGCAGCAGGTCTACCCGGCTAAAGCGCTGCAGCGCCTTTTTCACACACTTTGTTGTGTTTTCCACCAGTACTTCCGGTCCCGCCAATGGAATGCCCCGCTCGCGGGCTGCCGCTTCCTTTTCTTCCTGCCGCCGGCGGTAGTCCGTTATGCGCTCCAGCATAACAGCTTTGCGCCGCTTTTCATGGGTACGGCTTACGCGGCCGACAATGTACAGTACTGCCACCAGTGCCGCCAGGAACAGCAGCGGTCCTGCCAGAAATAGTGCAGAAAAAGCGGAACCGCCGCTTTCCTGCTGTTTGGGCAGATACTGCGTTACCTGAAGGCTGTCTGCCAGTGCCTTCAAACTGGCATGCTGCGGTGCCGTAAGTGCGCCAATTTCCCGATAAGTTCCCAGTGTATAGCTTCTGCCATTCGCAATGGTTAAGTAGGCGGCCTCCTGGACCTTTTTATTGTCCAGTGTACCGTTCATTTCCACATACACATACGGCAGCCCTGCAGCACCGGTAACGCGCTTGGAGGAGGACTTTATGGAGTCTGAGCCGTTTACGGACGACTCCGGCTTGTTCAGTTCTGACATTAGCGACTGCACCGCGGTACCGGACATATCCTTCATATTGTAGTATTTTTGAGTGCTGGAAGTATCCTTTTTCCGCAGATAAATGGTGTAGGCACTGTTTGGGGCGCAGATGAGCAGTATTTCATTCTGCTGCTGCATATCCTGTTTCTGCCGAATCCAGTTTGTAATGCCCGCTTTGGCAAGTGAGGGGTCCGAGGGGTCCGTGTTCTGCGTAAAGGCGTACAGGCCGGTGGGCACAGTCAGCTTCAGGTGCTCATCTGTCAGCTGTATCGGTGTACCGGAGCGGGAAGATGTCGTGGAGCTGACGGAAGAACTGCCGGCGGCTGCAGCGGGCAGCGTGCCTGCCGCGCCAATGCAGAGGACCAGCGCCAGCAGCAGGGCTGCGGCTTTTTTTCTCATGGTGGAAAACTCCTTTGTCTGCAAAATTGAAACCGTTTTTTCTGTTTCCATTATAACACAATCCCACCGGGCAAAAAAGGCGGCCGCAGAGTGCTGGAGGTAACATGACTGCACAGCGGGTACATTTACAAACACTGTGATTTCCTCTATAATCTTACTAAGAGGTACAGGAGAATGAATAAACAGGATTGCATTTCAATATTCATCCTGTAGGACACGGATTATAAAAAAGAAAGAAGATGACGGCCCCGAATGAGTAAAATAACCAATTTGTTGGAACGCATTGACGGTGCTGTGTGGGGACCAGTTATGGTCACTGCGCTGATAGGCACCGGCATTTTTCTAATGTTTCGACTTCACTTTCTGCCGTGGCGGAATCTGGGATATGCGCTGCGCTCTGTCTTTGGGGAGGATTCCCATAAAAAGAATGGTTCCGGGGACATTACGCCGTTTGCGGCATTGATGACAACGCTCGCTGCCACCATAGGCACCGGCAATATTGCCGGTGTGGCTACGGCAATGGTGATGGGCGGCCCGGGCGCACTGGTATGGATGTGGATTTCGGCAATGGTCGGGTTGGCAACGAAGTACACCGAGTGTACACTGGCGGTCCGGTTCCGGGAACGGGACCAAAACGGCGAGATGTGCGGTGGCCCCATGTATACCATAAAAAATGGATTTCGCTGCAAAAAGCTCGGCATGGTACTGGCTGCACTGTTTGCAGTGTTTACGGTGCTGGCGTCATTCGGTATCGGCGACCTGACGCAGGCAAACTCCATTTCTTCTGCTATATACGGTACCTTTCATATACCAACATGGATAACCGGCCTGGTTATCACCATACTGGCATTCGTTGTACTGGTCGGCGGCATTCAGTCTATTTCCAAAGTGTCGTCCATACTGGTACCGGCAATGGCTGTACTGTACATGATGGCTGGATTTGCCTGCATTTTTAGCAGAATACAGAATGTGCCTGCCGGCCTTGCACAGATTTTCCACATGGCCTTTACGGCACGTGCGGCGGCTGGCGGCGTCGGTGGTACGATTGTGGTGACCATGATGAATGCCATGCGTGCCGGCTGTTCACGCGGTGTCTTTTCCAATGAAGCGGGCCTTGGCTCCGCGGCCATTACATCAGCAGCGGCTACAACAGATTATCCGGCCCGTCAGGGGTACATCAGCATGACCGGAGCTTTCTTTGACACCATCGTGGTCTGCACGGTGACCGGCCTAAGCATTGCCGCTTCCGGCGTACTGGGGACAAAGGGACCGGACGGGCATGTACTGAATGGTGTGGAACTGACCATGCAGGCGTTCCAGAGCGTGCTTGGTCCTATGGGCGCATGGATTGTAGCCATTAGCCTGACACTGTTTGCGTTTTCTACAATTATCGGATGGGAATATATGGGCGAAGTGGCGCTGAAGTTTCTGGTAAAGAACCCCTCTGCCAGCTATGTGTATCGGGTGCTGTTTGCCTTTATGTCTCTCATTGGCTCTACCGTGGAGATGCAGCTCGTTTGGACACTGTCTGACATTACCAACGCACTGATGGCCATACCAAACCTCATCAGCCTGCTGGCGCTGAGCGGTGTGGCAGTAAAGGAAACGGTCATTTATCAGAAGAAAGTTGTTGTTCCGGAGCGGGAGGCACGCAGAGTCCGCCGAAAACAGAAATGTGTACAGAATACCTGACAAAAACATACAGAAAGCCCGCCGTGCGGAGAAGCAGTTTTCCGTGCGGCGGGCTTTTTGATTGTTGTTTATTTTGTACCCAACAGTAGATAGACACCGGCACTGCACACACAGAACAGCGTGATAAGCAGTGCAAGGGCACAGGTTACGGCACGGGGACGGTGCTCTTGCAGTACTGCACCGATACCCACGGTGCCGACCAGGACCGTGGGGAAAATGTATCGGAAGCTTTGGGTGCAGGCGAAGGGCTGTTTAAAACAGAACCAGATGTAAAACGCCATGCAGGTGCCGTACAGCACACCGCAGAACAGCACTTCTGAGCGGTACGGCTGCAGACTGCCGGATTTTCCCACCTGCACAGCGCAGCGAACCATGCAGACAAAGGCAGCTGCAGCCAGCAGGATGTTAGTCCAGAACAGGACCTGAGAAAAGCACAGTCCGACACCTCCCGTGAACAGCTTTGCCTCATCAAAGACGGACGTTTTAAAGAGTGCTGTAAACAGGTTGTGCTCAAAGACTTGGTTTTGCCAGTCCCAGTTTTCAAAAACGGTCAGGTGCTGCCAGTCTATACTGAACAGCCGCTGAAGGGGCGTATCAGTACCCAGATACTGCGGGTTGTTTTTTGCCAGCGCGGAGATAGCGCCGAACGGCATTTGAAAGCGGATTTTTCCGTACAGGCTCCACCACAGTCCCAGCGGTGCACAGACCAGCAGGAACAGGCCATACTGTTTCCACAGGCCGCGGCGCTTTCCCTTTCCTTTGATTAGACGAATCAGAAACAGAACCGCCACGGCGGGTGCCGCCAGCACACCGGCGCTTTTCGCCATCATGGCAAGACCAAGGAACAGGCCCAGTAGAAGAATGTTTTTTACGGTTGGACTCTGGTACCAGCGAATGGCATACAAAATGGAGGCCATGGTCAATGCCAGACACAGCACATCGTTGTTGATGCTGCCGGCCAGCAGAATGAGCATCGGGTGAAAGCAGAGGATGGCGAACGGCAGCGTGAGCGCCGCACCTTTTAGGTGCAGTGCCTGCAGAATGCGGTACCCGAGAATGATGACGGCGCAGGAATAGAAAAGCGACAGGAATTGCACATTTTCTATGGCGGTCTCCGTATTGGTGCCGAAGAACATCTGCAGCTTTACCCACATGGCGCTGAGAAAATAGTGCAGCGGCGGATGGTAGAACTCCCAGACCTTATTGGGGGCAAAATCCGGCAGGGCAAAATTGTGGTCTACAAAATATAAAATATATGCCTGGTGCCCTTCCGACTGAGACACCGGAAAAACATCGTGCTGACGTGTCAGATAAGAAGTATATAAAATATAGCAGGCGTGCAGAAAGAAAGCACCTGCGCCCAGCAGAATACAGGTGGCCTGGTCGGACAGCCACTGCTGTCGGTATTCCCAGAAACCGGCGGCGGCCAGCATCAGTAGCAAAAGCAGTGTCAGCGCGGACAGCGGGTGGCTCGACAACAGGCACAGCATTGCGGCACAGAGCACACACGCGGCGGAGAATATCACTGTCAGGACGGACAGCAGATGGGAACTACCGCATATGCAGTATCGTGCCATAAACCACGCTGTGCCCAGTGCCGTGCAGATGGCTGGCAGCAGAACACTGCGCAGGGGCAGCGGAGCTTCCGCCTGTCCGGCTGAGAAACTGGCGTACACCAGCATGCAGCCTAGACACAGCAGTAGGTATGGATGGGAGAAGACGGACGGGCGTATTTGTTGTCTGTTCATACCATACACCATCCGTCAGTCCTGTTTTTCTTCTTGATAGTCCGTGTCGGTATTCACATTCCATACGTTTGTCTTGTCCGCGCGGCCAGAAAGAATATTGTCCACCGCCTCAAAGGCTGTCATCATGGAGTGGTCCATGTTGTTGTAGCGGTGCTGCCCGTTGCGGCCAATGCAGTACAAATTTTGGTACTGATTTAAGTAAGTAATGATGCGGTCCATGTGCGCGTAGGTGTCAAAGTAGGCGGGGTAGGCTTTTTTCACGCGTTCGCGGTGGAAATCCAGAATATCGTCCGCACTTGCCAGAATGCCCATTTTCAGCAGCTCACCAGCGGCAAAGGCCATGCAGGATTCTTCAGTCATGTTCCAGAAGGCGTCACCCTCGGTGCAGAAATATTCCAGCCCAATCCATATGGTGTGTTCCGGGTCTTTCACCATATAGGGGGACCAGTTGTTGAAAATTTGCAGCCGTCCCAGCTTAATGCCGGTGTCCTGTATGTAAATCCAGCAGTCGGGTACGATATTACCCAGCGTTTTGCGGCCGGTTTCGTTTTTTAGGTTCAGCTTTTTCACCAGAAGCCCCAGTGTGACAAAATCGCGGTAAGGAAGGCCAGCCGCCAGTTTGGAGATTTCTTCCGGAACCGCATCCATGCCGCCGATAAGGTCCTTGACCGGCATAGACGACAGGAAAATGTCACCGGTTATGTTTTGTATTCCTTTCGGGGTTTCCACGGTCAGGGAAGTTACGTGGCCGTCCTGTGTATGGATGCCGGTTACATGGCAGTTTCGGTACAGTGTGCCACCCATCCTTTCCACCTCAGCGGCGGTCTGCTCCCAAATTTGGCCCGGACCATATTTCGGGTACTGGAACTGTTCTATCAGAGAAGTTTGGGTATCGGTGGATTTTTTGCCAGCTGCTTTCTGCAGCATATCTTTCAGCACGGCGGAAACGGACAGGCCTTTTACGCGCTGTGCGCCCCAGTCTGCGGAAATCATGCGCGGCGGGCGTCCCCACACCTTTTCAGTGTATCCCTCGAAGAACATACTGTACAGCGTTTTGCCAAAGCGGTTGATGTAGAAATTTTCCAGATTGTTTTCCGGCAGTTTGTGCAGACAGGCGTGCAGGTAGCTGCCGCCGGCCTGCAGGGTGCTGGCAAGACCGAGGTTCCGGAACGTCTGTGGCTTCATAGAAATGGGATAGTCGAAGAAGCGGCGGTTGTAATAAATGCGTGACACCCGCTGCCGTGTCAGCATGACGCGGTCCTGTACTTCGGGGTCTGGTCCGTCCGGCGTCAGCGTGCAGGGACGGTTCAGCACTTTGTCGTCGTAGGCCGGTGTGCCCTGCGCGGGCAGCCGCTGCGCCCACCAGCGGTTGACACGGCTTTCTTTGGAGAAAAAGCGGTGTCCACCGATGTCCATGCGGTTGCCGTGCCAGCGCACTGTACGGGAAATGCCGCCAACGGCGTTGCTTTCTTCCAGTATCGTGACGTTATAGTCGTTGCCTGCGCGGGACAGCAAATCATGCGCGGCGGTCAGGCCTGCCGGCCCGGCGCCGATAATAATAACCTGTTTCATATATAAATGGAACCTCCACGTCTTTATCCCTGTTTTTTCACTGATTTTCCTTTTCTATTATAAAGGCAACTATGTGAATTGAAAAGGGGGAAAAGTAAAGTCTGTAAAAAATGTACCGCTTGACAAACATACGCTCATGCAGTATAATCTTTTTGCTTGTAAAGCATATGGCTTTACAAGAAAGAACGGAGGCATCGTTATGGCAAAGGATTTGGAAATTTCACTGCTGCTGGACTACTATGGGGCTATGCTTACCCCGAAGCAGCGGAAAATTCTTGCCTGCTACTACAACGACGACCTGTCCCTGTCGGAAATTGCCCAGAACGAAGGCATCACCCGGCAGGGGGTGCGGGATGCGGTCAAACGCGGGGAAGCACAGCTGCGGGAAATGGAAACAAACCTTGGCCTGCTGCGCTGTTCCCGTGACCGTATGGCCGCCTACGCCAAACTGCGCGGGTATGCGGAACACATTCGTGACTACAACAGCCGCTTTGTTTATGACCGTTCCATTACAGAACAGATTACAAACCTTTTAAAGGTCCTTGACCGGATGGAAGCAGCAGAGTAAAAAGGAGGAGCACCAATGGCATTTGAAAGCCTTTCAGATAAACTTTCCGCCGCGTTTAAACGGCTGAAAAGCAAGGGAAAGCTTACCGAAGACGACGTGAAGGCCGCCATGCGCGAGGTGCGCCTTGCTCTGTTGGAGGCCGACGTCAACTACAAGGTGGCAAAGGAATTCACAAAAAAGGTGAGTGAGCGTGCCATCGGCAGTGAGGTTATGGAAAGCCTGACGCCTGGCCAGATGGTTGTCAAAATTGTGGACGAAGAACTGACCAACCTGATGGGCGGCGGCGAAGCGCGGCTCAACATCCCATCCTCCGGGCCGTGCGTTATGCTGCTGTGCGGCCTGCAGGGCGCCGGCAAAACCACCCACGCGGCAAAGCTGGGACGCCTGCTGAAGAAAAAAGGTCACCGGCCGCTGCTGGTGGCGTGCGATGTTTACCGTCCGGCCGCCATTAAACAGCTGCAGATTGTTGGGCAGCAGGCCGGTGTGCCGGTCTTTGAGGAAGGACAGGGCGACCCGATACGCATCAGCAAAGACGCTGTGCGCCGTGCGAAGGATTACGGCAACGATTTTGTACTCATTGATACTGCCGGCCGTTTGCAGATAGACGACAAACTGATGGATGAGCTGAAAAACATCAAAGAAGCGGTGCATCCCAATGAAATCCTGCTGGTCGTGGACAGCATGACCGGTCAGGAAGCAGTCAACGTGGCGAAGTCCTTTGATGAAAAGCTGGACATCACCGGCGTTATCCTTACTAAGCTGGACGGCGACACCCGCGGCGGTGCGGCGCTTTCCGTAAAAGCAGTGACCGGCAAGCCTATCAAATTTGCCGGTGTGGGCGAAAAGCTGGATGATATTGAGGTGTTCCACCCGGACCGCATGGCTTCCCGCATTTTGGGCATGGGTGATGTGCTGACACTCATTGAAGATGCACAGACAAAGCTGGACGAAAAGCAAGCGGAAAAAGCCGCCAAGCGAATGCTGCAGAACAAGCTGGACTTTAACGACTTACTGGCGCAATTCGACCAAATTAAAAAAATGGGACCAATTCGCGGTGTTCTGGAAAAAATCGGCATGGATACCCGCAAGCTAAGCGACTCCCAGCTGGATGACCGTATTGTGGACCGTGAAAAGGCCATTATCCTTTCCATGACACCGCAGGAACGTGAAAAGCCCTCTCTCATAAATCCATCCCACAAACGGCGCATTGCCGCCGGCAGCGGCACCCGGGTGGAGGATGTCAACAAGCTGCTGCGTTCCATGGAACAAATGCAGAAGCTGATGAAGCGTGTGAAGGGTAAAAAAGGCCGCCGCCGCTTTATGCCGCCGATGAACATGCCCGGCATGCCGGGCGGAATGCCTTTTAACTGACCGGATAATTCGGGGAAACCGCGTTTTTCCCAGGTTATAAATTCCTTTATTATATTTATTTTGCGTAGAAAAATTCTGGAGGTACAAACTTATGGCAGTCAAGATTCGTCTGCGCCGCATGGGCGCAAAGAAAAGCCCGTTTTATCGTATTGTTGTGGCAGATTCCCGCGACCCCCGCGACGGCCGTTTCATTGAAGAAATCGGTTACTACAACCCGCTGAAGGAGCCTGCCGAGGTTAAGGTAGACGCCGACAAGGTGCAGAACTGGATGAAGAACGGCGCACAGCCGACCGATACCGTAAAGCGCCTGTTCAAGAAGAACGGCGTACTGTAAAAAAGGGGAGGGCCCTTCCATGGAAAAACTTCTGACTGCCCTTGCGCAGGGATTGGTGGAAGACCCCTCGGCTGTTCAGGTGACGGTTGACGCGCCTGCACCGGACGGCACGGTTACTTATCATCTGCATGTGGCGGAACCGGATATGGGCCGTGTTATCGGCAAGCAGGGACGCATTGCACGGGCTATCCGCGTGGTTATGCGTGCGGCTGCCACCAGACAGGACACCAAGGTGTCTGTTGAAATCGACTGATTGATGCAGAACAAAGCTGCCGCAGGCGTTTTTGGCTTGCGGCATTCTTTTTGTCTGTGGCGGACCGGTGAAAGGGAGGAAAAACATGAAGACAGAGTATCTGGAGGCCGGCAGAATCGTTGGCACCCACGGCGTACGCGGGGAGCTTCGTTTGGAACCATGGTGTGACTCGGCATCATTTCTGCGGCAGTTCCATACGCTTTACTGGGAAAAGGACAAGAATCCCGTACAGGTGATGTCCTCCCGTGTGCACAAAAACCTCTTGCTGCTTACGCTGGAGGGTGTGGCAACCCTTGAACAGGCGGACGCTCTGCGAGGGAAAGTGCTGTGCTTCCGCCGAGCGGATGTCAACCTGCCGGAGGGCACCTATTTTCAGCAGGATTTGCTGGGCCTGACGGTTACGGACGCACAGAGCGGCCAGGTGTACGGTACCCTGACACAGGTGTATTCCACTGGCGCCAATGATGTATATGAAGTAAAAGATACGGACGGAAAGACTGTACTGCTGCCGGCAGTGCCGCAGGTAGTCAAAAAGATTGACCTTGAAAGCGGCACACTGGAAATCCTGCCAATGGAGGGAATGTTCCATGCGGATTGACCTAGTTACCCTGTTTCCGGAAATGTGTGAGGCCGTGCTGGCGGAAAGCATCGTTGGCCGCGGGCGCAAACGCGGTGCAGTTCAAATTGTGCCGCACCAGCTGCGCAGCTATGCCCATGACCGGCACAGTACGGTGGATGATACCGTCTTTGGCGGCGGAAAGGGAATGCTGCTGCTGGCGGAGCCCATTGCGGCCTGCTTTGACGACCTCACCCGGACACTCGGCGAAAAACCGCATATTATATTTATGAGCCCGCAGGGCAGGCCGCTTAATCAAAAGCTTTTGAAAGAACTAAATGGCTACGAGAATCTGTGTATTCTCTGCGGCCACTATGAGGGCGTAGACGAACGTGTGCTGGAAACTTATGTTGACGAGGAAGTTTCGCTGGGGGACTTTGTGTTGACTGGCGGAGAGCTGCCGGCGCTGTGCCTGATTGACTCGCTTGCCCGGCTGCAGCCAGGTGTACTGGCCGCCGCCGAATGCTACCAGGAGGAAAGCCACTACAATGGCCTGCTGGAGTACCCGCAGTACAGCCGCCCACAGGTGTGGCGCGGCAAAAGTGTACCGCCCCAGCTGATGACCGGGCACCATGCCAACATTGCGTGCTGGCGGCGGCAGCAAAGCCTGCTGCGTACCCTGCACAAACGCCCGGATATGCTGCAGAGTGCACCGCTTACCCCAGCGGACCGTGCTTTTTTGCAGCAGTACATGGAACAGTGTAAAGATGGAGAATAGTAGTTATAAATAATCGTTAAAAGTATAAGGCAGAGAGCCTAAAAGTTTTCAACAAACCTGTCAATATGCACGAAGGAACTTGTGCCGGAAAGCCCCCAGCTTAGGTATTAGTCCGAATTTTCGACGCAGTGATTGACCGCACTTTCAAATGTGCTATAATACAACTGTAAGCGCAAAAGCTTGTCTTTTTGTTCCGTGTGTATATTTTTAATGCTGAAAATTTTTAATCGTTAGGAGATAATTGGAATGTGTGTTAAAGAAGTATTGGTCCAGAATCAGGTCGGACTGCACGCCCGTCCTGCTACCTTCTTTATTCAGAAGGCCAACGAATACAAATCTTCTATCTGGGTTGAAAAGGAAGAACGCCGTGTCAACGCAAAAAGCCTGCTGGGCGTACTTTCTCTGGGAATTGTCGGCGGTACGACAATCCATATTATTGCGGACGGCCCCGATGAAGAAGAAGCTGTCAACAGCCTGGTCGATTTGGTCAAGTCCGGCTTTGCTGAATAATTTGTACTGCATACTGCCCCGTCTTCATGGTCTTTTCCGTGACGGGGCAGCTTTTTTATACCACTAAAGAAAAAAGGGGGCGGGACATTTGCTTAGTGAGGAAAAGCGCCGGGAACTGCGCCGGCGGGCCATGAATTTGCCCCTGCATCCCGGGGTATATATCATGCACGACCACAGCGGACAGATTATTTATATTGGTAAGGCCAAAGCACTGAAAAATCGTGTGAGCCAGTATTTTGGCAGTGAGAAGAATCATGCGGAAAAAGTGCGCCAGATGGTTGCCCATGTGGACTGGTTTGAGTATATCCTGACAGATAGTGAATTTGAGGCACTGGTGCTGGAAGCAAGCCTGATTAAACAGCATCAGCCAAAGTATAATATTTTGCTGAAGGACGACAAAGGCTATCATTATATTCGTGTTACGAAGGAAGCATGGCCGCGTGTTTCACAAGTACAGCAGAAGATGGACGATGGTGCTGTTTATCTGGGACCGTATGTCAGTTCCTGGGCAACCCGGCAGAGTGTGGACGAAGCCCTGAAAATTTTCCGTTTGCCTAGCTGCACCCGCCGCTTTCCGCAGGATATAGGCAGGCGGCGTCCCTGCCTAAACTATTATATTAAGCAATGCTGTGCACCCTGCCTTGGAAAAATCAGCCAAGAAGAATATGGCGAGCTGGTGCGGGAAGC
This sequence comes from Caproicibacterium lactatifermentans, assembly GCF_013315815.1. NCBI lineage: Bacteria > Bacillati > Bacillota > Clostridia > Eubacteriales > Oscillospiraceae > Caproicibacterium > Caproicibacterium lactatifermentans. The sequence goes on from NZ_CP046051.1 coordinate 438,595, forward strand.
GGTTGACTTTCTGCGCGGTGGCAGTGCTTCTTCTGTGCACCAGCTGGAACAGAAGATGCGGGAGGCAAGCGAGCATTTGCAGTTCGAGCGTGCTGCCCGTCTGCGGGACCGGCTGCTTGCTATCCGCCGTATGGCAGGCCGGCAGAAAGTGGTGGCAGTTTCTGTTCCGGAACAGGATGTCATTGCGCTGGCACAGGGGGCCGACGCCGCGTGTTTTCAGGTGTTCCGCTTTCAGGATGCCCGTCTGTGCGACCGTGAAAGCTTTCCGATGGGACAGGTTGGCGAACCGGAAAGTGCCCGCGGCGCTTTTTTGGAACAGTACTATACCATTCGGGACCGCATTCCGCCGCGCGTGACACTGGATGGTCCCGCGGAAAACACTGACCTGCTGGAGCGATGGCTGAGCGAAAAGGTCGGCCGGGCCGTGCATATCACCGTGCCGCAGAAAGGGGAACAGGCTCATCTGGCAGAGATGGTGCGCAGCAACGCGGCGGAACAGGTGGCACAGACCACCGGCCGCACCGGCCGCGAAACCAGTGCGCTGGACGAGTTGGGCCGTCTGCTGGGGCTTTCGCACCCGCCGCAGTACATTGAGTCTTATGATATTTCCAATTTAGCGGGGGAGGATAACGTGGCCGGTATGGTCGTGTTCGCAAATGGTCGGCCGCTCCGTTCTGCTTACCGCCGGTTCCGGATAAAAACCGTAGAGGGACAGGACGATTATGCTTCCATGCGGGAAGTGCTGTTCCGCCGGTTTCAGGAATATGAGGCACATAAAGAAGAGGATGAGGGGTTCGGCCACCTGCCGGACCTTATTCTGCTGGACGGCGGCAAAGGACAGATCAGTGCCGTGCAGCCGGTACTGGAACATTTTGGTCTACAGGTGCCGCTGTTCGGTATGGTTAAAGACAATAGCCACCGCACCCGGGCCATTACCGGCAGCGGCGGGGAAGTTGCCATTAACAGCCACCGTGCCGCCTTTACGCTGGTTTCCAGCATTCAGGATGAAGTACACCGCTGGGCCATCAGCTACCACCGCCAAAGCCGCAAAAAACATACTTTTTCCTCGTCCTTAACACAGATAGAGGGTATCGGTGACCGGCGCGCAAAAGCCCTGCTGCACCATTTTCGTACGGTGTCTGCCATTCGGGAGGCTACGCTGGAAGAGCTGGCAGGTGCGCCGTGCATGAACCGTCCCGCCGCGGAAAAAGTGTATGCCTATTTTCGGCAGGAAGAAAATTGCACGCCGCCGAAAAATTGATTTTCGCCTTTTTTTCGCTGAAAGTTGACAGGAACGCCGTGGAATGCGATAATAGAGTTCGTGACAAAACGCCACCACACCACGAAAGGAGTTCGGATCCATGCGCGTAATTACCGGCACGGCCAGAGGCCGCCGCCTTGTTACCCGGGAGGGTTCCGAAACACGCCCCACACCGGAGCGTGTGAAAGAAGCAATTTTTGACATCGTTCAGTTTCAGGTGGAAGGCCGCCGGGTGCTGGACGCGTTTGCCGGTTCCGGCCAGCTGGGCATTGAGGCACTTAGCCGCGGTGCGGACCATGCCACCTTTTTGGACAGCAGCCGGGAAAGCATACAAGTCATTCAGAAAAATCTGACCATAACAGGTCTTGCGGATAAAGCCAGCGTGTACCAGACGGATACCCTGCTGTATCTGCAGCGCCGCGGGCAGCGATATGACCTGTGTTTTCTGGACCCGCCCTACCGTACGGGCCTGCTGCAGCAGGCACTGCCGTTGTGTGCGGCAGTCATGAACCCGGGTGGCCTGATTTTGTGTGAGCACCCTGCCGATGAAGAACTGCCGCAGAGCGCCGGCGATTTCTGCCACCTGCGGGAGTACCGCTACGGGAAAATCAGGATAGCTACATTCGTGCATAAGGACGTATCAGTATGAGGAAAGAAAAAATTGCAATCTGCCCGGGCAGCTTTGACCCGATGACGCTGGGACACTTGGATATTATCCGCCGCTCCTGCAAACTGTTTGACAGAGTAATCGTTGCGGTACTGGACAATCCGGCCAAACACACTGCCTTTACAACAGAAGAACGGGAAGAAATGATTCGCCGCTGCACCAAAGAGATGCCGCAGGTGGAAATCGACAGCTTTCACGGTCTTCTGGCCGAGTATGCACATCAAAAGCACGCTGTGGCCGTGGTCCGCGGCCTGCGTGCTCTGTCCGACTTTGAGTATGAGTTTCAGATGTCCCTTACGAATCGGAATCTTAACCCAGACTTGGAAACCATCTTTTTTAACACGACCGCAGAAAATATGTTTCTCAGCTCCAGCGTAGTGAAGCAAATCGCCACGTTCGGCGGCGATATTTCAAAATGCGTACCGCAGTGTATCCTGCCGGATATTATGGATCGCATTTACACAGGAGGAAACAAGGAATGAGTGATGAAAATACCGTCAGCGCAGAGGAACTGATTGACGAGTTGGAACAGATGCTGGACGGCGCATGGCATTTGCCGCTCGGCCGTGGAAAAGCCGTGCTGAACGGTGAAGAAGCCCGCCAAATTCTCAGTGAACTGCGTGACACTCTTCCGAGGGAGGTAAGCCAGGCACGCGCGATTGTAGCTGACCGCGCAAAAATCCTTACGGATGCCCAGAAGCGTGCAGAGCGCACCATTCAAGAGGCGGAAACACGCGCACGGGATATGACCAGCAAGCAGGCGGTCCTTCGGCAGGCACAAAAGATTGCCACGGAGATGCTGACTGTTGCCCAAAAACAGACACGTGATATGCGCCATGCCAGCAGCCGGTATGTGGATGACCTGATGCGCCGTGCGGACGATTCCCTGACCGAGAATCTTTCAGAACTGCGCACAGCGCGCAAAAATATTCAGGAAATTGCTGCTCACACGGGAAAAAATCATTCCAGACAGTAAAACAGCCCAAAACTGGCTCCTCCACGCCGCTTCCTGTGTCGTGGAGGCTTTTTTATTCTGAATAGGAAAGAAGACAGACAGATATGTGGATTCTCTATGCGTTTGGTTCAGCGTTTTTTGCCGGTATTACAGCGGTATTGGCGAAAATCGGGATTAAAAATGTCAATTCTCATTTGGCAACGGCGCTGCGGACAGTTGTTGTGCTGGCCTTTGCGTGGCTGATGGTGGTTGTGGTGGGTTCCGGCGGCCAGATTGGCAGCCTGTCCGCACACACATGGACGTTCCTCGTCCTTTCCGGCTTGGCAACGGGTGCCAGCTGGATTTGTTACTTCCGTGCGCTGCAGCTGGGTGATGTCAATAAAGTAGCACCGATTGATAAATCCAGTACGGTACTGACCATGATTCTGGCATTTCTGTTTTTGGGCGAACCATTTTCAGCCAATATGCTGATTGGTATGGTGCTGATTTTAAGCGGTACCCTGCTGATGATACAAAAGAAAAAAACAGAAGCACCGGCTGCCGGGGGCAAAAGCTGGCTTGTGTGGGCGGTGGCCTCGGCGGTTTTCGCCAGCCTGACGGCTATTCTCGGTAAGGTCGGCATACAGGGGGTAGAATCGAATCTCGGCACCGCGATACGTACGGTGGTGGTGCTGGCGCTGGCGTGGGGGATTGTGTTCGCACGCGGCCTGCAAAAGCAGATTTCCGTAATTGATGGGAAAAGCTGGCTGTTCCTGGCACTTTCCGGATTGGCAACGGGATTGTCATGGCTGTGTTATTACCGTGCGCTGCAAATGGGCAGTGCCAGCTTGGTAGCACCCATCGATAAACTTTCTATTCTGGTTACGGTGCTGTTCTCTTACCTGTTCCTAAAAGAAAAACTGAGTTGCAGGGCCGCGGTGGGACTGGCACTTCTAACGGGCGGTACGCTGCTGCTGCTGGTTCACTTTTAAGGAAGCAAAGTATCTCATTTGGCGGTTACAGTTCTGTTGCTTCTCTGCAAAACGAAGAAAAGACGTGAAAAGGCCGGTCCCAATGCGCGGGACAGCGGCCTTTTCCCTTTTTTATATTTTCTGTACGAATAGGGCCGCCGCAGGCAGTATTCTCTCTTTCTTTTGTTTGCGTTCTGTATCATTCTATGATAAAATGGCAAAAATGAAAGAGAGGTGGGAAGTATGTGGGAACAACTGACAGGTGTCATGCCGTTTGTTTGGCTTGTCATTATCATCATTGCCGCAGTCATAGAGGGCCTAACGGTTCAGCTTGTAAGCGTTTGGTTCGCCGTGAGCGGCATAGTGGCGGCGGTTGCGGCTTTCTTCGGTGCGGCGCCGTGGATACAGGTCCTTTTGTTTTTGGCAGTGTCAGCAGTCCTGCTGCTGTGCACACGGCCCTTTGCTCGCCGCATGACGCGTTTTCAGAAAGTGCAGACAAACGCTGACCGCTATGTGGGAAAGACCGGTATTGTGACAGAGGAAATCTGCAATACAGATGACCGCGGCCTAGTCAAGATTATGGGCAGCGTGTGGACCGCGCGCTCGGAGGACGACAGCATCATTCCCGCAGGCAGCATCGTGGCGGTGGCCCGAATTGAGGGTGTCAAGCTGATTGTCCGCCGCAACTGACCTGTTTACTTTCGTCCAGCAGCCTGTTTTTTGAGAGGAGAGATTTGTTATGACTCTAGCATCACTTGTCCTGATTATCATTCTGGTTTTGGTCCTTTTAGTCATTGTTTCCAACATCAAGATTGTGCCGCAGGCCCACTCTTATGTGGTGGAACGTCTGGGTGCCTTCCACGCTGACTGGCGCACCGGTCTGCATCTTAAGATTCCGTTTATTGAAAAGGTTTCTAAAAAAGTGTCCCTGAAGGAACAGGTTGTCGACTTCCCACCACAGCCGGTTATCACAAAGGATAACGTTACTATGCAGATAGACACCGTTATCTATTTTCAGGTGACAGACCCAAAGCTGTACACTTATGGTGTGGAACACCCGCTGTCCGCGATTGAAAACCTTTCTGCCACCACCCTGCGCAACATTATTGGTGACTTGGAGCTGGACCACACGCTGACCAGCCGCGACTACATCAATACGAAGATTCGGACCATTCTGGACGAGGCAACGGATGCATGGGGCATTAAGGTTAACCGTGTGGAACTGAAAAACATCCTGCCGCCAAAGGAAATCCAGGACAGCATGGAGAAACAGATGAAGGCCGAACGTGGGCGCCGTGCCCAGATTCTGGAGGCCGAAGGCCATAAGCAGAGCGCTATTCTGGTGGCTGAAGGTGAAAAAGAAAGTACCATCCTGCGTGCGGATGCCAAGAAGGAATCCATGATTCGGGAGGCACAGGGCCAGGCGGAGGCTGTGCGTGAAGTACAGAGCGCCTATGCCGACGCGCTGAAGCTGCTGACAGAGGCCAATCCGAGTGACCGTGTCATTGCGCTGAAGAGCCTGGAAGCTTTCCAGAAAGCAGCTGACGGCAAGGCTACTAAAATTATCATTCCGTCCGAGATACAGGGTCTTGCGGGTCTTGCGACGTCCCTAAAAGAACTGATCACGGACCCGAAGGATGACCAAAACAACGCACCCGCGGCAAAGTAGAATAGAATTTTTCGTGAAAAAGCAAGACGAACCTTGCAATTATGCACGTTTTCCCCTACAATAGAGGTATTCTACAGGCAGGGGGGCGGAAAACAGATGCATCATCTTTTTTCAGGTTCGCCTGCTTTTCTTTCAAATAGACTGTACCGGTGGCGGCACAGCCTATTTTTCTTTTTATTTTATTAAATTGATATGGGAGTGATTGATTACCATGGCAACAAAAAAAGTAGCGGTCATTATGGGCAGCGACAGCGATTTTCCCACTGTCAGCAAGGCAATCGTCAAGCTGAAAGAACTGGACATTCCCTGTGAGGCGCATGTGATGAGTGCGCACCGTACCCCGGACGCAGCCATTGCTTTTGCACGCGGCGCAAAAGCGGCGAGCTTTGGCGTGATTATCGCGGCGGCCGGCATGGCGGCGCACCTTGCGGGCATTCTGGCAGCCAACACGACACTGCCGGTCATCGGCATTCCCATGAAGTCTTCAAACCTCGGCGGTATGGAAGCACTGCTGGCCACTGTACAGATGCCCAGCGGCATTCCAGTTGCAACGGTCGCCATTGACGGTGCTGTAAATGCGGCGATTCTTGCCGCGCAGATTCTGGCGCTTTCGGACGATGCGCTGGCGGGCAAGCTGCAGCAGGCCAAGAAGGATATGGCGGCTGGTGTTGCCAAAAAAGATGCAGCTGTTCAAGAGAAAGTAAAGGAACTGTAAGCCGTTTTTCTGTTCTGTGCCGCCGCCCGGCCGGGAAGGCGGACAGAGGACCCATGGAGGGGACAAATGAATCAAAATAGTTACAGTGACAGCTACCGGCAGGCCGGTGTGGACGTGACGGCGGGCTACAAATCCGTAGAACTGATGAAGCAGTATGTTGCCCGCACCCTTACGCCAGGTGTTGTTTCGGGTATCGGCGGTTTTGGAGGACTGTTCCAGCCAGACCTTTCCGGCATGCAGGAACCGGTGCTGGTCAGCGGCACGGACGGCGTGGGCACCAAACTGAAGGTCGCGTTCCTGATGGACAAGCACGACACCGTTGGTATTGACTGCGTAGCGATGTGTGTGAATGACGTCATTTGCTGCGGCGCGCAGCCACTGTTCTTCTTAGACTATATCGCTACGGGGAAAAACATTCCGGAAAAGACCGCGGCCATCGTCAGCGGCGTAGCAGAGGGCTGTGTGCAGTCCGGCAGCGCCTTGATTGGCGGCGAAACAGCAGAACATCCCGACCTGATGCCGGAGGATGAGTACGATTTGGCGGGCTTCTCCGTTGGAATCGTGGACAAGGCGAAAATCATAGACGGCAGCAAGGTGAAACCGGGCGATGCACTGATTGGCCTTGCTTCCAGCGGCGTGCATTCCAACGGCTTTTCCCTGGTGCGCCGTGTACTGCACCTGACGGACAGCGCCGCAGCACAGCGCCGTGTGCCGGAACTCGGCGGAACCTTGGGCGAAACTCTGCTTACCCCGACACGCATTTATGTAAAATCCATGCAGAAGCTAATGCAGGCAGTGGAAGTAAAGGCTGTGTCCCATGTGACAGGCGGCGGCTTTTACGAAAATATCCCGCGCATGCTGCACCCCGGCCTGACGGCAAAGATTGAACTTGGCTCCTTTGCAAAGCTGCCTATTTTCTCCGTTATCCAGCAGGCGGGGAAGATTTCTGACCATGATATGTACAATACCTTTAATATGGGCATTGGTATGTGCTGCGCCGTGGCAAAGGAAGACGCCCAAAAGGCAGTCACCGTGCTGCAGCAGGCCGGTGAAACTGCTTCGGTTATTGGCGAGATTGTCGCTGGGGAGGACGGCGTAGTGCTATGCTGAACATTGCTGTGCTGGTTTCCGGCGGCGGTACCAACCTGCAGGCCCTTATCAACGCGCAGGACCGCGGAGAAATTCCGGACGGCCGCATTACACTGGTCGTTTCCAGCAATCCCGGCGCGTATGCGCTGCAGCGTGCCGAAAAGGCGAACATCCCGACAACTGTCCTGCGGCGGCGGACTTTTGCGCGGCAGGAGGACTACGACACAGCCCTATTGCAGGTACTGGACCAAAACCACACCAGTTTGATCATTCTGGCAGGTTTTATGACCATCATCAGTGAGCAGGTTATCCGTGCGTACCGCAACCGCATCATTAACATTCACCCATCGCTGATTCCCTCTTTCTGCGGGGAGGGCTTTTATGGGCTGCATGTGCATGAAGCGGCACTGGCACGCGGTGTCAAAGTAACCGGCGCCACCGTTCATTTTGTAAATGAAATTTGTGATGGCGGACCGATTATTTTACAGAAAGCGGTTGCCGTGCAGTCCGGCGATACACCGGAAATTTTGCAGCGCCGTGTGATGGAACAGGTTGAGTGGAAGCTGCTGCCAAAGGCGGCTGCGCTGTTCTGTGCCGGCCGGCTGCACGTGACAAACGGAGTCGTAACCATTGACGAGGAGGCAGAAGCATGAAACTGACAGATTTGGCACAGGAGCTTTCTTCCTGCACATATCCCGGCCGCGGCATCATTCTTGGCCGAAGCGAGGACAACGGCAGCGCGGTCATTGCGTACTTTATTATGGGCCGCAGTGAAAACAGCCGCAACCGTATCTTTGTTCCGACAGCGGACGGCATTCAGACCAAAGCATTTGACGAAGGCAAAATGACGGACCCGTCCCTCATCATTTATGCACCGGTGCGGCAGTATCAAGATAAAACCATCGTGACAAACGGCGACCAGACTGATACCATCTATGATGTCATGCAGGCGGGCCGCTGCTACCGCCACGCACTGCTGCAGCGCACGTTTGAGCCGGACAGCCCCAACTTCACCCCGCGTATCAGCGGTGTTGTAAAGCCGAACGGTGGTTTTAACCTGTCCATTTTGAAAAGCGACAACGGCGACAAAGACAATACACTGCGGTATTTCTATGAGTATGAAAGCTGCCGCGCGGGACAGGGACGTTATATCCACACCTACCTCGGTGATGGCAGCCCGCTGCCTAGCTTCGATGGAGAACCGACACTGGTTACGATACCGGGAAATCTGGAAACTTTCACCCGCACCGTATGGGACAACCTGAACAGTGACAATAAAGTTTCCCTATATACCTGCTTTATCGATTTACAGACCGGCAAGCATACTTCTAAAATCGTCAATAGAAATGTTTGAGGAGGGCAATGTATGAAAGAACTGGAATTGAAATATGGCTGCAACCCGAACCAGAAGCCTGCGCGTGTCTTTATACGGCAGGGTGAACTGCCCATTCAAGTATTAAATGGCCGTCCCGGCTATATCAATTTGCTGGACGCACTCAACTCTTGGCAGTTGGTGCATGAGCTGAAAACAGCCACCGGCCTTGCCAGTGCCGCCTCTTTCAAGCACGTTAGTCCAGCGGGTGCCGCGGTGGCAACCGAACTTTCCGATACATTGAAAAAGATCTATTTTGTAGATGACTTGCAGCTTTCTCCGCTGGCATCAGCCTATGCCGCCGCACGCGGCGCGGACCGGATGTCCTCCTACGGTGATTGGGCCGCTTTGTCCGATACCTGCGACAAAGAAACCGCTCTGTTTTTAAAGCGGGAAGTGTCCGACGGCGTCATTGCCCCTGGCTACACCGATGAGGCTTTGCAGATATTGAAAAAGAAGCGCCGCGGCAGCTACAATGTGGTGCAGATTGACGCTTCTTATGTCCCCGCGGACGTGGAGCAGAAGGACGTTTTCGGCGTTACTTTTGAGCAGTGCCGCAATAACTTTAAAATCAACAATGCCCTGCTGGAAAATATTGTGACGGAGCAAAAGGACCTGCCCGAAAGTGCCAAGCGCGATATGCTCCTTTCTCTTATTACACTGAAGTATACCCAGAGCAACTCGGTCTGCTATGTAAAGGATGGCAAGACGATTGGTGTCGGTGCTGGCCAGCAGAGCCGTATCCATTGCACCCGTCTTGCCGGTAATAAAGCGGACGTTTGGTGGCTGCGTCAGCACCCGAAGGTGCTTGCCCTGCAGTTTGTGGACGGCATTCATCGGCCGGACCGCGACAACACGATTGATAACTATATTTCCAACGAGTGGGAGGACCTGCTGGAAACGGACAACTGGAAGCAGTTTCTGAAAGTAAAGCCGGAACCGCTGACATGCGAGGAAAAGAAAGAATGGGCGGCGAAGCTTTCCGGTGTAACACTGGGCAGCGACGCTTTCTTCCCCTTTGGCGACAACATCGAGCGCGCACACAAAAGCGGCGTGAAGTATGTGGCCGAACCTGGTGGTTCTATCCGTGACGACAATGTCATTGATACCTGCAACAAGTACGGAATGGTCATGGCGTTCACCGGTATGCGCCTGTTCCACCACTAAGAACGGCAGAAGAAGGGGAGCATTGCAATGAAAATTCTGGTAGTCGGCGGCGGCGGCCGAGAACACGCCGTTATCCGTCAACTGATGGAGAGCCGCCGCGCGGACAAAATTTACTGCGCACCCGGCAACGGCGGCATTGGCTGTGATGCTGAAAACGTGCCGATTGCAGCGACAGATGTAGCGGGTATGGTGGACTTTGCGAAGAAAAACGATATTGACATGGTGTGTGTCACGCCGGATGACCCGCTGGCGGCGGGTATGGTCGATGCCTTTACCGAGGCTGGCATTCCAGCTTTTGGCCCGAACCGCGCCGCGGCGCAGATTGAGGCCAGCAAGGTATTCAGTAAGAACCTGATGAAAAAATATCATATTCCCACAGCGGCGTATGAAGTTTTTGATACACCGGAAAAAACGCTTGCCTATGTTCGGAAACAAAACCGCTATCCGGTCGTTATCAAGGCGGACGGCCTTGCGCTGGGCAAAGGCGTTATCATTGCGCAGAACTTTGATGAGGCAAAGGATGCCGTGCATACCATCATGGAGGACAAGGTGTTCGGCAATTCCGGCAATCAAGTGGTTGTTGAAGAATTCCTGACTGGTCCGGAAGTCAGTGTGTTAGCCTTTGCGGACGGCAAAACGCTGAAGCCAATGGTCAGCAGCAAGGACCATAAGCGTGCGCTGGATGGAAACAAGGGCAAAAACACCGGCGGAATGGGTACCATTAGCCCGAACCCTTCCTATACCGATGCCATTGCCGACGAATGCATGAAGACTATTTTTATGCCGACATTGAAGGCCATGAATGCAGAGGGCCGGCCGTTTAAGGGCTGCCTGTATTTTGGACTGATGCTGACGCCGGACGGCCCGAAAGTCATTGAGTACAATTCCCGTTTCGGTGACCCGGAGGCACAGGTTGTGCTGCCACGGTTGAAAACGGACCTTGTCGATATTTTTGAAGCGACCATCAACGGCACACTGGATAAAATCGATATTCAGTGGAAAAAGGAAGCCTGCGCCTGTGTCATTATGGCGAGCGGCGGCTATCCGGGCAGCTACAAAAAAGGACTGGAAATTTCCGGTCTGGACCAGAACGGCCAAGTGGAGGGCGCAATGGTTTATCATGCCGGCACGCTGAAAAAGGACGGAAAGTTTTATACCAACGGCGGCCGTGTGCTGGGCGTTACCTGCACCGGAGCCACTTTGGAAGAAGCACTGCAGAAATCTTATACGGCTGTTGCAAAGATTCACTGGGATGGTGTACAGTACCGTCATGACATTGGCCACGCCTAAAAACACAATCTAGCCAAGACAGCAAAGTCACCGCAGAAACGTTTCTGCGGTGACTTTTTTGTACAAAAGAAAAAAGAATTGCATTAAAGAGCGGCGGCAGAAATTTTCTGCCGCCGCTCTTTAATGCTTAAATGCGTTTATTTTGCCAGTGCACGAGTCAGCCATGCGTCTGCAATATCCATTGCCAAGTACAGGCCGGACTTTTCACTGTTCTTTACGATTTGTTTGCGGGACTGCATGGCTGGGTCCGTCAGCATCAGCTGTACGGCTACTTTGTCAGCCACATCCATGTCCTTTACCTTTTTTGTGCTCTTAATTTCCAGCCGGCAGACATACCGGTCCTTCATGCTGCCATAGTACAGTACATTGCCGCTGCGCACCAGCGGTTTGCCTTTGTACATGGGGAACTTTGGTTCCGTTTTCTTTTCGCTCAATAGGAGGCCTCCTTTTTAGGCGGAAGTTAGGTTCAGGTCTGCAGATAAGATTTTACCAGTACCTGCAAAAGTTCATCTCGGTCGACCTTGCGGATAAGGCTGCGCGCGTTGTTGTGGGTGGTGATATACGTTGGGTCTTCCGAAAGAATATATCCCACTATTTGGCTGATGGGGTTGTATCCTTTTTCCTGTAAAGCCTGGTATACCGTCGTCATAATTTTTTTAATATCTTCTTCCCGGTTGCCGCCAATCGAAAAGGTCATGGTCTTATCCTGCATACGATCACCTCCTAATATAAAGTTATCATACATCAGAAAGTGGTAAAATGCAAGGCAGGAAATGTGAATAATTGGGCATGACTTTTTAAAAAGCAGTGTATTTTTGCGGTTTTTTGGGAAGAAATGTGCATATTACTCGCGCAGGGCGGCACCGATTTTCTCCAGTTCCTTCATTACGCGGTGCAGGGAGCTGTTTATCTGTTCGTCCGTCAGGGTAGTGTCCGGGCTGCGTAGGACCAAGCTGAAGGCTACACTCTTTTTGCCGCGGGAAATCTGCTCGCCGCGGTACACATCAAAAACGCTGATGGTTTCCAGCAGCTTACCGGCGCCGCGGCGGATAGCCTTTTCCAGGTCACCGACAGGCACTTCGGCGTCACAGATGAGCGCAAGGTCACGGGTGACAGCCGGGAACTTCGGCAGGGTACGGTAGGTGTGCTGCGTGTGGGCGTGCTTGCGCAGCACCGGCACGTCCAGCGTAAAGGTATACACGCGGGTGTCGAGGGAATAGTTTTCCGCCGCAGTGGGGTGTACTTCCCCGAGAATGCCCAGGGTGTCCTCACCGGCGGACAGCTTTGCGCAGCGGCCGGGGTGGTAGCTGCATGCGTCTTTGCAGGCAGTGATGTCCCAATCGTCAACGCAGAGCTTTGCCAACAGTGTTTCTACCATGCCTTTGGCAGTAAAGAAGTCATAGCCCTCACCGTACATGCCGCAGATGAGTGTGGGACGCTCCTCCGGCAGGGCGTCCGGGCCATCAGCGGGCAGGTAAACGTTGGCCAGCTCGTACAGGCACGCCTGCGGGTTGCGGTTGTTGTAGTTGCGCGACAGAATCTGTAGCACGGAGGGCAGCAAAACCGTGCGCATAATGCTGGTATCCTCACCCAGCGGATTGCGCAGGGTAACGGAAGTACGCAGTGGGTCGTTTGCCGGCATGAGAATTTTGTCATATTCTTTGGGAGAAATAAAGGAATAGGACATAATTTCGTCCGCACCCAGTGCCTGCATTTCGTTGTGCACAGTGCGCAGAAAATGCTGCTTGGGTGTCAGTACACCCTCGGCGCCGCCGGGCAGCTTTTTGCTTTGAATGCTGTTGTAGCCGTAGAAACGGGCGACTTCTTCTGCAATATCCGCCTTATGCTCCAGGTCGGGGCGGAAGGTCGGCACCAAAATATCGTCACCGTCGAATTCACACTCCAGCTTCAGAAGAATTTTCTTCATCATTTCGGGGGCAATATCCGTGTGCAGGAAGCGGTTGGTCCAATCCGGCTCGAAACGGATGCGGTGTTTTTCCTTGCTGGAGTGGTCGTCCACGATGATGCCGTCCATGACGTCGCCGGCGTCCAGCATTTCCACCAGTTCGCAGGCACGGTTAATCGCGGGAATACAGTTGTTGGGGTCCAGTCCCTTTTCATAGCGGCCACTTGCCTCGGTACGCAGGCTCTGGTCACGCGCGGTCGTGCGAATACTGGGGCCGCTGAAGCAGGCGGACTCAAAAACGATGGTCGTGGTATTGTCCGTAATACCGCTGTTCTCGCCGCCCATAACACCGGCAATGGCCATGGGCTTGCTGCTGTCAGTGATGACCAGCTGCTTTTCAGTCAGGGTGTGCTTGTCGCCGTCTAGGGTCGTGATGGTTTCACCCGGTTTGGCATGGCGTATACGAATGGTGCGATCCTGCACGCTCTCCAGGTCGAAAGCGTGCATGGGCTGACCGTATTCCAGCATGACGTAATTTGTAATATCCACAATGTTGTTGATGGGGCGTACACCCATGGCGCGCAGGCGTTCCCGCATCCACAGCGGCGAGGGTTTGACACGCACATTTTTTACAACACGGTTTGTATAAATGGAGCACAGGTCCGGTGCCTCAATCTTCACGTCCAGCAGGCCGGTACAGTCACCGGCACCGCCCTTGACAACCGGCGTGTGCAGTTTGAGCGGTAGGTGGAAAGTTGCCGCTGCCTCACGTGCCAGGCCGATGACGGAGAAGCAGTCCGGCCGGTTGGAGGTGATTTCAAACGCAACGGTCGTGTCATTCAGACCCAGCGCCTCATGAATATCCATACCCAGCTGCAGCTTGCAGCCGTCCGTTTCCGTCAGCACCATAATGCCATCCTCTATGGTGGAGGGGAAGTCATGGGTAGTCAGACCAAGCTCGGCAATGCCGCACAGCATACCGTTGCTTGCCACACCGCGCAGCTTGCCGCGCTTAATTTTCTTGCCGCCGGGCAGGGTGCTGCCGTGCAGTGCGACCGGCACATAGTCGCCGACCTTCAGGTTTTGGGCGCCGGTGACAATCTGCAGCGGCTCCTCGTTTTCATTTACCGTTGTTTTGGTAATCCACAGGTGGTCACTGTCTGGATGGCGTTCCAGCGATAAAACTTTGCCGACCACCACTTTGGAAATCTCTTCACCTTCGGTGCTCCAGCTTTCCACTTTGCTGCCGCTGAGGGTAATAGATTCTGTGAACTGGCGCAGCGGCATGGGGGGCAGGTCCACAAATTCTTTGAGCCAACGCATTGAAAGATTCATTATTTAATATATCCCACACTTTCCGTTATACACTGAGTAATTACACCGCTTCAGAACTGTTCCAAAAAGCGGACGTCATTTTCGTAAAACAGACGCATATCATCGATGTTATACCGACGCATGGCGATGCGTTCCAAACCGATGCCGAACGCAAAGCCGGAGTACTCCTCCGGGTCAATGCTGCAGTTGGAAAGGACCTTCGGGTGCACCATGCCGCAGCCGAGAATTTCAATCCAGCCTTCGCCCTTACACAGGCGGCAGCCTTTGCCGTGGCAGTTGAAGCACTGTACGTCCACTTCGGCGCTGGGCTCCGTGAAGGGGAAGTGATGCGGACGGAAACGTACTACGCTGTCCTCACCGTACAGGCGCTTAATAAATGTTTCCAGTGTGCCCTTCAGGTCGGCAAAGGTAATGCCGTGGTCCACGACCAGCCCCTCTATCTGGTGGAACAGCGGGGAGTGAGTGGCGTCTACAGCGTCACTGCGGTAAACACGCCCCGGCGCGATGATGCGGATAGGCGGTTTCTGGCTCTGCATGGTGCGCACCTGCACCGGGCTGGTCTGGGTACGCAGCAGGACCTTGTCGTTGATATAGAAAGTATCCTGGTCGTCGCGGGCCGGGTGGTCCTTTGGAATATTCAGTGCCTCAAAATTGTAGTAGTCATACTCTACTTCCGGGCCTTCTGCGATGCTGAAGCCCATGCCGAGGAAAATCTCTTCGAGGTCTTCCAGTGTCAGCGTTAGCGGGTGTTTGCAGCCCAGATGGCGCTGTTTGCCGGGCAGGGTTACGTCCACCGCTTCGGCCTGCAGGCGATGCTGCAGTTCCAGCTGCTTCAGTTCCTCCCGACGCTCTGCAACAGCGTCCTCTATTTTGGCGCGCACGTCGTTGGCCAGTTTGCCGACCACGGGGCGTTCTTCCGCGGACAGATTTCGCATCTGTTTGAGAATGCCCGTTAGGGAACCTTTTTTTCCAAGGTAGCGCACACGCAGCTCGTCCAGCCCCTTCTGGCTGTCGGCGCCGTGCAGCTCCTGCAGCGCTTTGCTGCCGAGTGCCTGCAGTTCTTCTTTTATCATGTTACGGTCCTCATCCTTTCCGCCGCAAATAAAAAAAGCCCCCGCCCCACATAAGGGGCGAAGGCTTGTAAATCTTCGCGGTACCACCCTAATTTTATACTTTTGCAGCCGATAACGGGGCCGTCCGTTCCCGCCTACTAAAAGGTGCAGTTCAGCGGGAACGCTCAAAAGGGAACTTCACAAACCCGGTGCAGGCGGGCACGTTTTCAGCCGACGGCGTGCCCTCTCTGTTCCTGTGCGGCGGGTGCTACTTCCTTTGTCACAGCGTTTACGGGGATATTTAAATTTATTATAGCATGGGTAGCCCGGAAATGCAAGGTGGAGCGTCTCCGGCCGTTGTATTTCTGCTCCGCCTATGTTACAATATTTAGCATATAAAGAACTGCCATAAAAGCTAAAATGCGGAAAACCGGAGGAACCCTGCAAATGGACATTTTCTGTGAAGAGATTATCAAACGTAAATTCAGCGCAAAGGACGCGGGCATTTTGCTTTTGTGTCTGGTCGGCGCCGTTGTCATTCTGCTGTTACCCATGATTTTCACGCCGCTGCTGTACTTCTTTATCTTTATTTTGGCCGGTGTTGGTTTTGGCCTGTATTACCTCATCACCAGTATCGACTGGGAGTTTGAGTACAGCATTACAAACGGCGACTTCACCTGTGATAAAATCATTCACCGCCGCAAGCGCAAGCCGCAGTTTTCCATTAACCTGCACGATACAGAGGAGATTGGAAAATACGACCCGCAGAAATTTACCGGCAGAAAATTTGATTACGTTTATCGGGTGGGTCGAACTGTCGGCGGCACCGACGGGGAGTGGTATTTGGCTGGCCATTACGGACAATACGGCAGACTGCTGGTGGTTTTTAGTCCCAGTGATAAAGTACTGAATGCGATTCATCCGTTCATCAAGCGTACAGTGGACACTTCCGCGTTGCCGAAACCGCAGGCGGCGGACAAACCGGCATGCTGACGACAGGGCTTGACTTGTGTGAGATTGACCGTATTCGGCACTCCATGCGGAACCCGCGCTTTTGCGGGCGCGTTTTGGGAGAATGGGAATATGAGCAGCTGAAAGAACGCGGGTTTCCGCCGCAGAGTGTTGCGGCTTCTTTCAGCGCAAAAGAAGCGTTTGGTAAGGCGATGCACACGGGCCTTGCCGGCTTTTCCCTGCGGGAAGTGCAGCTGATGCGCAAGCCGAACGGTGTACCGTACCTCGCATTAAGCGGCGCGGCGGCACGGCTGGCGGACGGGTGGCAGTTTTCGGTCAGCGTGACGCACACTGCTGCTACGGCGGCGGCGGTCGTACTGGGTGAACGAAAGGACGCTGAAATATGAATTGGATTCCTGAACAGCTTGCTTTTTCTGTTGCGAAGCAGCGCCCAAAGGACAGCAACAAAGGCACCTTCGGGCGCCTTTTGTGTATCTGCGGCAGTGCGGGTATGGCCGGGGCCGCTATGCTGTGTACAGGTGCGGCCCTGCGCTGCGGCACGGGACTGGTGGACGCCGCTCTGCCGGAGAGTATTTACCCCATTGTGGCGTCCCGTCTGCCGGAAGCGGTGTATACCGTTTATCGGGAGGACGACTTTTCACCGGTACTGCACTCCCTGCGGAAAGCCTCCGCCTGCGTGCTGGGGTGCGGCCTTTCCACTGCGCACCCCGAACGGGTGCGGAATGTATTGCGTGCCTGCTGTGATCCGCTGGTGTTGGACGCCGACGGTCTGAACTGCATTGCAGAAGATGTTTCCGTGCTGGACACAGTTTCGGCGCCGCTGGTGCTTACGCCACATCCGGGAGAGATGGCACGGCTGCTGCATTGCTCGGTCGAAGATGTGCAGGCGGACCGCGTCGGTGCGGCCGCTTCTTTCGCGGCAGAGCACAAAGTCATTCTGGTGCTGAAAGGCGCCGGCACACTGGTTGCTGCTCCAGACGGTCGTTTGCTGAAAAACCCGACCGGTAATCCTGGCATGGCGCGCGGCGGAAGCGGTGACCTGCTGGCGGGCATGATTGGCGCTTTTTTAGCACAGGGAATAGAACCGTATACGGCCGCTGCCGCCGCAGTCTATCTGCACGGACTGGCAGGGGACCGCTGTGCGGCGCGTTTCTCTCAGCAGGCGATGCTGCCGCATGATATGCTGAATGAACTGCCGCGAATTTTTTTACGGATTGAAAACACCCGCCGGATCTGATACTTTTATCAGAAACAGAATTCTTCATCCCCGCATACACTGTGGCAGAAGAGCGGAAAAATGTATAGATTTTACCGCTTCTGCCAATGCTATCTGCAGAAAATAAAACGCGGAGCGTGAGATGTATGCAGGTTAGACGTGGAGATATTTTTTACGCAGATTTAAGCCCAGTCATTGGTTCCGAACAGGGTGGTGTGCGGCCGGTCCTCATCATTCAAAACGATGTGGGGAACCGTTTTAGCCCAACGGTCATTGCGGCCGCCATTACCAGCCAGCGCGGCAAAACCGAGCTGCCGACACATATCCACCTGAACGCCGCCGCCACCGGCCTTGCCCGTGACAGTATCGTTCTGCTGGAGCAGGTGCGCACATTGGATAAACACCGCCTGCGGGAGCACATTGGCCGTGTCGGGGAGGAAAGCATGAATGCGGTGGACCGTGCCCTATCTGTCAGCTTTGGTCTGATTCCACAGCCTCGCCACCGTTTTTCCGGTGTCCCTGCCGCAGCAGCACAGGTTTCTCATGGAGCTGCTACATAAAAACAGCGCCGGGAAAAGAAAACAAAACAGACAAAAGCAGCGGCCCGCCGTTTATGGCAATGGAACCGCTGCTTTTTTACTGCTGTCCTGCAGGGACAGCGGACAGGGACGATATTTCATTATACGGCGCGAAATACGCCGACACCCACCAGCCCCGGGCCGGTGTGTACAGCCATGGAAGCATTTATCTGTTTTTCAACTACAACTTTCCCATTTGGGAAAAAGGCCGGAAGCCTGTCCCGCAAAATATGTGCTTGACTGGCCGCTTCACCGTTCATCAGTGCCAGCCACACTTTTTGATTGGTTGCCAGTTTCCCGACGGATTCCAGCATACGGCCGCTGCCGTCTTTTTTGCCGCGTACCATGGCGGCGGTATAGTAGGTTCCTTCGTCATTGCAGGAGATAATGGGACGGATATTCAGCACTTTGCCAATTAGTCCAGTTACGCGGCCAATTCTGCCGCCAGCACGCAGGTAATCAAGCGTGTCCATGTAAAAGAACACTTTGCTGGCGTACTGTCCATTTTTCAGGGCAGAGGTAATCTGCTCAAAGGACATGCCCTGCTGAATGGCACGGGCGGCCCACAGTGCATAGAATCCGGTGCCGATAGAGATGTTCTTGCTGTCAAATACAAAGATGTCCATATCAGGGAACTCTTTTGCGGCGTTCTGCACGGTCTGGAATGTACAGCTCAGTCCACTGGAAATACAAATGGAGATTACTTTGCGGAAGCCCTGACTGTGCAGCTGTTCCAGCACGTCACAGGTTTCCTGCACATTGGGGGCAGAAGTGGTGGGAATCTCCTTGGGAAAACGGTTGTAAACCATCTGTGGGGTAATCTCTGTGCTGTCAGCATAAGCCTTGTCCTGGTATATGACGCGCAGGTCCATGGTTGTAATGCCATATTTGTTTTTCAGGTCTTCCGGCAAGTCACTGCCAGAATCAACAAGAACTGCGATTTTTTCGCTCATCATGTATCTCCTTTTTCAGGCGGCAAGGCTGCCTGCAGTATTCTTCTCTTGTATAGTATGGCAGTTATTGGTGCGGAAAATTCCACTTTTCACAAAGGAAACGAAGAAGAAATTCCGCTAGGTGGACTTGCTGCCCGATTTATTGTATAATATAGCGACCGCAGAAACACGGCCTGTGCAGATGAAACAAACTCACAACGGGATGGGAACATCCATTTTTGTAATACATAAAAATGAAGGAGGAAATAATATGACAGTGCTAAAAGGGGAAGGCGTAAGCAAAGGTGTTGTATTCGGCAAAGTTCGCTTTTTCCACAGGAATTCGGCGGCTGTCGAAAAACGCACGGTGACGGATATAGAAGCAGAGACCAAACGCTTTGAGGATGCCCGTGCGGCTGCTGTGACACAGCTGGCCAATTTATATGTAAAAACACGCAATGAACTGGGGGAAGAGAATTCCCTGCTGTTCCAAATCCACCAAATGATGCTGGAGGATGTGGATTACGGCAATTCCATTACAGATAAAATAACAAATGAAAAGGTTTGTGCAGAGTACGCTGTGCAGGAAACCTCCAAAGAATTTGCGGAGATGTTCTCACAGATGGACGACGAATATATGCGCGGCCGTGCGGCGGATGTTAAGGACGTTTCCGCGCGTGTAATTGCCATTTTGACCGGCAAAGAGACCGGCGGCCTTACCGGCAGTGCGCCATGCGTGCTGGCGGCGGACGATTTGGCCCCCAGTGAAACGGCCCAGCTGGACAAGGCACAGGTGCTGGCATTCATCACGGCAGAAGGTTCCTATAATGCCCATACGGCAATTTTTGCTCGTACCATGGGCATTCCGGCAGTCATTGGTCTAAAAGACCAGCTGGCATCGGAGCTGGAAGGCAAAGAGGTCATTGTGGACGGTTCCACCGGCTGTGTCTATCTGGATGCGGACAAGGCAACCCGTCAGGCCATGAACGAAAAGCATCAGAGCGAGGAAGCACGCAAGCGCCTGCTGTCCCTGTACCGCGGCCGTCCTACCGCAACCAAGAGCGGCCATCATATCGACCTGTGTGCCAACATCGGCAACCCGAAAGATATGGCTGCCGTACTGGAAAATGATGCGGAGGGCATTGGCCTGTTCCGCAGTGAGTTCCTGTATCTGGAAAGCAGCGATTATCCAACCGAGGAGGAGCAGTTCCAGGCTTACAAAGCGGTGGCGGAAAAAATGAACGGCAAACGGGTGGTTATCCGCACGCTGGACATTGGCGCCGACAAGCAGGCAGACTATTTCCACCTGCCCAAAGAAGCGAACCCGGCTATGGGTATGCGTGCCATCCGTATTTGTCTGACACGTCCGGAAATTTTTAAGACGCAGCTGCGCGCCTTGTACCGCGCCTCTGCCTACGGAAAAATCGCCATTATGTTCCCGATGATTACTTCTTTAGAGGAAGTACAGCAGTGCAAACAGATTGCCGCACAGGTGCGCGGTGAACTGACACAGGAGGGAATTCCGTTCTCTTCTTCCGTGGAGCTGGGCATCATGATTGAAACACCGGCTGCTGCGGTCATCAGTGATGACCTTGCCAAAGAAGTGGACTTTTTCAGCGTTGGCACCAACGACCTGACACAGTATACACTGGCCTGCGACCGCCAGAATCAGGATATTGCCCGGTTCTGCAACACGCACCACAAGGCTATCCTGCGTCTGATTCGTATGTCCGCTGAAAATGCCCACAAGGCCGGTATTTGGATTGGCATCTGCGGCGAGCTTGGTGCAGATGAGAGCCTGACACGGACCTTTGTCGACATGAGTATTGATGAGCTTTCCGTTACGCCGACCTCAATTTTGGGCCTGCGTGCGGCTATTTCTGAAATCGAATAACGGCATTCTGACAGAAAAAAATACAAAAAGCGGCTTTACCGAACAGGACTTTCGTTCCTGCGGCAAAGCCGCTTTTTTATTGTCAATTTTGTTTATCAATCGTACCGTGCTTTTCCGCTTCCGGACAGCGGCGGCAGTCTTTTGGAAAAACATATGGCGTCTTCCAGTCCGCGGTATCTGCCGTAGTTTTCACATGGCTGATAGCCGCAGCGCAGGTAAAACTGCACAGCCTTTTGATTTGCCTTTCGTGTTTCTAAAATGAGGCGTGTATAGGAAAGCCGACGAGCCTCCGCTTCCAGATATTTTAGGATACGGCTGCCAATGCCATGGCCGCTTTGACAGGCGTACACACGTTTAACCTCCGCAGTGTTGTCGGACACTTCACGCAGGGCACCGCAGCCGACCGGTCGACCTTCCAGCTGGGCCACCGCAAACAGCGCCCGCGGATTTTCCATGTCCCGGAAGTCAAAACCGGAAGCTCCGCTGCACCCGGTTAACTCCGTAAGCTTTGCAGAAAGTTCACCCATCAGCTGCTGCGCCTCTGGGGACGAAACGGGCATTTTCTGTATGGTCACTTTTTCCTCCATAAGAAGAAAGTTCTACCGGCAAGTGGTTACACTGTATCACAATTCATTGGTACAGACAAGTAGTATTTGTTGAACAATTTGAAAATAAACGGATTTTGAGGCGAAAAAGTGCCCTGCCTTTCCAGCGGCAGCCAGAGAAAGCAGGGACGCTTTGTTATACGGAAAATGAAAAATTAAGCTTGTGTGGAAGGAACAACGGCACCGCTGTACTTCTTGTTAATGTAGTCCTGCGTTTCTTTGCTGGTCAGGGCTTTATACAGGGCCTTCAGTTCCGCACGGTTTTCGTCGCCCTGCCGTACAGCCAGCACATTGGCGTAAGTTTTAGCGGCAAGGGAGGAGTTCTTTTCCATGGCCAGTGCGTCGCTGACTTTCAGCCCGCCGCTGATAGCATAGTTGCCGTTGATAACAGCGAGGTCCACGTCCTGAATCGCACGGGGCAGCTGCGCGGCTTCAATTTCCTGAATCTTAATGTGCTTCGGGTTTTCGGCAATGTCCTTCTGTGTGGCAGTAATGCCGGCATTTGCTTTCAGTTTGAGAATACCGTTATCCTGCAACAGAAGCAGAGCGCGGGCTTCGTTGGTGGTGTCGTTCGGTACGGCAATGGTTGCGCCGTCCTTCAGGTCGGCCAGCTTTTTGGTCTTACCGGCATAAATGCCAAACGGCTCGTAGTGGATCGGGCCCATGGAAACCAAATGGGTGTTTTTTTCTTTGTTAAAGCTGTCCATGTACGGCTTGTGCTGGAAGTAGTTAGCGTCCAGATTTTTGCCCTCCAGTGCGAGGTTCGGCTGTACATAGTCGGAAAACTCCTTTACGACCAGCGTGTAGCCTTCCTTGGCCAGCTGCTGTTTGACAACACCGTTCAGGATTTCTTCATGCGGCGAAGGGGAAGCACCAACGATGATGGTTCCTTTTGCCGCAGCAGTGTTGGTGGAAGCCGCCGAAGAAGAAGCGCCGCCGCAGCCCGCAAGGGTGCCTGCCGCCAAAACGGCTGTCAGTGTAAATGCCAGTAATTTTTTCATAAAGAATCCCTCCTGAGAAATAAATGCAGTATGTGCCGATGATACCCTCTCAAAACGGCTGTATCAAATGCCGCAGAACAGCTGCTTTTCAGCGCTTGCGTCTGTCGGAACTGTCCGCCACTTTCAGGCCGACGCCCTGCAGAATCTGGGTGATGACGACCAGCAGCACGACCGTTGACAGCATGGTAATGCTGTCATAGCGGTAATAGCCATAGTTGGTGGCAATGGCACCCAAGCCGCCGCCGCCGACAAAGCCCGCCATGGCCGAGTAGCCGAGGATGGTGGTCGTGGCGATTGCCGCATTGCGCAGCAGACCGGGCTTTGCTTCCGGCAGAAGCACTTTCCAAATCGTCTGCCAAGTGGTGCAGCCCATGGACTGGGCCGCCTCCACCACGCCGCCGTCCACATCGGCCAGCGGGCTTTCTACCAGACGCGCGACGAACGGCGCCGCACTGATGGTCAGCGGGACAATCGTCGCGTTGGTGCCGATGGAAGTACCAACGATGGCCCTTGTAAACGGTATAATTGCTACCAGAAGAATCAGGAATGGAACGCTGCGCGTAATGTTGACAATCACATCAATGACCTTGTGGGCAGCAGCGTTTGGCCGGATGCCGTCTTTGGCGGTCACGACCAGCAGTACACCCAGCGGTAGACCGATGACATAGGCAAACAGGGTGCTGAAAAGAACCATATACAGCGTTTCTAGAATACCTTGCCCAAAAATGGGAAGCATATCACTGCTCATCTGTTGTCACCTCCTCTACAGTCAGGCCGCGTGCTCGACAGAAGGTGACCATTTGGTCGCCCAGTTCTTGGTCCTCAGGCAGCTGCAGAATCATTTGACCAACCGCCTTGCCGTTTAGGTCGCGTGTGTCCGCATACATAATGTTGACTTCCGTTTGGAAGTGCAGCACCAGCTGTGCCAGCACCGGTTCATGAGAATCCACACCGTCAAACACAAGGCGGATTTGCCGGCGGCCCAGCATCTGCCCTTTCCGTCCGGAAGAGGGCAGCACCAGTTTTTTGGCGGCGTCCGTTTTCGGGTTAGCAAAAATGTCGCGCACAGGCCCGCTCTCCACAACACGGCCGCCGGAAAGGATAGCCACACGGCCGCAGATTTCCTCAATGACGTTCATCTGGTGCGTAATGACCAAAATTGTAATACCGTAAGCATTGTTTATCTTTTTCAGCAGATGCAGAATACTCAGGGTAGTCGCGGGGTCCAGCGCACTGGTTGCCTCGTCACACAACAGCATTTTCGGCTCGGTGGCCAGTGCGCGCGCAATGGCCACACGCTGTTTCTGTCCGCCGGAAAGCTGGCTGGGGTAGCTGCCGGCCCACTCAGAAAGGCCAACAGTATTCAGCAGCTCTGCCGCATGTGCCCGTGCCTTCTGCTTGGGCACACCGGCAATTTCCAACGGGAAACTTACATTGCGCAGTGCAGTTCGCTGCATAAGCAGGTTAAACTGCTGAAACACCATGCTAATGGAGCGCCGTGCTTTGCGCAGCTCAGCAGGGGAGGCAGTCAGCATGTCCTGTCCATCGAACAGGATACTGCCGCTGGTCGGCTGCTCCAGTAAGTTAATGCACCGCACCAACGAGCTTTTTCCGGCACCGCTCATGCCGATGATGCCAAAAGTTTCACCGCGCTGAACGGTTAGGTCCACATGCTGCAGGGCGTTTACGGTACCGTCACGCGTAGTGTAGGTTTTACACAGGTCGTGAATTTCCAGAATAGGTTTTTCTTCCATACGATTCCTCTTTCCCAGCTCCGCAGGACAGAGCAGATGTACCAGCAGATAATAAAAAAGCGGCACAGCAAAAAAGCTGCTCCGCAGAAAGTCTGTTTCAGTTACAGAAAACACACGGGTTTTTTGCAGAGGAAACATCGGCTGACAGTTCTGCGGCAGTACAGTGTGGCACACATACAGCACATCATGCGACTTCCTCCTTTGCAAAACCTTTATTATCTATAAACTTTATCAATTTAGTATAGATTTCATGGTAACAGTGTACACATTTCGGTCTGCTTTGTCAAGCGTTTTAATTAAGAAATTTAACATTCAGCCATTTTGCATGGCGGAGTTCACAAATTTGCAGAACCCACGCAGAAAAACAGCTTTTTCCGCACAAAGGTGGATTTTACGGTGCAGCGGACATTCCAAAATGCATGAATCAGTCCTCCGGCAGCCACTCATAAATGCCGCAGATGCGCGGGATAAACTCGTGAAAAAACAGCTTTGGGTTTTGCGGTGAAACGAGGAAATGGCCCTCTACGCGGTAAACACCATCCTGATAAACAGCGTTTGCCAGCCGTGACGTACCACATGCGCCGCAGTTTTCACAGGTTGCTTCGTCTGGGTCCTCAAACTCTACCCATACACATTTTCCATCCAGTCCGGTAAGTCCTTTCAGTTTTTTTCCCTTCATCGGGCATCTTCTCCTTTTTTGTGCTGTTTCCAGTATACCCCACGTGTGCCGGTTTGTAAACGTATGTGGGCAGTGAATAAACAGAAAATGCAAACAGAAGCGAGAAAACGGAAGAATGGACGAGAAAAACCCACACGTGGCTTGTGCATTATGGCGCCCAATATCATTTCTGTTGAAATTTGATGGAATTTTCAGAAATAGATTGACAGATTACGAATTAAACACTATTATATCTGTTGTTGCGTTTGCATCTGACGAATATCCGGTCCTGTTCTGCTGCCGCAGCGTGAAAGCCTCTCGACTGCGAAAAATCCTTTGCGGGGCGCAGCGGAGATACAGCTCCGGGGGTAGCGTTTAACCATGCCTGGCTCAACGTAACTAAACAACCGCAAAGGGGATGCATTTCTATTGGAAAAAGCACCAATCATTGCACTAAAGGACATTGCCGTTGCCTTTGACGGCGAACCGGTCCTGCAGGACTTCAACCTCAGTATTCGGGACGGAGAGTTCGTCACGCTGCTGGGACCGTCCGGCTGTGGCAAAACCACCACACTGCGCCTTATCGGCGGTTTTGTCAAACCGGACCGCGGCGACATTTTCTTTAACGGCCGGCGCATCAATGACGTTCTGCCCTATCGGCGGGAGGTCAACACTATTTTTCAAAAGTATGCGCTGTTTCCGCACCTGAACGTGTACGACAATGTCGCCTTTGGTATGCGTGTACACAAACGTCCGGAAAAAGAGATACGCACCGCTGTGCGCAGTATGCTGGAGCTGGTGAACCTGCGCGGCTTTGAGCACCGCAGCGTGGAGCGCCTTTCTGGCGGGCAGCAGCAGCGTGTGGCCATTGCGCGGGCACTGGTGAACCACCCAAAGGTTCTGCTGCTGGACGAACCGTTGGGCGCACTGGACATGAAGCTGCGCAAGGATATGCAGGTGGAGCTGAAAAAGATTCAGCAGCAAACCGGCATTACGTTCCTTTTTGTCACACACGACCAGGAAGAAGCCCTTTCCATGAGCGATACGGTTGTTGTTATGGATGCCGGCCGTATCCAGCAGATAGGCACACCGCAGGACATTTATAATGAACCAAAGAACGCCTTTGTCGCCGACTTTATTGGGGAGTCCAATATACTGGACGGCGTGATGATGGAAGATTATTTGGTGGGGTTTGCGGGCTGCCGTTTTCACTGCGTGGACAAAGGCTTCGCCCCTATGGAGCAGGTGGACGTGGTCATTCGTCCGGAAGATATCGATGTTGTTGCGCCGGACAAAAGCCCGCTGCACGGGGTCGTCACCAATGTTACCTTTAAAGGGATGCACAATGAAATTATTGTGGACGTCGGCGGCTTTAAGTGGATGATACAGTCCATTCACTATACGGGTGTGGGGGAACACATCGGTTTGGAAATAGAGCCGGACGATATTCACATTATGCACAAGTCCAGCTATTCCGGTTCTTTCGGCGACTACAGTACGTTCAGCGACGAAATGCAAGAGGATATCCTTACCTCGGAGGAAGCGGAGGCCGAAGAAAAGGCCGGTGGGAAAGAGGAGGCACAGCCATGAAGTCCAAAAAAGCGCTGTCTCCGTACCTTGTGTGGATGATTCTGTTCACAGTTGTTCCCATGCTGCTGGTGCTGTACTTTGCCTTCACGGACCACAGCGGTGCTTTCACGCTGAAAAACCTACAGCAGGTGGGGCAGTACAGCAACGTCTTTCTGCGGTCCATCTGGCAGGGAGCGCTGGCTACAGTTATCTGCCTGTTGCTGGGATATCCGCTGGCCTATATCATTGCACACATGAAACTAAAATCACAAAGCGCGGCAGTTTTGCTCATTATGCTGCCCATGTGGATGAATTTTTTGCTGCGCACTTATGCGTGGATGACTCTTTTGGAGGACAACGGCATTCTCAACACCATGTTTGCGGCGCTGGGCCTGCCGAAAGTGCACATGATAAACACCGCCGGTGCGGTGGTGCTGGGTATGGTGTACAACTATATTCCGTATATGATTCTGCCGCTTTACACGGTTCTTACCCGCATTGATACCTCTGTACTGGAGGCGGCACAGGACCTTGGCGCCAACCGGACGCAGGTTTTCTGCAGGGTAACGCTGCCCATGAGTATGCCGGGCGTCATTTCTGGCATTACCATGGTGTTTGTGCCCGCAGTCAGCACCTTTATTATCAGTAAGATGCTGGGCGGCGGCAGCAATTTGCTGATTGGCGATGTGGTAGAGATGCAGTTTCTCGGCTCGGCTTACAACCCGAACCTCGGCTCGGCTATCTCGCTGGTACTGATGCTGCTGATTATCATTTGCCTTGGCATTATGAATCAGTTCGATGAGGGAGAGGAACAGGAGGCGGTGCTGCTGTGAAAACGGCCTCTAAAGTTTATATGTTCCTGATTTTTCTGTTCCTGTATGCGCCCATTTTTGTCCTTATCCTATTTAGCTTCAATAATTCCAGCGCGATGAGCCGTTCGGTATTTTCCGGTTTTTCACTGCGCTGGTACCGGCAGCTTTTTGGGGATAGCATGATTCTGGAAGCACTGCGCAACACGCTGATTATCGCCGTAGTGGCGTCGGCAGCTTCCACGGTGCTGGGCACGCTGGGCGCAATTGGTATCAACAGCCTGAAAAGCAAATGGGCACGTCGCATGACCATGAACGTGACGAACTTGCCGATGGTCAATCCCGAGATTGTCACCGGTGTATCTATGATGCTGCTGTTTGTTATTGCTACCCGTGCACTGGGCACCAGCCTTGGCATGGGCAGCCTGATTATTGCGCACATCACGTTTTGTCTGCCGTATGTTTTGCTTTCTATACGGCCAAAACTGCTGCAGATGGACCCACACTTGTACGAAGCGGCACTGGACCTTGGCTGTACACCGGCGCAGGCCTTTTTCCGGGTCGTGCTGCCGCAGATTGTGCCGGGCATTGTTTCCGGCGCCATTATGGCATTTACGCTGTCGATTGATGACTTTGTTATCAGCTACTTTACCAGCGGCACCACACAGACGCTGTCCATTTATATTTACTCCATGACACGCAAACGCATCAGCCCGGAAATCAACGCGCTTTCTACGATGCTGTTTGTGGTGATTCTGGTGCTGCTGCTGGCAGTGAACATCGGTCAGTCTGGCAGCGCCGCGCGTGCGGCCCGCCGCCGGGCGGCACAGGAGGAGGCGGAAGTACTGTGAAAAAACGGGTATTGTCCCTGCTCCTGGCGGGAATTCTGACCTGCGGCAGTGCTGTACTGCCGGCCTCTGCCGCGTCCGAAGGTACGCAAAAAACGAATGCTGCGTCCGGTACAATTATTCATGTGTATAACTGGGGCGAGTATATCAGCAGCGGTGCGGACGGCAGCATGAACGTCAACGCCGCGTTTACCCAAAAGACCGGTATTCGGGTGGATTACACCACATTTGATACCAATGAGTCGCTGTATTCCAAACTGGCGGGTGGCGGCGCACAGTATGATGTCATTATTCCGTCAGATTATATGATTAACAAGCTGATTAAACAGAATATGCTGGAAAAGCTTGATTTCCGGAATATCCCGAATTACAAATATATCGATAAACAGTATCGAAACCTTTCCTATGACCCACAGAACCAGTATTCTGTGCCGTACACATGGGGAACGGTAGGCATTTTGTACAACAAAAAGCACGTTAAAAAAGAAGAAACCAAGTCTTGGGACGTGCTGTGGAACCAGAAATATGCGGGCAAGATTTTGATGTTTGATAATCCGCGGGATGCCTTCGGCATTGCCCAGAAAAAGCTGGGCCTTTCCTACAACACCACGGACACCAATGATTGGGAGGCGGCCGCTACACTGCTGAAACAGCAGAAACCGCTGGTGCAGTCCTATGTAATGGATCAGATTTTTGACAAAATGGATTCCGGTGAGGCGTGGGTGGCGCCGTACTATGCCGGCGACGGCGAATCTTTGATGAGGGAAAATCCCGATATTGGCTTTACCATTCCCACAAAAGAAGGCACCAATTTCTTTGTGGACACCATTTGTATTCCGAAAGGAAGCAAAAATAAGGCGGCGGCCGAGGCGTATATCAATTTCCTGTGCAGTCCCGAAGTTTCCGCGGCCAATATGGAAGCCATCGGCTACTCTACACCGGAAACAGCTGCTCGAAAGTTGCTGCCAAAAGAAATGGCGGACAGCACCATTTGCTATCCGCCGCAGGAAATCCTGGAAAAATCGGAAGTGTTCACGAACTTGCCGGACAGCACGCTGACGCTAATTGATAATTTGTGGACCGAGGTCAAAATGGGCAGTTCCGGTGACACGCTGACACTCATTTTGGTGCTGTGCGCGTTTCTGGCAGCCTATATCGTCATTGTCGTTTATAAAAAGCAAAAACGAAGACGCGAAATGGAATAAAATAGAAGCACTGTTTTCGGTGAATGGACGCCGGAAACAGTGCTTCTTTCATTTTTTATGCTGATGTTAGACAGAAATGCCAAACAACTTTTCTGCATTATGACAGCCGGCGTCCAGAACTTCTTGTGCGGAAATGCCCCGCACAGCGGCAATGACCTCCGCGGAATAGGGAATCATGGTAGAGTCACAGCGGGCACCGCGCAGCGGCACCGGTGCCATATAGGGGCAATCGGTTTCGTTCAGCAGACGGTCCAGCGGAACCGCGGCCGCCGCACGCAGCGGCTTTTTGGCGTTTTTAAAGGTCACCGCACCGCCCAGACCAATGTACATACCGAGCCTCAGAATTTCCTGCATGGTTTCCACACTGCCGGAAAAACAGTGGACAACACCGCGCGGCCGATATTTTTGCAGCAGCTCCAGTGTATCGGCATGTGCGTCGCGGTCGTGGACGATAACGGGAAGGTCATAGCGGGCAGCAAGTTGCAGCTGAGCGGCAAAGGCTGCTTTCTGCACGTCGTGCGGCGGGTTGCCCTCGAAATGGTAGTCCAGCCCGATTTCTCCCATAGCGGCAATGCGGTTTTCCTCTTTGTGCTGCAGCAATGCTTCCAGCTGGGGCAGCCATGCGTCCGCGGAGGAGCCGATTTCCTCCGGGTGAATACCGACTGCCGCGTGAATGTATGGATAATGCTTTGCCAGCCGCACCGCATTACCGCAGCCTTCCAGTGTAGCGCCGCAGTTAATAATGTGACAAATGCCCTGCTGGGGCAGTGTGTGCAGCAAAATATCGCGGTCCGTGTTGAAGGCGGTGTCATCGTAATGTGCGTGACTGTCAAAAATATGCTGATAAGGCATAAAGATAAGTTTCCTCCTTTGCAGAAAAACAGGGCTGCCGCCAACCAGAGCAAACAGTCCTGCTTTTTGTATCTTTGTCTGTATGAAAGTCGAGGTTAGCCGCGGTCCATTGCCTGCCACTCTGAGCGCAGAATGGACCACAGAACAACGTCCACCGGGTGTCCCTGTCTATTCAAAAGGAACTGCCGCAGAACGCCCTCCCGCTGCATGCCGCTTTTCTGCATGACTTTACCGGAGGCGGGATTTCGGATATTGTGATAGGCATCAATACGGTTGTAGCCGACCTTTGCGAACAGGAAATCCTCCACCGCAATCAGCGCTTCCGTCATCAAACCATGGCTCCATAAACGGTGCGCCATGCAGTAGCCGATTGTCGCACGCAGGTTCTTGTCGTCCTGTCCTACAGCGTCAATGCAGCCAATGGGTTCGTTGGTTCGTTTGTCGGCAATACACCACCGGTAAGTTTCGGATTTGGCGTACTGCATGACCCACATACACAACAACTGCTCTGTTTGGGAAACCGATCGGTGCGGCGGCCAAGTCAGATACTGTGTCACCTGCGGGTCACTGGCCCAATTTTGGTACATGGCCGCAGCGTCCTCTATGGTAAAGCGCCTGAGCCGCAGACGGTAGGTCGTCATTTCCTGTGTACCGATGTGCTTCATAAAAAATCCCCTTACCGAATTTTGCTGCCGGCCGGCACACCGTCTAAGAAAACAACCTTTACGTCATTTTCACCGGCGTCTGCCGCGAGAATCATGCCCTGGCTTTCCACTCCGCAGAGCTTGGCGGGTTTGAGGTTTGCCACCAGCACAACCGTTTTGCCAACGAGGTCCTCCGGCTTATACCACTGGGAAATACCGCTGCAGACAGTGCGCGGTGTCCCGGTTCCGTCGTCCAGTGTCAGCTTTAAAAGCTTTTTGGCGCGCTTGATTTTTTCGCAGTCCATGATTTTTGCGGCGCGAAGTTCTACCTTGGCAAAATCGTCAATGCCAATCTGTGCAACACCCGCAAGTTCTTCCTTTACTTTGCCTGCGTTGTCCTGTGTGTTTTTGGCGGCGGGGTTGGGAATCAGGCGGTTCAGTTCTTCAATTTCCTTTTCAACGTCAATGCGCGGGAACAGGGGCTGGCCCTTTGTTACGGTGCAGCCTGCCGGGAAGTGGCCGAAGCTGCCGGCACGCGCATAGGTGCAGTCCTCTTTGGAAAGGCCGAGCTGTTCCTGAATCTTTGGTGCCGTGCTGGGCATGAAGGGTGTCAGGAGAATGGATACAATGCGCAGTGCTTCGCACAGGTGGTCCATCACAGCGGCCAAGCGGGCCTTTTTGGTTTCGTCTTTGCCCAGGGTCCAGGGTGCCGTTTCATCAATATATTTGTTGGTGCGGGCAATAAAGCGCCAAATTTCCTCCAGTGCTCGGCTGAACTGATAGGCGTCAATGTCGGCGTTACATTTGCTGCGCAGAGCGTTGCCCATTTCCTCCAGCTCATTGTCCGGTGCGGCGGTTTCCTGTTCCTGCGGAATCGTGCCGCCGAAATACTTCTGTACCATGGCGGTTGTGCGGGACAAAAGGTTGCCGAGGTCGTTTGCCAGGTCGGAATTGATACGGTTAATCAATGCTTCATTTGTGAACAGCCCGTCGCTGCCGAAGGGAATTTCACGCAGCAGGAAGTAGCGGATAGCGTCAACGCCATAGCGTTCACACAGCACATACGGGTCCACAACATTGCCTTTGCTTTTGCTCATCTTTGTGCCGTCACCAAACAGCAGCCAGCCGTGGCCGTACACCTGCTTTGGCAGCGGCAGGTCCAGCGCCATCAGTATCGCCGGCCAGATAATAGTGTGGAACCGCACAATTTCCTTACCGACAAAGTGCACATCGGCCGGCCAGTATTTTTTAAAGTCGCTGTCATCATCACTGCCGTAGCCCAGTGCCGTAATGTAGTTCGGCAGGGCATCCACCCACACATATACCACGTGTTTGGGGTCGAAGTCAACCGGCACGCCCCAGCTGAAACTGGTACGGGAAACACACAGGTCCTGCAGGCCCTGGTTGATAAACGAAATCATCTCGTTTTTGCGGCTTTCCGGCTGAATAAAGTCCGGGTGGTCCTTGTAGTACTGCAGCAGCCGGTCACCGTACTTGGAAAGGCGGAAGAAATACGCTTCTTCCTCAGCCCAGTTGACGGCACGGCCGCAGTCGGGGCATTTGCCGTCTTTCAGCTGTGTTTCTGTCCAGAAAGATTCACAGTCTGTGCAATACCAACCCTTATACTTGCCCTTGTAAATTTCCCCTTTATCGTACAGCTGCCGGAAAATTTCCTGCACGCCTTTCACATGATAGCTGTCAGTGGTGCGAATGAAGCGGTCATTGGAAATATTCAGCAGCTTCCACAGGTCCTGAAAGACCTTCGTTGTGCCATTTACATATTCCTGCGGGGTAATGCCGGTGGCTTCCGCTTTCTGCTCGATTTTTAGGCCGTGCTCGTCGGTGCCGGTCAGGAACATGACATCATAGCCCTGCATTCGCTTGTACCGGGCGATGGCATCGCTGGCCACGGTGCAGTAGCTGTGACCGATGTGCGGCTTGCCGGAAGGATAGTAAATGGGCGTTGTGATGTAAAAAGTCTTTTTCTCCATGTTTCTGCCTCCGCTATATTTTGAACAGATTTATCTATTCATTATACACGCATTTCAGGTCGATTACAATTCCTGACCTGTTTCTTTGTGCAGTTTTCCTACAGATACAAAAGACCGCCCTCCCCATTTCCGGGAAAGCGGTCTTTCTTTGTTTTGCTTGGTTTAACTGGTGCTGTTGGTTTCATAAATAAACTGCCGGAGCAGACGGCAGTTCTTTTCCATTTGGGCGACTTCCACCCAGCCGACCGAGCGGAGCGTTTCACCCTTAAAAGTGCCATCCGCGGGAATCTGCTGCGTTTTCTGTTTGGAAAGCAGCATAGGCAGGCTGGTGATGGATATACCGGCAAGGGAACTAGCCGACATGTTTGTCCACACCAGCGGCAGAAACTTGTTCATCGTAGCGGTCAGCTTGAAAGGTCCGGAAAGCGCCAGCTTTTTCATCAGCTGACCAATCACTTCCCGCTGACGCTGGGCACGGCCGTAGTCATTGCCATAGTTGCGGATACGGGTGTAGTACAGTGCCTGTACGCCTTTCAGGTTGTACTTGCCGGGGGTAAAGTGGGTGGCAAGGTTTTTGTTGAACTCAATGCACAGTCCCTGGTCCAGTGTGACGTCAATACCGCCGACATCGCTGATAATGGTCGAGAAAGAGTCGAAGTCCACGGCCAGATACTTATCAATTTTAATGCGGTAGTTGTTTTCCAGCGTCTGCATGGTCAGGGCAGGGCCGCCGTAGGCAAAGGCGGCGTTCAGCTTTTGACGGCCGTGGTTTGGAATTTCTACATAGGTATCACGCAGGAAAGAGGTCATTTTTATCTTGTTGTGCGTATGGTCAAAGGACAAAAGAATCAGCGAGTCACTGCGGTGCACATCGCCGGAAGCGAGGTCCATGCCGATGAGCAGGACATTGGTCACCAATGGACTGGACATCACTTTCCAGTCGGGCGCGTGTTCGGGGGTACGCACATAAGTACTTTGGCTGACGGTGTTGTGGGTGCGGTTCATGTTGGAAAACAGCGCGGTAAGCCACGCAAAGGAGAGCACCAGCAGCGCCAGCAGGATGCAGATAACGTTGCGGAAAATGTGATGTCCACCGCGTTTGCGGCGGGCTGTACTGCCGTAAGGGGTATGGCGGCCGGAACCGGATGGAGAGACAGACCGGCGGCGGTCTACGGTCGTGGCCTGGTCGTCCGGGTCAAAGCCATCGTGGTAGCGTACCTGTGTTGGGCGGGTACGGCGGGCATTTGCGCGCCGGCGGCGGGCGCTGTAGGCGGAAGCGTCCACCAGCGGTTCGTCCGTCCGCGGCCGGCGGGAAGAGTGGGAGTAAATATTGCGGTTGTCTGCCGGGGGGCGGTCCTGCTGCCTGCGCTGCGTATATGGGTCACGCTGCGGTGGACGGCGGGAACCGCCGTTCTGCGGTGAATTGGACATTGGTTTTAAAAACCTCGTTTTCTGTAAAAAATTTTGTACCCTCATTTTACCGAGCACCTATGGGAATGTCAAGTTATGTAAACTTTCTGTAACCGCGCCTACAGCGGTTCCTTCTTTCCGGAAAATGTGGTAAACTTGACTGAAGAAGTAAAAAGCTCCTGTTTGCTGATGCTACGAAGAAGAAGGGATTTTTCATGCGTGAAAAGAAGCGAAAACTCGTCATTCGCGTGGTTGCGCTGGTTTGTGCGGTACTGATTGCGCTCAGCACGCTGGCAGCTGCTCTTTTTTGACGGCGGACATAACAAAAAAAGGCTTCAGGGACCAAACGGTTCCTGAAGCCTTTTTCCGTACACCAGTAAGCAGGGGCTGTTATTAACAAAGAAAACGAATCCCAACAGGAGGAAGAAAGATGGTTCTATCAAAGAAAAACAGGAATTAGTCCTGGAACAGGGCAGTGGAGAGATAACGGTCACCGGTATCCGGCAGCAGGGCGACAATGGTCTTGCCCTCATTTTCCGGACGTTTTGCCAGCTCGGTTGCGGCCCAGATAGCTGCACCGGAGGAGATGCCGACCAGTAAACCTTCCACTTTTGCCAGCTCACGGCCAACCACAAAAGCAGGGTCGTTTTCTACAGCGATGATTTCATCATAAATCTTGGTATCCAGTGTTTTGGGGATAAAACCGGCACCGATGCCTTGAATCTTATGCGGGCCGGCATGGCCTTTGCTCAGAACCGGAGAAGTTGCGGGTTCTACGGCGATTACCTTGACGTTGGGGTTCTGCTCTTTCAGGTAGGAGCCGGTGCCGGTCAGTGTGCCGCCGGTGCCAACGCCAGCCACAAAGAAGTCGACCTTGCCGTCGGTGTCACGCCAAATTTCGGGGCCGGTGGTTGCCTTATGGGCAGCCGGGTTAGCTGGGTTGACGAACTGGCCGGGAATGTAGGAATTGGGGGTTTCCTTTGCCAGCTCGTCGGCCTTAGCGATAGCGCCCTTCATGCCGGCGGCACCGTCTGTCAGCACCACTTCTGCACCGTAAGCCTTCAGCAGGTTGCGGCGTTCAATGCTCATGGTTTCAGGCATGGTCAGAATAATGCGGTAGCCGCGGGCGGCAGCTACGCTGGCAAGACCGATGCCGGTGTTGCCGCTGGTTGGTTCGATAATGACTGAGCCGGCCTTCAGCAGGCCCTTCTTTTCGGCGTCATCAATCATGGCAAGTGCAATACGGTCCTTTACACTGCCGGCGGGGTTCAGATATTCCAGCTTCGCAACGACCTTTGCCCTCAGGTCATGTTTCTTTTCATAGTTGGTCAGCTCCAGCAGCGGGGTGTTGCCAATGAGTTCTGTAAGGCTTTTATGAATGTTTGCCATGATAAATTCCCTCCATCAATTATGTTGTAGTTTGTATAGCGGTTTGGCCCACCGGAACTTTCATATAATTCATATACGATTTGTATTGATTTGCTTGTATGGCTAGAGTATAGCTGCTTTTGCGGTGGATGTCAATAGGTTTTGATAAAAACATTATTACTTTTATATCTTTGGTAATGATTATCCTAAAAAGCAGCGGCGGTGCTATGATTTCCTTAATGAATATAAAAAATCCGTCGGGGCATTTCGCCTCGGCGGATTTTGCTGTTTTTGAATTTTTAAGAAGCCTGTGCAAGGGTACTGTCTGTCGGCTGCGGCAGGCAGCTCTGTGAAACGCCAGTCCCTAGGGGAACCGCTTTGCTGGTCAGCTTTTTCTGGTTCATCCAGCTGTAAAAGCGGTTCCAGCGTACGGTATCGATTTGTCCCCATACAGCGGCACCATCGGTATATTTGCCGGCCAACCATGTGAGCGAGCGCTGTACCAGCGGCTGCTGATTTTTCACAGCGGGCACGGCCGCACACACCAGTTTTGCCGTGGTGTCTGGGTGAGCTGCCGCATACAGGTATCCTTCCCGTACAGCCGAAAGAAAATCTTTTGCCGTTTGTGGGTGCTGTTTCAGGAACGTGTTGTTCCCAGCCAGCAGGCAGGGGTACTCGTCCAGCGCGGGGACGGTGTCACGGTAAAACAGAAAATTCGCGGTTACACCGGCCTGCTTGCACGCAAGGCCGTCCCAGCTGTAGCTGCCACAGTAAGCAGCGCCGCCTTTCAGCGCGGCAGCGGCGTCCGCCGAAGCGATGCCGGTCTTTACCAACGCGGCCTTGCCGCCGTCCGCGGCAACGGTTTCTTTCAGCATGGCCCCTGTCAGCGGGATGTCCGCAGCTATCTGGCAGGTGGTGTTTTCCAGTTGCTTGGGACGTACCGTCTTTTTAGCGGCAGATGTCAGAATACCGGCATCGCTGTGCTGCAGCACAGCGGCTACCGCAGTTACGGCTTTGCCGGAACAGAGTGCGTTCGCAAAGGAAGTGCTTTGTTTGGCGACAGCGAACTGGGCGGTGCCGGAACTGGTGAGGTCCAGCGCTGCAGCGGAAGTGTCCGCTGTGCGAATGGTTACATTCAGCCCGTACCGGCCGAAATAGTCCTGCTTGTCTGCCGCGTAAATGCCGCCCAGCAAAGGAGCCGCGGTTTCGGAATC
Organism: Caproicibacterium lactatifermentans; assembly: GCF_013315815.1. NCBI lineage: Bacteria > Bacillati > Bacillota > Clostridia > Eubacteriales > Oscillospiraceae > Caproicibacterium > Caproicibacterium lactatifermentans. The sequence goes on from NZ_CP046051.1 coordinate 475,543, forward strand.
CACAGCGAGCGTTAATTTAATCTGCGGCAGGCTGCTGCGGGAAGATGGCGCTGTGCTGTCGGAAGCCGCCGAAGAAACAGCCGGTGTTTTGGACGAAGAAGTGGCGGATGAATTTGTGCCGCCCATACCGGTGCAGGCGGCCAGCGAAAGGCCCGTCAGCAGAGCCGCCAGAAGAGCGGCGGCTGTTCGTTTGCAGTTCATAAAAAGTTCCTCCCCGAAAATGGATACTGCAGAAAATGCGGAAAACGGGAATCCGTTTTATTTATGGAATTTTTCAGCAATATCCAGAACGGCGTCAATCACATACTGTACTTCTTCGTCCGTCATGGTCGGGTACAGCGGCAGGCTGATGATGCGCTGATAGTGCTTTTCTGTATTCGGGAAGTCACTGGGCTTAAAGCCATAACGGCTGGTGTAGGCGCTCATGTTGGTGACCGGAATGAAGTGAACGCTGGTGCCGACGTTGCGGTTGTTCAGTTCCACAATGAACTGGTCGCGGTCAATGGTGAGGTTTTCCGGCACAATGCGCAGCACATACAGGTGCCAGCAGTGTGTGGTGTATTCCGGTACGAACGGCGGGTCCAGTGCGTCGCATTTGCTGAAGGCGGCCTGATACTGTGCGGCAATCTTCAGGCGCTTCTGCTGCATTTCCTCCAGACGGTCCAGCTGACGCAGGCCCAGTGCGGCCTGAATATCAAACATATTATATTTGAAACCGGGTTCGCAGATATCATACTTCCAGCTGCCGCCTTTGGCGTAGCGGTTCCATGCGTTTTTGCTCATACCCTGGCCGGCCCAGATGCGTGCTTTTGCGTCAATCTCATCATTATCGGTTACCAGCATGCCGCCCTCGCCGGTGGTTAGGTTCTTGGTGGCGTAGAAGCTGTAGCAGGCAGAGCCCTTCAGATGATTGCCAATCAGGCGGCCCTTATAGCGGCTCCACAGCGCGTGGGCAGCGTCCTCGCTGACATACAAATGATACTTGTCCGCCAGTGCATAGATAGGGTCAAGGTCGCAGACCTGGCCGCTGTAGTGTACCGGAACGATTGCCTTGGTCTTTGGGGTGATTTTCTTTGCCACTTCTGCCGGGTCAATGCAGCCGGTGCGGTAGTCAATATCTGCAAAAACCGGCTTTGCGCCGCAGTGAATGACCGTGTTTGCGGTGGAGGCAAAGGTCATGGGAGTGGTGATGACTTCATCGCCGGGGCCAATGCCCGCGCTTAATAGGGAAACGTGCAGGGCAGCAGTGCAGGAGTTGAGTGCGAGTGCGTGCTTTGCACCTACATATTTTGCAAAGGCCTGCTCGAACTGCAGGGTGCGCGGTCCTCTGGCAATCCAGCCGGATTTCAGTGTATCAACAACTTCACCAATTTCAGCATTGGTGATGTCCGGACGGTTATAGGGAATAAAGTTCTCTCTGACGCGAAAGTTACTCATAGTTTGTCCTTCTTACTTATTTTATATAATAAATTTTTAGAACAAAAACCTGCACCAGCGCCGTGCAGACACTTTTGCAGTTCTAAATACATGATAATCTATAATACCTGCAAAGTCAATGCGGAAAAGGACTGTGTACCCTATAAAACATTTGACGATACCGCCTGTTTATACTATAATACTTAAGTTAAGGCAGTATGTGTTTCCACCCTTTGCTGGGCTTTTTGGCACAGACTGTTTAGATTGCTTCGCTAAAGAAGGTTATGGCAAATGAGTGAGTCTTGCTTTGTCCACCCCAGCGCCTGTGTTGATGACGGCGCCCAGATTGGAAACGGTACAAAGGTTTGGCACTTTTCCCACATCAGCGGCGGTGCCCGCATTGGGGAGGATTGCACACTGGGGCAGAACGTGTTTGTGGCGGACGGTGTTACCATCGGCAGCCACTGCAAAATCCAGAACAATGTCAGCGTTTATGAGGGCGTGCAGCTGGGCGATTACGTTTTCTGCGGGCCGAGCATGGTCTTTACCAACGTGTCGCGCCCGCGGTGCCGTTACCCGCAGCGCGGCGCTCAATTTTACAAGCCCACACCCATTGGCGACGGCACTTCCATTGGTGCAAACGCAACCATTGTGTGCGGCCACACCATTGGAAAAAATGCATTCATCGCCGCCGGCAGCGTGGTCACAACGGACGTACCCGCCCATGCCATTATGATGGGCGTGCCGGCACGGCAGCACGGCTGGGCCTGTGAGTGCGGTGCCAAGCTGGACGAGCATCTGCACTGCCCCAAATGCGGGCGGCAGTACGCGGAAGGCAAAGACGGCCTGCATGAGGTGAATGGCTGAATGCGGAGAACGGCCCTTTTGGGCCGACTGTTTTCAGGAGGAAACAAATAGTATGGATGAAATAAAGTTCAATGACCTTGGCGCCCAGTACCACGCGCTGAAAAAAGAGATTGACGCGGGGATTGCGGACGTTATTGCGGGTACACACTTCATTTCCGGTCCACAGATAGAGCAGCTGGAAAAGGAACTGTGCGCCTATACGGGCCGCCGGTACTGTGTGACCTGTGGCAACGGCACGGACGCACTGCGTATGCCGCTGATGGCCTGGGGCATACAAGCAGGGGACGCCGTCTTTGTTCCTGCCTTCACGTTCTTTGCCAGCAGCGAGGTTGTCAGCCTGTGCGGCGGTACACCGGTCTTTGTGGACAGCCGCACGGATACTTTTGACATGGACCCCGAGGACCTGAAAAAGAAAATCGCTGCCGTGAAGGCAGAGGGCAAGTTGATACCCCGCGCGGTCATTGCGGTGGACCTGTTCGGCCAGCCGGCACAGTTCCCGGAAATCGAAAAGATTGCCGCGGAAAATGGCCTGAAAGTGCTGGAAGATGGTGCGCAGGGTTTTGGCGGGCGCATTGGCGAAAAGTGCGCCTGCTCCTTCGGAGATGCCTCTGCCACCAGCTTTTTTCCGGCCAAGGCGCTGGGCTGTTACGGCGACGGCGGCGCTGTCTTTACGGACGACCCGGAACTGTACAAGGTGCTCAAATCCATCCGTGTACATGGAAAGGGCAGCATGAAGTATGAAAATGTCCGTATCGGCGTAAATTCCCGTTTGGACACCCTGCAGGCGGCGATTCTGCTGCCAAAGCTGCACGCCTTTGATACCGAGAACACACATCGCATCCGTGCCGCCCAGCGTTACACGGATGCTTTGAAGGACAAGTTCCAGACGCCAACCGTGCTGCCGGGTTACCACTCGAGCTTTGGGTACTATACCCTGCGCGCCGCGGACGAAGCGCAGCGCACCCGTGTGATGGATGCCCTGAAGACAGCGGGCGTGCCGTCTATCATTTATTATCCCTGCCCGCTGCACCTGCAGAAGGTCTATGCGCCGCTGGGTTACAAGCCGGGCGACCTGCCGGTGGCAGAGAGCCTTGCGAAGACCGTCTTTAGTCTGCCGATGCACGGCTATATCACCGATGAAACCATCGATTACGTATGCGGTGTGCTGCAGAAGGCATAAGACAATCCTGTAAGAAAATTTGCATTTTATATAGTTCTTCAATTCTATCAAAAATGAGGGAAAATTATGGCAAATGTAAAAGCAGACCTGCTTGATAAAATTAACAGCAAAACCGCCAAGGTCGGTATTGTCGGCCTTGGGTATGTCGGCCTGCCACTGGCGGTTGAGTTTGCCCGCGCAGGGTACACCACCATTGGCTTCGATGTGCAGAAGAAAAAAGTGGATTCCGTCAACGCTGGTCACAACTATATTGGCGATATTGTCGGTGACACCCTGAAAAAAGAAGTAGAAACCGGCAAGCTGCGCGCTACCAGCGACTTCTCCTTTATTAAGGAAGTAGACGCAGTGGCCATTTGTGTGCCTACGCCGCTGGACGCTCATCAGCAGCCGGATATCAGCTATGTGAAGAGCTCCACCGAAAGCGTTGCCGAGTATGTGCATCCCGGTATGGTTATCATTCTGGAAAGCACCACTTACCCGGGCACAACCGAGGAACTGCTGAAGCCAATCCTTGAAAAATCCGGCCTGAAGTGCGGCGAGGATTTCTACCTTGCCTTCTCCCCGGAACGTGTGGACCCCGGCAACCAGCAGTATAAGACTAAGAATACACCGAAGGTCGTTGGCGGCATCGGCAAGGACGCCACAACTGTGGCGGCGTCCCTGTACCGCAACGTGCTGGAGGGCGGCGTGTATGAGGTCTCTTCTCCTGCTGTGGCAGAGATGGAGAAACTGCTGGAAAACACTTACCGCAATATCAACATCGGTCTGGCAAACGAAATGGCCATTATCTGCAACCGTATGGGCATTAACGTCTGGGAAGTCATCGACGCGGCAAAGACCAAGCCGTACGGCTTCCAGGCATTCTATCCTGGCCCTGGCCTGGGCGGACACTGCATTCCGCTGGACCCGTTTTACCTTTCCTGGAAGGCGCGTGAGTATGATTACCATACCCGCTTGATTGAAACTTCCGGTGAAATTAACACCTCCATGCCGGAATATGTGGTGGACCGTGTTATGAAGGTCCTCAGCAAAAAGAAGGTTGCCCTAAACGGCGCCAAGGTCCTTGTACTGGGCGTTGCCTACAAGAACAATATTGACGACTGCCGTGAAAGCCCGGCCATCAACGTCATTTCAAACTTCATTAAGCAGGGCGCCAACACAACTTATTATGACCCCTATATTCCGCAGTACACCCATAAGGGCGTTGTACACAAGAGTGAGCCGGCCCTGACCGACGATATGCTGCGCAATGCGGACATCGTGGTTATCTGCACCGCTCATTCCTGCTTCGATTATGACCATATCCAGAAGACTGCAAAAGAAGTCTTCGATACCCGCAACGCCATGAAGGACGTAAAGGACCGCAGCAACATCGAGCTGCTGTAAAATAAACAGGACAGCGCCGCCGTACACGGCGCTTTGGTTTTGCGCTTTTCCCACGGAAGAGCGCAAAATTTATGTAAAGGAGAGTTTTATCATTATGGCTAAATTACGCTTTATGCTTATCGGCTGCGGCCGAATCAGCAAAAACCACATTGCGGCAGCTGCCGCCAACAAGGACACCATGACACTGGCCGTTGTGTGTGACGTTGTACGCGCGCGCGCCGAGGAAAAGGCCGCCATGCTCAAGGAGCAGGCAGGCTATGAACCGCTGATTTATACAGACTATAAAAAAGCTTTGCAGGAGCAGGAAATTGATGTATGCGCCATTGCAACCGAAAGCGGCTTCCACGCACAGATTGCACTGGAATGCATGGCACACGGCAAGCATGTCCTCACTGAAAAGCCCATGGCGCTTTCCACCGCGGACGCTGAAAAGATGATTTCCACCGCGGAAGCAAAAGGCCTGACGCTGGGCGTCTGCCACCAGAACCGCTTCAACGCACCTATCCAGCAGCTGCACGCCGCACTGGACGCGGGCCGCTTCGGCAAGCTGGTCAGCGGCACAGCACGCATTCTTTGGAACCGCAATATGTCCTACTATCAGCAGGCACCGTGGCGCGGCACATGGGCACAGGACGGCGGCACACTGATGAACCAGTGCATTCACAATATTGATTTGCTGCAGTGGAGCCTCGGTGGTGAGCCGGACACGGTGATGGCTATGACCGGCAACTACCTGCGTGATATCCAGGCGGAAGATTTTGGCGCTGTCCTCATTCGCTTTAAGAACGGGGCCATCGGCATTGTAGAGGGCACCGCCTGTGTATACCCGAAGAACTTGGAAGAAACGCTCTCCGTTTTTGGTGAAACCGGCTGTGCCGTTATCGGCGGACTGGCTGTGAACCGTATTGAAACTTGGAATTTTGCAGAGCCTGCCCCGCAGGACGAGGTCGTTAAGACTTTGGTCGGCAAGGACCCGAAGGATGTATACGGCAGCGGCCATAATGCCCTTTACGCAAACTATATTCACGCGGTCAACACGCACACCCGTCCGCTGGTTTCCGGCTACGAGGGCATTAAAGCACTGAAGATTATCCTGGCTGCTTATCAAAGCCAGAAGACAGGCAAAGCGGTTAAGTTTGACGGCCTGTCCTTTGCCACCACAGATATGTGCAGCGAAGACGTGAAAGTACGCTGAGGCAAACCAGTAAAGGAGGCCCAAACAGACAATGAAAGTGGTTACAGTAGTCGGTGCCCGGCCGCAGTTTATTAAGGCCAGTGTGGTTTCCGCCGCGCTGGCACCCCTGTGCCAGGAAGTTCTGGTGCATACCGGACAGCATTATGATAAAAATATGTCTGCAGTCTTTTTTGAAGAACTGCAGATTCCACACCCAGCCTATAATTTGGGTGTCGGCAGTGGCACCCACGGCCGCCAGACCGGCGAAATGTTGATTGGCATTGAGCAGGTGCTTTTTAAGGAAAAACCAGATGTCATGCTGGTGTACGGCGATACCAATTCCACACTGGCGGGCGCGCTGGCCGCCAGCAAGCTGCACATCCCGGTGGCACACGTCGAAGCAGGCCTGCGTTCCTACAATCGGCGTATGCCGGAAGAGCAGAACCGTGTTTTGACGGACCACATTTCCACCCAGCTGTTCTGCCCAACGCAGACGGCTTGGCAGAATCTTCAGAAAGAGGGCATTACCGAGGGCGTTTCGGTTTCCGGCGATGTTATGCTGGACAGTGTCCTGCACTTCCGCAAGGTCGCAATGGATAACCCCGAAAAGCGAAAAATTCATGAACAGCTGGGCATTGAACCCAAACACTACCGTTTGGCAACTTTGCATCGTGCGGAAACAACGGACGGCGGTCTGCCCGCTATTGAGCGTATTTTTGACGCGTTTGAACAGCTGCCGCAGCGTGTGGTAATTCCGATTCACCCGCGTACCCGTTCACTGGCCGAACAGGCCCTTGCAGACCGCGGTTACCGGAACATTCAGCTGATTGACCCGGTCGGCTATTTGGAGATGCTGCTGCTGACCAATGGTGCCTGTCAGGTGCTGACCGATAGTGGCGGACTGCAGAAAGAGGCATGGTTTATGGAGGTGCCTTGTGTCACGCTGCGCAGCGAAACAGAATGGGTGGAAACCCTTGTCGGCGGCTGGAACGTGCTGGCAAAGCTGACGACTGAGGACATTCTGAGCAAAGCGTTGAACACAGTGCCGGACCCGGCCGCGCGTGCTGCACAGCCCTTCGGTGACGGACATGCCAGCGAGCGGATTGCCCGCGCTGTCTGCGGGCGGGAAGGGTGAGTTCCCCGATGAATATCATTTACCTGGAACATTACGCGGGTTCCCCGAAATTCGGTATGGAGTTTCGTCCCTATTTTATGGCACAGCGCTGGGTGGCGGCCGGTCATACCGTGACCATTGTCGCCAGTTCCTACAGCCACCTGCGTACCAAAAATCCGGACATGAAGGGACGGCCGTATCTTATAGAAATGGAGAACGGCATTCGCTGGTTTTGGATTGCTGGACCGTCGTATGAAGGCAATGGTGTGGGCCGTATCCGCAATATTCTTTCCTTCCTGCACGGCGTAAAAAAATACCAGAGCGAAATCTGCGCGGTGGGGAAACCGGACGTTATCATTGCGTCCAGTACCTATCCGCTGGACATTTATCCGGCAGTATCTATCGCAAAACGCTTTCATGCGGAGGTCATTTATGAAGTACATGACCTGTGGCCTTTAAGCCCTATGGAGCTGGGACACATGAGTGCGCACCACCCGTTCATCATGGTTATGCAGCATGCGGAAAACAAATGCTGCCGGTCGGCGGACGCAATCGTCAGCCTGCTGCCGTGTTCCAAAGAGCACTTTGTGGAACACGGCATGGCGCCGGAAAAATTCTATTGTATCCCCAACGGCATCGTCAAGGCGGATTGGGAAAAGCCGCTGCCGGAACACCCTGTGTACGAGCAGCAGCTGAAGCGCTGGCATGAAGAGGGCTGGTTTCTCATTGCGTACACCGGTGCGCATGGTGTTGCCAATGCGCTGGACAGCTTTGTGGAAGCGGGCGAAAAGCTAAAAGGCAAAAAAATCAAGCTGCTGCTGATTGGCCCCGGCCCAGAGCGCGAGCGTCTGAAAAAAAAGGCTGCTTCGCTGGAAAACGTGGACCTGCTGGAGCCGGTAGGACGTACCCAGGTGCCAGAGCTGCTGGCACAGATGGACGCACTGTATGTCGGATTGCAGCGGCAGCCGCTGTTCCGCTTCGGCATTTCGCCGAACAAGCTGATGGATTATATGATGGCGGGCAAGCCGGTTATCTTTGCCATTGAGGCCGGCAATGATATGGTCGCCGAGGCCGGGTGCGGCATATCGGTTCCGCCGGAGGACAGCACGGCAATCGCCGATGCCGCCGAAAAGCTAGCGGTTACGCCGAAAGAGGAGCTTGCCGCTATGGGTGCCCGCGGTCATGCCTATATTTTAAAGTATCACGAGTATGACGCGCTGGCAAAACAGTTTTTGGACGTTATGCAGGAACATCTGAAAAAATAAAAGACAGAAAAGCCCATATCCGCCGGAACATTGTTTTCCGACAGGTACGGGCTTTTTTACGGATTACAGTGTCGGACGGCCGTGGACCGATACTGTCATTGGCAGGAATTTTCTGTGGAATGGCAATTATTCTTCTTCACAGCAGCAATGGCACTCTTCCGGACGGCAGCAGTGGTGGCAAAAAATGGACGGGTCTCCGGCACAAGCGCGGGTGGAGTAAGTGACAGGAATTTTTACACAGATTTTCTGGCAGATAAGAAATTCACACAGATGAGTGCAGCGGTTTTCATGGCAGAGAACGGTGGGGTCCCCACAGCATTCTGTTTCTACACGGCCAATTTGTGTATGGGGTTTCAGTGCGACTGGCAGGCTGACTTCGACCGTGTGGCGGCCGACTGTCTGGCAGGAACCGGAGGGACGTATTACAGGCGGCAGCGGTGGATCATGGGTCTGGCTGCTCCAGGTATCGCCGCTTTCATAAGTGGTTTTCATCGATTCATTTCCTCCTCAAAATCTATCAGCAGGGGTACAAAAATTTTTTAATTGTGTACACTCCATAATATGCGCCGGCAGGCCGGATGTCACCGGCAGAAAAAAGGCATTTTCACTGTACATCTGTACAGCGAAAATGCCTTTTTATAGATTTGATTTTAGGAAAGACGTATCGGAAATTTACCAGCGGCAGTGTTCACGTCCGGCACCTGCCGCAAAGTGGTAGCGCACGATGCCGAGGTCAATGTCGGAGTAGAATCCGCCGTTGGAGGCAACGTCAGCTTTGCCATTTGTTAGGGTGAAGCAGAATTTTTGCCGGTTCAGCGCGGTAGGCGCCAGCATGGCAGCCTCCATACCGGCATGGAACCAGTCCGGCATGGGTCCCTCAACCTTGCAGAGTTCCTGCATGGGTTTGCTTTTGTGGGGAACACCCTGTGTTTTTCCGTAACCGATGGGAATAACACAGACCAGTTTTTCACCGGGTACTACCTTGGCAGCACACTTGGATTTGCGGAATGAAGCGGCCACTCAGCAGCTGTTTAATCCCAGCTGCTGAGCTTTTAGGACCAGTCGTTCCCCATAATATCCGGCAAGCTCACCAAGGTCAAAAGATACTTTGCCGACCATCCCGAGATAGTTGGTTACACCGGAAAAGTTACCAAAACGGGCGGTCAGCCCGCCAAATGCTTCCGGTTCATCTGTAATCAGCTGGATGTGCAGCCCACTTTCGCGGTTGCAGGTATCCACTTCAATCTGCAGCTGTTCCAGAATACTGCTGCTTATTTTCCGGTCTGTATAGCTGCGCACGGCGTGCCGCGCGCGGATTGCTTCTGCCAAATTCATATTTTTTCTGTCAATCCTTCTGTGAATCCTTATTTTTAAATATGTCTTTTGTATGATGAGAAAGTACCTGCTGGTATAGTGACGGAATGACTGCTGCAGCCTGCGGCGGCAATAGGCGGGACAAAAAGCAGGCAGGCCCGTACAGCGGCGGGGAAAAAATCAGCAGTTTTCCCGCCTGCATTCCGCGGAAAGCGGCCAGTGCCACCCGGCGAGGATTCGCCGCGAAAGACGCGTCCTGCCGTCCGGCAGCTGCGGAAAAGCCGGTCTTTGTCGGGCCGGGGCACAGAACACTCACACTCACCGGCGTGTACCTTAGCTCCGCCCACAGCGTTTCGCCGAACTGCAGGTCATACGCTTTGGTGGCGCTGTATACAGCGAAGCAGGGGTCCGGCGCAAAGGCGCTGGTAGAGGCGGTAATCAAAATTCTGCCGCGGCCGCGCCAGACCATATCTGCCGCAAAAAGACGTGTCAGCAGTGTGGTGCTGGTTACGTTCAGCGCAATGGTGTCGGCCATTCCCTGTATATCCGCCTCAATGACTTCCTGATGGCGGGCACTGCCAGCGTTGCTGACCAACTGGTCCACAACGATTCCTTTTTCCTGTAAGGTGTCATATACCTGCTGAGCTGCTTCCGCTTTGGAAAGGTCGGCTGGCAACACTTCAACAGTGACGTGAAAAGTTTGCCGCAAAAGCTGCGCCAGCTGTTCCAGCCGGCTTTGTGTGCGCGCGGTCAGTACCAGCCGAAAACCGTGTGCGGCAAACAGGATTGCCAGTTCTCGGCCGATGCCGGACGACGCGCCGGTAATCAGGACCGTCTGTTTTGGTCCCAGTTCCCGCCGCATTCAGCCGGACACCAGTACGGAGCGGGCGAAAGCTTTCATACGGGCAAGGTCCTCCTCGTCCGGGTGGGTGCGGTGCAGAAAGTGGAAGCGGCCGCGGCAGTGAAATTCCCGGCGGTCCAGCGGAATATTTCGGGCAGCAAGCAGCTTTTCCACCGTCTGATAGGTGGAAGTGGGCAGTGCCGCTGTACTAAAATTGACTACCTTTTTTACTTGTGTGCTGTCAAGGGAGGCAATAAACTGTTTCACTTCCCGGTCTACGGTGCCGGCATAAACGGAGCTGCCGAGGAACAACAGGTCCGCCGGTTCGGTCAGCGGGGTGGATACCGGCAGGGCAGGCACGCCGGCCACCTCCGCCGCGGCTTCCGCCAGCTTTTTGGTATTCCCGCTTTTGGTGTAATAACGAATTGCGATATTCATGATAGGGAACCCCCCTTTTTACACAGAGATGTGTGCAGTCTGCAACTCATTTGGTTGCCATATCGTACATTGCCTGCAGGCAGATTTGGGCGTGCTGCATAAAGCGGGCAAGGTCAATGCTTTCATTGGTATTATGCAGGCGGCGGTCCGGCTCGTCTGGGAAGAAAGGTCCAAACGCAACGCCGCGGCCATTCAGTTCCCGCGCGTAGGTGCCGCCGCCGGTTGCGTATACAGTGGGTTCTTCACCCATGACAGCAGCATACGCGCCTTTCAGCAGGCGGATAAGGTCGCTGTCTTCCGGCAAGTACAGCGGACGGTTTTCGCAGGTGCGTTCGCAGGTGAGGCCGTAGGGAGCGGAAATCCTTTCCAGATGTTCCAGAATGTCATCACCGCTGGCTGTAACTGGGTAGCGGATATCAAGGCCGGCGCTGGGGGTACCTTCTCCAATACGTACCAAGCCGAGGTTTAGTGTCAGCGGACCGGAAGGCTCATCGCTCTGCTGAATGCCGGCGGAAGCGCCGTCATATTCGGTTTTTACCTTGTCGGCGAGGAACAAGAGCACACTGCCCATCTGGTCCTTGTCCAGCACTTTGGAGAGCAGCATAATCAGCTTTTCGGCGGCATTGACGCCTTCCTGTGGCTGCATAGCATGGGACGCCACACCGACCGCATCGATACACAGGCCGTCCGGTGTACGGGTGCAGCGCAGGGTGTCCTCGTCCGCCGTCAGTTCCAGCAGCGCATTGGCCTGGTCCTCGGAGCAGACCACAACAGCGGAAGCATTTGCGGGGACCGCATTTACTACGTCGCCGGCCGTAAACAGCCGTACAGCGGTTGACTCTTTTCCACCGGACAAATCTATACGCAGAATGCCCTTTTCCCGGTTGCAAATGCCGTAGTCACTGTCCGGCGTAAAGGCAAAGACCGGCATAGGTTCCGACTGGTAATACGTTTCAATGTCGTTGCTGGCCACTTCTTCACCGGCACCGAAAATAACGCGGATACGGCGCTTGGTTTTTACGCCCGCATCCTTGAGGGCCTTCAGACAGTACAGGGCTACCACCGCGGCACCCTTATCGTCCGCGGTGCCGCGGCCGTACAGCAGGCCATCTTTTTCCACGGTATCAAACGGCTCAGTTTCCCAACCGTCACCGGCGGGTACAACATCTACATGACACAGCACATCAGCGTATTCGTTGCCTTCACCGTACACAGCATGGCCGGCATAGTTGCCGACGTTCTTGGTTTCCAGTCCAAGGTCGTCCGCAATACGCAGAATGGTCTGCAGTGCGCGTGCACTTTCCTCACCGAACGGCTTTCCGGGCAGCGGGCTGTCGACAACCGAGGGGATTGCCACCATTGTCTTCAGCGTTTGGTGCATCTGTTCTTTATAGGGCAGAATATGTTCTGCAAACAGCATAGTAAAAACTCCTTTGTTTTTAATTTTATTCCGTGGGTATCCGCATTCTTTGGCGAGTGGAAAGAACCCCAGGAAAAGAGAAATTTTGCCCCGTTTCTGCGGCAAGGCACAGGGCCGGAAAGCAGAAGCAGGGACACTTCTACAGTATAACACAAAAACGCATTCGCAGGCAGGAAAATTCAGAAAATACTTGCGTTTTTTCTGAAAAACGGATATAATAAATATTGTATTCTGTACTGTACAGAGAATGAAAAAGCAAGGCAGAAATCGTGCGGCAGGATATGCAGATGGGCGGGCTCTGTGCGGCGGGGCGCCGTGAACCATGTCAGGCGGGGAACCGAGCAGCATTAAGCGGAGTGGCCCTGTGCGATGCAGGTTTGTCTGTCCATCTGTATATCCGGCAGTACGGCGGCGCGAAGGCGCCTGTCTTGCTTTTTTGTTATATATACGCATATATTCACCGAAAGAGGCAAAAAATGGGGCAGTTCCGCTGTCGGAAAGGAGTGTTGCGTATGTATCAGGTGCTTTACCGCAAGTGGCGTCCGCAGGTTTTCGCGGACGTAGTTGGACAGCCGCAGGTCACCAAAACGCTGAAAAACGAACTCATTGCCGGGCGGGTGGCGCATGCCTACCTGTTTACCGGCTGTCATGGCACCGGCAAAACCACCTGTGCCAAGATTCTGGCGAAAGCGGTCAACTGTCTGGACCCACAGGATGGTGAGCCATGCGGAAAGTGTGATATCTGCCACGCCGCACAGGATGGCACCCTGATGGATATTGTGGAAATTGACGCCGCCAGCAATAATGGCGTGGACAGTATCCGCACGCTGCGGGAAGAGGCAAACTTCACACCGGTAGCCGCCAAGTACCGTGTGTATATTATTGATGAAGTGCATATGCTTTCCACCAGTGCATTCAACGCTCTGCTGAAAACGTTGGAGGAGCCGCCGGCACACGTCATTTTTATTTTGGCAACCACAGAAGTACAAAAGCTGCCTGCCACCATTCTTTCACGCTGTCAGCGTTTTGACTTTCACCGCGTTCCGCCGGAAGAGATTGCGGCTCGTCTTACTTATATTTCAGGGCAGGAAGGCGCCTCGCTGGAACCGGAAGCGGCAATGCTGCTGGCACGTTTGTCGGACGGCGCTGTGCGTGACGCGCTTTCTCTGCTGGACCAGTGCCTTGGCCGCAGCCGGGAAGTGACGGTACAGGTTGTCAATGAAGCAACAGGTCTAACCAGTCGGAACCATTTGTTTCAGCTGGCAGATGCGGTTTATCAGCATGACAGCGCTGCGGCGCTGTCTGTGGTAGATAAGGCACACAGGGATGGCAAAGACATGGCTCGCCTTTGCGAGGAACTTTCCGCCCATTTTCGTTCTTTGATGCTGATTAAGACCATGCAGAATGCCCGTCCGCTGGTTGCCGTAACCGAGGACGAATATACGCGGTTGGAACAGCAGGCGCTGAAAATTCCATTGCCAGTTATCCTACACGGACTGGATACACTGCAGGATGCGCTGGAGCGTATATACCGTGGCACGGACCGCCGTACCGAAATGGAAATGAGTATGCTGCGCTTGTGCTGTCCGGAGCTTGATGACAGCCGGGCTGCGCTGGTTCGGCGCATTGATGCACTGGAAAAGCGGGCACCGGTTACGGCCGCCGCCGCGCCTGCCCCGGTGGAGCCGGTGCAGGTGCCGCGGCAGGATACCGCGGCAGAACCAGTGCCCACAGCGGAGCAGACACCACCGGCCGCTGTCATTCCGGAACCGGTAAAGCCGACAGAACAGACGCCTGTTCCGGCTGTGCCGCAGACAGCCTCCCCACAAACAGCGATTGTTCCCCGGAAGAGTTCCGCCCGGCAGACGGCGGCTCAGCTGGCGGAGAACGCGGTGCCGTTGACCGAGTGGCCGGAAATTGTGCAGGCACTGCAGCAGTACTCCAAGTCTATCGCCACCGCATTCCGCGGCACCAAAGCCTACGTCAGCGGCGACTATGTACTGATTGATGCGCATAACGATTTGGCGTTTCAGCTGCTGCGGGAATCTTCCCAGCGGGACAGTATGCGCCGTGCCATTCAGCAGGTGACTGGCAGAACGTACCGGCTGGGGCCGTACCGCCCCGCACAAAAACAAAAAGAAGAAATTGACCCGTTAAAAAAGCTGGAGCAGCGCGCGCGTGCAGAAGGCATTCCGGTCATTGAAAAATAAAGTGAAAATCATGACATTTCCCCTTGACCTTTTCGGGTGGAATGTTATATGATTTGACGCAGGACAACATAAAGATTCAGGAAAATAGGACATATTCGGAGGTCTTCAATATGAAAGCAAGGGTTCCCCAGAGCAAAAGTCCGCAGAACCTGCAGCAGATTGCCAAGCAGGCACAGAAACTGCAGGAAAAGATGAGCGAACTGAACCAGGAGCTGGACGAAAAAGAATATACGGCTACTGCCGGCGGCGATGCGGTCAAGGCAACAGTGCTGGGCAAAATGGAAGTAAAAAGCATTGACATCAAGCCGGAAGTCGTTGACCCGGAGGACGTGGAAATGCTGTCTGACCTTGTCATGGCTGCCGTCAATGAGGCGCTGCGCGCTGCCGCTAAGGATAAAGAAGAGCAGATGGAGTCACTGTCCGGCGGACTGAATATGCCGGGCTTGTTTTAATGGCAGGGGGGTATCAGGTTGCGCCGCTGGCACGTCTGGTGGAGCAGTTCGAGCGGCTGCCGGGCATTGGGCACAAAAGTGCTCAGCGCCTTGCGTACCATGTGCTGGGCATGAGCCGCGAGCAGGTGCAGGCCTTTGTGGATGCCCTGCTGGAAGCACACGATAAAATTCATTACTGCAAAGTGTGCTGTAACTTGACCGACCAGGAGCTGTGTCCTATCTGTCGGGACGAACGCCGGGATAATTCCGTTATATGCGTAGTGGAAGACCCGCGCGACGTTGCCGCCATGGAGCGTACCAATGAGTACAACGGAACCTATCATGTCCTGCACGGTGCCATTTCGCCGTTGTCGGATGTTGGTCCGGACCAGCTGTGCATTAAGGAACTGCTGGCCCGCCTGCACGATGGAAAAGTGAAGGAAGTTATTATGGCAACCAACCCGACAGTAGAGGGCGAAGCCACTGCCATGTACATATCGCGCCTGATTAAGCCGCTGGGCATTAAAGTAACACGCCTTGCGTACGGCATTCCAGTCGGCGGCGATTTGGAATATGCGGATGAGGTGACGCTGCTGCGTGCGCTGGAAGGGCGCAGTGAGCTGTAACGACTGGAAACGGGGGTGAACCGATGCGGAAAGAAAACTTTAAAACGATTGCCCGCAACAAAAAGGCATACCACGACTACTTTGTGGAAGAATCTTTTGAGGCGGGTATCGAACTGTGCGGCACAGAGGTAAAATCTCTGCGCGGCGGCGGGTGTAACTTAAAGGACGCATGGTGTTCGGTAGACGATGGCGAACTGGTCGTTCACGGAATGCATATCAGCCCGTATGAGCACGGCAATATCTATAACCGCGACCCGGTGCGCACCCGCCGGCTGCTGATGCATAAAAAGGAAATTATGCACCTGTTTGGTAAGGTAAAACAGCAGGGGTATTCGCTGATTCCGCTGTCCGTCTACTTTAAGGGCAGCCTTGTTAAAGTGCAGGTGGGCCTGTGCCGCGGCAAAAAGCTGTATGATAAGCGCGCTGATTTAGCTGCCCGTGCCGCAAAGCGGGACATTGACCGCGCCATGAAAGCACACCTGCAGTAAACGACCATTTATGGTCTTGCATTTATAAAAGAACCATAGTATACTGAAGATGGCCGGAACAGCGGCCAATTTTATGGGGATGTAAAGGTTTCGACGGGGGCTGGGAACCCCGGCAAGCGAGCAGCGGGGCGGGACCGCTTCATCAATCCGTACCTTAAATTTAGATGAGAAATCTTCTAAAAACAACAGCAATGTCATGAACGTTAACTTTAACAATTATGGGATGGCTGTTGCAGCTTAAATAAAAGCTGCCGTCCTCACTGGGAATACCGCGGCCCGGCTGAGGGCGTAACCTAAGCGGTGAACGTGAACCGAACGATGCCCCTCGTTCGGTCATGATTTAGGGGCTGCCGGTACACTGAGCCTGCCAGTGGGCGCTGTGCACCGGGAGAATGAAATCACCGGCTACGCTCGTAGAAAACCGAGGCAAACGGCTTTCGGACAGGAGTTCGACTCTCCTCATCTCCACCAATCAAATACTGTGCGAACTTTTTATCATAAGTATACTGCTTTATCTATATGTAAAAAGGGTAATCGCACAAATAAAAAACACCCCCAGTGGACGACTTTCGCGGCTGTCTACTTGGGGGTGTTTTTATGTTTGTATAGGTATATATTCTAAACAAAGAATCACATTTTCCATCTATATTCACAGTTTAAGCATGTAACCCAAACACCTTTCGCATGAATATTTTCGGCAGCCAAACTATAAGTCCAACAATAGCAGCTCCAATGACAGCTTTTCCTATTCCAAAACCTTTTTTATTTGCACTTAAAGACGTTACCGCCATCCGTGGCTCTGCTGATACTTGACGATTGTGTCCACGTTGGCAAGCTCGATGGAGTTTAGCCGGCTGCGGACATTAGATTCGTTACAGCTTGGGTCACGGACATACCACGTTTTATTATTGAAATAATTGCTCCAGTGCGCTGTTTGAAAGTTGTATCCGTGCCGCGCATAAATTTCATTGAGAATTGCATTCACTTGGTCTTTATCAAAGTACTGCAGTTGCTCCACGGAAATGCAAGCCGTGTCGGTCGGCCACAGATAGCCGGAATCTGAAACATTGTTGTAATAGTCCTGCACATTCCCTTTGCCTAGGCCCGCACCGGAAGCGTAATAATAGTAGTTATTCACGACCTGCGGCTTGGAAGAAACAGCGGATGATGGTGCCTGACTGGAGGAAGTCGGTGCGGCGGACGACACCGCAGAAGATACCGCGGAGGATTCCGCACTGCTTCGCATAGAGGAAGATTGTGTCTGCTGGGCTGTTTGTGCTGCCAGATTTTGATCCCCTTTTTTCAGCATTGTGACACAGATAATCAGCACAATCAGCACGACTGCCACCAATACGGAAATGAGAATTGGCATCAGATGACGATTGTTTCCGCTGTGCTGCTGTACGGCATACCGGCCTTCATTGGACTTGTTTTCCTGCTCAATGGCTTTCTCCTGCAGGGGGTATCCACAGCCTGGGCAAAAATGCACATGGTCAGGTACATCTCTGCCGCAATTTGGGCATTTCATAAAATCTCCACCTTTTTACAACAATTTTTACAGTACAATTTTAGCATGGTTTTTGTCAATTTTCAACGATTCCCTTTTTTGAGAGTGCATGAGGAACCGCTTTTCTGCCATGTGAGTTTTCCTGTACATTAATGGCGTGATAATTTGGATTTACCTCAATCCATGGCTCACCATCTAAAAATCCAGCATTTTAGTGTTATCCTATTGCATGGGGGGTCGTGCGTTGTCGCGGCTTTTAAAGTGGATGGCACGCATGACTTTTTCGTTTTGTCCGGGATGTTTTTTACATAAGTCCCGGTATGCATTGCATGTTTCAATATCTCTGTATTGGGAAACATCCTCAAATGCTGCCTTTGTGCTGGAAATCTGTCCCGAAAATGGGTTGTGAATGAATTTACTCAAAAAATGGCCTTGCTCCTTTTTATGAGGAACAAGGCCATTATGTTTGCTTCAAGCTGTTTCCAAATCACTTTGATTTGTCCATCAGGGGCAGTCCAGAGGGGAGTGCCCCAGCTTTTCTGAACAGTCGGTCGAGATGGCGGCAGGCCGCAGGATGTATGTTTCAATGGCCAAAGCCACGCCGTCTTCGGTGTTTCGGCGCGTCACGGCATTTGCCGCTTCTTTTACACGTTCGCACGCATTGCCCATGGCAATGCCGAATCCACTGGCCCGGAGCATCTCAATATCGTTTTCACTGTCACCGAAGGCCATGATATTCTGATTCTGTATTTTTGTTCCAGATGAATGCAGGCAACGGCAAAAACCCAAGAGCCCCGCTGCTTTTGATGTTCCGCGGTTCATGATTTCAAAGCCATTCGGCGTGTTAACCAGGGAGAAGATGCCCCACGAGGAGAACTCTGCCCACAACTTTTGTTTGAAAGTGGAGGGGATATTTGGAAGATTGATTTTTTCAATGGGACCTGGCAGTGCATCACCGAATGAAAGGCTGCTGATTTCCGTGCCGATCTTTTCGACAACTTCCGCATGGAATGGATTCAACAAGAAATCAGACTGGTGCAGAAGTTTTTCGCGCTCGACGTAAATCTTTCCATCAGCCCACAGTTCGGCCCACAGTTTTTTCGGAATCGTCCGGAAAACGGCGGCAGCATTTTCCCGCGGAATACAGTTGGAATACATGATTTTCTTGTCTTTGAGGCGATAGGCGAGAGCACCGTTTGACGTTATAGCAAACTGCACGGCGGGCAGAGCCATGACAGCTTCCGGCATGGCGGAAATGATTCTTCCACTTGTGGGAACGACCAGGATATGTTCGGCGACCACTTGGTCGATGACTTTTGCAGTACTTTCCGTTATGCTGCGGTGGTCGTCAATCAGGACGGTACCATCCATATCAAGCGCAATCAGTTTGATGTTCACATCGAATCTCCATCCTATTTCAGCCTGTTAATGGCATTGCGCGTTTTTACTATATATTCTTTGGTCTGCTTCATGTCGCTTTTCGCAAGGCCGAGATAAAGAAGGTCGGTGACGATAAGAGAAGCGTTTCGGGAAGCGATAGCGCCGAGCCGCAGTTCGCGTTCCGTGGTGGGAATATACAGCAGGATGTCAGAAAGCTTTGACAGCGGTGTCTTGCGGAATTGAGTGATAGCAATGGTCATGGCACCGATTTCTTTGGCAAACTTCATAGCGGTATTCACTTCATGCGTTCTCCCACTGTAGCTGATGGCAATGGCGGCGTCCCGGTTCGACATATGGGCGGCGGAAGCGAGTTGGTCATGGAAGTCGTTGTGGTAAACGACGCGGCGGTTGATGCGCGAGAGCTTTTCCATGAAATCCATGCAGACAATGCCGGATCCGCTTACTCCGAACAGGTAAATCGTCTGGCATTTTAAAAGCGCCTGAACGGCCCGGTCGAGATTTTCGGTATTCAGCAGGCGGTAAGCCTGATCCTGGAGCATCATATTCAGGCCTTTGGATTTGTTCACGACGGTTTCCATGGAATCCTCTTCCTTGATGACGTCGTCGAAGTTTATGGCCGCTTTGCTGCTGTCGCGCGCAAGATCCACTTTCAAAGCGGTAAAGCCGCGGTACCCGAGCTTGTGCGAAAAACGAATGACAGCGGCGGCGGAAACTCCAACCATGCCGCCCAGGGCCTGCGCGGAGCTTTGGACAACCTCGTTGGGATTCTGCAGGATGTATTTCGCAATTTTTTTCTCAGTCGAAGTGTAGCTCGCCATTCCTTCCTGCATTTTATAAATACAACTCATTCGCTGCTTCCCCTGTTCTGTACTTTCTTTATTGCTCTTTCTCAGAATGCTGTTTCAAAGAACGAATCGCCTTCGAAATATTTCCATTTGCATTTTTTAATATTATACCACAGTTTTCTTTCGGCAGGTGAGTGATTGCCATACAAATCGCGATTTTTACTTTGCCTCCGCTTTGTTCCAGATAGCGGAGTGCTTCTTCATAGCTGCATTTGCTACTGGACATGATGATATGCTTGGCGCGCTCCACCAGTTTTTCATTTGTCGGCTGAACGTCGACCATCAGGTTCTTGTAAACTTTTCCGTATTTTATCATCAGAGAAGTGGAAATCATATTGAGAATCATTTTCTGCGCGGTGCCGGCTTTCATGCGCGTGGAGCCGGTAATCACTTCCGGCCCGACGATTGCCTCAATTTTGGTGTCTGCATGTTCGGAAATCTTGGCATTGTGGACGCAGCTGATGGCTCCGGTCAGCGCGCCGATGGAATTGGCATAATCGAGGCCGCCGATTACATAGGGGGTCCTTCCGCTTGCGGCAAGGCCGATGACGGTATCATCTGTGGTGAGACCGGCTTTTTGGAGGTCGCCTTTTGCGAGCTCTGTGTCATCTTCGGCGCCTTCCTGCGCTTTCAGCAGCGCTCCGAATCCCCCGGCAATCAGCCCCTGAATCAGAGACGGGTCAACGCCGTAGGTTGGGGGGCATTCGCTTGCATCCAACACGCCAAGGCGTCCCGATGTACCGGCGCCAATATAAATAACCCGCCCACCTTTCATCATTCGAACATGGATGCGGTCGACGAGCTCTGCAACCTTGGGAAGGACTTTTTTTACCGAAAGGGCAACAGTCTGGTCCTCCTCGTTAATAACGTGCAGAATATCGATGGTGTCCATTACGTCGATGTTCTGGCTGTTCGGGTTCACTTGTTCTGTTTCGAGCATATTTAAGTTAATCGACATATTGATTTCTCCTTAATTTTTCCCGCACCCGGCATCCAGGTGTCCGGAGCGGGGGATTTTTCAGGCCCTGTCTTTCGATGCAGTCTGTGAGCTTCCATCACTATTATATCAGTTTGAAACTAAATTTCAACATTACTTTATAATTTATAAAATATTAATTCAAAAATATTTTAAAAATCTATCCTGATGCTGCTTTGCTGATTTAAAAATGATCAACAATAAACACAATATTATAATTCGTTTATCTATAAAAACATATAAATAGTATCAACTTTGCAGGAGGACATACGTTTTAAAAGAAAACCTCATAAAATAAAGTAAAATATTATTTCATAAAATATATAAATTTTACGAAATAATATTGACATATAAAATTTAATGCGTATAATGAGAGGCAGACAGAGCAAGCAGCGGATCGTTTGATTTTAATCTCAAAGGGAAGGGAAGCATGAAAGTATTATGAACTATCAAAACACTGCTGAACAGGTTCTTGCGGCGGTCGGCGGAAAAAGCAATGTCGCCGCTAACATGACGTGTATGACACGTCTGCGCATCAGCATATCTGACCACGGAAAGGTCGATACCCCCGCACTGAAAAAAATCGACGGGGTGCTGGGAGTGGTCGACTCCGACACGGTGCAAATCGTTTTCGGTCCCGGCACAGTCAACAAAGTTGGCATGGAATTTTCAAAACTGACAGGCCTTGCACTCGGGTCCGATGAAGCGAGTGGCGAGATGAAGGATGTCAGGGAGGTTGCAAAAGAAAACAAAGCTGCAAACAAGGCGAAATACAATGGCCCGGTTCAAAGGTTCCTAAAACATATCGCCAATGTCTTTATTCCTATTCTTCCGGGCATTATTGCGGCAGGCCTTATCAATGGCATTATCAATGTCATCAATGTTTCCACCAACAATGCGATGGCCACGGTCTGGTGGTACCAGGTGATTCATGTAATAGGCTGGGCACTGTTCCTGTACCTGCCAATCTTTGTGGGCATGAACGCAGCAAAGGAATTTAAAGGCTCGGCAATTTTAGGCGCGCTGGCAGGTGCCTATTTCGTTGCTCATCCGCTGATGCCTCTTCTTGCCAAAGCAAAAGACGGGTCGCAGATTTTGCTCCCGCTGACTGATAAAGTATTTAACCCAGGCAACGGCGGCCTGATTTCCGCATTGATTGCCGGTATCCTTTTTGCTTTTCTGGAAAGATGAATCCGCAAGATTATGCCGAATATTCTGGATACGTTCTTTACCCCGCTGCTGACTGTGATTATCGGCGGTTTGATTACCGTCATTGTGCTGCAGCCGATTGGCACATGGCTTACCAATGGAATTTACTTCGTACTCGACTTCCTCTATAAGGATGTAGGCGCTATTGGCGGATATATCCTTTCGGCCGGATTCCTCCCGATGGTTGCCGTTGGACTGCACCAGGCTTTGACACCAATTCATGCTATGCTGAATGACCCAGCCGGACTGACGAAGGGCATCAATTATCTGCTGCCGGTTCTTATGATGGCAGGCGGCGGCCAGGTAGGCGCCGGACTTGCACTTCTGCTGAAGACAAAGAATAAGAAACTCAAAAGGGTGGTTGGCGATTCGATTCCGGTAGGAATTCTCGGCATTGGTGAACCTCTGATGTATGCCGTTACCCTTCCGCTCGGCAGACCGTTTGTCACGGCATGCCTCGGTGCCGGCTTCGGAGGCATCCTGGCTTCGCTGTTCCACATCGGCACGGTTTCCCAGGGCGTATCTGGCCTGTTCGGACTTCTGATTGTTGTTCCTGGGCAGCAGCTGGAATATGTGCTTTCCATGCTGGTCGCTTATGCGGGAGGATTTATTCTCACATGGCTGTTCGGTGTAGATGAAGGCCGCATCAACGAGGTCTATGGAAAAGAGTAAGCCCCGTATCCATTGGTATAAGCCTGCAGATTAAAATCATGAAAGATGTGAATGGGACAATGAACAATATCTACAGCTTTAAGGCGTATCAAGGCCAGGGCGAAAGGTATATCACGTGCAAGGACTTGAAAAGCGCGGGGTTTTTTGTCAACATAGTGAAAAGAGTGACGGACTAGCTGCTACAATCCGCTGTAAAAAGGCTTTACAGCCAATGACTGTGCGGCAACGGAAGTCGGCGGCAAGACCCTGGGCCTGGTTGCCGGGACCCCGGGCGTTTTCCGTACATAGCTTGTTTCGCACAGCGGGAATGCCTACGGAATCAAAAATTCATTTCAATGGAGTGTCAGTCATGAATGGCTTTGGAATTTCCTTATATCTTAGCACTGGCTTGGACCGCAATGCGGCAATTTTAAAAAAAGCGCACCGCGCCCATATGCAGTATGCTTTCACTTCCCTGCAGATTTCCGAAGAAAATACGGAAAATAAAATGGAAGAAGTCAACAGCCTCCTGAAACTCTG
Organism: Caproicibacterium lactatifermentans; assembly: GCF_013315815.1. Lineage (NCBI taxonomy): Bacteria > Bacillati > Bacillota > Clostridia > Eubacteriales > Oscillospiraceae > Caproicibacterium > Caproicibacterium lactatifermentans. Next base: position 498,842 of record NZ_CP046051.1, read on the forward strand.
CAAGGCATCCGGGATTTCGCTGATTGCGGATGTCAGTCCGTATACGCTGAAAAAAATGGGGTGTAGCAGCTTTCAGAAGCTGAAAAAAACAGCCATTTCTTATCTCAGAGTGGACTATGGCTTTTCGTGTGAGGAGCTGGTGGGACTTTCCAAAGATTTTCACCTGGTCTTTAATGCCAGCACGCTCAAGGACGACGAAATTGCTGAGCTGCAACGACTGCACGCTGATTTTACAAAATTCAGCGCCTGCCACAACTTTTATCCTGAGCCGCTGACCGGATTATCGGCCGAACGGGTGAAAAAAACCAACGAACGTATGCACAGCCTCGGAATGAAAACGATGGCTTTTGTAGCGGGGGACAGTTCGCTAAGGGGACCTTTGTATCAAGGGCTCCCTACTCTTGAAAAGCAGCGCAACAGCCATGTACTGCTGAATATGCTCCAGCTTTTTCAGGAGTGCGACACGGACATCTGTCTCGTGGGAGATATCGATGTAAGCGACATGGCATACCGGCAGATTCAGGAGCTTGCGGAAGGATATATCAGTCTGCAGGCCGAAATAAAGCCGGAATATTGTTTCCTTACCGAGAGGCTTCATCATGACCGTCCGGATTCCAGTGATTATGTGATCCGGTCCCAGGAATCGAGAAAATATGTTTCAGAAGGCAGGACGTTTCCCGCCGAACCGCTATGCAGGCCGAGAAAGAAGGGAAGCATTTTTGTAGCAAATGCAGACTACCTGAGATATGCTGGCGAACTTCAAATCGCACGGCGAGATCTGCCGCCGGAGGCGAAAGTAAATCAGGTTGGCACTGTGAATTCTGCATGTTTGCCATATCTTTCCTATATCCGAGATGGCATGGGATTCCAATTCGTTTTGCCGTCTTCCTCAAAAATTAGCTAATATCGTGTGAATTCCAATTTATGCGTATGCCGGGATACGGCATACAGTCCTTTAAAAACACTCAGAAAACAGTTGGAAAGGATGAACAGTCAGATGAAATTGTTTCAAAAGTCACAGTCCGCCCATGTCATCTTAGCACCGCAGACAGGGAGGGCTGTTGCACTTACGGAAATTCCGGATCCAGTCTTCTCCGGCAAAGTCCTGGGCGATGGTGCTGCTGTGATTCCGTGCGGCAGTCAAGTGCTTGCGCCTGTCACGGGGACTGTTGTCCAGATTGCTTCCACTCTCCATGCAATTTGCATGGAGAGTGATGACGGCCTTGACATTTTGATTCATTTGGGTCTTGATACCGTCAATCTGAAGGGAAGAGGCTTTCAGTGCCATGTCCAGACAGGCCAGCACGTCAAGGCAGGCACTTTGTTGATGGAAATGGATGTGGAGCAGATTCGGAGCGCCGGGCTTAACCCGGTGACTCTGTGTATTATTACCAATATGGAATGCGTCCGAGAATTGACGTCCTATACCGGCAAAACCGAGGCGGGCAATACCGTACTGCTGTCTTATGTCCGTTCCTAGGCCGCATGGTTTTGCGGTTCGGGCAGAAATTTGGCAATATCAACAGGGAGAATACACGTTATGAAGATATTAGAAGCATCAAACTATGAGGGGATGAGCCGCAAGGCGGCCAATATCATTTCCGCTCAGGTCATTCTGTTTCCGCGCAGCGTCCTGGGCTTGGCAACAGGCTCCACGCCGCTCGGCATTTACCGTCAGTTGATTGACTGGTACCAGAAGGGCGATATTGACTTCAGCCACGTGACGAGCGTCAACCTGGATGAATACTGCGGCCTTGGGCCGGACGATTCGCAGAGTTACCGGTACTACATGAATACGAATTTTTTCCGCCATATCAATATCCGCACGGAGAACACTTTCGTGCCGGATGGGCTTGCGGAGGATTTCGAGGAGGAATGCCGCCGATATGACGAAAGAGTTTCCGCCCTCGGAGGGATTGACCTGCAGCTGCTGGGAATCGGTGAGACCGGCCACATTGGGTTTAATGAGCCGGATGATACTTTCGACAAAATGACCCACCAGGTTGCCTTGAAGCAGAAAACTATCGAGGCCAATTCGCGCTTTTTCAAAAGTCCAGACGAAGTTCCCCAATATGCCCTGACCATGGGCATTAAGGCCATCATGCAGGCAAAGAAGATTCTGCTTGTTGCCAACGGGCCCAAGAAGGCGGATGTGTTGGAAAAGGCACTGTTTGGGCCGGTTACGCCGGAAGTTCCGGCATCGATTCTCCAGCTTCACCCTGATGTCACCGTTGTGGCGGACAGCGAAGCTCTGCGCGCCATCCATGAAAAGCATCCTTCGGGGAAATAAGCTATGATTTTAAAAAATGCAACAATCTTTGATGAAAATTTTGAATTAAGAAAGGCGGATATTGCCGTCTGCGGCGACAGAATCAGCCGGATTGGAAATGGCCTGGAGGGAGACGACTGCCGCGACTGTTCCGGATGTGTGGTTTCTCCCGGCTTCGTCGACATTCATATTCATGGATGCGTAGGAGCCGATACCTGCGACGGAACACGGGAAGCCATTGGAAAAATGGCGGCCCATCTACTGACGGAGGGCGTAACTTCTTTCTGCCCGACAACCATGACGGTTCCGCTTACGCAAATTCGGAAGGTGCTTTCCGTCGTTCGGGACTGTATGGAGCATCCGCCGAAAGGCGCGGCTGTCTGCGGCGCTAATCTGGAAGGCCCATATATTTCCGCTGAGCGGAGGGGCGCCCAGAAGGAGACCGACATTCGGAAGCCGGACTGGAAGGAATTCCGGGAGCTTTATCAGGAGAGCGGAGGCATTATCAAACTGATCGATATGGCGCCGGAATGCGAAGGCGGACAGGAATTCATCCGGTACGTCAGTCCGTATTGCAGGGTGTCTCTTGCGCATACCGAAGCGGATTACGGGACGGCGAAGCAGGCGTTTCAAAACGGGATTACCCATGTGACGCACCTGTTCAATGCGATGACTGGGCTGCACCACCGGAAACCGGGGGCGGTCGGCGCTGTGTTTGACGACAGTAGCGTCCGGGCGGAGCTGATCTGCGACGGGTTCCACATTGCCCCCGCAGTGCTGCGGATTGCTTTCCGTCAGCTCGGGGAAGACCGAACGGTAATCATAAGCGATTCGATGCGCGCAGCAGGAATGCCGGACGGGGAATCGGAACTCGGAGGACAAAAGGTATTTGTGAAAAATGGCCAGGCTCGCCTGGTGGACGGCACGATTGCCGGTTCGACGGCGAACCTTCATCAGGAAGTGAAAAACTTGATTCGGTCCGGAATCCCAGTGCGGCAGGCGATAAAGTCTGCGACGATGAACCCAGCCCGTGAAATTGGCCTGGAACAAGAAATTGGGAGCATCCAAGTAGGAAAAAGGGCTGACCTCGTCATTATGAATCAAAACTGGGACATTGCGGCTGTCATCCATAATGGATGGCAGGTGCAAAACAATACGTAGAACATTCGGAACAATTCAAGCAAGGGCAAAATGAATCAGCCCGGGACGATCGGAATTAAGAATCTCAGGCTTTGCCGTTTGGAATGCTTTTCCTAAGGCGCGCAACACCATTGGAACTGCCAAAGTGTCATCCATTTTATGAAGCACGCCACTGCACATTTTCTGAAGAAAAGCAGAAGAAATCAAAGAATAAATCATGAGAAAAAAGCCCATGAATTGACCCCAAAAAGTTAGACAATATTTTAAATCAAGCAACCGAAAGGGCTTGTTGCCTATGTAAAGCGGGCGGCAAGCCCTTAAGTTTTGCTTTGATACGGCGGTTGTTGTAGTAATCCAGATAGTTTACGAGTTCGTCCTTGAACTGGTCGATTGAGTCGAATTCCTGCAAATACAGCAGTTCACTTTTAAGCAAGCCAAAGAAATTTTCCATTACAGCGTTATCAAGGCAGTTCCCTTTGCGGCTCATGCTTTGTTGAATTCCTTTCTCGGCAAGCACTTTTCGATACCGCTTGTGTTGGTACTGCCAGCCTTGATCGGAGTGGAGAATAAGTTGTGTACCATCGGGAATTTTCTCAAATGCTTTGTCCAGCATTTCCGTTACCATCGACAAAACCGGCCTGTCCGAAATGGTGTAGCTGACAATATCCCTGCTGCACAAATCCAGAATCGGTGACAAATACACTTTCTGCCCGAACAGGCTAAATTCGGTCACATCGGTTACCCATTTCTGATTTGGTGTCGTTGCTTCAAAGTCCCGTTTCAGCAGATTTGGAGCAATTTTACCCACCTCACCCTTGTAAGAACGATATTTCTTCATTCTCACTCGGCATACGAGTCCAAGCTGCTTCATTAACCTCTGGACGGTTTTGTGATTGATGCAGTATCCTCTACTGTGCAGAACATCTGTGGTACGGCGATAACCATAGCGCCCCTTGTTTTCATGGTAGATTTCAGTGATCTGTTCTTTGATTTCGCTGTATTTATCCGGTTGCATTCTACGCTTGGCATAGTAGTAATAGGTTGATCGCGGCAAACCGGATACTTCAATTAGTAGTGAAATCTTGTGTTTATGCCTTAGTTCCCAGATCACTTGCGCCTTTTGTCGCGGCGTTCCTCTTCCAAAACCAAGGCATTCAATTTTTTTAAGTAATCTACCTCTGCACGCAGCCGTTGGTTTTCTGCAATCAAATCTTCTTCTACCTTTTTGTTCAGCTTTGGGTTGCGTTCTTTCTGAGTGCCGCTTGCAGCACTGGCTCGACCACGGCGTTCCACATATAGCCCTTCTGGTCCTTCTTCCAGATAAATTCGTTCCCATTGAGCAACGCTTTTATGGTCAGACACGTGAAACTGCCGTGCTGCTTCACTGTAACTGAGTTTCTCTGTTTGCATAGCTTCTACAACCTGCTGTTTGAATTCTCCTGTGTATCGTTTCTTTGCTTTACCTTTTGGCATAAAAACACCCCATTTGTTTTCAGTATATCATACTGTCTAACAAATGGGGTGCAGTTCACCCAGCGAAAGCTGGGCTTTTTTGTTGCAAATATGTGAAGTGTGAATAGATACAGGAGTTGCGCGTAATGGAAATTCCTTGTATACTTATTCTATAGGCTTAGCTGGAATATTATGAATTGCCGTACTTCCTATGTGCTGTATGTCTATAATATTATCGCTCCAAACCGCTTCAATCTCACTTTTAACTTGATGGTATTCACCACCCCATTTTTCATTATGGGGAAGTAGCCTTACTTTATATCTCTCTACGCCTTCCATAGCATATCTCCATCAACTTCACTTATTACACACTGGCGAAACCATCTTCGGAGTTAGAGTAATCTTATTTTTAAAAACAGTTCTCATCTATAAATAACAAGGCGAGTTGTGAAAACAACTCGCCTTGTTATCAATTTTTGGTGGACGTTACAGGACTCGAACCTGTGACCTTCCGCACGTCAAGCGGATGCTCTAGCCAGCTGAGCTAAACGTCCATTTCTCAACAGCACTTGTATATTATATCTCATGTTTCGGGAAAATGCAAGCTTTTTTCAAAAAACAAACGAAATGACGCGGCTTGTATTCCTTTGGGTATTCTTCTATAATAGAAATAGAAAAATGAAAATAGAAAAACAATACAGGGGGAATGGCTGTGTCTACAGGACTGGTGCTGGAAGGCGGCGGCCTGCGCGGTGTTTATACGGCGGGCGTGCTGGACGAATTTATAAAAAACAAGATTCAATTTCCGTCGGTCTATGCGGTTTCAGCTGGTGCCTGCTGTTCCCTCAGTTATCTGGCCGGTCAGTATGAGCGCAATAAAAATATTTTTTACCGCTATGTGCCGGATGACCGTTATGTCAGTTTTAAAAATCTGCGTACAACGGGTTCGCTGTTTGGGTTCGATTTCATTTTTGGAGAACTGTTCCACACGCTGGACCCATTTGATTATGATGTGTTCCGCAAATCCAAAGTAAACCTGATGGTCGGCACAACCGACTTGATTACCGGTACGGAATCCTATTTTTCCAACAAAGATATGGACGACCGCTTTCTGCCGGTGCAGGCTTCCAGCTCCCTGCCGTTCTGGTCGCCGATTGTTTGGATAAACAACCACCCGTATATGGACGGCGGCCTTGCTTCTCCGGTCCCGTACGAGCGCTCCATGCAGGATGGAAACGAGAAGAATGTCGTTGTGCTGACGCGTGACCTTTCCTACCGGAAACGCTTTGGACCGGATTATCCGCGTGGCTTGATTCATGTGCACTACCGCGGCTATCCGAATTTTGTCCGCACACTGGAACGCCGCGGAGATGTTTATAACCGCCAGATGGCCGTTATCCGCCAACAGGAACGTGCGGGCCGCATGGTCGTTATCCGGCCGACTTCTCCCATTAACTTGGGGCGTTGCGAGAAAGACGCGGAAAAATTGCTGAAAGTGTATCATCTCGGCCGGCGGGACGCTGCGGCTAAACTGCCCGCGGTGAAAAAACTTCTAATGGAAAAATAGCCAAATAAAGAACGGAGAATCGCTTGTATCTGCGAGTTCTCCGTTCTTTTTATTTAACAGTTTTTGTGGCGTAAAAGGTCGGTACATGGAAGTCGTGCAGGCGGCCTTCACTGTTGATGTCCTCATAAATATCCGTCAATGTAAAACCGGCCTGCAGCTGTCCGCCAATTTCCTCCTCGATTGTGTGGGAAAACTGAATTCCCCAGTCGTTTTCAACGGAGGTTTGGTAAAGCGCCTTGTCTTTCAGCGGATTGAACGGCAGTTTGCATGCAAAGTCTGTTTCCTCTTCATTGAAAACATAATTGATGCCGTTGTCAAAGCCCGCCAGCAGGATGCCGCCCTTTTTCAGGACACGGAAGCACTCTTTCCAAAGCGGCAGAATGTTTTCAATATAGCAGTTGGAAACCGGGTGGAAAATGAGGTCAAACGAATCGTCCGGCAGGGGCAGAGGATGTGACATATCGGCCCGTATCACTTGAATGACGTAGTGTTCGCGCTGTGCCACCATGCGCTCACTTTGCAGCTGCGCGCTGGAATAGTCCAGCACCGTGCATTCCGCACCGGCGGCTGTAAATATAGGCATTTGCTGACCGCCGCCGGACGCAAGGCCGAGCACTTTTTTGCCCTTTAGGTTTCCAAACCAGCTTTTGGGGACCATTTTCATGGGGGTGAGCTGTACGGACCATTTTCCGGCTTTGGCATTCTCAAAGGCTTCATGAGAAATAGGCTGTCCCCATTCCCAGCCGTCGTGTACCCATCTGTCTACGAATGCGGCGTTTGATTTTGTGTAGCTTTCATTCATTTTTATCACCTGCTTTTAGAATTTGAATATATACTTTGGTACCTTTAGGCGCGTTCGGAGCGTTTTCCAATAAAAAACGAAAGGAAGAAAATAACGGCCGCGACCAGTACGATTGTGCCGCCTGTAGCTGTGCCGGTGTAGTAGCTGATAATTAGGCCGGAAATGCCGGATACCAGGCTGATGCCAATGGACCAGAAGTGATAACTGCGCATGGAATGGGCGAGGTTACGGGCAGCTGCCGCCGGCAGCACCAAAAGGGAGTTGATAAGCAGAATGCCTACCCACTTAATGGTGGAAGTCACCAGCACGGCGACCAAAACAACAAAGATGTTCTGCAGGAGCCGGACCGGGATGTTCTTGCTGGCGGCGAGGTCGGCATTGACACTGGTCAGCAAAAACGGGTTAAAGAAGAGAATCCACAGCAGAATGACCGCGGCCAACAGCACAGCCAGCAGGGCGATTTCCTGCGGCTGTACCGTCAGAATGTCGCCAATTAGGTAGCTGGAGTATTTGGCAAAGCCGCCGGTTGCGGAAAGCAGAACAATGCCCAGTGCCATGCCGACGGACGCAAAGACGCTGATAATGGTGTCGGCGCTGGAAGTGCCGCTGCCGATAACCGCCGAAATGCCCAGCGCGAATAATAGGGCGAACCCCATCATAGACAGCAGGTAGTTGTCCGTACCCAGCAGGACGCCAATCGCAATACCGGTCAGGGCCGAATGGCCGAGCGCATCGCTGAAAAAGGAGAGCTTGTTATTGACAATCATGGTGCCCACCAGACCGAACAGCGGCGTGATGAGCAAAATGGCCAGCAGCGCATTTTTCATATAGACAAATTCTGTCCAGTCAAAAGGCAGGATGGTGTCGATAAATGAATAAATGGCATTCAATGGAAATCACCTCCCGCCAGTTTCAGACCGAACGCTTCCTGCACAGCGTCAGTTTTCATTACCTCAGCGACCGGACCGCTGACCACAATGGTGTGGCTGATGAGCGCGGCACGGGTTGCGTATTTCATTACATGGGAAAGGTCATGCGAAACCAAAATAATCGGCATTTCATGCTGTTTGCGCATATGTGTAACAAGGTCGTAAAACAATTCGATGCCCTTGCGGTCCACAGCGGAAACCGGTTCATCCAGCAGCAGCAGGTCCGGCATGGGGTGCAGGGCAAAGGCAAGCAGTACACGCTGCAGTTCGCCGCCGGAAAGCGCGCCCAGCCGTTTGGGCAGCAGGTCCGGTGAACCGCCCACGCGCCGCAGCATTTCCGCGGCAAAGTCACGCTGCTCTTTGCGGTGGCCGAGCCATACCGGAAAATGGGTTAGGTTGGCGCACAGCATATCCTGCACAGTCACAGGTGTGGCTCGGTCAAATACTAGGTTTTGCGGGACATAGCCAATATGCGGGTCCGTCAGTTTTTTGCCACCGGCATCGTGGAAAGTGATGGTGCCGGTGTAGGGAATACGTCCCAACAGCGCCTTGAGCAGGGTGCTTTTTCCGGCACCATTCTGGCCGATGAGGGCCATGATTTCGCCGTGGTGTACGTCCAAATTCACATCATGCAAGATCTGCGCACCGTGGCGGCGTACGCCCAAATTCCGAATGATGGTGTTGCATTTACAGGTTGTCATGGTAGAATCTCTCCTTGTACAGAACAAATAGCCAATCGGGCGGGGGAAAGGTCCCGCCGCTCTATGCCAGCGCCTTTTGCAGCGTTTGTGTATTTTTCTCCATGGCCTTTAAATAAGCGTCACGGTCATAACTGCCGGTCACAGCCGGGTCCAGTTTATAAAAAGCGGCGCCGCTTTCCTGCGCGATAATCTGTGCGGCGGACTGTTCGTACTGCGGTTCCGCAAAAACCGCCTTTACGCCGCTTTGCCGAATCATGCGGATGGTTTCCGCAAGTTCTTTGGCACTGGGCTGGCTGTCCGGTTCCCGCTGAACGGTCTGTACGATGTTGAGGTGAAATTCCTTGGCGAAATACGGAAAAGCCTCGTGAAAGGTAATGATGTCCCGGTGCGGCAGGTGGTCCAGTTCCGTATGCATACGGGTGCGCAGGGTTCGCAGCTTTTTTAGGTAGATATCAGCATTGGCACGGTATTGTGCGGCATGGGGCGGGTCCGCCTTTTCCAGTCCGGCGGTGATATTCTGTACCTGCTGCATATAGTTGCTGATGCTTACCCACAGGTGTGGGTTGACTTCACCGGTCTTATCCGTGATGTGAGATACACCGGTGCTGCTGTCCAGCACGGTCAAATGGGGCAGCTGGTCGGTTACGCGGGACATGAAGCTTTCCATGCCGGCACCGTTAATAATGAATAAGTTTGCCTGTGACAGAGCCTGCATATCGGCACTTTGCAGCTGATAGTCGTGCAGGCAGCCGGTTTGCTGGCCGGCCATGTTGTCCACCTGCACGCCCTGTATGCCATTTGTAATATTGATGGACATAATATATACAGGGTAAAAGGAAGCCATAATGTGGAACGACGCCTTTTGCGCAGGGCGGCGCGCACAGCCTGCGCAGGTACCCAGCAGCAAAACTGTCGCCAAAAATGCAGTAGTGATTTTTTGAAGGAACTGTTTCATAGCAACACACACTTTCTAAATGCAAATAATTTGCATTCCCGAGTATAGCACGGCAAAAACGGGATGTCAAGAAGGGGTGGCAAAGAAAAAAGCAAAATAAAAAACCGCTGGGAATATTCCCAAGCGGTTTTTGTGACCAAACCTATAAGCCGGGTTCTGTTTAGACGGTCATCTATCTTGGCCGGGCGTTGCCGCCGCGGCTCAGTGCCACCTTCCCGGGACGCGCCGGGCCGACGCTTTGTGTCCCTCTGCGGTGTTGCTCCGGATAGGGTTTGCATAGCCGTCAGGTCTCCCTGACGCTGGTGAGCTCTTGCCTCGCCTTTCCATCCTTACCGCGGAAAACCGCGGCGGTCGTTTTCTGTTGCACTTTCCCTGGGGTCGCCCCCGGCGGCTGTTAGCCGTTATCCTTGCCCTATGAAGCCCGGACTTTCCTCGGAAGTTTGCTTTCGCGCATCCCCCGCGGCCGTCCAGTTTGCTCACAACTTCTTTATTATAGAAGAAAGTTTACGGCGCGTCAAGGGCCGACAGGCAGTTACCTCAGGATGCCATAGCCGCCGACTTCCTGAAAACCAATGTGTTGATAAATGTGGCTGCCTTTTTTCTTCACTTTCTGCTAAATTTCCAAAAAGCAGGTGGCTTTTGGAAATTTAATGGTAAATATATTTTACACGAGGGCATTTTTGACAAATAAGCTGCTGAAAAGTTTCCGTCGTTCCAAGGGTGAAGCCATCTTTTGCGGCGACAACCGCGATAGACTGCTGAACAACCAAAATAATAAGATTTTTCGTTTCGTTAATCTGTGTAATCTGTGTGTAGTCAAAGAATGACTCACCGCTGTTGGAGGACGTTACCCGAATACGGTCAGAAAATGACGTTGTCACTTCCCGTGGCTTGCCACCGTTTACAAGCAGCTGCTGTTTATATCCGCGCTTCGCCAGCGTATTGCGCAGAAGAGGTGTGTAAAAGAACATAAACACAGATAAAACCAGACAGACAATGAACGGAACCGTTTCTTGTTCTGCGAAAAAGCAAACCGCTACGGCTGCCAGCACGGAGGCTGTAATCAGTGCCACAGCCTTTGCTCCTTTGCGGAAAACTGCGTTAACATATTCCCGGTAGAGTTCCGGTGACCAAACAATATGGCTGACAAAAAGATTTTCCATAGATACTCCTCATTAGGCGGGGGGTGTTTTTCTTGTTAATAGGTATATTCGTCCAACATTTTCTGTTTGATGTCCCACAGCGGACGGGAGAGGTCCACATAGTAGCGGTGCGGGTTGTCAAAGCGGAGCACTTCATCCCACAGGGTACCCACCTGCTTTGTGCACTCATCCTGCAGCTGCTTCAGAGTCTTTTCCTTGGCAATGCACTTGCCATGGTCGAAAATCTTCTTACGCAGCGGGACAGCATGGAAGTTAGTGATTACCTTGCGTTTCCAGACGTGCACGGGGTCGAAAATCTCATACGGTTTTGTGTCGTCAATGGTTTCGTTGTACAACGTGATGACATCGGCAATCGCCTTGCCGCTGGTGCGGTCGAACAGGCGCCACAGTTTTTTAAAGCACGGTGTGGTGATTTTGCTGACATTTTCACTGACCTTGATTTTCGGGGTAATATTACCGTTTTTGTCTTCTACGGCGGACAGCTTGTACACGCCGCCGAAAACCGGATGGCTGCTGCTGGTAATGAGCCGTTCGCCGACACCGAAGGAGTCCACCGGTGCGCCTTGAATCAGCATATCCTGAATTAGATGCTCGTCCAGAGAGTTGCTGGCACAGATTTTGCAGTCCGGGAAACCGGCATCGTCCAGCATCTTCCGGGCCTTTTTGGTCAGATAAGTAATATCACCGCTGTCAATGCGAATGCCGGCAGGACGGTAGCCGCGCGGGAGCACTTCTTCATTGAAGATTTTAATGGCGTTCGGTACGCCGGATTTCAGTACGTTATAAGTGTCGACCAGCAGGGTGCAGGCATTGGGATATTCCCGGGCATAGGCACGGAAAGCGTCCTCTTCGCTGTCGAAAAGCTGTACCCAGCTGTGTGCCATGGTGCCCATGGCCGGAACACCGAAGTCACGGTCGCAGATGGTGCAGGCCGTGCCGCAGCAGCCGCCAATATAGGCAGCACGTGCGCCCAGTGTGGCGCCGTCGGCACCCTGTGCCCGGCGGGAGCCGAACTCCATAACCGGGCGGCCCTGTGCGGCGCGCACAATTCGGTTAGCCTTGGTGGCAATCAGGCTTTCGTGGTTAATGGTCAGCAGAATCATGGTTTCAACAAACTGAGCCTGAATAACCGGCCCGCGCACGGTCAAAATCGGTTCACCGGGGAAGATGGGCATGCCTTCCGGCACAGCCCACACATCACACGCAAAATGGAAGTCCTGCAGGTATTGCAGAAAGCCTTCACTAAAAATTCCGCAGCCGCGCAGGTAGGCAATGTCCTCCGGCTCGAAGTGCAGGTTCTTTAGGTAATCCATCATCGGCTGTACACCCGCCATAATCGCAAAGCCGCCGTTGTCCGGTACCTCACGGAAAAACATATCAAAATAAGCAATTCGGTCCTTAAAACCATTGTTAAAGTATCCGTTTGCCATTGTGATTTCGTAAAAGTCTGTCAGCATGGTCAGGTTCGTTTTTTCCATGATGTTTCCTTTCGTTTTAAACGGTTATCTATTCTGTCATCTTGTGAGATTGCTGCATACTATAAAAAGGAAGTGATAATGCCCCTATTATATCAAAAACGAGAGAGAATAACAAACAAATTTTCATTTTTTCAACAAAAGCCATGCAATAGGAAGAAAAAGACGTCACTTCGTATTTTTTCAATATAAATAGTCATAATAGTAGACATTATTTGTGCAAATTATGAAAAAATATTGTTAATATCCTTGCATTGGGGCCAAAATTCGATTATACTATAAATGAATTTATTTGTTATGACCGTGTTCCTACTAAAATCTGATTGTATGCGGCCGTGCGCTCTGGCTGTCAGCTGTGCCCGGCTGCTTTGGCAATCTGCTGAAAACAGGAGATGAACGAAATTGAGATTACGCAAGCAGGCGCTGGGCAGCCGCAATTTGGTAGGCGCCCGCGTGGAAGCAACCCGCAAAAGCGAAGGGATGAAACAAAAAGAGCTGCTGGCACAGCTGCAGGTGCAGGGGGTAGATATGAACGCTTCCGGCCTTTCTAAACTGGAAGGCCAGCTGCGCTATGTTACGGATTTTGAACTGGTAGCGCTTGCCAAAGTTTTCAACGTCTCAGTAGATTGGCTGCTGGGGCTGACCGACAAACGCGAACCGTAAAATTAAATGAGCAGGAGTCGCTTTTTGCCCCACAGACGGAGCACTGGGCGGCCTACTTTATCTGTATTTTCTGCGCCCCGTTTCCTTTTGGAAGCGAGGCGCTTTTTGTGCCTAATAGAAAGTATGGTGGCCATCTTGCCATTTTAGGTAGGCTGTGCTATGATAATGGCATTCTTCTTTCATATGGTTGTTATAGTATATCAAAATGTATATAGTCCCCGGCGGCGTTCAGATACCTGAAAAAGGAGAACGGCTTTTACGGGCTGGCAGGGAGGATGAACAAAAACTATGAACGTGTTGGTAATCGGATGTGGGCGCCTGGGTGTCCGTCTGGCGGCCATGCTGGACGAACGTGGCCATGAGGTCGTTGTGGTCGATGAGTCCGCTGGTGCATTGGAACGCTTGCCGGATAGCTTCAGCGGACAGGCCATTACTGGAATGCCCATGGACATGAGTGTCCTGAGAAGTGCTGGCATTGAAAATTGTGACGCGGTCGCGGTGGTTACGCCGGATGATAATTTGAACATTACCATTTCACAGGTGGCGCGCGAATTTTTCCACATTGATAATGTAGTGGCCCGCATCAGTGACCCTATGCGGGAAAGAGTTTTTGCAGCGTTTGGGCTGCACACAGTCTGTCCGACTAAGATGGCCTGCGCGTCGCTTTACAATGCACTGACAGAACCATGGGAGAGCCGGGAGCTTACGTTTGGTACAGCGACCGTTTCTTTCCGTGTTTGGGCAGCTGACCATATGGTCATTGGGCAGCCGCTGTCAAAGGTACCACATTTTCAAGACGAAACGGTCTTTGCGGTGGTTCACCGCAACGGCCGTCTGGAGCTGGCGGATGCTGTCAGCAAAGAACAGGAAATTACCATGGGCGACCATATCATTCTGGCGTCTATAGCGGACTAAGGGGGCAGGCAAGATGAATATTGTCATCATGGGCGGCGGAAAACTGGGCCGTCAGCTGGCCCGCAATATGCTGGACCGCAAATGCACGGTACATTTGATTGAAAAAAACAAGGCACGCTGTATGTGCCTTGCGAATGAACTGGACATAGAGATTATCTGCGGTGACGGTACAGAGCTGGAAGTCCTGCAGCGCGCCCGGACCAAGGATGCCAATTGCTTTCTGGCGGTCGGCGGCAGTGACCAGGACAACTTGGTCGCCTGTCAGCTGGCACGGCGGGAATTTGGTGTGCAGAAGGTCATTGCCCGCGCGAATGACCCGCGGAACCTGCCGGTACTGCGGACACTTGGTACAGAAATTGTAGTCAGCAGCACCGAAATTATCACAAACCTGATTGAACAGCAGGTGGACATGGCGGAAATGCGTTTGCTGGCAACCCTAAACAAGGGCCGTGCGGCTATCTGCGCGGTGACGCTGCCGAAAAACACACGGTTGCGCGGTGTCGCTCTGAAAAACCTGAAGCTGCCGAATGGCTCATTGGTTATTTCTGTCGTTCGGGGCGAAAAAATGGTTGTGCCAAACGGTGAAACAATTTTTCAGCCGCTGGACGAGATTGTGGCTGTCTGTGAAGGAGATTCGCAGGCAAAGCTGCAGGATCTGTTAACGGCAATCACTACCAAACAGAGTGTGACTCACTAAATAAAACAGCAAAGCGGCGGCAGTGGTTGAAACTGCCGCCGCTTTTTAGCGAACCGTACAGGCAAAGACTTGATAAAAGGGATGCTTTTGTATACTTTATTGGCAGATAAATGAAATGATTTCAGACCATGTCTGCTGCATTTTGTGGAACTGGCGGTTGTGCTCCGGCACTTTTTCCGCATAGTGATGCATGTCCGTATACAGATTATGAAAATCGCTGTTGTTGAAATAGGAGCAGACGTAGGGGAGGGACTGCTCCAACCCGGTCAGGGAATTTTTCATAATCTCTGAAAAGTTTTCCGGCTGCGTCAGGTATGTATACAGTGGCTTGTAGCGTGCCCAGCCGATGCAGGCTTTGTAAAAGCGGTTATTGACTTCTACCGAGTCATACAGAGAAATCTTTTCCAGCGACAGCGGCAGAACACCTTTCAGCAGCGAGCCGTAAAAAGAGAAGCCGTCGTGAAATGTGTAAACGGGAATCCGCTTAACATTATAGTTGCTGAGGCAGGTGCTTAAAATACTGTCCTCACCGCGCGCGCCCGGCGGATTGTAGAAGGGCAGTACCCGCTCCGGGTTTGTCAGGTTGATGCCGATGTTGCTGCCGCTGATGAACTTGGCACCGTTTACTTCCGGCACCAGCTCTGCCTGATGTGTACTTAAAACATTTTTGTCCGCGTAAGTGACGCCGCCGCAGCGAATCAGCCGGCTGACGTCTTCCCATTTCAGGACGTCACTGCTCAGTGCGTCGGTGAACTGGTGGAAAATGTTTTCCGGCAAAATACCATCAAATTCAATCGCCGGGACCGGCGTTAGGTAGCCGCAGTGGTAACCATAGGTAATGTCAGAAAACTGCAGGTACTTAATGTGTTCCTCCATAACGTGCTGGCCGCTCCACAGGGTAGCGCCGCCCGATTCCGTTACGGCAAGCGGATATTCATCATCGTCCAGAAAAATCAGGCCGTCCACCTTTTCCCGCAGTGCCTCAAATAAAATGATATTTCGCTGTACGGCATAGCCAGTGCCGAACGCCTGGCCAACCTCTTTCGAGGAAAGACCGGTGTCTTTTGCCAAACGGTCCTTTTCGGCCTGAATATCCTCCGGGCCGATAAACCGGCAAATGTGAAATGTCTGCCGCTCTTCCTCCGTCAGATTGTCGTAGTCCGCTCTCGTAGTGTTGCTGTAAGAGGGGTCGTAAGCGACAAACAGGGAGATAAGCATGTTGTGGTCATATAGAAAGTTGGTTTCCTGCAAATGATAGATATATGCGCGCAGAACATTTTGAAAGCCAATGCGTCCTGTAGCGAACCCAATCGCTACGTGAATTCTTCCGTCGACCATACTTGTTCCTTCTTCCATATTATAATATACCTATCCTATTATATAACTCGGCGGATAAAAATGCAAAAATTGTAATTTCGGTGAACAACCGAACAGGCCCTTGGCAACCGGACAGCCGACTTCACTTTCCACAAATTGTATTGTAAGCATTAAACCTTCGCCGTGTATGTCCTTTTTCGGTGCGGTAGATAAAAAAAGAAGCAGAGATTTTTTGGTATCTATTTCTTTACACTCTCATACTATAGTATGGAAGCAGGATGAATGTAAGGCTGGCGACTGTATTTTCGGTGCATGAACCAACAACAGAAACAGTTTAATAAATCAGCGGCCGATGCAAAGCGGATACAAATAATCCGAAGGAAATTTGCATTCCGGAACGGGGGAAAGCGCAGAAACGACACACGGGAATAACAACCGGCATACAAAAAACAGCGAACAGCGGATGCGACGGAGTCAGCCACAGCGTTCGGATAGCTCTGGAAACGGCGAGTCTTTCCTGCTGTGTTCGGCTTTTTAAAGGACAGAATAGTGTTGTCATCCTTTTGCAGGAAAGAAAAGGAATATGCATAAATAGCTGTGTGAAAATGCGGAATACCAAAAAAAGCAGAAGGAATTTCCATGAAAGCCTGATACGGGCATTCAGCATGGCACTGCTTTCAGCGAAAAATCAGACCGAAAATTCCGTATTTTTACCGTAAAAAGTAGGGAATCAGCTATGCCAAGGCAGCTTTTGCTGTTTTGAAAGAAAAGCAGAGAATGCTTTCCCCAATGTATACAGTTTTTCCTCCTATTGTTGAAAGCGAATATTGCACATTTACGTCTTGCATTTTTAAAAAGATATGGTTATACTATAGTGCAGGACAGGGACGTTCATGACAGATATTGTACATGGGCGCCTTTCCTTTTACAGAATCGTCCGGTCCGGGCTTTTACAAAAAGCACGTTTCCAGCGGGCTGCGGCGGCGGACAACAGTGCGGCAGACCTTTTGCGAACGGAGATAAAGGACTTGGTTTCCTTTTTCCGTGCGCAGGTTTTTAGGCCGCCTTGTCCATCGTCGGCCCGGGCAGCGGTGCTTTTCCCTGCAGAGACGGAAAGACGACGAACGCTGGTACGGTTTCCGTACAGGACGCCGGCAGCATGAAAGGCTTGTCCAATGGCGGTACGTCCCACCTCGGTACACAGCGAATGCTGTAGAGGTCCTGCTCGTAGGCAGCCGAAACGTGTCCTGCCTGCACATCTTTTGCGGCAGAGTCCGGCTTTTTGCACGGTCCCCGAAAGGGGAGACCAGCAGCTTGGATTTTCCCCGAAAAAGTGCGGCGGCAGGTACTGCGGTTTTGGTTTATGCGGGTTTTCAGGACATTTGATTATAGCAGAACTGTATAGCACTGACGGATTGTGCCGACCTGACAATCTGGCTGTTGACGAAAAGACTTTTCCGTTTCGCGGCAATTTATGCGGCGGGAAAAGTCCTTATTCCGAACTGAAATAAGCTCCGGGCAGAGGAACTGTTTTTACATTCCTGTATGCCGGGGCTTTTTTGTTGCCTTTTTGCCAAAAATGCAGCTATTCATTATAAAAAACAGCGTAAGCTGGACTTTTCAGCAGCTGTGTCTGCTGCCGGTAATCTGGTATAACGCGTTCCAGTTCCGCGTAAAACGCGCGGGAATGGTCCGGATGCAGAAAATGGACATATTCATGCAGGACAACTGCCTGCACACAGAAAGCAGGTGTTTCCAACAGGTGGGTGCTGAATGTGACTACATGCTTTGTCGGAATGCAGCTGCCCCAGCGGGAAATCATGCGGCGTACCCGCAGGGTAATGTTTTGTGGGAGACAGCGGTCTGCCAGCAGGTCCTGTGCCTGCAGGGCAGCCTGTGTAAAAATGGCTTGGCAGGTATCCCGCAGCCAGCGGTCCATTTGCGCTTTCCGCTTTTTGGCGGTTGACTCCGCCGGCACCCGCAGGAAAAGTGCCGCGCCCTGCCGCTGTACACTGGCAGGAAAACCGGTTTGAACCTGTAGTGTCAACATTTGTCCCAGTACACGAAACTGCTCGCCGCTTTCATATTGATGGACCGGAGGCTGCAGAACCGCACATTGTTTTATCCGCTCCCGTGCAGAAAGCAGGAAGCGGCTTTTTTTCTGCAAAATATGTTCCACTTCGGCCGCCGGCACCCATTCTGCGGCGGAAACAACAGCGGTGCCGTCGGTGCGGACGTGGATATTGATATTTTTGACAGGTTTCCGTACCAATAAATAAGGCATTTGTATTTCGCCGCAGCGAATACTGCCACGGACAACGGCATTTTCCATCGCTTTCGCTCCTTTTCTTCTATCTTAACACACGAGTGCTCCCAGGAAAAGTTCCACACGGGACTTGACAGTGCGCATTTCCCGAAACACTATGCATTATACACGATTCAGTACATAGCATTTCGCTGCAGACGAAATGAATACCGTGGACGTACGGCAAATGCGCTATGCCGAAAAAAGCAGTTGACATTTGTTTTAAAATTGTTTAT
Organism: Caproicibacterium lactatifermentans; assembly: GCF_013315815.1. Classification (NCBI taxonomy): domain Bacteria; kingdom Bacillati; phylum Bacillota; class Clostridia; order Eubacteriales; family Oscillospiraceae; genus Caproicibacterium; species Caproicibacterium lactatifermentans. The sequence continues at coordinate 517,428 of NZ_CP046051.1, forward strand.
AATACTTAATTATTCATGTACTGCAATTATTAAAGCTACTTTACAGTTGCGGTGCTGTCATTTTCAGGAGAGGGGGCGAGAACGTGATGAATGCCAAACACAGCAGACTGTTTGCGGCGGCCAGCAGAGTACGCAAAACCAGCGGGCGGATGCATCGACTGTCCGGCATTACACCCGGCGAGTGGTTTGTATTGTGCCATCTGTTGCATTTACAGCAGGAGCATGATGTGCGTGCCAGCGACCTTGGCCGCCAGATACACATGAGTCGCTCGGCCATCAGCCAAATGCTGCGTTCGCTGGAACAAAAGGGTCTAATAGAGCGCACAAACAGCGAACGTGACCGCCGTGTGGTGTATGTTCGCATGACGGACAGCGGCCGTGACCGCTACCAGGAGCTCACCGCGGTTATGGCAGAGAAAATGGACCGTGTGCTGGGCAGCCTTGGCGAAGAAAAAGAAGAACAGCTGACTTCACTGCTGAACGAGCTGGCCGATGCCATGCAGGACGAGCTGACATAACCACGGCAGTGCTGTATACCGTTTTTCACGCAGAAAGGAAGGAAACTATGCGCCGAATTTCCCGCTATTTCAAAACCTATTTCGGCCCGATTCTGCTGGCAGTACTGCTGCTGTTTGCGCAGGCAATGTGCGATTTGTCTCTGCCAAACTACATGAGCAATATCGTCAATACCGGCATTCAGCAGGGCGGCATTACCAATGCTGCCCCCAGTGCTGTCAGCACAAAAGGACTGCAGTTTTTCAAAAATTTTATGTCGCAGGATCAGAAAACGCTGATTGACAACAGTTATCAGCTGGTTCAAAAGGGCACGGATACTTCCAGCTATCCGCAGAACAAAACCGAGGATATTTATGAACTAAAGGACAGCGCCGACCGTCAGGCGGTCAGTAACCTGTTCGGTGAAACGACATGGACTTTTATCAATACAATGAAGTTCCTGCAAAGCAAAATGGGCAGCAAGGCTTCCACCACGCAGGACAGCTCCACACAGACAGATGTCAGCAATATCGATTTTTCCAAGCTGTACCAGATGGAGCCGATGCTGGCGCGTGTGCCACAGCAGACCTTTGCGGACGCCCGTAAAAAGGCCGCCGGTGTGCAGGACAGTATGAAGCTGCAGAGCGGCGCTGTGTTGGTTAAGGCTTTCTACCAGGAACTGGGTGTTGACACAGCGCAAATCGAACAAAACTATATCATACGGGAAGGGCTGTATATGCTGCTCTTTACGCTGGGCAGTGTTGCCGCCGCCATTTTGGTGGGGCTGCTGGCCTCCCGTGTTTCGGCCGGCATGAGCCGTGACCTGCGCCGTGACGTCTTTAACCGTGTCAATGCTTTTTCAAATACCGAATTTGATAAATTCAGCACGGCGTCCCTCATCACGCGCACGACCAACGATATCACACAGGTGCAGATGGTCGTGCTCATGGGAATCCGCATGCTGTTCTACGCACCCATGATGGCCCTCGGCGGCATTACCATGGCCGTGCGCAAGAGCGTTTCTATGACATGGATTATTGCGCTGGCGGTCATTGTGCTGATTGGTTTGGTAGGCGTGATTTTCTCCATTGCGCTGCCGCGCTTTAAGAAAATGCAGAGTCTGATTGACCGCATGAACCTTGTGGCCCGCGAAAACCTAACTGGTTTGATGGTGACGCGCGCCTTCAGCAACCAGAACTTTGAAGAAAAGCGCTTTGATAAGGCTAACCGTAACCTGACGGACAACCAGCGCTTTGTCAACCGCCTGATGGCGATTATGATGCCGGTTATGATGCTGGTTATGAACGGCATTTCTCTGCTCATTGTCTGGGTAGGCGCTCATCAGGTAGCACAGAGCCGGATTCAGGTGGGCGATATGATGGCCTATATGCAGTACGCCATACAGATTATCATCAGCTTCCTGTTCATTTCCGCTATTTTCATTTTCCTGCCGCGTGCTTCTGTATCAGCGGGCCGTATTGCCGATATTATTGAAACCGAACCTGCTGTGCAGGACCCGCCGGAGCCAAAAGCGTTTCGTCCGGAAAAGAAGGGCTGCGTGGAGTTCCGCCAAGTTTCTTTCCGGTATCAGGGGGCACAGGAAGATGTTCTGCACAACATCAGCTTTACCGCGGAACCGGGACAGACAACGGCCTTTATTGGTTCGACCGGCTCCGGAAAAAGCACGCTTATCAATTTAATTCCTCGTTTTTATGATGTAACGGAAGGTGCGGTTTATGTAGACGGACTGGACGTTCGGCAGGCTTCCCAGAAGGACCTGCGCGCACGCATTGGCTATGTCCCGCAGAAAGGCGTGCTGCTTTCCGGCACCATTGCATCCAACCTGCGTTACGGCAAGGCGGACGCTACTGATGAAGAACTCAATGCCGCGGCACAGGTGGCACAGGCTACGGAATTTATCAGTACCATGCCGGACGGTATGCAGACATCTATCTCACAGGGTGGCAGCAACGTTTCCGGCGGCCAAAAGCAGCGGTTGTCCATTGCCCGCGCTTTGGCAACCGGCGCGCAGATTTATCTGTTTGATGACAGCTTTTCTGCGCTGGACTTTAAGACGGACGCTGCGCTGCGCGCTGCCCTGAAAACACAGATTTCCGGCGCGACAGTGCTGCTGGTGGCACAGCGTGTTTCCACCATTATGGACGCGGACCAGATTATTGTACTGGATGAAGGGAAAATTGTGGGGCGCGGAACACACCGCGAACTGCTGAATACCTGCCCAACCTATTACGAGATTGCCTCCAGCCAGCTGACAAAGGAGGAATTAGCATGAATACAGAGAAGCCCTCCCGTCCACAAAGGCATCACGGTCCCATGGGCGGCCCGCCCGTGGGTGTACCCGGCGAAAAAGCAAACGACTTTTTCGGTACGCTGAAAAAACTTGCCCATTATCTTGGCAGGTATAAACTGCAGATTCTGCTGGTTCTCCTGTTTGCCGTATGTTCCGCCGCTTTTATGATTGTCGGGCCGAAAGTTCTTGGCAAGGCCACTACGGAGGTTTTTACCGGCCTCATGAACCAGATTTCCGGTACAGGGCAGGGTATCAATTTTACCCGTATTGGGCAGATTCTATTGTTCCTGCTGGCACTGTATCTGGTCAGTTCTGCCTTTAATTATGCGCAGGGCTGGATTATGACCGGCGTTACCATGAACGTGACCTATCAGCTGCGCAGGGATATTGCCGGCAAGATTCAGCGGCTGCCATTTTCCTACTATGATACGACAACCAACGGCGAAGTCCTTTCCCGCCTGACCAACGATGTGGATACCATCTCGCAGAGTCTCAACCAGTCCATGACACAGATTATCACCAGTGTGACGCAGCTAATTGGTATTTTGATTATGATGTTCTCCATCAACTGGCAGATGTCGCTGGTGGCGCTGTGCATTATTCCGCTGTCCGGTTTGGTTATTCTGTTTGTTGTCAAGCATTCACAGAAATACTTTAAACAGCAGCAGGACTACCTTGGCCATGTAAACGGTCATATCGAGGAAATGTATGGCAGCCATGTCGTTGTGCAGGCCTTTAACGGACAGGAAAGAAACGAAAAAACATTTTCCGGCTATAATGAAAACCTGTACCATTCGGCATGGAAAAGTCAGTTCTTTTCCAGCCTGCTGCAGCCGATTATGATTTTTATCGGCAATGTCGGATTTGTGGTCGTCTGCATTCTGGGCGGCTGGTACGCGATCAAAGGGTTTATCACGGTCGGCGATATTCAGGCGTTCACGCAGTATGTACGTCAGTTTACGCAGCCTATTCAGCAGGTGGCCAACATTTCCAACGTCATGCAGTCCACAGCGGCTGCGGCGGAGCGTGTTTTTGATTTCTTAGAGGAAAAAGAGGAACCGAAGGACAGCCCAAATGCCATCACGCTGAATATAACGGATAAGCCGGACACTGAGCTGAATGTTCATATCCGCGGCAGTGTGCAGTTCGCGCACGTCAGCTTTGGCTATACACCGCAGAAAACCATTATCCATGACTTCTGTGCCCAGGTAGAGCCTGGTAGCGGGTGGCAATCGTCGGCCCGACCGGTGCAGGAAAGACCACTATGGTTAAGCTGCTGATGCGCTTCTATGATGTCGGCAGCGGTGCCATTCTGGTGGACGGCTACGATATTCGTGACTTTAAGCGCAGCAATTTGCGGACGCTGTTCGGCATGGTACTGCAGGATACATGGCTGTACAACGCGACCATTCGGGAAAATATCCGCTACGGCCGGCAGGACGCTACAGATGAACAGGTGCTTACCGCGGCAAAATGTGCGCAGGTGGACCACTTTGTCCGTACATTGCCCGGCGGATATGACATGGTGCTGAATGAGGATGCCAGCAATGTCAGTCAGGGCCAAAAACAGCTGCTGACGATTGCACGCGCATTCCTTGCGGACCCGCAGATTTTGATTTTGGATGAAGCTACTTCCAGCGTGGATACCCGTACAGAGATTATGATACAGAAGGCAATGGGCGAACTGATGAAAGGCCGTACTTCATTCATCATTGCGCACCGACTGTCCACTATCCGTGGCGCTGATTTGATTTTGGTCATGGACCACGGCGACATTGTGGAACAGGGCACGCACACTTCCCTGATGGCTAAGGGCGGCTTCTATGCCAAACTTTACAACAGCCAGTTTACGGACTGAAAAACGGCATGCTTTTTGGACCGCTTGCAGGATAAAACCTGCGGTGGCCCATTTTTTATTCTCGTTTGTAGAGGAATAGACAGAACGGACAAAATAGATGGATTTTCCGCCCTGTTTGTGAGAATTTTGCAGAAGAACAAACGTAAGGCCATACCGATTTTTTAACTACCGTACTGTTGAAAATGTGGAAAATTCAACGCCAAAACCGGAAAATGGCTGATTTTGCGCACGATTTAGTTGAAAACACGGTTGAAAATGTTGAAGACTTTTTAACAGGTAAAGATTTACAAACTTTTTTAACATATATTATGTAAACTAACAAGGCGGGCAAAAAAGATGGGAAGAAAAAATATAACAACGGATTTTCCAATTTAGAATAATAAATTGTACAAAAAGCATTAGAATGGAAAAATATTGTGTGGGCGGAGGGAGTGCCTGTGAGAAATCACGTGAAACCAAAATGGATTATCCTTTCAGTTTTAGCTGTAGCGCTGGCTGTGGTCATCGTGCTGGCCGGCGTGCATGCACTTCAGTCTCTGCATAAAGCGCAGCATCAGCTCCGGGCAGATGTACTGGCGGAAGAAATAGTGAATCAGCTGGGATATCAAAATCAGTATACGCAGGTGCCATCCGCGTCTATACAAAAATATTATCCGATAGCAGCGGGCATGGTGGAAAGCCAGGGCATGTGGATTGCCAAGACAGGGGGTAGTGCCGATGAGCTGTGCTGCTTCCAGCTTTACCGTGCCGCAGATGCAGAGAAAATGAAGGCGGTTATTGCGGACCGTTTGGAGCAGAAGGCAAAGGCATTTCACGGCCTGAACAGTGACCAGTATCAGCAGGTGCAAAAGGCCGCTGTTTATCAACAGGACCGATATGTGCTGGTGGCCATTTCCAGTGACCCTTCCGGAGAGGTGCATTTATTCCATAAGCTCCTCAAATAAATGTAAGTTTGTCAAACATATTGGACAGTGAAGAAGTGGAAAAATTCAGCAAAAGAGAGCCAATGAAGCAGTTTGGCAGCAGTTGCTTCCAAGAGCGCAGGATGGCCCTTTTTTTGATGGAAAAAAGCGGTTGGTAAATCTAAAATTATTATCTGTCTGGATGCATTCCATTCGCACCCCACGGCGTGCAAACCACTGAACGGATTTTTTAAAAAATCGGCGGAAGAATATGTATTATGTTCCGGGTAAGCGCCAAGAAAACGCAGGTGAGAGTATTCGTCAATCGCCAGCTATATATTGAAACAAGTGCAGCTCTGGACCAGCAATACAGCGCATGGGGACTATCTTTACATCTATTTAGACGCGTTCCCATTTTTCTCATGACACGAAACAGAAATTCCGGCCAGCGTCGATATCCGTATTTTCACAGGCGGTGCCACAACTTAATAAGGCCAAGCTTCGGGTTTCTGCGCCGCATATTCTGAATTAACTTTAGTTCTTCTTCTGTATGCTGATTCGGATGACTGTGAGGCCTGCGTGACTGACAACGGAGAGTACCATCGTACCGCCTTTTCCAAAAATAAACATAGGAACGGCTGTGGTTATATTTCCGACCCGCTCGGCCGACACTAAATTCGCATTAGGGATTGCTTGTATTTCATATCTTGTGTTACACTGTTCATGCAGAAATGGGTACTTCCTTTCGGTTGAATGAGATGAAGTAACTTAAATTCTAACCGATTTTGAAACAAATCATATACAGCTATCTTTTTTATACCTGAAATGTGCCTAGAATCTCCTGAATCCCCATTCTGTTTTTGCGTGCCGATACCATTACTTTCCACTCAATTTGTTAAATCACTATAGGTTCACTTTTACTCCAGAAAGGAAACTTCGTTATGGTCACCATTAAGCAAATGGCCGAAAAAATCGGTGTCAGCCCCACTACTGTTTCCAATGTCATTCACGGAAATACCCGGGAAGTTTCCCATTCCACGATCCAGAAAGTTCGTCAGGTCATTCGGGAATCTCATTACATTCCCAATATGACTGCACGCAATCTTGCCAGCAATCAGACACATATCATCGGCATTATCCTCTGCTTTGAAAAAGGAAGTGGTGCACAGGCACTGGCAGACCCTTTTAATGGCGAGTTGGTCGGTGCGATTGCCGCTGCCATTGAGGAGAGGCAGTTTTATATGATGGTGCACATCACCAATGCGGAGGATGAAGCCATTCAGCTTGCCCTTTCATGGAATGTAGACGGACTTATCATCTGCAGCATGCACAAGGATCAGTGGTGCCGGATTGAAGAAGTTACGCATAAACCCGTGGTTTTCATCGATTCTTATTTTGATGGCAGAAAAGATTATGCAAATATCGGGCTGGAAGACCGATTCGGCGGCTACCAGATTACCTCTTACCTGATTGCGCACGGGCACACACGCATTGCCTTTTCCTCAGATAACCTCATCGGCGTTGACCATGAGCGCTATCTGGGTTATAAAACTGCATTGGAGGAGCATGGCATCCGCTGTGAAAAAGGCTGGATGATTCCCTCCTCCCATGAGGATAAAACCAAAGCACCGGCAGAACTGCTGCGCCGGAGAAATGATTTCACAGCTGTTTTCTTTGTCTCTGATTATTATGCGATGCTTGCCATGAATTATTTACAAGATAACGGCGTGCGCATACCGGAAGACCTTTCCGTCGTCGGCTTTGACGATAATATACTGGCACAGAATACCCGCCCGTCGCTGACCACCATGCACCAGGAACCAGCAGAGAAAGGCCGGCTGGCAGTGGAGCTGCTCCTAAACATCATGCAGGGACATCCGCCGAAGCAACGAAATATCCACTTGCCTACACACCTGGTTGAGCGCGGCAGCGTGCGCACCATCACAGATGAAACTGTTGAAAACAAGGAAAAAGGACTTGCACAATGAAAGGTGAAAAACGAAATGGGCTATCCGGAGAGGCAAACTCAGTTCACAAATATGGAGTTTACAGGGCCTACGGGCACTTTTGGGTTTCACCGGGAAATAAAAATATCGGCTTTCATGATGAATACATTCCGCGAATTACCGTAATTTATGGGTGTGAATTTAGAATAAAGACAAAAAAGAAAGGCTGCGGAGAATTTCTCCACAGCCTTTCTTTTGTTGTCACACTGACTTTGCCCCGTCTGTGCAGCTTTTATGGCAGCCATCACACTACCGTGAAAACCGGTTTCCGCAGGCTCCTTTGCTTTGCTTATTTCCTCTGCTAAAATCCATTGTAACCGCTTCCCTGAAAATAAGGCAATGCTCTGTTCTGCACGATTGGACTATACCCGATAAAACGGACAGTAAAAAAAGAGATCTTTTTATGCCCAGAAAATATACAAAAGTTGAGTTACTGAACGAAGAGGTACTTCGGTGCAAAACAGCCGGAAAGAAACCAATCGGGAAATAGCAGAAAGTTATGAATTGAGCAAACAACAAATTAAAGGGTTGGCGAAACCAACAGGCAAAAGGGGATAAAGACCAGTGGCTGATAGGGCCGATTACGGATTGTCAGCGGCGTGGAAAGCAGACCTACGGATGCCGCCAGGCGTAATGCGAAAATATGATTTGCTTTCGCCAATACGTCGGCATTGGCCATTGTACATTACAAACAGGCGGTATATAAATATCCGAACCTGTTAAAAAGGACTTTTGAGCAGCCGCTGCCCAATTACTTCTGGGTTACGGACATTACCTACATTCCTAACGCAAAACGAATGTCGTATTTGTGTGTGCTGATACAATTAGTTTTCGTATGTTTATACGGATCAATTTGTTAGATTGCTATAAACCGGAAAAAACGATTCCCGGTGTGGGCCGTACGCACCGCTTTGGGCACCAAAAAGAGCAGTTCCCAGTTTCGGCGATTTTATGCGTAGAAAATCAAAAATATTAAAACTTATGCGCAAAAGTATTGCAAAACGAAAATATATGATATATAAAAATCACATAAAATCAGCTTATACCAGATAAACTTTTGCGACAAAGTGATAATTGTGGCATATTGGGAAATGCTGATTCACAATCTTTTGGAGGAAAAGGAGTTGTTTAAAAATGAAAGGTAAAAAGTTGCTGGCATTAGTAACGGCTGGTGCAATGTGTGCGGTTGCATTAACAGGATGCGGCGGAAACCCAGGAGCTTCTTCCGGAGCTGCTGGTTCCACTGCGGCGGACACCTCTGCAGGCGGAGTGCCCAGTGATAAAAATGTGAGCATTAATATTTTCCAGTTCAAAGTTGAGGCAAAGGATGCCTTTCAAAAAGCCATTGACGCTTACCAGAAGAAGCACCCGAATGTTAAGATTAACATGGAAACCGTCGGCGGCGGAGACGATTATGGCGCCGCGCTGAAAACAAAGATGAAGTCTGACCCGCCGGTCATCTTTAACATCGGCGGTCCGCAGGACGTGAAAGACTGGAACAGCAAGCTGGAAGACCTTTCCGACCAGCAATGGATTTCTCATTTGCCGGAGGATTCCCTAGCCGATGTCAAGGATGGCAGCAAAGTTTTGGGAATGCCGTTTGACCTTGAGGGCTATGGCATTGTCATTAACCGCAAAATGTTTGAGGATGCCGGTGTGTCTTATGATTCAATGCTGACCTTTGATGGCATGAAGAAAGGCTTTGATACCCTAAAAGCCAAGATTGAAAAGGGCGACATGAAATCCAAATATCCGCAGTTGGAGGCGGTTATGGAGTATCCGGCCAAGGAAACATGGGTTATCGGTGACCATGACATCAACCCGGCTTTGGGGCAGGACTTTAAGAATGCAGCCGAAGCATTTAACGCCAAGGAGCTTCCATTTAAGGCGGCGGACGGCTACAAGAAGATGATCGATTTTCAGGCAAGCTACACCACCAACGCAAAGAACCGCGGCACTCTGAATTCTATCGATTATAGCACTTCTTTGGAGGGCGGCCTTGCTATCGAGCGTGTTGCTGCCATTGAGCAGGGCAACTGGATTGCACCGTCTGTTACCAATGTGGATGCTAACGTGCTGCAGAAACTGGATGTGCTGCCGCTTCCGGTGCCGGGCTTCTCTGACGGCAAATGGCCGGTTGGCGTGCCGATGTACTGGGCTGTGAATAAAGATGCGGATGCTGACAAGAAAGCTGCTGCAAAAGATTTTCTGAACTTTATGTATCAGTCCGATGAAGGCAAGCAAATTATTATCAATGACGCGAAGTTCGCGGTCGCATTTGACAACTATGGCAGCCTGAAGCCGTCAGACCCGCTAAACCAGCGTATTATGAAGGCCGTGGAAGAAAAGAAGACAATTCCTGGCTGGGTTTACAACGGCGCACCGGCAACCTGGACACAGAAAGTGGCAGGCGCCAATGTGCAGAAATACCTGAGCGGTGAGGAAACATGGGACCAGGTCGTGAAGAACTGCAAGGACCAGTGGAAATCCATGAGAGCTTCCTGAGCAGATAAAAACTGAAAGTGCCTGAATCGGGAGTCGCCGCTTTCAAACGGCGGCTCCTGTGCTAAATGAAATCAAGTCTAAGGGGGAATCACGGATGCAAAAGAGCAAAACACGGTTTTGGCTGTTTTTGGCGCCTGCGCTGATTGCTTTTGTGCTCGTTGTGCTTATTCCCACAATCATGGGATTCTGGTATGCCTTCACAGACTGGAACGGAATCTCAGAGCGTGCCAACTTTGTGGGAGCTCGTAATTTCGTAACCATTTTTCAGGACCAGACTTTTCTGCACGCTTTTGGATTCACGGCTTTGTTTGCCTTGTGCGCAATGGTACTAGTCAATGTCGTAGGCTTTGCTCTGGCGCTTCTGGTGACACAGACTTTTCCCGGCGCAACTGCCCTGCGCGGCATTTTCTTCATGCCAAACCTGATTGGCGGGCTGCTGCTCGGCTTTACATGGCAGTTTATATTTACATCTGTCTTTACGGCAATTGGCAAAGCAACCGGAATGCATTTTCTGATAGGCTGGCTGTCCAATCCGCAGACCGGCTTCTGGGGGCTGCTGATTTTAACCGTCTGGCAGCTTTCCGGCTACATGATGATTATTTATATTGCGCAAATCCAGCAGATACCAGAATCTATCAAGGAGGCAGCACGCATTGACGGCGCCGGTGCGGGCAGTATGCTGGTTCACATTACGATGCCGCTGATGATGCCTGCCTTCACAATCGGTTTGTTCATGACTATCTCCAATTCCTTCAAAATGTTTGACCAGAACCTGGCATTGACAGCCGGCGGCCCTTACCGCGCAACCGAGATGCTGGCGCTGAATATTTACAACTCCGCCTTTGCGGAAAATCGCTTGGGCATTGCACAGGCAAAGGGTATCATTTTCCTGATTGTCGTTGCCGCCATTGGCATTACCCAACTGATGCTTACCAAGCGGAAGGAGGTTGAGATGTAATGGAAAACACCCAAACAGCAAAAACCGGAATGCACCGCAAAAATAAAACCAAGAAGGCGACATTCGTTGTCATCGGCATTTTACTGGGCATTCTGTTTTTATTCCCAATCTTTATTCTGATGCTGAATTCCTTTAAGAATCAGCGTGGAATCTTTATGAATGTGCTGGGCTTTCCGGATGCAAAGACCTTTACACTAAAGAACTATGTGCAGGCTTTTCAGTCTTTGGATTATGTGACGTCGTTTATGAATTCACTGGTCATCACGGTCGTGTCCACGGCGCTGATTATGCTGGTATCCTCCATGGCAGCATGGGTGCTGGTGCGATACAAGACAAAGGTGAGTTCTGTCATTTTCATGCTGTTCGCCGCTGCCATGCTGATTCCCTTTCAGTGTGTGATGCTGCCGCTGATGAGCCTTGGCTCCGCTCTACACATGATTAACCGCGTTGGATTGGTTATCATGTATGTTGGCTTCGGTACCAGTATGTCCATCATCATGTTCCATGGTTTCATTAAAAATGTGCCGGAAGAACTGGAGGAGGCCGCCACGATTGACGGTTGCAATTCCATTCAGCTTTTCTTCATCATTGTGGTGCCGCTGCTCAAAACCATTATGATTACAGTCGCCATCCTGAATGTGATGTGGATTTGGAACGATTATCTGCTGCCATCCCTGGTGATTAACAAACCCGGCTGGCAGACTCTGCCGCTGAAGACCTATCTGTTCTTTGGGCAGTTCTCCAAGCGCTGGGATTTGGCGTCTGCTGGACTGATGCTGTGCATCATCCCAATCGTTATTTTCTATCTTGCCTGCCAGAAGTACATCGTCAAAGGTGTGACAGAAGGAGCAATTAAATAAAATATTGAATGAAATGTGCGAAAGACCGGATTGCGCTGTGCATCCGGCCTTTTTGCTGAAAAGCAGGGAATTTATGAAACAGAAGATTACAGGAGGACATTACTATGATTAGACGCTATTCATTCGGGCATCCGTTTCAGACCGATGCGGTGGTGAAAGACCTGCCGCCCATACATGGGCCGGTGCCGTATTTTACAGTGGAAAATGATGACTGCACACTTGCCTGCCCACTTAGCAGCGACACGATTGTTTATGGCTTAGGTGAAACCGTGCGCGGTATCAATAAACGCGGCTGGCATTACTGCAGCAACTGCTCAGACGAACCGCAGCACACAGAGGGCAAACAGTCCCTGTATGCGTCGGACAATTTTCTGCTGCTGGCGGGGAAAGGGCAGATGTTCGGCGTATTTCTGGATTATCCCGGGAAAGTCGATTATGACATTGGTTACACCAATATGAACCATATGGCGGTGACTGTGGGGAATGCCGACTATGACCTTTATATCATAGAAGGCAAAAGTGCAGAGGAGATTGTGCATCAGTTCCGTGGGCTGATTGGCAGAAGCTATATTGCGCCAAAGTGGGCTTTTGGCTATGGACAGAGCCGCTGGAGCTATTACAGCGAAGATGAAGTACGCGAAGTGGTGCAGAAACATCGGGAAAATCATGTACCGCTCGATATGGTATACCTTGATATTGATTATATGGACCATTACAAGGACTTTACCCTGAATGACAAAACCTTTCCGGATTTTGCCGAGTTTGTGCAGGAAATGCGGCGGCAGAATATCCACCTTGTGCCGATTATTGATGCCGGTGTTAAGCAGGAAAGAGGCTATGATGTTTGTGACGAGGGGCTGGAAAACGGCTATTTCTGCAAAAAAGAGGACGGCACTCCTTTTGTGGGCGCGGTCTGGCCGGGCAAAGCTTATTTTCCGGACTTTTTAAATCCGGAGGTGCGCGCGTGGTTCGGCGGAAAGTACCGCTTCCTGCTGGATAAAGGCATTGACGGATTTTGGAATGATATGAATGAACCGGCGCTATTCTATTCGGAGGACGGACTGAAAGCCGCCTTTGCGGAGATGAAAAAGCTGGAAGGCAAAAATTTGGATATGGATAAGGTCAACTATTTCCGCGAGCTGGTCACCGGTTTGTCAAACAACCCGAAGGACTATGAGAGTTTCTACCATAATTGCGGCGGAAAGCGGGTGCGTCACGACAAGATTCATAACCTTTATGGCTATAATATGACGCGTTCCGCCGGGGAAGCCTTTGAAAAATACTGTCCGAATAAACGGGTACTGATGTTCTCCCGTTCCTCTATGGTGGGAATGCACCGTTACGGCGGTGTCTGGACAGGTGATAACTGCTCATGGTGGAGTCATTTGCTGCTGGAAATTCAGATGATGCCATCCCTGAATATGTGCGGTTTCCTGTATTCAGGTGCGGACATTGGAGGCTTTGGGGACAACGCCACGGCTGACCTGCTTCTGCGCTGGACTGCATTTGGCGTCTTTACACCGCTTATGCGAAACCACTCCGCACTGGGTACCCGCTGTCAGGAAGTCTACCGCTTCCCGGAGGTACTGCCGGTATTCCGGAACCTGATTGGCATTCGCTATGCACTGCTGCCGTATCTTTACAGTGAATATATGAAAGCCACACTACAGGACACTATGTACTTTAAACCGCTGGCATTCGTTTACCCGCAGGACGAGGACGCCGCACGGGTGCAGGACCAGCTCATGCTGGGCGACGAACTGATGGTGACACCGGTTTACACACAGAATGCCGTGGGCAGGACGGTCTATCTGCCGGAGCCGATGAAACTGGTTCGGATGCATTCCGCACAGGAAATTCAGACGGAGCAGATGGAAAAGGGATACCACTATATTCCAATCGCTCTGGATGAGATTGTCTTTTTCCTGCGTTCAGACCGGATGATTCCTCTTGCAAAGGGCGGAGAAAGTGTACCGGAAGTCGATTTTGGTGACTTGACGCTGCTTGTCAATGTGCAGCACTGTGCCGCTTATCAATATTACAGCGATGACGGCTGCAGCAAAGATTATGATAACCCAAAAAATCGCACCTGCATTACGATGAAAGCCGATGGTACGGTTTCCGCAGAGGGACAGCTCCCAGTAAAACTTGATGTAAAGAGATAAAAGCCCTGACGCAGAATAGCTGTGATTTAAGCGGCCTTGCTCCGGTTTTTAAACGGAGTGAGGCCGTTTTTTAAGTTGATACGTTCATAATAGTAAAATCATCAGAGGCAAGCTTCACTACCGTTATAAAAAAGATGATACAAGCCAGTGAACGCGACCGTCCGAATGTGCAGTTCCTATGTTCTTGTCTAGTTCACTGAATGGGGAGATGGAGAGCCCTTCAAAAACTACATTGAGCAGCATCCTGAAGTGTACCCCGTTGTTCGGACAAAATAATCAAACTTGAAATCCGAAAGCTGAATCCGTGATATAATGTTCCTGCTTTACTGACAGACAGGATAGGGCAACGCTGGAGAGCGACCCGAGCGGGCTGTCAGGTTTGCGGGGAAGGCGGAGCTTTGGCTTCGTCTTTTTCTTTGCCTTTCCCGGAAACAAAAGCGTTAAACTCCGGGGGGTTGGGGGCAGCGCCCCCAAATGTATCCAACGGATAAATTCCCGTCATGACAAACTTGTAGTACTCACACGGCGAGAGCTTGGCAAGGCTCCATTGATACCGGTCGTTGTTATAATACTCAATCCAAGCGTAAACACGTTCAGCAATTACTGCATGTCCATAAGATCCAACCGGTGGCAGTTCATCCTTCATGTGTCCAAATAGGCTTTCCTGCGGTGCATTGTCCCAACAATTTCCTCTGCGGGACATGGATTGACGGAGGTTGTAATCATTCAGAATGGCAACGAATTTAGAACTGGTGTATTGGCATCCTTGATCTGAATGGATCAGGGCGTCCGTGTGAAGTTCAGACCCATGCTTTTCCATCAGTTGATTTACGGTGTCCAAGACGAAATCTGTATCACAGGAGTTACTGCAGGTACAGGCCAAAACTTCTTTTGTGAATGCGTCCATGATCACACAGACGTATGAATAATAGTAAGCTCGTTGGCTGCTATCTCGGTGTACCGGTCTCGGAATATATGTAATGTCCGTCAGCAGAACAGTGCGCGGTCCAAATGACTTAAACTGTCTGTTTAGTATGTTCGGAGCTGTCCTGTTTTCCTGTAGACGCTTGCCGAGCTTGCGGTACGGATTTACCTTTCGTACCGGACATACGAGGTGATACTTTTTCATCAGTCTGCGAATCTTCTTTGTGTTCATAAGCACCGGGGGATCCTGATGCCGCAGTCTCATGTGTATACCGCGTGCGCCTTTTGAATATCCGCGGAAATTGTATGCAGCCACAATGAGGTCAAAGTCTCTTTGATCGGCCTCATCGGATGCTGTCCGCTCGGTCTGATGTCCACGCCAGTAATAAAATCCCGAACGAGATACGCCTGCTATTTCACAAAGATAAGAAATATTCAGAAGATTGTCATCCTGGCTAATGGTTTCATTTATGATGCGGTAGCGGACTTCTGGGGAACCATTCATATACATGGCTATTTCCCTTTCTTCTCCGCAAATATAATTTTTTTTATAAACTCAATCTCTTGGGACATGTAGGCAACCTTCGCAGCGAGATGGTTTATTTCTGACTCGCTCATCAATGGAGGATGCCCTTTGTTTGCCCTACGAGGCGGCGCTGGCAGTGGAGGTGCATCCTCGTTGTCATCCGGATAAGGATCATTTCCTTCGGTAAACTCGAGGCCACGTCCTTTTGCTTGCCGCAGAAGCTTAAAAAAGCCGAGAATGCGTGCACGTCCTAATGTCTCCGGGTTGAGGCCGACCTCAGAAAAAATCTGTATCGGATCGACCCCATCGCAGTACCGTTGCCAAGCTGCATCTTTAAAAGCTTTTGTGTATGACACTGTTTTGCTTGAGACATATGCCACATGAGGCGAGTCCGTGAGTTCCTTGAGTTGTTCTGCAGAGAACGCAGCATGCTCATATGTGCCGTCAGGATTCTTTTTCTTACGGCCTGCACCAGGACGTGAACCCCCACGATTACTGCTGTTTGCCATTGATAATTCCTCCTTTTGCAGAGAGAAATGATTTCAAATACAGATATTATAGCATTATCTGTCCGGTCTGTGGATGCAAACTATATTATCTGTCCGAAAACTTGATTTCCAACTCTGCGATTTGTGTGATGATTTTGATTTCACACTCTCGAATTTCAATCAATGACTGTCCAAATTTCGGGGTACGGATCAATCCCGCGCCGACTCTCCATGAAGGCGGCATCGTCGTGATGGATAATTTGCGCTATCATAAAATCAAAGGGATCAAACAGGCTATTGATAAAGCTGGCACGCATATTCTTTACCTCCGCTATGTTCCATAAACTCCTCAAATAAATTACTTGCAGGAAAAAACAGAATATGTTATAATAATAATTACTTCATGCAGAAGTAGTTCAGTGGCAGAACATCAGCTTCCCAAGCTGAGAATGCGGGTTCGATTCCCGTCTTCTGCTCCAAAATAAAGCTCCCCGAAGGCCGGTGTCAATGTGGCTTTCGGGAGCTTGCTGTTTATCGAATCAGCACATCTCCGGCAGAAAATACAAAATGCCGGATGCTGTCGAATTGTACGATACTGCGATACTATTATATAGAAGAAAAAGAACGACAGAAAGGTGGACTGTTTTTTATGCAGATTCCTTCTTTGCAGCAGGCAGAGGCACTGCTGGGACAGGCACGAAACAGCAATCCTGGCCCATGGATTGCCCACAGCAAAGTGACGGCGGACTGCGCACAGCGCATTGCCGCTGCCTGTCCGGACCTAAATGCGGATGATTCACATATTCTGGGCCTGCTGCACGACATTGGCAGAGGACACGGCATTTCGGGAATTCGGCACGTTTATGACGGCTGGCAGGATATGAATCAAATGGGGTACCCGGATGTGGCACGCGTCTGTCTGACACATTCTTTTATGTATCAAAGTTTGGATTCTTTTATGGGGAAGATGGATATTACTGATGCCCAAAAGGACGAGCTGACGGCAGCACTTTCCAAAACCCAGTATAATGACTATGACCGCCTTATTCAGCTGTGTGACGCACTGGCCTACCCGACGGGACCAACGCTGCTGGAAACACGGCTGGTGGACGTGGTCCTGCGCCGCGGATGCAGCCGGTTTACCCGGCAGAAATGGCTGGCTACTTATCAGCTGAAAGGATACTTTGAAAGAAAGACAAATCAGAATATTTATCAGCTGGTGCGGGCAAACATTGGCATTGAATACGCTTTATAAAATAAGGGAGAGAACATATGATACAGCTTTCGGTTTCTTTTTCAGCGGCACATATTGCCATACTGATTGGAATTATCCTTTTGGTCACGCTGGCGGCGGAACTGATTCGTTTTGTGTTTTACCGCCGAAAGATGCATTTTATCTGTCCGGAGTGCAAACACGTTTTTAAACCGACGCTGCTGAATTTCCTTGGCTCCGGCGCAACAAATACCGCCTCCGCCGGAAAGATGCTGACCTGTCCCAAATGTGGAAAACGGTCTTACATGGAGCCGGAAAAGGACCGCTGGCAGTAAAAGATGACGAAAGAAAAAAGTCTGCTGCCGGCAGGAATATCTGTGGGCAGAGAGACAAAAACGATAACAGGAACTGAACATTTCCCTTCGGTAGAGTATGACAATTTCGCAGATGTGTCATACTTTATGACTTTATTTTCAGGTTGTCTAAGGACAAAAGCCCATTTCATTCTTATAATGATTTTCAGATACAAAGGGATGCAGGCTGGCATACCCGGTTAAAAAAGTCTTGAAAATGCAGCACTTTTTGCTTATTTTTTCTTTATTAGGAGGATATCAATATGGCAGATGCAGGTCTGAAAGAACAGCTTCAAAAGTTTGGTATTAAAAAAGCTTTGAGTTATCTGGGAAAAGATCCCGATAAAAACATCCCAAAACTTTTGAACATGATTGATAAGTTCGATACGGGTAATATGTACCTTGGTCAGCGCAAGATGTTCCATCGCTTTGTCGACAACCCTGACAACAACTGGTACCAGCTCATCAAAAAGCTGTGGGACGTGGTGGACACTCATGTTCTGCAGACTGTTTTCCAACTTCATTGTCAACGCTACCCTCATTGGCGGCAAGAAACAGGACAAAATCCGCAAACAGTACGGTTGCAACGTCCCGTTTACGATTCTGCTGGACCCGACCAGTGCCTGCAACCTGCACTGCACCGGCTGCTGGGCCAGCGAGTACGGCCACAACTTGAACCTCACCTATGATGAGATTGACGATATTATCAATCAGGGCACCGCAATGGGTACTTATATGTACATCTATACAGGCGGCGAACCGCTGGTGCGCAAAGATGACCTGATTAAGCTTTGCGAAGCACATCAGGACTGCGTGTTCCTCTGCTTCACCAACGCAACACTGATTGATGACAAATTTGCAGAAGATATGCTGCGCGTCGGCAACTTCGTGCCAGCTATTTCTGTTGAGGGCGATGAAGAAACAACCGATGCACGCCGCGGCAAGGGCACCTTCCAGAAGGTTGCCAAAGCTATGAAGATTCTGCGTGAACACAAGCTGCCCTTTGGTGTTTCCTGCTGCTACACCAGCCAGAACGTAGACACCGTCAGCCAGGAGAAGTTCTTTGACTGGATGATTGACCAGGGCGTACTGTTCAGCTGGTTCTTCACTTATATGCCTGTCGGAGTAGGCGCACCGGTTGACCTGATGGTTCCGGCTGACAAACGTGAGCTGATGTACCACCAGATACGTAAATTCCGCAACACGAAGCAGCTCTTTACGCTGGACTTCTTCCTCGACGGCGAATATGTGTACGGCTGCATTGCAGGCGGCCGCTATTACCTGCACATCAACGCAAATGGTGATATTGACCCCTGTGTGTTTATTCACTACAGTGACTCCAATATTCACGACAAGTCCCTGCTGGAAGCATACTGCAGCCCGCTGTTCATGGAATACCACAAGAACCAGCCTTACAACGAAAACATGCTGCGCCCCTGCCCGCTGCTGGATAACCCCTACCGTTTGGAAGATGTTGTCAAGAAGTCCGGCGCGCATTCTACCGACCTGGTGGAAAAGGAAGACGTACACGAACTGTGCGCAAAGTGCGAAGCGCAGGCAAAGGCTTGGAAGCCGGTCGCCGACCGTCTGTGGGTCAGCAGCGAAGGCAATAAGCATGGCCTGGGCTGTGAAAACACCATTCTGCCTGAAAATCGTATCGACCACAGCAAGACACGCCTGCTGCGCGACGTTATCCAGGAAGACATTGACGAGGACAACGCAAAGATTGCTGCGAAGAACGCAGATAAAAAGTAATCCATTATACGCAAATGAAGAGGTCTCTGCCGCAACAGGCAGAGGCCTTTTTGCTGGTCTAGACAGAAAATTGCCCGTAAAAGGAAGCTCTTTTAAGGAAAAGAAAAGGAATATGCCCTTTTCTTGCAGGGTGATTTATGCTAAAATGAAAAACACGAAAAAACATAGTGGCGTTTTTTGCAGCGGGCCGGGAAACCGGCGGAACGGGGGTAAAATGTCTAACGTAAGCAGAGTTTTTGTGGAAAAGAAGCCCGGCTTCGACGTGGAAGCACAGCACATTCGGGAGGATCTTGTGCACAGCCTGGGTCTAGGCAGCATTACGGCACTGCGGCTGATTAACCGATACGATGTTTCCGGGCTGACTGCGGAGCAGTTTGCAGAGGCACGTAGCACAATCCTTTCGGAACCGAATCAGGACATGGTACACGATGAAGAATGCCCGCTTGTGGGCTGGCAGGCTTTTGCCATGGAGTACCTGCCCGGCCAGTACGACCAGCGCGCCGACAGCGCGGCACAGTGCATGCAGCTTTTAACACAGGGGGAGCGCCCGCAGGTTGTTACGGCGAAAATCATTGCGGTGCAGGGCGGTCTGACTGCGGATGAGATGAAGCGCATGGAGGAATACCTGATTAACCCGGTGGAAAGCCGCCTTGCCAGCATGGACAAGCCGGAAACGCTGGAAATGAAAGTACAGCGTCCGGCCAACGTTCAGCGGGTGGAAGGCTTTACCGTATGGGATGAACAGCAGATGCACGCCTATTACGGCAAAATGGGTTTTGCTATGACGCTGGAAGACCTTCTGTTTGTACGGGATTACTTTGAGAAGCAGGAACACCGCGACCCCTCTGTTACGGAGCTGCGTGTCATTGATACTTACTGGAGCGACCACTGCCGCCACACAACCTTTAATACCCACCTAAAAAATATTCATGTCGCCAGAGGTGCGGTCAGTTCAGCTCTTGAACAGGCGCTGCAGGCGTATTATGATGTGCGGGACGAAGTGTACGGCAAGGACACCACGCGCTCGGTTTCTTTGATGGATATGGCAATTATCGGCATGAAAGTGCTGAAAAAGCGCGGCCAAATTCCGGACCTTGACCAGAGCAAAGAAATCAATGCCTGCTCCATTGAGGTGCCGATTACCATTGACGGAAAAACGGAACCGTGGCTGGTGCAGTTTAAGAATGAAACGCACAACCACCCGACGGAAATTGAACCGTTCGGCGGCGCAGCCACCTGCTTGGGCGGCGCTATCCGTGACCCGCTTTCCGGACGTGCTTATGTCTATCAGGCCATGCGTGTGACCGGCAGCGGCGACCCGCTGGTGTCGGTGGAAAAGACACTGAAGGGCAAGCTGCCGACACGCAAGATTACCACCGGTGCCGCTCATGGCTATTCTTCCTACGGCAACCAGGTTGGCCTTGCCACCGGTCAGGTGCAGGAACTGTATGACCCAGGCTATGTTGCCAAACGCATGGAAATCGGCGCGGTTGTCGGCGCAGTTCCCAAAGCAAACGTTGTGCGTGAAGAGCCGGTTCCCGGTGATATCATTGTCCTGCTGGGCGGTGCGACCGGCCGTGACGGCATCGGCGGGGCAACCGGTTCCAGCAAAGCACATACAGAGGAAAGCGTTGAGGAGTGCGGCGCCGAAGTACAGAAAGGCAATCCGCCGACCGAACGCAAGGTTCAGCGTATGTTCCGCAACGCCGCGGTTGCACATATGATTAAGCGCTGCAATGACTTTGTGCCGGCGGTGTCAGTGTCGCCATCGGCGAGCTGGCCGATGGCCTGCGTTATCAATCTGGATAAAGTACCGAAGAAGTACGAAGGACTGGACGGCACGGAACTGTCTATCTCCGAAAGCCAGGAACGCATGGCTGTTGTGCTGGATTCAAAAGATGTAGATGCCTTTATCGCGGCGGCAGATAAAGAAATCTAGCGGCAACGGCAGTGGCGGTTGTCACGGAAGAGCCGCGCCTGCGTATGTTCTGGCGGGGCGATGAGGTAGTCAACATTACGCGCGCTTTCCTGGACACCAACGGTGTAACAACAGGAAACAGACCGTTGAGATTGAACCGGTGGACCCGCAGCAGAACTACCGTGAGCAGGTTCCGGAGGCGCCTTGCCAGCAAACCGCTGGCAGAAGCATTCCGCGACAACCTTGCCCGGCTGGAAGTGTGCGGACAGAAGGGCCTTGCGGAGCGGTTCGATTCGTCCCTTGGCGCCGCAACGGTGCTGATCGCCGTTTGCCGGACGTTATCAGATGACGCCGGAAGAAGGCATGGCCGCCAAGATCCCGACAGCGGGCGAAACCGATGACGCGACCCGCGATGGCTTACGCTTTATTCCCGGCATTTCCAAATGGAGCCCGTTCCACGGTGCCGCATGGGCTGTAACCGAAAGCCTTTCCAGGTTGTGCGCAATGGGTGCCAACCCCTAAAGGCACGCTTGACTTTCCAGGAATATTTTGAGCGCATGACAGAGGACCCCAAACGCTGGGGCAAGCCGACAGCGGGCACTGTTGGGTGCCCTGTCTGCTCAGCTGGGCATGGGGCTACCGGCAATCGGCGGCAAAGACAGCATGAGCGGCACCTTTGAAACGCTGGACGTTCCGCCGACGTTGGTAAGCTTTGCCCTGACGATGACGAAGGCAAGCAAAAACCATTTCTGCAGCCCTGCAGGGCGTGGGACATACACTGGTCCTGTTCCCGCTGCCAGACCGATGAGGCAACACTGCTGCCGGATTGGGAAGCGTTAAAAGATTACTACCGAAATGTTTTGGCAATGATGCAGGACGGTGCCATTCTGTCCGCTTCTGTGGTCAAAGAAGGCGGCACCGCGGCGGCAGTTTCCAAGATGGCCTTTGGCAACCGCATTGGCGTTTCGCTGGACCGCAATATGGAGGACGCGCAGGCGCTCTTTGCACCGCGCTGTGGCACACTGATTGCCGAACTGGAAAATGGCACGGCTTTCCCGAAGGGTGCAGTCGCAGTTGGCCAAAACCATTGAGACACCGGAAATTGTGCTGGCAGGCAGTCATATGACACTGGAGAACCTGCAGGCTGTTTGGAGCGGTACGCTGAATTCGGTTTTCCCGAGCAACGCACGGGAAGTCCCAGTTACGCATGATATTCCGCTATACACCAAGCGCGGCGGCGCAGCGTCGGCTGTCAAGGCAGCGAAGCCCCGTGTATTCATTCCGGTGTTCCCGGGCACAAACTGCGAGTATGACAGCGCCAAAGCCTTTGAACAGGCGGGTGCCAAGGTGGACGTTCTGGTGGTACGGAACCTGACGCCTTCTGCGATTGAAGAAACGATTGCCGCTATGGCACAGGCGATTGCAAAGTGCCAGATTATCATGCTGCCGGGTGGATTCTCCGGCGGCGATGAGCCGGACGGTTCCGGCAAGTTTATCGCCACCACGTTCCGCAGCCCGCGTGTCGCGGAAGAAGTCCAGCGCCTGCTGGAGCAGCGGGACGGCCTGATGCTGGGCATCTGCAACGGTTTCCAGGCGCTAATTAAGCTGGGACTGGTGCCCTATGGGAAAATCACTGCGCCAAGCGAAAAGGCACCGACGCTGACCTTCAACACACTGGGCCGCCATGTTTCCCGCATGGTGTACACGCGTGTGACCAGTGTCAAATCCCCGTGGTTTGCGGCAGTGGAGCCGGGGCAGGTCTTTACGGTGCCGGTGTCCCACGGTGAGGGCCGCTTTGTCGCCAACGATGAAGTGCTGCAAACCCTGATTGCCAACGGCCAGGTTGCAACCCAGTATGTCACGCCGACGGGCATTCCCAGCGGCAGCATTGAGTGGAACCCCAACGGCTCCGTTTGTGCCATTGAGGGCATCACGAGTCCCGACGGCCGTATCCTTGGCAAGATGGGCCATAGTGAACGCCGCGGCACCAATCTGTATAAGAATGTTCCCGGCGAGAAGGACCAAAAATTGTTTGAATCGGGTGTAAAGTACTTTGAATAATTCCCTGAAGCGTACCTGGGCAGAAATTGACCTGGATGCAGCGGCTCACAACTATCAGTCTATCCGCGCAGCCATGCGCCCCGGCGTAAAAATGTGCTGTGTGGTGAAGGCGGACGCGTATGGCCACGGCGCCGAACAGCTGGCGCACCTGTATGAGCGTTTGGGTGCGCAGTGGCTGGCAGTTTCTAATCTGGAGGAAGCTATCCAGATACGCGCCTGCGGGGTAGGACTGCCTATCCTGATTTTAGGCTATACGCCGCCGACACAGGCAAAAGAGCTTTCTCGGCTCAACATCGCACAGGCTGTGCTTTCTGAAAAATATGCGCAGGAACTGAACGCGGCGGCGGAAAATGCCGGCGTAACCGTGAAAGCGCACATTAAGCTGGACACCGGCATGAGCCGCATCGGCTTCCTTTATCAGGACCCGAAACGAGATGCAGATTCCCTGCAGCAGGTTGTGCGTGTCTGTGCACTGCCACACCTGCAGCCGGAAGGCATTTTCACTCATTTTGCAGCTGCAGATGAGGGGGCAGACGGCGAAGAATTTACACATCGGCAGAATGCCAGCTTTACTGACGGCATTCATAAGCTGGAGCAGGCCGGGGTTCGGTTTGCTGTTCGGCATTGTGACAACTCCGCAGGTTTAATGGATTATCCACAGTTTCAGCTGGATATGTGCCGCCCGGGCGTCATTCTGTATGGCATGATGCCCTCTGATAAAGTGCGCACCCAGCTGGACCTGCAGCGTGTCATGCGGCTGAAGAGCGTGGTTTCGCTGGTAAAAACACTGCCTGCCGGTACGCCTGTCAGCTATGGCTGTACGTACCGCACACAGCGGGAAATGCGTGTGGCTACCGTTCCAGTCGGCTATGCGGACGGTTATCCGCGTATGCTTTCCGGCAGGGCAGATGTGCTGATTCATGGCAGACGTGCTCATAGTTTGGGCCGTATCTGCATGGACCAGATGATGGTGGACGTTACGGATATTCCAAATGTGCAGGAAGAGGACCCGGTTACCCTGATTGGCTCGGACGGCAAGGAGTGCATTACGGCGGATGAGCTGGCCAGTCTGGTGGGTACCATCAATTACGAAATTACCTGCGGCATTAGTAAGCGGGTACCGCGCATTTACTATAAAAACGGCCGTGCCGTTGCAGAAATGAATCTTATCTGCGGAAACTAAATAGAACATCTGCAAAATATTTTAGGACCTGTGTGGGCTTTGTGCCTACACAGGTTTTTTGCCGCTTAGGTTATATTTTGGAGGAGAAATTATGAACAAATCGAAAAATGGAAGTTTGTGTAATATTAGCATTGAATATGGTGCACACATTTACTAAAATATAGATATAGTCAGTCGAAGAATTTATATAAGACGCTAGAGAGATTTCCTATTCAAGGGAGGGAAAAAGTATGGTTTCTTTTTTTGTGGCACTGGCTCTGCTGGTTGTCGGCTACCTTACATACAGTAAAGTTGTCGATAAAGTTTTTCAGCCGCACCAATCGCCCACTCCATGCCAAGCACATCCGGATGGTGTTGATTTTGTTCCTATGAGCACCCCGCGTGCGTTTTTGGTCGAACTGCTGAATATAGCAGGTCTTGGCCCTATTTTCGGCGCTTTGGCGGGTTCCCTATGGGGACCGGTGGTGTACCTTTGGATTGTGTTTGGCACAATTTTCGCCGGCGGTGTGCACGACTTTTTAAGCGGCACACTATCTATGCGGCAGGACGGCGCCTCCATTTCGGAAGTTGTCGGCCGGTACCTTGGCAAAGGAATGCTGCAGGTCATGCGTGTGTTCTCCGTTATCCTGCTGGTTCTCATTGGTGCCACATTTACTACCGGCCCAGCCGGCCTGTTTGCGGAACTGACACCGAACACACTGACTACGAAGTTCTGGGTTGTTGTTCTGCTGATTTATTATTTTCTGGCGACGATGTTCCCGGTAGATAAAATTATCGGGAAGATTTACCCGATTTTTGGTGCCATTCTCATTGCCATGTGCGTGGGCGTTATGGGCGGTGTTTTTGCCGGCGGCTATCCAATTCAGGAATTGACGCTGGCGAATCAGCACCCGGCAAAAACACCTATCTGGTCCATGATGTTTGTCACTGTGGCGTGCGGCGCGTGCTCCGGCTTCCACTCCACACAGGCACCAATCGTTGGCCGCTGCATTGACGACGAGCGCAAAAACCGTAAAATTTTCTACGGCGCCATGGTCGCTGAGGGCGTTATTGCGCTTATCTGGGCAACTGTTGGTGTTGCGTTCTACGGCGGCACAAAGGGACTGTATGATGCCGGCCTGGCTCTGCACAACAACCAGTCCGTTATGGTTTATAACATCGGCAAAGGTCTGCTGGGCCCAGTCGGTGTTATCCTGACGGTTATCGGCGTTGGCATCTGCCCAATCACTTCTGCAGATACCGCTTTCCGCAGCGCACGTTTGACAATCGCTGACTGGTTCCATATTGACCAGAAGAGCATTCCGGCTCGTCTGAAGATTTCCATTCCGCTGTTTGCAGTAGGCGCACTGCTTACACAGCTGGACTTTTCCGTTATTTGGCGCTACTTTTCCTATTCCAACCAGACGCTGGCCATGATTGTCCTTTGGACCGGCGCAGCGTATCTGTGCAAGTGGAAACCAGGTACTATGTATTCTCTGGTCGCAGCCATTCCGGCAACCTTTATGTCCGCGGTCACCGCTACTTATTTGTTTATGGCACCGGAATGCCTGCATCTTTCGACCGCGATTGCTTATCCGGCCGGAATTATCTTCGCGATTTTCTGTGTCATCCTTTACATTGTAAAGGGTGTTATTCCGAATATGAAACCGACTGACCGCCTCACCGGTACGCCGGCATAAAGCAAAGCGGACAAAAACACATAGAATCGCAATGCTAAAAAAGACACCGTCGCAGAATTCCTTTCTGCGGCGGTGCCTTTTTCGTAGAGCTTACTGCCACTGCAGCGGCAGGCGCAGCAGGTGATGGTATAATAGGCAGGTCAGCAGCAAAACGAGGACAGCTGTACCACCATAGATAAATGCAGCACTTCCCGAAAACGAGAATGTCAGCAGAATGGGCGGGAAAACAGCCAAAAAACCAATCAGCAGCGTAAACAGCATCGGCATTCCTTGTTTCACCGGCACCATTTCACTGGTCCAGTCAAACTGCGGGCGGGAAATGTCCAGCAGCAGACCGACCACTGCGATGAACAGCGAATAAATACACGGCAGCACAAAAGTAAAAATTGCCTGTACAGGCGGCAGGTGCAGACCAAACAGCAGCAGAAGGCCGCTGACAAAAACCGCCGGCAGCAAAATGGTCAGATTGACCGCTATTTTAGCACGGAAAACCACCTTTTGGGAAACCGGCGCGGAACAGGTAATCCACCGTGTCTTTCCTTCCAGTGAAACGGAAGCGGCGGTTGTACAGCTCATACAGACAAACATGGATGGAAGCAGCGGTGCCAACCGCCGCAGCCATACGGCAATGATTGGTATACCCGCCATAGACGCCACTTTTTCGGGCGAAAGGAACAGCAAAACAGCACTGAACAGAACAATGAGAATTGGCCCGGGCATGGTATTCAAAACATAAACCGGACAGGAAAAGTAACGATGCAGTTCCTTGTGGTAGAAAGCAGAGGTCGGCGAAAGGATTTTTCTCTTTTCTGCCTGTAAAACATTCTGCTGTCTGCCAGTGTGCTGGTTTTCCAGTGCAGCATGCAGGGCGGGGTAATTGTGTGTCAGTATGGATACAAGCAGGGCGGTGATGCCCGTGGATGCCAGTGCGAACAGCAGGTAAGCGCCCCAGTTTCCATTGTTTACTGCAAGTGCGTACCACGCCGCGGGCGGATAAATTTTTCCGGCAGCGCGCGAAACTGAAACCGCCGCAGCCTGCAGCTGTGTTCCGGGGTGGTCACTGCCGAGGAAGAAGAAAAGCCCAGCCATGATAGCGATAAACAACAGTAATCCAAGCAGAATGGACAATAGGTTTTTATGACGGGACCGTACAGAAGCCGCTGTTATAGCGGCGCTGAGGACAGCCCCGACTGCGGTGGGCAGCAAGGGCAGCAAAAACAGCGCCGGAATCAGCATCAGCCAATAGGAAATGTCTTTTCCGCCGGCCATACCGCAGACAATGCCTGCCGGCAGGAAAAAAGAAGTGCTGAACAAAAAGCTAATGCAGTAAATACTCAGCAGACGGCTTTGCACAACGGCACGAACAGAGACAGGCAGTGCCATGACCAAATCGTAGTCGCTGCAGGTAAACAAAGCCGGTCTGCTTTTTTGGAGCGTTGAAATCAGTGTAATCACAACGCAGATAACAGCGGTCAGCGGTGCAATGAGAGCGGCCATCTTTGCCAGCACAAGGCCCATTGCCAGTATGACACTGTAAAAAATGAGCAGCAGGGACAGAAAGCAGAGAATAGCGAACGATGACATTCCTTTTTTGACATGGGAATGCCGCATTTGGTTCCACCCCAGAAAGCCAAGCATCTGTACTTTCAGCAGTGTCAGGGTGTTATGATTCATGGCCGACCACCTCCAGGAAGACATCCTCCAAACTGCTGTTTCCGCGTACGTCTTCGGTTTTGCCACTGGCTATCAATTTTCCGTCCTTCAGAATGGCAATTTTGTTGCAGAGCTTTTCGGCAACTTCCAGTACATGAGTGGAAAAGAAAATGGCACTGCCGCCGGCACACAGCTCGTGCATCATGGCCTTTAGGTGATAGGAGGCTTCCGGGTCCAATCCGACAAACGGTTCGTCTAGTACCAGCAGTTTCGGTGTGTGCAGAAAAGTGGACAGTACGGCCAGTTTTTGCTTCATGCCGTGGGAATAAGAGGAGATAAGATCCCCAAGTACCGGCGTCAGCCCCAGTAAACTGCTGTACTTTCGAATGCGTTTCTGCCGCCGGTCGGCGGGCACACGAAAAATATCCCCGATAAAATCCAGATACTGAATGCCGGTCAAATACTCGTACAGGTCCGGATTGTCCGGAATATAGGCAGTTACGGATTTGCATAGGACCGGTTCTTCCCGTACAGAGTGGCCGTCAATCCGAATTTCGCCCGCATCGAAGGGCATGACGCCCACCACCGCGCGGATAGTCGTTGTTTTGCCGGCACCGTTTTGGCCGATAAAGCCATAAATATCGCCCGGTTCCACCGTCAAGTTCAGGTGGCCCACCGCCGTTTTTGTGCCAAAGCGTTTTGTCAGGTCTTGAATTTGCAGCATTGGTTTCATCATTGTGGTTTTCCCTCTTCCAGTTTTTTCGGCGGTGTTGCAATCACACCAATCGAGTGCATCTGCCGTCCGGGTGCGGGCTGGTTTTTCTGCATTTCCGTCAAAATTTCGCCGATTTTTTGCAGTACGGTGACTATCTCTTCGCGCGTTGCCCATACCGGACAAACTGTAAAGCTCAGCGCGTCCTGTGTGGGGTCCGCGTCTTCCCGCTCTGCATATTCACGAAATTCCTGCAGCAGGCCGGCCATATACTGCGTGAATAGGTACAGAAGTCCTTTGGCAGGGTCTTTTTTCAGAAGTGTTTCCCCCTCAGCCTGCAGGTCTATTTTTAGGGCATATACTTTTTCCACTGTGCCGCGTACAGGATTTTTAGCGATGACTTTCAGAATGCCGTCCTGGCACATTTGGTTTAGATACCGGTACAGCGTGGATTGTGAAATATCCCCCAGTACCGGCCGCAGCTGTTTGGCGGTAGCCTGTTTTTTGGTGTATATTTCCAACAGAAGCCGGCTTTTTGCCGGGTGAGTGAAGCACGCTATGAGCTTATCCAGCATTGCAGAGGTTCCTTTCATTGTCATTTTCATTATATTATCATGTGTGATAATATAATACAAGAGAGAATATAAGATTTTTCGGATGGCTTTTTGCAGGCACTTATATGGCTTTCCTGGACATTCGGACAGTAAAAAACCGCTCTGCTGGAGCTTTGCAGCAGAGCGGTTTTTATATCTTTTTATAATAGTTCACCGTACCGGCGGATATACAGTTTCTTTGCCGCGGTAGCTAGTACCATATAGGCTGCGACGAACAAAAGCAGCCACGGGAAATAGGCACCCGGCAGCGGCGTAAAGCCGAGAAACGAATGCAGCGGTGTGAAGGGGAGCAGGGTAACCAGCCCAATGCCGCAGGCGGTCATCAGCAGCAGTGGACGTGAGGCACAGCTTTGAATAAACGGAATTTTCGGTGTGCGAATCATGTGGATAACGGACGTCTGTGTCCACATGGATTCCACAAACCAGCCTGTCTGAAAGACCGAAACAAACAGGGCACGCATGGCGGGGTCTGTAATGGCGCGGTAAGACTGCCCACCGCAGACCGCTGGACAAAGGATAAAGTACAGCACAAGGTAGGTCGCGATATCAAAGACCGAGCTGGTCGGTCCCATCCAAACCATAAAGCGGCCAATCGAGGAGGCGTCCCATTTGCGCGGCTTTGCTAAGAACTCACGGTCTACATTGTCCCATGGAATTGCAATACAGGTAATGTCATACAGCAGGTTCAGAAGCAGCAGATGCTCCGGACGCATGGGCAGAAACGGAAGGAAAGCACTGGCAGCCAGCACGGAAAAAATATTGCCAAAGTTGGAGGAGGAGGACATCTTGATGTATTTCATCATGTTGCCGTAGGTCCGGCGGCCCTCCAGAATTCCTTCTTCCAGAATCATCAGGTCTTTTTCCAGCAGAATGACGTTGGCACTTTCTTTTGCAATATCCACAGCGGTATCGACTGAAATGCCAACGTCTGCGGCTTTCATAGCGGCGGCATCATTGATGCCGTCACCCATATAGCCAACGGTGTGGCCGTCCTCCCGCAGGACGCGCACAATGCGGGCCTTTTGGGTAGGGGAAAGCTTCGCAAAAATGGAGGTGTTTTCGGCACGCCGCTTCAGGTCGTCATCGGTCATTTGCTCCAGTTCCTCACCCAGCAGAATACGGTCTGCCGAAATTCCGACCTTGCGGCAGATGCAGCGGGTGACTTTGTCGTTGTCACCGGTCAGAACCTTGACCTGCACACCATATTTCTGCAGGGCACAAATGGCTTTAGCGGCGGTTTCCTTCGGCGGGTCCAGAAAAGCGAGGTAACCAATCAGCACCATGCCGCTTTCGTCCTGTACAGAGAAAGCGCCGACCGGAGAAGGGTTGGTTTTCTGTGCAACCGCAATCACGCGCATTCCCGCGTTGTTCAATTCGCCGACTTTGCCGCGCACCATTTCCTTTATATCTTCGGTCAGCGGAATGACCTGTCCCTTATATTCCGCATAAGAAGAAACAGAAAGCATTTCTTCTACGGCACCCTTGGTAATCATTTGTGTTTTACCGCTTTTGTTGGCAACTACAACACTCATGCGGCGGCGGTCAAAGTCAAAGGGAATTTCGTCCACTTTGATATAGCTGTCGGAAATGCCGTTCAGCAGGGGCGTGGTAGCTTCCAGTTCACGGGTGCGGTCAATGATGGCCAGGTCCATTAGGTTTTTCAGACCGGTCTGATAGTAGCTGTTTAAAAAACCGTGCCGCAGGACGCGCGCATCCTCTTTTCCTTCCAGGTTCAGATTGTATTCCAGGGCGACTTTGTCCTGTGTCAGGGTGCCGGTTTTATCGGTGCAGAGAATGTCTATGGAGCCGAGGTCCTGAATGGAATTTAGGTTTTTAATGATGACTTTCTTTTTGGACATAGACAAGGCGCCGCTTGCAAGGCAGGTGGTCACCAGCATGGGCAGCATTTCCGGTGTCAGGCCCACGGCAACCGAGATAGCAAACAACAGGGCGCTCATCCAGTTGCCTTTTGTAAAGCCATTGATAAACAATACAATGGGTACCATGACCAGCATAAAGCGAATGAGAATCCAAGAAACCGAGTCGATGCCTTTTTCAAAACTCGTTTTGGGCGGTTTTGCGGAAAGTTCCTTTGCCATGCTTCCCAGCATGGTTTGATTGCCGACGGCGCACACAATACCGCGTGCGGCACCGCTGATGACAGTGGTGCCCATTAGGGCGGCGTTGGGATTGTCGGTAACCGTTCCCTTTTCGTTTGTTTGGCACACATATTTTTCCACTGGTTCGCTTTCACCAGTCAGAGCGGACTGGCTGACGAACAGGTCTTTGGCGGCAGTAATGCGGATATCTGCTGGAATCATATCGCCGGCGCTCAGGTGAACAATATCACCAACCGCTACTTCGTCCAGCGGGATTTCACGGCTGCCGGTGTCAGAACGTTCCACACAGGTAGTGGTGCGAATCATTTCGGACAGTTTTTCGGCGGCGTTGCCGCTGCGCGTTTCCTGCACAAAGCGGATGATGCCGGAAAGCAGGATAATGGACAGAATAATAATGACGGTTGCCGGATTTTTCTGTCCGGGTGGTGGCAGAATAATATCCGTTACGGCAGAAACAATTACCAGCAGCAAAAGGATGCCCGTAAACGGGTCCGCGAAAGATTTAACAATGCGCAGCAGCAGCGGCGTCTTTTTGCCGTGGGTAACAATGTTGCTGCCGTAATCTTCCCGGGACTGGGCGGCCTGCTCTTCGGTCAGGCCGTGTGGGGTGGAGTGCAGCTGACAGCAGGCTTCTGCCGGGGTGTGCTGCACGGCGTATAGGAGCCGCTCGCTGACGGTATGTGTTTTTGTCGATGCGGTGCGGAGTTCCAATTTCTTTTTCATAGGGTCTGTACCTCCATTCTTTCTGTAGTGCTGAAAAAATGCATGGAAGTATGACACACTGGTTTGGGCAAAAAGGAACAAAGACCATTCAACCGGTTCCTGTTCCGCGGATGCAGAAAAACAGACCGCAAGGCGGTGGTTTTCTGTACCCGGTTCGCCCGCCAGGTTTTGTGCCGCTGCTACTTCCTGCGTCCATTCTTCTCACCTCCGAAAATAATTTATCAGCAGGATACGGTACCGGAAAATAATTGCCCGAAAAGCAAAAATCCCATACGGGAGCCCAAAGCACCTGTATGGGAAAAACTGCTGTTTCCGCACCGATGTTTGAGCTTTAGCTTTACAGGGCGATGAAACTGCATTATGTTATACCTTGTTGTCGATATAACCTGTTCAAACCTTCTCATAGTGTCTCCACCACTCCGCGGCAGCAGTCCGTATCCCTGTAGGAGCCTCACCTACCAGATATCGAATCCATACTATATTATAGGCAATGCACTGTTTTTGTCAATCCTTTTTTGTTTAGCTGCAGCTGTCGAAAAGGCAGAAAAGCAGAAACGGGCAGATGCCGTTTTCGGCTCTGTCCGTTTCTGCAGATTAAAGTCAGGGTATGTATGTTTGCAATCAGGCACCCCGTCTGTTTTTACAGCTGGGCTGCGGTGATAATTGCCATTTTGTAAACTTCCTCAGCATTGCAGCCGCGGGAGAGGTCGTTGATTGGTGCGTTCAGGCCGCCGAGGATTGGGCCCATTGCTTCAAAACCGCCAAGACGCTGAACCATCTTATAGGCAATATTGCCGGCGTCGATGTCCGGGAAGATATAAACGTTTGCTTTGCCGGAAATTTTGGAACCGGGAGCCTTCAGGGAAGCAACTTCCGGAACAACAGCGGCGTCGAACTGCAGCTCGCCGTCAGCCGGGAAGTCGGGGTTGGTAGCCAGCAGCTTTTCGGTAGCAGTGCGCATTTTGTCAACGCTTTCGCCCTTGCCGGAACCCTTTGTGCTGTAGGACAGCATAGCAACCTTCGGATCAATGCCGAACAGGCGGGCAGTTTCTACAGTGCCCTGCGCAATTTCCACCAGGTCGTCAGCGTTCGGTTCGATGTTGATGGCGCAGTCGCCCATGGCATAGGCTTCTTCTCCGCCTTTGCCGTCCGGACGGTCCAGAACGAAGCAGCTGGTTACGATTTTGTGGCCGGGCTTGCATTTGATAAGCTGCAGGGCCGGGCGCACGGTGTCAGCGGTGGAATAGGTTGCGCCGCCCAGCAGAGCGTCCGCATAGCCCATTTTTACGTACATGGTGCCGAAGTAGTTGGACTTTTTCAGATTGGCGCGGCAGGTAGCCTCATCCATTTTGCCGCGGCGCAGTTCGACCATCCGTGCCACCATTTTTTCAAAGTCCGGGAATGTGTCGATATCGACGATTTCAATGCCGTCAATGTCCAGGCTGGCCTTTTTTGCGGAGGCATTTACTTTGTCCGGGTTGCCGATAAGCACCGGAGTTAGGAAGCCTTCCTTTTTCAGGCGGCTGGCAGCTGTCAGAATACGGGGGTCCGGGCCTTCTGTAAAGACAATGCGGCGCGGATTTGCTTTCAGCGTTTCAATCATTTTTTCAAGCATGAATTTTTCGTCCTTCCATTTCAGATAATTTACAGTCTACTGAAGGCAGGCTGCGGTTCATCACATACAACTTTATTATACACCATACAGCAAAGAAAACAAAGGAAAAAGGAACAAATAGTCGAAAAAAATAAAGAATATTTTTGTCCTTTTTTCAATAAAAGTGTGAAAATTATGTCATACAGGCACTGCAAACCCCACAAGGGGTGGGACCATTGAAGGGAAAGTTTTGGCCTTATGGGGTACTTTGGCCGGCCTGCCGCCCGCAAGGTCACGGACAGCTGCAGGCATGCCTGTAAATCCTGCTGCTGGCAAGATTGACATGTGCTGTATAAGATGATACCATAAAAACAAATGCTATACTGCTGTTTTTGCACGATTTCTTTAAAAAACAGGCGGTACCGACAACAGGCAGACAGGAAGTAACGCTTATGAGTACACTGAGTATCAGAGATATTGCAAAAATGGCCGGTGTGTCAGTTACCACTGTATCCCGCGTCCTAAATAATTACCCGGACGTAAGCGAGGGAACAAAGCGGCGTGTACAGCGTGTCATTGCGGAATGTGACTACCAGCCGAACAATGCGGCCCGCAACCTGAAACGCACCCACAGCAATGCGGTCGGGCTGCTGATGGAAGGCAGCGCTACCCCATTTATTACGGACCTTTCCGACATTATAGAAGCAGAAATCAATGCGCACGGCTACACATTGGTACCACATCGTGTAACCAATGGCGTCAGCGGGGTGGATACGGCAGTACAGTTGGTTATGGAAAAGCGGCTGAAGGGCTTGATTATCTGCGGCGGCTATTTTATCCATTCGCTGGAGCAGCTGAAGCGCCTGCCGGTACCAGCGGTTTTCTGCACCACAACCCTCAGCGGCATTGACCACAGCACTTATTCCAGCGTGCACGTTGACGACCGGCAGGCCGCCATGGAGGCAGTCAATTATCTGGTTTCCATCGGGCACCGCGATATTGCAATCCTTGGCGGCATAGAGAACGATTCCGGCGGTGTTTCCGGCCAACGTCTAAGCGGTTACTATGATGCTCTGAAACAGCACCATATTCCACTGGACCCGACACTGGTGCGTTACGGTGGCCTGTTTACCATGCAGCGCGGCTATGATGCCACCTGTGAACTGCTGTCCGGCAGCCGGCAGCCCAGTGCTGTTTTCTGTGTGGCGGACTCACTGGCAGTGGGTGCCTGCAAGGCAATCTTCAATGCGGGCCTGCGTGTACCGCAGGATATTTCTGTTATGGGCTTCGATGGCACCGACATGGCCCGATTCTATGAGCCTTCCATTTGTACCGTGCGCCAGCCAAAAGAAAGCATTGCGAAAAAGACGGTGGAAGTTCTGATTAGTCTAATGGAGAAAAAAGGGCCGAACCGCCATATCATTTTTCCAACTGAAATCGTTACCGGAGGTTCCTGTGCATCTCCTGGGAATTCGGTGAAAAGTCATCAGTAAACGGCAAAATTCCATGAAAACAATTTGCACAGAACAAGGCGACTGCTTCGGCAGCCGCTTTGTTGCTTTTGAAGAATAAAGCGTCAATACAGACAAAAAGAATTTGTAATAAGAAAAGAATTTAAAAAAAATCACAAAAAATACTTGCATCTGCGGAAAAGCTGTGCTATAGTAGAGTCAATCCCGAAAACGTTTCCGAAACAGTTCACAAACATGCCGGATTGTGGCGGAAATAAAGAAAGCAGTCATGAAAGCAGGGAGAAATGGGAAACCTATTGGTTGTACGCGAAAAGGAGTGTGTGACAAAATGAGAAAGAGTGCAAAACGGATTTTTGCAGCGGTTCTGGCGGCTTCTCTGGCAGCCGTTTCCTTCGCCGGTTGCGGCGAAAGCACAAGTTCCTCTGCAGCGGGCGGCGCAGCGTCTGGTGCCTCCACAGCAGCGGGGGCCGGCAAAGGGCAGGTTTATTACCTAAACTTTAAGCCGGAGCAGGCGGATCAGTTCAGCGCCATTGCAAAGGCCTACACCGAAAAAACCGGCGTGCAGGTAAAGGTACAGACAGCAGCATCCGGTACTTATGAGCAGACGCTGAAATCCGAAATGGCCAAGAGCGACGCACCGACCATTTTCATCTGCAACGGTCCGGTTGGCTACAAAACATGGGGCAGCTACTGTGCCGACCTTACCAATGCTGATATGACAAAGCACCTGACCGACAACTCCCTTGCACTAAAGGACGGCAGCAAGGTTGTTGGCCTGCCGCTGGCAGTAGAAGGCTATGGCATCATTTATAATCAGGCAATTATGGACAAATACTTTAAGCTTGACGGTGCCAAGGCCAAGAGCGTGGACGAAATCAACAACTTTGCAAAGCTCAAGGCTGTGGTTGAGGACATGACCGCGAAGAAGAGCAAGCTGGGCATTAAGGGCGTGTTTGCAAGCACTTCCCTGAAGAGCGGCGAAGATTGGCGCTGGCAGACACATCTGGCCAACGTACCGATTACCCATGAACTGCAGGATTCCAACATCAATGTGAACTCCAGCGTGAAAGAGATCCAGTTTAAGTATGCCAACGAATACAAAAACATCTTCGACCTCTACCTCAACAACTCTGTCACAGATAAGAAAATGCTGGGCAGCAAGAGCGTCGGCGATTCCACCGGTGAATTCGCACTTGGCCAGGCAGCCATGATGCAGAACGGCAACTGGGTATGGAGCGACATCGGCAAGGTGGACGGCAATGTGGTAGATAAGAACGACGTCAAGTTCCTGCCTATCTACACCGGCCATAGCGGTGAGGAAAAACAGGGCTTGTGCATCGGCACAGAAAACTTTGCCTGCATCAACAACAAGGCTTCCGCAGCTGACCAGAAGGCCTCTCAGGACTTCCTCAACTGGCTGTACACAGGCGAAGGCATGGACTATGTAACCAAGAACGCTACTGACGGCGGCCTCGGCTTCATTGCTCCATACGATACCTTTAAAGGCAAGTCCCCAGATGATCCGCTGGCAAAACAGGTTTCCGAGTGGCAGAACAAGTCCGGCATAAAGACCGTTCCGTGGGATTTCACCTGCTTCCCGAGCCAGAACTTT
Source organism: Caproicibacterium lactatifermentans (assembly GCF_013315815.1). NCBI lineage: Bacteria > Bacillati > Bacillota > Clostridia > Eubacteriales > Oscillospiraceae > Caproicibacterium > Caproicibacterium lactatifermentans. The sequence continues at coordinate 554,088 of NZ_CP046051.1, forward strand.
AAGAACAAGTTCGGCGCAGACCTGCTTTCCTATGCACAGGGCCAGAAATCTTGGGACGACGTGAAGAGTGACGTTGTAAAGACATGGAAGACAGAAGCGGCGGCCTCCACGCAGAGCTGAGTCTTTTTTCAGCGGCTGGCTGACTCAGCAGCTGGTCGGAATTGAAATAGTGGGTGCAGTTGCAGAAAACTCACTCACTATTTTTTTGTTCCAAATAGGTTTTTACTTCCATTCTATCCCCGATATATGGACTTATCATATAATCGTACTGAAAAATACTGAAGGAGGAATCCAGTTATGCAAAAAATGCTGCGCAAATACTGGGCGGTCTTTACATTGCCTACGTTTATTTGCTTCGCTATTGCGTTTCTCGTTCCGTTCGTCATGGGCTTAGGGCTTTCCTTTGCCAAGTTTACAACGGTGACAGACGCAAAATTTGCCGGCTTCTCAAATTATATCCGTGCTTTTTCCGGTGATGATACGTTCCTGCCGGCACTGGGCCGCACAGTCCTGTTTACCATTGCCACGGTCGTGTTGATTAACCTGTTCGCGTTTCTATTTGCGTTGCTTCTTACCCGCAAGATGCGCGGCACCAATGCGTTCCGCACCATTTTCTTCATGCCAAACCTTATCGGCGGCATTGTGCTGGGCTATATCTGGCAGCTCATTTTCAATGGCGTGCTGGCCCGCTATAATCTGACTTTGACCAGTGACGGCAAATACGGCATTTACGGACTGATTATCCTGATGTGCTGGCAGATGACCGGCTACATGATGGTTATTTACATCGCCGGTCTGCAGAACGTCAGCCCAGACCTGATTGAGGCAGCCGAGATAGACGGCGCCACATCATGGCAGACGCTGCTTCATGTGAAAATCCCCATGGTTATGCCAGCCATTACGATTTGCATGTTTATGACGCTGACCAATTCATTTAAGCTTTTTGACCAGAACCTCGCACTGACGAACGGCGCCCCGGGCAACGATTCCGCGCTGGTTGCGCTGGATATTTACAAAACCTTCTATAACCGTCCGGGCTATGAAGGTGTTGGTCAGGCAAAGGCAGTGGTGTTTGCAGCGATTCTGGCAGTCATCGCCATGCTGCAGCTGCGTGCTACCCGCAGTAAGGAGGTCGAGAACTGATGCTTAAAAAAAGAAAAACAGCAAATGTAATCATTACGATTCTGCTGATTGCCCTTTCATGTATGTTCATCGCGCCAATCCTGATTGTCCTGATGAACTCCTTTAAAGGAAAGCTGTTCATTTCGGACCAGCCATTTACATTTCCAACTTTTGCGAAGCAGGACCTCGGTGAAGCGGGCATTCAGCCAAAAACATTTGTCGGCTTTAAAAACTATATCAATGGCGTTGAAAAAATTCACTTCTTTGACGCACTGGGCCGGTCTGTATTCATCACGGTGTTTGCGGTCATTTTGATTGTTCTGTTTACTTCTATGACAGCGTGGTTTATCACGCGTGTGAAAAATCACTATACCAGCACGCTGTACTATTTGTTTGTGTTCTCTATGGTGATTCCGTTCCAGATGGTTATGTACGCGATGACGAAAGTGGCTGATGTGCTGCATCTGTCCAATCCGGTCGGCATTTTGGTATTATATCTGGGCTTCGGTGCAGGTATGTCCGTGTTTATGTTCTCTGGTTTTGTCAAGGGAGTTCCCATTGACATAGAAGAGGCGGCCACCATAGACGGCTGCAATCCGCTGCAGTGCTTCTTTAAGATTGTATTTCCAGTTATGAAGCCAACAGCGGTTACTGTCGCTATTCTGAACACCATGTGGGTGTGGAACGATTACCTGATGCCTTACCTTGTAATGGGCAAGGATTATCCGACCATTCCAATTGCCATTCAGTACCTGCAGGGCGGCTACGGCAGTATTGATATGGGTGCCATGATGGCCATGCTGATTCTCGCTGTTATTCCGATTATTATTTTCTACGCGCTATGCCAGAAATATATTATTGAAGGTGTTGTGGCCGGTGCCGTGAAAGGCTGAAAAATACCGCTGCCATGAAGAATGGACAGGGGAAGGGGAAAAGATATGTCTATGTTACACAAACAGGCGCCACTTGGGCGCGGGGCAGGTGTGCTGCTGCCGGTGGCCAGTCTGCCGTCAGCACACGGTATTGGTACGTTTGGTGAGGAAGCGTACCGCTTTGTCGATTTCCTGCAGGCGGCTGGTCAGCGCTACTGGCAGGTGCTGCCGCTGGGACCGACCAGCTATGGGGACAGTCCCTACCAAAGCTTTTCGGCGTTTGCCGGCAATCCCTATTTTATCGACCTTGACACCTTTGTCGAGGAAGGGCTGCTTACCCCGGAAGAAGTGAATGCGCCGGACTGGGGCAATAACCCGGAATTTGTTGATTACGCAAAAATTTATCAAAACCGCTTCGCCGTACTGCATAAGGCATTTCAGCGCAGCAATTTTCGTCAGAGCGCGGATTACCGCACTTTTTGCAGCAGCAACGAGGAGTGGCTGGACGACTACAGCCTGTATATGGCGATTAAAATGCACTTTGGCGCTCATGAATGGCTGAAGTGGCCGGAAGATATCCGCATGAATGAACCGAAAGCTGTGGAAGGTTTCCGCCTTTTGCTGCAGGATGAAATTGATTTTTGGAAGTTCTGCCAATATCAGTTTTTCCGTCAGTGGTATAAACTGAAAGCATACGCAAATGTGCGCGGTGTTCGCATTATCGGTGACATTCCGATTTATGTATCATTGGACAGTGCGGACGTCTGGCGGCATCCATCCCTATTCCAGTTGGACAAACAGCGCCGTCCCACCGCTGTGTCCGGTGTGCCGCCGGATAATTTCAGCGCGACCGGGCAGCTGTGGGGCAACCCGCTTTACCATTGGGAACACATGGAGCAGGACGGCTTTGCGTGGTGGAAAAAGCGGATGGCTTTTTCTGCAAAGCTGTATGACATTGTGCGTATTGACCACTTTATCGGCATGGTGCGGTATTATGCCATTCCTTATGGCGAACCTACCGCTATGTACGGCGAATGGCGCCACAGTCCCGGCGAAGCATTGGTCAGGGCCATTAGCAGTGTCATGGGGGATTCCCATATTATTGCCGAGGATTTGGGCTGTGTCGTACCGGAAGTGTATCAGCTGCGCGACGAAGCCGGCTATCCAGGCATGAAAATTTTGCAGTTTGCATTTAACGACACCAGCAAAAACGGAAATCTGCCCTGCCACTATACGGCAAACAGCGTTGTTTACAGCGGAACGCACGATAATGAAACGCTGAAGGGCTTTTTTGCCCACCAGCCGCGGCGCGCTCTCCACTTTGCGTGTGACTATCTGCACGTTAAAAAGAGGGAGCACCTGCCGGCGGCCTGCATTTGTGCCGCCTACGAAAGTGTGGCGGATACCGCGATGATTCAAATGCAGGACTTACTTGGCCTTGGCAATGAGGCCCGCACCAATTATCCGGCCACTATCGGAAATAACTGGCGCTGGCGTTTGCAGCGGGGGCAGGTTACTGAAGCTCTTGCGGTACAGCTGCACGACCTGTGTGAGCTGTACGCCCGCTTGCCGGAAGCTGCCAGCACAGACCAACCGAAAAAAGAACCATCCGCTGAAAAAGTGCCGGAAACAGAAAAAATACAAAAAAGTTCGAATGATAAGATTTAAAGGAGGAATTGAAATGCAGCCATTTCAGGAGGCAATCGTTCATAAACTGCGGGAAATGTATCATACGGACATGAAGTCAGCCACAACCAAGCAGCTATACAATGCGGTCTCACAGGCGGCTATGGACACCTGCCGTGACACGTGGGCGCAGCCGGTGCAGGGCAAAACAGCATGTTACCTTTCTGCGGAGTTTTTACTGGGACGGTTGATTCACAGCAACTTGATGAACTTGGGACTGCTGAAAGAAACAGAAGACCTGCTGAACTCTGCCGGCATTAACCCCAATGTATTTGAAGATGTGGAAGATGATGCGCTTGGCAATGGCGGTTTGGGAAGACTTGCCGCCTGCTTCTTGGACAGCGCCGCCACACAGGGCATTCCGCTCATGGGGTATGGCATTCGCTATCGGTATGGTCTCTTTAAACAGCGTTTTGCCTACGGCTATCAGGAAGAGGATGCCGATGACTGGCTGGCATGGGGTGACCCGTGGAGTGTGCGCCGTGAGGACCAGAAGGTTCGTGTGAACTTTGGGGACCAAAGCGTTTGGGCTGTGCCATATGATATGCCGATTATCGGCTACGGCGGCAAAGTAGTGAATACACTGCGCCTGTGGCAGGCAGAAGCAATTCAGCCTTTCAATTTCCGTTTGTTCAATGACCAAAAATATCAGGAAGCCGTTCAGCAGAAAAATGATGCTGAAGCGATTTCCGCGGTTCTGTACCCCAATGATGACACGGACGCGGGCAAACGTCTGCGTTTAAAACAGCAATACTTTTTCTCCAGTGCCTCTCTGCAGAGCATTTTTGCGGACTATACCGCTAAGTGCGGGACAGACTACAGCAAATTTGCGGAACAGTATGCCATTCAGCTGAACGATACGCACCCGACCGTTTCGATTCCGGAACTCCTGCGTTTGCTGATGACACAGGGACATATGGGGTTTGAGCCGGCATTCCAGGTGGTACAAAAGACATTTGCGTACACGAATCATACCATCATGGCCGAGGCACTGGAAAAATGGAACCTCAGTCTGTTCCAGTCCGTTTTGCCGGAAGTTTATCCCTACGTTGTGATGATTCAGAACCGCCTTTCCAATGAACTGGTCAAAAAGAACATCACGGAAACCGGAAAATACAACATCATTCAGGACGGCATGATTCATATGGCCCGCATGGCCATCTATTCTACCCATTCCACGAACGGTGTTGCCAAGATTCATACGGAAATCATTAAGCACAGTGCTCTGCCGGAGTGGTATGCGCTGTATCCGGAACGCTTTAACAACAAGACAAACGGCGTTACACAGCGCCGCTGGCTTGCTCTGTGCAACCGGGAGCTGGCGGACTTTATTACCGAACGTATCGGTAGCGGCTGGGTAACTGATTTTTCACAGATGTCCCGGCTGAAGCCCTATGCCGAGGACCAATCTTCCCGGCAGCGTTTCCTGGAAATCAAGCAGGAAAAGAAAAATCAGCTGGCGGATTATATGTACCGCAAAGACCGCTTTGGCCTCAACACAAGCAACATTTTTGATATTCAGGTAAAGCGTCTGCACGAATATAAACGGCAGCTGCTTAATGCTTTTTCCATTTTGGATATGTATTTTGGCATTAAGGACGGCCGCATTCAGGGTTTCCATCCAACGACCTTTATTTTTGGTGCCAAGGCAGCCCCCGGCTATTACCGCGCCAAAGGCATTATCAAGTTTATCAATGAAGTAGCTAATCTTGTGAACTATGACAATGCGGTCAACCGCAGAATGCAGGTAATCTTCGCCAGCAACTACAATGTTTCCTATGCGGAAAAGCTCATTCCCGCCGCGGATATCAGTGAACAGATTTCCACAGCCGGAACAGAGGCTTCCGGCACCAGTAACATGAAGTTCATGATGAACGGCGCAGTTACATTGGGTACTTACGACGGCGCCAATATTGAAATTGTGCAGAATGCCGGAGAAGAGAACAACTATATTTTCGGTGCACGGGTAGAGGACCTGGACAAAATAAAGGATACATATGACCCCGTTAAACTGTATGAGAAAGAACCGCGCATCCGCCGTGTGGTGGATACCCTGATTGACGGCACACTTACGGACGGCGGTTCCGGCTGGTTTGCGGAACTATATGATTCTCTGCTGAAAGGCGCCAGCTGGCACAAACCGGACAATTATTACCTGTTGCTGGACTTCCTGCCTTACTGTGATGCCCGTCTGCAGGCAAACCATGACTATGCTGACCGGCAAGCCTTTGCGAAAAAGTGCCTGCTGAATATTGCGGCGGCAGGACCCTTTACCAGCGACCGCACCATTCGTCAGTACGCGGACGAAATCTGGCATATATAATTGCGTACCCATTCTTTGCGCAAATAAAAGCGGCCCCTGCCGTAGGACAAAATCCTGCGGCAGGGGCCTTTTCTATTTCTTCTGTTTTTGTTTGTGAGAAACCAGCCGCTTTTTTCCAGCTGACAGCAGATATTCCTTTTAATATGTATAGGCGGGATATGCCAAAGGTACGGGGAGAGGCAGTGCCACTTCATCCGGGGACCGGTTGCAGTAGCAAATCTGCATTTTTCCGTTGGTACAGTCGATACGGCTGATGCCACCGTTTTTCAGTACGGTTTTTCCGGTGCCGGCACTGCCGCCGGAAAGCACATACAGCAGTGCGTTGATGGCGGCACCATGCGATACCATAACAACGTTTTGAAAAGTGCGGCCGCTGTAATCCGCCAGTACAGCAAGCATACGGTCAATCAGATTATCCCGGCTTTCCAGCGGAATAGAAGCGCCGGAAAGGTACATTTTCCGCCGCTCCACTGGTGTCATGCCGGACAGCGGGCCGAAGTCACGCTCAATCAGGCGGCGGTCCAGCCGCACTGGATAAACGTGTACAGCGGCGGCGATGAGTTCAGCGGTCTTTTTGGCACGCTGCAGCGGGCTGGACAGAATGCAGTCAATTCCGAGCGGGACAAGCGCTCTGCCGCACAGCTCAGCCTGCCTTTTTCCGGAAGCATTCAGGTGAATATTTTCCCGTCCTTGAACCCGCCGCTGGCGGTTCCAGTTCGTTTCACCATGACGAACCAGATAAATTGTCATACCAGCAGCCCTCCCGCCCTGTATTTGCACAGCCTTTCGCTTTCTTGCAACTTTCCCTTTACAATACTATTGTAACTATTGTAGCAAAAAAAATCGAAAAAAGAAAGCTGAAAAGTGTGGAGAAGGCGGTTCTCATTAAAAAAGGAAATAGTTACAAATCCGTTTATTGACAAATGACAAATAAAGCCGGTATAATCAAATTACAAAGTGTATCTGCCATTTTTTATAAAAATTTCTGTATAAAGGAACAAGGATATACGCTTTTAGACAAATTTTTGGCAGTCGGACCATAGTCATCCTTTGTACTTAAAAAGCAGGACACCGCCAATCATCAGTGCAGTGCCAGCATATTTCTGCCAGCCGAACGGTATGCGGGTAGTGCCGAACCACCCCATCGCGTCAATAAGTGCTGCGGCCGTCAGCTGTGCAATGAGAATGATGCACACAGCAACGGTTGCACCCAATCCTTTCATAGCGAGCATGACGGTAATGGTAATCACCATGCCCAATACGCCGCCCAGCAAATACAGACGGCTGGTGTGTGCCAAGGCAGAGAAGTTTCCTTTTCCAAGTAACAGCACAGCCAGCAGGGAAAAGGCGAACGCAATGCCCTGTACCAGCAGATTGGCCTCGTATAGGCCAATGTGTTCCCCCAGCCGTGTGTTTAGTACACCTTGAACACTCATGGCGGCGCCAGCCAGTACACTGCACAGCAAACCCAGCATGACGGTCGCTCCTTTCTGGTATTAAATTTTGAAATGCTGTTTTCTACAGACAATGTTCCCGCCGGACAGCAAAAAAATACGGTTCCCGGCACAGGAACCGAAAAAATGTGCCTATTCCTTTCTTTTGACAGAGTTTTCAGAAAAAAACTGGTATTCTTTTATATCCCCAACAGGCAAAACAAAAGAAAGGCGGCCTTACTTTATGCCACGCAGAAAAAAAGAGGAAAATATGACCTATGAAGAACGAATCCAGGACATTGACAGGCGCATTGCCCAGTGCAAGGAAACAGTTTCACAGCTACGCAGTCAGCGCCGACAGCTGGAAAAGGAACGGGACGAAGAAGCCATGCAGCGCATTTATGCCTATATCCGTTCCTCAGATATGAGCCCCGCTCAATTTTTGGACCTATTGCAGGAACAGGATACGCAGGATACAGCAGGGGAGGAGAAAACGGAAACGTCCCTCAATCCTTAATGCGAAATGTGGTTTCTCCGGGACAGTCCGGCAGCTTTCGACATTTGATGTGTTCTACTTCGGCCCAGCGGTTCCCGCTTTGCACTTCCTGCAGGAAGTCTTTCAGGGCACGGGGACTGCCTTGTGCCTCTATAGAGACACTGGTGTCCCATTCATTTTTTATCCACCCGGTCAGTCTGAGCTTTTCGGCGGATTGGCAGACCGTATAACGAAAGCCAACACCCTGTACCAGACCGGTCACCCGTAGTGCATACCGCATGATTGTTTTCGTCTCCTTTTTTCTTTTTATTTTATTATAACGGCGGCGGTGCTTTCCTGCAAGCGAGTACTTTCCGGTACAGAAGAAGGTTCTTTGCAAAAAGACAGGCGGAGAACCCGCTCGGTCAGCACACGGCCGGCAGTCCCTGCGACTGCTCAGCTGTCGGCAGAGCAGAAAGGAGAGAAGAGACATGAAATCCAAACGAAGGAAACAGGTTACAACCCTGTTGACAGCAGCGGTCGCTTTTGCGGCAGCCGCTGTCCTTACCATCATGCCGGCGGCAGCCGAGGACGGCGGCTCCCTAACACCACAGTCGTCAGCCAGCAGTTCTGCCGTGCAGCCTGCTTTGCAGGGACAGACACAGGCAAAGCAGGAAAACAGCATGGACAGCAGTCAGCCAAATTCCTCCTCACAGGACACGCAGGATTCACAAACAGCGGATACAGCCAGCGATGTACAGGTTACTTTGGACACAGTCGAACCGTACACCTTTACGGAACTGGGAAAACGCTATACCGTGCTGATTCGTACAAAACCGGATAGATGGCCGGCGGTTGTCAGCAGCAATCCTTCTGCGGTAACAGTCAGCAATCCCACATGGAACGCAAAGGTACAGGGCTATCTGTGTACGCTGACCGCTGTGGGTGAGGGAAATGCGCAAATTCAGGTACAGGCGGGCCATACGCAGAAGGTACTAGAAACGGAAGTGAAAGTGCCGCCTGTGCAGCTGTGGACAGATACTTCTTCCTATACGTTCCATACAGCGGGCCAACAGTATACCGTATTGATTCGCACTTCTCCGGCAGTGAAACCCATTGTGGTCAGCAGTGACACAAGCGTTGTGACAACTGCGGCTCCGGTGTGGAATGCCGGAGCAAAAGGGTATCTGTGTACGCTGACCGCTGTGGGTGAGGGAAATGCGCAAATTCAGGTACAGGCAGGCCATACGCAGAAGGTAATAGAAACGGAAGTGAAAATACCGCCTGTGCAGCTGTGGACAGATACTTCTTCCTATACGTTCCATACAGCGGGTCAACAGTATACTGTATTGATTCGCACTTCTCCGGCAACGAAACCCATTGTGGTCAGCAGTGACACAAGCGTTGTGACAGCCGCGGCCCCGGTGTGGAATGCCGGAGCAAAAGGGTATCTGTGCAAGCTGACTGCCGTGAACACGGGAAATGCGCAAATTCAAGTACAGGCAGGCCATACACAGAAGGTAATGGAAACGGAAGTGAAAATGCCGCCTGTGCAACTGTGGACAGATACTTCTTCGTATACGTTCCATACAGCGGGCCAACAATATACCGTATTGATTCGCACTTCTCCGGCAGTGAAACCCATTGTGGTCAGCAGTGACACAAGCGTTGTGACAGCTGCGGCTCCGGTGTGGAATGCCGGAGCAAAAGGGTATCTGTGCAAGCTGACGGCGGTAGGCGAGGGCGACGCAGAGGTCGCTGTTCGGGCAGGCAGCTCAGAAAAAAAGATTGCGGTGCGGTTTGTGACGACCATTGGCCGCGACACTCTTGCCTATACATTCCATACGCCGGGGCAAACCTACCACATGGGGCTGTCCACTTCTACAGGCGAACAGCCGCAGATTGTTTCCTCTGACCCCGATGTTGTCAAAGTGGTCTTCACGGTTCCTAACCCCAGCCATCAGGGATTCCTGCTGTGTAAGCTACAGGCAGGCGAAAAAGAGGGAACCGCCGACATTACCATCACGGCGGGGAGGGCCAAGGCAGTAACAACCATTACCAATGACTTTCGGCCGGTTAATCTTTCTATAGATACCAGCTCTTATACATTCTATTATCCGGGCCAGCGGTATACAGTGCTGGCGACTGTAGCCGACAACACACCAGCAATCGTTTCATCCGAAGATTTATCTGTTGTTTCTCAACAGCTGAAAAGTGACGGGAACGGCCGCTGGCTGATTCAACTGGTAGCCCAGCGGAGCGGGGAAACAAAAATCCATGTGCGTGCCGGCAGCAGCGAAAAGGTGCTTCCGGTGAAGGTTTCGGACGAGCGACTGACCATAACAGCAAATGCTTCGGGACATACGTTTTATGGATTGGGGCAAAGCTACACATTCTTGTTCCATACCTCGCATAATTTGGCGCCGCAGTTTTCTAGTTCCAACAATTATGTAGCCGTTGTGCAGAATTTGGGGTGGAATGCTTTACAGCAGGGCTATCAGTGCAGAGTAACTTCGCGGGGGACCGGTTCCGCTTCCATTTCTGCTTACATAGGCAGTGCCGCCAGAACATCGGTCAGTGTCAGTGTTGTCAATACAGATGAAAGTCAGATGCGGCAGCGTGCACAGCAGTACAGCAGTTCCACAAAATATCTGTTCCTTGTCAACACCTCCACACACCGGGTAGGTGTTTATACGGGACAGAGCGGAAACTGGAGCCAGCTGCATTACTGGGCCTGTACAACCGGCGCTTCGGCAACACCAACGATTCACGGTGTCTTCCACATACAGTCCCGCGGCTACTACTTTGATTCCGGTTCTGTGCGCTGCTTCTACTATACACAGATTTACGGTGGCTATATGTTCCACTCTGTTTTGTATGCGCAGACCGCTTCTCCCAGCCAAGTGGTGGACGGCCGCCTTGGGCAGGCACTGTCCCACGGCTGTATACGCTTGCAGCTGGAAAATGCAAGGTGGATATATATGTATGTGCCGTTTGGTACAACCGTTGTCATTTACTAAACAATAGACAATAAAAAGCAGCCTTTTGCCGACAGCAGGTTTGTGCCGGCAGGGGCTGCTTTTTCTGTATGTTCTTATTTAAAAACTGTGCAGGCGCTTGACAGCATCAGGAACCGCCTGCAGTAACTGGTCAACGTCCTCTTCTGTGTTCTGCACCCCCAAGGAGAAGCGAAGAGAACTACGCGCAGCTTGGCGGTCCAGACCGATTGCCTGCAGTACATGGCTGGGCTCGATACTGCCAGCCGCACAGGCGGAACCGGCGGAAGCACAAATGCCCTGCTGGTCCAGCAGCAAAAGGAGTGCCTCGCCGTCCGTTCCCGGAAAACACAGGTTCAGGTGGCCCGGCAGACGGTGACTGCCGCCATTCCGAAAACAGCCGGGCACAGCGGCCAGCAGGCCCCGCTCCAGCCGGTCACGCAGGGTGGAAACGCATTTCGTGTCCTGCTCCAATGCAGCGGTGCGTTCCCGCAAAGCGGCGGCTGTGCCGACAATGCCAGCCGTATTCTCGGTTCCGCCGCGCCGTCCCTGTTCCTGTGCGCCGCCGCACAGAAGATTGGCCGGATGCAGCCCGCGGCGGATGTACAGCACGCCGCAGCCCTTTGGCCCGCCGAACTTGTGGGCGGAAAGGGAGAGCAGGTCAATATTGTTCAGATGTACATTGATAGGCAAATGTCCCGCAGCCTGTACAGCGTCCGTATGGAATGGCACATCGGCGGTGCGGCAGATATCGGCCAGCTGACGCACCGGCTGAACGGTGCCAAGTTCATTGTTGGCGTACATGATGCTGACCAGCGCAGTTTTAGGCGTTAGGGCAGCCTGCAGGTCTTCCGGACGAACATAGCCGTCCTTTGTTACCGGCAGGTAGGTGACGGAGAAGCCTTTTTGTTCCAGCGCCTGACAGGTATGCAGGACAGCATGGTGCTCAAATACAGAGGTAATGATGTGGCGGCGGCCGGATTTAGCCTGTTCAGCGGCCATGCCGCGCAGCGCCCAGTTATCACTTTCCGTACCGCAGGCGGTAAAATAAATTTCCTCCGGTGTGGCACCCAAGCAGGCGGCAATGCTGTCCCGTGCCTGCTCCACGGCTTTGCGGGCACGGCGCCCAAGACTGTACAGGGCAGAGGGGTTGCCGTAGAACTCCGTCAGATACGGCATCATGGCTGTTAGTGCTTTTTGTGAAAGCGGCGTAGTAGCCGCGTTATCTGCATAAATGATTTTCTGCATGATTTTTCATCCATTCTTAATCTGCATCCACTGCGAAACAGCAAGCCTGTCGCAGCGCTCATTTTCCGGGTGGCCGGCGTGGCCTTTCACCCAGACGAATGTAACTTTGTGGCGTTCCAGCTGCGGCAGCAGCTGCTGCCATAGGTCGCGGTTGAGGGCAGGTTTGCCGTCCGCTTTTTTCCAGCCGCGGCGCTGCCACGAACGCAGCCAGCCTTTGCTGACCGCGTCACATACATAGCGGCTGTCTGTGGTCAGCGTCACTTCGCAGGGCTCCTTCAGGCAGGCGAGAGCCTTAATGACGGCGGTCAGTTCCATGCGGTTGTTGGTCGTTTCCGTTTCACCGCCGCACAGTTCCTTTTCGGCAGCTTTATAGCGCAGCACGGCACCCCACCCACCAGGACCGGGGTTGCCGGAACACGCGCCGTCCGTAAAAATATCCAAATGTTTCATTTGCACTTTGGCGGCTCCTTTTTTGTTGGCATATCCTATCAGCTTTTGGAAAACATTTTTAGTATACCACAGCGGCACGGATGTTTCCAGAAGAAGCGAAAGCGTTTCCGCTCTTGACAGGGTATGAAAATCAAGCTAAAATAAAATGAAGTTGTATATGCATATCTGCTCTGGCCTTTGGGAGTGGCTGACTTTGAGAAGCCAAAGCAGAGCTGCATATATGTTTTTGAGCGGAGTGGTTCTGCGGCCGGTGTATCCGGTACGGAACGGCAGGTCGTTTTTTCGCGGAGCAACGGGCGCTGTGTTCGGAACGGAAAGGATTTTTCCTTCAAACCGGCTTTTGCCGGTGCGTCCAGCTGCCAGATGTACGGCCTTTTTAAAATGAAAAATGCGGGGGCCCAGCGGAAAGGCCCGTGCGGCAGCTTTGCTGTTTTTGCAGCCGGAGGACCGGTTTTGTTTTGTGTACGGTTTTTCGGTATAGGTATATTTGTATGGATTTTGGACCAGTATCTTTTTATCAGGGGGCCGTATTCTGTCTGCTGAACGGCGGCTCTTTTGTTTTTCTGCAGGAACAGGACAATGCTGTGCCTGTGGGATAAAAATCGGGATTTTTTATATTTTATATTTTATTATACTTTTAATATATATTTTGTACCATTGTACGGAAACGGAATACGAAAAATTTCAAAGAATATGCGAAGGGACAAGGTCTGTCAGAATGCCAAAGCGGGCAGCCTTTTTCCCGGGAAAATGGAGGTTTTTTTGTGTCAGACGAAAAAAAAGAAAAGAATTTGATACCGGATACGGCACAGGCGGAAACTGCTTTTCAGGAGGAACAGCCGCGCAGGAAACCAGCCGATCAGGTGATTGGCGGCGAAAGTGTACTGCTGCCAGAACCGGCACCGCAGCCGGAACAGAAACAGCCGGCACCGAAAGCGGAGAATGAGCCGCGCCGCCGTCCGCGCCGCCCGCACCGTCCGCCGCAGCCAAAACAGCCGGTGGCTTCCGCTGCGGCACCGCAGGCGGAGCATGAGCCACGCCGCCGTCCGCGCCGTCCGCGCGGAAAAAGCGGTGCTTCCAGTAAGCCGGTCATTCGTATGGCCTTTTTGGGCGGTCTAAACGAAGTCGGCAAGAATATCACGCTGGTTGAGTGCCAAGGCGATATGTTCCTGCTGGACTGCGGCATGGCTTTTCCGGATGACGATATGCTGGGTGTGGATTTGGTCCTGCCGGACTTTACGCTGGTCGAAAAATATGCGGACCGTATTCAGGGCATTGTGCTGACGCATGGTCATGAGGACCACATCGGCGGGTTGCCGTATCTGCTGAAAAAAGTGAATCTGCCGCTGTACGGCACGCCGCTGACGCTGGGCCTTGTCAAGGGAAAACTCAAGGAACACGGTTTGCTGAATAAAGTAAAAATGAACGTTGTGCACCCCGGCGATACTATCCGCTTTGGCTGCATGGCAGTGGAACTTATCCATGTCAACCACTCCATTCCGGACGCCGTGGGTCTTGCCATTCATTCCCCGGCAGGCACCGTTGTGCATACCGGTGACTTTAAGATTGACTGTACGCCAGAGTGGGGTGAAATGATTGACCTGGGCCGTTTTGCACAGTTGGGCAAAGAGGGCGTGCTGGCACTGCTGTCCGACTCAACCAACGCGGAACGCCCCGGCTTTACCAAAACGGAACAGATGATTGCCAATTCCTTTGAGGCCATGTTCCAGCGTGCGGAGCATAAACGTATTATCATTGCGACTTTTGCCAGCAATGTCAGCCGTGTGCAGCAGATTATAGACTGTGCGGTCAAGTATGACCGCAAGGTCGCGCTTTCCGGGCGCAGCATGGTGAACGTGATGTCCATCGGTGTGGAAATGGGCTATCTGCATGTGCCGGACGGTGTCATGATTGATATTGACCTGATTAAAAAATACCCGAAGGATAAAATCGTCCTTATTACAACAGGCAGCCAGGGTGAGCCAATGAGTGCCCTGTCCCGCATGGCCTACGCTGACCACCGCAAGGTGGAGGTCGGTCCGGACGACTTCATCATCATTTCCGCACGGCCGATTCCCGGCAACGAAAAGAGCGTCGGCAATGTCATTGATGAGCTGATGAAACGCGGCTGTGAAGTAGAGTATGGCTCCATGTACGAAGTACACGTTTCCGGACACGCCTGTCAGGAAGAGCTGAAACTGATGCAGGGCATTGTCAAGCCGAAGTACTTTATTCCAGTGCACGGTGAGCAGAAAATGCTGCACCAGCACGCGGCGCTGGCCTATTCCATGGGCATGAACCGCCAGAATGTCTGCATTGCAGATATCGGTGACGTCATTGAGCTGTCAGAGGACCATATGCGGCATCTGCCGAAGGCCGTTCCAGCAGGCAACGTGCTGGTGGATGGTCTTGGTGTCGGCGATGTCGGCAGCATTGTTCTGCGTGACCGCAAACATCTGGCGGAGGACGGCCTGATTGTTGTGGTGTGCACGATTGCTTCCGAAACAGGCCATGTCGTTTCCGGGCCGGACGTTGTTTCCCGGGGCTTTGTGTATGTGCGGGAAAGTGAACGGCTGATGGACGACGCCAAAGATTTGGTCTATACTGTGCTGGAGCAGTGTGCCGATAACGGTATTCATGACTGGGGTACGCTGAAGACTAATATCAAGGATTCCTTGTCCCACTTGCTGTATGACCGCACACGCCGCAGCCCCATGATTCTGCCAATTATTATGGAAGTGTAACGTGTTCTGGTGGGCAGAATTTGCAGTCCCATGCAAAAAAGTGTATAATGCTTGCAGCCGCAGCCCTGCGGCAGAAATGGGGCGGGCGTTCCTCTGCCTGCCAGAAGAGGGAGATCAGCTGTGAAAAAGAAAATCTGGGCTGCCTCACCGGTCTTTTTTGTCTTGTCCGGCGCTATGCTGGTGATGGCTTTCCTTTCTCTGCGGTATAGCCATACTGTCTTTGTTATAGAACTGTGCATTTCCGGAGTGTCCGTTGCAGTGACGGCTTTGTCAGTGCTGAAATTTAAAAATTATGTTGCGGTGTCTATTGCTGCGGCCAAACAGGTGCTGACGGCCGAGGACGAACAGGCAATGGAGACGTTTACCATGCCGGTTGTCCTGGTGGGGCAGGCCGGGGATATCATCTGGGTAAATCAGGCATTTTTAAAAAAGGTTTCTTCCCAGCATGAGGTGCGCGGCGAGAATATCGACCGCATCATCTATCCGAATGCGCTGAGCCAGATCACCGCGGCTTCCGGCACAAATGTCACGGTGGACAGCCGCCAGTATTCGGTCTTTGGCACGCAGGTTAAAAATGAAAGTATCCTTTATTTTGTAGACGATACGTACTACAAAGAAGTAAACCGTGAATATACGGAAAGCCGCCCGGTCGTTTGTCTGGCTTTGTTTGACAACCGGGAAGAGCTGGCGCGTGACTCTGCCAGCAGCGAGGACAGCCGCATTGCCGCGGATGTGGAAGATGTGCTGTTCCGCTGGGCACAGTCCATGGGCGGCTTTTCCAAGCGCTTGTCCGGTGGGCGCTACCTGATTATGACAGATGAGCGCCATGTGCGGGAGGCGCTGGACCACCGCTTTGCGATACTGGATAAGGTGCGCGAGATTAAGACCAGCGACAACCGCAGTGCCACCATTTCCATGGGTGTTGCGCGGGGGGCTGCCTCCCTGCAGGAAGCGGAGGAGTGGTCCCGCAAGGCACTGGATATGGCACTGGGACGCGGCGGTGACCAGGTAGCCCTGAAGCAGAAAGATGAGTCCTATGAATTTTTCGGCGGTCTGTCCAAAGGCGTGGAAAAGCACGATAAGGTGCGGACGCGTGTCATCGCGGCGACGCTGTCTGACCATATCCGTCAAAGCGACTGTGTCCTGATTATGGGGCACAAGTTCGGCGATTTGGACTGTGTGGGTGCCGCGGTCGGCATGTGGAGTGCCGCAACCAATGCCCTGCACCGTCAGGCAAGGGTTGTATTGGACCGCAGTCAGTGCATGGCACGATCTTTGGTGGACCATATTGAGCAGGCGGGCGAGACGAATATCTTTGTTTCACCGGAAGAGGCACTACCCATGCTGACTTCTCACTCACTGCTGGTGGTGGTGGACACCCATAATCCGGATGTAGTGGAAAGTCCGGAACTGCTGGAAAAAGCACAGCGCGTGGTGGTAATTGACCACCACCGCATGATGGTAAAGCATATTGAAAATGCGCTGGTCTTCTATCATGAGCCGTACGCAAGTTCGGCGTCGGAGCTGGTAGCGGAACTGGTGCAGTACATAGGGGATACCGCTTTGTCCCGCACAGATGCCGAGGCCCTGTTGGCAGGCATTATGCTGGATACCAAAAACTTCGTCATGAAAACCGGCGTGCGTACCTTTGAGGCGGCCGCTTATTTACGGCGCCGCGGTGCGGATACCGTGGTGGTGAAGAGCCTTTTTGCCGATAATATTGAAGTATATAAAGCAAAATACAGGATTGTTTCCAGTGCGCAGATTCATAACGGCTGTGCCATTGCTTATGTAGAAAAAGAGTTTCCGGACATTCGCCTAAGCTGTGCGCAGGCTGCCGATGAACTATTGTCGATTCAGGGCGTAAAGGCTTCCTTTGTTATTTTTCCGTCCGGCGGCACTGTGAATGTTTCTGCACGCAGCTTGGGGGATGTGAACGTACAGCTGATTATGGAGCAGATGGGCGGCGGCGGCCACCTGTCGATGGCGGGTGCACAGGTTACCGGCATGACTGTACAGCAGGTATGTGAAAAACTGCTGGAGGAGCTGGCAACCGGCATAGGACAGCCGCAGATAAAGGACAGCGCCGGAACAGCTAATTAGAAGGGGGATATTCGATGAAAGTCGTATTATTGCAGGACGTAAGGTCATTGGGGAAAAAGGGAGAGCTTGTCAATGCAAGCGACGGCTATGCACGCAACTACCTTCTGCCGCGCAGCCTTGCAAAAGAGGCAAACGCACAGGCAATGAATGAGCTGAAAAATGCGGAAGCCTCCCGCGCCTATAAAACAAAGATGGAGATAGCCGCCGCAAAGGCAGCTGCAGCCAAACTGGAGGGCAAAAGCGTCAATATGACAGCAAAGGCCGGCAAGGGCGGCAAACTGTTCGGTTCTGTTACACCGCGGGAAATTGCTGCGGCCATTCGGCAGCAGTTCGGCGTACAGGTCGACAAACGCAAAATCACGCTGGATATGGAAATCAAAGCATTCGGTACGTTCCATTGTGATGTAAAACTGTACAATGGCATCTCCGCTAAAGTATCCATTGTGGTAACGGAAGCCTGACAGGCCATTGCAGAACGAATGCTTCCAATAAACGATAGAATATAGGCAACCCCCGCCGGCGCAGAACAGTACGCTGCAGGGTTGCTTTTCTGTACAGTGGAAAAAGGCAGATAAAAAACAGGAAGGGGAAAGCGGATTATGGCAAATAATACAACCGCATCTTATACCGGCAGCACACAGCCGTTTGACCGGGAAGCCGAACAGGCTGTGCTGGGCGCTGTTTTGCTGGATTCCTCCTGTTTGGATACCGTGATGGAGATTCTGCCCAGTCCGGACTATTTCTCGCAGAGCAGCAATGCTGACATTTACGATGCCATGCTGTCACTTTCCAACGAGGGCCGGCCGGTGGACTATGTCACGCTGCTGGATTATCTGCGCCGGGAACCCGGTTTTGAGGAGAATGACGGCAAAGGCTATCTGCTGGAACTGGCACAGATTGTTCCTTCTATCTCCAATGTGGAAACATACGCGCATATTGTACGAGATAAGTATGAACTTCGCATACTGATTCAGACCGCGCGTTCTATCCTGGAGGAGGCCGCCGCCGGAACAGAGGACTCTTCTGTCCTGCTGGACTCTGCCGAGCAGAAAATTTATGATATCCGCCGCGGCCAAAATATGCAGGGCCTGCAGCGCATCAATCAAACACTGATTGAAACATTTGACCGTTTGGACCTCATTACTTCACCGGAAGGCGAGCAGTATCGGGGCATTCCCACCGGCATTAGGGCGTTGGACGATACCATTACCGGACTGAACCGCACGGACCTTATTCTGTTGGCCGCCCGCCCCGGCATGGGCAAAACCAGTTTTGCGCTGAATATTACCCGGCACGCCGCGGTTACCTGCCACAAACGGGTTGCCTTTTTCTCACTGGAAATGACACGGGAACAGCTGGCCTCCCGTATGCTTTCCACCGAGGCACAGGTCAGCGGTGTCAAGCTGCGCAGCGGCAAGCTGGACGATGACGAATGGCCGCGGCTGATTGAAGCGGGCGATGTTTTAAGCCATACGGAGATTTACTTTGACGACAATTCCGCCATCACTGTACCCGAAATGAAGGCAAAGCTGCGCCGACTGAAAGATGTGGATTTAGTCGTTATTGACTACCTGCAGCTGATGTCTTCCGGCGGTCGTATTGACAATCGTGTACAGGAAATTTCCGCTATCACACGAAACCTGAAAATTATGGCCAAGGAGCTGAATGTACCGGTCCTGTGCCTGTCCCAGCTGTCCCGTGAAAGCGAGAAACGCACAACGCATAAGCCCATGCTAAGTGATCTGCGTGATTCCGGCTCTATTGAACAGGATGCTGATATTGTCCTGTTCCTGTATCGGGAAGGGTACTACGCCAACAGCGGCGATACACCGGCACCTACACCTGACGAAGACCAAAACAGCGGTGAGTGTATTGTGGCTAAAAACCGCCACGGCGAAACACGCAGTGTGCCGCTGCACTGGCAGGGTGAGTTTATGCGCTTTACTTCACAGGAACTGGTTCGGCAGGAACCTTAACACGGACCGAAAGGAGAGAGCTGTATGGCAGCCAAAGAAACAATGACCGCAAAGGTAATGCGTACGCTGCGGCAGTACCAAATGCTTCCCCCGAAAACGGCGGTGTTGGTGGGGGTTTCCGGCGGCGCGGATTCTACGGCGCTGCTGCATTGGCTGGCCCTCCATGCACAGCAGCTGGATATTTCAGTTGCGGCAGCCCATGTGAACCACGAGCTGCGCGGGGCGGAAGCTGACAGCGACGAGGCATTCGTGCGTGACCTTTGTGCCAAGCTTGGCATTCCACTGCATATACTGCACGCAGATGTACGGGGAGAAGCGCAAAAAACAGGAGAAGGACTCGAAGAATGCGGCCGTCGCCTGCGGTACGCATTTTTTTATAAAATCTGCAGACAATATGCAGGCTCGCGCATCGCCACCGCTCACACACTTTCGGACAATGCGGAAACCATGCTGTTGAATCTGGCACGCGGTGCCGGTGCAAAGGGGCTGGCGGGTATTCCGCCGGTACGTGAAAATGTAGTGCGTCCGCTGATTTCCGTTACGCGTGCGGAAACCGAACAGTACTGTCGGGAACATGGCTTGCTGTATCATACGGACCGCACCAATGCGGACGTACGATATATGCGCAACTGGGTACGGCTGAAGATTGTACCGCAGTTTCACCGCATTGACCCCAACTTTGAGGAAGCTGCCGGCCGAGCGGCCTGTGCCCTGCGGGAAGATGACGAATGCCTGCGCGAACTGGCACAACAGGCACTGCGGACGGCGGAATGTCTGGGCGGTTGGCGTGCTGGCGTGCTGGCGCAGCAGCCGGCAGCTGTACGGATGCGGGCACTGTATTCGGCGGCCCGTAGTGCCGGAACCGGCAGGCTTTCCCGTCAGCATCTGCAAATGCTGGACCATCTGCTGGCCAAGGGCGGCGGCTGTACCCTGCCCGGCGGCTGTTCTGCGCGGGTGGAACGGGGAATTTTGCTGTTTCCGGAGCCGGCGGAGGGCTATGCGGTGCCGCTGCAGATGCCGCAGACATCCTTGCCGAATGGGCGGATTTTGTGTATACAGACCATTCCAAAAGAGAAAATTCCGAAAGAAATACGCAAATGTGTCTTTTCTAATTGTCTTGATTATGATACAATAACTTCTGATACCATGGTTCGGTCCCGCCGTGCGGGCGATTCCTTTTCACCGGCAGGGCGGGGTGTGACCAAGTCCCTGAAAAAACTGCTGAATGAAAAAAAGATTCCGCCTTCGCTGCGGCAGGGACTTGTTATTCTGTCGAATGGTCAGAATATTCTTTGGATAGAGGGCTGTGGCCCCAGTGAACAGGCAAAGGTGACTCCCCGCACCCGGTGTGCAGCGGTTGTTACAATAAAGGAGTGCATAGGAAATGGAAAATCAGATGCTCGGTGATATTCAGGAAGTATTGTTTAGTGAAAAACAGCTTGCCGATATTGTGGAACGCGTGGGCGAGCAAATCAGCGAGGACTACCAAGGCAAAAAGCTGCTGTTGGCCAGCGTCCTGAAAGGTTCCGTTGTCTTTATGGCGGACCTGATGCGTGCCATTAAAATTCCCTGTGAAGTGGACTTCATGTCCGTTTCCAGCTATGGCAACGGCACCAAAACTTCCGGTATTGTCAAGATTACCAAGGACCTTGACATCAACCTGGAAGGGTATGACCTGCTGGTCGTGGAGGATATCCTTGACAGCGGCGTTACGCTGAACTACATACTGCACATGATGCAGGCTCGTAACCCCAACAGCATCCGCCTGTGTACCCTATTTGACAAACCGGAACGCCGTACGGTGCCGGTGAAGGCAGACTATGTGGGTGCAGAGGTACCGGATGCGTTCATTGTTGGTTATGGCCTTGATTACGCACAGAAATACCGCAATCTTCCCTTTGTAGGGGTCCTGAAACCGGAAGTATACGGCGGATAAGGAGGAATGCAGGGTTGGAAAACAAGAAATCGCTGCGCAACCTGATACTGGTTATTGCCATACCGGTGATGCTGCTTATCCTCTTGGCAGCGCTGTTCGGCGGTATGGAAACGCCGCCTAAAACTTACACGTTTTCCGATGTTATAGGATTTTTTGCAGACCAAAAAGTAACGGAGTATTCACTGGACTTCGGTACCGGAGAAATGAGCATTAAAGTGAATGGCACGGACAGTCCAGTTTCCTTTATGGCGCCGGATTCCCAGTATATGCAGGAGCGTTTGGACCCATATGTGGAGCAGTACAACAAAAAGCACCCGACTGCCCGCATGGTCCAAAAGCTGCAGCGTCCCAAAGAAAACAACTGGCTGCTTTCTTTCCTGCCGTTTGCTATAGCCGTTGCCATTATGTTGCTGTTTACCTACCTGATGATGCGCAAGGTCAACACCGGTTTGGGCGATGCTGGAAAACAGATGAACTTTGGCAAGGCCAAAGTAAAAAAGCTGGAAGATGAAAAGCGCAAGACCACCTTTGCCGATGTGGCCGGCGCAGATGAGGAAAAGGCAGAGCTGCAGGAAATTGTGGAGTTCCTAAAGAATCCACAGAAGTACAATGCCCTCGGCGCGCGTATTCCCAAAGGCGTGCTGCTGGTGGGCCCTCCCGGTACCGGTAAAACACTGCTGGCACGCGCTGTAGCCGGTGAAGCCGGCGTGCCGTTCTTCTCTATTTCCGGTTCCGACTTTGTGGAAATGTTTGTCGGTGTGGGCGCTTCCCGTGTGCGTGACCTGTTCGACCAGGCAAAGAAAAACAGCCCCTGCATTGTCTTTATTGATGAAATTGATGCAGTAGGCCGTCAGCGCGGCGCCGGATTGGGCGGCGGACACGATGAACGGGAACAGACACTGAACCAGCTGCTGGTGGAAATGGACGGTTTCGGTGCCAATGAGGGCGTCATTATGATTGCTGCCACCAATCGTCCGGATATTCTGGACCCGGCTTTGATGCGTCCCGGCCGTTTTGACCGGCAGATTATGGTTGGTTATCCGGATATTAAGGGCAGAGAGGACATCCTGCACGTACACGCGCGCGGAAAGCCCCTTTCACCGGACGTGGACCTGAAAGTGATTGCAGGTTCCACCGCTGGTTTTACCGGTGCTGACTTGGAAAACCTGCTGAACGAGGCCGCTTTGTTGGCGGCCCGCAGAAACCTGAAGGCAATTACCATGCAGGAGATAGAAGAGGCGACCATTAAAGTGGTCGTGGGCACCGAAAAGAAGAGCCATGTGATGAGTGACCGTGAAAAGACACTGACGGCCTACCACGAAGGCGGCCATGCGGTTGTTACCTATTACTGCCCCACACAGGACCCGGTGCATCAAATCAGCATCATTCCGCGCGGCATGGCGGGCGGTTTTACCATGCAGGTACCGACCGAGGATCGTTCCTACCGCTCCAAAAAAGAGATGGAAGAGGATTTGGTCGTTATGATGGGCGGCCGTGTGGCAGAGTCCCTGACAATGGGGGATATCTCGACCGGCGCCAGCAATGATATTGAACGTGCAACGAAAGTTGCCCGGTCTATGGTCACAAAGTACGGAATGTCTGCTGTTTTGGGCCCCATTACCTATGGCCGTGATGACAGTGAACCGTTCCTTGGCCGTGATATGGGACACATCCGCGACTATTCTGAACAGACAGCCGCGGCGATTGATAAAGAAATTAAGAATATTATGACGACGGCTTATGACCGCACCGAATCTATTTTGCGGGAGCATATGAACCAGCTGCATGAAGTGGCGCGGTACTTGTTCCTGCACGAAAAGATGGACGGCAAACACTTCCGTCTGCTGATGGAAGGGAAAATCGATGGCGAGGGCAACGAACTGCCCGGCAGCCGCCCGCAGCCGCTGCCGCAGAACTGAAATGCGGCAAAACTGAACAAGTCAGCAAAATCAGGGGGGTGCAGTCATTCCCCTGATTCTTGTTTTCACGGTTTTCTTTGTTATAAACAGTTTTTACAGGAGAGAATTGAATGCCAAAAAAAAATCAAAGCTATGGAAACGAAAGCATCTCCATGCTGAAAGGCGCCGACCGGGTGCGCCTGCGTCCAGCCGTTATCTTTGGTTCGGACGGAATAGAGGGGTGCGAACACTCCGTCTTTGAAATTTTGTCAAACTCCATTGACGAAGCGCGCGAAGGCTATGGCCATGAAATTACAGTGACACGCTACAGTGACTGGTCCGTACAGGTGGAGGACCATGGCCGCGGCTGCCCGGTGGACTACAATCCGCGGGAAAAACGCTACAACTGGGAATTGGTTTTCTGCGAAATGTACGCCGGCGGCAAATACCACAATGGTGAAGATGCCAGCTATGAGTACAGCCTGGGACTAAACGGCCTTGGTTTGTGTGCAACGCAGTATGCCGCCGAGTACATGGACGTGGAAATACACACCGGCGAAACCAAATACACTCTGCACTTTCAGCACGGTGAAAATGTCGGCGGCCTGAAAAAAGAGCCCAGCACTGCGCCCAGCGGTACGAAAATCCATTGGAAACCGGACCTGCAGGTTTTTACCGATATTCGTATTCCGGTGGAATACTACGAGGATACCCTGCGCCGGCAGGCAATTGTCAACAATGGCCTGAAATTCGTCCTGAAAAACCAAAATGGGAAAAAGTTTGACACACAGGAGTTTCTGTATGAAAATGGTATCGCTGACCATGTGAAAGAAATGGCCGGCGATGATGCGCTGACCAGTGTGCAGTCATGGCAGGCGGAGCGAACCGTCCGTGACCGTGCCGATAAGCCGGAATATCATGTTAAAGTCAACGTGGCACTGGCTTTTTCCAACAAAACGCATCTAACGGAGTATTACCATAACTCCAGCTGGCTGGAACATGGCGGTGCGCCGGATAAGGCTGCCCGCAACGCCTTTGTGTACCAGATTGATTCCTATTTAAAGCAAAATAATAAATACAATAAGAACGAGAGCAAAATTACCTATGCGGATGTGGAGGACTGCCTGATTCTGGTTATCTCCTCTTTCAGTAACCGCACTTCCTATGAAAACCAGACCAAAAAAGCCATTACCAATAAGGGCATACAGGAAGCGATGACGGAAATGCTTCGTCATCAGCTGGAAGTTTATTTTATTGAAAATCCGCTGGACGCCGATAAGATTGCCGCACAGGTGCTGATAAATAAGCGCAGCCGAGAGGATGCCGAAAAAACACGCCTGAACCTAAAGAAAAAGCTGACCAGCAACATGGATATTACCAGCCGTGTTGCAAAGTTTGTGGACTGCCGCAGCAAGGACGTTTCCCGCCGGGAAATCTTTATCGTGGAAGGCGATTCCGCTTTGGGCGCATGCAAACAGGCACGTGACCCTGACTTCCAGGCGATTATGCCGATTCGCGGCAAGATTCTAAACTGCCTGAAAGCAGACTACAACCGTATTTTTAAAAGCGACATCATCACGGACCTTGTCAAGGTGCTGGGCTGCGGGGTGCAGGTCAAAAGCAAGGCCAATAAGGATCTTAGCTCTTTTGATATGGACAACCTGCGCTGGAATAAAATTATCCTCTGTACTGATGCCGATGTGGACGGCTTTCAGATACGCACCCTGCTGCTGACCATGCTGTACCGCCTGACGCCGGAGCTGATTCGGCAGGGAAAGGTGTTCATTGCTGAGTCGCCGCTGTATGAGATTCACTGTAAAAATGAAACTTACTTTGCCTATGATGAAGTAGAAAAAGAGCGCTTTTTAAAGCAGCTGAAAGGCCAGAAGCTGACCATTCAGCGCAGCAAAGGATTGGGCGAAAACGAACCGGACATGATGAACCTGACAACCATGAACCCCGTGACACGCCGGCTGATTAAAGTGATGCCGTCAGATGCCACCGCGACAGGCAAGACGTTTGACCTGCTGCTGGGGGACAACCTGTCCGGACGCAAGCAGTATATTTCAGAACATGGCCGCGAATATGTAGAGGAACTGGACGTCAGCTGAGAAAGACCATATCGTGAAAGACAGGGAAGTTTATGCCAAGAAAAAAGAATGAAAAACGCCGGGCGCCGGTGCCAAAAGCACACGGCGTAATTATCGGTGCGGGCAGTGTTGTGGAACAGCCCATTGTCTCCACCCTGCAGAAAAACTATATGCCCTATGCAGTCAGTGTTATCATCAGCCGCGCCATTCCGCAGATAGATGGCTTTAAACCGAGTCACCGCAAGCTGCTGTATACCATGTATAAAATGGGACTGCTGACTGGTGCCCGTACCAAAAGCGCCAATATTGTCGGCCAGACAATGCGGCTCAACCCGCACGGTGACGCGGCTATTTATGATACCTTGGTGCGGCTGTCCCGCGGCAATGAATCGCTGCTGCACCCTTATGTGGACAGCAAGGGCAACTTCGGTAAAGCCTACAGCCGGGATATGGCATATGCCGCCTCCCGTTATACAGAAGCGAAGCTGGACCCCATCTGCAGCGAACTTTTTCGGGACATTGATAAAAATACGGTCGATTTTGTCGACAACTACGACGGCACCATGCAGGAGCCAACACTGCTGCCCGCCACTTTTCCCAGCGTTTTGGTCAATGCCAATACCGGCATTGCGGTCGGCATGGCCAGCAGTGTGTGTTCCTTTAACCTGCGGGAAGTTTGTGAAACGGCCGCGGCGCGTATCATGCACCCGAAGCATGACCTGCTGAAAACACTGCAGGCGCCGGATTTCCCCGGCGGCGGACAGATTTTGTACGATGAAGAGCAGATGCGGAAAATTTACCGCACCGGCCGCGGAAGCATTCGTGTGCGCAGCCGTTATGCGTATGATGCCGCAGAGAACTGCATTGATATTACCCAAATTCCGCCGACCACGACCGTAGAGGCCATTGTAGAGAAAGTAATTGAACTGGTCAAGCAGGGCCGGGCCAAAGAAGTGGCGGATATCCGCGACGAAACCGGACTTGCCGGCCTTAAAATTACCATTGACCTAAAGCGCGGGGCGGACCCGCACAAGCTGATGGCGAAGCTGTTCCGGCTGACTCCGCTAGAGGACAGCTTTTCCTGCAACTTTAACATTTTGGTGAACGGTGTGCCGCGCCTGATGGGTGTCGGCGAGATTTTGGATGAGTGGACAAAGTTCCGTATCGATTGTGTGCGCCGCCGTACGGAATTTGACCTGCAGAAAAAAATGGACAAGCTGCATTTGCTGAAAGGCTTGGAAGCCATTTTGCTGGATATTGACAAAGCTGTGGCAATTATCCGCAAAACAGATGAAGAAAGTGAAGTCGTGCCGAACCTGATGAAAGGTTTTGGCATTGATGAAATACAGGCGGAATATGTAGCGGAAATTAAGCTGCGTCACCTGAACCGAGAGTACATTCTAAACCGCACACAGGAAACCTCTAAGCTGCAGGGGGAGATTGCAGAACTCAATGCAGTGCTGGACGACCCAAAAAAGATTAAGCAGATTATTGTAAACGAGCTGAAAACCGTCACAAAAACCTATGGACAGCCGCGGCACAGTATCCTCCTGTACCATGACGACCTTGCAGAGAAGGAAGAAGAACTCGACGAAATTCCGGATTATCCGGTGCACCTTTTCTTTACCAAAGATGGATATTTCAAAAAAATCACACCGCAGTCACTGCGAATGAGCGGCGAGCAAAAGGTGAAGGAGGGGGACAGTGTTACCTGCCATATTGAGGCGACAAACCGGAGTGAGCTGCTCTTCTTTACGGATAAATGTCAGGTATATAAAGCAACTGCCAGCGACTTTGGGGACACCAAAGCAAGCGTGCTGGGAGAGTATATTCCGGCTCAGCTGCAAATGGACGAGGGAGAGAATGTGCTTTTCATGGCGGTTACCAAGGATTACAGCGGTTTCCTGCTTTTCTGCTTTGAAAACGGCAAAGTTGCCAAGGTAGACCTTTCAGCCTATCAAACCAAAACGAAACGCCGGAAGCTGGTGAATGCTTACAGCGACAAGTCTCCGCTGGCAGCACTTCTGATTCTGCCGGAAGATACCGATGTGCTGTTCACTTCTACACAGGAGCGTAAACTGCTGGTGAACACCGGTGAAATTCCGGCAAAGGCAACGCGTTCCACACAGGGCGTGCAGGTTATGACACTGCGAAAGCACGCGCTGCTAAAATCCGTTAAAGTTTATGAAGAAGGCGACGTACAGAGGCCCTCCCGATACCGCAAGAAGCTGCCGGCAATCGGCGCACTGCCCGATGCACGGGAAATGCAGGGGGAACAGCTGAAACTGACCGAATAAAAAACGCCCCGGGCTGCAGCGCCGGGGCGTGTGCTTCCCAGTGTGCAAACGCGAAACATGGGGGCACGATTGATAGTTTGTGCGGTATTCTTATAGTTATGCTTCTATTACATCCATCAGCCGCATCTTTTGTTTCCAAAAAGAGGAGTGCTCTGCAGTCTGACTCAAAGACTGCGGGGCACTTTTTGTTTTACCATTCGATTTATGGGGAGAAAAGAAAAAGAAATCCTTTACAGGTTTAATTTAGTATGATAATATGATGATACGATGAAACTGACGGAGAAAGCACTTTGAATTTGGAGGATATTTTATGAAAACGTTCAGAAAGCTGGCATCACTGTTCCTGGCGGGAATTATGGCGGTTTCCTTTGCGGCGTGCGGTGGGACAGGTTCCTCTTCCGCTGCCAGTGCGGCAAGTGCCTCGGCGGCGGACAGTACGGCTTCGGCAGCTGACAATACCTTTACGGTTGGATTTGACCAGAACTTTCCGCCCATGGGGTTTAAGGGCAGTGACGGTAAGTTTACAGGATTTGACCTGGATCTTGCGGCGGAGGCCGCCAAGCGCATGGGAATGGCCATAAAGTACCAGCCAATTTCGTGGGACGCGAAGGACGCGGAGCTGACCAGTGGAACGATTGACTGTATTTGGAACGGCTTTACCATCAGCGGACGTGAAAACAATTATACATGGTCCAAACCTTATATGGAAAACGACCAGGTCTTTGTTGTAAAGGCCGATTCCGCGGTGAAGTCCCTTGCTGACCTCAAAGGAAAAACAGTGGAAGTGCAGACGGACTCCGCGGCACAGGCGGCTTTGAAAGAAAAGACAAATATCAGCTCCGCGTTTGCCAATGTGCAGACCACCGCAGACTACAATACGGCGCTGATGGATTTGGACATGGGTGCCGTTGATGCCGTTGCCATGGACAGTACCGTTGCCGACTATAAGATTACATCCGGTAAACTGAAACTGAAAATTCTCGGCGAATCCATTCAGAAAGAACAGTATGGCATTGGATTTAAAAAAGGCAATACGGCACTTTGCGCAAAGGTTTCCAAGGCAATGGATGAAATGAAGAAGGACGGAACCCTCACAAAAATTTCTAAAAAGTGGTTTGGCAAGGACGTTACCACATGGGGCAAGGCCTAAAACGGACGGCCCATTATCGGTTAAGGAGAGAATGTTATGTCGTTCAGTTCTATTGTATTGCAGCTTGCCCAAGGTATGGGTGTCAGCGTAGAGATCTTTTTCATTACGTTGGTGTTTTCCCTGCCGCTTGGTCTTCTTATCGCCCTTGGAAGAATGAGCAAAAATAAAATTGTTTCTGCAATTATGAGCGTTTATATTTCCATTATGCGCGGTACACCGCTGATGCTGCAGATGATGGTCGTTTATTTCGGGCCGTATTATCTGTTTGGCATACATATTTCCGGTTCGTACCGAATGTCGGCGGCACTGATTGCATTTATCATCAACTATGCGGCTTATTTTGCGGAAATTTACCGTTCAGGCATTCAATCCATGTCACAGGGCCAGTATGAGGCGGCAAAACTCCTTGGCTACTCCAGACAGCAGACATTTTCCATAATTATCCTGCCGCAGGTCTTTAAGTGCATTATTCCCGCGCTTAGCAATGAAGTGATTACCCTGGTAAAGGATACGTCCCTTGCCTTTACCATCAGTGTGGTTGAGATGTTTACGACCGCGAAAGCACTTGCCAGTGCAACAGCCAGCATGATGCCGTTTGCGGCGGCAGGCCTGTTCTACTACATCTTTAATTTCCTGGTTGCGTGGGTTATGGACATTATCGAAAAGAAACTGGCTTATTACAAGTAAGGGAGGAAAAATGGGCTATGGCACTGCTCGAAATGAACCATATACAAAAATCCTTTGAGGGGCTGAGTGTCCTGAAGGATATCTCTCTTTCGGTCGACAAAGGCGAGGTCTTTTCGATTATCGGGCCATCCGGTTCCGGTAAAACAACGCTTCTGCGGTGTGCCACCATGCTGGAAACCATTGACGGCGGTGAGATTCTCTATCATGGACAGCGGGCGACATGGACCGAAAACGGGAAAGTCGTTTATGCGCCGAAAAACGAACGAAAACAGATTTCCTCCATGTTTGGGCTCGTATTTCAGAACTACAATCTTTTTCCGCATATGACAGTCCTTAAAAATATTACAGATGCACCGGTGCGTGTACAAAAACGGGAAAAAGAGGAAGCCAAAGCAACGGCAATGGAACTGCTGCGGAAGGTAGGTATGGAGGACAAGGCAGGTGCTTATCCCTGTCAGTTGTCTGGCGGGCAGCAGCAGCGGGTCGCGATTGCGCGCGCGCTGGCACTGCATCCCAGTATTCTTTTCTTTGACGAACCCACCTCGGCCTTGGACCCGGAGCTGACAGCAGAAGTCCTGAAGGTTATCAAATCTTTGGCGGACCTGCATATTGCCATGGTGATTGTGACCCATGAAATGTCTTTTGCAAAAGATATTAGTGACCGCATTCTCTTTATGGCGGGCGGCGTGATTGTGGAACAGGGCACACCCGATGAAGTTTTTTCTTCCAACAACGAGCGTACCCGCAGTTTCCTCGGCCGGTACGGAACACTGGCCGAAAATTAGCAATATTGTGGTGTATTGTAACTTTTCAGCTGCATATGATAATGACTGTAAAAAAGCTTGCATTCCGCGTATATTCGTGTTAGAATAGAAGAAGTTTATTAAGGGAAGAAGGGCGCTTTCTATCAGTGCACCGGTTTCCCGCAGTTGTTTCGGAGGTTACAGTCCATGACAGTTTCTGAGATTGTTTTGGGTATTATTTTGCTTCTTGCTTCGCTGGCCATCATTGTGGTCGTTTTGCTGCAGGAAGGACACGAGAAAGACTTGGGTGTTGTCACCGGCGGTGCAGATACCTTTTTGAGTCAGAACAGTGCCCGCTCTATCGACAGTTTCCTTGCGCGGTGGACAAAGGTTATTTCACTTGCGTTTTTTGTCTTAGTCATTGCAACCAATGTATATATGTATATGACAAATAAGTAAGAGATGGATAAAGCCCCGCAAGGCAGCGGGGCTTTTTTACGTCAGAATCTGTCCGCGTCAGCGGTCATATGGCAGATGGAGGTTTCCTATGGTCGAAGATATTAAAAAAGGAATATTGGAGGCTCTGCAGAGTGCGGGGGAGGACCTGTCTTCCCGTTTTCTCATGCGGAAACTCGGTATCCCGGAAAAATACAGCACTACTTTTTATACCGCACTGAATCAGCTGCGCCGCGAAAAAAAGATCAGCGTGAACAGCCGCCATATTGTTCGTCTTCATGGTGACCCTACCCAGCGGATTCCGGCAACCATCGTTTCGCTGTCCCGCAGCTTTGCGTTTGCCCGGCCGGACGACGGCGGTGACGATATGTTCCTGCATGGCGAAGATTTGCACGATGCCTTTTTGGGTGACTCGGTTGTTTTAGGCAATGTCCGTCAAAGCCCCAAAGGCTCCAGCTGTGAAGTGCTGGAAATTACCCAGCGTGCCGGCAATACCGTGAACGGCACGATTGTGCGCAGCCCATATGGTGTGGAGCTGCACCCGGATGCGGCTATCCGCTTTGATATTCCCATTGCCGACTTTGCACACTGCGGCGCCGAGGTAGGGGACAAGGTGCAGGCGGACATCAGCCGCCTGCCGCACTCCTCTCGCTTTTCCGCGAAGGTCGTGAAAAATTACGGCCATGCCGACTGCGCCAAGATCTGTGCAGATGCCATTTTGGACGCCAACAGCGTGAAGGTTCCGTTTTCACCGGAGGCTCTTGCAGAAGCAGAAGCCATTGGTTCCCGTCCCATTACCGAAGCGGATATGCAGGGACGTGCGGACTATCGGGGCTGGCCTATCTGCAGCATTGACAGCGCCAGCGCCAAAGATTTGGACGATGCCATCAGCATTGTGCGTACACCTCAGGGGTACCAGCTGGGTGTTCATATCGCGGACGTTTCCTATTATGTGCGCCCCGGCACAGCACTGGACGAGGAAGCACGCAAACGCGCCACTTCCGTTTACCTGCCAGACCGTGTTGTCCCCATGCTGCCGGAAGCTATCAGCAACGGTGTGTGTTCCTTGAATGCCGGCACGGACAAGCTGACATTCTCGGCTGTTATGGACTTTGACAAGGCCGGTAAAATGACGCATTATGAATTCCATAAATCCATCATTAACAGTAAAGTCCGCGGCGTATATGACGAAGTCAATCAGATTTTTGATGGCACCGCTGGACAGGATCTGCTGGACAAATATGCACCGGTGCTGGACAGCCTGGCCGCCGGACGGGAGCTGGCTGGTATCCTGAAAGCCAATGCCCGTGCCAACGGCAACTTTGATATTGACAGTTCTGAGTCGGAATTTATACTGGACGAAAAAGGACACTGTATTGATGTTTTGCCGCGGCACACCGGCCCTTCCGAGCAGATGATTGAACAGCTGATGATTGCCGCGAATCAGGCGGCCGCTAAGCTGGGCCGTGAGCAGCAGCTTCCGTTTGTTTACCGTGTGCATGAAAATCCGGACCCGGACCGTGTGGATGCGCTGAAAGATTTGCTGGTGACCATTGGCTTGAATCCGGTGTGCCTGTCACATCCGGCAGACGTAACGGCCAAGGACTTTGCGCAGGTTATGGCACAGGCAGCCGGTACGCCGCGGGAAAAGGTGGTTTCACACCAGCTGCTGCGCACGATGGCCAAGGCCCGCTATGATACCAAACCGCTGGGGCATTTCGGGTTGGCTTTGCAGGACTACTGCCACTTTACTTCTCCTATCCGCCGCTATCCGGATACTTCTATTCATCGCATCATGGGTGCCTACCTTGCCGGTGAAGATAAGGCGAAGATTAAAAAGGAATACACGGATTTCGCGCAGGAATCCGCTAAACATTCCAGCGAGCGTGAAATCTGCGCCATGAACTCTGAACGCAGTGCGGACGACTGCTTTGCGGCAGAATATATGGCTCAGCATTTGGGCGAGGAGTACGACGGCATTATCAGCGGTGTGACCATGCGCGGCGTATTTGTGGAACTGTCCAACAGCGTAGAGGGCTTTGTGCCGGTTGCGGACTTTACCGACAAACATTTTGAGTTTGACGGCCGTCTTTCTCAGGTGGACGAGGCTACCCGTGAACGTCTGACCATCGGTGACCCGCTGCGGGTTGTCAATGTGGCCGCGGACGTTTCCAGCGGACGCATCGACTTTACACCGGCCGGCTATCATTTGGTTGAAGATAAAAAAGCATAATCTGTCCCTCATCCCCATATTCTGTAAGCAGGGGGTGAGGGACATTCTGTTTGCAGGGATTCTTTTGGCAGCTTTTTTGTTCTGTGCAGCGATGCTGGCCGCCGGACACAGTCCGCACCCCTTCGCAGGGGCCGCGGGCAGTGTCATAGCGGGACTGGCGGCGCTGTTAGTGGTCAATCTGGCGGGTGGGCTGACCGGCGTTACGCTGCCGGTCAGTCCGCTGGTTGTGGGTGCTTCCGCATTCCTGGGTATTCCGGGAGTCACCACACTGCTTCTGTTGAACCTGTTTTTTTGATAGCAGGCAAAAATAAGGTGTGAAAAAGGTACGGCTGACGTTTGCCTTGTCAGCTGTACCTTTTTATTTTGCAAAGAGTTTGTCTGTCAGTGCCAGTCCTTAACCAGTGTCGCCGCAGCGTCATGGTCATCAATCAGCAGGGCCAGCAGCATTTGATATACCCGCTCCGGCGATGCCTGAAAGTTGTTCTGAATGAGTTCTGCCTGCCGCTTTTCCGGTACCGCCAAAGTAAAGGACATCAGGTCCCCTTTGCCGCCGGAAATGTGACAGTATACCTGATAGCCCTGTCCGCATTTCGTAATTTCAACAGCGTTTTCACGTTTGCGGCGCGCCTGTGCAAGCAAACTGACGGCGGCCTTCACGGCCTTATCCCGTACGGAAATAGGCAGTGCCGTGTCCAGCTGGCAGGCAATCTCATGTGCCTGTGCGCTGGCAATATAGCAGCCGTCCTGCAACAGCAGGTTGCCGTTTTCGGTCAGTTCCTGCAGGGCATCGGTTACTTCAAAGTAGTTTGCAAGGCCCATGCCCTGCACGCACTGCAGAATATCATCCCTGGAAAGAGGCGCGTTGACACTGGAAAGTAGGTAGCACAGCAGGATTCGGATTTCTTCTCTGGTGCGCAGACCACCGGGTTCTACGCCTGCGGTAAAAGCGTCATAAGCCATACCGGCCACACCTCCATTTGTTTCATTCTAACACAAATATCGGCGACTGTGCAACTGAACCGGGTATTCTTTCTGAAAAAGACGGCTAAGAATTCTTTGTGTGCAGCAGCTCCATAATTTTTCCCCGGGTTTCCTGATTGGCCAGCCGGTACATGGCAATCAGCTGTCGTTCCTCTGGACAGAGGTCGTAGATGTGGGATTTATTATGGTCAAGGTCGGCAAATACGCCTGGAGCAGAGTCGGAAAACTGCGGCGGCGCTTCTTCATTGCCAAACAAATCAGACAGCGGCACATGGTAAACGTCGGCGAGCTTTTTCAGGGTGGAAAGCGGCGGTGTGCTGCGGCTGGTTTCATAGTAGGCATAGGTGGAACGGTCAATTTGCAGGATAGAACTGATGTCCTGCTGGGTATATCCCCATTTTGCCCGCAGAGTGCGCAGACGTTTGCCCAGGCTTGTGCGCAGGTCCATTTTCCAGTTCCCCCTTTCTATTAGTGTATACTGATTGTAGAATAAAAATGGTTGGGATTCATGATTTTGTGAACAGATATCACATAATAAAAAATTTATACAGGGAGGAAATAAGAGAAATTTGTTTCCATAAACTGACTTATTTCCCTCGGTGGAAAAATTTCGCTTATTGGTGTCGGGCCCCTGTGTTTTATGCTTGTGAAGCAGTAAAAATCATGGTATGATAAATCCATCCATTCTTTTGGTCATTACATCGGGAAAGGAGAAAAAGCAATGCTGTATTGTCCGAAATGTCAGGTTCTATGTGAAGATCAGTGCCCGCTTTGCGGCAACCGGTATCTTCTGGACCCGCAGGAGGAGGACCCTGTGCGTCTGGCAACGGCGGAGAATCCGCAGGCCGGTCAGCTGGAACAGCTGCTGCAGGCGCGGAGCATTCCCTATGAAAAGCGCGCGGCGCTTTCTGCCGGAACACAGCAGGCCTTTAATTTTTATGTGCCTTTCTGCCGGAGCGAAGAGGGAAAACAGGCGGCTGCCGTTGTTTTTCCCAGTACGCCGACGGTGTCCACACCGGATGCAGAACAAAAGGACAAGGCTGACAAACCGCGGACTTACCGTGTAAAGGGCGAGGAGTTTGAAGTCATGCCGCGCAAAAAGCGGATATTTTGGCGGGCTTTTTCCGTTGTCCTGTTTCTGCTTCTCATTTTTATAGTCGTTTTTGTCACCGACCAGGCGGCCGGTTGGGTAAAAGGCCTGTTTTCCTAATACAGCCGAATAGGCCGTTTTTCTTTTGCCACAGTATCTTTTTAAAATAGCAAGGAGTGTATACAATGGGACCGAATTATCAGCCGGATACGCTGTGTATCCATGCAGGCTATTCCCCAAAGAACGGAGAACCGCGCGTTGTGCCAATCGTGCAGAGCACGACTTTCCGCTACACCACCGCTGAGGCGATGGGACGCCTTTTTAATCTAGAAGACAGCGGACATTTTTATACCCGTATCTCCAACCCAACAACAGAAGCAGTGGAAAAAAAGATAGCGGAACTGGAGGGCGGCGTTGGCTGTGTGGCAACCTCCTCCGGTATGGCGGCCATTTTCCTTTCGGTACTGAATATCTGCAAGGCCGGTGACCATGTGGTCAGTTCCAGTGCGGTTTACGGCGGTGCCTTTAATCTGTTTAATAAGACGATGCGTGATATGGGGATTGATTTTACCTTTGTTCCGCCGGATGTCACAGAAGAACAGCTGGAGGCTGCTATGCAGTCCAACACTCGTGCAGTTTATTGTGAAACGCTTTCCAACCCGTCGCTGGTCGTTACGGATTTGGAGCTATTTGCAAAGGTAGCACACGCACATGGTGTGCCGCTGATTGTGGACAACACCTTCCCAACGCCTATTAACTGCCGCCCGTTTACCTTTGGCGCGGATATTGTGGTTCATTCCACGACAAAATATATGGACGGTCATGCCGTGCAGATGGGCGGAGCCATTGTGGACAGTGGAAAATTTGACTGGACAAACGGCAAATTCCCCATGCTGACAGAACCGGATGAGTCTTACCATGGATTGATATACACCAAGGCATTCGGAAAAGCGGCGTACATTACAAAGGCCCGCACCCATCTGCTGCGGGATATTGGCTGTCAGCCCGCACCGGAAAATTCGTTCCTTTTGAACCTTGGGCTGGAAACACTGGCACTGCGTATGGAGCGTCACTGCTCCAACGCTCAGAAGATTGCCGAGTTCCTGGACCAGGATGACCGTATCAGCTGGGTGAACTATCCGGGACTAAAGGAC
The DNA here is from genome assembly GCF_013315815.1 of Caproicibacterium lactatifermentans. Taxonomy (NCBI): domain Bacteria; kingdom Bacillati; phylum Bacillota; class Clostridia; order Eubacteriales; family Oscillospiraceae; genus Caproicibacterium; species Caproicibacterium lactatifermentans. The sequence goes on from NZ_CP046051.1 coordinate 590,231, forward strand.
AGCCCGTACCATACGCTGGCACAGAAATATCTGCCGCATGGCAGCTGCGGCGTTATTTCGTTTGGCGTAAAGGGCGGCAGAGCTGCTGCTACAAAATTTATGGAGTCTCTGCAGCTGGCCTCTATGGTGGTGCATGTGGCAGACCTGCGCACCTGTGTGCTACATCCGGCCAGCACCACACACCGTCAGCTGACAGATGAGCAGCTGGCAGAAAACGGAATCAGCCCGGATATGATTCGTATGTCTGTTGGTATTGAAAATGTGCAGGATATTCTTGCGGATATCCAGCAGGCACTGGAAAAGGTGCAGCAGAAATAATCCCGCGGCGGGAAAGGAATCAAAGCCTTGCAGAAAAAAGGAAAAAAAACAGATATTTTAGACTTATACGAGGAAACAGTTTATGCACAGGACAACTGGGAAAAAACACCGACGGCGGTATATGAACAGCGCGGCATGCCGATAGCAGATATCACGGTAGGAATCCTTTTGCTGTTCAGTGCGGTAACGGCTCTGGCGATGGGGCACGCGTACTGGTATTTGTATCTCCTCTTTTACGGGCTGGGTGCGTTTGTTTTTCTCATGGGTGTTTTTCATGTGGCCCGCCCCATTCTGCGTCGAGAGGGCAGTGACCTAATCGGTGTCAGCTGCGGCTTTATCCCAAGGGAGCATCGCCTGCCGCGCACGGCCCTGAGACGCATTATTCCCGAACCTGCGCCGGGTACCAAGCAGTACTCCAAGTTCCTGCGCTATTATGTGGAGCTGTATCCGGTTTCCGGCAAAAAAATTGATTTGGGGGAGCGCCATCTGAAAGAAGACGCCGCGCTTTCACTGGACGAATATCTGGCGTCCAAAGAAAAGCAGGCTGCCGCCCCGGAAAAAGCAACACCCATCCGTTCGCTGCTGATTTTGGAGATTGTACTGATTGCAGCTGGACTTGTGGGATTGATTTTTATTTTTAAAATTTAAAAAATTACCTCCGCCGGATTCCCGTCTGCAATGAATAGATCCCACTGCCGGTGGGTACATTAAACAGCGGAGGTGTTAATTTTATGAGCCCAAAGGAATTGTCCTATGTAGAAGATGCACTGGAACATGAGCAGTTTTTGCAGACACAGTGCGAAAACGCAGCGTCGTCCATGACGGACCCGCAGTTGAAACAGTGCGTAAAGCAGATGACGAACAAACATCAGCAGACGTTTCAGCAGTTTTTAGGCCTGCTTTAAGGAGGTACGGGACATGGATGACAAGAATACAATGCAAGAACTGCTTTCAGCAGAAAAAAATGCCTGTGACCTGTACCTGCACGGCAGCATTGAATCCGGTACGCAGAACGTGAACCAGGCTTTCACCAAGGCACTTCAGGATTCCCTGACTTTGCAGGGGGACCTGTACAAGAAGATGGCGGATAAGGGCTGGTACACGACACAGCAGGCACCGCAGCAGCAGATGCAGCAGGTAAAACAGAAATATAGCAGCCAGAGCCAGAGCCAGAGTCAGAGCCAAGGTTAATATCCTCTGGCCGGTCCGCAGACTTTCGAGTCTGCGGATTTTTTATGTTCGGCGGTTCCTTTTTCTTTTACGGTACATCTTTTTCCTTTTCGCATATTCTAAGAAAGAACAAGTGCGTAAGTGAAAGGAGCCAGGTTTTATGTGTGGAATTGCCGGATGGATAGATAAAAATCAGTATTTGTCAGATCAGCAGACGGCGCTGGACGCTATGTCCAGAACATTGGAGCGCCGTGGACCGGATGACCATGGCCAGTACACAGAGCCGAATGTTTGCCTGCTGCACCGCCGTTTGGCGGTTGTGGACCCGCAGAATGGGCATCAGCCCATGGTAACACATACCGCGCGGGAAACCTATGCGCTGGTGTACAACGGCGAGCTGTACAATACCGATGAACTGCGCAGTGAGCTGGAAACACTCGGCTGCCATTTTTCAACACACAGCGATACCGAGGTGCTGCTGCAGGCCTATGTTGCATGGGGAGCGGATTGTGTGCAGCGGCTGAACGGCATTTTTGCTTTTGCTGTATGGGAAAAGAACAGCCGGCGCCTGTTCGCTGCGCGTGACCGTATGGGCGTTAAGCCGTTCTATTATTATCCATACCCCGGCGGACTGGTGTTTGGGTCTGAAATAAAGGCCCTGCTGGCCAATCCAATGGTGGAGCCTGTCGTGGACAGCGACGGTCTGAATCAGATATTCCTGCTGGGACCGGGCGCTATCCCCGGCCGTGCCGTGTACTGCGGCATGGAGGAGCTGGCACCGGGCTGGTCACTGACCTTTCTCCCGGAGGAGGGTGTCAAGCTGCATCGTTGGTGGAAGCTGCACGCGAAAGAACATACAGAAGATGAGGCAACCAGTATCGCACACGTGCGTGCCCTGCTGACGGACAGTATTCGCCGTCAGCTGGTGTCCGATGTACCCTTGTGTACGCTGCTTTCCGGCGGGCTGGACAGTTCCATTATTTCGGCTGTCGCGGCACAGGAGTACAGGAAACAGGGCAGACAGCTGAACACCTATTCGGTGGACTATGTGGATAACGCAAAATATTTTCAGAGCAATCTGTTTCAGCCTGCACCGGACAGTGAGTTCGTGGGGGAAATGGTGGACGCCATTGGCTCCAAACATCACAATGTTGTGCTGGACAACGCGGCACAGGCGGACGCACTGCTGGACGCCGTGCGTGCGCGGGACTATCCCGGTATGGCGGATATTGATTCGTCGCTGCTGTTGTTCTGCCGAGAAATTAAAAAGGACTACACAGTTGGTCTTTCCGGTGAGTGTGCAGATGAAATTTTCGGCGGGTATCCATGGTACCACCGGGAAGAAATCCTGTTTGAGGATACGTTTCCGTGGTCACGTTCGGTCAACCTGCGTACCAGCATTCTGCAGCCGGGCGTCCTGAAAGGGGACAGTGCTGCCTATGTGCGTGCGGAATATTTAAAAACAATCAATGACACAGAGAAGCTGCCGGGAGAAAGCAAAAAAGAAGCGCGTATGCGGGAAATGTTCCGCCTGAATACTGACTGGTTTATGCAGACGCTGTTAACCCGCAAAGACCGGATGTCCATGTACAGCGGCGTGGAAATGCGTGTACCGTTCTGTGATCACCGGCTGGTGGAGTATACCTATAATCTGCCGTGGGAGTTAAAGAGCCTGCACGGACGGGAAAAGGGCATTCTGCGTGAAGCCTTCAGTGATATGCTTCCACAGCGGATTGCATGGCGCAAAAAGAGCCCCTATCCGCGCACATTCAGCCCGGCGTATTCGCAGCGTGTTATGGAACTGTTCCGGCAGGTTATGGAAAAGGGCAGCCCGCTTACTGATATGCTGAACTTTGACCGTCTGCGTGACCTTGCGGAACATCCGGATGACCTGTCGGAGCCGTGGTATGGGCAGCTTATGCGTGTACCGCAGATTTTTGCTTATCTGCTGCAGATACACTGGTGGATGACAGAAAACCATGTACGAATTGTGCAGTAAAGAATCGTAACGATTATATTTAAAAAGCAGCAAAGCCACCGAACTAGGCTTTGCTGCTTTTTGCGGTATTAGCATAGTTTCTAAAAAGTTTGTAAACTCGATGAATGACTTTAGAAAACACTTTCCGGTGTTTATTCCATACATTCTTCAAATTGCATTTATAGTGCAGTTTATGTTAAAACTTTACAAGGTGGTGAGTGGAGTGGACAAGGATAAGATTATGCGGCTGGCAATATGCGACGATGAGCTGCCCATGCGGCAGCAGCTTCAGAAAAGAACAGAAACTTTTATGGCAGAACGGCAGATACCTTATACGCTGGATACTTTTGCAAGCGCAGAGAAACTGCTTACAAGCGAAAAAATTTATAACATTGTACTGATGGACGTACGGTTTACCGGCATGGATGGTATGCAGGCGGCAATGGCACTGAAAGCGCGCTGTATGGATACGCTGATAATTTTCATCTCCAGCTTCGTGCAGTATGCACCGCTTGGCTATCAAAGCACCATTCGGTATATTTTAAAGTCACAGCTGGATGTGTATTTTGCAGAGAGTTTGGATGCCGCAATCAGCCAAATCCATTTGCAGTCGGACACGGTCGAGGTCTGCTATGGAAAGAAGTCTTCACAAATACCATTAAGTCAAATTCTGTACCTAGAAAGCGCCAACCGAATGATTCAATTACATCTGGAGGCAGATTCGAAAGAAATGTTTCCATTAAAATGTTATGGAAAACTTGAAGAATATGAAATGATTCTTCAAAAAAGAACTTTTTGCATTGCCACAAAAGCTACTTAGTGAATTTGAGAAAAATCAAGCGTATGACAGAAAATTGTTTCTTTTTGAAAAACGGTGAAAGTGTGCCTATTAGTCGAAGATGTTTTTCAGAGTCAGAAAGAATTTACAAGCTGTTTTTAGCGGAAACATCGGGCAATCTGCAGATTATCCCATGATTTTCATGGCCATGTGGTTAGTATCCGCAGCTATTTGGAGCAGGGTGAACAGGAAGCAGCACTACGGTATGTTTGCTCAATTTCCGAAAAAGCAATCCATGCTATTTTGCCGGTACATACCAATGTGCAGACAGTGGTCACACAGAATTATGGCTATTTTTCTTTGTCATGTCAAGATGGAATTTTTCACTTTTTAGTGTCATTTGATGAAAACAGAATGAATTCTTCACCAATTTCAACATTTTGAATACCAGTTTCAACAAGATGACTTGAAAAAGGAAAAATTGGTGATATAGTGATGGAGAAAAAAGGGAAAACAAGAAATGGCATTGAAAGCATGGAATGAAAAACTTGCAGATTTTAAATGCATGGAGATGTAAAATGTTAAGAAATTTACAGAAGACAAACCTTAAAGTCCTTTTTAGGAATCGGCGATTTTATATTGTGCTGTGTGCCGTTCTGGCTTATGTGCTGTTTCCAACGTTGGTGGAATCGATGCAGATGTACAAAACGGATCAGGCAACGTTGTCAGCCGCGTATGTTTACTTTGGACAGGCACAAGTTAGTGTAGTACATACTTTCGACAGTTATGGATTGTTCTTTATCATGCTTTTTCCTTTTGCGGTTTCCTTGGCGTATTCCGACTGTAATTTCGAGGAAAAGCAATATGGGAGCGACCGCATTGTCATTGCGAGGGTTGGCCGCAGCCATTACTATACCGCACAATGGCTGACTGTTTTTATTGCAGGAGCATTGATTATTTGGATTCCCTTGGTGATTCAAAAGCTGGTATTCATGACTGCAATTCCGTTGGATTCTCTGAAAATAACTCCCACCTATCCATTGGATCCTTACACTGCGTTTTATAATCTATCGTATTGGAAACCATTGTTCTATAATCATCCTTATATCTATTTTTTTCTGTATGATTTTATAACAGCATTTTTGGGGGGACTTTTTGCATTGCTTTCTTATGTCCTTTCTGTTCATACCAAGCTGAATCATTTTCTAGTATTGACTGTCCCGGGAATTTGCTATATCATTGCTGGCTTGCTGGGCGGTCTTGGGAACGAAAAATATATGCCTATTGCATGGATGGTACCGCCTTTCCGGGCGGCAGGTACAAAGCTGTCCTATCTCCTATGCGGAGCGGCTGTGCTTTTGCTCTTCGATTTAGCAGGGCTGCTTGTAAAAATTCATGTGAGGCGGGATGAGGTATGACGCTGCGCGCACTTAGAAAAGTCTATCTTCGCAATCGGTCGACCGCTGTGGTGCTGCTGGTCCTGCTGGCTTTTACAGCCTTGGGGATTTTCAGACCGAATATGCTGGCGCAGTTTGCGTGGGAGCAACATCCGAAGTTTTATCTTGCTAACTATGCATCCTATTTTTTCTGGTTCAGTACCGCTAGCTTCTGCATTCCCATGTATTTTATTTTGCTGCAGCCGCAGATTCACTTTTTTGAGCAGGAAACCGTTTTCTGCAGATTGCTCTCGAAAAGAAGGCTGTGGCTGCTTCGGCTTGCAATTGGCGCGGCGAGTGCGGTTCTTTATGTTGTGCTGCTGTACCTTTTGCTGTTTATACGAGCGGCCGTTTTTGGGCAGCTGACGCATTATGCGGAAAACGCAGCTTTCTTTCTGTTCGCGTTTGTGTCGCAGTGTGCAGCTTACGCCTGCATTACCTGCGTTTACCTATTCTTCGCGCAGGTATTTTCGAATTGCATTTTGGGCTGTGTTGTCAGTTATGGCCTCGTTTTGTATGACTTTATCGTCTTGCAGGGGGCTTTGGATTGGGGTGAACTAGGCATTATGGAAGCGATTGCTGTTGTTCCGGGACATACGAATGCATATGGAATCAACTTGATACGGAATGCGGCTGTCATCGTGGCGGTTGCTGTAATAGGCGCAATCGTTTGTCCCGGATGTGATTGTCTCCCCAAGGAGAAAGGGGAGCAGAAATGACGCTGAAAAGGCTGCTCTATCAAAGCTATCGCTACGTTGTTACCGGTGCTGCCTTTTTGCTGCTTCTGTTTCCGAATTTAAGCGTTGCTGCACAAATGCACGGCAGTCTGGAGTTCTATTTTCTGGCTTGCTACGGCGGTATTTGCGATGTGGAAGATATTCTGTCAATCTCCAATTTACGATGGATGATTCCCAATGTGGTGTCGGTCTATATGCTTTCCAACCTTTTTTAGAGGATTGCCGTATTAGTTATGTGTATGTTTTTACGCGCTCGCAGAAAAAGTCGGGGTGGCTGTTTCGGCAGATGCTCCATTTGCTGAAGAGAGAACCTGCAGTACCTTTGGTCTGCTTTTTGCTGTCACACTGTTAATTGGTGTTTTTAACGGGTTAAAACCGCAAAACGGCATACACACGGTAATTTTGCTGTTGACATTGTATTTGCTTAATGTAGGTACTGTATTCCTTTTTGCTTTTCTGCAAAATGCCTTTTCCCTCAAACTAGGCGGTGCTGCTGCATTCCTTATAGTGCTGCTTTTATATTTAGTGCCAATTTTTCTGTGCTGTATACTTTACGGTCAAGCTGCATCACTGGTACCCTTATATATCCTGCTGCCCGGTGCCAGCCAAATGCTCTTGTGGCACACACTTCCGTTTACGGTTCCCGGTCAGGAGATATTTGGAATTGTGCCAGTCCCCGGTGCCGCCGCGGGAGGCTGCATTTGTGCAATTATCCTGTGGTGTATTGCTTGTTATTGGCTGTACCGCCAGTGGTTTTGCAAGCAGGACATGATTTCATTGATGAAGGAGGAACAAGGATGGGCGTTACAGTAGAAGTGAAAAATTATACGAAAACAATTAAGGGGCAAACCGTTCTTTCAAATGTGACTTTGCAGTTGGAAAGCGGTGTCTGCTATGGACTATATGGTCATAATGGGTGCGGCAAGTCTATGCTTATGCGCGCGATTGCGGGGTTAATCTGCCCTACAGAGGGCAGTGTGATGGTTCTTGGAAAGGAACTGAATAATTCCAATTCTTTCCCAGACAGCTTAGGACTGATTATTGAAAACGTTGGTTTCTGGCCTTATTTTACGGGACTGGAAAATCTTAAATTACTGGCTTCCATCAAAGGGCAGATTGGGGAGCCGGAGATTCGGGATTCCATTACACGCGTGGGACTTGACCCGGATGACCGGCGGGTCTATCACAAGTACTCACTGGGCATGAAACAACGGCTGGCCATTGCACAGGCGATTATGGAAAAGCCCAATTTAATTTTATTGGATGAACCTACCAACGCATTGGATGAAGACGGCGTTGCGTTAATCCGAAAAGTTGTGCAGGAAGAAACCGAACGCGGAGGAAACAACGTCATTTTTAGAGGGAAAGGGTTTTCGCACCGGTGCAGACCTTGTGTCAGGTTCTGATATTATCGTGCAGGGAAAATGGTCGGGCGAGCGGAAAGCAACCAATGATGCGCTTTATACCCCTGTAAACGTGGAAAAAGTGAATAAAGGCAGTGCTTCGTTAGTAGGAAAAACGATTTTGGTTGTACAGCAGATGAATGTAATTGAAAATACTGAGCAAGCATTTTATTATGACGCGGCACAAAATGCAATGATTCCATTGCAAAAAGATGTTGAATATTTATTACTGCTCAAACATGTACCATCGGATGCATCAAAAACTGTGGACTCCATGCAGTATTATCCTGTCAGTGAATCTGCATTTGGTATCTATCGATTGTCTGACAAAAAGCAACCGCGTATTTTAAAATCCACAGAAGAAATAATTCACTTTAGCGAACTACAGAATTTTGACTTATATACCTCAAAGCAGGCACAGCTAGACAAGTATTATACATATAAGGCTGACGTTTTTGCAGCAATACACTAATAACGTTTAATAAACTAGCCATGATGTTCTATAGTTGTGACCTGAATTACTGAGCTGATAAGCGACATCTGAAGCCACAGATTTAAACACAACTGTTAAAAGACAACTATAGAATTTATCAATGGTGGATGACAGAGAACCATGTTCATCTGGTGTAATGCCCGTTCTGTATGCAAAAGGTTCCCTCTTTTTTGTGGATATGGTATAATCATAGCCAGAAGTTAGGAAGGAGCCGTAACAGGATGGAATATAAAGAAGAGTTCATAGAGATTTTTCAAAGCAAGGTCAAACGTGAGGGAGCGGCTGAGCTGCTGGAATGGCTGCAGAAGCGGACGGACTTTTTCACAGCACCTGCCAGCACCCGTTATCACTGCGCCTGCCCGAGTGGTTTGGTACAGCACAGTATCAGCGTCTATAAGACCATGATGAACTGGTTTGAGCCGGAAACGGACAGCGAGGAAAGCTACGTTATCTGCGGGCTGCTGCATGATATCTGCAAGGCGAATTTTTATAAACAGAGTACGCGCAATGTCAAAAATGACGAAACTGGCAAATGGGAGCGCCGCCCTTACTACAGCATCGACGACCAATTCCCCTACGGTCACGGTGAAAAGTCTGTCTTTCTCATCGAGCGCTTTCTGCGTTTGCGTACCAGCGAGGCCATGGCTATCCGCTGGCACATGGGTGGATTTGACGATGCGGCACGCGGCGGCTGCAAAGCAATTTCACAGGCATACGAAAAGTATCCGCTGGCTGTAAAGCTGCATTTGGCCGACTTCGAGAGCACCTATCTGCATGAAAAGGGAACGTCCGTTGTGCCGAACAATCACCCGCACAACAAGCAGGCCCCAAAGGTCTGACTCAAAACCAAACATGGTATTTTTTCTGCGCCGAAGGCATACAACAGCCTCTGGCGCAGTTTTTTATTTTTCAAAAAAGTACTTGACAAAGCAGCTGTACCAATGTATTATTGTATTAGGTTGTTAGTACACTAGTACAGAAGGAGGAAAAAAGATGGCTTGGCAGTTCTCTTCAGACCGACCAATCTACACCCAGCTGGCGGACCAGATAAAGCTGCGTGTGGTGTCTGGCAGGTACCCTGCCGGCAGCAAGCTGCCCAGCGTGCGGGAGCTGGCGGCGGAGGCCGCCGTCAATCCCAATACCATGCAGCGGGCTTTATCACAGCTGGAAACGGAGGGCCTGCTGTTTACCCAGCGGACCAGCGGCCGCTTTGTTACGGATAAGGAGGAAACCATTATGGACTTGAAATCATCCCTTGCACAGAAAGTTATCCAGGAGTTTCTGCAAAAGATGGAAAGTCTTGGGTTTACCCAGGAGGACGCTGCACAAATGGTGCAGAAGGCGGAAAAGAGAGAGAGGGAGGTATCCTGATGGAACCAATTTTACAGTGCAGCGGGCTGTGCAAAAACTATGTCGGAAAGACCGCCCTGCAGAATGTAAACTTGAAAGTTGAACGCGGCCGCATTGTGGGATTGCTGGGACCGAACGGCAGCGGAAAAAGCACCTTGATTAAACTGTGCAGCGGCCTGCTGACACCCAGCACCGGCATTCTTTCGATTGCCGGCATGGCGCCCGGTGTGGAAACAAAAAAGATTGTTTCCTATCTGCCGGAACATCGCTACTTAAGCGACTGGATGTGCGCGAAGGACCTGCTTACTGTTTTTTCTGATTTTTATGCGGACTTTGACATGAGCAAGGCACTGGATATGCTGCAGCGGCTGGGCATCAGCCTTTCCAGCCGCCTGCGTACCATGAGCAAGGGAACCCGTGAAAAAATGCAGCTGATTTTAGTGATGAGCCGCAATGCCCAGCTGTACCTGCTGGACGAACCCATCGGCGGTGTGGACCCCGCCACCCGAGATTACATTTTAAATACAATTATTAGCAACTACAGTGAAAATGCTACCGTTATCATCAGCACTCACCTGATTGCAGATGTGGAGAAAATTTTGGACGAAGTTATTTTCCTGCGAGAGGGCAGCGTGCTGCTGCACACACCGGCGGACGAACTTCGTGAGCATGAGGGCAAGAGCGTGGACGCCTGCTTCCGGGAGGTATTCAAATGCTGAGTAAACTGATTCATTATGATTTTCGCTCGACCGGGCGTGCCTTTGGGCCGACCTATCTGGTTGTGTTGGCGCTGTCCGTACTGTACACGATTTTGAACCATATTCCGCACGCGAATTCCCGCCCGCTGACTGCTTTGTTTGATATTATTTGCGGGCTGTATATTCTTTCTTTGTTTGCAATGTTCCTGCTGACGCTGATATTCTGCATCAAGTATTTTTATGATAATCTTTTTAAAGATGAGGGCTACCTAATGCATACCCTGCCGGTTACGCCGGCACAGCTGCTCTGGAGCAAGATTATCATCGGCGGTGTGTGGACACTGGCTTCCTGTGCCGTCGCGTTTGTAAGTCTGTGGATTGCCTCTCTGCCCGGCATTCGTTCAGATATTCGTTATGACAGAGAATTTCTGCAGTTCTGCCAGCAGGCACTGAATAAGCTGGCGGAAAATCCGGAATACATTGGCGTGCTCCTGCTGTCAATACTGACGATAATTGCAGGTTTGATATTTGTTGAACTGCTTTTCTATACCTCTATGAGTATCGGCAGCTTGGTGCAAAGACATCACCGCATTGTCGCCGTGCTGGTGCTGATTGGTTTTATGATTGCGCACACTATTTTGCTCGGCATCCTTTCTACGCTCTCTGACATACAGGAAGTGCAGAACTTTGTGGAACGAGTGAGTTTCTCGCTGAATGAGGTACAGGAAATGTGTGCGACGCTTGGCTGTGTGCTGGCGTATTTTGTATTGTTCATCGGCGTTAATTTTGTCATTAACAATGTCATTATGAAGAAACACTTGAACCTAGAATAAGAGAATTAGCACTCTTAAAGATAGAGTGCTAATGTTTACAAACGATAAATAGAATATTCACATACCGTTCATCTTCTGTGGATATACTAGCGCTTGTAAGGTGAAAGGAAGGTTCCCGCAGCGGGACCTTACCGGCGCCCTCGGGCGCTTTTTCTTTTGCTGCTTCGTTTTTTGAAGGAGTGTGAAGACCTATGAACGCACAGAATTTTACACAGAAATCACTGGACGCGATTCAGCGGGCGCAAAGTCTCGCTTTGTCGCACGAGAACATGCAGATTGAACAGCTGCATTTGTTAAGCGCCTTGCTCACACAGGAGAATGGGCTGATTCCGCAGCTGCTCAAAAAAATGAACATAGACCCGCAGGCATTTCTGCAGGACGTCAACGCGGAGATTGAAAAAATGCCGGCCGTTTCCGGTCCGGGGCGGGAGCCGGGCAAAATCTACATTGCACAGGATGTGGATACTGCTTTAACGGAATCGGAATCTGCGGCCAAGCATATGAACGACGAATATGTTTCCGTGGAGCACCTGTTTATCGGCCTGCTGCGCCGCGCCAACGGTACACTGAAAACACTGTTTAACAAATACAATCTTACGGAAAGCCGTTTTCTGGACGCACTTTCCAGCGTACGCGGAAATACCCGTGTCACCAGCGACAACCCGGAGGAAACCTATGCGGCGCTGTCCAAATATGCGACCGACCTTGTGCAGGCAGCCCGTGACCAAAAGCTGGACCCGGTTATCGGACGGGATGCGGAAATTCGTGATACCATTCGTATCCTTTCCCGCAAAACGAAAAACAATCCAGTCCTAATTGGTGAACCAGGTGTTGGCAAGACGGCGATTGTAGAGGGTCTGGCACAGCGGATTGTACGCGGAGATGTGCCGAACAATCTGAAAGACCATAAGCTGTATTCGCTGGACATGGGCGCTTTGATCGCCGGTGCCAAGTACCGCGGCGAGTTTGAGGAACGCTTTAAGGCGGTACTCAATGAGGTGAAAAAGTCAAACGGCCGCATTATTCTATTTATCGATGAGCTGCACACCATTGTCGGTGCCGGTAAAACCGAGGGCAGCATGGATGCCGGAAACCTGCTGAAGCCCATGCTGGCCCGCGGCGAACTGCACTGCATTGGTGCCACGACGCTGAATGAATTCCACCAGTATATCGAAAAGGACGCTGCACTGGAACGCCGTTTTCAGCCCGTTATGGTGAGTGAACCGTCTGTGGAGGACACCGTGTCTATTCTGCGCGGCTTAAAGCAGCGCTATGAAGTGTTCCACGGCGTAAAAATTACCGACCAGGCGCTGATTGCCGCCGCAACGCTTTCTAACCGCTACATTACGGACCGGTTTCTGCCGGATAAGGCCATTGACCTTGTCGATGAAGCCTGCGCTACGGTGCGAACCGAAATTGACTCCATGCCGGCGGAGGTGGACGATGTTTCGCGTAAAATCATGCAGCTGGAAATTGAAGAGGCTGCCCTGAGGAAAGAGGACGACCGCTTGAGTCGGCAGCATTTGGCTAACCTGCAGAAAGAGTTGGCGGAACTGCGCGAACGGTTCAAGTCCATGAAAGCCCAGTGGGAGAACGAGAAGAAGGACATTGGAAAAGTCCAAAATCTTCGTTCTGAAATTGAAAAGTGCAATGCCGCAATAGAGGAAGCCCACCGCAACTACAACCTTGAAAAGGCAGCGGAACTCCAGTACGGCAAACTGCCGGAACTGAAAAAGCAGCTGGAAGAACAGGAACAGATTGCGGAAAAAGAGGACGACCACCATTTGCTGCGTGACCGTGTGGACGAAGAAGAGATTGCCCGCATTGTCGGCCGCTGGACCGGCATTCCGGTCAGCCGCCTAATGGAGGGCGAACGCGAAAAGCTGCTGCGCCTGCCGCAGACACTGCATGAGCGTGTCATTGGACAGGATGAAGCGGTGAATAAAGTCAGCGATGCCATTCTTCGTTCCCGTGCGGGCATTCAGGACCCGAACCGTCCCATTGGTTCGTTCCTGTTCCTCGGTCCTACTGGCGTCGGCAAAACAGAGCTTGCCAAAGCATTGGCACAGGCACTGTTTGACGATGAGCGAAACTTGATTCGTATCGATATGTCCGAATATATGGAAAAATTCAGTGTGTCGCGCCTGATTGGCGCACCTCCCGGATATGTCGGATACGAGGAGGGCGGCCAGCTGACCGAGGCTGTGCGCCGCAAACCATACAGTGTGGTGCTGTTCGATGAGGTGGAAAAGGCGCATCCGGACGTCTTTAATATCCTGCTGCAGGTGCTGGACGATGGCCGCATTACGGACAGCCAGGGCCGGACAGTGGACTTTAAGAACACCATTCTCATCCTGACTTCCAACCTCGGTTCACAGCAGATTCTGGAGGGCATTCAGCCCGATGGCACCATCAGTGAAAAGGCACGGGAGGAAGTTCACGGCCTGCTGCGCCACCAGTTCCGTCCGGAGTTCCTGAACCGTTTGGACGAAATTGTATTTTATAAGCCGCTTACAAAAGAGGAAATCAGCCAGATTGTCAATCTGCAGATTGCGTCTCTTGGCAAACGTCTGCGGGGCAGAGAGCTGGGGCTGCAGCTGACCGACGCTGCCCGCACCTATGTTGTGGACCAGGGGTATGACCCTGTATATGGCGCCCGTCCGCTCAAGCGCTTTATCCAATCCAATGTGGAAACACTGCTGGCCAAGAAGATGATTGCAGGCGACTTTGCGCCGCGCTCGACCATTGTTGTCGATTACGATGGGCATCAGCTGACGGCCAAAGCGGTTTTAAACGCCGAAACTGTTTCCGAAAAATCATAATTGCCTATTTTGAGGACTGCCGCAGCTTTTGCGGCGGTCCCTTTTGTGTGCCGGTTCCGGTACAGCGGAAAGTCACACTTCCGGACAGAAAACATTGACAAAATCCGAAAAATGGGTATCCTTAAATGATATAAAGCTTTTTTGAAAGACAGCAGAAGCCGGAGGGCCGCGGACATTCATGAATGCAATCATTACTGACAGACTGACAAAGTCATATGACCATACAACCAATGCGCTGGATTCACTAACCATCACTGTACCGGAGGGAAAAGCCTGTGCGCTGCTTGGGCCGGACGGTGCAGGCAAGACAACAGTGGTTAAACTGCTGGGCGGGCTGATAACGCCCAGCAGCGGACGCTGTATGGTTATGGAAATAGACCCAGAGAAGAATCCGGCTCGGCTGCACAGTGTGTGCGGTGTTGTGACGCCTTCTGCACACCTGTACGGCTGTATGACCGGACGGGAAAACCTGGCCTTCTTTGGGGAAACCGCTGGCATGACCGCCTCTGACGCACAGGTCCGTGCGGCGGAATTGATGAAGGACTTGGGCATTTGGCAGGCGAGAGAAACGCTGGTGCGTGACTTTCCAAGCGGCGTGATGCAGCGGCTGTCCCTTGCGCGTGCGCTGATGATTCACCCGAAGGTCCTGCTGCTTGACGAGCCTTTTCAGGGGCTGGACCCAGAAAGCACACAGGCAGTGCTCGGTCTGCTGACCGGACTGAAACAGCAGGAGGGATTGACTATTCTGCTGTGTACCCATCACCCGGCCTATGCGCAGCTTTTGTGTACGCAGTTTGGCATTCTGCGGGAGGGTGTTATCCTTGCCGCGGGCGGGACAAAAGAGCTGTGCCGGAAAGCGGAGTGTTCCATACGGGCGGGCGTCTGTCTGCCGGAGCAGGACAGCCTTACTGGATTTATAAAAGGGACAGATGGCTTCTGGCAGAAGCAAATAGAAAAGGAAAGCGATATGCCGGACCTCCTGCGGGAAATTGTAGCGGCGGGTCATGACGTTTATGAGGCACATCTTTACCGTCCGACGCTTGCGGATGCGTATACCGCTTTGCTGGAAAAGGAGGAATCCCGTTGAAACTGCCGAAATGGATACGAAATGCAGCAAACAGACGCGAAAAAGTATTGATTAAAAAGGATTTTCGGGAAATGTGGCAGAACCTCGGGGTGCGTGCCATGCTGGTAATCGTTCCGCTGCTGTTTGTCGTCTGCCTGCCGATTCTGTTTATGGTGCTGGCCTATATTTTACCGGATTCTAGTATCAAAGATATGCAGCAGATGCGAATACTGCTTTCCGAACGGCAGAGCTATATGAACGACCGACAGGCGCTGTTCTATGTGTTTTCCTTTTGCTTGGCACCTATGCTGTACCTGATTGTTGTGCTGATGACAGCCTGTGTCACAGCGGCCAGCAGCTTTGTCGGGGAGAAAGAGCGCGGAACGATTGAAACCTTGTTCCTTACACCGCTGACTACACGAGAGATTTTTCGGGCCAAAGTGTTGGGATGCACGGCGCTGTCCGTGGTTGCTTCGCTGATTTCCTTCATTTTATATGCCATTGTAATGTCAGTGGGGGATATTCTGCTGGGCGTGACTGCATTTTGGGCGGACCCCAGCTGGGCTGTGATGTTTTTCCTGCTGACACCGATTCTCATTCTGTTTGGGGTGTTGTTTATGGTACTGGTTTCCGGGCGCAGCCATAGCTTTCGGGAATCGGTGCAGATATGCGGCTATGTGCTGCTGCCGCTGACGCTGTTGTATGTCGGGCAGTTTTCCGGATTCTTCCGGATGAATGCCGGGCACTATATCCTGCTCAGCGTATTCCTCGCGGTTATGGATTGTATCTTATGGAAAGTGACAATGGCACATTTTACGCTGGAAAAAATGCTGGGTTAAAAATTTTGGTACAGAACAAAAGGAGAGTAAAGAATGCAGCCCGATGAAAAAGAAACAGCCGTTTCCGCTGCCGCTGATGATGTACCGCAGACGCCGGACGCACAGCCGGAACAGGAGTCAGCCCATCCTGACCATAAAATAACAGGTGTTCTGTCGTGGATTATGACTATGGGCATTACGGTTGCAGCGGTTCTGCTGGTTTGCACCTTTATTGCGCGGCCTGGCCGCGTTATCGGCAATAGTATGCAGAATACCTGCCATGACGGCGATTTTGTTATCCTGTGGGAGCTGAACTATCAGCCGCAGCATGGGGATATTGTTGTGGTAAACAGCAACAATGCGCTTGGGGACAACCTGATTAAACGAGTCATCGGCGTGGGTGGTGATCACATTGTGGTTTCCAACGGCGTGGTTATTCGCAACGGCCAGCGCCTGCAGGAATCCTATGTGAAAGAACAGACGTGGTCCGGCCCCAATGTGGATATTACTGTCCCCAAAGGACAAATGTTTCTTATGGGTGACAACCGGAACCATTCAGCGGACAGCCGCTATATCGGAACGGTCAGTGACAATATCATTGTCGGCAAAGTGACAGTGCGCCTTTTTCCCTTTAACGCCATTCGTACATTTCAGTAGAATAGAAAGCGAAAAGCCGGCAGCGTGCCGGTTTTTTTAATGCTCACTTTTCAGAGAAAAATAAAAGCCGGCACTCCGGAGAGGTTCCGGAACGCCGGCAAATTTGATTAGACATGATAGATGAGGTCGGCGTAGGTGGGGAACGGCCAGTAAGAAGCGCCGGTTAAGGTTTCCATCTTGTCCGCATCGGTGCGCAGGGCGTCCATAGTGGGCAGAACCGTCTCTTTGTAAGCGCGTGCGCTTTCCTCAAAGTCAGTAATGGCAGCAGCGGCGCTGACGTTTTCTTTCAGCTCCTCTGTTTCATCATACACGCTGGCGCTCAGTTCACTCAGCTTTGTTACACGGTCATATTCCACGTGACAGTTCATTTTGGGGTTTAGGGCCTTTTTGTGGGTAAAAGCAAGGCTCAGGTCATCCATGTACTTTTCAACTGCCGGTAGAATTTGCTTATTGGCCATGTCAATCATGGTCAGTGCCTCGATGTTCAGCGTTTTGCTGTAGTTTTCCATAGACACTTCATAGCGGGAGTGCATCTCGCTTTCCGTGAAGATGTGGTGTTTGGCAAAGAGCTTTACATTCTTTTTGTCCAGAAAATGCGGCATAGCATCAACTGTGGTTTTCAGGTTCAGCAGGCCGCGCTTTTCAGCTTCCGCAACCCAGGAATCTGTGTAGCTATCACCATTGAAAACGATGCGCTTGTGTTCTTTAATGGTTTTGCGCACCAGTGTGTCGAGGTCCTTCCGGAAGTCTTTGCTCTTTTCCAGTTTGTCGGCAAACTGCTCCAGTTCTTCGGCGACGATGGTATTCAGCGCGACATTCGGGCCGGAAATGGAAACCGCGGAACCCAGCATACGGAATTCGAATTTATTTCCGGTAAAAGCAAAGGGAGAGGTACGGTTGCGGTCCGTGCTGTCCTTGGGGAAGCGCGGCAGGGTATGTACGCCGACTTTTAGGATTTCCTTGTCCTTCTGGCTGTATGGCTTGCCCTGTTCCAGGCACTTCAGAATTTCCGTGAGCTCGTCGCCGAGGAAGATGCTGAGGATAGCCGGTGGGGCTTCGTTTGCGCCCAGACGGTGGTCATTTCCGGGGCTGGCAACCGAAATGCGCAGCAGGTCCTGATACTCATCTACTGCTTTAATGACGGCAACGAGGAACAAAAGGAACTGTGCGTTCTCCATCGGGGAATCACCGGGCTCCAGCAGATTTGTGCCGGTATCGGTGGATAGAGACCAGTTGTTGTGCTTGCCGGAACCGTTGACGCCCTCGAAGGGTTTTTCGTGCAGCAAGCAGTACATTCCATGGCGCTCCGCCACCTTCTTCATGGCTTCCATGGTCAGCTGATTATGATCCGCCGCAACGTTGGTATTGCTAAAGATGGGTGCCAGTTCGTGCTGTGCGGGGGCAACCTCGTTGTGTTCGGTTTTGGCCAGTACGCCCAGTTTCCACAGTTCATTGTCGAGGTCCCTCATAAAGGAGGCAACTTTCAGCTTGATGCTGCCAAAATAGTGGTCCTCCAGTTCCTGGCCGCGCGGCGGGCGAGCACCAAACAGGGTGCGGCCGGTCAGCACGAGGTCCTCACGTTGATTGTATAGGTTCCGGTCGATGAGAAAATATTCCTGTTCCGGACCGACGGTGGAATTGACCTGCTGTGTCTTTGTGTCACCAAACAGGCGCAGAATGCGCAGCGCCTGTTTGTTCAGTGCTTCCATAGAGCGTAGCAGCGGTGTCTTTTTGTCCAGTGCCTCACCGGTGTAGGAACAAAAGACCGTAGGAATATACAGCGTTTTGTCCTTGACAAACGCAAAGCTGGTTGGGTCCCATGCGGTGTAGCCGCGTGCCTCAAAGGTTGCGCGCAGGCCGCCGGAGGGGAAGGAGCTTGCGTCCGGTTCACCACGGACCAGTTCCTTGCCGGAAAACTCCATCAAGACAGAGCCGTCACCGGCAGGGGAGATGAAGCTGTCATGCTTTTCGGCGGTAATGCCGGTCATGGGCTGAAACCAGTGGGTAAAGTGGGTGCATCCTTTTTCCAGTGCCCAGTCCTTCATGGCGCTGGCCACAGTGTTGGCGATGTTGATGTTCAGGCTTTTTCCTTCCTGAATGGTGTTTTCCAGCGCCTTAAATGTTTCACGCGGAAGCCGTTCCTGCATGGTTCGTTCGTCAAAGACCATACTCCCAAAAATTTCCGGTACGCTTGCTGCCATTGTTTCAATCCCTCCAAAAAGTTAATAAAAAAAGCGCAGCGGTTCAAAAACCGCAGCGCCATCGCTGTTATGCCTTGCATTATAGGCCTGCACCGAGCGTTTGTCAATAGAATCTTCTTGTTTTGCAGCAGAAGACTTAAGGATTGTCATTCTCGTTTACTGCACTTGAAAAAATGAAGCGGAAAACTGACAAATATGCAGGAGGTATATATGAATATGCAGAAATGTGGGAAAAAGCGTCGGCACTACAGGTGCACCGCTTATTCGCTGCCGCGCCGGTCTGTTTGACCGCGCGGCATAAAAAAGAGAGTGCACACGTTCAATACGCGTACACTCTTCCACTTTGGTGCCGGTGGTGGGGGTCGAACCCACACGTCATTGCTGACAACGGATTTTGAGTCCGTCTCGTCTGCCAATTCCAACACACCGGCGTTGTTTTTTATTATACCGCAGAGCAACAGAATTTGCAAGCTTTTTGTAAATGAATAAAAAAACAGCGGTCATTCTGCAATGAAAAGAACGCCATTTTTTTGGCAGAATGATAATTGAAAAAATTTTTACAGCATGATAAAATATAAGGAAATTATGGAAATTACGACAAATTTTCAAGGAGAGAAGGCGGCTTCCTCTGAGATATCACAGGATTTTAGGAGGAACCAATATGACAGGACAGCATAAAATTGTTGCAGAAGCACATCTGATGGGAAATTTTTCTCTTACAATCGGGGAAAAGACAATTTCCTGTAAAAAGCGCCGCCCTACTCTGGTATGGCTGTTGCTGGCTATTTTGCTTTATTCACATGAAAAGCCTTTACAGGAAGATGAGCTGATACGGGCGCTGTGGAAATATGAAGTAGACGGTACGGACACAATGAATGCACTGAAAAATTTGGTGTACCGTACACGGGAGCTGCTGTGCCATTCCTTTGGCAGTGAGGCTGGAAAATATATTTTGTTTGACTGTGGCACATACTGCTGGAGCCCGGCACTGGAAACGCACACGGATGTCGACCACTTTCAGCGATTAAATCAAGTCATTCGCATGACGCATTCCGTCACCGAAAAAGGCCAACTCTGCAAAGAAGCAATGCATCTGTATGCAGGTCCGTTTCTGCCCGGCGTGGAACGGTCAACAGACGTACAGGCTATTCGTCATAAACTGGAGGACCGGTATGCGGAATGTACCGCTGCCATGTGCGGTGTGCTGGAACAGCAGAACCAAACGGACAACCTGCCGGAATTCTGCCTGGAGGCACTGAAGCGGGCACCCCTCAACCTGCAGCTGCACCGCCTGACCATTTTCTGTTACCTAAAGGCAGAACGATATTCTGAGGCACTGTCCTATTATAATCAGGTGACGGCTCTGTTTTACCGGGAGAAGGGACAGGACATTTCTCCGGAACTGCGCGACCTTTACCGCCTGATTTCTAAAAATTTCCGACACGCGCCTATGGATATTTCCTCTATCCGCGATGAGCTGCAGGAGCCTTCCCAAATACAAAGTGCCTATTTCTGCGATTTTGAGGCATTTCGCAATCTGTACCGTGTCGATGCCCGTGTCTGTATGCTTAGTCATCAGCCGGCGACCATTGTACTGATGACGCTTGCCAAAACGGACGGTTCGCTGCCGGAACGGGTCAGTGTTATCCGCGAACAAAATGCACTGAAGTCAGCTGCGATGTCTTCTCTGCGCAGTGGTGATGTCATTACTTCCTACAGTGATACGCAGTTTTTGCTTTTATTGCCGCAGACCAATTTGCAGCAGGCGGGGAAGGCTGTTGAAAAAATTCTGAAAAGCTACCATAAACTTTGCCGAAATAAATATCTGCAGGTTCTTCATAAAATGATGCCGGTGAAAGCTGCTCCGCAGGTAGCATCATCTGAGCCGGCAGAAACAAATGAGAGAGAAGATTCTAAGAAATGCTGAATGAAAAAAAGCCGGTTTTGGCACAGGGCGCTGTTGTAACGGGAAACGTTACATTTGGAAAAGACTGTTCAGTTTGGTATAATACAGTTATACGCGGCGATACGGCCCCCATTTCAGTTGGAGAAGGAACGAACATTCAGGACTGCTGTGTCCTGCATGTGGATGAAGGAAGGCCGCTGTACCTAGGAAACGGCGTGACCGTTGGCCATGGTGCTATTCTGCACGGGTGCACTGTAGGTGACAACACAGTCATCGGCATGGGTGCTGTTTTGCTGAACGGCGCCTCCGTTGGAAAGAACTCGATTGTTGCGGCGGGTGCACTGGTGTCGCAGGACCACACATTTCCGGACGGTGTCTTGCTGATGGGCTGCCCGGCAAAGGTAAAACGTGCGCTGACAGAGGAAGAGATTGCAGAAAATCGCCATAATGCGGAACATTATATACAGCAGTCGAAAATCCAGCTGTCGGTGGACTGATATTCTTTACAATTTATGATAAAATAAAATAGAATAAAATAAAGGATACACGCCGGCAGACGCTGCTGAACAGCCGCCGGGCATAGGAGGACAAAATGGAGCAACTGGATACTGCCATTGTTGGGGCCGGACCTGCGGGAATTTCTGCGGCACTCAATGCAAAAATCAGGGGACTGTCCTTTGTATTGTTTGGCAGTCCGGACCACAGTGGGAAAGTCGCCCGGTCGGAACAGATACAAAATTATCCCGGTTTCCCGAATGTTTCGGGACAGCAGCTGACGCAGGCATTCGCGCGTCAGCTGGAGAATATGGATATTGCTGTTACAAAGGAACGTGTTACATCAGTGTACAATATGGGAAATTCCTTCATGCTGCTGGCAGATGAACAGAAAGAGTACACGGCGAAGACGGTCATTTTAGCAATGGGCATGAATGCCGCGGTACAGCTGCCCGGAGAAAAGGATTTTTTGGGGCGCGGCGTCAGTTACTGCGCAACCTGTGACGGAAACTTGTACCGCGGCAAAACGATTGCCGTTGTTTGTGATACACCTGCCATGGAAACAGAAGTGGAGTTCCTTGCGGGGCTGGCTGGAAAGATGTACTATCTGCCGCTGTTCCAGACATCACAGTTTCAGAGGCCCAATGTGGAACGGCTTTCTGCGAAAATCCGAAAAATTACAGGGGACAGCCGTGTGACGGGGCTGGAACTGACAGATGGAAGCAGCCTGCCGGTGGATGGCATCTTTTTCTTAAAACAGGCGCTTCCTCCAATGGCACTTCTGCAGGGACTAAAAATGCAGGACCGACATATTGCGGTGGACCGGCAGATGCGTACCAATGTTTCAGGCTGTTTTGCTGCGGGTGACTGCACCGGCCGGCCGTACCAAATTGCAAAAGCCGTAGGAGAGGGAAACACCGCTCTGCACGCTGTGCTGGAGGACCTTGCCGGCCGCGGATAATTACGAAAAGCCTTTATTCCTGCCTGTTTTCCAAATGCGGGCAGGATTTTTTTATGAGTAGGCGAAGAACAGGCTGCTAAAAACATCCTTGCTATTTTCGACAATATGGCTTATGATTTCATTGTCGAGGGCAGAAGTCTGTTCGTTTTCCAAAGACTTCTGCAGTAAAAAATAATATTGGTCATATTAGGATGACCGATGGCGAAGGAGGACACAAACAATGAACGTTGATTATGCAGCATTGAAAAAAGACGGCTTTATGCTCCAAAAACAGAAAGACTGCTTTTCTATGCGGCTGCATACCTCAGGCGGATATTTGTCTATTGAGCAGATGAAAACGATTTATGGAATTGCCGAGCGGTACGGAAAGGGCTATGTTCACCTCACTTCCCGCCAAGGAGTAGAAATTCCATTTATTAAACTGCAGGACATTGCGGCTGTCCGCAAAGAACTGCAGGAAGGCGGCATGGAACAGGGTGCCTGCGGTCCCCGTGTGCGCACCATTACTGCCTGTCAGGGCAGCACGGTTTGCCCGAACGGCCTAATTGATACACAGAAACTGGCTAAGAAACTGGACGAGCGCTATTACTGCCGTGACCTGCCCCATAAATTTAAGATTGGTATTACGGGCTGCTGCAATAACTGCCTGAAAACGGAAGAAAATGACCTTGGCATTAAGGGCTGTTTGATTCCATCATGGAATGAGCAGGACTGTATCTACTGTGGTGCCTGTGCAAAGGTCTGCCCTAATCAGTGCATTGCGGTTGACAAGGAAGCCAAAATGGTTACGATTGACCGGGACAAGTGCAGAAAGTGCGGCAAATGCGTCCGGTCCTGCCCGAAAAAGGCGTGGACAGGAAAAGTAGGTTACCAGTTGAACTTTGGCGGCACATTCGGGAACCACTTCCGCAAGGGCCAGCAGCTGCTGCCAATTTTGTACAGTGAGGAGCAGGTCATTCGGGCGGCGGATGCGGCACTCGATTATTTTCAGAAAAACGGCCGGCCGCATGAGCGCCTTGCCCTGATGCTGGAACGCGTCGGAACGGACGGCTTAGTTGAAACGCTGCAGGAAGCAGTGCGGTAAAATCTATTTGCAGACAAGAATAGAAGAAAGAAAAGTGCACGGAAAGCAGATGCTGCTTTTTGCGGCACTTTCCTTTTATGGGGAAAAGAGAGGACTGGGTGTTTTGCGTATCAAAATCTTTACACGGGCCATGTGCGGTGTGCTGGCGGCAGCGCTCCTTGCCGGATGTGGTACGGCGGCTGCTTCATCTGCAGTTTCTTCCTCGGCAGCACCGGTGAAAAGTGCTGTGTCAGCGGATAGCTCCACACAGCGGATAGTCACGTTTCAGGACGCTCTTGGCTATACCGTTTCCGTAAAGTCGTGGAAACGGGTGGTGGCGGCTTACGGCAGCTTTGCAGAAACATGGAAATTGGCGGGTGGCAGCGTGGTGGGCGTGACCAGCGATGCCATAGAAGAAAAACGAGTGCAAAAGACGGACGGTCTGCAGGTCGTCGGTTCGGTCGAAAAGCCAAATCTTGAAAAAATTTTGGCAGCTTCACCGGACTTTGTCCTTCTTTCGGCCAGCCTGCCGGAACATACTAAGCTGCACGCTGCTTTGACGAAAGCGGGTATCCCGCACGCTTATTTTCGTGTGGAAACCTTTACAGATTATCTTTCTATGCTGCAGCAGCTTTGCAGCATGACCGGCCGGTCGGACCTTTACCACAAAAACGGGCTGGAGGTACAGGAACATATACAGAAAATCATCCACACCGTGCAGGGCCAGCCCAAGCCGACGGCACTTCTTATCCGAGCCTATTCAACCAATGCAACGGTCAAAGGGGAAAACTCCATGACAGGCGCCATGCTGAAAGACTTGGGCGCGGTGAACGTTGCCACGAACCACAAAAACTTGTTGGAAAATCTGAGTATGGAGTCCATTCTGTCTGCCAATCCGGATTTCATTTTTACAGTAACTATGGGGAAGAGTGACGCAAAGGCGCAGGCGCACCTAAAGCAGACGCTGCAGTCAAACCCCGGCTGGGCAAGCCTTTCGGCTGTCAAGAATAAGCGGTATTATCAGCTGCCGAAGGACCTGTTCCACTATAAACCAAATGACCGCTGGGGGGAAAGCTATGCCTATCTCGCAAAAATCCTCTACCCGAAACTCGCGTCCCAAATCTCATAACCGAACAGCGCTGCTGCTGATGGCTGTCGCCGCCGCGGCTGCAGTACTGCTGAGCTTGTGCTGCGGCAGTCAGCCTTATTCCCTGCAGCAGATGATTTTCGCGGTGTCCCACCGGGATACGGACAGCACAGTGTGGCAGGTCCTTGTCAATGTACGTGTACCGCGTACGCTTGCGGCGGGACTGGCGGGATGTGCCCTGGCGGTTGCTGGTGCGGTCATTCAGGCAGTTCTCAACAACGCCATGGCAAGCCCAAATGTGATTGGCATCAATGCAGGCGCAGGCTTTTTTGGCCTGTTGGCGGCGGTATTTGCTCCGCCGGCGATGGGACTGGTGCCCATTTCCTCTTTTTTGGGTGCCTTTTGTACGGCTCTTTTTATCTATGCGCTGGCTGTTCGTGCGGCCTTTTCCCGTACAGTGCTGATATTGGCGGGCATTGCGGTGGGCAGTATGCTGACAGCGGGCATTAACACCATTACCCTGCTGGAACCGAACGCAGTGGCCAGCTCCAGCAGCTTTATGCTGGGCGGCTTTTCCGGTGTTGCACTGGAAAATGTTCAATCCGCTTTCTTTTATATTCTGGTAGGATTGCTGCTGGCCGGATTCCTTGCGGAAAATTTAGATGTACTGCAGCTGGGGGAGGAAAGTGCCGCTAGCCTGGGGCTAAATGTACAGCGGACACGCTTTCTTGCCATCTTGGCGGCGGCTTTGCTGGCAGGTGCCGCGGTCAGTTTCGCGGGCCTGTTAAGCTTTGTGGGCCTTTTGGTGCCGCATATTGTTCGGCGCTTGGTGGGCGGCCGGAATGTCTGGGTGCTGCCGGCCTGTGCGCTGTCCGGAACAGCGTTTGTGCTGCTGTGTGATACACTGGCGCGGGTGATATTTGCGCCTTTTGAATTCCCAGTGGGAATTATCCTGTCGCTGCTGGGTGGTCCGTTTTTTCTCAGCCTGCTGCTGCGGCACAGAAAGGGCCGATTGTATGATTGATTTTTGTCACGCAAAAGTGGGGTATCCGGAGCGGGCAGTTTTGTCCGACCTCACCTTTTCCATACCGAAAGGACAAATTACATCACTGATCGGGCCGAATGGCTGCGGCAAAACCACTTTGCTGCGGACCATCGCCCGTCAGCTGCCGCCGCTTGATGGCAGCATTACGCTGGGTGGACGCCTGCTGTCCGACTTCAGCCGGAACGAGTTTGCCCGCACGGTTTCTTATCTGCCGCAGGTGCGCAGGCTGCCTGCCATTACGGTCCGGCAGCTGGTCAGTCACGGACGCTTTCCGTACCTCGGTTTTTCCCGCAGAATGCGGGAAAAAGACCGGGAGGCAGTGGATACCGCCATGCGGGAAACCGGCATTTTTAAGTGGGCCGACCGTGACCTGCGGGAACTTTCCGGCGGAGAAAGGCAGCGGGTGTATGTCGCTATGGCACTGGCACAGGATACAGATATTATTCTGCTGGATGAGCCAACCACATATTTGGACCTGCACCGTCAGTTTGAACTGCTGGGCCTTTTGACAGAGCTGAACCGACGGGGCAAAACGATTGTTATGGTTCTGCACGAACTGTCATTGGTTCTGCGGTACAGTCATCAGGTTGCACTGCTGTTCAATGGACGGCTGGAAGACTTCGATACACCGGAAGCACTGGTGAAGTCTGGGCAGATTGACCGTGTCTTTGGGGTGCATACCTGCAGGGTCGGGGACGGTTATTTTTTTACACCGAATTTATAAAAAAGCTCCTGCCGCTGGCGGGAGCTTTTTTGTGTAAAGAGATCGGCAGAATAATTCTTTCTATCTGCAAATAACGGAATTTTATTTTTATGAATAACGCATAAAAAAGGCAAAAATAAAATTGACATTTCAGCAGTAATCCTCTATGATAAAAGAGTAGGATCAGAAGAGAAAAAGTCAATTCTTCTTTTCTGCGGCAGGTGGCAGGGCACAGATGCTCCCGGAGGAGGTGCCGCTCAGCTGTGTGTCTTCCAACAGGACCGCAGGCTGTACACAGGCATTCCCGTAGCGCTTTTTCAGGCCGTCCAATGTGGCGTCCAGATTTTCAGCGCGCATTCGTTTCTTTTCGTCCCGGAACAGGCTAGTTTGTATGTTCTGTCCTGCCGGCAGCAGATCCGAAACCGTAATGCCCACACTGCGCACTGGCAGCGACCAGTGATAGTTTGAGCAGAAGAGCTGGTAGGCGCTTTCGGCAATTTCACGGGTGATGTTGGTATACTGCGGACAGGTGTGCTGTCGGGTAAATGTGTGCAGGTGCGTGTCGCGTACGCTGATGGAAACCGTGCGTGCAGAAAATCCCTGTTCCCGCAGGCGATGAGCAACGCTGTCCGCGAGAACCAGAAAAACGACTTTCACGTCTGTATTGCAGGTTAGGTCACGCGGGGTTGTGGTGGAGTTGCCGATGGATTTAACGGCGGAACGGCTTCCCCAGCGTTCCACAGGGGACGTGTCCAGTCCGTTGGCATAGCTCCACAGCAGCGGCCCGCTTTTTCCGAAGCGTGCCTGCAGTACTTTCGGCGGCATGGCCGCCAGGTCACCGATGGTGTGCACACCGTATTCCAGCAGTTTTTGCTGGGTGGCTCGGCCGACAAACAGCAGGTTGCTGACCGGCAGCGGCCAGATTCGGCTTTTCCAGTTGTCTCGCAGAAAGGCCGTGGTGGCATTTGGCTTCTTGTAATCACTGCCCAGCTTGGCGAAAACTTTGTTCCAGCTGACACCGACGCTGACGGTAATGCCCAGTTCCTGATGAACGCGGCACCGCAGTTCGTCTGCCAGCCGGACACCCTCCCGCGGAGAGGAAACGCTGCCGGTCACATCCAGCCACGCTTCATCCAGACCAAATGGTTCTACCATATCGGTATACTGCAGGTAAAGCTGCCTTGCACGGTCGGAAAATTTTCGGTACAGTGCAAAACGCGGCGGCAGCACAGCAAGATCCGGACACTTTCGACGTGCCTGCCACAGTGCTTCACCGGTCTTTATGCCGCAGTCCTTAGCTGGCTGGTTTTTGGTCAAAATGATGCCGTGCCGTCGCTGGGGGTCGCCGCCCACCGCAAAGGGGCGGTTCCGCAGCTCCGGATGGTACAGCATTTCTACAGAGGCATAGAAACAGTTACAGTCACTATGCAGGATGATACGATCCAAACTGAGTTCCTCCTTTTTTCAGAGCAAAGGACATTAGAACAAACGTTTCACACTTATCATAACACAAGAGGGGCGGTTCGGCAATCCCTTTTGTGGGGACCAACATGGTGAAAATATGTTATTTTTTATAAAGAATGCCTTCAAAATCATCCGGCTTTTAAAAAAGTAAATTTTTAAAGACAAATGCCTCTGCATTTGTTATAATAAAAACAAAGGAATGTGATAGAAGCATACTCGCTGTATAAAACGGCTTTTCCTGTGCTGTCTTTCAGCTTTTCAAGTTTATTAAAAAAGGAGAATATATCAATGGCTATTAGAGGCATACACTCACCTGTTACCGATATCCGCCGCAAGGTCTTTACTGAGGTGGCACGTCTTGCTTATGAGGGTGGAGATTATTCGCGTATCGAAGAACTCCCTTATAAAATTGTCCCTGGAAATGATGCCAGCTACCGTACCAGTGTCTTTTTGGAGCGTGCCATTGTCGGTGAACGTCTGCGGCTTGCCATCGGCCTGCCGCTGCGTCCAGCGGACCAGCATGCCCCCATTTCGGACGGCATTGTGGAAAGTGCGATTGCAGAGAAGTACTATGACCCGCCGCTGGTGAACGTGATCAAGTTTGCCTGCAACGCCTGCCCGGAAAAATCCGTTCATATTACAGAAATGTGCCAGAACTGTCTGGACCACCCCTGCCGGGAAGTCTGCCCCCGTCACGCTATCAGCGGTGAAAACGGAAAGAGTGTTATCGACCAAGAACTCTGTGTAAAGTGCGGCCGGTGCGTCAACGTGTGCCCGTACCATGCTATCATCCATATAGAGCGCCCGTGTGCGGCGGCCTGCGGCATGAACGCTATTTCTTCCGATGAGTACGGCCATGCAACCATCGACTATGACAAGTGTGTTTCCTGCGGCCAGTGCCTGGTCAGCTGCCCGTTCGGCGCTATTTCGGACAAGGGTCAGATTTTCCAGGTTATCCACGCTATTAAAGAAGAGGGCGAGATTTACGCCGCAATCGCACCGGCCTTTGTCGGACAGTTTGGTCCGGAAATGACACCGGAAAAACTGCGTGCTTCGTTCCAAAAGCTTGGTTTCACCGATGTGGCAGAAGTTGCGGTCGGCGCTGACCTCTGTACACTGGAGGAAGCGCATGATTTCCTCGACAAGGTTCCGGAGAAACTGCCATTCCTCGCAACCTCCTGCTGCCCGGCGTGGTCGGTTATGGCAAAGAAGGAATTCCCGCAATTCGCTCCCCGCATTTCTATGGCGCTTACGCCAATGGTCCTGACAGCACGCCTGCTGAAAAAAGAGCATCCGAACTGCAAGGTGGTCTTTGTTGGCCCCTGTGCCGCAAAGAAGCTGGAAGCCAGCCGCCGCTCTATCCGCAGTGATGTCGACTTTGTGTTGACGTTTGAGGAAGTCATGGGTATGTTCGAGGCGCGCGGCGTCGATTTGGTCGCGGCACTGCCGGACAGCCAGCTGAACGAAGGCACAGCGGCCGGCCGTGGATTTGCTGTCAGCGGCGGTGTGGCTAAGGCTGTTGTAGATGTTATTAAGAAGATTGACCCGGACCGTGACATAAAGGTACAGGCGGCACAGGGACTGCGGGAATGCCGCCAGATGCTACGCGTGGCAAAGGCCGGTAAATACGACGGCTATCTGCTGGAAGGCATGGCATGCCCCGGCGGCTGTGTAGCTGGTGCGGGAACACTGCAGCCCGTTGCAAAGTCTTCTGTACAGGTAAAGCAGTATGCCAGTAAGGCAGACAAAAAGAACGCATTGGAAAGCCCCTACGAAGATATTGCGGACAAGCTGGACTGAGTTTTCTGCATCATCTGTACACAAGAAAAAACAAAAGTGCCTTGTCCGGCAGTGCCGGCGGGGCACTTTTTTAGAGGCAAAGGAGGACAAAAACGGCAGAATGCAGAAAATGAAACGAATTGTACAGCCGCTGCTTAGGTGGTTCCAGCGGAATGCACGGGACCTGCCGTGGCGGCATCATCCCACACCGTACCGAGTCTGGATATCCGAAATTATGCTGCAGCAGACACGTGTGGAAGCGGTAAAAGGATATTTTGAGCGCTTTTTGAAGGCGGCACCGGATATTCCTTCCCTGGCGGCACTTCCGGAGGAACGGCTGCTGAAGCTGTGGGAAGGGCTGGGCTATTATTCCCGCGCCCGTAACCTGCAGAAAGCGGCAAAGGTAGCTGTCGAAAAATACGGTGGACGATTGCCTGCTTCCTATCCGGAACTGCTGACACTGCCGGGAATTGGTCCCTATACTGCCGGTGCCATTGCGTCCATTGCGTTTCACCTGCCGGTTCCGGCGGTGGACGGCAATGTCCTGCGGGTGTGGATGCGTTTGACAGCGGACAGTGCCGATATTTCGGACCCCACCGTCAAGCGCTGCGTAGAAGCGGGCGTTCAGGCAATTCTGCCGGAAGAGCACAGCGGTGATTTTAATCAGGCAATGATGGAACTGGGTGCCACTGTTTGTGTACCGAATGCGCCGCCAAAGTGTGAAAGCTGTCCGCTGGCGGAGCTGTGTGCGGCACATACTGCCGGCGGAGAACAGCAGTATCCGGTGAAGAAGCCAAAGCCGCCGCGCCGAATAGAACAGCGGACACTTTTTTTGCTGCAGCAGGGGGGACGTTTGGCACTGCGCCGCCGGCCGCCAAGGGGACTGCTGGCTTCCATGTGGGAACTGCCCAGCGAGAATGGTGCGCTGGACCAGCGGCAGGCGGTGCAGGCTGTGCGTGCGATGGGGTTGGAGCCGGTCCGTCTGCTTCCGCTTCCGCCGGCTAAACATATTTTCACCCATATCGAGTGGCACATGACGGGCTGGCGTGTCCTGCTGGCTCCGCCTGTATCGGCGCCGGACCTTGTGTGGGCCAGTATAGAAGAACTGCGGGAACGCTATCCGCTTCCCAGTGCTTTCCGTCCCTATCTCAACGCTTTTTTGGAAAAAACAGAGCAGAGCGGGGACACAAATGCATATTCCGCACAGCGGAAACAATAAAATAAAAGAGTGTGTTAAAAAGGAGGAAAGCTATGCAAGATGAAAAAAGGTTCGCTGTCCTTATCGACGCGGACAATGTTTCGGGCAAATATGTCCGATATATTCTGGATGAAATCAGCAACAATGGTGTTGCAACGTATAAGCGCATTTACGGGGACTGGACAAAGCCTTCCCTCGCTTCCTGGAAAAATGTGCTGCTGGAGAATTCTATTATTCCGTTTCAGCAGTACGGCTATACAGCAGGGAAGAGTTCGACCGATTCGGCCATGATTATTGACGCGATGGATATTCTGTATTCCGGTCATGTGGATGGTTTTTGTTTGGTTTCCAGCGACAGCGACTTTACCCGTTTGGCGGCCCGCCTGCGGGAGGGCGGAATGGTTGTAATCGGCATGGGCGAAAAAAAGACACCGGCGCCCTTTATTGCGGCGTGCAACAAATTCCGCTATTTGGAAGTGCTGGAGCAGCAGGCGGAAGAGAATGAAAAAGCCTCGGATGCTCCGACCAAACCGGAAATGGTGCCGCCGGACAAAATTATTAACAGCATCTATAATATGGTGCGGGATAACGCCGATGAGGACGGCCGTGTGCTGATTGGCGATGTAGGAAATATGTTGGTGCGCCGCTATCCGGATTTTGATGTGCGAAACTACGGCTTTAAAAAGCTGAGCCAGTTTATCGGTTCCCTGGATATGTTTGATGTTGTTAGTGTGCTGGCAGAAAACGGCCGCAACCGCATTTATTATGTTATGGAAAAATCCATTCCCCGCCGGAAACCGAAGATACATGTGTGACCGGTGCGAAAACAAATTTTTTATTGCCGCGAGTAACAAATCTTTAACTGGTATTTTATTCTGGTCCGCTTTATAATGAGTATGTACACATACGTTCCAGAAAATGTTCATTCATGGGTAAATTCCCCTGTAAGCAAAGCAACCATTTTCCGGACAGATGAAAACAGCCTGCCCATTTTGACGGCAGATGCGCTGTACAACGCAAAAAGGAAGTAGAGTAGAGAAAATGTCAGAGAGAAAAAAAGTGAGTGCGGTCGAGCGGCAGAAAAAGCGCACAAGACGCCACGCCGCAATTGTTCTAATCTGTATTGTATTGGTTGCGGCGCTTGCCGGTGGTACTTATGGAATTACCCGTCTGTTGGTGCACCCGAAAACGGGAACAGCAGTGTCTTCCTCTGCCGTTTCCAAGGCGTCCACTGCGAAAGATTCTTCCACCTCGGCTTCTTCTGCTGCGGCTGCTTCTTCCGCACAGGCCTTTGAGGTCAACAAGACTGGCCTGACGGGATATCAGGCGCTGTATCCGGACCTGTATGCAAAGACAAAGGTTGGTCAGTGGAAAGATGCCGCCGATAAAACCGTGTACCTCACCTTCGATGACGGCCCGAGTGACCTGACCCCGCAGCTGCTGGAGGTCCTGAAGAAGAACAATGTCAAAGCAGCCTTTTTCATCACTCATCAGCCGGAACAGCAGAAAGACCCGAACTATGATAAATACCTAAAGGAAATTTATGATTCTGGCTGCACCTGTGCTGTGCACAGCGCCTGCCATAACTACCGGAAAATTTATGCTTCTCCGGAAGCATACCTTTCTGATTTCAACAATATGTACCAGATACTGAAGAAAGCAACCAATGACCATGTGGCACCATTCTTCCGCTTCCCTGGCGGCAGCAACAACCCCATTATGTCCACTTCCACACGCAAGGCAATCATTCAGGAAATGACCAGACGCGGTTTCTTCTTCTATGACTGGGACGTCGACTCAAAAGATGCACAGGGTGCAGACGCCAGCGGTATTTACGC
Source organism: Caproicibacterium lactatifermentans (assembly GCF_013315815.1). Taxonomy (NCBI): domain Bacteria; kingdom Bacillati; phylum Bacillota; class Clostridia; order Eubacteriales; family Oscillospiraceae; genus Caproicibacterium; species Caproicibacterium lactatifermentans. Next base: position 622,528 of record NZ_CP046051.1, read on the forward strand.
AAACTCCATTCGCGGAATGCAGGAGGGCGGGAACATTATCCTCATGCACAATACGTCGGTGAAAAAAGCTACCCTCAGCGAAGTGGAGAACATCATTCAGTATGGCAAGCAGAACGGCTATACGTTTAAGCCACTGGATGGGACATTGGACCCGAGTATGTACGGATTCTCGAACCAGTATTTCATTCCGCTGCTGAAAGGCAATCCGAACTTTAAGCTCAGCACAAAGCATGAAGCACGGTTTGCCTCTCTGCTGAACAATGGCACTTCCGTCTCCGGCGCAGGCGTTTCCAGCGCAGGCAACTGAATCAGAATAGTTTGGCACTGTCCACAGATGGACAGTGCTTTTTTCTGCTTTTCAGCGAAAAATCAAAGATAGATATAATAAAAATAGCAGCTAAATATAGCTGAGCATCATGCATGAAGTGGGCACCTGAATATGCAACTTTTGCTTGTATATTGGCGAAAAACATGATATGATAAATCTGCTAATTAAAAATAGGTTAAAAACAGGTTAAGATGACCTGCAGCGAGGAGAAAAGGACCTGCCATGATTACTTTTTCCACTTTTCTGCAGCAGATTGCCAGCAATCCGCCGTTCCTTATTACGGTGCTGCTTGTTTTAGCTGCAATTATGGTCAACGGTGGTACAGATGCGCCGAATGCGATTGCTACAACCGTTTCTACACGTTCCATGTCGCCGCGGGCGGCAATTGGAATGGCGGCTGTCTGCAATCTATTGGGCATTATCATTATGACTCGGCTGTGTCCCACTGTTGCTGAAACCATTTATAAAATGGTCGACTTTGGCACGGATTCACACAACGCCCTTATCGCGCTGTGCGCTGCTATGATTGCGATTGTTGTATGGGGCGGCGTCGCGTGGGCCTTTGGTATTCCTACCAGCCAGAGTCACTCGCTGATAGCTGGCCTGACGGGCGCTGCGATTGCTGTACACAATGGACTGAATGGTATCCACTGGAACGAGTGGGTGAAGGTCCTGTATGGGCTGGCATTGTCCGCTGTACTTGGCTTTGGGCTGGGCTGGCTTATCTGCAAGCTGACCGAAGTAATCTGCCGCAATATGGACCGCCGCAAAACGGGACATTTCTTTAAGGGTGCACAGATTTTCGGTGGTGCAACGATGGCTTTCATGCACGGCGCGCAGGATGGGCAGAAGTTTATCAGCGTGTTCCTGATGGGCCTTCTGCTGGCAAACGGCCATACGGCTTCCGCCGGGGCACAGCTGCAGATTCCATTTTGGATTATGGTTATTTGTTCTTTGGCTATGGCACTGGGTACTGCGACTGGCGGCTACCGCATTATTAAGTCCGTGGGCATGAATATGGTCAAGCTGGAACGCTACCAGGGCTTTGCGGCAGATATGGCCGGCGCTGTGTGTCTGCTGATTTCCAGCCTGACCGGCTGGCCAGTCAGCACAACGCATACCAAAACAACAGCCATCATGGGTGTAGGTGCTGCCAAACGAATGTCAGCAGTTAACTGGGGTGTGGCGAAAGATATGGCCATGACATGGATTATGACATTCCCCGGCTGCGGTCTGATTGGCTATGTTGTGTCTAAAGTGCTTATCGCAGTTCTCTGATTTTTCAATTACTCTGTAAAAAATAGTTGCTCTATTTTAGAGATGCAATTCGGCAATTATCAGCAAAGGAGTGCTATCCGCCGTGTCGAAAAAAACCAGTCCTTATTATGACAGTTTCGTAACGCAGATGAAATACGCCTGTCAGGCGGCTAAAAAGCTGCAGGATATTCTGCAGCACTTTAATATCGAAAACCTGCCGCAGAAGCAGGAAGAAATGCACATGATTGAGCATGCAGCGGACCAGGAAAAGCATACCATGATGAATCAGCTTGCCCGCGAATTCATTACGCCGATTGAGCGGGAAGATATCATTGACCTTGCGCAGGCACTGGACGAAGTGACCGACAAGATTGAAGATGTTCTCATGCGTATTTATATGTACCACATTAACGATATCCGTCCGGAAGCGCTGGAGTTTGCAAATTTGATTGTACAGTGCTGTGACCACCTGTTGGCTGCCATGCAGGAGTTTTACAACTTCCGCAAGCAGACACATATTCACGAACATGTGGTGGAGGTCAACACGCTGGAGGAAAGCGGCGATAAACTGTACATTGACACCGTTCATCAGCTGTACGGTGAAGACGGCAAGACAGCGGTGAAGATTGGCTGGGTACGGGCTTTTGACCGCTTTGAGGATTGCTGTGATGGCTGCGAACAGGTGGCAAACCTGCTGGAAAGTATCATTATGAAAAATACCTGAATCCTTTACAGGCTCTGCTGCGGCAGAGCCTGTTTTGTTGGAAAACAGCGGAAAAGGGCCGAACACAAAACAGTGTCCGGCCCTTTTCTTTATATGAAACGGAAAGACGTGTTACTGTTCCTTCCACTGCACACCGGCCCGATGCAGGTCTGTTTCCAGTGCACGGTATCCGTGCTGGAAGCAATGCGTCTGCAGACCGAGCGCTTTGGCGGCGGCGATGTTGTCAGGGTTGTCATCGATAAAAAAACATTCTTCCGCCTGCAGGGAGTAGCGGAAAAGCAGCGTTTGATAAATCGCGGGGTCTGGTTTTACCTGCTGAACGTCCGCCGAATACACGGCACCGTCCATAATTTGAAACGCCGGAATACGGAAGCTGTAAACGTGCAGGCGCACGCCTGTGTTGCTGAGAATATAAATCTTATAACCTGCACGGTGCAGTTCCAGCGCCAGTTCGTTTGTTTCGGGTATCGGCCGAATATAGGACTGCCAGCCGTAGAAAAGTTCCCGGGCCGGCCGGCGCAGATGCGGCGGCAGCTGTGGAAGCAAGGTATGAATAGCCTCTGTTTCGGTAATTTGGCCAGCATCTAGCTGCTGCCATGTTTTGCCGCCGAACAGAACATGTGTCACCAGATGACAGTCATCTGTGCCTGCCGAATCGGGCAGAAAAGCCTTTGTGTAGCGTTCTGGACAGTAATCAAGCAGGACCTGCCCCATATCGAAAATGATGTTTTGAATCGGCATTCTAAAAAGATTCCTTTCCGTTGCTGCAGGGAAATCCCCGCCTTTTACGCCCTATTTTAGCATATTGGCGTCCGTCCTGTAAAGTTGCTTTTTCAACAGGATTCGTGTAAAATAAATCGCAGAATCCAGAGCGGAAAGGAGAATGTTATGAGCCGCTATGTCCGCAGTCCCCGTGTACAGAAACGAATACGAAAACAGAGAAGGCGCTTGCTGCTGGCGGCCGGCGCGGTTGTGCTGGCCATCGTTTTGCTTTTAACGGCTATTCTGCACAGCTGTTCATCCCATAAAAATGCAGAGGAACAAGTATCGTCTTCGATTGTAGAGGATATGATTATACAGGACCGCTATGAAGGGGAAAAAATCATACCCAAATATGCGGTGGCAAAAAATACCCTGTCTGACAGTAAGTTCAGCGCACTCAATGGCATCACCTCTTATGCAGGTGCGGTCAACGGCGTAGATGTCTCTTCTTGGCAGGGCAGTATTGACTGGAAAGAAGTGAAGGCCTCCGGCATGGATTTCGTCATGATTCGTGTCGGATACCGTGGCCAGACCACCGGCACAATTCAGGCGGACAGCAGGTTCACGGAAAACATGAAGGGCGCTTTGTCAGCTGGGCTGAAGGTCGGCGTTTATTTCTACTCACAGGCGATTTCCAAAGCAGAAGCGGAAAAGGAAGCTGACTATGTGATACAGCAGATAAAGCCCTATCAGGTAACATGGCCGGTCGTCTTTGATTGGGAGCCGGGAAACGATGAAACGATTTCCACTATTTCGGAGGCCGGCGGTCTGCGTACCAACAGCGAAACGCCGGAAGAAGTTACACAGTATACGGCGGCTTTCTGCAAACGCATCCAGGCAGCCGGGTACAAGCCAGCCTATTACTGCAACAAAACCATGGGATATACGGTTTTTGACCTAAAGGAACTGGAGGCATATCAGATTTGGTATGCAGAATATAAAAATCTGCCCAGCTTTTACTATCATTTTAACATATGGCAGTATACGCAAAAGGGAAAAATCAACGGCATAACCGGTACGGTTGACCTCAATATTTCTTTTCAGAAATATGCGTAAGTGGGAAAGCGACTTTGTCAGACAGGCGCTGCGGCGTCGGGAGGAATTATGCAGGTAAAATATGCGATTTTTGACATGGACGGCACTCTGCTTGACTCCATGCATGTATGGGACAACTTGGGGGAAGACATTCTCAGTAGGCACGGCATTTCTGCGCAGAAAGATATGCACACCCGTCTGCGTGCCATGACCGTTGAGGACTCGGCACGCTATTTCCGTACGCTTGGGGTACAGGAGAGTATGGAAGCTATTATGGAGGAAATAAACACGATCCCCTATGAGAGGTACCGCACAGAGGTACAGCCAAAACCGGGTGCAGTCGCATTCCTGCAGCGGCTTCATCAACAGGGAACCCCTATGTGTATTGTTTCCAGTACGGACGCCCGCAGTATCCGTGCGGTATTTGACCGGCTGGGCGTTACACAGCTTTTTCAGTTCATTTTGTCAACAAATGACTTTGGCAGCGGCAAGGACCGTCCGGAGATTTTCCAGGCAGCGGCCCGCGGACTGGGCGGCACGCCTGAAGAAACTGTGGTCTTTGAAGACGCATTGTATGCGATTCGGACCGCCAAAATGGCGGGTTTTCCGGTCGCGGCATTGGCGGACGCGGAAGCAAAACCGGAAAAGCCGGAAATTCAGGAGCTGGCAGATGTATATTTGCCGGACCTCCGCTATTTTCCATGGGAAACGGCAGACGGTCTGCCGGAAGTTTCCTGCTGTGCTGTGATTGTGGCGGCGGGCGCCTCCACACGAATGGGCCGTCCCAAACAGGAGATTCCACTGGGCGGTAAGCCTGCATTGGTGCATACGCTTTCTGCTTTTGAACAGGCGAAAACGGTTCAGCGTGTCATATTGGTCTGCCCACCCGGTCAGGAAGCACATTTCCGCGCGCTGGCGGTGAAGAATCACTGTACAGACAAGCTGGCGGCCATTGTGCCGGGTGGTGATACCCGCCAAAAGTCCGCGGCGGCCGGAGCCAAAGCGGCCGGAGCGTGCAGACTGCTTGCCATTCACGATGGTGCCCGTGTGCTGGTAACACCGGAAGAAATTGACCGTGCGGTAGCAGATGCTGCCCAATACGGTGCGTCTGCGCTGGCGGTGCCAGTGAAAGATACGATTAAAAAATCGGACGAAAACGGCCTCATTATTGACACGCCGGAACGTCGGAACTTATGGGCGGTGCAGACACCGCAGGTTTTTTGTGCCAAGGCATACCGCAGCCTGCTTTCCGGCGGTGGGCAGAACCTGACGGATGACTGTCAGCTGTTTGAGCATGCCGGATATCCGGTACACCTCTGCCGCGGCAGTTATACCAATTTTAAACTCACCACGCCGGACGATGTACCGGCGGCGGAGGCTGTTTTGCGCAAAAGGGGCGAAAAATGATGCGCATAGGACATGGATATGATGTACATAAACTGGTGCCCGGCCGCCGCCTGATTCTGGGCGGGGAAGAGGTCCCGTATGAGAAGGGCCTGCTGGGCCATTCGGACGCGGACGTGCTGGCGCACGCTGTATCGGATGCATTGCTGGGTGCCGCGGCACTGGGGGACATCGGCTGTCTGTTTCCGGACACGGACCCGGCTTACAGCGGTGCCAACAGTTTACAGCTTTTGCAGGAGGTCTGCCGCCATGTGCGGGCGAACCGATATGAAATAGAAAATATCGACGCCACCATTCTTTGTCAGCGGCCGAAACTGCGCCCGTATATTACTGCCATGCGGCAGAATTTGGCACAGGCCTGCTCCGTTCCTGTGGAACAGGTTAGTGTCAAAGCCACTACGGAAGAGGGACTTGGATTTACCGGTGCGGGGGAAGGTATAGCGGTCCATGCGGTGTGTCTGCTGCGGTAACGCACGGCGCAGTTCTAAAGGACAAAAAAGGCAGAAAGCAAGGTGGCTTCATATTCTGTAGTATGTAAACTACAAAGAGGTGATACCTTGTGGGTCAGCAAGTTGTTATAGATGTAGGTTCCGTCACATATGCGATGAAAAGCCGTGAGCTTTTGCGCAATAATGGCATTCGGGCCTATGTAGAGCGCCTGCCGCGTACGCCGAATACCTCGGGCTGCGGCTATGGTGTATATGTTCCCAACGGGGTAGAAGAAGCTGAACAGATTTTACAGGAAGCAGGCATTCATGTACTGGGACGCAGAGAGCGGGTGCAGCAGAAATGATTTATTTGGACAATGCCGCTACCACATACCCAAAGCCACCACAGGTTTCTGCGGCAATGCAGCGTGCCCTGCGAATGTATGGAGCTAATCCCGGCCGGGCCGGACACCGTATGAGTCTGCGTACAGCGGAAGCTGTGTTTCAGGTGCGGGAGCGTGCCGCTCGCTTTTTCGGTGCGCCTGGTCCGGAAAATGTCGCATTTGTTATGAATTGTACGCAGGCACTGAACATGGTTATCAAAGGAGCGGTGAAGCAGGGCGGCCATGTGGTCACTTCCTGTTTGGAGCACAACGCGGTCATGCGGCCGCTGGAAACGCTGCGCCGCCGCAACGTCATTACTTATACAGAAGTGCAGGTCGTGCCCGGTGACAATGACGCCACCATGGACGCTTTCCGCAAAGCCATGCAGGAAGATACCTGTCTGTGTGTGTGCACCCATGTTTCCAATGTGTGGGGCATTCGCCTGCCGGTGGAGCGTATTGCGGCGCTGTGTCACGCCTATCAGGTGCCGATTTGTGTGGACTGTGCCCAGTCCGCCGGCATTTTGCCCATTTCTATGGCGGAAAACGGTATTGACTACCTCTGTGCGCCGGGGCATAAGGGTTTGTATGGGCCAATGGGGACCGGCCTGCTGCTTGCGCTGAACGGCGCTTCTTTGGATACACTGATAGAGGGCGGTACCGGTACAGCCTCGGAAAGTTTGGTGCAGCCGGAGGAAATGCCGGAACGGTTTGAGAGCGGAACTGCCAATGTCCCCGGCATTCTTGGCCTTGGTGCGGGCATTGCCTTTGTACAGAGGATGGGCATACAAAATCTTTACGAAAAAGAAAGCCGGCTGGCGTGCGGCGTGTACGACCGCTTCAAACGCTCCGGCAAAGTGGAGTTGTATACGCCGCGGCCGGAACCGCCATATTTTGCGCCGCTTTTATCGTTTAATCTACCCGATATGGACAGTGAGGAAACGGCTGCCAAGCTGGACCGGCACGGCTTTGCCGTGCGTGCGGGGCTGCACTGTGCACCGCGCGCACACGCTTTTTACGGCACGTTGGACCGCGGCGCCGTACGAATGTGTCCTTCCGCCTTTACCGGCAGAGCGCAGACGGAAGCTTTTGCGGATGCGGTCCTCCAAATTGCAGGCGGCAGACACTGAAAAGCCGCCGTGGGAAGAAAAACATTTTGCATATCTGCCGGGATATGATACAATAAAAGAAGGATTGGAAAGGAGGGACCGCCGTGGGTCAGCTGGCGATTTTCTGGGGAAATATACAGAATGCGTTCAGTAATTTCCGCGTACAGGACATAATCGACATTCTGTTGGTTACTTTTGTCATTTACAGTGCAATCAAATTCATGAGGGAAACCCGTGCCGGTCAGCTGGTCAAAGGCATCCTGATTATTTTGGCTGTATGGGTGGGTGCGAATGTACTGCAGCTGTATATGATGAAAACACTCTTCACGTATGTTATCCAGTATGGGCTGGTATGTCTGTTTGTGGTCTTTCAGCCGGAACTGCGCAGTGCGCTGGAGAAAATGGGACGCGGTCACCACGGCGGCCTGCGTGCGCTGATGAGCGGGCGCAGCACGGTTGACCAAGAGGTGCAGGAACAGTGGCGGCGTGGTATCCGCGCGGTTGTGGCAGCCTGTGATAGTATGTCCAAAAGCAAAACCGGTGCCCTCATTGTCATGGAGCGTGAAACCAAGCTTGGCGACATTATAGATACCGGTACCATCATTAACGCAGTGCCCAGTGTTCCCATCATCTGCAATATTTTTTTCAATAAGGCGCCCCTGCACGACGGTGCCATGATTGTTCGGGATGGAATGCTGTATGCGGCCGGCTGTATTTTGCCGCTGACAAAGCGCAACAATGATGTGGCCATTGAGCTTGGCACCCGTCACCGTGCCGCGATTGGCATGAGTGAAAATTCGGACGCGGTTGTCATTGTTGTTTCCGAGGAGATAGGCCAGATTTCCATTGCCCTGGGCGGGACTATTACCCGCAACTATACGCGTGAGTCCCTGCAGAATGAGCTAAACAGTCTGCTGCTGGAACCCGAAAGTACTCGGGACCGGGGATCGTTCTTTGCTTCTATTAGGAGGACGAAAAATGAAAAATAAAAATAAAGAAAAAATAAAACGCCCACAGAAGAAAAACGGATACAAAAAGCTGAATGGCCTGTTCTACAACAACAAATTCGTCTTGATTCTATCACTGGTACTGGCGGTTTTTCTGTGGCTTGTGCTGGCCTGCAATGACACCGAGCATTTCCCGAAGCGCATCAATGAGATTCCCATCAATGTCCGCCTTCCGGATGAGGCACAGCAGCAGGGGCTGACAGTTTATTCGCCCAGCAAAACAGATACCGCTTCCGTCACCATAACTGGCAACACCCTTTCAGTCAGTCAGGTGCGCAGCAAGGACCTGGAAGTAGTGCCGGCCAGCGTGGCACAGATTACCGCGCCCGGCGACTATAGGGTAATGCTGATTGGCAAGAACATCAGTGCGCTTTCCAACTTTAGCTTCAGCAAAATTTATCCGTCTGAGTGGACGATTCATGTGGACCGCGCGGCAAAGAAAACGTTCTCTATCCACATGCCTGCCAATATGTATAAAATCGACACTTCCGGCTACTACAGCCCCGGTCCCACTGCGGATACGGAAAATGTGACCATTTCCGGCCCGCAGACGGAGGTTTCCAAAATTGACCACGTGTCCGTTGACTACAGCGGCAGCAATACCGTGCTGACGGATACCAAAACTTTTGCGGCACCACTGGTGCTGTACGATGCTTCCGGCAAGACCATTGTGCCGGACCAGTACCTTACTATGAGTGTGAACCAGGTAAATGTCACCATTCAGGTGCAGCCAAAAAAGACAGTGAAAGTTCTGCCGACTTTTACAAACCAGCCTGCTGGGCTGAAATTGGACGCGGACAGCGCCTTCACAGTCAGTCCGGCCAGCATTTCGATTGCCGGGCCAAAGGATACCATTTCTAAAATTACAGAAGTCAGTTTGGAAGCGATTGACTTTTCACAGGTTAATACCACCCACAACAGCTTTAACCAGCAGATTTCACAGATGCCAAGCGGCTGTACGAATCTAAGCAGCAGCGCCACGGCGCAGGTTACACTGAAAAACATGAGTCAGTACACCAGCAAAGACTTTACCGTTACGGCCTTTACCAAGATGAATGTTCCCTCCGGAATGAAGACAGAGGTGGAAACCAAGTCGCTTAACATCAGCATTATCGGCAAAGCAAGTGATATTGCCACCCTGACGGCGAGCAATATCACAGCGGCGGTGGATTTTTCGAATATTCAGCAGGCCGGTACGACGAATGCACCGGTATCCATTAAAATCGGCGGCGACAAAACCTGCTGGGCCTACGGAACTTACCAGGTAGGCGTTACGCTGACAAAATCGTAGCCTTTTAGAAAATTTTTCGGCAGCCGGATAAGGGCATTTCATTCTGCCTGTACCGGCTGCCTTTTTCATACTGCCACATACCGAATTTGCCGGAAAACATTGATTATTGTGGATTGAAATGATAAAATAATATATTATACATCATTTATCGTTATGAATAAATGGTTACAGAATAGAGAAAATGCCCGGATTTTTCGGGCAGAAAGAACGGGTGAACTTCTTTTGGCACTCAAAAAATGGGTCGTTGCTTCCATCGACCGCCGTGCGGCGCGCCAGCTTTCCCAGCAGACTGGCATTCCGGCGGTGACGGCGGCATTACTGCAGTCACGTGGCTGCAGTACACCGCAGCAGGCCGCGGACCAGATTAATGGGGCACCGCTGAGTGACCCGCTTCGTTTAAAAGACATGGACCGGGCTGTTCAGCGCATTCAAAAGGCCATTGATTCCTTTGAAAAAGTGACTGTTTATGGCGACTATGATGCCGACGGTGTTACTGCCACTGCCATTTTATATTCCTATTTGGAGTCCAGCGGTGCAAATGTTTCTTTTTACATTCCGGACCGAGAAAAAGAAGGCTATGGGCTGAATATGGCCGCAGTGGACAAGTTGCATGAGCGGCAGGTGGACCTGCTCATTACCGTAGACAACGGCATTTCTTCCCTGCCGGAAGTGGAGCACGCGCGGGAACTGGGCATAGACGTCGTCATTACGGATCATCATCGGTCACGTCCGGAGCTGCCGCAGGCACAGGCCGTAGTGGACCCGTTTCGGCCGGACGATACCAGTGAAGACAAATGTCTGTGCGGTGCGGGACTGGCCTTTAAACTGGTGCAGGCACTGGAGGGGGAGGACTCCGACCAGCAGCTCCTGCTGGAAACTTATGCGGACCTTTTGACCATTGGAACCGTGGGAGATGTTGTGCCGCTGACGGGTGAAAACCGGACGTTTTTGCGGACTGGCCTTCGTTTGCTGCCGCAGACGGATCGTCCCGGTCTGCGTGCACTGCTGGAAAAAGCGGGTTTGGAAGACCGCGAGCTGACAGCGGAAAATATTGCTTTTGGCATTGTGCCGCGCATCAACGCGTGCGGACGCATCGGTTCGCCGGACCGCGCGGTCCGGCTGCTTTTAAGTGAGGACCCGGATGAAGCCTGCCTGCTGGCGGCAGATATTTGTGACGACAATGATTACCGCAAGCAGCTGGAGGCGGAAATTTATGAAAGTGCCCTGCAGCAGCTGCAGCAGGAACCGGACCGTCTATTGGACCGAGTGTTGGTTGTAGAAGGACGCGGCTGGCATACAGGTGTCATCGGAATCGTTGCCAGCCGCCTAACGGAAACATTTGGCAAGCCAAGCATTGTCCTTTCGTGCGGCAATCATGAAGCAAAAGGCTCCGGACGCAGTGTGGAGGGCTTTTCTCTGTTTCAAGCCATCAGTGCCTGCGCGGACCTGCTGACAAAATTCGGCGGGCACGCCATGGCCGCCGGCATGACCATGCCGGCGGAAAACACGGCGGAATTCCGCCGGCGCATCAACGCCTACGCCGCATCACAGGGGACTATGCCTGTGCCGGTGCTGCAGCTGGACGGCGTGCTGAAACCGGCCCGTATTTCCCTGGAGCTGCCGCACGCGGCCGACCTATTGCAGCCGTTTGGCACTGGAAACCCAAAGCCGCTGTACGGTCTGTTTGGAGTGCGCCTGCAGGAAATTCAGCCGGTCGGCGGCGGAAAACATCTGCGGCTGGTTTGTTCGGCCGGCGGAGTACGGCTTCGCTGTATGAAATTTGGTATGGAACTATCCGCTTTTCCTTATCACCCGGGGGACATGTTGGATCTTGCAGTGGAACTCATCGGTGATGTATATAACGGCCGAGAAACGCTTTCGATTATCGTGCGGGACATGAAACTGTCCGGCTGTGATGAAGAAGCACTGCTGAAGGGACGGGAGCTGTTTGAAAAAGCCAAGCGCGGTGACCCGCTGACGACAGAAGAGTTTGACAGCCTTTCACCGGACCGTGCTGCCTGTGCTGGTCTGTACCGCACACTGCGTGCGTGCGGCGGCTACCGCGGTGGTGCGGAGGGCGTGTCTGCCCTTGGCAAAATGCCATTTGCCCGCCTGCTGGTTTGTCTGGAGCTTTTTCAGGAACATGGGCTGGTTGAGGCACAGGCATTTGGTACACAATATACCGTAACCATGTGTACGGTCAAAGGGAAAGTGGATTTATCAGACAGCGGTTTTCTGCGCGGATTGCGGGCGCAGGTTCAGATGGTCCCGCAGACTTGAGAGGAGATGGAGAAACACTGTGGAGAGTACGGAAAATACATACGATGATTTAACAGCGCTTTTGTCACAGAGCGAGCACGACTATGATATGGAACTTATCCGCCGAGCATATGATTTGGCCCTTTCTGCACATGGCGACCAGAAGCGTCTTTCCGGCGCTCCCTATATTTCTCATCCGGTTGCCGTAGCGTGCATTTTGGTACAGCTCGGTATGGACAGCGAGAGCGTGGCGGCCGGTTTACTGCATGACGTGGTGGAGGACACCAAGGTCAGTTTGGAGGAACTGCGCCGCCTGTTCGGTCCGGAGATTGCCGGTCTGGTGGACGGTGTTACGAAAATCACAAAGATGGGACTGATCCCGTACAAATCCCGCGAGGTACAGCAGGCGGAAAATCTCCGCAAGATGCTGATTGCCATGAGCGAGGATATCCGCGTTATCATCATCAAGCTGGCGGACCGCCTGCACAATATGCGCACGGCCTGCTATTGGGGACCGGAAAAACAGCGGGAAAAAGCACTGGAAAGCATGGAGGTCTATGCGCCGATTGCGCACCGGCTTGGTATTCGTGCCATTAAAGAAGAGCTGGAGGACCTTTCCCTGCGGGTACTGGACCCCTATGCCTATAAAGAGATTGAAAGCAGTCTGGCACTGCGGCGGGAAGAGCGGACTGCGTTTATTGAAAAGACAAAGAAAATCGTTCAGGACCGCGTTGCGGAAACGATTCCCAACGTCTATGTTTCCGGCCGTGTAAAGAGCATCAACGGCATTTACCGGAAGATGTTTATACAGGGCAAGAATATGGACGAAATTTATGATATTTATGCGGTGCGCGTCATTGTGGATACCGTTAATGACTGCTACAACGTGCTGGGCATTGTACACGATATGTTCCGGCCGCTGCCAAACCGCTTTAAGGACTATATTTCCACCCCAAAACCGAATATGTATCAGTCCCTGCATACAACGGTCATCGGCAAAGACGGCATTCCTTTTGAAATTCAGATACGCACATGGGAAATGCACCACACTGCCGAGTACGGCATTGCCGCCCACTGGAAGTACAAACTGGGTATGACGGACGGCCATCATTCTCACGACAGCATGGAAAAGCGTTTGGAATGGATTCGGCAAATCCTGGAAGAACAGAAAAATTCGGCGGACGCTACGGACCTAATCCGCACCATCAAGTCAGACCTGACGCCGGACGAGGTGTATGTCTTTACGCCGCGCGGAGATGTCATTGACCTGCCTTCCGGCAGCACCGTCATTGATTTTGCCTATGCCATTCACAGTGAAATCGGCAACCGTATGGTCGGCGCGAAGGTAGACAAACGCATGGCGCCGCTGACTACCCAGCTGAAAACCGGCGAAATCGTTGATATTATCACCAGCAAAGAGGCACGTGGTCCCAGCCGTGACTGGCTGAAAACTGTCAAGACCAGCGAGGCGCGAAATAAAATACGCACATGGTTTAAGCGGGAAAAGCGCGACGAAAATATCATGGAGGGCCGCAGTGAACTGGAGCGGGAACTGAAGCACAACGGTGTTGTGCTTTCAGCGGAAGAGCAGGAGCTGCTGCTGATTCGGCTTGGCAGCAAACAGAACTGTGCCACGGTGGACGACGTTTACGCAGCAATTGGATACGGTGGTATTCAGCTGTGGAAAATGATGCCGCGAATTCGGGAAGAATACCTAAAGACACATCATCCGGAACCACCGAAGGAACTGGTCAGCCATGCCCAGCCTGCTGCCCGCAAGGCGGCCAGCGGCGTCATTGTAGAGGGTATGGGTGACTGCCTTATTAAGTTTGCCCGCTGTTGTAACCCGCTGCCCGGGGACGATATTATCGGCTTTATTACACGCGGATACGGCGTTTCCATTCATAAAAAATCCTGCCGCAATGTTCCGCACCCGATTGCCAGTGCAAGCGAGCCGGAACGCTGGGTTGCTGCCCACTGGGCCGGTGATGTGCGCGAGGAGTTCCAGACAACACTGGAGATTTTGGCCAACGACCGTTCCGGCTTGCTGGCAGATGTGACACAGCAGCTGTACAATATGCGTTTGTTTATTCACTCGCTGAACTCCCGTGAACTGAAGGACGGACGTGCGGTTATCTCCGCTGGTATTACCGTAAACGGACTGGACCAGCTACAAAGCATCATCGGTCGTCTGCAGGCGGTAAAGGGTGTAGAATCCATCCGCCGCACATGATTCCCGGCTTTTTTACGGTTCGTTTGCAATTCTTTCATATTTTTCGCATAACATATAAAGTGCAGCCGCGGGCTGCCAGAAATCGAGGAGGTACCTCATGCGGATTCAGTGCATTCCCGGTGGTATGATTCCCACCAACTGTTACCTGCTGACGGACAACGCCACCGGAGAAACCGCTATTATTGACCCCGGTTTTTATGATGCGCAGCTGAAAGATGCCGTCAAGCAGAAAAATGTTTCCATGATTTTGCTGACGCACGGCCACTTTGACCATACACTGGGGGTAGGTCCTCTAGCAGCGCAGACGGGTGCAAAAATCTATATGTATAAAGATGAAGCGGACTTTATCGGCAATCCGCTCAACAGTCTAAGCAGTATGGCCATGTGCACCATTCCCACCTATCAGCCGGACGTCCTGCTGAAGGACGGTCAGACGCTGACACTTGGCAGTCTTACAATTCGGGTACTGCATACACCGGGCCACACACACGGCGGCTGCTGTTTCCTAGTAGGGGATGCCTTGTTCTCCGGCGATACCGTTATGTGCGGAACGGTGGGCCGCACGGATTTCCCAACAGGCAGCTTTTCGGATATTCTCGCTTCCGCACAGCGGCTGCGCGACCTGCCCGGCGAGTGGCGGGTGCTGCCCGGACATGAGTTCGAAACAAAGCTTAGCTGGGAACGAAAGAATAATCCCTATATGGAAGCCGGTCAAAATGGATTTAATACTTGAAAATAACGCCTATCATTATGAACTGGAAAAACTCTGCCGTCTGTTTTATCCGGAAGAACCTATCCGCGTTATGGAGGATGGCACACTGCCGCCGAATCCAGCACCGCTGACTGCTGTTGCCCGTGTGGAGAAAACAGGGAACAGTGTACAGCTGAAAGCTAGCCTGTCGGAAGGCAAAGCGGTTTTGCGGGCGGAGCGCGCCTATGAGCCCGGCCTTTTCGGTGACCAAAATCCAGAACGGCAGCTGGCGGAGCTTTTGTACGGCTTGCTGGTTCAAAAAACTGGCTTTACGCCGCGCTGGGGTATTCTGACGGGTATTCGGCCGGTAAAAATGCTGCACAGCCTGATAGACCGTTGGGGACAGGACAAAGCGCTGCAGATTTTTATGGACGCATATCATGTCAGCCGTCAGAAAACGCGCCTGGCACTGCTTACCCTGCACAAAGAGAGCAGCATCTTGGCACAGAAAAAGCCAAACGGCTTCAGTCTGTATATCGGCATTCCGTTTTGTCCCAGCCGGTGTGCGTACTGTTCATTTGTGTCGATGTCCGTTGAAAAAACCATGCAGCTGATTCCCGACTATGTAACCTGCCTGTGCCGAGAAATTCGTGCGGCAGGCAGGGTGGCAAAAGGACTGGGCCTTGTCCTGCAGGCGGTATATATGGGCGGCGGAACACCGACAACGCTTTCTGCGGAGCAGATGGACGCGGTTCTGGCAGCCGTGCAAGATTCGTTTGATTTATCTGCCTGCCGAGAAGTGACAGTAGAAGCCGGACGGCCGGACACCGTTACACCGGAAAAGCTGCGTGGTCTGCGCCGCCGCGGTGTAACACGCATCAGCATCAACCCGCAGACCATGCAGGAAAAGGTGCTGCAGGCGATTGGCCGCCGTCATACGGTACAGCAGGTGCTGGACGCCTTTGCCATGGCCCGCGAGGCAGAGTTTGACAATATCAATATGGATTTAATTGCCGGCCTGCCGCTGGACACACCGGAAACGTTTGCCGATACGGTGGACCGCGTGTGTGCCCTTGGCCCCGAAAGCATTACCGTACACACACTGGCCCTCAAGCGTGCGTCCCGCATCTTTCAGCAGGGGGAGCAGCGCGCTTCCGGTGCGATGGTTGCACAGATGCTGGATTATGCCGGCCAAAAACTGCTTTCCGGCGGCTGGCAGCCGTACTATCTGTACCGTCAAACACGCATTTTGGGTGGTTTGGAAAATGTCGGCTTTGCCAAACCGGGATTCGAGGATTTTTACAATACCGTTATTATGGATGAAAGCCAAACCATTCTGGCCTGCGGTGCGGGTGCAGGCAGCAAAATCTGTGCACCGGACGGACGGCTTACCCGTGTGTATAATTTCAAGTATCCTTATGAGTATATTACGCGCCATAAGGAAATACTGGAGCGGAAAGAAAAGGTGGAACAGATTTATGAAACATTTGCGCACACCTGAATATGTACGATTCAACAATAATTTAGAGGACATCAACCATATGGCACAGCGGGACCCGGCCCATTTGGTGGCACTTGCAGACCGGCATTTTCATAAAAGTGTGCAGGACGTTGCCAAAAAGACCATTGCGCGCGGCTGCCGGGTCGTTTTGCTGGCCGGGCCGAGCAGCAGCGGAAAAACGACAACTGCCCACCTGCTTTCGGATGCACTGTGCCAGTTGGGACATGAAACACAGATAATTTCTCTGGATGATTTCTACCATCCGGAGGAGGAAGCGCCTCGGCGGGAGGACGGCACCCAGGACTTTGAATGTCTGGAAGCACTTCGGGTAGACTATATTCAGAAGTGCCTGCATGATTTGGCTACCTCCAACAGCTGCGAAGTGCCGGAATTTGATTTTGTGCATCATCGTCCTGCCCAGCAGACACGGCATCTAAGCCTTTCCCCGGACGGCATTGCCATTATCGAGGGGCTTCATGCGCTGAACCCAATTTTAACGAAGGACCTGCCGCGCGGCAGTACAGAATGTGTGTATATCAATGTCAAACAGAATATATGCACGCGGTCCGAAGTTTTGCTGGAAGCAAAGGAAGTACGCATGATTCGCCGCATTGTGCGGGATTATAACTTCCGCGGCACTTCCCCCGAGCGGACGCTGAAAATGTGGGATTCGGTTATGGAGGGCGAACGCAGGTATATTGCACCTTTCCGTGCCGGTGCTGACTTCACCATCAATTCCCTGCATGCCTACGAGCTGGGGGCTTTGCGCAATCAGGCGTTGATGCTGCTGCGTACAGTGGTGGAGCCGGGCGGTTGGATTGCCGATGAAGTACAGCGCCTGTCCTTTGCGCTGATGCTCTGCACGCCGGTCAGTCCTACACTGCTGCCGCCGACTTCATTGATTCGGGAATTTATCGGTGGAGGGCTGTATTCCTGATAAAATGCGATTTGTCCTTGCTATTTGGTTATAAAGCGTGCTATAATTTCTAAAAAATTATATACAATGTGCAAAAATAAAAAGGAGCGTGACAAGAATGGGCCTGTTCGAAGATATGGTTCTCAACGCAAAGACAGCAGCTTCTGCAGTTGGCAAAAAGGCTAATCAGGTTGTGGATATTTCTAGACTGCGCTTGAGTGCGGCAGATTTAAACAATGAAATCAGCAAGCGTTTCGAGGCGCTGGGACGTGTTGTATACGATGCCCGTAAATCGGGCACTTCTTCTGATGAGCTGGTCGGCGAATGCGTGCTGGCGATTGATGAATTGTATGAGCAGCTGGATGCTGTCAACGAGCAGCTGGCCGCCCACCGCTGCCGTATCACCTGCAGCGCATGTGGCCAGGAAAATCCCGCCAGTGCTGTGTACTGCAGCAAATGCGGCGGAAAGTTGCAGCGGGACGAACCGGTTCCACCGCAGGATGCTCCCGCAGAGGACAGCGCGGTACCGGCTCAGCCGGAAACACCGCCGACAGAGGAAAAACAAGCTGATGAAAAACCCGCGGACGAACAGCCCGCAGGGGAAGACAATCAGCAGGATTGATTTTTTAATATGCTGGAACTGCCGTGCAAACATCTGCACGGCAGTTCTTTTATACCTGTTCGGTCCGGCGGATATTTTCCTGCTTCCGTTCATAGAAATGGAAAAACAGGAGAAACGGAAGTGGCAGGATGAAGCGGAAAAGCCAGAGCTTTTTAAAAGGAGCCGCCGTGCTGGTTGGGGCAGTTATGGTTGTGAAAGTGCTGGGTGCACTTTTTAAAATACCGCTGAGCTGGATTTTAACGCCGGTAGGCAGTGCCTACTTTGGCAGTGCCTATTCGCTGTATTTTCCCATTTACAGTTTGGCGGCAGCCGGCTTCCCCACGGCGGTGGCACGCATGGTCAGCGCCCGCTGCGCACAGGGGCGTTTTCAGGACGTGCGCCGGCTGCAGGGTGTGTCCATACGCTTGTTTACTGGCATTGGTCTGTGTGCGTTTACACTGATGATGGCACTTTCTGTTCCGTATGCACGGCTGGCCGTGCGGACCGGTCCGCAGACAGTTCTGCCAGCAGTGTGGGCGCTGGCGCCGTGTGCCTTTTTCTGCAGCATGATTTCCACCTACCGCGGGCTGTATGAAGGGCTGCGCAATATGACGCCCACAGCGGTTTCGCAAATCATTGAAGCAGCGGGGCGGCTGGTATTCGGCCTTGGTATCTGCGCGGCGCTGGCATCTGCCGCGGCGCGGGAATACGCCGCACACAAAACAGTGTGGGGCGTACCGCAGCCTTCCGCCGAATACGCGCGGCTGGCGGCACTGCCTGCCTGTGCGGCCGGTGCTGTGCTGGGTGTGACGATTGGCAGTATGCTGGCATTTTTCTTTTTGATGATTTACTACCGAAAAAATGGGGATGGTATTACCGACGCAGAACTGCGCCGCTCACCGGAACCGCCAACAAAACGGGTACTGCGCCGGGAACTGCTGCATACGGCCATTCCCATTGCGCTGGGCTCGCTTGCGGTCAACCTTTCCACACTGGTGGACGCTACCCTTCTCAACAGCCGTCTGGATGACCTGATGCACCGTCTGCCGGAAGCTTTGCTGAATTTTTATGGGACACTGCTTCCGCCGGAAGTCGTCCGTATGCACAGTGTCCCGTCATTCCTGTACGGCTGTTACACCAATGCCAACACGCTGTTTATGCTGGTGCCGACCGTGACACAGGCGTTTGCCATGAGTGCGCTGCCCAGTGTGACAGCGGCATGGGCCGGCGGTTCTCATAAAAAGCTGGAAACGTGCGTTCATGCGGTGCTGCGGCTGTCGGCTATGGTGACACTGCCCATGGGACTGGGCCTTTCCGTGATGGGGGAACCGGTCTGCCGGCTGCTGTTCGGTACACAGAACGCACCGGAAATTACCGGACGCATTCTGTCTGTACTGGGTATCGCGTCTATTTTTTCCGCACTGTGCACACCGGTACAAAGTATGCTGCAGGCAGTGGGAAGGGTGGACCTGCCGGTCAAGTTCCTGTTTGCGGGCCTTGCGGTCAAATGCGTTCTCAATTATTTTTTGGTTGGTGACCCACGCTTTCAGGTTATGGGGGCAGCAGTCGGTACACTGGTGTGCTATTTCTTTATTCTGACAGCGTCCCTCATTGCTCTGCGCCGCGCGACAGGGGTGAAACTGCATCTGTTGTCCTACTTTGGCAGGCCGCTGCTGGCCGGGGCACTGACTGCGGTGTCCGCAAGGCTTTTGTGGCGGGTGCTGATGCTCCGTTTGCCGCAGGCCGCAGCAACTCTTCTAGCGATTCTGGGGGCCGTTCTTCTGTACCTTTTGTGTGCCTTTGCATTGGAAATTGTCACAAGAGAGGATATACGCTCGCTGTTCCGGCAGAAATTCCCTAAAAGCCTTGCAAAAAAGGGCCGTATCGTGTAAAATAATAGCGTTCTGGCCTGAATACGGGAAAGAAGGGGTTCCTGCTGTGGCGTTTCAGCAAAAAAACCGGTATGATTTAAAAGACCTGCGCCGCATTATCGAGATTCTGCGCGCGCCGGGCGGTTGTCCGTGGGACCGTGCGCAAGACCATCACTCTATCCGCAATGATTTTATTGAGGAAACGTATGAGGCGGTCGAGGCGATTGACCGAGAGGACAGCACCCTTCTGCGGGAAGAACTGGGCGATGTCCTGTTTCAAGTTTTGTTCCACTGTCAGCTGGAGCAGGAAGCTGGCCGTTTTTCGTTCGATGACATTGTAGACGGCGTAGCCAAAAAAATGATTGTGCGCCACCCGCATGTTTTCGGAACCGTAAAGGTCAGCAGTATGTCTCAACTCCTGCAGAACTGGGATGCAATTAAAGAAAAAACCAAAAAACAAACCAGTCAGACAGAGGTCCTGCGCAGTGTTTCACCTGCGCTGCCGTCGCTGATGCGTGCGGCAAAAATACAGAAAAAGGCACAAAAAGCCGGTTACCCGCCGGAGCAGCCACCGCAGAAGGCTGTTTCTCGGCAGGAGGCAGGTGAACTGCTTTTGCAGGCGGTGCGTACGGTGCATGCCGCAGGGCTGGAGCCGGAGCAGGTGCTGCAGGAAGCGACCGAATCCTATATTGACTCTTTTTCACAATGGGAGGCAGCGCAGACATTGCAAAAGCCGACCAGTGAAGACAGGAAATGACAAATGGAGGAAACGTAAAATGAATAAAACAGAACTTATCAATGCTGTTGCAGAGAAAACTGCTGTATCTAAAAAAGATACTGAAAATATTATCAATGCTGCTATCAGCTCCATCATCGAAACAGTCGCCGACGAAGAAAAGGTACAGCTGGCAGGCTTCGGCACTTTTGAGTGCCGCAACCGCAGCGCACGGCAGGGCCGTGACCCCCGCACCAATACGACCATTGAGATTCCAGCTTCCAAGGCACCGGCATTCAAGGCTGGCAAGGCATTTAAGGACGCTGTGAATAAGTAAGGTCCAACAGGATGGTATGGGCAGCTTACCGGCATTGAACGGGGGCTGCCTTTTTGCTTTCTGAACAGGACATATAAAAAGTTATAAATCATGTACAACAGCAGAGATAAAAACACGGTCCGGTTGGTAGTCCGGGCGCGGCTGTGACCGTCAGTAACCTGCCTCCTTGGTTGTCCTTTCTCCGCTTTCTATATTTAAGGAGGCAAGTTTTATGGAACAGATTGTATCACGGCTGACTGTTTTTTTCGAGGATCCATTTTGGGTGGGTGTATGCGAGCACAGTGACAGCGGCGGCTATGGTGTCTGCCGCGTTGTGTTTGGCGCGGAGCCGAAGGACTATGAGGTTTACGACAAGGTGATCTGCGGCTATTGCCGTTTGCGGTACGGACATACAGCCCTTGCTGCCGAAGACAGCACCGAAAAGCGAAACCCGAAGCGGATGCAGCGGGAAGCCGCCCGGCAGATGAAGGTCCGCGGCATCAGCACAAAAGCGCAGCAGGCACTGAAGCTCCAACAGGAGCAGGGCAAAGCGGCGCGCAGGGTGAAGAGCCGCGCACAGAAAGAAGCCGAAAAAGAGCGCCGGTTTCTGCTGCACCAAGAAAAACGCCGGGAAAAGAAAAAAGGCCGGTGATCTTTCAACAAATTCGTTCCGGAAAGGGGAAAATCTTTTTATGCGTCTGGATAAATTTTTAAAAGTATCCCGTATCATTAAACGCCGTACGGTGGCAAATGAAGCCTGTGACGCCGGCCGGGTGTTGGCAAACGGCCGGTCGGCTCGTGCTTCCTACGATGTGAAGGTCGGCGACAAGCTGGAAATCACATTGGGCGGCCGCGCAGTTAAGGCGGAAGTGCTCAGTGTTGACGAGCACGCCACCAAGGACAGCGCAGCTTCTATGTACCGGATTCTGGAAGAATAGAGAATAGCCAGTCGCCGCGGCGCATATACCTTTTTGTATGAATCAGGAGGTGAATGCGCCATGTACGACGAAAAACGGGAAGAAAAAAGTCCTTCCTCTGCAAAATCACCGCATATTCTTACGCTGGAAAACCGGCATCAGCTGCGTGCAACCGGCGTTTCCAATGTCGACAGTTTTGATGAGCAGACGGTGGTCGTCTACACGTCACTGGGACAGCTGGTTGTACGGGGGGAAGAACTGCAGATTGAAAAGCTGAATGTGGAGACAGGCGAGCTGACTCTGACCGGCACGGTCGCTTCCATGACCTATGTGGGCGACGAAAAGCGCGGCAGGCCTTTGTCGCGCCTGTTCCGGTAGTGGATGCCACCGGCAGCCAGAATGTGCTGGCGTTTTTGCTTTTTGTCCTGCTGGGAGCAGCGCTGGCGGCAGTCTGGTGTTTCCTGCGTGCTGTGCGTATACAAATGCGCGAAAAGGCTGTATTCTGCATTGTGCTGGAGGCGGCTTTCGGTGTGCTGTGCGCGGTGTGCATCAAGCTGCTGGCACTCGGCGTTTATTGGGGTGAAATCCGCGGATTCCTGTTGATTGGGGCCGGGCTGGGCTTTTGGGCTGTTTACGAAACAGTGGGCAGGCTGCTGACGTTCCTTGTGGGCGGTATTCTGCGCTTTTTGGTGCGCTTCCTTCTGCGTCCGCTGGGAAAGCTGCTGTGCTGGATTTTGCGTATGCTGACAAAACTGCTGGAGGTTCCAATAAAGTTTGTCAGGAAAGTAGCACTTTGGGTAAAATGTGCCTTGAAATCTGCCCATCGGTTCGTGTATAATAAAAAATGTGCAAAAAGAACTGTGAAAAACAGAAAACTTGCAGAACGCAGGATGGTGAGGTTGCATGGAAAAACACCGCACGCAAAAAAAGCCGCGCCAAAAGCGCAGCGTCCTTCTGACGCTGGCGCTGGTCGTGTTCTGTGTGTATATGCTAGCGGCTATCGTCAACCAGCGAATGCAGATAAGCAGCCAAAAAGCAAAACTGCAGAGCATTCAGGCAGAAATACAGGTACAAGAAATAAAAAACAGCGACGTTCGCCATGAGCTGCAAAGCCAGGGTGCCAGCAGTGAATATGTTGCGCGTATCGCCCGCGAAAGCCTGAACATGGCCAAAGCAGGAGAGAGAATCTTCATCTGTCCGGGCGGCGACTGACCGCCGACAGAAAATTTTGAAGGAGGAACAAAGAGTTTTATGCAGCTTGAGGTAGGTACTGTTGTGGAAGGCAAGGTCACCGGAATTACGAGTTTCGGTGCGTTTGTGGAACTTCCTACCGGCCAAACCGGCATGGTTCATATTTCCGAAATTGCGCCCACGTTTGTGCGCGAAATTCGTGATTTTGTTTCGGTGGGGCAGACCGTCAAGGTGAAAATCCTGAATATCGGTGAGAATAATAAAATCAGCCTTTCCATGAAACAGGTGGAAGGGCAGAATTTGGGCGGAAACAACCATCGGCCGCCACAGCAGCAGCAGGGAGGCCGCCCGCGCCAGCAGCACCACCGCAAGCCGGAACCGCAGCAGCATCGCCCAGGCAACTTCGAGTGGCAGCCGCGCCGCAATGAACCAGCTGATTTTGAAGATATGATGACACACTTTAAGCAGACAAGCGATGAAAAAATATCGGACTTAAAAAAGACACTGGAAGGTAAGCACGGCGGATATTCCCGCCGCGGCAATGGCTTCCACTGACTCTATGTTCCTTTTAAGGCAGCATCTGCACAGGGGCAGGTTTTGTTCCCGCGTGCCGCGATGCGGCCTTTTTTATTGCTGCTTTGCAGAAAATACAGGAGGATAAGCATACATGCTGTTTATCAATGCAAACATACATACCATGGAAGGCACTCCGATAGGGGGCGGGTGGCTGCAGACAAAGGGCGGCGTTATCGCCGGCATGGGACCGATGGCCGATGTCCCGTCGGGAGAAAAGACGTATGACTGCTGTGGTGCGGATATGTACCCCGGCTTTATGGACGCTCACACGCATCTCGGCATGATGGAGGATGGGCTGACCTTTGAGGGAGACGACCTCAATGAGGATACGGACCCCACCACACCGCAGCTGCGCGCCATTGATGGCTTAAACCCGCTGGACCGCGACTTTCAGGAAGCCGCCGCCGCCGGTGTGACAACCGTTGTAACCGGACCGGGCAGTGCCAATCCTATCGGCGGCCAAATGGCTGCCATAAAAACCTGCTGCCCGGACGGCTGTATCGACGACAGCATTTTAAAGGCACCGGTTGCCATTAAAATGGCACTGGGTGAAAACCCGAAAGATGTTTACCATGACAAGGACACCGGCCCCGTTACCCGTATGGCAACCGCTGCATTTATTCGGGAAGAGCTGCTGAAAGCACAGCGCTATGAAAAGGAACTGCACCGCAGTGAAGAGGACGAGGATGCGGAGCCGCCGGAATTTGACATGAAGGCAGAGGCACTGCTGCCAGCCCTGCGCGGCGAAACAGAGGTCCATTTCCATGCGCACCGTGCGGACGACATTTTTACGGCCATTCGCATCGGCAAAGAGTTTCATCTGGATTATGTCATTATCCATGGAACGGAAGGGCATCTTATTGCGCCGCGGCTGGCAAAGGAGCACGTGCGTGTGCTGAGCGGCCCGTTCCTTGCGGACCGCAGCAAGCCGGAACTGCGCAGCCAGACACCAGCCTGCCCGGGTATTCTTGCCAAAGCCGGTGTGCAGGTGGCCATCATTACGGACCATTCGGTCATTCCCATTCAGTACCTCCCGCTCTGTGCGGGACTGGCTGTGCGGGAAGGCATGGAACGAGAGGCCGCTCTGCGGGCGATTACCATTGAACCGGCGCGCATCTGCCGGCTGGATAACCGTGTGGGGTCCCTGCGGCAGGGCAAAGACGCGGATTTTTCTCTGTTCGACTGTGACCCGCTTTCCAGCTATTCAAAACCGCTGCTGGTAGTAGAAAACGGCAGCATCGTCTATGAACGCGGCTGACAACGGAGGTACCAACATGAGAGAATTAAATGCCCAGTGCATTACCGACACCATTGCAGAACTCTGCGTCAAAGCCAACCGCAGCCTGCCGACAGACTTGGAAAGCTGTATTCGGGAAAAAGGCCAAGAGGAAAGCAGTCCTATCGGCAAAGCCGTTTTTCAGGACCTGTGTGACAATATGGAAGCCGCCCGCCGACTGTCCATACCGGTGTGTCAGGATACCGGTATGGCGGTCGTCTTTGCGGAAGTTGGGCAGGAGGTACACATCACCGGCAGCTTTGAGGAAGCGGTCAATCGGGGTGTAGCCAAAGGTTATACCGAAGGACTGCTGCGCTGTTCCGTTGCGGCGGACCCAATCCGCCGGGGCAATACTGGTGACAACACACCAGCTATTCTGCACACACGGCTGGTGCCCGGCGACAAGGTGCATCTGACCGTAGCGCCGAAAGGCTTTGGCAGCGAAAATATGAGCCGCTTAAAAATGCTGACGCCAGCCGCCAGCGAAGCGGACATTATCGGCTTCGTGGTGGAAACTGCACGTTTAGCCGGCAGCAATCCCTGCCCGCCCATGGTACTGGGTGTAGGTATCGGCGGCGATTTTGAAAAGTGCGCCGAACTTGCCAAAGAGGCATTGTGCCGTCCGGTTTCAGAAAAGAATCCGGACCCGTATTATGCACAGCTGGAGGAGAAAATGCTGAAGGCTGTCAATGACCTGCACATTGGGCCGCAGGGCTTCGGCGGTGACATTACCTGCCTGTCGCTCGCCATCTGCCAGTTTCCCACACACATTGCGGGGCTGCCGGTGGCTGTGAATGTAGGCTGTCATGTGACACGACACGCTGACGCAGTGCTGTAAAATAGGGAATACCCGCGAATTTATAGATTTTTTGTAAAATTCATAATAAATTTATTCTGAATGCTTTTATTCTTTTGGGGAATGTGCTATAATATTTATAGAAAAACAGGGAATCCTGCTTTTCAAGTAAAGTTCCCGCAGAAGGAGATGTCTTCAGTATGAATGTTACCATAACCGGCAGAAAAGTGAACCTGCGCGACAGTTTTAAGGAGCTTGCCCGTAAAAAGCTTTCTCGTTTTGACCGCATTTTTGATGAAAATGCAACCGCAAAAATTGTGGTCACCGTGGAGCGCAACCGCCAGACCGTTGAAATCACCGTTCACAGCAACGGCATGATTTTCCGCGGCGAAGCTACGGACTACGATATGAACACCGCACTGGATGAGGTCATCAGCTCCCTTGGGCGGCAGATTCGCAAAAACAAGAGCAGGCTGGACAAGCAAATTCACTCTGCCGCACTGGACCAGTACATACAGCAGTATGTCAATGCCAATGCCGAGCCGGAGGAAAGCTACAAAATTGTGCGTACCAAGCACTTTGTGGTGAAGCCGATGAGCGTAGATGAAGCGATTCTGCAGATGAACATGCTGGAGCATCAGTTCTTTATGTTCCGCAATCAGGACACCGAGCAGATTAACGTGGTCTATCGCCGCAAGGCCGGCAACTATGGTCTTCTGGAGCCGGAAAATCCGGCAGATGACGAATGAATCATACTTTTACAAAAGACAGATAAACAAGGCGGGGCCGGGGACAAACCGGCCTCTCTTGCTGTCTGCAGGAGGATATATGGAAGATTTTAAGTTAACAGCCCCATGCCTTTTGGGTGTGGAGGGCCTTGTCAGCAGGGAACTGCGCGATATGGGTGCACAGAATGTGCAGGCACAAAATGGTCATGTACTGTTCGACGGCACCCCGCAGATGCTGGTACGGGCCAATCTATGTTCCCGTTTTGCGGAACGGATACAGGTGGAAATGGGTACATTTCCTGCCTGTACGTTTGACCAGCTTTTTGAGGGCGTGCGTGCTCTGCCATGGGAATGCTGGATAGGCAGGGAGGACGCGTTCCCCGTCAAGGGGCATTGCCTTTCTTCTCAGCTGCACAGTGTGCCGGACTGCCAGAAAATCATCAAAAAGGCGATTGTGGAACGTTTGAAAAACCGTTACCATGTCAGCTGGTTTAAGGAAAGCGGCAATTTGTATCAGGTGCAGTTCCTGATTATGAAAGACCAGGTGCGTGTTATGCTGGACACTTCCGGCATTGGCCTGCACAAGCGAGGTTACCGGAGAAAGGCGGCACAGGCACCGATTAAGGAAACGCTGGCGGCGGCGCTGGCGGCCTTGTCCCGTGTGCGTACGGACGCAAACCTATATGACCCCTGCTGCGGTTCCGGTACCATCTTGATTGAATCGGCTATGTATGCCATGCATATGGCACCCGGTCTGCGTCGTCACTTCACGGCCCAGCAGTGGCCGCAGATTCCGGAAGAACTGTGGGAGCAGGAGCGCGGACGTGCACAGGACCTTATCCTGTGGGACGCGGCTTTTACCGGCTACGGCAGTGATATTAATGAGGAAGCGGTTCAGCTGACGCTGGAAAATGCCCGCAAGGCCGGTGTCGGTGACCGCATTCAGGCACGGCAGGCAGATTTGGCCGATTTTGCCCCGCAGACGGAGCATGGCTGTGTCATTTGCAACCCGCCTTATGGCGAACGCCTTCTGGACCTTAAACAGGCAGAAGCCTTGTACCGCAACATGGGCCAAGTTTTTCCGGCACGCCGCGGTTGGAATTATACTGTTATTTGTTCCGATGAAATTTTTGAGCACTGCTTTGGACGGAAAGCCGATAAAAGCCGCAAACTGTATAATGGCATGATTAAATGCCGTGCCTATATGTTCTATAAGCATCCATAAAAGGGAATATACGTATGGAATCTTGGCACTCTAAGAAAAAGAGTGCCATTTTTATTCCAAATTAGAACCAAAAGGCACTTTAATTGTAAATAATTTGTGAAGTCGGAACTTTTTTTGAAAAAGGACTTGATTTTTCGGAAAAATCGGCTAAAATAATGTTTAGCACTCAGGGAAAGCGAGTGCTAAACTAACTAGTAAATAATTTCTACCATGTAACTGTTAAGGAGGATGCATTTTTATGACAATTAAACCTTTGTCCGACAGAATCCTGATTAAAATGGAACCCGCAGAAGAAACCACAAAAAGTGGTATTTTGCTGACCGGCTCTGCAAAAGAGAAGCCTCAGGTCGCTGACGTTGTTGCAGTTGGCCCTGGCGGATTGGTAGACGGCAAGGAAGTTAAGATGACTGTTAAGGTCGGCGACCGTGTACTGACCAGCAAGTATTCCGGCACCGAAGTGAAGGTCGACGGCGAAGATTACACCATTGTTCGTCAGTCCGATGTTCTGGCAGTTGTCGAATAATTTTTGAATACCTGGTGCTGCAGGATGTTGCAGACACCGAACAATACATTTGGAGGTATGAAGTATGTCGAAACAGATTATTTACGGCGAAGACGCACGCAAGGCTTTGATGAAAGGCGTCGATAAGCTTTCTGATACCGTTAAGATTACCCTCGGCCCGAAGGGCCGCAACGTTGTGCTGGACAAAAAGTACGGTGCACCGCTCATCACTAATGATGGTGTAACCATTGCCAAAGAGATTGAATTGGAAGACCCCTTTGAGAACATGGGTGCACAGCTGGTTAAAGAAGTCGCTACGAAGACAAACGATGTTGCGGGCGACGGCACCACAACTGCTACTGTTTTGGCACAGGCTCTCATTCATGAAGGCATGAAGAATGTTACCGCCGGTGCAAGCCCGATGGCAATCCGCAGCGGCATGCAGGAAGCTGTTGATATAGCTGTTGAGGCAATTAAGAAGAACAGCCAGGCTGTCAAGGGCAAGGATGACATTGCGCGTGTTGCAACCGTTTCTTCCTCTAGCTCCTTTGTCGGCAACCTGATTGCTGACGCAATGGAGAAGGTCACCAGCGATGGCGTCATCACCATTGAAGAGTCCAAGACTGCTGAAACTTACAGCGAAGTCGTAGAAGGCATGATGTTTGACCGCGGCTATGTTTCCCCATACCTCGTCACCGATACCGACAAAATGACCTGCGAACTGGACGACCCGTACATCATCATCACCGATAAGAAGATTTCCTCATTCCAGGAGATTCTGCCGCTGCTCGAAAAGATTGTCAACACCGGCAAGAAGTTCCTCATCATTGCGGACGACGTTGAGGGCGATGCCCTGACGAACCTGCTGCTCAACAAGCTGCGCGGTACCCTGAGCTTCTGCGCTGTGAAGGCACCGGGCTTCGGCGACCGCCGCAAGGAAATGCTGGAAGATATCGCTACCCTGACCGGCGGCAAGGTCATCAGCTCCGACTTGGGCGTTGAGTTCAAGGACGTTGAACTGAATATGCTGGGCCGTGCACGTCAGGTTAAGGTTGACAAAGAGAACACCATCATTGTCGACGGCTGCGGCGACAAGAAGGACATTGAAGCCCGTGAGGACCAGATTCGTGCACAGATTAGCGAAACCACCTCTGACTTTGACCGTGAGAAGCTGCAGGAGCGCCTGGCAAAACTGGCCGGCGGCGTAGCAGTTATCAAGGTCGGTGCTGCAACCGAAGTGGAAATGAAGGAAAAGAAGCTGCGCATTGAGGATGCTTTGAATTCCACAAAGGCAGCTGTTGAAGAGGGAATCGTTGCCGGCGGCGGCACTGCTTTGGTCAATGCTATGCCAGCAGTTGAAAAACTGCTGGCTAGCAAGTCCGGCGATGAGAAGACCGGCGTTTCCATCGTGCTGAAAGCTCTGGAAGAGCCAATTCGTCAGATTGTCGCGAATGCTGGCATGGAAGGCTCCGTCGTTCTGGAGAACATCAAGAAGGAAAACAAGGTCGGCTATGGCTTTAACGCTGCAGACGGCACATATGGCGGTATGCTCTCCTTCGGTGTTGTTGACCCAACAAAGGTTACCCGTTCTGCTCTGCAGAATGCTGCTTCTGTTGCTGAAACCGTGCTGACAACAGAATCTCTGATTACTGATAAGCCGGAACCCAAGGCTCCGGCTGCCCCGGCTGCTGACCCGAACATGGGCGGCGGAATGTACTAATTCAAATATACGACTCTGCAAAGAAGTCATGTATTTTTTACCAGTGGCAGGAAAGCCGCTGCAGTGTGCCTGCGAAAAGGTGCGCTGCGGCGGCTTTTTTGTGCTTCCTGTCCTTTCTAGCCCGCATCTTTCAGGCAAAAATCATTGCAATCCCAGTATGATTGTTCTATAATAAAAGCATCAGTGGTGAAAGGTGGTGGAAAGTGGTTCCCTTTCTATGTAAAGTGGTTCCCTTTCCATATGGTAAAGAATTATGTTGATAGGTGAATACCAACATAATATTGACGCCAAAGGGCGTGTGATTGTACCTTCCAAATTCCGGGAGGATTTGGGGGAGCATTTTTATATCGCCAAGGGTCTTGACCATTGCCTTTTCGTCTTTTCACCGAAAGAATGGGAACGCCTGCAGGAAAAAGTTTGTGCCATGCCAATCAGCAAGGCCCGCGGACTGCAGCGTTTCTTCTTCTCCGGCGCGGCGGAAGTCATGCCGGACAAGCAGGGCCGTATCCTTATCCCACAGCCGCTGCGTGACCATGCCAGCTTGACACGAGACGTCACCTTTATTGGTGCCGCCAGCCGGGCGGAAATTTGGAACACAGACGCGTGGAACGCCTTTAACAACAACCTGACCGATGAAAGCATTGCAGAGGCAATGGATGAATTGGACCTGTAAGAAAAGCAGATGGAGGCAGCATGGAATTTGAGCATATCCCGGTTTTGTTTCACGAGACGATTGAAAGTCTCGCGGTGCAGCCGGATGGACGCTATATTGATGGTACAGCAGGCGGCGGCGGCCATAGCGGGGCAATTTTAAAGCAACTGACCGGTACCGGACGGCTGCTTTCCATTGACCGTGACCCAGATGCCATTGCTGCCTGCCGGGAACGCTTTGCGGACAACCCCCACAGCATTCTGCGGCAGGGAAACTTTTCGGATATGCTGACACTGGCTGAAGAGGAGAAAATGCTTCCGGTGAACGGCGTTTTGCTGGATTTGGGCGTTTCTTCTCATCAGCTGGACGATGCAGAGCGTGGCTTTTCTTATCATCAGGACGCACCACTGGATATGCGAATGAGTCAGTCCGGCCCGAGTGCCGCGGATTTGGTCAACACACTGCCATGGCAGCAGCTGGCGGAAATCCTCAGCAGGTATGGGGAAGAGCGTTTTGCGGCCCGTATCGCGCAGAATATTGTGCGGGAACGGGAGAAACAGCCGATTCAGACCACCTGTCAGCTTGCGCAGCTGGTAAAGGACAGCATTCCGGCCGCTGCACGGCGCCGTCCGGGACACCATCCGGCCCGCAAAACTTTTCAGGCGCTGCGTATCGCTGTTAATGGGGAATTGGATGCTTTGCAGGCGGGCCTGACCGCCGCTTTTGATGCGCTGGAACCGGGCGGCAGGCTGTGCGTTATCACATTTCAGTCGCTGGAGGACCGTATTGTAAAGCACCAGATGGCAGAATGGTGCAAGGGCTGCACCTGCCCGCCGGACTTTCCGGTATGCGTCTGCGGCAAAAAACCGCGCGCGGAGCTTTTGTACCACAAGGGACTGACACCGAATGAAGCGGAGCTTGCGAAGAATCCGCGCAGCCGCAGTGCCCGTTTGCGGGTATGTACCAAGCTGCCGGAAAGCAAAAAATCTGCTCTTTAATTAAGATAAAAAATCATTTTTTTGCTCCTTTTGCAGAAAAATGAAAGGTATATCAAAGAGGAATTATAGAAGGTGACACTATGCGCAGTGTAGAAGCATACGATTTCTCCATCTTTGAACGGCGGAACGCCGAAAAGTCCGCCGCGAAAGAAAAAGAGCAGGACTCTGCTCCAGATAATATAATTGAACTGCCAAAGGAAAAAGCAAAAAAAGCAGTGAAAGAGCGCCTGCACGCTCATCCAGTGCGCGTGGCGGTACTTTGTATTGGTATTGTGCTGCTGGTTGCTGTTACCGGTGCTTTTGTATATGGACAAGTTCAGCTTTCTATGCTGGCGGTGCAGATTAGTGATATGGACACCTCATTAAATGAACAGCGGAGTTTGTACACACAGCTGCAAATGAAGAGTGACGCGCAGGAATCCCTTGCTACGGTCGAAGAAATTGCCCAAAACAAGCTGGGAATGTCCCGCATCGATTCCAGCCAAATGGAAAGTGTCGAGATGAATGCCAGCGATAAGGCACAGGTTGTACAGAAGTCGGGGGACTGCGCATTGTCCCGTTTGTGGGAACAGATTTGTGCGCTTCTGTCATAAAATGCCCGGTTCAGAAATAAACTGAGAAATGAACAATGGAAATGATGAAAAACCAAATTCATATGATTTTTAAGGAAACAAACGGATATACATATAATGGCCGGGTGCCGGTCCGGCTGTGGAGCGGGGGAGAGTTAAGGAAGCAATATTCTTTAACTCTTCTTTCTTGTACGGCAGTATTTTTATGGTGTAGGAGGAAAAACAATGGCAAAAAGCACAACGTCTAAAATATGGCGCCGTACCACGCTGGTGCTGGCAGTCCTGATTATTTTCGGTTTTGGGACCGTGCTTTTCAGCCTTGTTAAACTGCAGCTGGTGCATGGGGAGGACCTCAAGTCACAGGCAGTGGAAAATCAGCTGAAAGACACAACGATTGCGGCCCAACGCGGCACGATTTATGACTGTAATATGAAAAAGCTGGCACAGAGCGCTACCGTGTGGAAAGTGGCGCTGGCGCCGGCGGAAATCTACGCCAATTCCGCCAAGGCTACCGATGCACAGAAAAAAAATATTGCAGAGCAGGAGGAAGGCGTAGCTGAGTGCCTGCACCAGGCGCTGGGGCTGGACAAAAACACAGTTTTAACTGCTCTGCGCAAAAATAAGAACTCTTATTGGCAGGTCGTTGCCACTAAGGTGGAAACGGACCAGAAAAATAAGATTATTTCCTATGAGGAAAAGTTCTACACAGACCATAAAAAGAAAATCGGTATTTCCGGCGTTATCAGCTTGGTGGAGGATTATAAGCGCTACTATCCGTACGGCGATTTTGCTAGCAGCGTGCTGGGCTTTACCAACAACGATGGCACCGGCGTGGAAGGCCTGGAGGCAGAGTATAACAGCGAGCTTGCCGGCGTGAATGGCCGTGTTATTGCCGCTAAAAGCGCCAACCAGACCGATATGCCGTTCCAGTATCAGCAAAAGGTCAACGCACAGAACGGCTCCTCACTGGTGCTGACCATTGACGAAGTGGTACAGCACGCATTGGAAAAATATCTTGATGAGGGTGCAAAGCTGAATAAGGTCGGAAACCGTGCCTGCGGCATTCTGATGAATGTAAAGACAGGTGAGATTTTGGGAATGGCCACACGCGGAGGTTTTGATGCCAACAGCATTTTGGCTTCCAGTGTCGCGGAAGAGGGCACCTTTGACCCCAACGATCCCCGTGTGCTGACCGCCAGCGAAAAGGCGCGCATTGCTAAGTTGCCAAAGGAAAAGCAGGCTGCCGCCGAACTGGAGGCACTGCAGCAGAAGTGGCGTAACAAATGCGTCAGTGATACCTATATGCCAGGCTCCGTTTTCAAAATGTGTACTGCTTCCATGGGCATGGAGGAAGGCATTGTGACCGAGAGCACGCCGTTTTTCTGCAGCGGCGCTATTACTGTGGAGGACCGTGTGATTCACTGCTGGAAGTCGGGCGGCCATGGTGCGGAAACATTTGAACAGGCTGTGCTGAATTCCTGCAACCCCCAGTTCGCAACCCTTGGCTTGGAACTGGGCAACCGCACCTTCTTTAAATATTTTGAAGGCTTTGGTTTTACGGCACCCACCGATATTGACCTGCCGGGCGAACCGACAAGCTACAGCTACTATAAAGCAGAGGATTTAAACAAAGTTTCACTGGCGGTTGAAGCCTTCGGCCAGAACTTTAAAATCACGCCAGTTCAAATGATTACTGCCTGTGCGGCAGTGGCAAACGGCGGGTATTTGGTACAGCCGCATATGGTGAAGGAAATTGTCAATTCTGACGGCAATATTGTAAAGATGGCCTCCACATTGACTAAACGGCAGGTCGTTTCCACCGACACCAGCAAGCGTGTAGCCGCTATTCTGCAGAAAGATGCGCTGGCTGGCACAGCAAAGAACGGCTATGTTCCCGGTTACCGTATTGCCGGCAAGACTGGTACCAGTGAAAAGGTAGATAAGGACAATCAGCTGAAAGCAAAGACTGGAACCAAGGGCAATTATTATGTTGCTTCTTACTGCGGCTTCGCGCCGGCAGATGACCCGCAGTATGCGCTGCTTGTGTTCTGCGATGAGCCAAACGGCAGCAGCTATTACGGCAATGCGGTATCCGGTCCTATCTTTAATAAAGTCATGAGTGAAGTTTTGCCGTACCTCGGTGTAGAACCAAAGTATACCAGCGAAGAGCAGCAGAATCTGGCTGTCAAAACGCCGGATACAGTCGGCAAGAGCGTCAAGGCGGCACAGTCCGCAGTCGCCGGTACAGAGGGCGAATTAAAAGTACATATATACGGCAACGGCAGTACGGTTCTGTCACAGCTGCCGGCTTCTGGTTCCAGCATTCCGCGCGGCGGCACCGTAGCGCTGTTCACCAGTGCGGAAAGCAGCAGCCAGACCGTTTCGGTACCAAACCTTGTGGGTGACGGCAGCAACTCCATTAGTTCCGTAGAAAGTCTTGCTTCTGAGGCGGGTTTGAACATCTCCGTCGTTGGTGTTTCCGGCTCCGACAGCGCCAGCTCCGCGGTGGCTGTTTCACAGAATATCGCGGCAGGGCAGAAGGTACAGCCCGGTACGGTCATCAATGTGTCCTTTGCGGAACAAAGCGACTCAGGTTGATGAAATTTGCGCGTGGTGCGCGGTAGAATAGACAGGAGAGCCGCATCCTGAGCCTTGGTGCCTGTGCTGCGGTGCAGAAAGGGAGCGTGCGTTTTTATGGAAAGTCGGTCGATTGTCGTATCAGGGGAGCCTATGGTATCACTTCTGAACCGGCTTCTGCAAAGCTGCGGCTTGACGGACCTGCAGGCAGTGCTGCCCGGCAAGGAGAAGAAAAAAGTGCTGCTGGTTGCGGACAGGGAGCCGATGCTGCGCTATGTAAGCGGGTTCCAGCGCTGTTTGGCATCGTATCCGCTGCGGGAGGACCCGCGTCTGCACAGTGTGCAGCTTTTTACATACTCACTGGAAAGCGACAGTGCGGACTACAATGCCCGCGGCCTGCACGTTACACCGCAGGGGTATACTGCTTTTGAAATCGTTGGTGTCGGATGCATTGGCCGTGTCCGGCTGAAGAGTCTCGCGGAAGGGGAAGAGGAGCGAATCCTTGCGGCTGTAGCTGCGGCGGTTGTCTGCGGTGCCCCGCTTGCCAAGGTTTTGAGCTGCCTGCAGGCATAAAAAACGTTTGGTGCTTTTCCCGTTTTGTGGTATAATACGAAGGTCAGACTGCGGCAGCTGTACAGGAGAGAAGCAGGGGGTGGTAGAAGCCTTCTGCGCGGAGGGTGAAAAAGAAATGGACGTTTTAGCAATCGTTTTAGCGGCGGGCATTGCATTCGCAGTGACCGCTCTGTTGGGAAAGTGGCTGGTGCCCTTCCTGCATAAAATCAATTTTGGACAGACAATCCGCGAAGTAGGTCCCAAATGGCACCAAAAGAAAAACGGCACCCCTACCATGGGCGGTTTCATGTTTATTGTTGGTATTTTGGTAGCTTTGCTGGTCTGCCTGCCCATGACACTGGCCGGCAGCCGCAGCCTTGGCAGCAATATGCTTGGTACAAAGGTTATCGGCGGCTATTTGATGGCTTTGGGGTTTGGTGCTATTGGATTTATTGATGATTATATTAAGGTCGTAAAAAAGCGCAATTTGGGGCTGACCGTTAAGCAGAAGCTGCTACTGCAGTTTATTGTTGCGGCAGCTTATCTGGCAGCCCTAAAGGTGGGCGGTGCTACCTCCGCTACCATGGTTCCATTTATCGGCCGTGTAGACATTGGCATTTGGTACTGGATTATTGCATTCCTCGGCATTGTAGCCATGGTGAATGCCGTGAACTTTACCGATGGCATTGACGGACTCAACGGTTCCGTCACATTCTTTGTGTCAGTATTTTTTATGATTATCGCAGGTATGCTGAAGTCCGCAGGTATGGGCGTGCTGTCCGCCGCGTGTGCGGGCGGCTGCCTCGGATTCCTCATCTGGAACTTTAATCCGGCGAAAGTCTTTATGGGGGATACCGGCTCCCTGTTCCTGGGAGGCATGGTGTGCGCTATGGCGTTTGGGCTGGACATTCCCATTCTGCTGCTGGTGATGGGTATTGTCTATCTCATTGAGATTTTGTCCGTTGTTCTGCAGGTTACCTATTTTAAGGCAACACACGGCAAGCGTCTGTTTAAAATGACGCCGATTCACCACAGCTGTGAAATGAGCGGCTGGAGTGAAGTGAAAATATGCGCTGTGTTCAGCACCATTACGGCATTGGCAGGACTGGTCTCCACTTTTCTAGCCATGAATGCCTACGGCATATGGTAAAAGTACATTGACGTATGAGAAAGAAGCTGTGGCCGCTTGTCCGGCCGGAAAGGAGAGATGAATATGGCAGCACCCAGAAGCAGACAGACAGCACACCGCAGACGTCCGTCTGCCAGGCAGAAGACAGCGCGCCGCCGTTCATCCGCTACAACAGCCACGGCATATGCAGACAGCACACCTGCGGCGCCACGTGCGCCGGTACAGGCATCGGCGTATGTTTCCCGCAGTAGGTGGAAAAGCAAACTGAAAATGCTGTCTGTGCGTTCCGGAATGGACCTTACCTTCTTCTTCCTGGTGCTGGTACTGGTTGCTTTTGGCCTTGTCATGGTCTTTTCGGCAAGCTATGCAAACTCCAGTTACCGTTACGGAACACCTTATCACTTCGTTATCAATCAGGCCATCTATGCAGTTATTGGAATGGTCATCATGGTCCTGCTCTCTTACTTCGATTATCATCACCTGCATAGGCTGGCTCTGCCCATCTATATCATCACGGCCCTGCTTTTGGGCATAACGGTCGTCTTTAAGGGCAGTGCGCTGGTGCGTCCGACGAATGGTGCCTACCGCTGGATTACGATTGGTTCCTTTCAGTTTCAGCCCTCTGAAATTGCGAAGTTCGCGTTGATTTTGCTACTGGCGCATTTGCTATCCAACCGGGACGCTGACCTGCATGACAAGAGCGCAAAGCGTTTTCGCGCGCTGATTTATGTGGCGGCGATTGGGGTTATTTGTGCGTTGGTTGTGGCAGAAAAGCATATGTCCGCCACGATTATCCTGCTGCTGCTGGCAGCCATTATGCTGTTTGTCGGCGGTCTGCCGAAAAAGTGGTTTATTATTGGCGGCATTGTTGTTGTTGGCGCATTGCTGATTGTTGCAAACCTGCCGTATTATGCACACGTTTCCACGCGTATGGAAGTGTGGAAAAATCCATGGAATCCGCAGCTTTCCTCTAATGATGCGTGGCAGACGCAGCAGTCCTTATATGCCATTGGTTCCGGACGGCTGCTTGGTTTGGGGCTTGGCAAAAGCCGGCAGAAGTATTTATACCTGCCAGAACCGCAAAACGACTTTATTTTTGCGATTGTCTGTGAGGAGCTGGGCTTTATTGGCGCGGTGCTGATTATCGTGCTGTTTGCACTGCTGGTGTGGCGCGGCGTGATGATTGCGCTGCGTGCAAAGGACCGGTTTGGCATGCTGCTGGGCATTGGCCTGATTATGCAGGTCGGACTGCAGGTAGTCCTGAATATTGCGGTTGTTACCAACACCATTCCGAACACCGGTGTCAGCCTGCCATTTTTCAGCGCGGGTGGTACGTCGCTGGTGATGCTGCTGGCACAGATGGGGCTGATTCTGTCTATTTCACGTACATCCAATATTGAAAAATCTTAGCGGCGGCCGTGGCGGCAAAGGCGTTTTTCTGCTTTTGCCGCTGTACTGTCTGCCGACTAAAAGGTTAAAGGAGCAATGTCTGTATGAGAATACTGTTTGCCGGCGGCGGTACAGCAGGACACATCAACCCGGCTTTGGCCATAGCCGGATATGTGAGAGAGCAGGAACCAGACGCACAGATTTTATATGTCGGCGCGAAGGGCGGCATGGAGGAGCGCCTGGTGCCGCAGGCCGGTTTTGCCTTTCAAAGCATCGTGATTTCCGGTTTTCAGCGCAAGGTGACTTTGCAGAACATTGGGCGCAACTTGAAAACAGTGGTGCACCTGTTTTCCTCCACAGCCGAGTCCAAAAAAATCATACAGAAATTCCAGCCGGATATCTGTGTCGGCACAGGCGGGTATGTGTCCGGTCCGGTCATTCGGGAAGCGCTGAAGCTGCATATTCCAGCGGTCATTCACGAGCAGAACGCCTTTCCGGGTGTTACGAATAAAGCGCTTAGTAAAAATGCTGACCGCGTTATGCTGGCCAATGCGGATGCACAGAAGTACATGGCGAAGAACGCGCGCTTTGTTCTGACCGGAAACCCGGTACGCATGGAGGTTATCCGCGCGGACCGCACAGCCGCCCGCCGCACCCTGCACTTGGACAGCCGCCCGCTGATTCTTTCGTTCGGTGGCAGCCTTGGTGCCCGCAAAGTGAACGAGGCAGTGCTGGACCTGATAACAGAATCGGCGAAAACGGACCGCTTTCAGCACATTCACGCTTACGGTCAGTACGGCGGCTGGTTCCCACAGAAGCTGGAGGAACGCGGCGTGCATTTGGCCGACCACCCGAATTTCGATATTCGTCCATACATAGACAATATGCCGGAATGTCTGGCGGCGGCGGATTTGGTTATCTGCCGGGCCGGTGCCATCACGCTGAGTGAACTGCAGGCAAAAGGCCGTGCCGCCATTATTATTCCCAGCCCCAATGTTGCGGAGAACCACCAGTACTATAATGCCATGAGCATGGTTAACCGCGGCGCGGGCGTCATTTTGGAAGAAAAGGACCTGACCGGCGCCGCACTGGTGCAGAAAGTCCGCACTCTTTTTGAGAAGCCGGATACCATCCCTGCTTTGGCAGTCAATGCGCGAAAAATGGCGATTTTAGACACAAACGCGCGCATTTATGCGATTCTGCAGGAAGTTTTGAAAGAGCGCAAAATGCGGTAACAGAAATTTCTTCGTACCAAATAAGCAGTGCCCTGCATAGTATGGCAAAGATTATGTGGGGGTGTTGTTAATGTCAAAATTACGCATCAGCGGCCCGTGCCGTCTGCATGGGGAGGTGCAGGTGCACGGTGCGAAAAACAGCGCTCTGCCCCTGCTGGCGGCCTCTCTGTTGTGCACACAGCCGTGTTTGCTGCGGAACTGTCCGCATCTTTCGGATGTAGATACTGCGATTACGATTCTGCGACGGCTTGGCTGCCGGGTATCAGCGGAAGGGGACGCGGTTTCCGTGGATGCACGTACCATGTCGTCCTGCACAATCCCAGATGCCCTGATGAGAGAAATGCGCTCCTCTATTATTTTCTTGGGGGCAATCATTGGGCGTATGGGGGAGGCTTCCCTCAGTTTCCCCGGCGGGTGCGAGCTGGGGCCGCGTCCCATCGACCTGCACCTGCAGGCGCTGCGGCGGCTGGGGGTGCAGATAACGGAAGACCATGGCAGGCTTCTCTGTACGGCGCCGAATGGGCTGCAGGGGGCACAGATTACGCTTTCCTTCCCAAGCGTCGGAGCAACCGAAAATGTGCTGATTGCCGCCGCAACGGCAAAAGGAACAACGGTACTGGAAAATGCGGCACACGAGCCGGAAATTGAAGATTTAGCGGGCTTCCTAAATGCCTGCGGCGCGCGGATTGCAGGGGCAGGCACCAGTACAGTTACCATTGAAGGGGTACAGCGCCTTTCCGGCTGCGCTTATCGGGTGATACCGGACCGTATTGCCGCGGCAACTTATCTGGCGGCAGCGGCGGCTACAGGCAGCAAGCTGACGCTGCGCGGCGTGGTTGTACGTCATCTGGTTCCAGTGCTGCCGGCTTTTGAAGAAGCTGGCTGCCGCTTGACGGCAACCGGTGACACACTGACACTGGCACCGCCAAAAGTGTTGCAGCGTGTACGCTGCATTCGCACCATGCCGTACCCCGGTTTTCCAACGGATGCGCAGGCACCACTTATGGCAATGACTACTGTGGCACAGGGAACCAGCGTCTTTATAGAAAATATCTTTGAGGAACGTTATAAGCATGTAGGCGAACTGCTGCGCATGGGAGCCAATATCCATGTAAATGGCCGTGTAGCAGTGGTGGAAGGGGTGCCGTCTCTTTCCGGCGCACCGGTGGAGGCAGCGGACCTGCGCGGGGGTGCAGCACTGGTCATTGCCGGGCTGGCTGCACAGGGAACAACCATCCTTTCGGGTGTTCATCATATCGACCGGGGCTATGAGGGCATTGAGCAGATACTGCGGGCGCTCGGCGCGGAAATTGAGCGGATTCCGGAGACGGAGGACTGAGAAAATGGCAAATGACGTGAATAACAGAGG
This sequence comes from Caproicibacterium lactatifermentans, assembly GCF_013315815.1. NCBI lineage: Bacteria > Bacillati > Bacillota > Clostridia > Eubacteriales > Oscillospiraceae > Caproicibacterium > Caproicibacterium lactatifermentans. Next base: position 662,763 of record NZ_CP046051.1, read on the forward strand.
AAGACCCTGCAGACATATGTCTGCAGGACAGCGGCAGCGCGCTTACAACCGAATGCGCCACCGCAAGCGCATGAAAGTACTGTTTTACATTATTGCGTTTCTGGCGGTCATTGTAACCGCCGTCATTTTGTGCTTTGTGTTTGTTTTCCGTATCCAAAGCGTTGTGGTAGATGGAAAATCCCGTTATCCCACCGGTCAGATTATGTCTGTCAGCGGGGTAAAAAAGGGGCAGAACCTTTTTTCCGTGGACACTTCGTCGGCCGCTAAGAAAGTAGGAAGTGCCTGCCCCTATTTGACAGAGGTAAGCGTCAACCGGCGGCTGCCGTGCAAGGTAGTCATCAGCGTAAAAGAGGGGACACCCTCCGGTGCGGTACAGTGGAACGGCAAATATATCATGATGGACCATACTGGGCGGGTGATGGAGGTCCTTTCTTCTAAACCTTCCAGTGTGCCGGTCGTGAAAGGGCTGGAAATCAATTCGGCACAAGTTGGCGGTTCAGCTGTATTTAAGGACAGCCAGAAAAGCGGCCTGTATCAGCAGGTGGCAAAGGCAATTTCTGACAACAGTTTTGCCAATGTCACCGTCATTGATGTATCAGATATGTATGACCTCAGTGTAACCTGCCGCACAACGACAGGAAAGAGTTTACAGATAAAGCTGGGCAATTCCACTTATCTGGGAAAGAAATTCCGTTTTGCGAAAGCAACGATGGCACAGCACCTTTCGGGTGAAGCGGGCGTTTTCAACGTTTCTTCTGTTAGCAAAGAGAAATCCATTACATGGTTTACGCCAGCATCTGTTGCCTCATCGGCATCAGCTGCATCGTCGGCCTCCTCTTCGTCGGCTTCGTCCAAAAGTACGTCTAGCAAGGAAAACTCATCCAGCGTTTCAAAAAGTGAGGGTGAAGACTCCTCAGGCAGCGGGGAATAGGCTTTTTTTCGTACAGCTTTTGTGAAAAGCTGATGAAAGCAAAAAAAATCATTGAAATTATGCGCAAAACGTGATAAATTAGTTCTATGATTGTATGGTAGAAGCAATATGATAAAATGACAGAATTCGTGCGGCGCTTGCTGCAGGATGATCAATAAGGAGGAACCGGCAAATGCCTTTTGAAATTGACAACGACTTCGAAAACATCGTTCAGATAAAAGTGGTCGGCGTCGGCGGCGGCGGCGGAAACGCCATTGACCGCATGGTTACCATGGGAGTACAGGGAGTAGAGTTTATCAGTGTTAACACCGATAAACAAGCCCTGTTCCGTTCCAAAGCAACCCAGAAGATTCAGATTGGTGAAAAGGTAACACACGGCAAAGGCGCCGGCAGCAACCCGGAAATGGGTGGTAAAGCTGCAGACGAGAGCCGCGAAGCAATTACAGAAGCGGTGCGCGGCAGTGACATGGTCTTTATTACTGCAGGTATGGGCGGCGGCACCGGCACTGGTGTAGCCCCAGTTGTGGCAGAGATTGCCCGCGACCTCGGCATTTTGACCGTCGGCATTGTGACAAAGCCGTTTGCCTTTGAGGGCAAGCGCCGTATGCAGCAGGCCGAAGAGGGCATTGCACAGCTGCGCGAGCACGTGGATTCCCTGGTCGTTATCCCCAACGAGCGCTTAAAACTGGTTTCGGAACAGCGCATTACGCTGCTGAACGCGTTCTCCGTTGCAGATGATGTGCTGCGGCAGGGCGTGCAGAGTATTTCTGACCTGATTAAGCTGCCTGGCCTGGTCAACTTGGACTTCGCCGATGTGACCGCCGTTATGAAGGACGCCGGCTACGCACACATGGGCGTCGGCCGTGCTTCCGGCAAGGACAAAGCCGAAACAGCCGCCAACATGGCTATTTCCAGCCCATTGCTGGAAACCAGCATTGCCGGGGCAAAGGGTGTTATTATCAATATCACTTCTTCTCCTGACATTGGCTTGGATGAAATTGAAACCGCTTCTTCTATGATTAGCGAACAGGCGAGCGATGATGCAAACATCATTTGGGGCGCCGCGTTCGATGAGAACATGGACGATGAGATGAGCGTTACGGTTATCGCCACTGGCTTTGAAACCAGCGGCGGTGAGGAATCACTGGCAGATGACGGCAGCAAGGCTTCCGATGCAGATGCAGACATCAACATTCTGAACGGTTCCTTTGGCGGCAGCAAGTCTATGGCACATAACGGACCGGCAAAGAAACAGCAGGCACCAGCTGCTGCACCTACGCTCAAGAAGGAAGTAAAGTCTACGCTGGACGATGACGACGAGGGTTTTGTGGATATTATGTCCATCTTTAACCGCAATAAATAAAACAAAGAAGTATTTTAAAGGGCTGGAGCCTCCGTGCGAAAGACGCGGAGCTGGCCCTTTTCTGTTTTCATTAGGAAAAACGCAGGAGAATGAGATTTAGCGCCTCCGATTGCGTCCGGCAATGAAATACCGGAGAATCCCTTGCCTGTTCCGGCGTATTGCTTGTAAACTATTTTGTTTGCTGGTATAATGAAAAATAGTTCAATACAAGGTAGGAGGTGGCACTGGTGAAACCGGACCCGTTTCAGGACCCGCCGAACGCCCGTCGGGCGTATCCAGAGAAAACAGGAGATGTAAAATTGCCATGCTGTCTTTTTACAAAACGGTTGGCGACCAGATGCAGCAGCTTCCTGCCAGTGAGATGGGCTGCTGGATAAACTGCATAGACCCGCAGGACGAAGAGGTATCTGCCCTTATTCGGAACTATTCTGTGGAGCCGGACTTTTTCCGTGCTGCAATGGACGAAGAGGAAAGTCCACGTATTGATAAAGAAGATAACAATACCTTGATTATTGTGGATATTCCGGTCGTAGAAAGCACGGAAAACGAGAAGCTCTTTTATTCAACACGCCCACTGGGCATTATTATTACAGAGAAGAATGTGATTACCGTCAGCCTGCAGCCTAACCCGGTGTTGGATGAGTTTACAGACGGCGCGGTGCGGAATGTACAGACGAACTTAAAGACCCGGTTTGTCCTGCAGCTGATGCTGCGCATTGCGACAAGATTTCTGCTGTACTTGAAACAGATTGAGCGTATCAGCGATACCATGGAAAAAGAACTGCGCCGCTCGATGAAAAACAACGAACTGGTACAGTTGCTGGATATTGAAAAATCACTGGTGTACTTTTCTTCTTCTCTCAAACAGAATGAAATTACTATGGAAAAAATCATGCGTGGGCGTGCAATTAAGCTGTACGACGAGGACCAGGACCTGCTGGAAGATGTACTGATAGAAGTTCGGCAGGCTATTGATATGTCGAATATTTATATGAATATTCTTTCCGGAACAATGGACGCTTTTGCTTCTATCATCAATAACAATCTGAACAATGTGATGAAAGTGCTGGCCTCCATTACATTGATTTTTTCCCTGCCAACGGTTATTTCGGGCATTTACGGCATGAACGTTTCCGGCCTGCCGTTGCCGCAGTTTTGGTTTCCTATGGTGCTGACAGGTGTCAGTATGGTGATTGCAGCAATTATTTTGAAGAAGAAAAGAATGATGTAAAAGCGTTTCTGCCGACGGCGGAATGCGCGGGAGGTGCCTGCTTTGCAGAAGAAGATAACGATTGACGCACAAAAAATGGCGGAACAGGCGCCCCTGCTCCATGCCGGCGACCAGGTGCTTTTAAGTGGTGTGATTTACACCGCACGGGACCAGGCACACAAACGGATACGAAGCCTTATGCAGGCGGGCAAGGTCCTGCCGTTTCCGCTGCAGGGTGCTACTGTTTACTATGCGGGTCCGACACCTACCCCGCTGAATTTGCCCATTGGTGCCTGCGGGCCTACCACTTCCGGCAGAATGGACCCCTATACACCGGCCCTGCTGGATGCAGGACTAAAAGGAATGATTGGCAAAGGCGGACGCAGCGAAGAGGTCTGTCAGGCCATCTGCCGCAACAAAGCGGTTTATCTGTGCGCGGTGGGCGGCGCGGGAGCGCTGGCGGCACAGTGTGTCAAACAGCTGGAAGTGGTTGCGTTCCCAGAACTGGGCTGTGAGTCGGTAAAACGGCTGACTGTGCAGAACTTCCCGCTGCTGGTGGCGATTGACTGCCACGGCGGCAGCCTGTTTGCTGACAGATAAAAAATACTTGTGATTTACCCTAACTGATGATATACTTCCAGTATCTAGGGACTATCCTCTCCGGGCGGAGAGGATTTTTTATACACGGCTGTGCCGGGCAGGCCTCTGCATGGCGGCCGGCAGGAGGATTTTTTATGACTGATTTTTTGGTTCGTCATTTTGTACCGAATCATGAACATACAGAAGAACAGCAAGTACGTGCCTCTTATGGCCGATTTGCCGGCATAGTTGGTGTAGTGACGAACCTGCTTTTGGCCGTGATGAAGTTCATTGCAGGTACGTTGTTCCACAGCTTGGCCATTACGGCAGACGCTGTCAACAACCTGTCCGATTCCGCTTCCAGCATTGTGACGCTGATGGGCTTTAAATTGGCGGAAAAGCCGGCCGATGAGGAACACCCCTTTGGCCATGAACGCATTGAATATATCAGCGGCCTGATTGTTTCTATTGCGGTTCTGTTTGTGGGAATTCAACTGGTGGAGGAGGCTGTCGGCAAAATTGTTTCGCCGCAGGCAGCCAAAATCGGTGTACTGTCCATTGTCATTTTGCTGATTTCGATTGCAGTGAAGCTGTGGCAGTCTGTTTTTTACCGCAAGGTTGCCAAACAGATTGATTCCGCAACGCTGACCGCAACCGCCGCAGACAGCCGCAACGATGTCTTCTCCACAGCAGCCATTTTGTTTGGCATTATCATTACAAAGCTGACGGGCTTTAACCTGGACGGCTATGTAGGGCTGGCGGTTGCGGTCCTGATTATCGTGACAGGGATTCAGCTTATCAAAGAAACCAGCAATCCGCTTCTGGGGCAGGCGCCGTCTAAAGAATTGGTCAATAGCATTTATAAAGATATCACATCCTATGATGGCATTCTGGGGGTACATGACCTGACCGTACACAATTACGGACCGAACCGCTGGTTCGCTTCTGTCCATTGTGAAGTCGACGCACACCAGGATGTTTTGGTCAGCCACGATTTGATTGACAACATTGAACGCACAGTGGGGCAAAAACTGGGCATCCAGTTGCTGATTCACATGGACCCCATTATCGCGGACGACCCGCGCACCAATGAACTCTGTCATCAGGTCAGTGAAATGGTCAAGGCGGTGGAACCGCGGTCCACCATTCATGATTTCCGTGTGGTGTGGGGACCAACGCACTCCAATTTGATTTTTGATGTATGTGTGCCATTTTCCTGCAATCTGACTGACGAAGAGGTTCGTAACCGTGTAAAAATGGGCGTGCGTGCGCTGAGTGACACGTATTATCCGGTGGTTACGGTGGATCGGGATTATGTGCCGTGCAGTGCCTCAGAGCACGGTGAAAGAGCGTAATGGGTAACATTCTTGAAGGAGAAAAAGTGGATTTCAATCAAAAGTGTAGCGCAGTCAGAACAGGAAGACTTATCTTGCTTCCAAAAACGATGAAGGAGATGCACAGTATACGAAAAAGAAACAGACGCTGAAATGAAGCACGCCTATTTCAAAATGATGGAAACCATGCAGCATCTTCCCGGACATGAGGAATGGGGCACGGACTGGAATATCAATCTGCATTCCGGGAAAACAATAGGCGGAATCTGTTGAACAGCGGCTTTGTTCGCGATGGCTTTGGTGCGTAAGGACCGCTTTATAAAAAATTCTGAAAAACAATTTATGGGAAGGCCACTCTGCTGATTTTGCATTGTCAGCGGAGCGGCCTTTTTCGTTACGGGCTTGTTTGGCAGCGGATTCTGCGGGTTCATTTTTGGAATCAATAGAAAAAAGAAAGCAAAGAGAAAAAGGCCAGCAGTATAAAAGGAACGGAGGCCCATTTGCCAAGAATACGCATACTGGAGCTGGGGCTACAGCGGCGGACCAACGGCAAAGGTGTATCCTTTAGGGGCACCCGAATGATTCTCTCAATTTCGTATGAATTGATTGGATTTTTAATGTCGGTTAGGGAGGTAATGATAACCAACAGCTTATCCGCCATGGAAGTCTCTCTTCCAAACTCCGATATTTCCATACTGGATACACATTTCAAGAAAAAGCCATAAAAAATAGGATTAGTACCATTTTTGGTACTAATCCTATTTCATAATGGGGAAAGGTAGGAAATTTCCTGTAGGGACAAGAAAAATGAAAACTGTTTCAGGCATAAAAATGGTCTGCAGGTAAGCTTTGCAGACCAAAGTTCCAAAATGGAGAGATTAAGGAAAGTTCAAATAAAACTTATCTAATTTACATTCCATGTCAGAAGAGATTAACTCAAAACCTTAGTATACCCTATACAAATAGTAAATGCAAATAAAAGAATCGGCAAAAAACTTGACAAATGGGGGAAATAGGATATACTTGTAGATACAGAAATATAAAATACAAATAAACTTATCTAAGGGTAAAATAAGGAGGCATTAAAAACGTGAGAATTACGGCACAGTTGGAACTAAAAAGTCCTCAGTTTCCGCGGGACCATCGGAGAGCTTGTATGTCCCAACTAAAAACGGGGCTGACAGATTACAGTGGCGGCGAATTCTTCCGGAAGCTCTACGATGGCAGCGCAAAAGCAAAGCCTTTGTGTTTTGCAGTAGGATTTCCGCGCGGCATTCGGTTTGAAAAGGACCGGATTGTTTTGCCGGAAAGAAGTAATCAGGTGTACATTACATACAGTACGGGCGATATGGAGACTGGCATTCTACTTTACAATGCTTTAAAGCGTGTCAAAGGCAAAAGCAGACCTTTAGCGAATGGCAATGAAATGACGCTGAAACGGCTGTATATGCCGCCGGAAGCCTGCATCAGCGGTACACAAATGCTTGTAAAAACATTATCACCTATCTGCGTACGGTTGAGGGACGGCGGGCAGAAACAGTATTGTTCCGTGGAACGGCCGGATTTTGAAGAAAAGCTGCGGGAACAGCTGATGCGACGCTTTCAGAACAGCAACAGCATTACTGATGAAATGTTGAAGACATTTCACTTTCTGCCCATCCAAATGAAAAAGACAGTCGTTCTGCATTTCGGGCAGAAGATTGAATGCAGCATAGGCACTGCCGCGATAAGCGGAGCGCCGGAACTGCTGTTTGAATTGTACGAAAACGGACTTGGAAGTAGGTGCTCAAATGGTTTTGGGCTGCTGCAGATTCTGCAGCAGCGATAATAGGGAGATGAGAATATTTGGCGGAAGAAGAGAAGCAAGGAATACATTTGCATATCAACGATGCGCTTTATAATGCCGGGCTGTTGGGACTTTACAGAGTGCTGAATCGAATGCCGGCAGACAGCAGCGGAGAACCCTATTATCGGCTGGACAGTGAAAACCTAATTGTCCGGCAGGAGGCATTCTCCGAAGAATTTACAAAAGCGTATTTTGAGGAACTAATAGACCGCTATGGCAGCGATACCGTATATGAGAATTTAATAAAAGAACTGGAATGGATTTTATCGCCAAATGCGCGGGAAGCAGAAGATTTTCCCAAAAAGCTGAAGAAATGCATTAGTTCACTTTGTGAAAAGCTCAAGCGAAATTCTTATACAGCAGGATTTGAAATCTTAAGAAAATATTACAACACAAAATATGACTTCTGGGGAATAGTAAAGTCTATCAAAAATGAGGAAAATCAGCAAAAACAGCTGAATATGCTGCAGGAACTTTACGAACAAATGAAACAGGAAGACGTTCGCCATGTGCTTTGCTTGAAAGACATTGTATATACACGCGTGCAGAATTACTGGACAGGCGTTTCATTCTTGCATAAAACGAAAAATAAAGAACCTTTTGAGCAGGCATTCAGTGATTATTTCCTTGTACCGATTGCCACATATAAACCCAAAAAAGGGAAAAAAGTAATGCCTTGTTTTCAATGCGGAAGAGCTTTGCAGGCGAAGGCTTCTTCTACGGCATGGGTGAATGATACCATGCCGGACGTTAAGCGGAAAACAGACAGCTTCTGGAACTATGTACCGGATATTATGATGTGCCCTTATTGTATGCTTGTTTATGCCTGTGTACCGCTTGGATTTACGACATTTGCAAGTGAAGGTGTGTTTGTCAACGACTGCCGCAGCATTCGAACGCTGAACACGGCAAATAACTTTCCGGACAGCAGCCAAGACCTGCAAAAAGATGCTTTCGCAGAAGTCATCAATCAGTTCCTTCTTACAGCAGATGAAACACAGGCGGAAAATTGGCTGCAGAATGTACAGGTTGTCCGCCGTTCCGGCGACACCTATCGGGTTAATACACTGACGGCAGATATGCTGGAAGATTTTGTTGGTTTGAAAGGAACACTTGGAAAACTGTTGAAAGCAAATCCGTACTTGTTCCATCAAACATTGGAACATATCTTAAATGGACAGGAACTTTATGGATTGATGCTGCAGGGGTACCGCAATTCTCTGGAACAAGGCTACGGACTCGGCATTTACAACTGGCTGTTGGAAATACAAATTAAAATGTTTTGCAGAAAGAGGGATAAGGAAGCTGTGAAAACACAGATGAGTTTGAAGAGCCAGGCGTATCGCGCCGGCGCGGTTCTGAAAGCGAGAATTTGGGAAGTCAATATTGATACCGGAAAACAGCGGGCAAATGGCAAACGGCTGATAGGCGTTACATATCGTCTGTTGAATGCTTTACAGGGCGATAATCAAAAACTCTTTTTTGATACCATTGAAAGGCTGTATATGTCTTTTGGGTTTGAGATACCGAAAATCTTTTTCTACGCTATTCATAATGATGAAAACTTTCAAGTCATTGGCCATGCGTTTGTACAGGGACTGAACAGTGCATCGAAAGAAAATAAAACAAATGAGGAAAACAAAGGGGAGGATAAAGCATGAAAAAGAACGGGCTTACAGTAAGTATGATATTTGAGGCAGAAAGCGGAAACTACGGAGAGAGCACCGGCAATATTACGACACTGAAACATATGACGCGCGCAAACGGAAAAATGTATACTTATGTTTCACGTCAGGCCCTTCGGTACAGCATGATTCAGCAACTGGAATGGGATAAAACACCTGTGGCAGCCTCTGGAAGCGGTGACAAGACTGTTGTTCAGTTTCAGCCGGATACTTCCGTGAAAGATTATCCAGAGATTGACTTATTTGGATATATGAAGACAACGAAGGGAAATAATGCAGATACGCGTTCTGCGGTTGCTCGGTTAAGCAATGCAGTTTCACTGGAGCCTTATGCGGCAGATATGGATTTCCTCACAAACATGGGTCTTTCCAAACGTGCAGAAAAGGGTACAAGCAATGCCATTGCACAAAGTGAGATTCATCATGCGTTCTATGCTTACACCATTACGATTGACTTGGACCGTGTAGGAATCGATGCAAATGATGGTACCGAGCTGCCAAATGAGGAACGCAGTAAGCGTGTAACAGATTTCCTTAGTTGTGTGGAATTCCTGTACCGGGACATTAAAGGCCGCAGGGAAAATCTTGCACCGGTGTTTGCTATCGGCGGCGTGTATGAACGCAAATCCCCATTCTTTGAAAATCGCATCAAGATGACGCACGACAAGCTGGATGTTGATATGTTGGCCGAAACAGTCAAAGCCATTGGTGAACCGACGATGGCAGGTTATGTAGATGGTGAATTCAGCAACAATGATGAGATTCAGGACAAACTTGCACCGGTCGGTGTTGCGGAGTTCTTTAAGGAACTGAAAGACCAGGTGAAAGATGACTATGCGGGCTGTTAGAGTATTGGCTGAGCAGAATATGGCTTCCTACCGGATGCCGCAGAGTCTTATCATCAAAGAAAGCTATCCGCTGCCGCCTTACTCTACAGTCATTGGTATGGTACATGCCGCGTGTGGCTTTACGGAATATATGCCGATGCAGGTGAGCATTCAGGGCGACTTTGCCAGCAGTGTACAGGAAATGTATACGCGCTATGAGTTTAATAAAAATATGTCCTATGAGGCAGGGCGGCAGAATATTTTGATGCAGAGCGGTGACCAGAACTACGGCATGACACGTGGACTGGGCAGTGTGGAACTCCTGACAGACGTGCAGTTGATACTGCACATCATTCCGGAGGACAACACCCTGTGTGAAACCATTGCGCATGGCCTAAAATATCCGAAGAATTATTTGAATCTTGGCCGATGGGAAGACCTGCTGCGGATAGACGACGTATGTATTACCGACCTGCAGGAGGAGCAGGTACAGAATAACAGTATCGTGCTTGCATGTTCTGCATGGATTCCCGCGGATATTGAAGAGAACCTGAAACGTACGGTGCGTTTAAAATATCCGTCCATTGGTACTAGCTATCGACTGCATAAGACATATGAAATTTCCAACCTTGGCTTGCGTTCCTGGAAAGAAACAATTCCAGCGCGTTATGCCGGATGTGGTACGGTTATCGGAAAGGGTGGCCGTCTTCTTACGGACAGAACACCAGTTGTGCAAAAAAATATGCCTTACGCAGACCGAGAAGTCATACCGGTTTTTCCGGCTTAAAAAAGTGCCATTCGCTTTTTCGGCGGATGGCATTTACTTTCAGAAAGGATGATGAAACCTTGATTCTTTATGCGAAAAGTGCAGACTGTCAGACTCTGCAGGAACATACGGAAAAATGTTTGGAAAAATATAAAGAACTGAAAACACTTTATCCGGCTTTGTTTTCAGCGAGCGACTGGAAGATCCTATATTGGGCAGTTAAATTTCACGATATTGGAAAAGTGGACGCTCATTTTCAAAATAAGATTTTAAAAGCGATTGGGAAGCCAACTGTTCCAGCGGAAGGATCTGAATTCCCGCACAATTACTTAAGTCCTGCGTTTCTCAATACGGATTATTTTTTTGATGAACTTGGTTTTAACAACCTAGAAACAGAATTGCTTGTTAAAGTTATTTTTTATCATCACGCACGGGAATCAGTTATTGGAAATTATAAAAATGAATTGACTGCATATATAGCCGATGTGCTTCAGAAACGTTGGAATGAAGTACAGGCGGAGGGCGGGATTCCTTTATATGATGGACTGTCAGCAGACTTACAAACAGAGTATATAGTAGCCATTGACTATCATGGCGATGAGATTTGGCTCAATGACGAACTGCAGGAACGCTATATGAAGCTGAAGGGCACGATGAACCGAATTGACTATTGTGCCAGTGCAGGAGTGAACATCGAACAGAGCCCGAAAGATGATGATGGTTATCTGTACTCGGAAAAAACAGAGCAGTTTATGCAAAGGAGCGGCTTCACACTGCGTCCGGTGCAGGAATACCTGAAAGAACACAGCGACCAAAATGTGATTGTTCAGGCAAGCACCGGATGCGGAAAAACAGAAGGTGCACTGCTGTGGCTTGACGGCAAAAAAGGTTTCTACACGCTTCCGCTAAAAGCAAGCATTAATGCTATTTATCAAAGAATAACGGAAAATATCGGTTATCACAAAGCAGCAGTCCTGCACGGTGACGCAAGAGCGGTTTATTTGGAACAAATGGAAAATGAAGAAGCAAATGATGAACAGGCACTGCAGAAATATCGGCTTGCAAGACTTCTGACTGCACCGCTGACCGTTTGTACCATAGACCAGCTGTTCCGTTTTGTGTATAAAGCCAACGGCACGGAAGCACCTGCCGCCGCGCTTGCCTGCGGAAATCTAGTTATTGATGAAATACAAACTTATTCTCCTGAACTAATTGCGTCTATTTTGTACGCGCTTCATTTTATCAGCGATATGGGAGGGCATTTTTGCATCATGACTGCCACTTTCCCGAAAATCCTTTTCCGTTTGATGAAGCAGCATGGCATTCCATGTCCGGAAAAGGACGCACTGCCGAATTTCCATGGCAGCATGCCCTGCCGCCACAGAATAAAACTGCTGTATGAACGGGAGTTTCCCTTGGCACAGATATGTGAACAAGCCAAGACAAAACGTGTGCTGGTATTGGTGAATCGAGTAAAGCGGGCACAGCAGGTGCAGGCACAGCTGAAGGAACTTGGAACAGAAGCGAATGTTCTGCATAGCCGTTACCTGCGAAAGGACAGAAGAACACTTGAAAAAGAAATACAGAACTTTGCGCCGAACAATCCAAATAGGGAAGCACAATGTGGTGTATGGATTTCCACCCAGGTCGTAGAGGCTTCGCTGGACATTGACTTTGATATACTGTATACCGAACTGTGTACTGTAGATTCTTTGCTGCAGCGTATGGGACGTGTGTACCGCAGCAGAAAGTATGACCTTGGAAAGGTCCCCAATGTATATATTCTGGAAAATCAAGATATTGGTTCACCGAAGCATCCTATTGTGGACGGGCAACTGTACCAGTATACATTGGAGGCTGTGCAGAAATATGACGGCTGCCTGCTGCAGGAAAATGACAGGCAGGACGATAAAACAGATATGATGGACCTTGTTTATGATGAAGATAAAAATCCGCGTATTCTGCAGTCAAATTACGGCAAGGCCATTCAATTTAATTATAACTTGCTGGAAAGTGGAGAAATGTATAAAGTTGACAATCAAGAAATACGGTTTCGTGATATTGATTCTGTAACAGTTATGCCCTACAGAGTTTATGAGCAACTCGAAGGAAGCGGCGAGCTTGCACAGATTCGTCAAAAAATGAAGCATGGCAGTTACAAGGGAAAAATGGAAGCACAGGAATTCTTTATGGACCATACGATTGCTGTGCCCGATATGGGACTGGATATTGATAGAAATCTGTCTGCTAATGAGAAGCGCTTTTATCCGCACAGCGGTGTGTGCCTTTATAACGGAGAATATGATTTTGACGAAACAACGGGCCAAGGTATTGGATTAATCAATCAGTATAAAAACAAAAAAGGCAGAGAAGAGTTTGATAATTTTCTATAAAGGGGGGCAGCACTACGGACAAAAATATCAGTGGTATGATGGTTTATTACTACTTTGTATGTCAAAGAAAGCTGTATTATTTCTGTAAAAACCTGCGTATGGAACAGGACGATGAAAATGTCGCAATCGGAAAAGTACTGGACGAAACGGCGTATAGCCATGCGGAGAAGCATATTACGGTCAACAACCAAATCTCGGTCGATTATATTGAAAAAAGCCGTATACTGCATGAAGTGAAAAAAAGCCGTTCCATAGAGGAAGCGGGTATCTGGCAGCTGAAATATTATCTCTGGTATTTTAAACAGCGTGGTGTGGAGCACCTAACCGGAAAAATTGATTACCCGCTGCTGAAGCATACAGAAAGCATTGCGCTGACAAAGGAAGATGAAGCGCATCTTTTGAATGTAATGAAAGAAATCAATGCCATACAAGGAATGAAAACACCACCGCCCCGTAAGACGAAAAAAATTTGTAAAAAGTGTGCATATTACGACCTTTGCTTTATATGAGGAAGATATGAAAAAGAGTATTTACATTTATACAAATGGCGAATTGCATCGTAAAGACAATACACTTTCCTTTGCTCCATATGGAGGGAGCGCAAAGAGTTTGCCAATTGAGGAAATCTCGGATATTTACCTGATGACTGAGATGACTTTAAACTCAAAGATACTGGAATTGCTCTCAAAGTATGGAATCATGGTGCACTTCTTCGATTATTATACGAATTATGTAGGAACCTATTATCCCAAAGAGAATCTCTTGGCCGGAAATGTTCTGGTACAGCAGGCGAAAGCATATTTGGATGAATCACACAGGCTGCGGCTGGCACGAGAATTTGTACAGGGGGCTACCGATAATATTCTGCGTAATCTACGCTACTATAAAAACCGCGGCCTGGACCTTGCAGAAATTATGGATGCCGTGCAGATTTTGCGTGAAGGCTCCGATACAGCGGCAGATATTTCGGAACTGATGGGTTATGAGGGAAGAATACATACCGCTTATTATTCTTCGTTTGAAACAATCACCGGGAATAAAACTGAATTTGAAAAACGTGTCCGACACCCGCCGGACAATATGATGAATACCATGATTTCTTTTATCAATGGTATGATTTATGGCAGATGTCTAAACGAGATTTACCGCACGCAGCTGAACCCAACAATTAGCTTTTTGCACGAACCTGGCACACGGCGTTTCTCTCTCAGTTTGGATGTATCAGAAATTTTCAAACCACTTATTGGCGACAGACTTCTCTTTTCATTAATCAATAAGAATCAAATAACTGAGAAGGACTTTACTAGGGAACTTAACTGCCTGCATTTAAAGAAACGGGCATCCCAGGTAATCGCACGAGCGCTGGACGATAGGCTGAAAACGACCATTTTCCATAGAGAGCTAAAAAAGAAGGTGTCTTATCAGTACTTAATGCGATTGGAGTGCTACAAGCTTATCAAAGATATCATGGGCGAAAAGCCTTACAAACCTTTTGTTATGTGGTGGTGATATAAGTGTATGTCATTTTGGTTTACGATATAGCGGAAGAAGAAAACGGAACCAGACGGCAGCGCAACATTTTTAAAATATGCAAGAAATATCTCATCCATATACAAAATTCTGTATTTGAAGGAGATACTAATCCATCACATTTGGCGCGTATGAAGAAAGAATTGATGCCGTGGATTGATAAGAATCTGGATTCTGTTATTATATTCAAAAGCAGGGAAGAACGTTGGCTGACAAAAGAATTTTATGGAAAAGATGAGTCAGACGTTACATCTAATTTTTTGTAAAAAAATCTGTCGACCACCGATACTGAAAAAATAGCGTAGGTACGACAGCAGGGAAAGGAGAAAATTGCTTGCATAATAAAGGAAACGATGCTATACTATAGAAAATACGTAAATAATTTATATGTTTTGAGCTAGAGTAATCCGTTTTTCCTGCAATCGACTCTTTTAATCTCTCCATACTGGAATGTAAATTTGAATTCTATTGTGTAAAGATAACCGTTAACAGTACTTTTAATCTCTCCATACTGGAATGTAAATAGTTCATATGCCGCTCTAAGCGTCGTTCCACTCCCCGCTTTTAATCTCTCCATACTGGAATGTAAATTATAGATGCTTCCTTTCGCTGTTCATAATATTTGAACTTTTAATCTCTCCATACTGGAATGTAAATTTGATTAAAACTTCACGTTCTGCATCTGAAAGTTGCTTTTAATCTCTCCATACTGGAATGTAAATGTTGTTCTCTGTTGATGACTTGTCTATGTTGTGAGAACTTTTAATCTCTCCATACTGGAATGTAAATTAAACGGCACCCGGTCCGGCACGGTGTCAGCAGTACTTTTAATCTCTCCATACTGGAATGTAAATTACGACTACAGCAAGGAAACTAATGTGGACAAGACCTTTTAATCTCTCCATACTGGAATGTAAATATGGGAAAGGGATTCAAACCGACAAAAGAAGAAATTCTTTTAATCTCTCCATACTGGAATGTAAATGCGAGTAATCGCTAAAGCTGCCGCCGTCCACCGTGTCTTTTAATCTCTCCATACTGGAATGTAAATTTGGCAAGCTCCGTCATTGCGTTCCCGGCCTCGGTACTTTTAATCTCTCCATACTGGAATGTAAATCTTGGATCGTCGGTTGGCGAATGGTCAGCACACTGGCTTTTAATCTCTCCATACTGGAATGTAAATTACACCTGTACCGACCATACCGCGACTATCAGGTACCCTTTTAATCTCTCCATACTGGAATGTAAATAGAATTAAAACGGATAAGCCCATTTATTTTTCCTCCCTTTTAATCTCTCCATACTGGAATGTAAATAATCATGTACCGCGCGGATATGCCCTGCTTTAAAAAACTTTTAATCTCTCCATACTGGAATGTAAATTTCGTAGCATCTATTTATTACCCAATAATCAACATCACTTTTAATCTCTCCATACTGGAATGTAAATATGACTAATACAGGTAGGGTCCGGGAATATGTAAAACTTTTAATCTCTCCATACTGGAATGTAAATTTATATAACCCCTTTCCATAAATAACCCTGTTGTAACTTTTAATCTCTCCATACTGGAATGTAAATTAATGACAGCTGGGTGGGTACTATTGGAGATGGGGTCTTTTAATCTCTCCATACTGGAATGTAAATGCGTGCAGGTGTCGCACGGGTGGAGCAGCATAATGCTTTTAATCTCTCCATACTGGAATGTAAATGTCTTTTGTGATGTCCCCTACATCTTCATTAGTTGTCTTTTAATCTCTCCATACTGGAATGTAAATCAAGGAGGTTAAATAATATGCCTGGAAAAGTGATTGCTTTTAATCTCTCCATACTGGAATGTAAATGGTCACGGCCCTGGCGCATTGCCTCATTGTCTGGCTTCTTTTAATCTCTCCATACTGGAATGTAAATATGAGGACTGCAAGCATTGCGAGTTCAAGGGTAACACTTTTAATCTCTCCATACTGGAATGTAAATTCATGATGTGTGTATGTAATATCAACAACACCTGCCTTTTAATCTCTCCATACTGGAATGTAAATCTTTTGATATTTGCCTTTTGCCATTACGGACCACCGCCTTTTAATCTCTCCATACTGGAATGTAAATTCAATGGCCGGTGCGTTAACTGCCGCGTTGCTCACACTTTTAATCTCTCCATACTGGAATGTAAATCAAAGTAGACTATGACAACGAAGAAGAATGTGATGTCTTTTAATCTCTCCATACTGGAATGTAAATTTTCTTCAGCCGATGTACCCTCAACCCACTTCCGACCCTTTTAATCTCTCCATACTGGAATGTAAATATTTTTTTTGCAATGCTTTCCTGATGATGTGACTTTCTTTTAATCTCTCCATACTGGAATGTAAATGCAACTACCGCAACTGATAGTACGACCACCACATCACTTTTAATCTCTCCATACTGGAATGTAAATCCATTCTGCACGTAAAATTTTTGCGGTCGAGCATTCGCTTTTAATCTCTCCATACTGGAATGTAAATCCGCGAGCCGCGAGGGAAGGCGCCAGTGGCGCGTGACTTTTAATCTCTCCATACTGGAATGTAAATATGGGGAAGCACAGCAGGCCGCCGCTGTCGCGGTGCTTTTAATCTCTCCATACTGGAATGTAAATTGATGTGCGCGCCCAGGATTTAAATGCGGGGCAGTACTTTTAATCTCTCCATACTGGAATGTAAATATTTCTACGCGACTATCGGGGACACGAAAGTTGTCCCTTTTAATCTCTCCATACTGGAATGTAAATGGAAGTAAAGGGGGCATTAGAAAATGGTTAACCTTCCTTTTAATCTCTCCATACTGGAATGTAAATGTTTTCGTTGGGTGCCTTCTTGCGTTTTGTAGTACACTTTTAATCTCTCCATACTGGAATGTAAATTTTTTCGTAATCAGGTAACAGGGGTAGGTTTTGCCGCTTTTAATCTCTCCATACTGGAATGTAAATGCGATGAGTTCAGGGCCGCTTATGCCCGCCGGCCGGCTTTTAATCTCTCCATACTGGAATGTAAATTGGATTTGGCCGCAAGTAGTGGGATGGAGCTGGGGCTTTTAATCTCTCCATACTGGAATGTAAATAAGCACTGTCCGCTTAGCGTCTACCCACACCGGAGACTTTTAATCTCTCCATACTGGAATGTAAATTATATCCTCAACACAGTCACGATGTCCGGGGAGCTTCTTTTAATCTCTCCATACTGGAATGTAAATCCGGGCGGCAAGCAACATCTTTTGACCGCACCGGTTCTTTTAATCTCTCCATACTGGAATGTAAATTCCTGCTGGGTGATATTTCGGATGTCCGACATTTGCTTTTAATCTCTCCATACTGGAATGTAAAGCAAGCGTAAAAAGGAAAAATGATAGAACCGGGAAAAGCGTCATTCAATAATCTTAAAAACTTTAGTAGTGGAAAGCTATGGGATGATGTAAGCTCACCGGAGTATGCTTAGGTTGATACTGTACAGCATAAAAGAAATGCAATTCATTCGTTCAGATACAGAGATAGGAACTTCACAGGAATTTTTAGATGGTATTGGATCATCTTTATGATTTTGCAGAAAATGTGCTTTCGCACTTTCCATCGCTTGATGATTATAATCATATCCAGCGGGCTGTGTGATGAATCCACATGTCGATTGATTATGTTCATGGAAACCCTGACATCAATAAAGAAAACTCGGGCCAGAACGGTTATATCGAATGAAAAGCCGCTCCCTTTTTCGGGAGCGGCTTTTGGTTTAGTCCATGTCTTCTTCGTTGGCTGTGGATTCCTCTGGGACGGGGCCTGTATTTTTCTGTAGGTACTTCTTTGCTGCCAAACGTATGACGGGCAGCGAGTGGTTTAGTTCATGAATGCATTTTGCTTTGTTGACAACGTATGCAATACCGCCGCACAGTGTCAGCAGGCCGAAAACCAGTGCCAGTGCACCGCCTGTTTTTGCAGCCTTGTGAAGGGATTGCTGACGGTCATGAAAATCAGATGCACAATACGGACAGAACATAATGAAAACCTCCTTTAGTCACCAAAACTGATACCTATATCCCGCGCCGTCTGAATCACATTACAGTCGGGCGGCACGGTTTTGAGTTTACCGGCGACCTCACAAAGCGGCACCGGAACGATGACATTGTTGCGCATGGCAACCATATAGCCGTACTTTTTCTGCTTAATCAGCTGTGCGGCCGCCACGCCGAAGCGGGTGGAAAGGACACGGTCATAGGGGCAGGGATTGCCGCCGCGCTGAATATGGCCGGGCACAGTCACACGAATCTCGTGACCGGTTGCCTGTTCCAGGTCGTGCGCTAAACGGTAGGAAACAGAAGGATACGGTTCCGCAGCACGTTTTGCTTTCAGCTCTTTTTTGCTCATCTGTGCTTCTTCCTGCGACAGAGCGCCCTCTGCTACAGCCAGAATGGAAAAGCGTTTGCCTTCCTTGCTGCGGTGGTTAATCATCTTTACGATATTGTCTACTTTATACGGAATTTCCGGCAGCAGGATGGCATCCGCGCTGCCGGCCAAACCAGCGTGCAGCGTCAGCCAGCCAACCTTATGGCCCATGACCTCCACAATAAAGATGCGTCCGTGAGAAGTGGCAGTGGTGTGAATGCAGTCCAGCACGTTGGCCGCAACGTCTACGGCACTTTGAAAGCCAAACGTGATGTCCGTGCCCCAGATATCGTTGTCAATTGTTTTGGGCAGGGTAATGACCGAAAGCCCTTTCTGACTTAATAGATTGGCGGTTTTGTGCGTGCCGTTGCCGCCAAGGACTACCAGACAGTCCAGCCCCATCTTATTATAGTTATCTTTCATGTTTTTTACTTTGTCAGTGCCGCCTGCCATGGAACGCATTTGTTTGAAAGGCTGACGACTTGTACCCAAAATGGTACCGCCAAGGTTAATGATACCGGAAAAATCATGAGGTACCATTCTGTGGTAGTTGCCCTCAATTAAACCGCGGTAGCCGTCCTCAATTCCGTAAATAGTAATATCACTGCCGAATGTGCACAGCAGTGCCTTTCCCAGCCCGCGAATGGCTGCGTTTAGTCCCTGACAGTCCCCGCCGCTGGTTAAAACTCCTACTTTTAACATTCCAAACACCTTTCTTTTCTGAAAACTGTGAAATACAGAGATGCGCCTTCTCAGCCATCTGTTTTCGCAGGGCTTAAAAGCGGGTGGAAGGGCTTGCTGCGGTCCTGCTCGGCAAGCCGATGCACAGCCTGCCGTGCCAGCTGACTGAATGCAATTTGGCAGTTGCAGGCAGTCTTGCCGCGCCGGTCAATGTGCTCATATTCCTTATTGCTCTTCATTCGGCGGGCGTTGATGTTGTCGTGCAGCATCAGGTCCAGAATATCGAAGCTGCGCTGTTTGAGATCCGGGTCCTCGATGGGGAAGACCAGTTCCACGCGGCGGTCAAGGTTACGGGGCATCCAGTCGGCACTGCCCATATAAATTTTCGGGTCACCCGCATTTTCAAAGCGGAAAATGCGGCTGTGCTCCAGCAGTTGCCCAACAATGCTGATGACCTGAATGTTGTCACTGACGCCGGGAATGCCGGGAATCAGGCAGCAAATGCCCCGCACAATTAACTGTACGGGCACACCGGCCTGGCTTGCCTTGTACAGCAGGGAGATAATTGCAGGGTCCACCAAAGAATTCACTTTCGCGGTAATGCCGCTGGGCAGGCCCTGGCGGGCGTTTTCGGTTTCACAGCGAATGCGGTACTCGAAGAAACTGCGCAGGCCGTGGGGAGCCACCAGAAACTTGTTGTACTCCGGCGGGCGGCTGTAGCCTGTCAGCACATTAAACAGGCTGCTGGCGTCAATGCCGAAAGGTTCTTTGCAGGTGAACAAGCCAATATCTGTATAAATTTTGGCGGTGCTGTCATTGTAGTTGCCGGTGCCCATGTGCAGGTAGCGGTGAATGCCGTCTTCCTCACGGCGGACGACCAGCGCGATTTTACAGTGCGTTTTCAGTCCTGCCAAGCCGTAAATGACATGGCAGCCGGCCTTTTCCAGCTTTTTTGCCCAGTTGATGTTGTTTTCCTCGTCAAAGCGGGCTTTCAGTTCCACCAGAACGGTTACCTGTTTGCCGTTTTCGGCGGCCTTGATGAGTGCCGCAATAATAGGGGAATGGCCGCTGACACGGTACAGCGTCTGCTTAATGGCCAGTACGTTTTCATCTTCGGCGGCCGCACGGATAAAGTTTACCACAATATCAAAGCTTTCATATGGGTGATGGACCATGCGGTCCTTGTCCCGAATGGCTTCAAAAATATCGGTATAGCCCCAGAAATCCGTCGGCGGATAGACCGGCACAATGGGTTTGAAGCACAGGTTTTCACAGCCGGGCAGGTTTGCAAATTTAGAGAAAAACGTGAGGTCCAGCGGGCCGGGCAGTTCGTAGATGCTGTGTTTGTCCACGTCCAACATTTCCAGCAGAAAATCCCGAATGGCGGGGTCACACTTCTGCAGCAGTTCCAACCGGACGGGTGCACCGCGTTTGCGCTTCTTAATGGATTTCTGTACTTCCATCAGCAGGTCGTCAGATTCCTCATCAATGTCGAGGTCGCTGTCACGTGTAATGCGGAACGGACAGCACGCCCGAATGTCCCGTGCCTCAAACAGGTGCTCCATGCCATGCATGATGGCATTTTCCAGCAGGACAAAGCAGCGTCCCTCTTTGCCGGGCAGCTCCAGATAGCGGGGAAGAATGGACGGCACCTGCACA
Source organism: Caproicibacterium lactatifermentans (assembly GCF_013315815.1). Classification (NCBI taxonomy): domain Bacteria; kingdom Bacillati; phylum Bacillota; class Clostridia; order Eubacteriales; family Oscillospiraceae; genus Caproicibacterium; species Caproicibacterium lactatifermentans. The sequence goes on from NZ_CP046051.1 coordinate 683,979, forward strand.
ACGGCAAAGCAGTCCTCTTCGCCTTCTTTTCCCGCCAGTCGCACCGCAATGTTCAGGCTTTTGTTGGAGAGAAACGGGAATGGGCGACTGCGGTCCACTGCCAGCGGCGTAAGCACCGGAAACAGAATTTTATGAAAATACTCTGAAATGTACTCCAGCTGGTCTGAGTCCATTTCTTCGGGGGAAAGGAAGCGAATGCCCTCTTTCTTAAGGGCCGGCAGAATAGAGCGGTGCAGGCAGGAATACTGCTTGTCAGTGAAGGTGTGTATTTTTTCGGAAAGCGTACGGTACAGTTCCTTCGGCGTCAGGCCACTGGGGTCCGGATTGTGATATTTGCTGTTGATTTGGTCCAGGACACCGGCCACACGCACCATGAAGAATTCATCCAGGTTGCTGGCGGTAATGGACAGAAAACGTACGCGTTCCATTATGGGGTTTTCCTTTTCAAAGCATTCTTCCAGAACACGCGCGTTAAAGTCCATCCAGCTTAACTCCCGGTTGTAGTAGGGCATTGGCTGGGATTCTGTTTTTACGGCGGATTTGTCGTTCATTTTTGGTTCCTCCGTTTGTTTGCTTTTATAAGGTTAAATAAGGGTTTGCTTAATTTTCAGTACTGGAGAAAGGCCGAACACTTCTTTAAAGAAAACGGAGCACTGCTCGAAAGCCCAGTTTTCCAGGTAGATGTTCTGGTTGGTTTCGGCGGTCACGATCATTTGGTCATCCATCAACCGCACTTTAATAGAATGTATTTTTTGCTTATGGGAAGTATCCAGCGCGTTGGCAAGGCGGAAAATCGCTACCAGTTTGGCAATGACTGTGCGTTCGGATTCCGGCATGGAAATGTACTCCACTTTACGAAAATCAGGTACAGAATATTCGTTGTAGCAGGCCACATATGCTGTCCGCAAAAGACCGCGGCTGGTGATGCCGTAGATATCAGTTTGGCGAATAATGTCAAAGCTTGCCTCCAAATGGTCCTTGACCGAAACATAGTGGCCGCACTCATGCAGAATAGCGGCAAGCTCCAGTTCCAGCCGCTGTTCTTTTCCCAGACCGTGCAGGGGCTTCAGGCGGTCAAACATCGTGCAGGCAATTTGACGGACGGCGTCCGCATGGGCACGGCTGCAGCGGTATTTGTCCGCAATGCGGCTGGCACAGGAGATAGCGTTGGTACGCACATAGGCGGTGTATTCGGTCCGGCTTTTTGCCTGCAGCAGCTGCCGCATCAATGCGTCCCACAGACTGACCTTCGGGGAAAACACCTGCTGTGCCGTGGCACCGCGAATGAGCTGCATATAGATTGCCAGCGCAGAATATAAAATTTCGGCGGAGTTCTCTGTTACGCCGAACTCCTGTGCGATTCTGTCCGGGCGAAGGGTGCGTACATGTGCGTACAGTGCCTTTATTTTTTGAACGGGAATGATGAAAATGCCTTTCTTTTCTTCTACACCGCAGAGTTTGGCAATCAGCTTCATGTCATTGCCGGTCAGAATAATATTGTGCAGGTCAAACTGCGCCATGTTTTGGTAGACAAAGATAGACCTCAGATATTCTTCCACCACCGTACTGAAATCTTCCGCCTGTTCCTGTACGCTGCCCAGCATATCGTGCAGTTTCAGTGCACCTATAGGCAGGTTCTGGGAGTAGACCATGGCGCTGCCGTCATACACAGCGGTGCCGATGGTGCCGGAGCCGATAAAGGCAAACAGGGAACAGCCCGGCTGCATGACGCCGGCGTTCTGCAGTGCCGTGAGAATCTCCGAATAAATCAGCGTCTTTTCCTCGTCTGCTTCCAGAACGTCTACGTGCAGATTATTCTGTACTTTCAGCTGGTCCAGCACAAAGCCGCGGTTTTCCGCTTCTCGCAGTGCCGTGGTGGCCACTGCCCGGTACTGCGTAATGCCATATTCTTTCATCAGGGAGGTAAAACCTGCCAGTGCATGACTCATTTCCCGGAAACATTCAAAGCTGATTTTTCCTTTGGTGAAAACCTCGTGGCCCAATGCCAGCGGGTAGGCAAGCCGGTCCAGTTCGCAGATTTTCCCTTTGCACAGCTGGGCGATACGCAGCCGCAGCTCACTGGAACCAATATCAATCACCGCCGCTGCTTTCGGATATTTGCGTTTGTTCATTTCTGTATCGCCTGCCCTTAAACAATGTTTTGCGTGTCTGCTATCTATATTATATAATAATCCGTATGGGGATTCAGAAAAATCATGTAAAAGATTGTAAACCCTGCTGTGTACCGGTGCTTTTTCTGGTTTTCCTCTATAGCTAGATTATACCAATTCTTTTGCGGCGGGGCAAGAAGAATCTTCGGCTTTTTAACCCCTTTTTGCCAGCATAAAGGGCGCACTTTCATATCTATGTAGTATCTATGCAGAAGGAGGAACAGTGAAATGAAACTGGCACTGATACAGATGATAGTCCAGCAGGATAAACAGAAGAACTTAAACCATGCGGCGGCCATGGTAGAGCAGGCGGCCCAAAGCGGCGCACAGATGGCTGTGCTGCCAGAGATGTTTGTCTGTCCATACGAAAACAAGTCGTTTGTCCGAGCAGCGGAGAAAAAAGGTGACCTCATCTGGCAGACACTATCCCGCATGGCATCCCAAAACCACCTGTGGCTGGTGGGCGGCAGTTTTCCGGGAGAAGCAGACGGTTGCCTGTACAACAGCTGCTTTATTTTTCAGCCGGACGGCAGGCAGGCCGCGTGCCACCGAAAGCTGCACCTGTTTGATATTGCTGTGGAGGGTGGGCAATCTTTTCGGGAGTCCGATACCTTTTCTCCCGGCAGCGAGATAACCGTGTTTGATACCGCGTATGGAAAAATCGGTGTGTGTATCTGCTTTGACTTTCGTTTTCCGGAACTGGCGGGCCTCATGCAGCGGCAGGGTGCCCGTCTGCTGATTGTTCCCGCTGCCTTCAATATGACGACCGGCCCGGCGCATTGGGAGCTGCTGTTTCGTCAGCGTGCCGTGGACAATCAGCTGTTTACGGCCGGTGCGGCACCTGCACGGGACGAAATGGCTCCGTACGTTTCTTACGGCAATTCCATTCTCTGTTCACCGTGGGGCGATGTGCTGGCCCGTGCCGGCAGCGGGGAGGAAATGCTGTTGTACGAGATTGACTTTGCTGGGGAAGAGACGGTCCGCCGCCAGCTGCCGCTGCTTTCAGCCCGAAGGGAAGACCTGTATACCCTGCGGCAGACCGGCCAACAATAAAACATATGCAAATACAACAAAAAAGCCGCAGGTCAAAAACCTGCGGCTTTTCGTGGCGGAGAGGACTATGGCGGCCGGCGGATCTGCAGCAGCGGGAAGGACGTATTCTGCGGCAGGGAAATGAGAACAAAAAGGTGAAAATATTCCGCTATGTTACAAAAGATACTTTTGATGCCTACAGTTGGTCAATAATTGAAAACAAGCAAAAAGTGCGCCCAGACGCGGTGCAGTGAGAAGTTAAGGTCAAACCACGCAAGACAGCGCGTGAAGCAACCTGCCTAACCGAAAGGCGAAAGCCGACACGGGAACATAGCACGGCAGGAAAGCGGTAAGTCACCCAAAGGCAATCGGGTGCGACTGAACCGCAATGCTAAGCGGATATAAGGATAAAACTGTGTTTGTTGAAGGCAAGTTTCGAGTTTCAGTTTTGTTTTTGACGGAGGAAAGTGCCTGAAACCTCTGACACGAGTACAATCGTATAAATTTTTGGTACGATTGGTTGTCAATAACTCGTGTAACACGCGGGAGAACCCGTAGTAAAGAAACGAAAGCCTATCCGATAACCCGCAATACCAACTCACTGTGCTAACTGGGGATTGCCTAAGTCGGAACGACTGAAAAGTCTATGCGTAATGCCGCAAGGCGAAAAATCTCAAGACGAAAGTTTAGAGAGATGACGTTGAATATCCGATATGGCAACGGAGCCGCCATAGTAGTCCGAGGTTGGGAAAGCCAGCCACATGGCGAGGGGCGGCAGTTACGGCGAGCCAAAATTGAAAGAAATTAGGGAGGAAAACCTCAAATGGCAGAAATGCTACCAACAATGGAGATTTTGGAGAATATCAGAAAGAATTCAAGCAAAAACAAGGACGAAGTGTTTACGCGGCTATACCGCTATATGCTTCGCAAAGACCTGTACTATGCTGCGTACAAGAATCTGTACGCGAACAATGGAGCGTCAACCCAAGGCGTAGATAGTGATACGGCGGATGGTTTCGGCGAGGAGAAGATCCAAAATATTATCCAATCCCTTGCCAATGAAACCTATCAGCCTAATGCAGGTTCGGACACACATATACGGAAATTTTTGAAACAGTTTGGTGTGTCGGATCATGTGATTACTAGGTGCATAAAAGAAAATCGGTTGTATGAGGATAAAGTACATCATGCAATTTTTATTCAGCATGATTTGAATGGAAATACCGTTGCAGCAAAAAAATATTCTACACTTTCCGGCTATACTGGCTGGTTGAAGAACAGTGATGAAAGTGCGGGATGGATGGTTAAAAATGATGCTCATACCTTGTTCGTTACGAACACACCGGTTACAGCTATGCGTGCAATGAGCCAGTATGAAAAAATGGCGAAAAATGCAGATTTCCTTGCAGTAGGAAAACCCGGTGAAAACGAACCTGCAGACAGTATCAGCAGGCAGGAGTCAAAAATTGTGAATGTCATTATGGGGAGTCCTGAGATTCAAGAAGTTGAAATTGAATCATCAATGCCAAATTCACAGGGATTAGTTGATTCGATAAGAAAGTCATTTCCGGAAAAAGACTGTCATGTGATAACATTAAAACCTGTACAAAAATCAGCTGAAAAGGAAAATATACAGCCCGGCAATAACCTTCTCATACAAGCTGATTCATTAAGTCCGTCGCTTTGAGGTGAAAAATGAATGTTTTTAATTGCCGCCCCCGTAAAAAGGGGCGTTTTTTTTAGAAACAGGTCTATAATTAAAATATATGAGGTGAATAAGCTATGAGTGAAGAAATGGAGAATCGGCAGATTGTCATCAATCCGGATGATCCGGAATCGGTGAAGGAACTTGCAGATTTTGTTGATGCAGTCATGCAGAAAGTCGAACAGAAACGTAAAGAACAACGTCGTGCCAACATTGAAAAGAATATTGCATATAGGAAGCAGTTCATAAAAAAATGCCTTGAAAAATACGCAGAATGGAAGTCAATATCAACAATCAATTCGGCTGAGTTTGAAAATGACCGGCAGTGCTTATCTGTCCTAAACAAAACAGGCAGTGCAGACGACATTTCAAGAGTAATTGCAAAAATTGACTGTGATCCTGCACTTCGGAATTCTATTGTTGTGCAGCTTGAAAAACTTCTTGAAACTTACGGTGCCGAGTGTGCCTATATTGGAAAAAGTACATCAGAGAGAAAATACAATGTGCTGAAAGCGTATTACTTTACGATTCCACGGATTAAAATGCCGGACATCATTAAATTGTATCAGACAGAGTTTGGCAGGATCAGCAGCAAAACCAGTACAGTTATGGTTGACAGGCACACAATTTACCGCGACCTGCGAAATGCAATAAACGATTTTTCGGATTTGTTTTGGGGAGTGTATAATCTTTTTTGTTAAATGCTTGTATTGACATAATAGACATATAGGAATACAATAGTGGCAAAATAAGCATACGGGGGTGCATATATGAAATCCTTACCGTCAAGAGAACTGCGTAACAGTTACCAGAAAATAAGCGAATACTGCCACAAAACGCATAAACCTATTTGTGTTACCCTGAATGGCTGTGATGATTTAATTGCAATGGACAGCGAATCTTATGAGCACATGATGGATTTGCTTGCCTTGGCACAGCAGCTTACATCGGCCAAAGAGGAAAGAGAAGTGAACTGCACCCCATTTGTTAGACAGTATGATATACTGAAAACAAATGGGGTGTTTTTATGCCAAAAGGTAAAGCAAAGAAACGATACACAGGAGAATTCAAACAGCAGGTTGTAGAAGCTATGCAAACAGAGAAACTCAGTTACAGTGAAGCAGCACGGCAGTTTCACGTGTCTGACCATAAAAGCGTTGCTCAATGGGAACGAATTTATCTGGAAGAAGGACCAGAAGGGCTATATGTGGAACGCCGTGGTCGAGCCAGTGCTGCAAGCGGCACTCAGAAAGAACGCAACCCAAAGCTGAACAAAAAGGTAGAAGAAGATTTGATTGCAGAAAACCAACGGTTGCGTGCAGAGGTAGATTACTTAAAAAAATTGAATGCCTTGGTTTTGGAAGAGGAACGCCGCGACAAAAGGCGCAAGTGATCTGGGAACTAAGGCATAAACACAAGATTTCACTACTAATTGAAGTATCCGGTTTGCCGCGATCAACCTATTACTACTATGCCAAGCGTAGAATGCAACCGGATAAATACAGCGAAATCAAAGAACAGATCACTGAAATCTACCATGAAAACAAGGGGCGCTATGGTTATCGCCGTACCACAGATGTTCTGCACAGTAGAGGATACTGCATCAATCACAAAACCGTCCAGAGGTTAATGAAGCAGCTTGGACTCGTATGCCGAGTGAGAATAAAGAAATATCGTTCTTACAAGGGTGAGGTGGGTAAAATTGCTCCAAATCTGCTGAAACGGGACTTTGAAGCAACGACACCAAATCAGAAATGGGTAACCGATGTGACCGAATTTAGCCTGTTCGGGCAGAAAGTGTATTTGTCACCGATTCTGGATTTGTGCAGCAGGGATATTGTCAGCTACACCATTTCGGACAGGCCGGTTTTGTCGATGGTAACGGAAATGCTGGACAAAGCATTTGAGAAAATTCCCGATGGTACACAACTTATTCTCCACTCCGATCAAGGCTGGCAGTACCAACACAAGCGGTATCGAAAAGTGCTTGCCGAGAAAGGAATTCAACAAAGCATGAGCCGCAAAGGGAACTGCCTTGATAACGCTGTAATGGAAAATTTCTTTGGCTTGCTTAAAAGTGAACTGCTGTATTTGCAGGAATTCGACTCAATCGACCAGTTCAAGGACGAACTCGTAAACTATCTGGATTACTACAACAACCGCCGTATCAAAGCAAAACTTAAGGGCTTGCCGCCCGCTTTACATAGGCAACAAGCCCTTTCGGTTGCTTGATTTAAAATATTGTCTAACTTTTTGGGGTCAATTCAAACTGAAAGAGCTGGCCAATTATGCCGAGTTTAAAGAAAAGAACCATATGGATATTTCAAAATTCAAGTATCATCAGAATATGAAAAAAAGCTGTTGGATATTTTGCAGAACGATATTTTACCGCTGCGTGACAGCAACTGATCGTGTACCTGTATGATAAGAAACTGCAAAACGTGACGATCCATGGATACATTTTAAAGTAAGCCTTTCTCTCTATCAAATCAAGAAAGGCTCAATGGCTCAGATCCCCATTTTGCAGGAGTTCTGATGGCTTGTCTATTTACTTTTGCGAACATCACATACTTTATCTAACAATGCCGATTGTATTATAAAATGGGCAATACCATTGAAGTCGTATCAACGCCCAAAATAAGAAGCGGAATGGTAAAAATGAAGGTGTAATCTTGGTGGATAAGAATACAACCGGTAAGATTAAGCAAGAACTTACCAAACAGGAAAAAGTTGTTTCTCTCTTCAAATTCATTGAAGAAATAAATAAGTTGAAGCAGAAGATAGTGCTCCGGGTATCTGATTATCCATGGTGGTATTCCATTAACGATCTTCCTGATGATTCCGAGAACATTAAAGTTTATTATCGGGATTATGCAGAAGAGGACTCAGAGACTGGTCCCAATACTCTGCTGCCTGTGCATAAGCCTGAATTTCAGAGCTGTCCCGAACCTGATCTCAGGTTTGAAGAATGGCTGGATCAGGGCTGAAATGATTATTGTTACAAAGCTAAAACAAAAGAATTCGTTCTCCATTCTCGTGACCAGATACAGGCTCAAGAAGAACTCTCAGAAGCGGATCAAGAGCGCATCAATAAAGAGAATCAAACTTTTAAGGAATTTTTCACCGATGACCCAGAGCGGGTTGAGGTATATAAGGCCTGGTCTTCTAAGCGAAATGTCTGGGCGGAAAAGCAGAGACTGCTTACTAAGACGTGGGATTTCTTTTCTGAACTCTACAAAACAAGTATCGATCTGAAAATGGGGAAATACGACAAGGAATTTAAGGAAGAAGCGGTTAAACTCTCGGACGGGGTTGGAATCAAACAGGCGGCTGCGCAACTGGGAGTGGCATATTACACGTTGTCGGAATGGCGGCAGAAGCGTAAGGCATATGGTGATCATGCTTTTGTTGGCAGCGGGATTCGCCGCTGAACGAGAATGAGCGCAGGCTGATGAAAGAAAATGCTGAATTGCGCAAAGCTAATGAGATTCTCAAAGATGCACTCGGCTTTTTCGCAAAAGACCGGAAGGAGTAAAAGCGGAACGGCTTTATGAATATATCACGTTGCGCAGGACAAAATTCAGTGTTCATGCGATGTGCCGCGTACTCAAAGTAAGTGAGTCCGGGTACTACCAAAGTCTTTTTCATGTCTGCGAACCGAGACCATGGCAACTGCTTTTGGTCAAAATCAAACAGGTTTATACACGACATCCAAATAACGACAACTATGGAGTGAATCGCATTCGACTCGTGCTAAAGCAAAACGGTATCTCTGTGAGTAAAAGCACAGTACGGCGCGCTATGAAAAAAGGCGGTCTTATTAAAACTTCGCCGCGCCATTCCGGCAGCTTGACCGAATCAGACGCCGATGCGCAGAAAGCCGACAACCTGATTGTACGGAATTTTACTGCTGATGCCCCAAATCGGAAGTGACTGACCGATATTACTCAGATTCCATGCCGAGACGGCAAGCTGTATATTGCTCAGGTTCTGGATTGCTATAATGGTGAGATTGTAGGACTCGCCATGGATGACAACATGAAAAAAGGTCTGTGTATTAAAGCATTCGAATCTGCCTGTCGATCACAGTCTGCTGTCGGTATGATCCTCCATAGCGACCGGGGAAGCCAGTTTACCAGCGCCGCATTCAGAAACGTTTTGGCCCGGCATGGTGCTATCCAAAGCATGAACGGAACCGGATGTTGCTACGACAATGCCAGAATGGAAAGCTTTTTCGCCACGTTGAAAAAGGAAAAGCTCTACAAAATAAAGACGGAACAGTTGTCCATGGCTCAGGTCAAAGCATTGTGCTCCGGTACATCATGACATATTACAACCGTATTCGAATTTATACTGGCAATCCCGGCGGGCTTCCTCCTGCTATGTATCGTCAGGCTGCAAGAGGGGTAGCTGCTTAATCAGATATTTTGGGGTGTTCATACTCTGCACAGTTCTTGACTTTTCCAAGAGGCTTCAAATGCCTAACACACTTACAAAACAGAAAAGCTAGGAAATCCGCAGATTCCCTAGCTTTTCTGATGGAGCTGTTAACGCGATTCGAACGCGTGACCTCATCCTTACCAAGGAAATATGAAAGCAAATCAAGAATTTATATACTGTTAATGAACGTGAAAAACCAGCAATGCTCAAACTTTAGAAATTTTTAATTGCCATCGTTGAAGAAAATGAGCGTTTAAATCTAATTGATTGGATAACGAATAGTCAAATGTAGACTGCATCACCAACTCACATTCATTTCAGATGAAAAAACTTATCAATTGCCATAACGTCTATTTACGTTACTGTAGGTAAAATTATTTTGTCATATGTCAATATTATTATTGACATATGACATTTACTATGCTAATATAAAATTAATAAATAACATATGTCATAAATAACGTAAGGGAGGTAAATAATATGCCGGGAATAGATAGAACAGGTCCCATAAGATTTGGCTCAAGAAGTGGTTTTGGACGCAGAATGCGCTGCTACCATAGTTTTGAACGTGGTAGGGGCTTCTATTGTACGATGGTGAAAGACACAAAACAGGAACTACTGGCGAGAAAGACCATGTTGCAAAACAGCCTTACAATCATTGAAGAACAATTATCAAAGATGTAAGGCAAGCTGGAGGTTTACAAGGATGTTTCTTCGTCCTTGGTTAGCAAGGAGGTAGACAATGCCAAGACCTAAAAAGTGGCGAAAAGTTTGCTGTATGCCACGTAACACTGAGTTTGTGCCGGTTGGAATGAACTTTCAATCTGACGATACGGTAGTGATGACAGTGGATGAATATGAGACAATACGTCTCATTGACCATGAAAACTTTACCCAAGAGGAATGTGCTGGGTATATGAAGATTGCCCGCACCACAGTACAGCAGATTTACAATCATGCCAGACAGAAGCTATCCGTCTTACTAGTAGAGGGCAAGCCACTTGTAATTAGAGGTGGCGAATATCAACTTTGTGATGGTAACGAGCCCTATTGTAGATGTGGCGGTTGCCAACGTAGCCGTCGTGGTTGTAGACAAACGGAGGAAGGAGATAATTCATGAAAATAGCAATTCCTGTAGATGAAAATAAAGCGGAAACATCTGTTTGTGTTTCCTTTGGAAGAGCACCGTATTTTATGCTTTATGATACTGACAATAATCAAATGGACTATATCATTAATACTGCCACCGAGGCACAGGGCGGTGCGGGACTGAAAGCTGCTCAACTATTGGTGGACAACGGTGCCGATATTCTGCTCACTGTTCGTTGTGGACAAAATGCAGCCGATGTACTGAAGGCAGCGAATGTGAAAATTTATAAGACCGAATACTCCGGCTTAAATGAAAATCTTGCTGCATTTTGGGAGGGAAAGCTTACGCTCATGACGCAGTTTCACGCGGGCTTTCATGGAAACCAATGAAGGTAGCAGTTCTGAGTGGGAAAGGCGGTACGGGCAAAACCTTTGTGTCTGTGAATCTAGCAGCAGTAGCGGGTAAATCCACCTATATCGACTGCGATGTTGAGGAACCAAACGGGCGACTGTTTTTTAAGCCGGAGAATGTGACAACGCAAACCGTTAACATTCGGTTGCCCGCTTTTAGTGGTTCAAAATGTACCGGTTGCCGGAAATGTGTGGAATTCTGTCACTTCAATGCGCTGGCCTTCGTGAAGAACAAACCCCTGTTGTTTTCTGAGGTCTGTCATTCCTGTGGCGGATGTGCATTAATATGCCCCGCTAAAGCCATCACTGAAATGGAAAAGTCAGTGGGTATTGTGGAGTGCGGAGAATTCGGCGATATTCACGTAGTTACCGGTTGTATGAATTTGGGTGAAGCATCCGGTATTCCAATTATCAAAGCTGCACTTACCCATGTTGGGGAAATGGACGAGTTGACCGTAATTGACTGTCCTCCGGGCAGTGCTTGCTCGGTTATGGAGAGCGTACAAAATGCTGACTATTGCTTAATCGTTGCAGAGCCAACAGCTTTTGGATTGCACAATTTTAAAATGGTCTACGAGCTTGTACAGCTGCTTCATAAACCCTGCGGAATGGTTATTAACAAGGTGGACAACGAGTTCAATAGGTTGGATGAATTTTGTGCACAAAATGGTATTCCGGTGCTGTGTCGCATTCCATACAGTAAGACGCTTGCGGAGCTTAGTGCTAAGGGAAAGATTGCCTCTTTGCACAGCGATGAAATCGCCACACAGTTTCACACTCTTCTTGCTGATGTGAGGGAGGTGGCTAAGCTATGAAAAAACTGCTGATTCTTAGTGGAAAGGGTGGTACGGGGAAAACTACCGTTACTGCCGCTTTCATCGACTTCCTTCATGTTGCCGCGTTTGCGGATTGTGACGTAGACGCGCCAAACCTGCATCTGGTGACAGGTGTAACTGGAATTCCGGAATGTAAGGATTACTATGGTTCTCAAAAAGCATCTATTGATCAACAAAAATGTATTGGCTGCGGAGCCTGTCGTGCCAAATGTCGCTTTGATGCTATTTCACTCAATAACGGTAAATATAGAATAAGTGAGTATGCCTGTGAGGGCTGTGGAGTTTGCCAGTATGTTTGTCCAGAAAATGCCGTAATAATGAGCAACGACATTGCCGGAGAGCAGATGCTATATCGGGATAATCGCGTTTTTTCCACGGCAAAACTGAAAATGGGTAGGGGAAATTCTGGCAAGCTGGTGACTGAAGTCAAAATGGCACTTTCAAAATCTGCGCATGATGTCGATCTTGCCGTCATAGACGGTTCCCCTGGTATCGGATGTCCAGTAATTGCCTCGGTCAGTGGTGTGGACCTAGTCCTCATCGTAGCGGAACCCTCTATTTCTGGTATCCACGATATGAAGCGTATTTTGAAAACAACGGCCGCACTCCGAGCAAAGACTGCAGTGTGCGTCAATAAATATGATACTTGCCATGAAAACGCAAATGTGATTGAGCAGTATTGCATAGAAAATTCAGTGCCTTTTGTGGGGCGTATTCCATACGACGAGCGTGCATCTGTAGCCATTAATGCAGGACACAGTCTTGCGTCCGTAGATTGCCCGGCAAGAGAGGCATTGAAAAACATGTGCAGGGATGTTATGGCTTTAATGAATTTAGAAAGCTTTGATGAGAAACATACTTGACAGACCTGACGCGTTGCCAAAACATGGTTCGTGGCAGGCTTCGGAGCGGGCACTAAGCGAATTCTCAAATGCTGGAGTATTGGGTGAAATAGGCAAGGCGATTTATGATGATTATGCCCATGGCAATTCCATTTATGACAAGGACATGTCATAAGAGAAGCATAGAGGACAACATACTGCCATTTTATAAAAATTAAAGCCGCAATTCGCGGCACAAATAACATTAATTAAGGAGAATGTATTATGAAAATCGCTGTAGCAAGTATGGGTAACATGGTAGCAGGTCACTTTGGCCACTGCGAAAATTTCAACATCTACGAAAGCACAAACGGTTCAATCACAAAGGTACAAAGCATTCCAAATCCCGGCCACAAGCCCGGATATTTGCCGAATTTCCTTGGAGACATGAATGTAGAGGTCATTATTGCCGGTGGTATGGGCGGTGGTGCCGTTGAAATCTTTAATGAACGCAATATTGAAGTCATTGTTGGTGCAGAGGGGGACGCAAAGGACGCTGCGGTGCGTTATCTGCGAGGCGAGTTGAAATCTACTGGTTCTATTTGCCATGAACATGAGTACGCAGACGAGTGCGGAGAGCATCAATCACAGAAATAAATCGACACTCAAAATTTAGGAAAATATCTCATTAAACTACTGAAAAGGCTTACTGTTTGTAAATTGCAAATGGTAAGCCTTTTTGTTTTGTCATCTACATGACTCTGAAAAGTATTTCCAAGAGGTTACTTTGTTTTAAAACTTACACAATACATATAAATATTGAAATCTGTAATATTGTAATATTTCCATTTATAATGTTGAATATCTAAAATTTCAGTAGTGATTTTATAACAGAAGCCAGTAAGGTTAGAAATCTTCAATGAATGCAATATTGAGATTTTCGTTACCCTGGAGAGGGAGGCTGATTTTACTTATTTATTATTTTTATGGTGGAAATGATATGTGATTTGTTTGGCTTTTCATCTGTGCTTAACTGTGTCTGCAAGTGTTCCTTTTTTTCTAGGTGATTCCCATTAGATGATTTGAATAAGTAAGCCGATATTACGGTTGTAAATGGAATCGTAAACAGCATACCGAGACTTCCAATTAAAGACTGAAGAATCTCTACGATAATTTCTTCTTTATTAAGTAGTTGAAGAATAGGATAATTGGATACGGCATAAATCAATACGGTGATTAAACTGCTGCCAATATACGCAAGAATCAATGTGTTTGTCATCGTTCCCATGATATCTTTGCCAATTGTAAGTCCAGATTGAATTATTTGAATTTTTGTCATGCCAGCTTTATTATTTTGTATTTCTTCCAGTGAAGATGCAATTGACATCGCAACATCCATTGTTGCGCCTAGGGCACCAATGGTAACCATTGCGAAAACGATGGCTTTTAAATCCAATGGACATTCCATAAATGTTTGCTTTAAACGGGAGGTCTGATCATTATAATATCCGGTTAATTTCATAATTCTTTCCATGATGATATAAATGGTTGCTGAGAATGCAACACCACCGGAGCAACCAATGATAGAAGCTAAACTTTTTTTGTTAATACCACCTGTAAGTATGTATGAAACGATTATAATATAAATGCAAATTACAATTGGTGAACAGTAAATATTAAATCCAGCCATAATACATGGAATGAACACCAAAAAGATGGCAAGGCAGGTTAGTGCGAGAGAAAGGATTGTCATTAATCCTTTTTTTCCTCCAAAGATAACAATCAGGCCAACAAAGGCGATTAATAGCCAAATAATTTGTTCCAATCTGTCATAATTTTCAAATGCATATTCAGTAGAACTGCCTGCAGATAGTTTGCCAAGAACTACTTTATCATTTTGATGAACCTGTGGGGGCATTGTATCATTGTGTTTATAAGCGTACTGAGTTGCATGGACAGAAGTTCCTTTACCTTTTCCAGAGGTAATAACACACGTGAATTTTACAACATTGGTGCTGGAATCTGTTTGATTTGGTGTGATAGAATCAAGCTTTATGACTTTTGCAAAGACCTGATCCTTTATCTCTGATTCAGAGTCTGATACGGTGATGTTCAGTGCATGCGAGGTTGCAAATTTGTTACCAATACATAAAAAAAGTATGGAAAATACAGAACAATCCACATCACTTTACTTTGACTAACCTTCATTTTCGTCACATCCTTTTCGTGTAATCCTATGCTTGTACGAAAGGGGATATGCAGTACCAAATTTAAGTCATGATCGGGTTTGCGTATGAAAATGATAAAGCAAGGAGTAGTAACGGTGTAAATCAACGATCACTCGGTTTTGTAACACGTTGTACACGCAGACAAATGGCAGTAGGTAGCACAGACGTTTTCTTGCATATGTCATACTATGACGAATTTGTCGACAAACTTTTAAAAATTGATTTTATGTAGATTTAAAACATCTATGCCAGAAATTTTAGGAAGGAAGAGATTTCCTTTATAAAAGCAGCTTATATTCAAATTAGCATAAACCCGAAATCTTTTAAAAAATTCCAATAAAGTCTTGACAATTTCAGTTAGCGGTGGAAAACTGTTGATGTTCAACGGTTAGTGTACGCTAATCTTTATTTTTGATATTCCAGTTAGCTAACGCTAATTTCATAGGGAGGTGTGGTAATAATGATGCCATTATCCATGGCAAAGCCGGGCGAACCGGTGACAATCCGCCGGATTGGCGGCAAAGACGAGGTGCGTCAGCATTTGGCGGAGCTTGGTTTTGTGGTGGGCGGAGAAGTGATGGTGGTTAATGAGCTTGGCGGTAATCTGATTTTACAGGTAAAGGACAGCCGCATTGCGCTGGACAAAACCATGGCAAATCGAATTCAGTTTTAGGGGGTAGAGAAATGAAAACACTAAAAGATGTTAAGGTAGGAGAATCCGCAACTGTGCAAAAACTGCATGGTGAGGGTGCTGTAAAACGTCGCATTATGGACATGGGGCTTACCAAGGGTACGCAGCTGACGGTTCGTAAGGTTGCGCCGCTTGGTGATCCTATGGAACTGCACGTGCGTGGCTATGAGCTTTCCGTACGGAAAGCAGACGCAGAGATGATTGAAGTCGAGTAAAGCATTGTAAAAACAGCGATACGAGTTAGCAAAAGCTAATAAAGCTAGCCTATGCTAAAATATTTTTGAGGAGGAAAGTAAATGGCAGTTACAATTGCGCTGGCAGGCAACCCGAACTGTGGCAAAACAACGCTTTTTAATGACCTGACAGGCTCCAATCAGTATGTCGGCAACTGGCCGGGTGTAACAGTGGAAAAGAAAGAAGGGCACCTAAAAGGGCATAAAGATGTAGTCATTCAGGATTTACCAGGTATCTATTCGCTTTCACCGTACACGTTGGAAGAAGTGGTGGCACGTTTTTACTTGGTCAATGAAAAGCCAAATGTCATTCTCAACATCATTGACGGAACCACATTGAGCGCAACCTGTACCTGACGACGCAGCTGCTGGAGCTGGGAATTCCGGTGCTGATTGCAGTCAACATGATGGATTTGGTGGAGAAAAGGGGCGACACCATTGATACAGATAAGCTTGGCGCGGAGCTTGGGTGTGAAGTAGTCGAAATCAGCGCGCTGAAAGGCCGCGGCGGAGAAGAAGCCGCTGAAAAAGCAGCTTTCCTGGCACTGAAGAAAGCGGATTTCAACAAAAGACCGCACGTCTTTACCGGCAGCGTGGAACACGCGATTGCACATATTGAGGAATCGATACAGAGCATGGTAAATGACCAGAATCTGCGCTGGTACGCCATCAAAGTTTTTGAACGTGACGAAAAAGTGCTGGCGGAAATGAAATTTGATGGAGAGTTGAAACAGCATCTGGAACAGCACATCAAAGACTGTGAAACGGAAATGGACGATGACTCTGAAAGCATCATTACAAACCAAAGATATGCTTACATAAAAGGCGTTATTGAAAAGTCGGTAAAGAAAAAACCAGTCAAAGGTAACCTAACCATTTCAGATAAAATCGATAAAATCGTTACGAACCGTGTGCTTGGCATTCCGATATTCCTTGGCATCATGCTTCTTGTTTATACCATTTCGATGGGTACCGTCGGCAAGCTAGTTACTGACTGGACAAATGATACCCTGTTTGGCACAATCATTCCTCCAGCGGTGCAGGGATGGCTTACCTCCATTGGCTGTGCTGATTGGTTGAACAGTTTAATTGTTGACGGCATTATTGGTGGTGTTGGTGCGGTGCTTGGCTTTGTTCCGCAAATGCTGATTTTATTCTTAATGCTTGCCATTCTTGAGGATATTGGATATATGTCTCGCGTTGCATTCATTATGGACCGCATTTTCCGCAAGTTTGGTTTAAGCGGAAAAAGCTTTATCCCGATGCTGATTGCTTCCGGCTGTGGTGTGCCGGGTATCATGTCCAGCCGCACCATTGAAAATGACCGTGACCGTAAAATGACCATTATGACGACTACCTTCATTCCGTGTGGCGCAAAAATGCCAATTGTGGGCCTGTTCGCTGGCGCACTGTTTGGCGGCAATCCATTCATTGCCATGTCCGCGTACTTAATTGGTGTTGCTGCAGTTGTCATTTCCGGTATTCTGCTGAAAAAGACAAAGCCCTTCGCGGGCGACCCGGCACCATTTGTTATGGAACTGCCTGCCTACCATGTACCGAGTGCCAAAAACGTTTTGCACGCCATGTGGGAGCGCGGCTGGAGTTTTATCAAGCGTGCCGGTACGGTCATTTTTGCAGCCTCCATTGTGCTTTGGTTCCTGCAGGGTTTTGGCTTCACAAACGGTCAGTTCGGCTTGGTCGAGGACAACAATACTTCTCTGCTGGCTTTAATCGGTCAGGCAATCGCATTTATTTTTGCACCGCTTGGCTTTGATTCCTGGAAAGCGACCGTTGCTACCTTCACGGGCCTGATTGCAAAGGAAGAGGTTGTGGGTACATTCGGGGTTCTGTATGGTGGCATTGACGTCGAAAATGGCACCCAGCCCATTTGGGGTGCGTTAGCTCACGATTTCACGCAGCTTTCTGCGTACAGCTTCCTAATTTTTAACCTGCTGTGCGCGCCGTGCTTTGCAGCGATGGGTGCCATTAAACGTGAAATGAATTCCGCTAAATGGACCATGGGCGCAATCGGTTATATGTGCGGCTTTGCCTATGCCATTTCCTTGATTGTGTATCAGCTTGGGATGTTGTTCTCTGGCGCAGGGTTCTCGGTTGGTACAGTTGCAGCCATTGCTATCCTAGTATTTTTGGTTTATATGGTTGCACGTAAAAATAAATATAATGATAACGTTTTAACAATGAGTTCTGTTGCTGCTGCCGCAAAGTAAGACAACAGAACAAAGGAGGGAGTTTGTATGAATCTTCCTACACTAATCGGGATTCTAATCATCGTGGCGGTGGTTGCTGCCATTGTCGCCACAGGTGTTTGGAACAAAAAACATCATAAAGGCGGTTGTGGCTGCGGTTGTGACCACTGTCCAAACGGTGGTGCTTGTCACACAAAATAACCAAAGCGGGCTTATGCCCGCTTTCTTTTTAGGAGAGAACTGATTTATGGAAGAACTGACCAGTACTCATCTGCGGTATCTGCTGGCAATTTATCAGATTGCTAAGTTGGAGCGGGATGTCTGTTCCACAAGCATTTCACAGTTTTTAAATGTCAGTGGTCCCTCGGTCTCTCGAATGCTGGGGGTGCTGACACAGAAGAAACTGATTGCAAAAATGCGGTACAGCAAAATTTATCTGACAGACAAAGGCTTTCTGCTGGCGCGTGAATTGGACAAAAAAGTAACCTTGCTCAAGGAACGTATTCCACGAATGGGCATTCCAATGACAGAAGAAGAAATTGAGCAGGTGGCATTTGCACTGGCGGAGCTTATCGCCAACAGATGAGCGCAGACCAGTGCCGTCAGGAAATCCTTAAAAATACGGGCATTATGTATGATCCATCTAATGAATCAAAATAAGTTGAAATGCATAGAGAATAGCTTTGTTTCTCTGATTCATTGACAACTTTATGACATGTAAATTAACTTTAAATGAATAACACTCTGATCAAACAAAAAGCTAGGGAACCCGCAAGTTTCTTAGCTTTTCCTGCTTTTATTATACTATGAATAGAATAAGACGAAACAAATAGATAAAAGCCCTGCGAGTTGATGTGGTTGCTACCGTGATTCAAAAGAGTGGTCTTACTCATACTATCTCTTGCTATCTCTTATTAATAAAAAAATCCAAAACCACTATTCCGTTCGGCAAAAACAAAATAGGGTTTTGGATATGAGTGGCGGAGAGGATGCGACTCGAACGCACAATGCCTTGCGGCACACCACATTTCCAATGTGGCTCCTTACCAATTAGAATACCTCTCCAAGTGGTAAAAATGTTGCTTTTTATCAGCGACTCAATTATTATAGCATACATTTTAAAGAATGCAAGACTTTTTCCGTGGAAAAACAGATTTTTTCTTTTTTTATGTGAAAACTTGCACCGGAGCGCCGCCTGCGGTAAACTGTTTTGTGTAGAAACTAGATTTTATATGCCTGCCTTTTTGGCCGGTACAGGAGGAAACACAAATTGGAACGAGTAAAAACAGCACAACTCTATCAGAATGCGGAGGCGTTCAGCGGCAAGGCCATCACTGTCTGCGGTTGGGTGCGCTCTGTACGGGACAGCAAAACACTTGGTTTTATCGACCTGAATGACGGCAGCTGCTTTAAAGGACTGCAGGTTGTATTTGAAGCGGACAAAGTGGACAACTTTGCGGAAATAGCGAAATTCAATGTTGGCTCGGCGGTCTGTGTGACCGGCCAGCTGCTTTTAACGCCGCAGGCGCGACAGCCTTTTGAGGTGCACGCATCATCGGTTCGGCTGGAGGGTGCCTCCACACCGGAGTATCCGCTGCAGAAAAAGCGCCACAGCGTAGAGTACCTGCGTACAATTGCGCATTTGCGCCCACGTACCAATTTGTTCTCGGCGGCATTTCGCGTGCGTTCCGCTGCCGCGTATGGCATTCACCGCTTTTTCCAGGAGCGTGGATTTGTATATGTGAACACACCGCTGATTACAGCCAGTGACGCAGAGGGTGCGGGTGAAATGTTCCGTGTCACAACACTGGACCAGACCAACCCGCCGCGCACACCGGACGGCAAAATCGACTTCAGCAAGGACTTTTTCGGCACACCGGCTTCTCTGACCGTTTCAGGGCAGCTGGAGGCGGAGTGCATGGCCATGGCGTTTGGTCAGGTTTATACGTTCGGTCCGACTTTCCGTGCGGAAAAATCCTACACACAGCGCCATGCCGCCGAGTTTTGGATGATTGAACCGGAAATTGCTTTTGCCGATTTGGAAGATGTCATGCAGTTGGCAGAAGCCATGATGAAGTATGTCATTCGCTATGTCATGGATACCTGCCCGCAGGACCTTGATTTCTGTAATAAATTTGTAGACAAGGGTCTGCTGGACCGTCTGCAGAATGTACTGGACCATGACTTTGCGCATGTTTCCTACACCGATGCGGTGGAACTGCTGAAAAAGAACAACGACCACTTCGACTACAAAGTAGAGTGGGGCTGTGATCTGCAGACTGAACACGAGCGCTATCTGACCGAAAAAGTTTTTCAGCGTCCGGTCTTTGTCACGGATTATCCGGCGGGCATTAAAGCTTTTTATATGCGCGCAAATCCGGATGGCAAGACAGTGGCGGCTGTGGACCTGCTGGTGCCGGGCATTGGTGAAATCATCGGCGGCAGTCAGCGTGAAGAACGGCTGGACGTGCTGCAGGAGAAGATGCAGGAGCTCGGTATGAACGAGAAGGAATATTGGTGGTATTTGGACCTGCGCCGGTATGGCAGTGCCTGCCACGGCGGCTTCGGCCTTGGTTTCGAGCGCCTGATCATGTACTTGACCGGCATCCAGAATATTCGGGACGTTCTGCCTTTCCCGCGTACACCCGGCAGTGCGGAATTTTAACGGAAAACTTTTTAAGGACCGCTTCGGCGGTCCTTTTTGCTGCCAAGATTTGCATAAATGACAGGCAATATGACCAAAATTGCCGGTTGTACATCCGAACTTTTCCCACCGTTGTGCAGGAATTTGGATTAAGACTTGCATTTTTATTTCGTTTTCGCTACAATAGGAAAGGTTTATGTACCTTTTGCGATAGCTTGTAATGTAGGGAGTGCATTTTGCGTGGAATTTGGGAAATTGTCAAAAACAGAACTGAAGACTTTGCAGGCACAGCTTGCAAAGAAGTTTGATGCCTGTAAGGCGATGGGGCTCAAACTGAACATGGCGCGCGGCAAGCCGAGCGCAGAGCAGCTGGACCTTTCGCTGGATATGCTGGACCAGATTACCTCACGGTCCAATGTGGTGCTGCCGGACGGCACCGACTGCCGAAATTACGGCCTTGCGGATGGCCTGCCGGAAATGCGCGGTATGCTGGGCAAAATGATGGGACTGCCGGCGGAGAACGTGATTGTCGGCGGGAACTCCAGCCTGAACATGATGTTCGACGCGATTTCCTGCTGCATGACGCATGGCCTGCCCGGCGGTAAGCCGTGGTGCCTAGAGGAACACCGGAAGTTCCTTTGCCCCTCTCCGGGATATGACCGTCACTTCGGCGTAACCGAATATTTCGGCTTTGAACTGATTACAGTTCCTATGCTGCCGACCGGGCCGGACATGGATGTTGTGGAAAAGTTGGTTTTCTCGGACCCTGACATCAAGGGTATTTGGTGTGTGCCGAAGTATTCCAACCCAACGGGCATTACTTATTCAGATGAAACCGTACGCCGCTTTGCCGCTTTAAAGCCGGCGGCGCCGGACTTCCGTATTTTCTGGGACAATGCCTACTGTGTGCATGACCTGACCGATACGCCGGATCATCTGCTGAACCTATGGGACGAGTGCCAAAAGGCCGGCAATCCTGACTTGCCTGTCTTCTTTGCATCCACCAGCAAAATTACATTCCCCGGCGCGGGCGTAGCAGCCATGGGCGCCAGTGACAACAACCTGCAGGTCTTTCGGAAACACTATAAATATCAGACGATTGGTCCAGATAAGCTGAACCAACTGCGGCATCTGCTTTTCTTAAAGAAGGTTGGCGGCATTCCGGCACAGATGTGCCGCCAGCGTGCGATTATTGCGCCGAAGTTCGAGGCAGTCGAACAGATTTTTGAGCAGGAGCTTGCGGGCAAGGGCGTTGCCGCGTGGACAAAACCGAACGGCGGCTACTTTATTAGTGTGGATGTCACGCCCGGCTGCGCAAAGCGCACGGTGGCACTGTGCAAAGAGGCGGGCGTCACCCTGACCGGTGCGGGCGCAACGTTCCCGTACCACAAGGACCCACAGGACAGCAATATTCGTGTGGCACCTACTTATCCGCCGCTGGAAGAAGTCAAACAGGCGGCAAAGCTGTTCTGCTTGTGTGCACAAATGGCGGTTTGTGAAAAGCTGCTGGAATCCTGAAATTTTTCTTTCTCCTCATTTTCGGGCCGCTCCGCTGGAGCGGCCCCTTTTGTAGATGGGTATTTTATACTGAAAACGTTGACTTTCCCATATAAAATTACTATAATAAATTTGCTACGTCTGTGAAACTGGCTTTTTCGCAGAAAAAAAGCAAATTGGAGGACTTGCGCATGAAGCGAGCACGAAAACCCATTTTTTTCATCGTCGCAATCCTCATCTTGGCCTTTACGTTCGTTTCCATTTCGGGCGTTTATTCGTACAAAGGCGATACCAAAACGACCTACGTTAAGGGCGTTGGGGATATCAGATGGGGTATTGACATACGGGGCGGTGTAGAAGCAACTTTCGCCCCTGAGTCCAACGGAAAAGCGGTGACGAAGGACCAGATGGATTCTGCAAAATCCGTTATTGAAACACGTATGGTGCAGAACAACATTACGGACTATGAACTGTACGCCGACTACAGTCAAAACCGCATCATTACCCGATTCCCATGGCAGAGCGAAGAAAAGAACTTTGACCCGGAATCGGCACTAAAAGAACTTTCCGCTACTTCGGTTTTGACTTTCCGTGAGGGTAGTGAGTACACAAATACCGCAACCGGCAGTGACGGCAAGGCGGTTTACACAACGCCGAAAGGAACGACTGCAAAAAACATCTTCCTAAAAGGCAGTGATGTCAAGTCCGCCCGGGCGGGCGTGACACAGGACTCCACTTCCGGCCAGTCCTCCTATGTGGTGGAGCTGGAGCTTACCAGCGACGGCGCCAAAAAATTTGCGGACGCGACCAAAAAGGTCGCTAATGAAGAAAGCACTTTGTCTATCTGGATGGACGATACCATGATTTCTTCCGCTTCTGTGGACAAGGCCAAGTTCGGCGCAACCGGTATTACCGGCGGCAAGGCGGAGATTTCCGGCAACTTCACTTCGGAAAGCGCCACTAAGCTGGCAAATCAGATTAACTCCGGTGCGCTTCCCTTTAAGCTGACGGTCAACAGCTTCAGCAGCATCAGCCCAACACTGGGTACCTCTTCGCTGTATGCGATGGCACTGGCAGGCGTTATCGGTTTCCTGCTGGTGGCTCTGTTTATGATTCTGGTATTCCGTCTGCCCGGTTTTGTGGCCGTCATTTCCTTGTGCGGCCAGATGGCACTATGCTTTGCCGCGGTGTCCGGCTTCTTCCCATTTATGAAGAGCTTTACCATGACACTGCCCGGTATTGCCGGTATGATTCTTTCCATCGGCATGGGCGTGGATGCCAACATCATTACGGCAACCCGTATTAAGGAGGAGCTGTACGCTGGCAAGTCGCTGGACGGCGCCATTACCGCCGGCGACAAAAACAGCTTCTGGGCTATTTTCGATGGCAACATTACCACCATTCTGGTCGCTGTCATACTTATGCTGGTGTTTGGACCGACGAATATTTTGTCTGGTTTGTTTGGCGCCAGCACCACCGGTTCCATTTACTCCTTCGGCTATACGCTGCTGATTGGCAATATCGGCAACTTCATCTTCGGCGTGTATACCAGCCGCGCAATGACACGGTCGCTTTCCGCATTCAAACCCCTGCGCAAAAAGTGGCTTTACGGAGGTGCGATGCATGAAGCAGTTTAAGATTCATTTCAGTAAAAACCGCCGGATTTATTACGGCATTTCCATCGGCGTTATCCTGCTGGGTATTATCTGCAACTGCATTTTTGGTGCCCAGCTGGACATTGAGTTCCGCGGCGGTACACAGCTGAAGTATTCCTACACGGATACTTCAGGCGCGGCGCAGCAGGCGGCGGTGGAGAAGGTTGTAAAGGATACGGTCAAGCAGGACGCTTCCGTTCTGCTGAATAAGAATGTAAAGGATTCTTCCGGTACCGGAACAACCAACAATATCACCATTGAGCTTGCCGGCACAAAGGCGATTTCCGTAGAGATGCAGCAGCAGATTGCAAAGAACCTGCAAAGCAAATTTACAAACAGTAAGTTTGCTTTGGTAGAGTCCAGTTCCATTAACCCCTCCATGGGACAAAAATTCTTTGTCAAATGTTTGGTGGCGGTTGCCATTACCATGGCGCTGTTGCTGCTGTACATTACCATTCGGTTTAAAAAGATTGGTGGTACATCAGCCGGTGTTATGGCCATCATTGCGCTGCTGCACGATGTATGTATGGTGTACTTCACCTTTATTTTCTTCCAGATGCCGATTAACGGCAACTTTATCGCCGTTGTGCTGCTGATTCTCGGTTACTCACTGAATGATACGATTATTGTCTACGATCGTATCCGTGAAAATCGCAGCGAAATGCCGGCTAAGACGCCGATTGGCGAACTAGTGGACCTCAGCATTAACCAAACGTTGACGCGCTCCATCTTCACGGCACTGTGCACGGTAATGGTTATCGCATGCCTGTGCGTGGTCGCTGCCTATTATCAGCTGGCCAGCGTCACAACACTTGCACTGCCGATGATGATTGGTGTTATTTCCGGCTGTTATTCCTCCGTGTGCATTGCCGGTCCGCTGTATGTCGGCTGGAATGAGCATAAGGACAAAAAACGGAAAAAAGAGAACGCTGCCAAGGCACAGGCTGCCAAAGCAGAAGAATAAAGAAGCACAGCAACGCATTTTTGCCGTGTATCTCAAAAATCCCGCTGAACAGAAAAGCATCTGTTGAACTGCACCCCATTTGTTAGACAGTATGATATACTGAAAACAAATGGGGTGTTTTTATGCCAAAAGGTAAAGCAAAGAAACGATACACAGGAGAATTCAAACAGCAGGTTGTAGAAGCTATGCAAACAGAGAAACTCAGTTACAGTGAAGCAGCACGGCAGTTTCACGTGTCTGACCATAAAAGCGTTGCTCAATGGGAACGAATTTATCTGGAAGAAGGACCAGAAGGGCTATATGTGGAACGCCGTGGTCGAGCCAGTGCTGCAAGCGGCACTCAGAAAGAACGCAACCCAAAGCTGAACAAAAAGGTAGAAGAAGATTTGATTGCAGAAAACCAACGGTTGCGTGCAGAGGTAGATTACTTAAAAAAATTGAATGCCTTGGTTTTGGAAGAGGAACGCCGCGACAAAAGGCGCAAGTGATCTGGGAACTAAGGCATAAACACAAGATTTCACTACTAATTGAAGTATCCGGTTTGCCGCGATCAACCTATTACTACTATGCCAAGCGTAGAATGCAACCGGATAAATACAGCGAAATCAAAGAACAGATCACTGAAATCTACCATGAAAACAAGGGGCGCTATGGTTATCGCCGTATCACAGATGTTCTGCACAGTAGAGGATACTGCATCAATCACAAAACCGTCCAGAGGTTAATGAAGCAGCCTGGACTCGTATGCCGAGTGAGAATGAAGAAATATCGTTCTTACAAGGGTGAGGTGGGTAAAATTGCTCCAAATCTGCTGAAACGGGACTTTGAAGCAACGACACCAAATCAGAAATGGGTAACCGATGTGACCGAATTTAGCCTGTTCGGGCAGAAAGTGTATTTGTCACCGATTCTGGATTTGTGCAGCAGGGATATTGTCAGCTACACCATTTCGGACAGGCCGGTTTTGTCGATGGTAACGGAAATGCTGGACAAAGCATTTGAGAAAATTCCCGATGGTACACAACTTATTCTCCACTCCGATCAAGGCTGGCAGTACCAACACAAGCGGTATCGAAAAGTGCTTGCCGAGAAAGGAATTCAACAAAGCATGAGCCGCAAAGGGAACTGCCTTGATAACGCTGTAATGGAAAATTTCTTTGGCTTGCTTAAAAGTGAACTGCTGTATTTGCAGGAATTCGACTCAATCGACCAGTTCAAGGACGAACTCGTAAACTATCTGGATTACTACAACAACCGCCGTATCAAAGCAAAACTTAAGGGCTTGCCGCCCGCTTTACATAGGCAACAAGCCCTTTCGGTTGCTTGATTTAAAATATTGTCTAACTTTTTGGGGTCAATTCACTGTTCGGCGGGATTTTTATATCTCTCTATGTAAAATCATTTAGGGAAAAGCAGTTTTATTTGATAAGTTCAAACTTATAAATGGTACGGCTGCGAAATGTCTTTCCGACCGACAGCAGCGTGGAGGGGAACTCCGGATAATGCGGACTGTCCGGAAAATGCTGTGTTTCCAGACAGAAAGCGGTATGCGGAAGCATTGGCGAGCCGTCGCGGTTCAGCGAACCTTCGTTAAAGCAGTTGGCAGTAAAAAGCTGCATACCGGGCTGATCAGTAAAGACAAGCATACGGTGACCGGAAGAAGTATCGGTGGCCTCGGCGACTCTGCGGAAACCAGTGCCGTTCAGCACAAAGCAGTGGTCGTAGCCGCCGCAGGAACGCAGCTGCGGCTCCTCTCGGTTTATATCCTGCCCGATTGCTTTCCCGCCACGAAAATCCTCTGCGGTGTCCTCTATGGGCAATAACTGACCGGTAGGGAGCAGGTCCTTGTCCACTTCCAGACAAGTGTCAGCGTCTATGATAAGGTCGGTTTTCAGTACATCTTTTTGGCAGCTGCCGCTGAGGTTAAAGTAGCTGTGGTTTGTCAGATTCAGATAAGTAGCACGGCTGCTTTCCGCACGGTAATCAATCATAACGGCGTTGTCGGTTGTCAGACAGTAGGTGACACGGACGTTGCAGGTGCCCGGAAATCCCTGCTCACCGTCGCGACTTTCGTAAGTCAGTGTAATGGAAGGTGCGTCGTCATTCGCTTCTTTGCGGCGGCAGCGCCATACACGGGTTGAAAATCCCTGTGGACCACCGTGCAGCGTTGTGCTGCCCTCATTTTGCGCCAAACGGCTGGCTTTTCCAGCAATGGTAAAGGAGCCGTCCGCAATGCGGTTAGCATAGCGGCCCATCACAGCACCCAGGTAGTCACCGGGCTGTGTGTATTCCTCCAGTGTGCGGTGACCAAGCACCATTTCTTCCGCGTCACCGTTGCGTCCCGGCATTTGCAGGGACTGAATGCGTGCACCATAGGTGAGTACAGTCAAAGAAGCGCCGGATGTATTTTTTAGGGTATAGGCTTTTACCGGTGTATGGTCTGGCAGCACGCCGAAAGGCATATCTGTAATACTCATTTTTAAGATTTCATCCTTTCGCTGCACTGTCTGTCAGGCAGTCCCAAGCAGAGCAGCACCGATAATACCGGCATCGTTACCTAGTTGTGCAATGCACAACTGGGTGTGAGGGCCGTTTGGCACCAGGAAAGTTTCTTTGTTCACAAATGCCTGCAGGGGCTTCAGCAGGTAGTCTTTTTCGTTGCAGATACCGCCGCCGATGCAGACACGGTCCGGCTGAAAAATATTGATGCAGTTGACAAGACCGGTGCCAAGGTCACGGATAAAGCAGTCAACAGCTTTCTGGCCCAGCGGGTCGCCTGCGCGCATGGCGTCAAAGGCGGTGCGGCCGCTTACTTTGTTTAGGTCATTTCCGGCCAGCTGCCAGATAGGGGAGGAGTGGTCGGAAGAAGTCTGCATGATTTCCTGTGTCGTGCGGATAAGACCAGTGGCAGAGGCGTAGGTTTCCCAGCAGCCATGCCGCCCGCAGGTGCAGGACCGGCCATCGGCTTTGATGACTTGGTGGCCAAGTTCACCGGCTGCACCATTGCAGCCAGAGTAAATTTTTCCGTCGATCAAAATACCGCCGCCGATGCCGGTGCCCAGCGTGATGGCCAGCGCATTTGCGGCATTCTGCAGTGCGCCCGCTTTATATTCGCCGAAAGCCGCCGCATTGGCGTCGTTTTCCAGCAGGACACGGCGGCCGTTCAGCCGTTGACTGAGCTGGTTTGCCAGTGGGTAGTTGTGCAGGTTCAGATTGCCGGAGAAACCGACAATTCCGTGCATACTGTCAATGCTTCCGGGAGAGCCAACGCCAATCCACGGTACATCTTCCAGCGTCAGGTGTGCGGCCCGCAGGGCCTGCAGCGCTGTGTTGGCCAACTGCTCCGTTAGTTCTTCTTCCGGACAGGGGACACGTGTGTGGCTTTTGGCACTGGCTACCATTTTGTAGTTTTCATCAATGATGCCGACGGCGATATTTGTACCGCCTAGGTCGATTCCCAGATAATACATAAAAAAGTATCCTCCTTACAGCCATGTCATATTCTGCGGCGGGCTGTATTTACTGCCGCGTACTTTACACTAGTATAGTCCGTTGGCGAATGAAAGTAAATATCTATCAGAAAAGCAGCAGAAAAATTGAATCACTGCGGCGCAGTGTGCTATAATATTTTAATGTCTTATTTTTGAGATGATATGGCCAGAGAAAGTAATACTGAACGAAATGAGGGGTTCCTTTGCGCTTTGAAGACCTGCCTGCATGGATGCAGAACGCGGACACAAAAACCTGTTTTGAAAAGCTGCGGCAGCACCGCGGAACGCTTGCAGCTAAGCGTTTATTTGATATTGTGGTTTCTTTTTTGATACTGGTGATTTTGTCACCGCTGCTGTTGATAACGGCCGCTGCGGTAAAATTGGACTCCAAAGGACCGGTGTTCTATCGGCAGGAGCGTGTTGGCCGCTATGGAAAACCGTTCCGTATCTATAAGTTTCGTACCATGGTGCAGGACGCGGATAAAAAAGGATTGCAGATAACTGTTGGACAGGACCCGCGCATTACGCGCGTTGGCCGCGTTATCCGTAAATGCCGTCTGGACGAGTTTGCACAGGTGCTGAATGTGCTGGACGGCACGATGAGTTTGGTCGGTCCCCGTCCGGAAGTACCGAAGTATGTAAAGGCATATCAGCCGGCCTATCTGTCCACACTGCTGGTACGGCCGGGCGTGACGGCACCCAGCAGCATTCACTTCCGCAATGAAGACGAGATTTTGGCGGAGTCGCCGTTGGACCCCGAAACGACTTATATTGAGAAGATTCTGCCGACCAAAATGCAGCTGAACCTGCAGTATATGGATTCCATTTCGGTAGGAAATGATATTAAAGTCATGGTTCAGACAGTGCGCGCTGTTTTTTGAGTGCATATTTTCTGCTTCCCCCGCATAGAGTTCCTGTATAAAAGGGAGGAGTGGGCGTGTATTTCATCTGGAAAAAGCGAAACATTGTGATTGCCCTGCTTGCGGTTGCGGCAGCAGCTGGCCTGCTTTTTACATGGTACGGCCGGCAGGTCAGCGTGGCCGCAGCGGCAAAGACAAAAACGGTCAATCCCAACTGGGGCCTGTCCTTTCCGCAGCCGGGAAAGCAGCCCGTGGGGAATGCCTCTCCGCAGTTTTTGCGGCAGTATCAGGCTTATTTTCTTGGAAATGACAAGGATAAAACACTGTATCTGACGTTTGACGCAGGGTACGAAGCTGGTTATACGCCAAAAATTTTGGATGCCCTGAAAAAGCATCATGTGCACGCTACTTTTTTCGTTGTGGGAAACTACCTGCAAACGCGGCCGGACCTTGTGAAGCGTATGGCGGCGGAAGGACATACGGTCGGCAATCATACGTGGCACCACTATGATATGTCGAAAATTTCTGACACGGCTGTCTTTGAAAAAGAACTGCGTTCTGTGGAGGAAAAGTATAAAGAGATTACCGGAAAGCCCATGCAGCGCGTGTATCGGCCGCCGCAGGGCCGCTACAGCGTTGCAAACCTGCAGCAGGCGCAGAAGCTCGGCTATAAAACGTTTTTCTGGAGCCTTGCCTATGTAGATTGGTACAAAGATAAACAGCCAACCAAAGAAGAAGCCTTTAAGCGAATTTTGCCGCGGACTCATCCGGGAGCGGTTGTTTTACTGCACCTCACCTCCAAAACAAATGCGGATATTTTAGATGAACTCCTTACCAAATGGGAACAGATGGGGTATCACTTTGGCATGGTTACAGACCTGCACTAAAGTATAGAAATGCTGCCATGAAAAACTTGCGTTTGCTGCTGTTCTGTGATACAATAAAAATGTTGTTTTGCCGCTGTGGCGGAATTGGCAGACGCAAGGGACTTAAAATCCCTCGATGGAAACATCGTACCGGTTCAACCCCGGTCAGCGGCACCACCCCGAAAAGCTAGTTATTTTAAGGCTTTCCGGGGATTTTTTATGCCGCGGACATGGTGAATTGCGGAAGATAAAAAAGGATTTATTGTTTATCTAAAGAGAAGCAAATTGACAAACGGCGGGCAGTCTATTATAATGAACATTGTTCAAGTTGGGAGGTGCATACAATCAATATCGCTGTAACATCCAAGTCCGCCATTCTCAAAGTCTGTAGGGACATGGTTTCGGAAAAGGGGCTGTCAGCGCTGAATATGCGCTCGGTTGCACAGGCCTGTCATGTGGCGCTGGGGTCACTTTACAACTATTTTTCCAGTAAAGATGATTTGGTTATCGCAACGATTGAGAGTGTCTGGCAGGATATTTTCCACATGGACCATAAATGCACAATGAATTTGCCGTTTCCCGAATACGTCGGCTGGATTTTTGAGAGCGTTCGGCGCGGCAGCAAAGAATACCCAAATTTTTTAACGGCACATTCGCTCAGCTTTGCAAGCACGGGGAAGAACAAGGCGAAGGATACCATGCAGCATTATTTTTCCCACATCAAAATGGGAATGACGGAAGCATTAAATGCGGATACTGCCATTAGAAAAGACGCCTTTACGCCTGCCTTTACCGAATCTGACTTTATTGATTTTGTGCTTACCAATGTTTTAACAATGCTTATGCAGAAAAAAGGTGACTGCGGTGTGCTGCTTGCAATCATTCGCCGCACCATTTATGCTGACTGAGTGCCCGCCAAACGGCGGGCTTTTATACAAACAAATATGAACATCGTTCAAATTGAAAGGAATGGTACCATGCAGGCTATTTTTGAAACACTTTTTGATATTGCTTATTTAACTACTGTTATTATCCTGGGAGTTCTGATGATTCGGGGAAGCGCGGGGAAAAAGCAGTTCTTGCTTTTCGGAATTATGGCGATAACGCTCGGCTGCGGCGATGCCTTCCATTTGGTGCCGCGTGCCATTGCGCTCTGCACCACCGGTCTTGCAAGTTACACGGCTGCGCTGGGCATTGGAAAGCTCATTACTTCCATCACGATGACCATTTTTTATGTTCTGCTCTATTATGTATGGCGTGCACGGTATCAGGTATCCGGCAAAGGCGGGATTACAACGGCGGTTTGGATGCTAGCGCTTTCCCGCATTCTTCTCTGCCTGATGCCGCAAAACGCATGGACAAGCGCCCGTGCGCCGCTTTCTTGGGGGATTTACCGCAACATTCCTTTTGCGCTGTTGGGGGCACTGATTGTTGTGCTGTTCTACCGCAGTGCAAAAGAACAGCGGGACCGTCCATTTCGTTTTTTATGGTTCACTGTGGTGCTGAGCTTTGCCTGCTACATTCCGGTCGTGTTGTTTGCAGATGCGGTTCCGGCTATTGGTGCCCTTATGATTCCGAAAACCTGCGCCTACGTTTGGACAGTTCTTATTGGTTATGAGGCAATGAAAGGGAGTAAAATAGAAAAAATTTAAATTTCTTTGGATTATGCAGTTGCTGCTATGGTGGGCGGCGTGTTTTACCGGCGCGATGGTACTTAGCAAAGTACACATGCACCTGTTTTTGATATCTCTGAAGAATACGGCGAAAGATTGGCACAGACAAAAAAGGGAGCGTAAATCCAGAACTTGGATTTACGCTCCCTTTGGATTATTCAAAATAGATAATTTACTGAACGGTTGTAGAGTATAGGCAGAATTTTGTTCCCACTATGTTTGCGTACAGCCCGGTACGGCCCTGCCTTGCGGCTGTAAAGCCGTAATAATAAATATCTGTTTTGCCGTCTTTACTGACGGTGGGTGCGCCGCCATTTTTTGCCCGTGTCAAGGCAACAGCGCCGTTTCCGGCAGCATAGCCGCCGACCTCGGTGCCGTGTGGAACCGTCAGCTTGGCAAAATAGGTTTGGCCGGATTCTTTCACAACGTCCGAACCGGTGTCACAGGTAAACGGACGATTGAAATCCAGCTTGACCGTGAACAACAGACTGGCGGTCCCGTTTTCTCTGACATAAATGCCGGTTTTATCGCCCGCGTGGTTTTGGCTGTAGGGAATGTACAAACTTTGCTCGGCGGTCTGCGTGTCTGCGGACCACCTTACAAAGGGTGCATTTACGCTGGCGGTTTTGCCGTTTCCCTGCACAATCTGCTGCAGAGGAAATGTACTGAAGGTGCGGAAATTTATAATCTGTCCGGGCCAAACGCTCACGGTTCCCGTGAGGTCCGAGGAAGGGACGGCGGAAACCTTTGCCTCGGAAATGAAAAACTGCCCAAGGGAGGAGGTGCAGAAAGTAAGCTTTCCGTTTTGGATGCGGACATTCTGTATTTGCTGTGCGGTGCCGTCTTCTGCAATGCGCCAGCAGAGTGTCCGCAGCGGCGAAATGCCGGACGGAATCGGAAGGGAGAGGACAGCCGTGTCACCATTTAGGCTTTCCTGTGCGCCGTCTTTTATCATCGAAACGTCGTAACAGACAGCACTGGAGGAAACCGCCTGTGCAGACAGAGAGGAGGGAAAAGTATCCACGGCGGAAGACACATTGGTCTGCAGGACGGAGTGGGCCGCTAAGGACTTCCAAACCATGCTTACACCGGTCTTTTTGTCCGACATGGTGACGGTACCCTGCAGCTGATAGATTCGGCTGCTGCTTTGGCCGTCCTCCTCGTCCGCCCATGTAATTTTCCCGTCATAAAGAATGGGCTGTGAACCGCCGTGGTACATATTGGATGCGCTGCCCGGCCTGCCGATGGAAGACGCCGGTGCAAGCTGCTTTCCACTGGAGTTTATGAGCATATATTTTGTGGTATAAGACGGACTGCCGCCGGAATTTTGTACTTCTGTATACAGAATGAGAAACAGATCGTCGTTGATTTTGACAAGCCGCGGGTCGTCAATGTCTAAACCGGATGCTTTGGGGTTGTTGTTCGTGAGCCATTGGAATGTGGACTGCGTGCCGTCCTTGGAAACTTTAATCAGGTACAGGTTCTGATTTGTTACGCCACTTTTGGACCAGCCGATCACGCCGCAGACAGCCTGATTATGCGGAACTGAGGTGCCGACAATCAGGTCATTATTCCTGCCAAGTTCAAAACCGTTTACCTGTGTATCGGTGCGGCTGATGCTGGTATCGCCCAGAAAAGTAAAAGGTTTTGTAGAGGAGTAGTAGATGGGCTGGCTGGTGGTATTGTTCCAGCGCAGTGCTTCTGTACAGATCGCGCGGGGGGAAGCGTCACCATGGCTGACGAATTTCAGCATGCCATTTGTCTTGTCGTACTGAACAAACTGATTAAAAGAATGGCTGTTGTATGGCTGCTCGGACTGACAGGCTTTCATAGTATTGGTGTCCAGATAGAAAGTAAGGTCACTTTGCTGATGTTCCCCTTCTACAGTGAACATCTCTCCGCTCATATATACTACCAGTGTATGGCTGCCCGCTTTGGTCATTCGGCAGTTTCCTTCGTTGAAGGGCGTGCGGATACCTTGGAAAATATTAGCGAATGAAGCCGGAATTTTCGCGGACGAGAGCAGCTTCCAACTGCTGTTGTATTTATCCACTTCCACCGCTGTGATGGCCTGTGATTCGGAGGAGTTGCTTTGTCCGGTTACAACATACAAGTCACCAGTATCCTCATCATGGTAGAAACCGCCAAAAAGGGGAAGGGGCAAACTGACGAATTCCCGGCTGATTTGCTGACAGGCGGAATTGCAGGTGCGAATATCCAGCTGGGGATTTCCAGTTGCCGGGTCATGTGTATTGATGACAATGCGCAGCTGTCCTGCAGGGTCCGCATAGTAATACACCTGGTCCGAATTTGCGTAATACCCGTAATAAGAGGAGCCGTCCAATCCGGCCGTCCGGACAAGCGGCGTAGAAGAAAGAGAGAGATTAGAGGAAACACTCTGCTCGGTTTGGGAAGTGTCTGTATCTGCGGCACTTGCGGGTACAGCGATACATAAAGACGTTATGACTGTCAGTGCAAGCACGACTGAAAAAATTCGCTGCACGGTTTGTTTTTTCGCCATTGCGTATTTCTCCTTTCGGCGGAACTCTGCCTGTAAAAATGCGGAAACATAGGGAGCCGGTGATGCCGCTGTATATGCCGATACACGGAACCGGACCGGCTGACTGGCAGGACCACATAGGACCGTTTGCAGAAAGTATGAGTTCCCGCAGAATTTCTATTCGCCCTCATTATACTGCTTTTTTGACAAAAAAGAAACATGGATTTCATTGGAGCAGCATGGGAAAGGAGACTATCATGCTGTGCAGAGCGGGGTTGTTTGGGGGACATCCATGGGAGGTGTTCCCCGTTTTTATGTCTTTATGAAACGAGCCTTAGAGAGGGGAACAGGCGGAGGGAGCGCGTGTTTCGGTTGTGCCTACAGCATAAAAGCCGGAAGATGACCATTCTCATGGAAATCTTCCGGCTTTTTTATGCTATGTAGATTTTTGTTTGCAACAGTTCTGTCAAATTGAATTCATATGAAATATTGAAAAAGACTGACCTTTCATAGAAAGGTTACCGTTTTCTAATGTGCTGTGACCAAGCTGGAATATCGATTCACCAAGCAGCTTCATCGGTATTGATACCGACCGCCACGACGGATTGACCGCTATTAAAAACTGACCGCGGCGGAACACAAATGGATATTTTCCTTTTTCTGCATAAACGACTTCAAAATTCGGCTGTGCCTGCAAATCTGGATTTTCGTGGCGTAGTTTTAGAACTTTTCGAACCGTATTCAGCAGAGAATTGGTATCCTTGTTCTGGCTTTCCACTGTCGGTGCACAATCTCTTTCATCCACCGGCAAATACAGTTTTTCTTTTTCTGCGGTGGAAAACCCAAGATTCTTTCCATTTGTCCACTGCATGGGCGTACGCGTCCCGGTACGATGATACCCGCCTTCAACACTGTTAAGCCGAAAATACTGTATGCCGATTTCATCACCGTAGTAAATGAAAGGAACCCCCGGCATGGTCAATAGAAAAGCATAGGCAATTTTACATTCCAATTCATCAAAGCCAAGTGTCATGCGGGGGGTATCATGGTTGCAGGTCATCATACTGACGTAACCTGCTGATTCCGCCACATGATATCGCGGCAGATAATCATCCAGAAACTCCATAATATCGCCATTGCCCTGCTTGCTGAAAAAGTTCTGTTGGCTGCCGTCGCTGCCTGTCTTGCGGAATAGTGCATGGTATCCATTTTCCTGATGGTCCAAATAAAAGTCCATATCAAACTGGGCTTTTCCAATCGCCTTAGCAGGGTCTGACCATTCTGATACCATGGCAGCTTCCGGATACTCCCGGTTAAGCATCCCACGGATGTTTCTCCATACTTCGCAGGTTGCCTCTTTATTATCATCGTTTTTTACCAACGAATCCGCCATATCCACTCGGAAACCGTCGCAGCCCGCATCCAGCCAAAAGCGCATTACATCTTTCAGGGCTTCCCGTGTTGCAACGCAGTCAGGCTGGGTGTAATGCATTTGCCATGGTGCGGTTATTTTATTGAACCCATAGTTGAGCGCCGGCTGGGACGAAAAGAAATTCAGCAAATAGCAGCCGTCCTTTTCGCTGACCCCGCACATACTGTTGAATCCGGCGGGGCGGTTCCACACGGAGTCAGTCCAAATATACCGGTTTGTATATTCATTTTGGCATGCTTTCTGGCTTTCCCGAAACCACTGGTGTTTATCAGAGGTGTGACCGGGCACCAAATCAAGCAGGATATGCATTCCACGTTTGTGTGCTTCGTTAAAGCAGTGCTTTAAGTCATCGTTTGTGCCGTAACGCGGGGCAACCTTTTTATAATCACTTATATCATAGCCCGCGTCCATAAAGGGGGATTCAAAGCAGGGGTTAATCCAGATTGCATTGCATCCCAAAGATTTGATATAATCGAGCTTTTCTGTTATGCCGTTTATATCTCCAATACCATCACCATTTGTGTCATAAAAACTTTGCGGATAAATTTCATAAAATACTGCGTCATTCAGCCATTTGGGCATTGAGATTCCTCCATTTGTTCTTTCAATCACTTAATTACTTCTATAAATTTATTCCTTTACAGCTCCAACTACAATGCCGGTAACAAAATATTTTTGCAGGAAAGGATAAATTACAATGAGCGGAATTGTGGACACTACAATTTTTGCAGCATTCAAATTTTTATTGGTCAGTTCAGCAATATTTGTAAGGGTACTTGAACTGGCTCCGGCTTTTAACAAGTCGGCAATATTGACATTCAAAGACTGAATATATGTCATTAGCGGGAAATTGTTTACTTTGGTGATATAAATCAAACCACTGAAAAAGTCATTCCAGCTTCCAACAATGCTGAACAGCGCAATCGTTGCAAGCACTGGCACTGAACAGGGGAGATAGACTTTCCACAAGACCTGCATAGGATTTGCGCCGTCCATCACCGCGGCTTCCTCCAGCGATTTCGGTACACCGGCAAAGAAGTTCATGACCAGTATTACATTGAAAATCGGAACCGCGCCTGGTAAAACCAGAGCCCAAATCGTATTCAGAAGTCCTAAATCTTTTACAAGGAGATAAGTGGGGATCATGCCGCCGTTAAACAGCATTGCAAAAATCAGAAGTTTCATATATGTACCACGTGCATGGAATTCACGCTTTGATTTAGAAAGTGGATAAGCCATCAGCACAATCAGCACCATATTTAACGCAAGCTGCAGGACAACGCGAACGGCTGAGATGAGAAAAGAACGCCAAAACTGGGAATCAGCCAGCATTTTTTGGTAGGGGGCAAGCGTAAAGTCCACCGGAATGAATCCAACCTGATTTCCTGTAACAGCCGCACTGCCGCTAAAGGAAATTGCCACGATATTAAGCAAAGGCAGCAAGCAGGTAAGTCCCATTAAAATAATAATTACATAAATGATTATTTTTCCTGCTTTTGCCCATCCATTGTTGCATTGTTTCATATACCATTTTCCTCCCTTCTAGAAAATACGGGCATCTGTAAACTTCTTGGAAAGTCCATTGACGAAAAGCATCAAGAACATGCCTACGAAAGACTTGAAAAGGCCGACTGCTGTTGAAAAACTGTATTGATGGTTCAGCAGGCCCATCCTATAAACGTAAGTATCGATAATGTCGCCCGTTTCATAGACCATTGGGCTGTACAAGTTATATACTTGGTCAAAACCCGCATTGAGCACATTGGCAATATTCATTACCGAAATCAGCAGAATAATGCTCAGCATACCGGGCAATGTGACGTGCCACGTCTTTTGCCACCAGTTGGCTCCATCAATCGCAGCTGCCTCATAAAGCCCTGGGTCAATCGAGGTGATAGCTGCCAGAAAAACAATAGAGGAATAGCCGAATTCTTTCCAAACATCGGTCATAATCAGCAGTGGCTGAAACAGCGTATTGCTGCCTAAAAAGTTCATTGAACCGATACCGATTTTATTAAGAATCTGATTTACGGATCCGTCAAGGTTGAACATATTGACCACAACTGTCGCAAGAATAACCCATGAAAGGAAATGTGGGAGGTAAACAACGGTTTGTATGGTTTTCTTCATCCAATTTACGCGAATCTCATTGAGCAGTATAGCAAATATAATGGCAAGCAGTGTGGTAAGAAGCATTTTGCCGATAGCGATACACAGCGTATTTCGAATGATTACCCAAATATCCGGCAGTGAAAACATATACTGAAAGTGTTTTAATCCCACAAACGGCGATCCGAAAATTCCCTTGGCTGCAGTGAAATTTTCAAACGCCATGATGATGCCTACCATAGGAATATAACTGAAAACAATCAGGAATATCATACCTGGCAGCATCATGAAGTGAAACATCGCATTCTGCGAGCGCATTCTGCCGGAAACAGCATTCTGCACTTTGGTTTTATGAAGCAATTCCATCGATATCCTCCTTAATAAAATGGGACCGTGTTTTTTAATGACACAGCCCCACCACTTTTCTTATTTCCCAGAAGCTTGGGATTCTACTTCGCTCGTTATTTGACTGCCGCCCTGTGCCTTCCAGTCGCTAACAAACTTATCAAAGGAGTTTGGCTGAGCTGCTCCTGTTATAATCTTTATAACATTTTCGCTCTCCAGTTTATCCAGATTTGTCCACATGGATTCCATGGAATCGGTTGTTCCTGTAAAGCCCGGCACCTGCCAGTTAAACAGGTTTTTCTCAGTAAGTTTATAGTACAGTCCTAAACCGAACATTCGAGAGGTATAATGTGACCAGTCTTCCACCGGCGCGGACTTCTTGTTTTTGTTATACTCGTTAATCTCGGTGACAATCATACGGTCTTCCGCCATATCAATATCGTTGACTTTGGAGGGATCTTTTACAGCTGCCGAAATCTGTTCGTAACTGCGAAGATTCAATTTTGCGTCCAATATTTCCATATTGACTGGTTTTGTGGAATTGTCCATCTGCATGGCTTTGGATATATTCGGCATGGCTTTGGCTGCATCTTTTCCATTCAGAGTATCATAGAACAAGTTCAAGATTTTCATAACAGCCTCAGGATGCTGATACCCTTTGCGTACCACTAAATACTTGTCCGACGGTGAAACGTGCATAAAATTAACTTTACCGTTTTTGTCGGCGATTGCATAGCATCTGAATTCTGCGTTCGGGTCTTTCTCTTTTACCAGGTTGAAGCACCAGTCGGGCATATGCCATGGTCCAAAAGCGATACCAGACTGATTGTTTACCAAAAGGCCCTGGCAGTCATTCCATGTGCGCGTGCCGGTTTGTGGATCAAGGATTCCTTCCTTAAACCAACTTGCCATGGTAGTAAGGAACTCCTTTGTCTCATTGGTAAGGGAGCCATACACAATTTTCCCATCCTTATCTTTCTGCCAATGTTTCGGGAAAGCATTAAAGGAATTGGCTATGCCGGTTAGAGTGAAGGAACCGCCGTCATTGGAGCCATCAGTCGGGAATTGCTGTACGGGAATGCCAACTGGTTTCCCAGTTTTACCGGGATCCTTCGCAATGAACTGCTTTGCTACATTTTTCAGTTCATCCGGTGTGAGGCACCCATCCCCGTCTGGATCCAACTTAATACCAAGTTTGTCGGCCCAATCTTGACGAATCCAAGCCGCATTGGAACCCGCATCGCCGCCTACGTCCGGCATTGCCATGATTTTTCCGTCAAAAGTGCATTTTTTAAAGGCACCGCCATCGTAAACATCTTTGAACGAATTATAAATTTCTTTTATTTTATCAGAGGCATATTGGTTATAGACATCTGACAAGTCCATAATCTGGTCATTGTCTACCATTTCTTTTAGGTCATTGTGATTAACCAGCATCATGTCCGGCAAGGAACTGCTTGCTACCGCCAGTGAAACCTGACGGTCATAATCCGCACCGTTTGCCTCAAATGCATCTTTAATTACAATATTCAACTTTTCTTTTAAAATCCGTGTGTATTCGTTATTTTCATAAGTATCGCCCTTTGGCAACCGTGCATTGGTAGCCGTTTGCCGTCCCGTGTTGACTACGATTGGTTGATCATACTTAGCCATTGGGTTTGTTACCTTAGATGCGGTAGCTGGCTTAGATGAGGCGCTTGGAGTGGAACCGCCGCAGGCGGATAACCCAA
This sequence comes from Caproicibacterium lactatifermentans, assembly GCF_013315815.1. NCBI lineage: Bacteria > Bacillati > Bacillota > Clostridia > Eubacteriales > Oscillospiraceae > Caproicibacterium > Caproicibacterium lactatifermentans. Next base: position 723,609 of record NZ_CP046051.1, read on the forward strand.
CCGCAAGTGATGCTGCCAAAGCAAAAGCTACAGAGCGTTTGACAATATGTTTTCTTTTCATTACTGAACCTCCCATTTGTTTTTGCGTTCCCTAATATTCACAATCTCAGTGAATTTTAAACGCAAATTTAGTATAATCTATCTATACAGTTGCTGTAAATAGCAAAGAATCCAGATATCTGTACAAATATCCTGAATTTTATTGAAAGCATCAAATAAAACAATTATACTTAATTTGACCTTGAATTCTAAGTGGAGGTGCCCTTATGTACCGGATTCTGATTGCGGATGACGAAAAGGATGAGCGGGAAGCAGTAAAATTTCTTTTGAAGAAATATAAATTCGAACTGGACATTGTGGAGTCCGAAAATGGCCATGACGCCCTACAAAAAGCAAAAAAACAAGGAACTGACATCTTGCTTACGGACGTACGAATGCCTTTTTTGTTGGGAACAGAACTTGCATCTCAAACGCGGGAATTGTATCCGAATGTACAAATTATATTTTTCAGTGGCTATAATGACTTTCCCTATGTTAAAAAAGCACTTACTTTGGGGGCTGTCGATTACATACTGAAACCCATTAACCCTGAGGAACTGAGAAAAGTGTTGGAAAAAGCAATTCAAAAACTGAATGCACGAAAGCAAATCATTATGCAGAAGCAATTTGCCGCTGCTTATCTGCAGAATCATGTTTTGTCCCGGCTGCTGTACGGGGCCAAGGCAGAAATGCTTTGCAGTGAATATAGAGATATTGACCTCGCTTTTTTAGAAAAATTCAAACAGCTGCTTCTGCTTCAATTTGATAATCCTATTTTTGGAAGTATCCCTCAGGACCATTTCGAAAAATCCATTGCAGGCGTGCTGAGAGGATGGCCGCATCACTTCCTCAATCTGAACACTTATCAAAGTGTTTTATTCCTGCAAGATACAGAAACAGATTCATCAGTTGCTGCAATGGCACAAATTCTTCAAAAACAAATTTCTGCGGATGCGGGTGAGCCTTGTTACATTTCCATCAGCAGCCCACTAACAGGAGCAGATTCCATTGCAGCGGCATATGCACAGGCAGAAAAAGCACTGGATGACCGATTCTTTTTTAGAAACTGCTATGTATATCCGATTCCTGATAAAATTTCAACCAGCTTGGAATCTTATGAGGATGATGATGCCTTGCTTCGTTCCGCCGCGGATGCCATTCGGTTCAAGGACAGCTACAGTTTGCAGAAAAGCGTTAATATGCTTTTGACAAAGTATCAGCACAAACGCAACCAGTCGCACATCAATGTGAGCTATATCCTGTCTCAGCTGGCTACTATTTTATACAGTGCACTGCCTGCTGACAAAGAAGACCTGCAGGTAGTGATTGAGCGCCTGTATTTCTGTCAGTACTTTGAGGAAAGCAAAGCTCTTATATTGGACGTCACGAAAAGAGTTGTTGCAACTCTTGCCGCTGATACCGAATCCACAGGGCATACGATTCGTATGCTTAAGCAATTTATTCAAAATCATTATGGCGAGGAATTAAGCCTTTCCCGGCTTGCAAAACAGTTTTACCTATCCCCGCATTATTTAAGTGATTTGTTTATTAGTGAAACCGGCTGTGGAATTAATAAGTACATAAAAACCATGCGCATGGAAAAAGCGAAAGAACAATTATTAAATACAAATGAAAAAATCCAGGATATCTGCAAAAGCGTCGGCTACACAAACTTTTCGTACTTCTGCAGAAGTTTTCGGGAAACTTTCGGGCAAACGCCGGAATCCTACCGGCAGTCAGCACACTAGGCCAAAAGGAGAATACCTATGCGGCAGTTAAAGCAAGTTCTATTAAAATGGTATCGTAATATAAATTTTCGTCAAAAAATTTATATGGTATGTATTTTAGCCGGACTGATTCCGGTTCTTGTACTTGGTGTCTTCTGCTACCTACAAATTGATAATCTACTGGTGAACCGTGAAAAACAGGCAGAGCAGGACACCCTCAAACAGGCCGCTATTGTTTTTCAAAACAAACTCGACACATACCGAAACACAGTTTCAAATGTTGCATGGAACAACAGTATCAGACAAGCAGTAACGCGCAATTACACCAATAATTACGAAATGTATCTTGCCTATAGAGATGAAGTTGACCCGCCTTTAGCAGCCATATCTATGCTGAATGGCGACATCAGTTCTGAAACACTGTATATTTCCCGCAATTTATATCCGCATGGAAACACAGTCAAAACCCTGGAAGACGCCAAAAAAGAACCTTGGTATCAGACAGCGGTGCATGCCAGAAAACCATCTTTTTATATCTCAAGGGAAAAAGAAGACATGGCTGTGTGCTGTCCGATTTTTTCCTCATCCTTAAAATCAGAGAATTATATTGCTTTTGACCTTAACTATAAGGGGATTTTCTCACAGTTCAACACGTTATTTGACAATAATTTCGGTGTTTTACTGTTGGACAAGCACGGCACGATTCTGTATTCTTATCAAAACTTCAGAAATCAGATACCGGAGAAACAAATTCAAGCCTTTGCAAAAGACAAAAAGCTGCCGAAAAACTACAGCATGGGAAATGTTCTGACAGAGGAAGGCTGGACTTTATTCTTATATCGCCCTATGAGTACCATATGGAAAAACATAGCACCCATTTTGCTGATGGTTGTGTTAGTAGTTCTTGGCTGCGCGTTCCTACTGAACCTGCTCACACGAAATTTATCCTATGTAATTGTACGTCCATTGGAAACACTGACACGCAATATGAAGCTGATTGGGAGCAAGGGACTTTTTGTGGATTTACCGCCGGACGAACCCTGCAATGATGAAATAGGCGTACTGGCCAAGCAGTTCCGCATAATGGTCCGAAAGCTGCAGCGGCTGGTCGATGAAATTTATAAAACCAACATTGAAAAGCAAAAATATGAAATTAAGGCCCTGCAGGCTCAAATAAATCCGCACTTCTTTTATAACAGCCTCTCACTAATCAACAGCAAAGCACTTGTTTCAGGGCAGGAAGATATCAGCGAAATGGCACAGCTGCTTTCCACTTATTATCGTACTACACTAAATCGGGGGAATTCTGAAATATCTGTAGAGGACGAATGGAAAAACACAGTTTCTTACATTAAAATACAAATAATGATGCATAGCCGGTCATTCCAGTTTGTTGAAACTTTGGATCCTTCTGTTTTAAATTATAAAATGCCAAATCTCATTTTGCAGCCTTTAGCGGAAAATGCCATTATTCATGGGATAGACCAGCGGACGATGCCCGGCCCCGGGTTGCTGGAAATTTCTTGTAAAGTAATAAATGACCAGATAGAATTTATAGTTAAGGATAATGGATGCGGAATTGCACCGGATAAGCTCAAAAATATTTTGACTGCTAAGAGCAATGGATATGGCATAAAAAACATACAGCGCCGTATTCAGCTCTATTTTGGAAAAAGTTTCGGCCTGACATTTGCAAGCACTGAAAATAAAGGAACAACCGTAACACTGCGAATCCCTGCACAAGAAACATTAACGAATATTTCTGGCTTTGAACAAATTTCACCTTGAGAAGAATGCTGGATTGTTAAATGAAGTTTCGCATTCAAAACGGAAGTACATGATGAATGTACGGGCGCATACCGGAATTATAGTTGGAAATAAAGCTTTTCACGACTTGGCACTTTGGGAGGTAGTGCCTGGGGTGGAAGCTTTTTTCTATTCTCAAAAAAGAAAATTGTCCACTGGCATGTCTATCCTACGAGAGAAGCTGCCCGCCAAGCCATATTTGAATATATTGAGGTCTTTTACAACCGCCGTCGAGTTCAAAAACGTTTGGGCTATCTTTCCCCAGTTCAATTTTTCTGTTGACGCCCCTTGTTTCCAGGGAACGGTCTTTGCGGCTGCCTGCTGGGGGCATTTTATTTGAAAAGTAGTCAAACTGTAGTCAAACCGCATTATGGGCAAAAAAGCCCGCATGGTCAAACCATAAAAATGGCTTAACCATGCGGGTTTCGTTTTGGTGCGCCTGCCCGGATTCGAACCGGGGGCCTTTGGAGTCGGAGTCCAACGCTCTATCCAGCTGAGCTACAAGCGCATAAAAAAGTTTTCAACAGAGGAATGAAACCTCTGCCAGAACAGCTTTTTTATTATAGCACAAGTTTTAAGCAGTGACAAGTCTTAAATTAAGTCGATTGTGTCACAGTGCAGTACAGCGGCAATTTTTCCAAGAGCCGCTGTGCTCGGCTCCACTTCGTGGTGCTCCATTCTGTAAATATCGTATTGGGTCAGCCCCACCTGGTCCGCCAGCTGCAGGCGTGTCAGGCCGGCGGCTTTGCGCCGCTGCTCCATTTTTCGCTCCTGCTCCAGCAGGAAAGCAAGCTTGTTTGCGTTGTCCACCAGAAGCGGTGCACCGTTATGCATCTGCAGGTAGCAGGTGCTGCCGTTGGGTGCGGAAAACTGGCCTTCCTGCAGCGTGTAGCCCTTCGGCAGGGTGTAGTCACGGCCGCCATCGTCAGCGCCGCTTGGTTCGGGAGTCAGAGAGCACACCGGTTCGTTCTGTCCCTGTGTATCGTAAATATAAATTCTGGCAGTCATAAGCAAGGCACTCCTTATTTTTACGGTATTTTCGGTAATTCTGTTTCTATTATATCGGTATTCCGGCAAAAAAGCAAAGTACCTATGCTTGACATTCTGTGGAATGTTGTGTAATATGTAAATGACTTTATGCCATTGAAACGTTAAAGCGCCTGAAAACGCGGCCAGCAGAAAACTGGAGGTATCATGATGAAAAAGAGAAGAAAAGTTCTTGCGGCCATTTTGGCGGCCGCAGTGCTGACAGGCATGACAGCCTGCGGTGGAAGCAGCTCCGCATCCGGCAGCACGGCAGCATCTGGCAGCACCGCAAAACAGTATACCATTGGTGTGGCACAGTACATGACCCATCCGGCGATGGACGCTTCCCTGAAAGGCTTTAAAGAGGGCATGGAGGCTGCTGGTTTTAAAGAGGGCAGCAACGTTATATATGATGTACAGAACGCACAGGGGGACCAGCCCAACTGCGTTACCGTGGCAAATACCCTGTCCAGCAAGAAACCGGACCTTATCCTCGCCATCGCAACACCGATTGCACAGGCTGTCGCTAAGGCTGTTACAGATACACCGGTTGTTGTCACTGCTGTTACGAACCCAGCAGAGGCCAAATTGGTGGACAGCAACGAAAAGCCCGGCGGCAATATCACCGGTACCAGCGATAAAACGCCGGTTAATGAGCAGATTAAACTGATGAAGCAGGTTGTTCCGAAGGTGCAGACCGTCGGCATTATGTACTGCTCCAGTGAAACCAACTCCAAGCTGCAGGCGGATTGGGCAGAAGCCGCCTGTAAGGCAAATGGTCTGCAGTATAAGGAATTCACTGTTTCTGCGGCGAATGAAATCCAGCAGGTGGCACAGTCCATGGCTGGCAAGGTGCAGGCGGTGTATATTCCGACTGATAATATGCTGGCTTCCGGTATGAAAGTGGTCACCGGCGTAACAACACAGGCTAAGCTGCCGGTCTTCGTTGGAGAAAGCGGCATGGTTTCCAACGGCGGCCTGATGACGATTGGCATTAACTATGAAGCGCTGGGCAAGCAGACCGGTGCCATGGCGGCCAAAATCCTGAAAGGCGAAAGCAAGCCGGCGGATATGCCGATTGAATACCTGAAAAACTATGATATTTCTTATAATTCCGCTGTTGCAAAACAGCTGAATATTACTCTGCCGGACAGCGTGATGAAAACCGGCAAGGACGTAAGCAGCGCTGCATAACTTAGAAAGTCACATAGGGGTGCCCCGCGGCTGCGGCTGCGGGGTATTTCCATTGCCATACAGGAATTTTTACAAAATGAGGAGACCAGTTTTATGGATATTGCAAATTTCTTCGGTGCACTGCACGGCGCAGTGGCGCAGGGCGTCATATGGAGCATTATGACGCTGGGCGTATACATTACCTTCCGAATTCTGGATTTTCCGGATATGACCGTTGACGGCAGCTTCGCCACAGGCGGTTCCGTGGCGGCCATGCTGGTCGGGCTGCATGGTGTCAACCCATTTGTGGCACTGCTGGCGGCGATGGGTGCCGGTATGCTGTGCGGCTTTATTACAGGCTTTTTAACAACAAAAATGAAAATACCGGGCATTCTTGCCGGTATCCTGACAATGACAGCGTTGTATTCCATCAATATCCGCGTTATGGGCGGTGCCATGGTTCCGCTGAACGGTGTAGATACGGTGGATACCATTGTGCGGCACTGGATTCCCAGCCTAAGCCCCAAAAACTGCCAGCTGCTTCTGGGCGGCATTCTGGCGGCAGCCATTATTGTGCTTCTGTACTGGTTCTTCGGTACGGAGCTGGGCAGTTCCATCCGTGCAACGGGCAACAACCCCTACATGGTGCGCTCTCTGGGTGTTAACACTGACAGTATGACGATGATTGCGCTGGTTATCAGCAACGGACTGGTGGCGCTTTCCGGCGGCCTGTTCGCACAGGTACAGGGTTCCGCTTCTGTGGATATGGGCGTTGGCACCATCGTTATCGGCTTGGCGTCCGTCATTATCGGCGAAGTGGTGCTGGGGCGCCGCGTCAGTTTTATGCTGCGGCTGATCTGTATGGTGCTGGGCTCGATTATTTACCGTGCGGTGATTGCCATTGTTCTGTTCTTTGGTCTGCGCAGCACGGACATGAAGCTGATTACCGCTATCATTGTAGCAGTGGCACTGTTTGTGCCGAAAGTGAAAAAGGACGTTACCCGCTGGAATGCTATCCGCAGGGAAAAGCAGGAACCGGTACCCGTGCCGGACGGCACAGACGGCCTGTACAAAGCGAACAAACCGGACGAAAGGGAGTGAGAAGATGCTGCAGCTGACAAATGTATGCAAGACATTTAACAAAGGGACTGTCAATGAAAAGCGTGCGCTTACAAATATTACCCTGCACCTGCAGCCCGGCGATTTTGTGACCATTATTGGCGGCAACGGCGCTGGAAAAAGTACGCTGCTGAACTTAATTGCAGGTGCTTTCCCATGCGACAGCGGCAGCATCGTGCTGGACAGCGTCGATGTTACCCGCCTGCCGGAGCACAAGCGTGCAAAGTATTTGGGGCGCGTGTTCCAGGACCCTATGCGCGGTACAGCCGGAGATATGAATATTGAAGAGAATTTGGCAATGGCCTACCGCCGTGGAAAATCCCGCACCCTGCGCTGGGGCATTACCAGTGAAGAACGCACTTTGTATAAAGAAAGACTGAAAGTTTTGGACCTCGGACTAGAGAATCGCCTAACCAGTAAAGTTGGACTGCTTTCCGGCGGCCAGCGGCAGGCACTGACACTGTTGATGGCAACACTGCAGAAGCCGCAGCTGCTGCTATTGGATGAACACACTGCGGCACTGGACCCGAAAACGGCGGATACGGTGTTGCAGCAGACCAAAAAAATTGTAGAAGAACAGAATTTAACAGCGATGATGGTGACGCACAATATGCGGCAGGCCATTGAACTGGGAAACCGTATCATCATGATGGGCAGCGGACATATTCTGTTCGATATTGGCGGGGAAGAGAAAAAGCATCTGAAAGTGGATGACCTTCTTAAACGCTTTCAGACAGCAGAAGGCCATGAGCTGGACAACGACCGCATGCTGCTTTCCTGATTTTTCTTTCTTGTCTTGTATAGAAAAGGCCGCTGTGACGAGGGAAAAAGTCACAGCGGCCTTTTTTTCTGCGCTGACATCACACATATCATGGGCAGAAAGAAAGTTCCTTTTGGAAATGACTGTGCTGCAGAAGATGCAAAACGAAGCAGACAGTAAAAATGCATTTGTCACCGCCTAACCGGCCGCTGCTACGACCCGGAACTGCCACCGTCCGCACATCGCGTCTTTTAATTCCTATAAGACAATTAAGTAAAAGGTACGAAAGGGGAAATGCTATGAGAGGGGAATTTCCACCAAAATGGCGGTGCGATGCAGACTGTTTGACCTCGGCGATGCGGCCGGCTGACGCGGATAACAACCAATGACAACCTCCATGCCATGTGCTTTTATCAAAAGCGCGGCTTTGACATGGTGCAGATTTTCCGCAATGCCGTGCAGGCATCATGCCGGTTAAAGCCGTCTATTCCACTGACCGGCGACTTTGATATTCCCATTCGTCACGAAATTGAAAAGGTCCTGTAAGAGAGGAGAAATGCCATTGCGGTACAAAAAGGAAATTACTTTAAAAGACGGACAGGACTGCCTTCTGCGCAGCGCTGTTGCAGAAGATGCACAGGAGATTTTAGAGCATCAGCGTATTACTTCCGCAGAAACAGACTTTATGGCGCGTTATCCGGACGAGATATGCGATACACCGGAAAAGGAAGCATACCTTCTGCAAGCCGTGGAGGCAGACCCGCACAGCATTATGCTGTCTGCTTTTGTCAGCGGAAATCTGGCGGGCAGTGCGAGTGTTTTTACGGATAAAGTGCATTCCCGCTGTGGTCACCGCGGTGATTTCGGCATTTCCGTAAAACAGAAATACTGGAATGAGGGCATTGGCTCCGCGCTGCTGCAGGCGTGTTTGGAGGCAGCCCAGAGAGCCGGACTGGAACAGGTGGAGCTGGGTGTGGTGGATACTAACCTGCGCGCTTTTCACCTGTACCGCAGGTTTGGGTTCCAAATTTATGGGATGCTGCCCAATGCATTTCGCTATCGGGACGGCAGCTATGCCGGTGAATATGAGATGGTATGCAAATTTTCCGAACAGAAATAAAATAACAAGGGAACGCTGGTGCGTTTTGTGTTCCGCAGAATGTTCGCGCCGCAGCAAAATGCAGCGGCATAAAAAGGCAAAAATCGTTTTTGACGAAGTATTCACAATTTGTTTATTGAAATTTTCCAGCGAATGGTTTACAATGGATTTAGCACTTGACGAAGCAGAGTGCTAAAAACAAGAATCAGAGGCGGTATTGCAATGAAACAGTTTAAGGCAGAGTCAAAACGTCTTTTGGACTTGATGATTAACTCTATTTACACGCACAAGGAAATCTTCATGCGCGAACTAATCAGCAACGCAAGTGATGCGATAGATAAGATGTATTATCGGTCCCTGCAGGAAAACGACACGGGCCTTTCCCGTGACGATTTCAAAATTCACATTGCACTGGACAAACCGGGCCGCAAAATTATTATTGAGGATAACGGCTGCGGCATGACAAAGGACGACATGGAAAAGGACCTCGGCACTATCGCCAAGTCCGGCTCCCTCGCCTTTAAGCAGGAAAACAAAGACAAAAAGAACGATAATAACATCGATATCATCGGTCAGTTCGGTGTTGGCTTTTATGCGGCCTTTATGGTGGCAAAGCAGGTTACAGTGGAAAGCAAAGCCTACGGCAGCGATGAAGCATGGTGCTGGCAGAGCAGCGGTGCGGAGGGATACACTGTGGACCCCTGTGAAAAAGCAGAGCGCGGCACAAAAATCACACTGGACCTGAAGGACAATACAGACGACGACAATTACGACACATACCTTGACCAGTACACGATTAAGAACCTCATTAAGAAATACAGCGACTATATCCGCTATCCTATTCGCATGGATATGCAGAAGAGCCGCCAAAAACCAAAGCCGGAAAATGCTCCTAAGGACTATAAGCCGGAGTATGAGGACTATACCGAAGTGGAAACACTGAACTCCATGGTCCCCTTATGGCGGAAGAACAAAAACGAGGTAAAGCCGGAAGAGTACAACAGCTTCTATAAAAACAAGTTCGGCGACTATGAGGACCCGCTTAAGGTGATTCACAGCTACAACGAAGGTGTAGCTACTTACACAGCACTGCTGTTTATTCCGGCACGCGCCAGCTATGACTACTACACCCGTGACTATGAAAAGGGATTGCAGCTGTACAGCAACGGCGTGCTCATTATGGACAAATGTTCCGACCTGCTGCCGGACTGCTTCAGCTTTGTACGCGGCCTTGTCGACAGCCAGGACCTGAGCCTCAACATTTCCCGTGAAACGCTGCAGCATGACCACCAGCTGCATATTATTGAGGGCCGTCTGGAAAAGAAGATTAAGTCTGAACTGCTGAATATGCTGAAAAACGACCGCGAAAAGTACGAGCAGTTCTATAAAGCCTTTGGTCTGCAGCTGAAGTACGGTGTTTACAGCGACTTCGGTCAGCACAAAGAACTGCTGCAGGACTTGCTGCTGTTCTACTCCAGCAGTGAAAAGAAACTGGTTACCCTGCAGGAGTATGTGGACCGTATGAAGCCGGACCAGAAGAACATTTACTATGCCTGCGGTGAAACGACCGCCAAAGTGGATATGCTGCCGCAGACCGAGGCGGTTAAGGACAAGGGGTACGAGATTCTGTACCTGACCAGCCCCGTGGACGAGTTTGCTCTGCGTGCTCTGATGAAGTACGACGACAAAGAGTTCAAGTCTGTTTCAGACGATGACCTTGACCTGCAGACCGAAGAGGAAAAAGCGGCCGCTAAGAAGAAAGTGGAAGAAAACAAGGATATGCTTAACTTCATGAAGGACGCCCTGAATGGTGAAGTGAAGGAAGTTATCCTTTCCACAAAGCTCAAGAGCCACCCTGTCTGCCTGTCCACAAATGGTGCCCTGTCCATGGGGATGGAAAAGGTGCTGAATCAGATGCCGAACAATGGTGGGGAAAAGGTCAAGGCACAGCGGGTGCTGGAAATCAACGCAAATCATCCGGTTTTCCAGAAGCTCACAGCGCTGTACAAGCTGGACCAGAATACGCTGAAAAAGTATACGAAGCTGCTGTATACACAGGCACTACTGATTGAGGGCGTACAGATTGAGGACCCGGTTTCTTTCAGCAATGACATCTGCGATTTGATGGTTAAAGCATAAATCGTTCTTATAAAACAGACAGTATGATAAAAGAGGTCGCCGTATCACATTTTGTGGTACAGCGGCCTCTCTGCTTTCTTATTTATGTTGTATTTTAGAAATCAATCTTTTCCTGCAGCCAGTCGGTCAGTTTGTCGATAGAAATGCGCTCCTGATTCATGGAGTCACGGTCACGGATAGTGACGCAGCCGTCATCGCCGCTATCAAAGTCATAGGTAATGCAGTACGGCGTGCCAATTTCGTCCTGACGGCGGTAGCGCTTGCCGATGGAGCCAGTCTCGTCGTAATCCATCATGAAGTGCTTGGACAGGTCCGCATAAATCTTTTGTGCGGGTTCCTTCAGCTTCTTGGAAAGCGGCAGCACAGCAGCTTTAAAGGGGGCCAGTGCCGGGTGCAGATGCAGAACAACACGGGTGTCCTTCTTTTCTGCGTTGACAACTTCTTCGTCGTAGGCGTCGCACAGGAAAGCAAGCGCTACACGGTCCGCACCCAGAGAAGGCTCAATGACATAGGGGATATAGTGCTCATTTGTTTCCGCGTCAAAATAGGTCAGGTCTTTGCCACTATGGTCCTGATGACGAGTCAGGTCATAGTTTGTGCGGTCGGCAACCCCCCACAGTTCGCCCCAGCCGAATGGGAACAGATACTCAATATCGGTCGTTGCCTTGGAGTAGAAGGAGAGTTCTTCTTTCTCATGGTCGCGCAGACGCAGGTTCTCTTTGGTCAGGCCGAGAGAATGCAGCCAGTTTTCGCAGAAGTCTTTCCAGTACTTGAACCATTCGAGATCCGTGTCCGGCTTGCAGAAGAATTCACATTCCATCTGCTCAAATTCACGGGTGCGGAACGTGAAGTTGCCGGGGGTAATTTCGTTGCGGAAGCTCTTGCCAATCTGGCATACGCCGAAAGGCAGCTTTTTGCGTGTGGTGCGCTGAATGTTGGAAAAGTTCACAAAGATACCTTGCGCGGTTTCCGGACGCAGATAAACGGTGTTCTTTGCGTCCTCTGTGACGCCCTGAAAGGTTTTGAACATCAGGTTAAACTGACGAATGTCCGTGAAGTTTTCACTGCCGCAGTTGGGGCATTTGATGTGGTTTTCCTTGATGAACTGCATCATCTTTTCGTTGCTCCAGCCATCGGCCGGCTTGCCGGTGAAGTCCTCAATCAGTTTGTCCGCACGGTGGCGTGTTTTGCAGTCTTTGCAGTCCATCAGCGGGTCGGAAAATCCGCCCACATGGCCGGTAGCCACCCAAACTTCCGGATTCATCAGAATAGCGGAGTCGAGGCCGACATTGTAAGGGCTTTCCTGTACAAATTTTTTCAGCCATGCCTTTTTCACGTTGTTTTTGAATTCCACACCCAGCGGACCGTAGTCCCAGGTGTTGGATAGGCCTCCGTAAATTTCGCTGCCCGGATAGATAAAACCGCGGTTTTTGCACAGGGACACAATTGTGTCCATTGTTTTTTCTGTTGCTTTCATAATGTTCTTATCCTCCAAACCGGACCTCAGTCCGTTTTTTTTCGAAAAGTAATTAGTTTGCTTATCAGCCAGTTACCGGCAATCTCAATAACATTGGTAATCAGTTTCCAAATTAAATTGGACTGTCCCATTTGTTTGACGAAAACGGTGATGAGGATTTCGCCGATTGCGAAAGTGAGGAGCCGCCCGCCGGTAAAGGTGCCCAATTCGTACAGAACGGCCTTCAGCTTCCTTGCTTTGCTTTCAAAGACAAACTTTTTGTTCGTAACAAAGGCAAAGAGCATGGCGATCAGCCACGCGAAAAAGTAGGCCAGTGACTTGTCCATTAGGACAATGTCCGTCAGCACAAAGTAAATGGCAAGGTTCAGTGCGGTTGTTATTAACCCAAAAACGATATACAAAATCATTTCCCGGGAAGTAAGATATTTCCAGACAACCCGGATTTTTTCTTTGGTTGCCATAAGCACAGCATTCCTTTCCCCAATACGTTGAATACAGACGTACAATATTAGTTTACCATTCCAGTGAACACCTTTCAAGAAGTTTATAAGTTTTCGCATGAAAAGTGTGTGAAGAATTTTATATCTTGACATTTGTCTGTTTTTTTTCTATAATAGATATCGTTGTTGTTATATCGAGGTGTAGCGCAGTTGGTAGCGCGCATGGTTTGGGACCATGATGTCGCAGGTTCGAGTCCTGTCACCTCGACCAACAGAAGCCCCGGAATCATGCGATTCCGGGGCTTTCCTATTGTCTGATTCCAAGAAGATTCTTGCCGTTTGGGGCGGTGTGAGATAGAATAGATTTATCCGGCAGGGGAGTTGCGCTGTGCGGACTTAGCAATATTGTGAAAGCGACAAGCTGCCTTTTTGTTGGCAGCCCTACAGCAGATAGGAGAAAACAAATGATTCGGGAAATTATGAAAGACGAAGCGTTTTTGACACAAAGGGCAGAACCGGCCGCGGTAGATGATTTGGGTGTGGCAGCGGATTTACTGGAAACGTTGGAAGCCCATAAGGACATCTGTGTCGGTATGGCGGCCAACATGATTGGAGTGAATAAGCGCATTATTGCCTTCGATAATGGCGGTACATATATGGTGATGTTCAATCCGAAGATTATCAAAAAATCCGAACCATATAAAACCGAGGAAGGCTGTCTGTCCCTTACCGGCATACGCACAACTAAGCGCTGGAAGTCCATTAAGGTACAGTATCAGACTGCGGAGTTCCAGACGCGCTATAAGACCTTTACCGGATGGACGGCGCAAATCATTCAGCATGAAATCAACCACTGCGAGGGAATTTTGATATAATTTTTCACTTTGTGCTGTCAAGTGTGCTTATTTCCACAGATAAAGCAGAACACCAGCTGCACCGGTAGCCAGCATGATGTACACAGGGTTCGGCTTCCACTTGCGCAGAACAAACAGAGAGGCGGCAAAAAGGATGACTGCCCGCCAGTCAATATGCGAAAAAGCGCCGAGAGACAGCGTGCTGGTTCCCAGCAGTGCAAGGAACAAAATGGCCAGCCCGGAGGAAGCGATGAGCGACACGACGGCCGGCCGCAGCCCACTGAATATTCCCTGCACCAGCGTTAGACTGCGGTATTTATAGTAGTAATGGCCGACAATCAGTGCGAGCACGGCAGTGGGGAAGATACACCCAAATGTTGCAAGAATGGCCCCCAAAACGCCGGCCATACGCATACCGACGAAAGTAGAGGCGTTTAGCGCGATAGGTCCCGGCGTCATTTGCGAAATGGTGATGACGTCCGTAAATTCCTGCATCGTAAGCCAGTGGTTCTCTGTAACCACCTGCTGCTGAATGACCGGCAAAATGCCATAGCCGCCGCCAAAGCTAAACAACCCCACCTGCAAAAAACTCCATAAGAGTTTCCAATAAATCATGCCTTTGGCGCCTTCTTCCGTTTCATCTGTACCATGGCCAAAATGCCGCCGAGAGCACCGCACGCGAGAATTACCCAGATAACATTTATGTTTAAGAAATAGATGGCAATAAAAGAGGCCGCCATAATCAGAATGGAAAGTGTCTCTTTGGACCGAGCCGTTTTCACTGCACCGGAAATGACAACATCTGCAATGACTGCGGCGATGCCTGCCTGCATTCCTTTCAAAACCGCGTTCACAATTCGGTTGGACTTAAATGCCTGATAGAACAGGGAAACAACTGACAAAATCACCAGCGGCGGCAGGGCAGTTGCCAGCAGCGCGGTCAGCGCGCCGGGAATTCCAGCCAGCCGATAACCGACCAGCGCGGAGGCATCTACCGCCATTGGCCCGGGCAGTGACTGCGAAATAGCGACGATGTCCAGCATTTCATCTTCGTCAATCCAGTGTAGTGTATCACAGAACTTTTGCTTCATCAGCGGCACAATCACATATCCGCCGCCAAATGTAAAGGCGCTTACGGAAAAAGTGGCCGCAAACAGTTGCCTGTAAAAATGAAAGTCCCTTTTCAAAACAATTCCTCCCGTTGTTTTCTTCACTCACAGTATAACACAAAACAATTATATTGAAAACATCTAATTCATGAGTTATCTATGTGACATTTATATCAATTGAGAGTCTGCAGTGACTTTGTTGAGCTGTACAAAGAATTGACCTTTTGATGGCACCGTTTTTCTGTGGAGGAAATGGCAAAGTACTTCTTTCAGTCTTTTACGGAAAAAAACGAAAAAAGGCTTGACAGAAACCTATGTGATATGGTATTATTTATTACGCACTTGTGATGTTATGGAGAGGTGTCCGAGTGGTTTATGGAGCTGGTCTTGAAAACCAGTGATCCCGCAAGGGACCAAGAGTTCGAATCTCTTCCTCTCCGCCATAGAATTCTTCTGTTATAAATTGAACAGTTTTTAGTGTTTTCACCCATGGAGAAATACCCAAGTGGTGAAGGGGCTCCCCTGCTAAGGGAGTAGGTCGGGAAACTGGCGCGAGGGTTCAAATCCCTCTTTCTCCGCCAAAGTAAAACCCGCATAAGACCGGCTATTTGCCGATTTTATGCGGGCCTTTTTGTACATAAAAATAATATAAAGATGCTTTGAAAAGGAAAGGAGCTTTTGCACCATGGAAAAATCAAAAGTCTATTTTACGGATATGCGCGTAACACTGAGGGAAAATCTGCCGCAGAAGCTGCACCGGCTGCTGAAAACGGCCGGCATTGGAAATATCGACTTTGAAAAGCGGTTTGCCGCGATTAAAATTCACTTTGGCGAGCCCGGAAATTTGGCTTTCCTGCGGCCAAACTATGCAAAAGTGGTGGCCGACACCGTGCGGGAACTGGGCGGCAAGCCTTTTTTAACTGACTGCAATACCCTGTATGTTGGCGGCCGGAAAAATGCGCTGGACCATTTGGACTCGGCCAATGAAAACGGATTTTCCCCAATGACGACTGGCTGCCAGTTAATCATTGCGGATGGCCTGAAGGGAACGGATGAAGAGTTGGTGCCGGTAGAGGGTGGCGAATATGTCAAAGAGGCAAAAATCGGCCGCGCGGTCATGGATGCAGACGTGGTGATTTCACTGTCACACTTCAAGGTACATGAAGCTACCGGCATTGGCGGCGCACTGAAAAATATCGGCATGGGCTGCGGTTCACGCGTGGGAAAAATGGAGATGCACAGCAGCGGCAAGCCCCATGTAGACCAAAGCCTGTGTGTCGGCTGCGGTTCCTGCCAGCGGAACTGCGCACACAGTGCCATTACCATTGCGGACCGCAAGGCGTCCATCGACCACAGCAAATGTGTTGGCTGTGGTCGATGCATTGGTGCCTGCCCGCGGGACGCGGTTCTGCCGGCTTCAGACGAATCCAATGATATTCTAAATAAGAAAATTGTAGAATATTCATGGGCCGTGCTGCACAACCGCCCGCAGTTCCATATCAGTCTGGTTGTGGACGTTTCGCCGAACTGCGATTGTCATGCGGAAAATGACCTGCCTATCGTGCCAAATGTGGGTATGTTTGCATCATTCGACCCGGTGGCGCTGGACCTCGCCTGTGCCCGCGCGGTCAACAGTCAGCCAGTTATCCCCGGCAGCCTGCTGGACCAGAGTGACCGTTCCTGCGGCGATTACTTTACGGCGCTGCACCCCACAACCAACTGGAAAGTGATGATTCAGCATGGCGTAAAAATGGGGCTCGGCAGCAGTGACTATGAACTAATTCGTGTATAAAGAATAAAGATGTACTAACGATTTCGCAGTGCAGAAATGTTCCAGTTTTGCGGCGGCGTCTGGTACCACTGCGCTGGAATACGGATATTTTCCTTTGGTACGTTGTCCCAGCAAAACAGCGGTAGCAGTTCCCGCGGAGAAATTGGCTCCGGCCGGGGCAGCTGACCGCACAAAAAAGCCAGCAGTCCGATGAGCGGGCGAGCGTCCGGCAGACTTTGGCGCAGTACTTCCAAACTCAAATCGTGGTCACGTTTGGAAAGCCGCCGTCCGTCCGGCGCAAGCAGCAGTGGAATATGGCGGTAGTGCGGCGGCGGGTATCCCAGCAGTTCAAACAGGTATATCTGCCGTGCTGTGGAAGAGAGCAGATCTTTTCCACGCACGACTTCCGTAACACCCATTCGTGCATCGTCCGCCACCACTGCCAGCTGATAGGCGAATACACCGTCTGAACGCCGCACCAGAAAATCGCCGCATTCCAGCGGCAGGCTTTCGGTGTAAGGCCCCTGACAGCCGTCCACAAAGGTAATGGTTCGGTCCGGTACCCGCAGACGGTCGGCCGGCCGGCGGATTTTGGACAGTTGCGCGGCTTCTTCGGCGGAAAGGGAACGGCAGTGTCCGTTATAAAGAACCTGTCCGTCTGAAAGATGGGGAGCACTGGCCGCGTGCAACTGTGCACGAGAACAGAAGCAGGGGTACAGCAGCCCTTTTTCCCGCAGCTTTTGCAGCGCTTTTTCATACAGCGGTGCACATTCACTCTGATAATAGGGGCCACGCGGTCCGCCTTTGCTCCCACCCTCGTCCCAGTCAATCCCCAGCCAGAGGATGTCTTCTTCCAGCAAGTCGGCGTACTGCCTGGGACAGCGCATGGCGTCTAAGTCTTCTATGCGCAGCACCATGCGCCCGCCCTGCTGCCGAACAGAAAGCCATGCCAGCAGGGCACACAGCACATTGCCAAGGTGCATTCGTCCGCTGGGGGTAGGGGCAAAACGCCCGCAGATATTTTTTGACAAAATCGTTCACTCCTGTATCTCTAATATTCCTGCTCATTATTATAATGCGGCTGCTTAAAAAAGCAAAGGATTCCGCTTGCAAACAGGGCGGGTGAGCGATACAATACAGTTAAATGGCAGCAAAAGAATGTGGCAGGCACATCAGTCGGCCGCTGTCTGTTCTTGAAGAGAACGGAGGAATTGTATGATTTCCAGAGGATACCGAAATACGGACGCACACCCGTCACTGCTGGGTTTTGGCACTATGCGCCTACCCCGTTTGCAGTCCGACAAACCGGAGATTGACGTGCCGCGTGCACAGGAATTGATTGACTACGCCTATGCCCACGGTGTCAATTATTATGATACGGCTTATATGTACCACGACGGCTTGTCGGAGGAATTTATCGGGCAGGCCCTGCGCAAATACCCGCGGGAAAGCTACTTTCTGGCGGACAAAATGCCCGCATGGAGTATGACGGACCAGTCACAGGTAGACAAAATTTTTCAGACACAGCTTGTGCGCTGCGGCGTCAGCTACTTTGATTTTTACCTTTGTCATGGGTTGGACCGGCATATGCTGGAAAAGTTTCGTAAATTTCATATTCTGGACTATTTGAAGCAGAAAAAGGCGGAGGGTACTATCCGGCAGCTGGGATTTTCTTTTCACGATACGCCGGAGGTATTGGAGCAGATTCTGGAGGCCTACGACTGGGATTTTGCCCAGATACAGCTCAACTATTTTGACTGGATAGCACAGAACGCGGAAAAGCAGTATCGTCTGTTGGCCGAGCGCGGCATTCCTGTGGTCGTTATGGAGCCGGTGCGCGGCGGTGCGCTGGCTGCGCTGTGTCCGGCGGCGGAAAAACTGCTGAAAGCGGCGGAACCGCAGGCGAGCCTGGCTTCCTGGGCAATTCGCTTTGTGGCTTCTCTGCCGGGCGTGATGACCATGCTGAGCGGCATGAACAGTGCGGAACAGGTTCGGGATAATGTGCAGCTTTTGTCCGATTTTCACCCGCTGACCGCGGACGAGCGCCGCACATTGGGACAGGCGGTGGATTTGTATCGGGCGTATTTGACCATTCCCTGTACGGGCTGCCGATACTGCATGGAATGTCCCTCTGGTGTGGAAATTCCGACACTGTTCCGACTGTACAACGAATATAAAGTTTCTCATCGGGAAACTGATTTTCTGACCGCTTACAAAGCGCTGACAGAAAAACAGCGTGCTTCCGCCTGCATCGGCTGTGGGAACTGTGCGCAGCATTGCCCGCAGCATATTGATATTCCGGCAAAGATGAAGGAAATCTGTGCCACCATTGAAAAAATTCTGAACGACTGACCGTATATGGAGAGAGGGGAGAAGCTCTCTTGCAGGGACAAAAGCGAATCGCAATTATCGGTGGCGGAATCGCGGGCCTTTCCACGGGCATTTATGCCCAGAAGCACGGATTTCGTACAACGATTTATGAGGCGCTACCACAGATTGGCGGCGTGTGTGCACCGCTGCGTACCGCCGGTGTATCGCTGGAACCGACACTGCGTTTTTTGAACGGTGTGCGGGAAGATACGCCGCTGTACCGCTGCTGGCAGGAAACCGGCGGTTTGCAGGATACTTTGCCTGTTACACCGGACAGCTTTTTCACGGCGGAAGAGGCCGGTGCCACCGTGAACTTTTGCGGGGACATCAATGAATTTCTGGAAAGCACAGCGGCATGCAGTCCGGAGGACAGGGAACAGCTGAAGCGGTTTTGTACGGCGGTCGAAAAGGCAGGGGCATTCCGCCCGGCAACGGAGTGCCCGCCGGATCTGCTTTCACCTTTGAAAGCATTGGCTGGTGCGGCCGGCACTGAAAGCGGCCGTCTGCTGCTGCGGCTGCGGACAGTTTCTCTGCAGGACTACGCGCAGCAGTTTCATCATCCGGCACTGCGCTGTGCTTTTCGGGAAGTGCTGCCGCCGGGCAGTACATTGGCACAGCTGGTCTTTTCCTATTCTCGTTTTCTCAGCGGCGATTTGGCCGTGCCGGTGGGAGGCTCCGCGGGTATTGTACACCGTATGGCGAAACGCTATTTGGCAGAGGGCGGACAGCTGCGCTGTAAAGACCCCGTGAAAAAAATCATTGCGGCCAACGGCGCGGCACGCGGCATTGTGCTGGCAGGCGGAGAACATATGCTGACGCATTGGGTGATTGCGGCGTGTGACCCGGCCTATGCCTGCCGTGTCCTGCTGCAGGACCGGTACGGTATGGAGAAAAAGCTGCAGGACCGATACTGCATGCCGGAAAAATATACAACCTGCTCCCTGGTGCGCCTATTCTTTTCCGCGCCGGAGGAGTCCCTGCCGATAGAACGGACGCTGTCGTTTCCAACCGATGTCATTCCGGCGGAGGGGGACGGCATCAGCCGCCTGAGGGTGACACAGTTCAGCAATGACCCGACTTTTGTATTCAACGGCCGGGCAGAACTGGCGGTTGATTTCCCCATTGCGGGACGGCAGGCATTCCGCCGTTGGGAGGCACTGGCTGGCCAGCAGGCGGCTTATCGGGAAGAAATCCGCCTGCTGGCAGACAGTACACGGCAGGCGCTGGAAAAACATTTTCCGCAAATGCAGGGGCTGGTACAGTTCCTCGGCTGCCATACACCGGCAGACTATGCCCGGCGGTTCCACAATTTTCACGGCTCCTGTACGGCATTTATTCCAACTGCACAGGCACGTCCAGCACCGCTGACCGGCCGCCTGCCGGGACTTTCTCACCTGCTGCTGACGGGCCAGTGGCTTGGACCAACAGCCGGTATGCATACAGCGCTGCTGCAGGGCAAATTTACCGTACAGCGCATTTGTCGGGACGAACATATACCATGAGAATCCATTTAAGATAATCTATCCAAATAGACAGGAGGAAGCACCATGATTCGAGATTTGGTTGAAAAAAGCAGAAGCTACCGCGGCTATGACCAGAGCCGCCGTGTTTCTCGGGACGAGCTGCTGCAGCTGGTAGACTGCGCCCGGCTGACTCCTTCCAGTGTCAACCGTCAGCCGCTGCGCTATTATCTTGCCTGTACACCAGAGCAGACGGCAAAGATTCAGCCGCTGACGCACTGGGCACGCGCACTGCAGCCCATACAGCTGCCACATCCCGGTCACTGCCCGCCGGCATTTATTATCATTTGTCAGGATACAAATGTTGACAGTTCTCTGCAGCGGTATCAGCGGGATGTCGGAATCGTTGCGCAGACTATGCTGCTGGTGGCTGTGGAAAAGGGACTGGGCGGCTGTATGATTGGCAACTTCAGCCCCGCAGAAGTTGCCAAAGCACTGGACCTCAAACCCAATTTGGTTCCTATGCTGGTTGTTGCCATTGGCAAGCCGGACGAAACGATTATTCTTACCGAAGTCAAGAACGATGACACCAATTATTATCGGGATGAAAACGACGTGCATTACGTCCCGAAGCGCCGCTTAGAGGACCTCATTATCAACTGACTTTACAAAGAAGACTTAAAAACAAACCGGACATACCGCAGAATGTATGTCCGGCTTGTTTTATGCCTTTTTCAATTCGGTCCGGCAGACCCGCAGAAAAGTCGCAAAATATTAGCACTCGTAAATGATGACTGCTAATATTTACAATCGGTTCATAAAATAGAGAAAAAAACTTCACAGTTTCTGCGTATTATAGAAGTTGTCAAAGGGAAAGACCCAAAAGACAAAACAAAATCACTTGTGTCGCCCGCCAGACCGGGCAGACAGAGCAAAAACTGGAGGTTTTCATCATGTTTGACTTAATTCCTTTCGAGCAGCAGTTCTTCCGTCCTTTCGATGACGACTTCTTTGGCGCCCACGCAAACAGCGTCCTGCCGTGCCGCACGGATATCCGTGACGAGGGTAGCCAGTATGTTCTGGAAGCGGAACTGCCTGGTTTCCGCAAGGACGAAATCAAGGTCAACGTCAAGGATAACTGCATGACACTGACCGCACAGCACAAAGAAGAAAATGAACAGAAAAACAACGAGGGCCAGTATGTGCGCCGTGAGCGCCGTGTGACCAGTATGGGCCGTTCGTTCGATGTTTCTGACGTACAGGCAGATAAAATTTCCGCACGCTTTGAGAACGGCGTCTTGACACTGACCATGCCGAAGAAAGAAGCGGCAAAGCCGCTGCCGACCGAAATCACCATTGAATAAACCTGTTTTTCAGCCATGACAGATAGATAAAAGACTCCGCCGCCGAGGGTAACAACAGCCCTTAGCGGCGGTCTTTTTTACCAATTCGTGTTATAATAAAATGAAACGGATAAGGAGGGACAAATTTGGCAGTACAGATTTTTGCACACCGAGGTGCTTCCTTTGCGGCACCGGAGAATACTTTGCCAGCGTTTGAAAAGGCCGCTGCTCTTCACGTGGACGGCGTGGAGCTGGATGTACACTTGACCACCGATGGCCGCTTGGTGGTCATTCACGACGATACTGTGGACCGTACAACCAACGGGCAAGGCAGGGTGAACCGAATGACGCTGGAACAGCTGCGCGCACTGGACGCTTCCGCGGGGCGGCAGGGATATGGTGGTGTACGCATTCCGACACTGGCGGAAGTATACCGTCTGCTGGAGCCTACCCATTTGTTGGTGAATGTGGAGCTGAAAGAAAATCGACGCAGCCGCGACGGCTATGCGGTTATCCCAAAAGTGCTTGCACTGGAGGAATCTGCCGGTATGAGCGGACGCGTCTTCTATTCCTCTTTTAATCCGTTTCTTCTGCGGGAGCTGAAGCGCCGTTCCCCACAGAGCAAAACAGCGTTGCTTTATAAAGTGCCGCTTGCACGCGTCTGGAAGCTGGCCGCACGGCTGGTGGCAGATGCCATTCACCCCAAAGACAGTTTGCTGCGGGATACGGCTTTGGTGTCGCAGTGCCATACCCGCGGTTTGGCGGTGCGCCCATGGACGGCGGATGAACCGGCGGTGATGGAGGAGTTGTTTCGGCAGCAGGTCGATGCGGTTATCACAAACTGTCCGGAACAGGCACTGCATTTGCGTATAGATACGGTTCCCATGGCCGCCTCACATGCCTATTCAAAGTAAATACGGAAATAAAAAATCTCAGCAGTTGTGTAAAATCCGCTGAGATTTTTTGTGTTGTATTTTAGAAATTGACGCCGCAGACAAGAATGACATTGGCAAAAGAAGTAGTTTCTCCCGTGCGAACAACCGCTTTTGCGCGGCGCAGCAGCTGTTTCAGCTCCTCATGCGGAACGTATTTGTGCGGCAGCCCATGCAAAACGGAGCAGGTTTCGTCGTGCAGCCGAGGGCTGATATTTTTCATTTCTTCCGCCAGTATGTAGGATTCCACAACCAGTTCTCCGGAAACGGCTTTTAAAGTGTCCAGAAAAGAGGGAACGCCGCGCACCAGCGACAGGTCGATGACATTTATGCCTTCCGGAATGGGCAGACCAGGGTCAGCAATCACGAAATAGTCAGTATGTCCGGCACCAGCAATCGCCGAACAAAGCTGTGGGTTTAAAATACCGTTTTTTGTCATGAGAATGAAAACTTTCCTTTCAACAAACAAGATAAAACGTTTTAATAATAAATTTACACCATTATACAGCATTTTCAGCCAAAGGAATATAGGGCATAGATAACAAATTTTCGACTTCAATGTTTTACATAGTGCATAAAAGTACAAACTTCCACAGAAAAATTTATAAAAGATGTTGACAAAACAGCTTGTACGCTGTATTCTTAATTCAAACGTATTACCAAATATATTTTCCGCTGTATTTTAAAATTGTGTAAGTTGGACAGTCGGATATGTCTGCATGGCTGTCTGCTTTGAACAGAGGTGAAACAACGGGTATGCGTGTTACAATTCGGGATATTGCCCGAAAAACGGGGCTGTCGCCCTCTACAGTTTCACTGGTCCTAAACAATAAGTGTGAGCGAATCTCACAGAAAACGCGTGACCTTGTTTTGAAAGTTGCGGCAGAGATGAACTATCACCCCAATCAAATGGCAGTTGGGCTGATTACTCGGCGAACAAAGACGCTGGGGCTGATTATACCGGACATTACCAATACGTTTTTTGCTGAGATTGCCAAAGGTGCCGAGGAGGCATGCCAAAAAAGCGGATACAGTCTGATGCTGTGCAACACTAACGATAACCCACAGAAAGATGCGGATTACATCAATGTGCTGGCCAGCCGCGGCGTGGATGGCATTCTGTTTACCATGTCGGTCAGCTCACAGGTAAGCAAAGACACACAGTGCTTTCGGATTTTGCAGCAGGTAGAAAAGCCGTTTGTGCTGGTTGACCGCACGGTGGAAGCACCTGAGGGCGGTTCTGCCGCTCCAAGTGTGTTGGTGGACAACGAACTGGGCGGCTATTTGGCTACTCGGCACCTGCTGGAACTTGGGCATCGGAGAATCGGCTTTATTTCCGGCCCAATGGGGGAACTTTCCTCACAAAAGCGTCTGTTTGGCTATATCCGTGCTTTGCAGGAGTATGGTATAACGTTTGACCCTATGCTGATGAAAGTGGGCGACTACCATACCTCTACAGGCTATCAGCTTGCGAAGGCACTGTTGGAACAGCATGTAACCGGTATTTTTGCCTGCAACGATATGATGGCGTACGGTGTCTTTCAGCAGGCAGACCAACAGGGCATTCAAATTCCGCGGCAGCTTTCAGTTGTTGGCTTTGATGACCTGCAGTTTTCACAGCTTATGCGGGTGCCGCTGACCACCATGAAACAGCCGGCCTATGATATTGGCGCGGGTGCTGTACAAAAACTCATTCAGATGCTTGATCATCCGGACCAGCCACAAGACAACCTGATTTTTAAACCAGAACTGGTTGTCCGCAGCAGTACGGGTCCGGCACCGAAAGAAAGCACATAAGGGAGGAAATGAGTCGAATATGCGAAAAATACTGAATTTTGGTTCCCTGAATATCGACCATGTTTACCAAGTAGACCATTTCGTTCAGCCGGGCGAAACACTGGCGGCCAAACACTTGGACCTGCTGCCGGGCGGCAAGGGACTGAATCAGTCCGTGGCACTTGCAAGGGCCGGTGCACAGGTCTATCAGGCCGGCAAAATTGGTCCGGACGGTGGGCGGCTTGTGGAACTGCTGGAAAAGGACAGCATACATACGGACTATATTGACCGCACCGGTACAGCAACCGGCATGGCCATGATTCAGGTGAACCCCTCCGGACAGAACTGCATCCTTATCAGTCATGGCGCGAACGGGGAACTGACGGATGCATTTATTGACTCTGTTTTCAGTCATTTTGGTCAAGATGACATCCTTTTGCTGCAGAACGAAACCAATGCTGTTTCACACATCATTGATAAAGCGTTTGAACAAAAAATGAAAATTGCGTTGAATCCTTCTCCGATTGATAACGCTGTTTTGCAGGCACCACTGAACAAAGTCGATTACTTTATTTTGAATGAAATTGAAGGCGGATGTCTTACCGGCGAAAAGGAACCGGAAAAGATAACCGGTGCGCTGCTGAAAAAGTATCCGCGGGCAAAAATCGTTCTGACATTGGGCAAAGGCGGTGCCCTGTATCAGAACCACCAGAAAGCGGTCAAACACGGTGTTTATAAGGTCCCTGTTGTGGATACCACAGGAGCGGGGGACACCTTCACGGGCTTTTTCCTGGCGTGCGTGACCGGCGGCTGTCCAGTGGAAGAATCGCTGCGGCTGGCTTCCGTGGCTTCCTCCATAGCGGTTTCCCGTAAGGGTGCGGCGGTTGCCATACCAACCATCGAAGAAGTCCAGCATACCCGTCTTGCGCTGCAGCGGTAAGGATTTGAGGTGATATTGTGCATATTACAATGACAGGCATCAACAAAAGTTTTTCCGGCAATCAGGTCCTGAAAAATGCAGAGATTGATATTGCAGAAGGCGAGATTCACGCCCTGATGGGCGAAAACGGCGCCGGCAAGTCCACGCTGATGAAAATCCTGACCGGTGTTTATACGCGGGACAGCGGTGAAGTGCTGGTGAATGGCACACCAGTGAATTACACGCACCCAAAACAGGCAGAGGAAGCCGGTATTGTTTTTATTTATCAGGAACTGAACTCCGTACCGGACTTGACTGTGCGTGAAAATTTGTTCCTCGGCAAAGAAATACACGGCAAATTCGGTATTTTGGATAAGGCGGCGATGGACAAGAAGGCACGTCAGGTGCTGGACCGCTTGGGTGTCAGCATACCGGTGGACCGGACTATGTCCGAACTCTCCGTTGGACAGCAGCAAATGATTGAAATAGCAAAGGCACTGCTGGTGGACGCGAAAGTCATCATTATGGACGAACCGACTGCAGCTATGACGCTGGAAGAAACACGCGTTTTGTTCCGTGTCCTGCGTGAACTAAAAGAAAAAGGCGTGTCTACCATTTATATTTCCCACCGAATGGAAGAAATCTTTGAAATTTGTGACCGCGTCACAGTCCTGCGGGACGGACAGTTCATCGGCACCAAAAAAGTCAGCGAAACCGATATGGACAGCTTGATTAAAATGATGATTGGCCGCGAAATCGGCGAGCGGTATCCGGCAAGGCACAGCAAAATTGGCGACACCATGCTGGAGGTCAAGGACTTCACAAAAAAAGGCGTGTTCCAAAACGTTTCCTTCTCGGTCCGAGCCGGAGAGGTGCTGGGCGTTTCCGGCTTGATTGGCGCGGGCCGTACGGAGATTATGCAGTCCATTTTCGGTTATCTGCCGCGGGACGGCGGTACCTTGCTGATAAGAGGCAAAGAGGTTTCCGTACATTCGCCGGAGCAGGCTATTTCTTACGGAATCGGATTCATTACAGAGGACCGTAAAACCGAAGGACTGATGCTGGAAAAAAGCATTCGTGAAAACGTGTCGCTTACAAACCTTGGGCGTATTTCCGACCACAGCGTGATTGACAAGAAAAAGGATATGGAACTTGCCCGCAAAGCTGTGCAGGAACTGACCATTCGCTGTTCCGGTCCGGAGGAGAGCTGTGACAGCCTTTCCGGCGGCAATCAGCAGAAAGTCATTTTTTCCAAATGGATTTTTACAGAACCCAAAATTCTTATTTTGGATGAACCCACCCGCGGCGTAGATGTGGGTGCCAAAAAGGAAATTTACAATATCATTAATACCCTTGCTGAAAAGGGAGTCGCTGTCATTATGGTTTCCTCGGAGCTTTCGGAGATTCTCGGCATGAGCGACCGTGTTATGGTCATTCATGAGGGACATATGGCTGGAATCTTGAACAACAGACCGGAAACAGCTGCTGCCGGCGAAAAAATGGCATCGCAGGAAAATATCATGACACTGGCGACGGGAGGAAAGTTAAAATGAATACAAAAACGCTCAGTCGGCCGCGTATCGGCGACATTCTTCAAAACCTCGGCGCAATGATTGCTCTCATCGTTCTGTTCGTCGCGTTCAGTATCATCAGCGCTGATTTCCGCAGTATGAACAACATCCTTTCACTGCTCAAACAGGCATCTACCAACGGCCTGATTGCTTTCGGTATGACAGGCGTTATTCTGACGGGCGGCATTGACCTTTCCGTTGGTTCACTTCTGGCATTGACCACGGTTGTCGGTGCTCTGATGATCCACGCGGGCACGGCACCGGTAATTGCCATGCTGTGCGTGCTGCTGCTGGGTGTTGTCCTTGGTGCGCTCAATGGTATTCTGATTACAAAGGGTCGTTTGCAGCCGTTCATCGCTACTTTGATTACCATGACTGTTTACCGCGGCCTTACATACATCTTTTCAAACGGCATGCCGATTTCCGGCCTCGGCTCCGACCCGCTGCTTTCCGGTGTAGGCCGCGGCACTATGATGTCCATTCCAGTGCCAGTGTGGATTATGGTGGTCCTGTTTGCGCTGTACTTCTTCATACTGAACAAGACAACCTTCGGCCGCAAGGTTTACGCGACCGGCAGCAATGAAAAAGCGGCCCAGCTGGCCGGTGTGAACACACACAAGACCAAAGTCATTCTGTACACCATTTCCGGTTTTCTGGCATCTGCCGCCGGACTGATTCTCCTCTCCCGGCTGGGTTCCGCACAGCCGACCATTGGCGTGGGATATGAAACTGACGCCATCGCGGCAGTTGCACTGGGCGGCACCAGCATGATGGGCGGCCGCGGCAAGATTTACGGTACCCTTATTGGTGTTTTGATTATCGCAGTTCTGAACAACGGCCTGAATATCATGAATGTTTCCTCTTATTATCAGGATGTTGTTAAAGGCATTGTAATCCTGCTGGCGGTGCTTTCGGACCGGAAGCGCTGAAACAAAAAAGCGGATTTACAAAATATTCACTTACATTTTTTGGGAAGGAAGTTGTAAAAAATGAAGTTAAAGAAAGTAATGGCAGTATTACTGTCCTCTGTAATGCTGCTGTCCGCAGCTGCCTGTACGACCGGCGCGGAGCAGACATCTTCCGGCGCAGCCGCCGGAGCCACGGGTGAACAGTCCACAGGCAAGGCAATCGGTCTTTCTGTTTCCACACTGAACAACCCGTTCTTTGTTACCCTGTCCGACGGCGCCAAAGCAGAAGCCAAAAAGCTGGGTGTGCAGGTAACGGTTGCGGATGCAGGAAACGATACGGCAAAGCAGACCAACGATATTGAGGACCTGATTTCCAAAAATATCGGTGTCCTGATTGTCAATCCGGTTGACTCCGATGCAGTGTCCAACGCGGTAAAAGATGCAAAGAGCAAAGGCATTAAGGTCATTTCTGTGGACCGTGTGGTAAACGGCGTCGATGTGGACTGCAAAATTGCTTCCGACAACGTTTCGGGCGCAAAAATGGCAACAGAGTACCTGATGAGCAAAGTGGGCAAGAACGCAAAGATTGCCCAGCTGGAAGGCACAACCGGTGCTTCCGCAACGATTGACCGTGGCAAAGGCTTCCACCAGGCCGCAGATGGCAAGGCACAAATCGTTGCCAGCCAGACCGCAAAGTTTGACCGTGCAACTGCACTGAACGTTTCCGAAAACATTCTGCAGGCACATGGTGATGTGCAGGGCATTTTCGCGCAGAACGATGAAATGGCACTCGGTGCTGTGGAAGCAGTTGCCGCTGCCAAGAAAAATGTCGTGATTGTCGGTTTCGACGCCACAACAGACGGCCAGAGCGCTGTCAAGTCCGGCAAAATGGCCGCTACC
Source organism: Caproicibacterium lactatifermentans (assembly GCF_013315815.1). Lineage (NCBI taxonomy): Bacteria > Bacillati > Bacillota > Clostridia > Eubacteriales > Oscillospiraceae > Caproicibacterium > Caproicibacterium lactatifermentans. The sequence goes on from NZ_CP046051.1 coordinate 752,327, forward strand.
GTACAGCAGAAACCGGACCTGATGGGTGCCACGGCAATCGATAATGCACAAAAACTGCTGAAGGGCGAAAAAGTTGCAGCAAACGTACCGGTTTCTGTTACATTGATTACACACAAAGGCTAATTTTTGAGCCGATAGTTGATATAAATCCTTTCATCAACTGAATCTCTCCGTTTTAGCTCTCCGGGCAGCACCGGAGAGCTTCTTTTTGTCTGTTTTGCAGGACAGCATACAAATTCCTGCCCAAAAGGGGGAAAACGCCTGCAAATCCAACAGGAATTCTCCTTGACAATCTATTTGTATGGGAGTACCATTTCCTCTATGGGGAACGATGAAAATATATTTGATTTTTCATAATCTAGTTAAAAAATAGACGGAAATTTTCTTTTTACAGTGCGGATATTGCTTTTTGGTCAAACCACTTCCTTAATAGAGCTTTTTTGTATAGCCAGACGGGATTATGCTGGTTTTGGCGGCCTGCTCTGCTTGTCCTGCAAAAGGTTTTCTGCGCTGATTGGTGTGAGCAATTTTTACCGGTATTGGCCGGTAACTATCATCTGGGAGGGAAAAATTCATGCCAAAAACCACACATAAGGTCGTTGTCATCGGTCACAAAAATCCGGATACGGACTCCATCTGTTCAGCAATCGCTTATGCAGAACTGAAAAATAAAACCAGCAATCTGGTATATGAAGCGTGCCGAGCAGGCGAGTTGAATCAGGAAACCGCCTTTGTGCTGGACAAATTCGACGTACGGCCGCCACGCATGGTGACGGATATCAACCCGAAGGTCCGTGACGTGGATTACCGTGAAGTGCCCGGATTTTCCGGCAATACCAGCCTGCGGCGCGCGTGGCAGGTTATGCGTGACCAGAAAATTGATACCCTGCCCATTGTTGACTCGGACCGTGAACTGCTGGGACTGATTACGGTTAAGGATATTGCTACGGCCAATATGGATATTTTCGACCGTACTGTGTTGGCGAAAAGCCATACAACCTATCACAATATTTTGGAAACGCTGGACGGCACCATGTTGGTGGGGAATGAGAACGCGGTCGTGGACCGCGGCCGCATTCTGCTGGGTGCAGCCAACCCCGAAACGATGGAAAGCTTGATGGAACCGGGCGATATTGTTTTGCTTTCCAACCGGTACGAAAGTCAGCTGTGCGCGATTGAAATGCACGCAAGTTTGATTATTGTGTGTCAGGGGGCTAAGGTCGGCAAGACCATTGTCAAGCTCGCCGATGAAAACGACGTTGCCATTATGAGTGTGCCGATGGATACATATGCGGCGGCAAAACTGATTAGCCAGTGCGCGCCTATTTCCTATTATATGACAACGAAAGATATTAAAAAGTTTACGCTGGTCACGCCGGTAGACGACGTGACACGCGTAATGGCAAAAGTGCGTCACCGCTATTTCCCTATTCTGGACGAAGACGGAAAATACTGCGGCATGCTCAGCCGCCGCAATATTATCAATCTGCGCAAGCCGCGGGTTATTTTGGTAGACCATAATGAGGCAATGCAGGCAGTAGAAGGCTACGACAAAGCGGAGATTCTGGAAATTATTGACCACCACCGCATTGGCAGCATTGAAACCAGCGGACCGGTCTATTTCCGCAATCAGCCGGTCGGTTGCACGGCTACCATTGTTTCGCAGATGTATGACGAACAAAATGTAGAGATTACGCCGAAGACAGCGGGTATTCTGCTGGCGGCCATTCTTTCGGATACGCTCGTTTTCCGCAGTCCGACCTGCACACCGCAGGATAAAAAAGCGGCGGAGCGTTTGGCAAAAACGGCCGGTGTGGACGTGGAGTCCTTCTCAGAAGAGATGTTCGAGGCCGGCGAAAAGCTGGACGGAAAGACCACTGAAGAAGTGTTCCTGCAGGACTTCAAGGTATTTATGTGCGGCGATATTCGCTTCGGCGTGGCACAGGGTAACTACATGACAGACAGCAACCTGCGGGCGGCACAGGCGCTTTTGACACCGTATCTGCCGGAAGCCCTGCAAAAGCAGAGTTTAGAGGATTTGTACGTGCTGCTGACAGATGTGCCGGAAGAGGCCAGCACCGTTTTGTGTGCCGGACACCATGCGGCTGATATGCTGACAGCCGGCTTCGGTGTGAAGCCGGAAAAGGACGGCACTACCGTGTTGGCTGGCGTTGTCAGCCGTAAAAAACAGTTTATTCCTAAGATTATGGGGGCCTATCAGGAACTGTGATTTCTGCAAGCTGCCCTGCAGGAAAGGGACGAAAATGTGAACAGGCTGCTTTGCTTTGATTATGATATGACATTATTGGATCACGCGACCGGCGAGGTGCCGGACAGTACGCTGCGAGCGATTGACCTGCTGCGTCCACAGTGGAAAATTGTGATTGCGACAGGGCGCGACATGGCACAGCCCGAAAGCACCTACGGCCTTACGACGGTCCATCCGGACGCTGTTGTGGAGATGAACGGTGCCCGTATCCGTGCAGAAGGAAAGATTCTGTACCGCTATTATTTGCCGCAGGCACTGCTGCAGACGGTCATTCTGTTTGGCCGTCAGCAAAAAATGTGCATCAGCTGTGTAAAGGACGGCATCTATTATACAACAGATTCGTCACTGCTGGAAAGCTTTGTTCACACCTGTGTCCGGAAAGAAAAAATTCAGGTTCGTCCGGCGGAGCAGGTGTTTGGTCAGCCTGTCAGTGCACTGACACTGGTCGGCAGTGAACCGGAAGCTCGCCTGCTGGAACAGCGCTTCCCACAGGTGAGGGTGCCGCTCTTCGGAAAAAAGCGCGGTGCAGATATTATCCCGCGCACACTTTCCAAGGCGGAGGGCGTGCGGCGGCTGCTGGATTATTATGACTCGGACTTTAGCAGCGTTATGTTTTTTGGTGACAGCGGCAATGATTTGGAACTAATCAAAGCGGCCAGCATCGGTGTAGCCATGGGCAACGCAATAGAACCTGTCAAGCGATCGGCAGACTATGTGACAAGTGCGGTAGGGGACAACGGCATTTGGAACGCACTTCGGCATTTTCATCTTCTGCCGGCAGCCGAAAAACAGGATGAAAAAGCATGAGTAGCCGGGTGGTTTCATACAATGAGAAGCAGAGCTACCGCTGTGGATGGCATCACTTGTAAAAATAAAGTGAAAGACAGAAAAAATATGCCGATTTTGGCATCATTTCTGAAATAAAGAAAGTAAAGGCGGAAAAAATCGGCCGTTTTCCGCTTTTTCCCCATTTCTGCCGTTGACTTTTCCACAAGGCGGGCATATAATAACGGTAATGACAGTAAAGGCGCTGTGGGGCGTGTTCCCTATAGCGCTTTTTCTCTGTTTACAGGTTTTAAGAAAGATAAAACTGCATGGAGGGATTTGCATGAGTACGGTTCCAGAATTGTTCGGCAGCCTGGTCTTTAATGAAACGGTCATGAAAGAGCGCCTGCCGAAAGACACGTTTCGGGCGCTGATGAAGACCCGCAAGGAGGGCCAGCCCCTTGTTCCGGACGTGGCCAACGTAGTGGCAAACGCCATGAAGGACTGGGCAGTTGAAAACGGCTGCACCCACTTTACGCACTGGTTCCAGCCAATGACAGGCATCACTGCTGAAAAGCACGACAGTTTCATCTATCCGGTGGACGGCGAAAAGGTCATTATGGAGTTTTCTGGCAAAGAGCTTATCAAGGGCGAGCCGGATGCCAGCTCTTTTCCTTCCGGCGGTCTGCGCGCTACCTTTGAGGCACGCGGCTATACCGCATGGGACCCCACCAGCGATGCTTTTATTAAGGACAATACCCTGTGCATTCCCACTGCATTCTGTTCTTATACCGGCGAAGCATTGGACAAAAAAACACCACTGCTGCGTTCCATGAACGCTATCAACAAGCAGGCACTGCGCATCCTGCGCCTGTTCGGTGATACCACAACACAGCGTGTAAACACCAATGTAGGTCCGGAGCAGGAATATTTCCTGATTGACCGTGATATGTACTGCAAGCGCCGTGATTTGGTTTACACTGGCCGTACTTTGTTCGGCGCAAAGCCGCCGAAGGGGCAGGAGATGGAGGACCACTACTTTGGTGTTCTCAAGCCGCGTGTCAAGGCCTTTATGGATGACCTGGACAACGAATTGTGGAAGCTGGGTATTCTTGCGAAGACAGAGCATAACGAAGTAGCTCCTTCTCAGCACGAATTGGCACCTATTTACACCGATACCAATGTTGCTGCCGACCACAACCAGCTGACAATGGAAATCATGAAGAAAGTGGCCGCCCGCCACAACCTGGCCTGCCTGCTGCATGAAAAGCCCTTTGAGGGTGTCAACGGTTCCGGCAAACACAACAACTGGTCCCTTTCCACTGACGGCGGCAGCAACCTGCTGGACCCGGGCGATTCGCCGCGTGAAAATGCACAGTTCCTTTTGTTCCTTGTCTCTGTCATTCAGGCGGTAGATGAGCATCAGGACCTGCTCCGCCTGTCCGTTGCCAGCGCAGGCAATGACCACCGTTTGGGCGCCAACGAAGCGCCGCCGGCAATTATCTCCATTTTCTTGGGCGATGAGCTAACCACCGTTCTGGATTCTATCGATCAGAACAAGCCCTATGCACAGAAGGATAAAGAAGTACTGGAAATCGGTGTGGACGAACTGCCGCCGCTGCCGAAGGACACAACGGACCGCAACCGTACATCTCCGTTTGCCTTTACCGGCAATAAATTTGAATTCCGTATGCTCGGTTCTACCGTTTCCATTGCCTGCCCGAACATGATGCTGAACACCATTGTGGCCGACGTGCTGGAACAGTATGCTGACCGTCTGGAAAAGGCCAAGGACTTTAACAAAGAACTGAATCACATTATCCGTGAAGCATACCATGACCATAAGCATATTGTCTTTAACGGCGATGGCTATACCGATGAATGGATTGCCGAGGCGAAAAAGCGCGGCCTGCTGAACCTGTCCTCTACTGCGGAAGCACTGCCGTACTACACGCGTCCTGAAAATGTTGCTTTGTTTGAACACCACAGCGTGCTGACAAAGAATGAAGTGTATTCCCGCTGCGAGATTCAGATGGAGAACTACACAAAGCAGATACATATCGAGGCGGAAACCATGGTCGATATGATTTATAAGGACATTTTGCCGGCGGCTAACCGCTATGTCAGTGCACTGAGCAATACCGTCAACGCAAAGGCCACTGCCTGCAGCGATGCTTCTTCCACATTTGAGAAGGACACCATCCAGACACTTTCCAAACTGAGCGATTCCCTTTATGCGGAAACGCGTGCACTGGAAAAGAATGTGGCTGGCGAAGGCAAAGGGAATATTCAGGAGCAAGCCTCCTATTCCCGCGATACGCTGTTCATGCAGATGGAGAAAACACGCAGAATTGCAGACCAGATTGAGCCTTTGGTAGCGAAAGAGTACTGGCCGTATCCCACCTATGGCGAGATGCTGTTCAGTGTGGTATAAGTATCGGCTTTGTTTCAAAGAAAAGGCGGATTCCACAAATGGTGGGAACCTGCCTTTTTTGTTTAATTACAGAAGCTCCTTTCAAACAAATCTATGGCAATCCGCAAAAGAATGTGCTATTATGATAAATGCACAGGAAAGGTGCCGTTTTCCCCGCTTTGTGCGGGGAGCAGAAATGCTGTTAAGCCCTGCTTCCCAGAAAGGAAAATGCAATGAAAGAGCAAAAAACACCTAAGAAGCAAATAATTATTTTCTACGTTGTTGCCATTCTGGTGATTGTTTTGCTGAATATGGTGATATTCCCCACCATTACACAGCCGAAAACGATTTCAGTGGATTATGCGACGTTTCTGAAAATGGTTGACAGCAACCAGGTGGCAAAAGTGAATATTGACCGTTCTAACCAAAGAATCACTTTTACCGCCAAGGGAAAAGTCCCCACAATTACAGCTTCATCATCGTCGGCAGTATCTTCTCGTACGATATTGGCAGGCGGCAGTACACAGACCGTGCAGGAACAGCCAGCGGACCCCGGCCGTGAGAATACCTATGTAACCGGCCTGATGCCGGACGAAAAATTGACAGAGCGTTTGCTGGCGAAGGGTACCATTCAGTTTACAGCGGATATTCCTCAGCAAGCATCACCGCTGCTTGCCGTCTTTATTGAAGTCGTTCTGCCGTTTGGGCTGATTGTCCTTGCTGGCTGGCTGTTCCTGCATATGATGCAGAAACGGGTCGGCGGCGCTGGCTCCATGTCATTTGGCAAGAGCAACGCAAAAATTTATGTGGAAGCACAGACGGGGAAAACCTTTGATGATGTAGCCGGTGAGGATGAGGCGAAGGAAGCACTGGTCGAAATTGTAGACTTCCTGCACAATCCGAAAAAATATGCGGATATTGGCGCAACCCTGCCAAAGGGCGCTTTGCTGGTGGGCCCTCCCGGTACCGGTAAAACTTTGCTGGCACAGGCTGTCGCCGGTGAAGCGCATGTGCCATTCTTCTCTATTTCCGGTTCGGAATTTGTAGAGATGTTTGTTGGTATGGGCGCAGCAAAGGTGCGTGACCTGTTTAAACAGGCACAGGAAAAAGCACCTTGTATTGTCTTTATTGATGAAATCGATACCATTGGCAAGGCGCGTGACAACAGCATTTCCACCAACGATGAACGGGAACAGACACTGAACCAGCTGCTTACAGAAATGGACGGATTCGACGGACGCAAGGGTGTTGTTATTCTGGCGGCAACGAACCGGCCGGACAGCCTGGATAAGGCACTGCTGCGTCCAGGGCGGTTTGACCGCCGCATTCCGGTGGAGCTGCCAGACTTGAAGGGCCGTGAGGCCATTCTGAAAGTACACGCACGCGAAATTAAAATAGGGCCGGACGTAAATTATAATGCGATTGCCCGCGCAACCGCCGGCGCTTCCGGCGCTGAACTGGCCAATATTATTAACGAAGCGGCCCTGCGCGCCGTAAAATGTGGGCGCAAAGCGGTCATTCAGGAGGACCTGGAGGAAAGCGTTGAAACGGTCATTGCCGGTTATCAGCGCAAAGGCGCAGTCATTCCAATAAATGAAAAGAAAATCATTGCCTACCATGAAACGGGCCATGCGCTGGTTGCTGCCATGCAGAAAGGCAGCGCGCCGGTCACAAAAATTACAATTATCCCGCGTACCAGCGGTGCCCTCGGTTATACCATGCAGGTGGACGAAGGCGAAAAGTGCCTGATGAGCAAAAAGGAATGTCTGGAGAAAATTGCTACTCTGTGCGGCGGCCGTGCGTCCGAGGAACTGATTTTCGGCGACTGCACCAGCGGTGCCAGCAACGATATTGAACAAGCAACAAAAATTGCGCGCGCCATGGTTACACGTTTCGGCATGAGTGATGACTTCGGGATGGTAGCCATGGAAACCGTTCAGAATCAGTATTTGGGTGGAGACGCTTCGCTTTCCTGTTCTCCAGAAACGGCAACAAAAATTGATGCGGAAGTACAAAATATCATTAAAAAGCAGCATGCAAAAGCTTTGCAGATTTTAAAGGACAATACACCGAAACTGCATGAGATTTCTAAGTATCTGCTGGAAAAAGAAACGATTACCGGTGATGAATTCATGCGTATTCTGCGCGGAGAGGAAAAACCGGAATTGGACAATGAGGATGGGGGAACCCCTATGCTTTCAGGTGTGTCCTCGGAGGAGGTTAACAAAGAAGATGGAGAGCCGAATTCCTAAGGCACTGGAACGTCACCGTACGGGATATAATTGCTGTCAGGCTGTTGCCTGTACTTACTGTGACCTGGTGGGTGTTTCAGAGGACCAGATGTTCCGTCTGGCTGAAGCATTTGGCGCCGGTATGGGCGGTATGAAAGAGACCTGCGGTGCAGTCAGCGGTGCTATGCTGCTTGCCGGCATGAAAAGCAGCGGCGGTATGCGTCAGCGCACAAAGGGCGGCACCTATGCACTTTCCCGGGAAATAGTGAATGCTTTTCTGAAGAAAAACACCACTGCCATTTGCAAAGACTTGAAAGGCACAGAGTCAGGTATTCCGCTGCGCAGTTGTGACGGCTGTATTGAGGACGCCTGCACATTGGTGGAATCCGTTTTGTTTGCGAAAGGTTAAGCGCATATCAAAATAAAATGATAATAAAAAGGCTGACAGATACAGCAGAGTAGAATAAAACTCTGTCTATGCTGTCGGCCTTTTTTAGCGGTGTGAATTTAGACAAATTGGTTGTGGTCTGCGTCATATACATAATCAATTGCGGAGAGCTTTTGCTCCAATTCTTTTCGGTCAATGGACAGACTGCTGCACAGTTCGTCCAGACTGGAATATGTATCGCGCAGCCGCGTGTTGATAACACTGAGCAGCATGGCGGCATCTTTTGGCAGGCACATAGGGCGGCATCTCCTTTCCTTATGAAACCAAGTATAGCGTGTTTGTGGGAGGGAAGCAAGTGGCCAGCCGACATTCGCTTCCCTTGCAAAAAGGATGAAAATGTCATATAATAAAGAATATTGCCTAAGGAAAAATAATTTGATAGGGGGCCGTGCTTTGCTGTATTCTTATGAATTAGATACGGATAAAGAAGGATTCTACGATATAACAGCGGATGTACAGGACGCCATACAGAAAAGTGGTGTTCGTTCCGGCAGCTGTCTGGTTTACTGCGTACATACAACAGCCGGCATTACTATCAATGAAAACGCAGATCCGGATGTAGTGAAGGACCTTCTGTTTGCGTTGGACAAAACTTTTCCAGACCGTCCAGAGTTTTGCCACAAGGAGGGAAATTCAGCAGCACACCTGAAATCTACGATTGTTGGCTGCAGCGTTTCTATACCGGTGCAGGACAGCCGTTTGGTGCTAGGCACATGGCAGGGCGTCTATTTCTGTGAGTTTGACGGCCCACGTCACCGACATTTTGCAGTGGAGATTCATGTGGATCACTGAAAAGAACGAACAATCCACAGAGGTAGAAACGCGGTTTAGCTAGTGAAAATCGGAGCAGAAAAAAGATGCGAAAAGTAAAATGCTCTACATACAAGAGCCGGTTTTCTTTGCTGTTTCCCGGGAAATGATAGATGAGAGTGAAAATAATTACCGAATAAAGGAATGTAATATGCCGGAAAATTTGACCGTTTACAACTCATTCTTTACGCCGCTTGGTTCCAAGGACCGCGCGTTTGTCCATAAAAATGGTTTGTGGCATGCGGTGGCCCACTGCTGGGTGGTTTCACAGCTAACGGCCGCTTCCGGAGAAAAGGAAACATGGGTATGGCTGCAACAGCGTGCACATAATAAGGACAACGCACCGGACTATTACGATATTTCTGTGGGCGGCCATATCCGTGCAGGGGAAAGTCCCCTGCAGGCGGTGCTTCGGGAAACGGAAGAGGAGCTTGGACTTTTGTTGCATTTAGAAGATGTAGAGCTGCTGGGCGTCACTAAAGAAAACTGCGTCAGCTCGGCGTCACCGTTTCCGGACCGGGAGTTTGGCTACGTGTTTCTGCATCGAGATGCACACCCGCTGTTTCGTCCCGGGGAAGAGGTACAGGACATTGTGCGGGTACGGGCAGAGGACCTGTGCCGCAAAGACCTGCAGGATATCAAAACAGTTCCAGCTGTTTCGCTCAGCCGCGGCAGCCTGTCCCTGCGTGCTGACCAATTCTGTATTCATCCTAATGAATTTGTCCATCTAGTATTTCCTAAATTGGAGGTATAAAAATGAGACGGCTTTATTTTTGTGGGGAACATAAGTTCCGCGTGGCGGAGCTGTTTTTTGGCAGCCGTCCACGGTTTCGCGCGGAGGACTACACGCCCTATCAGAAGCTGGAAATCGTCTGGCATGACGACGGCCGCTATTCAGTATGGGGCGATTTGGAGGACGACGCCGACCTGCTGAGGGATACCTGCCCGGACCCGCATCATTTGGTAAAGCGTACACTGCCGCTGGCAGATGAAGTTCTTACAGAAGAAGAATAAAGCGTGAATGGACGAATTTCGCTTGCCTTTTTTCGGAGGGCAGAGTATAATCGTCTGTACATAATACTGTGTACTTTAGTAATCATTCCACTGCAAAGGAGGGAGCAGTATGGCACAGGAATCAAAGGAATCAAAGAAGAAGAGCGTGCTTGAACGGTATCGGGAATTTTCCGGTATGCTTGGGAAAATGGAAGATAATTTTAAGTTGGCGGACCTTTTAACAGATGATTTTTTACAGAAGAACACGCAGTTCCAGAACCTGCCTGCGTTTGAAACCGCCTGTGGGAAGAAACTGTCGGCCGTGGAGGACCTTTCCGCGCTGGGTGACAGCGATGTGTGGAAGCGCACAAATTTCAATGACGCAGAAGAAATGCTGAACAGCGCTGTGGAAGCGTATGTGGCATCCGTTTTTGAAGAGTAAAAAACAATACAGAAAAGCAGCAGCCGAAGAATTGTTTCAAATCTTTAGGCTGCTGCTTTTTTATGCGAAAGTTTATTTCTGCTGCGGTGCGGCTGCTTTTCCTGCACGGCAGGCAGTACGGTATTCGGTTGGACTAATGCCTTTCAGCCGGTGGAAGGCACGGGAAAACGCCAATGGGTCTGGGTAGCCACAGGAACAGGCAATGTGGCTGACCGGCAAATCAGAGTGGCGGAGCAGGTCGGCAGCGTGGGAAATGCGCAGATTCACCAGATATTCACGGGGAGAGGTATGCAGTTGCCGCCGGAACAGCGAGGTCAGATAGCTGCGGTTTAGACAGACGTAATCCGCCACTTTGGCAATGGTGATATCGTTTTGATAGTTTTTTTGTAAAAACTCAATGGCTTTTTTGACGTAAATGCTTTCGGATGCTTTTTTGCTGTGGTTGGGGGAAGCGACTGCGGAAGCCAGAATGCCGAACCACCGGTACAGGAGACTCTGCAGGAAGAACTCGTTACAGTCAGAAAGCTTCATATGCTGCATCATTTGAGTGACACAGTCCTGCAATGCCGCACTTTTGCCGCAGTGAAAGGTACGCTGCTGTCGGGAAAGGCCACAGCGCGTTAAGTACTGCTCCGCGTTGGAACCGCGGAATGCAACCCAAATGTAGTGCCATGGGTCCTGCAGGTCTGCTTCATGGAAAGTCACTTCCTGCGGAAAGATGAGAAATCCATCCTGCGGGCCGGGGGAGAAGCTGCAGTTTTTGGTTTGAAAAATGCCGTGGCCGGACAGGCAGTAGTACATCAGGTAGTATTCTCGTATGGCCGGGCCCGCCGCATGGCCGGGCGGGCAGGCCCGCTCGCCGCAGAAAAGCAGTGAAAATTCATTGGAAAGCGTGGTGGAAGGTTGCGTTTCAGTCGTGTCCTGCATCTGTTCTCTGCCTCTTTTTCTCATGTCTGTACAAAAAGTGTGATAACAAAAATTATAGCATAATTGCGGGTATGCGGCAAGCATTATGTATCTTTATTGATTTTTATACGGCGTGAGGTCTATAATAATAAGAAACAGGATTCCCGACGGAAGTCCGGCGGGTGTTGCAGCAGAAAGGGGATTATCAAAAATGGAAATTGCGGTGTATTCCTGCCGTCCGGATGAGATACAGGCTATGGATAAGTTCGAGAAAGAATATGGCGTTTCCCTGCGGAGAACGGAGGAACCATTAAACGAAAAGACAGTATCAATGGCACGTGGCTGTCAAGCCATCAGCATTATTACTACACAGGTAACGGCTCCGTTGCTGGATGTCCTGCATACAGCGGGTATTGCGTATATTTCTACCCGTACCATCGGCTATGACCATATTGATGTTTCTTATGCTAAAAAACTGGGTATGCATGTAGGAAATGTTTCTTATTCCCCAAACAGTGTTGCGGACTATGCGGTTATGCTGATATTGATGTCTACACGGCGGATGAAGTCCATTTGGCGCCATGCGCTGGTGCAGAACTACTCCCTAGATGGCGTGCAGGGACGGGAGCTGCCGAACTTGACTGTCGGTGTTGTCGGTACCGGACATATCGGGCGGGCAGTCATTCGGCGTCTTGTCGGCTTTGGCTGCCGTATTCTTGCCACTGACCTGTACGAAAATGACGAGGTAAAGAAAGCCGCACAGTATGTGCCGCTGGATACACTGCTGCACGAAAGCGATGTCATTACGCTGCATATGCCGGCGACCAAAAACGACTACCACATAATGAATCAAAAAAATCTGGCAAAAATGAAGAAAGACGCGGTTCTGGTCAATACCGGCCGCGGTTCCCTCATTGATTCCGATGCACTGATTGACGCACTGGAAGCGGGCAGTATCGGCGGTGCGGCACTGGACGTCATTGAAAACGAAGCGGGACTTTACTACAATGACCTGCAGGACCAGCCGCTGAAAAACCGCGACCTTGCTCTGCTCAAATCTTTCCCGAATGTGATTGTCACGCCGCATACGGCGTTTTATACGGACCAGGCAGTCAGTGACATGGTGGAAAATTCCATTAAAAGCTGCATTGCGTATGCAAAAGGCGAAAAGAATCCATGGCAGGTTGTGTAACACAGCTGTGCATAAAAGAAGCGGCAGGAAAGCATTTGGCGTTCCTGCCGCTTCTTAGTGGTTCTACTTTTTGGGCGGCAGAGCGGAAAGTGTCCGCTCTGCCTGCTGGCGAAGGTCTTCCTGGACGCTTTCGGGAGAAATAACGCGTACTTTCCCGGCAAACTGACACAGCCATCCCAGAAACGGCGGACTGATACGCACATTTTGAATGATGCGGAACCAGCCGGGTGTGTCAGCCTGATGCAGCGAGGTTTCCATGCCAAACCGGTCCAGCACTGCTCCCGCCAGTATATTTTGAAACTCCAGTGTTACATTTTCTTCCCGCCCATTATACATACTAAATGCCTGCCGGGTAAAATCAGTTGGATGGAAGGAGTCTGGCGCAGGCTTTGCCGGAACAGACAAAAGGGTAACGTTTTCCATGCGGTCTACTCGGAAATTTCGCATTTCATCAGTACGGTCGTACCACGCCAGCAGGTAGTAAAATTCATTGTCCCAACAGAGCGCATAGGGCGAAACCGTGTAGGGAGCACCGCCGTATTTGTATTGCTTCTGTTTTTTCTCATTGTAATGGAAATATTGAAATTTGACCTTTTTTCCCTCTGCAATCGCCTGATGCAGGCAGTCTACACTGTAGTAGGACTGCTCATTTTCGGAGCGTACCCGTCCCACAACATAAACCTGCCGCTGCAGCTGTTCTGCCTCATAACGGCTGGCCATGGATTCAATTTTCTGTATCAGCCGGCGGGATTTTCCTGCTGTCAAAAATTTTGCAGAAGCGACCGCATCTGCCAGAACTTTCAAGTCAGAGATTTCCAGGGAAAACGGGCGGTTCAGCAGCCGATAACCACCGTTCGGTCCGCGTGTAGTTTCGACCTCGATGCCGCAGTCATTTAGTTTTTGCAGGTCATCGTAAATACTGCGGCGTTCAGCCGGAATTCCTTTTTCGTCCATATCCTGCAGAATTTCTTTCATGGTCAGCTGGTGCTTTTCATCTGTACCGCGCTGTAGCAGGCGGTACAGCTCAATTATGCGTTCCTTCTGCTTTTCTGTTTTCGCCATGGCAGGTTATCTCCTTTTTCTCAGTATATCAGGTATTTTCCATAAATACAACGGAAAGAGTACCGGTAAACGTACAAATAGACTGCTATACTGATACTAACAAATCAAAAAGGAGATGGCAGTGATGAGTTACCAAATCAAAAATGTGGGCGGACATGTGGAAGTGTATGACCAGTACGGAAACTTTGCATTTTCGGCGGATACCGCGCAGGAAGCGTGGCAGGATTTGCGGGCCATGGCTGCCTGACTATAAGGTGTTTTCCAAATGTTCGGCTACCATTTGCAGTTCACCTGGGGTGGAAATCTCCACATCGGAACGCAGTAGAAAATCCTGTACTCTGGGTGGCAGGCTGTCAAAGTATGCGGCCATTTCCAGGTCCAGCTGTTCCTGCGGCAGCGGCGTCACGGATAAAATCGGGGTGGCCGGCAGCGACGCTGTGCGCTGCTGTCCTCTCCGTCCTCCGTGGGCTTGTCGGTTTGGTACGGAATGTCCGGTGTGTTTGTCGGCAGCGGCGGAAAATCACTGCCGTCAGTGGGAATCCGCGGCGGCGAAACAGCGCTGCGGCAGTCATGGTAGAAGAAATCAGGTTTGTTTTCTGTCAAAAAAATCACCTCCTGCAGTAGCTTGCCCGCTGCGGGAGGTGATTTTCATTTTCCGGACTGTCGGTTTTCGGGATTTTTTCCGCTATTTTCTTTGGAATCTTTGTGCTGCGGGTCCCAGCCACACACCCATATATACCGCCGTTTTTCGGAGAATTTGGTTATGTGTCGGTTTTTCATTTCTGTATTCATTTCCATGATTACCGCGTTGATTTCTGCGCCCAAAATCAAGACAAAGCCGCTGAAATACAGCCACAGCAGCAGTACAATGGCGGCACCCAGCGTGCCATATATCAGCGAATAGTTCCCAATGTTCTCCACATAAAAAGCATAAATCAAGGAAAAAATCATCCAGGAAAACATGGCAATTAGAGTGCCTGGCAGCACCTGCTGCGGGGTATATTTGCGGTCCGGCACTAAGTAATAGGTGCTGAACAAGATGGGAAACAGAATAGCCGCCAACAGGAAAAAACGCAGCAAATTCCAGATACTGATAGAGTTTGCGCTGATGTGCAGCGCCGGCGCCAGTACACGCAGCACATTTTGACCGATGTTGATAATGCCCAGAGAGACCAGAATGCCAAACAGCATGAATAGCGTTGCAACAAACAGGTTCAGTTGCTGCCGTACCGGTGATTTGGTGGAGCGGTAGCCATAGGCGGTGCTTACATACCGCAGGACACAGTTCATGGCGCGCATGATAAAATAAAAGAGCAGAAAAATACTGGTAATAAACAGGGAAACGTGTTTGGAATCATTTTTTACCGACAGCACATGCCGCATATATCCCCACAGAACGTCCAGCACATTTTTTGGGACAATGCCCTTTAAAATGCTCATAAAGTGAGGGGAGAGGTCCAGCCATGTCAAAATCAGGGATAACAAAATCATCGTTGGGAAAAGCGTAAATAGGAAATAATAGGCAAGCGCTGCGGCACAGCGCCCGATGTCGTGGGCAAGGTAGCGGTGAATCAACCGTACGTATATGGGTTGTTCCGTATAAGGCAGCGACAGTTTTTCCTTCATGCCGCAGACGCCTCCTTTCTCCGGCGCTTTTTCGACAGTATTTTTATGCAGAAAAAGATAAAATAGAAACGGTTTACGGGTGCAGGTGCTTTTTATGGCCGATTGGAACTGTTATATTTACCAGCAGAATGCCTGCGCTGACTAGTGCCAGTGCGGCGACAGTGCGGCCGCCCGCAAGGGATTCATGCAGTAGCAGGGCGGAAAGCAGTACACCGAATACCGGTGTCAAAAAAGAATAGATGGCAACCTGCCCGGCGGGGAATTTTTGCAGCAGCATGGTCCATATGGTGAAAGCCACACTGGACAGTGCCGCCAGATACAGGAGGACGCCCCATGCAGTGGCGCCCAAAAGGGTAAAGCGTCCGCCGCCCAGCAGACCAACTGCAACCAGCACTACGCCGCCGAAAAACAGCTGCCAGCCTGTTGTGCAGAAAGGTTCCACACGGTCTGTTAAACGTTTGCTCATCAGGGTACCGACGGAAAACATTGCCGCGGCGAGGAACATCAGCCCTTCACCCTGAAAAGTAAAGGCACCGCCGGTTCCACCGATGTTTACCAGCACGACGCCGGCAAAACCGACTAGGCAGCCAAGAATGCGCCCAGCGGTCAGCCGGTCAGCCCCGCGCAGAAAAAAGTGCGCCAGAATAACGGTCATAAATGTGCCGGTTCCCTGAATGATGGAGCCGCGTACGCCAGTGGTATGGGCAAGTCCCAAATAAAACAGGAGATATTGTCCGGCAGTCATCACCAGCCCCAACCGAAAAACGGCCATACGGCTGCCATGCGGCGGGACACACAGCTGTTTCAGCCGAACCGATTGGAATAGAAGCACCAGCAGCCCTGCCATTGCAAAGCGGAACCCCGCAAACAAAATCTGTGAAAACGGTCCCTCGACACGGCACACTTGGTAGCCGATTTTAATGAACGGAAAAGCACTGCCCCACAGCAGCGTACATAAAACGGCCGGCGGCAGCACCGCCAGCGCATTTTTTTGGATAGTTGTTTGTTCCTGCATTTTCAGCGTCCTTTGGACCGACTGCGGAAAGGCAGCCAGTAGTTTTTGTATCATTTCTATTATTATACAATATTTGTACGGCTATTTCCAGCCGTGATGAGGCGAAAATTGTTTTTGAGCGGCCGAAAAAGGCGGCACAGCAGGCGAACCGATATGTAGTACAACTGAAAATGGGGAAAATTTGTACAACATTTGTCCATAAAAATGGAACATTCCATTCTTACATCTGTACCAAAAGCAGACTAAGATAAAAAAGACGAGACAGTGAAAAATACGGCAGTATTTCGGTACGGCTGCAGAGATTTCACGGCAGGAGGAGTAAAATGATGGAACTGCAGGAAGCGAAAAAAGAATTTATGCTGGGCGGACTGCATGAGAAAATCAAGCAGGTATATGGCTGCGGCGATGAGGACTGTGAGACCATTGCACAGCGGTACGCAGACGCAATGGATTGTTTTGCGTCGTTGTACGGTACGGACCGGGATATTTCCATTTTCAGTGCGCCGGGCCGTACAGAAATCGGCGGCAACCACACGGACCACCAGCACGGCCATGTGCTGGCAGCCGCGGTCAATTTAGACACGATTGCTGTAGCGGCCCGCAGCAGCAGCAGCCTTATCCGTGTAAAGTCGCAGGGATATCCGGAAGATGTCATCGATTTAACAGACCTTGCGGTAAGGGAAGAGGAAAAGGACACCAGCCGTGCACTGATTCGCGGTGTGGCGGCACGCTTTGTGCGGATGGGCTATCCCATCAACGGATTCGACGCTTATACAACTTCACAGGTCAAAAGCGGCAGCGGCCTTTCCAGCAGTGCCGCTTTTGAGGTCCTGATTGGCACGATCCTCAATGCCCTGTTCTGTGACGGCAAAGAGAGCATGATGCAGATTGCGCAGGCAGGACAGTACGCGGAGAATGTTTATTTTGGAAAGCCGAGCGGCTTGATGGACCAGGCAGCCAGCAGTATCGGCGGCTTTGTCAGCATGGACTTCGGCGACATCAAAAAGCCAAAGGCCAAACAGGTTGTCTTCGACCTCAATTCCTATGGCTATGTGCTGTGCATTATTGACACACACGCAAGCCACGCGGACTTGACACCGGACTATGCCGCTATTCCTGCGGAAATGCATCAGGTGGCCGCTTATTTTGACAAGGACGTTTTGCGCGAAGTACCGGAACCGCTGTTTTACCAAAATATCCCGCAGGTGCGGGAAGCAGTGGGGGACCGACCGGTACTGCGTGCTATGCATTTTTACGCGGACGACCGTCGCGCGCAAGCGGAAGCGTCGGCTCTGCGGCGCGGCTATTTTGAGAAGTTTAAGCGCCTGATTCGGGAATCCGGTAATTCCTCTTTCATGTACCTGCAAAACATCTACAGCGCTTCCAGCTGGGACAAGCAGGCAGTGTCCGTCACACTGGGGCTGATTGACCACTTTGCTTCGCACCTTCCGGAAAAGGACGCCCTTGCTTGGCGGGTGCACGGCGGCGGCTTTGCCGGCACAGTACAGGCATTTGTGCCGCAGAAGTATATTGAAAGTTTTGTGACAGCGATGGATGCATGGCTGGGAGAAGGCTCCTGCCGTGTGCTGCGTGTGAGGCCGGCAGGCGGAACACAAATGCTGTAAACAGGTACAGTAATAAGATAAAGCGGGCAACCGGCAGAATCGCCCGCAGAGGCCGAAAGATTACTGCCCGGAAAAAACAGTGAAGAGCTGCGTAATGCCTATCGGAAATATCTGACCAATCACCCCCTGGCAGGACCGGTGAATGCTTGACCAGCTGCATTTTGCGGTGTATGATGTACAGAAAAAAGGGCACCCCTTGCGGTGCGGCCGGTTTTTCCGGCAGAAAGGATGGAACCACCATGCAGACAATTTTAGTCACCGGCGGTGCTGGATTCATCGGCAGTCATACTTGTGTAGAGCTGCTGGAAAACGGCTTTTCGATTGTTGTGATGGATAACTTCGCAAATTCCAGCATGGATGCGGTCAAAGCAATCAGTACGATTACCGGGAAGCAGTTTCCGTTTTATCAGTGCGATATGCTGGATAAAGATGCTTTTGAAAAAGTATTTACAGAAAATAAAATTGATGCCGTTATCCATTTCGCCGCTTTAAAGGCAGTGGGGGAGAGCGTGCAGAAGCCGCTGGAGTATTACACCAATAACTTGACAGGCACGCTGAACCTGCTGCAGCTGATGCACAAGTACAGCGTAAAGAAGCTGGTTTTTAGTTCCTCCGCTACTGTGTACGGCAGTAAGAACACGGTACCTTTCAAGGAAGATATGCCGATTGGCGGCACGACCAATCCTTATGGGACCACAAAAGTGATGACCGAGCAGATTTTGCAGGACATCTGTGTGGCAGACAAAGAAATGAAAGTAGCGCTGCTGCGCTATTTTAACCCAATCGGTGCGCATCCCTCCGGTCTGATTGGTGAAAATCCAAACGGAATTCCAAACAATCTGATGCCGTATATCGCACAGGTGGCGGCGGGTGTCCTTCCGTGCCTGTCTGTGTATGGTGACGACTATGACACACCGGATGGGACCGGCGTGCGTGATTATATTCATGTGTGCGATTTGGCCCGCGGCCATATCTGTGCGCTGAAGAAGCTGGACTCTGTTTCTGGCTGTGAAATTTACAATCTTGGCACCGGCCATGGCAGCAGCGTGCTGGAAGTTGTCCATGCCTTTGAAAGAGCTTCCGGCAAAAAAGTAAACTATCAGATTGCACCGCGCCGTGCCGGCGATATTGCTACCTGCTACGCGGACGCTTCCAAGGCAAAGCGGGAGCTTGACTGGGAAGCAAAGTATACGCTGGATGATATGTGCCGCGATTCGTGGAACTTCATTCAGCACGTCAAAAAGTAATCTTTACAGATATTCAAAGGGCACCGCTGTTCAGGAAAGCTGAACGACGGTGCCCTTTTTTAATGCAGTCAGAGTTTTGGCAGAATGGCACTGATAAGACGCTGTAGGTCATGACCGCGTGCGTCGGCGGTGCGGATAACCTCCTCACTGCTCAGCGGCTGGTCCAGTATGCCGGCGCCCATGTTGGTAATCAGGGAGAAACCGAGTACCTGCAGCCCGCAGTGGGCGGCGGCAATCGCTTCCGGTACTGTGGACATTCCAACGGCATCTGCACCCAGCGTACGGAACATACGAATTTCAGCGGGCGTTTCGTAGCTTGGGCCTGTTGCCGCCAAATAAACACCCTGTTGAAGGGAAATGCCGCATTCATCGGCGGCCTGCAATGCCAGCTTTCGCAGGGCCGGCGTGTACACATGGCTCAGATCCGGAAAGCGTGGGCCGGTTTCCTCGTCATTCGGTCCAATCAGCGGGTTCGTCCCCAGAAGGTTGATGTGGTCCGTCAAGAGCATGAGGTCACCGGGACGGTACGACAGATTCACCCCGCCAGCGGCGTTGGTCAGAATCAGCACCTGTACCCCCAGCGCTTTCATCACACGTACTGGAAAGATGATGTCTTCCATGCGGTAACCCTCGTAGTAGTGCAGGCGGCCCTGCATACATACAACGGGGACGGTACCAATATGCCCCAGCAAAAGCTGACCAGCATGGCCCGGCGCGGTGGAAGGCACAAATCCCGGCAGGTCCCGGTATGGCAGGACGCATGGCTGCTCTATCTGGTCGGCGAGGCCGCCCAGTCCGGAACCGAGCACAATGCCGACCTTTGGAATCAGGTCCGTTTTTTCCCGAATGGCTGCTACGGCAGCCACTGCTTTTTTCTCCATTTTCTTTGCCTCCAGTCTAAAAATCAACTCATTTAGTATAAAAGACTTTATCGTGGGATGCAAGCTGACAGGCTGTTTTTAATTTATGCAAAAAAGTGTTACAAACCATTCACAACTCATTCAAGTATCAGTCACAACCTGCCGGTATACTGAATCTTGTTCGAAGGGCACAAAGCCGACCCGCAGTATGCCGGCTGCGGGGTGTCCGGGGAACTTTCAGTTTGTTTTCATAAAAGATTTCTCCTCTCTCTTACAGTATGGCGCGGGCCCAGTCAGGGACCCGCGCCATTACTGCGTTTCGAGGATTTTTGCATTTTGACTACCTTGTAAATTTTTATTTTATTTTAATTTTATTATTGCAGGGAAATTTCTAAAAATAGTTAAAAAATGCCCCGCAGCAGTCTATAAAGAACCGCCGCAGGGCATTCTGGCTCATTTGGAAAGATGTGCTTCGTCTGTTTCGGTTTTGGAGCAGCTGTCGCACAAGCCGCCGGTTGTCGGGTCATTGACGACACCCAAAACGGCCAGCACTGCAAACAAAGCGTCAATAACTGCCAGCAGCTGTGTGTCCAGTGTTCCCAAATCCAGATGTACGCCAAACAGAGCGGATGCTGTCTGCACCAAAAGCAGCAGAGCGGGAATGATAGTAATCCAAAACGCTTTGTTGCGGATACGGACTTTCCAGTTAAGTTTCATTTTTTATCATCTCCAGTTCTTCATGGACTTCATCAATACGGTGATGGGCAGATTTTGTGGAATCTTCCACTTTTGCAACCCGCTCGACCAAAAGATTATGCTGTTCCACTTCGTTTTCCAGTTTTTTTAAGCGGAAATTTACCATTTGATTTGCTTTTTGAATGCCTGCACAGCTGCCCACAGCGGTTCCAGCAAAGGCAATCAGTGCGACAATTACATCCGTTGGAAGCATTTCCTATCACCTGCACAGTGCTGCGAAGGTGTTTTTGCCAGCTAGCCCATCAGCAGATAGGCCCGCGCTGCGCTGAAAGCTGCGGATGGCGAACTCTGTGTGTTCTCCAAAAATGCCGTCAATATCTTGGCAGTTCCGTCCGTGTGCCAGTAGGGCGGCCTGCAGGGACAAGACGCTTTCGTTGTTGTTGCCGTGCCGCAGGGTATGGACAGCTGCCGCTGTTTTTGGTCCCCAAATGCCATCCACGGTAAGTCCCGCGCCATAGGCTTGATTACAGCCGCGCTGAACACTCATAATCAGTGCTCTACGGGTTGCCGGACCGTAAACGCCGTCCACCGTTAGGCCAGCACCGCGGGCATTGTACCATGCCTGCGCTTGCCGCACCAAAGAGTTGCCGGTGGTCTGGGTCAGAGCAGCCGCGGTATCAGCGCTTTTTGTCCAGCCATTTAGACCCTTACGACGTACTAGCTGCGGATAATCTATGTAGGCCACGTCCGTATCGCAGCCGCATGTGCCGATGTTGGCGCCGGGGCAGCTGCCGCCGGTTTCCGGAAAATTGTTTTGCCAAATGCCGCAGGGCTTGTCCGGCTTATTGACACCTGGTCGTGCATACCAGAAAACGTAATTTTCCAATTCATTTGGGTAAATCCTTGTTTCGTACCAGTCCTCATTGACATAATAACCCGGCAGATAGTTCTTCTGCCGGAGGCCGCTGCATACGTTTTTTGTAATATCCGTCAGCATGCGGCGGCTGGGCATGCCGTGCCGTTTCCGGTAACCGTCTGCGTCTTCCATATCGAGAATAACGGGGTACAGCGGTTTCTTGTCATGCAGCAACCGCAATAGGTGTGCCAGCTCGCTTTCCGCACTGCTGAACGTCAGTGCATAGCTGTACAGGTATGCACCCCACGGGATACCCAGCCGGTCACATTCGACGACATTGCGTGCAAATTGGGTGTCGTCCTGGTCTGTGCGGTCACTGCCGTAGCCCGCACGCAGCATGGCAAACTGAATGCCAGCAGCCTTTGCCTTTGCCCAGTCAACGGTGCCATTGTGAGAACTGACATCAATGCCATTTTTCATAAAAATCCTCCTCTGTTTGGCTGCTGCCACAGGCAGGACAGCCTGCTAATATGTGGTATGCCACGGTTTTGCAGAGCTGCCTGCCGCCGCTGCCGAAGAAGTGAGAAAAACACTTCTCTGCTATTCCTGAAAAACGGATGTGCAAATTCGCTGTTTTAGGCGAATCTTTAAAAATTTTTTCAAAACAGCCTGCCACTTTCGCTTCTTCTTCATAATATAAAAGGGTATAGAAACCTTTTTCTGAACGATATGGCAGATTTTCGATACCTGAAAATTTAGGGGTTCCCATTTACAAGGAGAAAAAGGCGTATTATAATATTATTTATTAAGAGGACCATGTCTTTTAATAGTGGATTATAGCGGAAGGAGGGAGAAACAGATGCTTCAGTCAATGAATTATTTAACTATGCTGGTGACCAATGTGCTGGTAATAGCAGTTTGGCACGGGACTACTTTGTTAATGTCTACACATTTGCCAAATTCCTATTTTCAGCCGACCTCCGCACAGTTCCAACCATGGAAGTGGGAAAAGGGAGGCCGCTGGTATCGGGACCACCTGCATATTAACGACTGGAAGGACCGTGTTCCACAGTTTATCAGCCAGGGTGGCTTTTCCAAACGGCACCTGACCAATCTTTCTCCGGAATATTTAGGCACCTTTATTGTGGAGACCTGCCGGGGTGAGTGGACACATACATGGAACCTTGGGTGTGTGTTTGTCGTTTTGCTGATGAATCAATCGATAGTGGGAATTACTTTTTCAATTTTGATTTTTATGGGGAACGGTCCGTGTGCGGTCATTCAGCGCTATAATCGTTTTCGTTTAGTAGCTTTGCGTGATCGTCTGCAGCGTGAAACTGCGCGTATTCCCGCTGCCACATGAAAATGATAAAATAAAAGGCCGCAGACAACAGGATGTGTCTGCGTCCTTTTTGGGGGAGCAATGCTCTATGAAACGGAAAAAGCATGGACGATGGAAATGGGTTCTATTGGCTGCGACAGCCGCAGCAGTGGTATGCTGTATTTCGGTTTATGCCAATCTGCGCAGTGGGGACGGCCCGTCTTTCCAGCTACAGACCAGTTCTGCATGGTGCCGTTCAGGCGATAAAGTGCAGGTACAGTTATCTGCTTCTCCCGGACGCACGGCACCGGGTGCTTTTCGGGCACTTCTGCAGTATGATTCTGATGCGTTTGAGTACTGTTCCAAGGAAGGTGCACCGCAGACCTACGGAGCAGATATTTATGTATGGCAGTCCAATCCTCTGGTAACGGTCTATACCTGCAATACACAGCAGAGTGCAGCGCCCCAGCTTGCCGGAAATGTAATCACCTATACATTTCGGGTGCGGCAGGGTACATCTGCCGGCCGCTATTCATTTCGGCTGTCCACGGACGAAATCTGTGACTTTGCGGGCAAGTCCCTGCCGCCATGCGCACAGACGGAAACATCTGTTTCTGTGACAAGTGCGGAAAGTTCGGCGTCGTCCGCCGTGTCATCAAACATATCGTCTGCCAGTTCCAGTCTGCCTTCTTCTGCTTCCGTTATACAGCAGCCGCATTTGTCAGCGCTGGAGCTGGAAGACCATACATTAGGGCAGCTGCGGCCGACTTTTCAACCGGACATCACCTTTTATCAGGTAACGGTGCCGCAGAGCTGTACGGACCTGTGGCTGCGTACCCAGCAGTCGGCCGGCACAGCGGTCAGCGCTGACCGGCATTCCCTGAAAGCGGCCGGTTCCGACACTGTTATACAGGTGACTGCGCAAACGGCGGGCAGCCATACTAAAACCGTTTACACCATTTTGGTGCACCGGTCACATGATGCTTCTTCGGCCGGAACGGTGGGAGCACAGACAAAGAAAAGAAAAACGGAGCGGGCACCATCAGCTGTATCTTCCAAAAAGGAAAAGCGGACTTCTTCTGCTTCCAAACAAACAACGCATAAAAAGAAGACGTCCGCCTCTTCGTCCAAAGTTTCCAAGAAAACAAAACGTTCATCCTCTTCTGCGGCGTCTGATACGGAGGCATATGCGCCTTCCGGCATTTCGCAGAAGCCCGGTGCTCAGCAGACAGGCGGGCTGCAGGCCCGGCACTCTGACGGCTTCAGCGGCTTTCAGACGGGTGTTTTGGTGACATTGCTCATTGCCTGCGCCGCCACGGCAGTCGTCTTGGTGGTGCGCGCTGTTTGCCGAAAGCGAAAAGCGGAGGGTAAAGCGGAGCAAGAAGCTAATGATACCAACAAAACCGGACCGGACGAACAAGGAAAATAACAGCAATAAAAAGGGCAGACTGCTGCCACAATGCGCAGCAGCAGTCTGCTCTTTCTTTGTTATGTGTTTATTTAGTTGCGATGCTTTCGGCGGAGAATACAGGCGGCGACACCGGTAACAGCCGCTGTTTTAATGAGGATAGAAAGCATTTGCTCGGGGGTAGCCGGTGTCTTGTCCAGAAATAGGTCCCGCGCCGGGTGGGAAGGACCATGGCCGAATAGGTCAAGGTAGGATACCAGCTTTGTTTCATAATGGCGTGGGTTTGCTTCGTGCAGTGTAAACATACGCACGGCATGGTTGGCCCCCGGACCGTATGTGTTAAAGCCACAGCAGGGGGTATAGCCGGCATCTATGCCGTGCAGAGCACCCCAGAAGGAATTGCGGTGGTCATGTCCCACGAACAGTCCCAAAACATCTCCCTTTTCTGTCAGGGCGTTCAGTTCTCCAGAGTTAAATTCCGGCACACAGGGCGGTTCTCCCAGTTCACCGCTGTACACTTTGCTCTGGTCCAGAATATAGCGGTGGCCGCGGCGGCTGCCGAATGCCTGAATGGCATGCGGCGTGCCTTTTGGTACTTCCTGCAGAAATTCATAAAATTCCGGTACTGGAATATGCTGAAACACCAAAGAGGGAAGGCAGTTTCCCCCGTTTTTTAAGGCAAGGCGGTCTCGTTTTTCCCGGTACCAGTCCAGCTGCTTTGGCAGCACGGGGGCAAAACGGTTCGCGTTGCTGTCAATCAAGTATACGGCAAAGGCAGGCCTGCCATTTTGTCCGGAGATGGTTACGCAGCTGGTGCCGCAGTCCTCCGGGTTTTCTATTGGATTGATACATTCCGGATACTGTAAATAATAGTACATTTGCTGCTGCTTGGAAAGGCCGGCTTCCGTGTCGTGATTGCCGAATGTAACCAAAAACGGAATGTGGTGCTTTATAATGGGTTCCATCACTTTATGCAGGGTGGCAGCGGCTTTTCCTTCGCTGCCCGGCATATGAAAATAGACACTGTAGCCTTTCAGCTGGTCGCCGGTCAGGACAATGAGATCCGGATTTTCCCGGTCCAGCGCAGTGTCCAAAAATTCCAATGTATCCTCACATACCATAGGACTTTCCTGTATATCGGCAATCTGCATAATGCGGAATGTTCCATCTTCATGAAAGCAAAGCGGTACGTCTTTTCTGCTCATATAAGCATTTCCTCTTTTCCTTCTTGTCCTCTAAAGCACTGAAATTTTGCGGGAAACCTGTACATATATACTATGCCATAAATGGCGGCCTCCTGCAAGCCCTGCGGCGGCTAAAAACCGCAGCATCTTTTGTGGAAAACAGGGGAAAGCGTTCCTTTGTTTTTTCTTTCGGAAGATTTGTGCTATAATAACGGCAGCAAATATTGCAGAGAGGGGTATGCCGTATGGAGAAGCCGGAGGAAAAGAAGGCATTTGGTTCTGCCTTTGGAACGGTATGGCGTTTTGAAAGCCGACAGTCCGTTTTGCTGCCGCGGCAGCAGCCGGAACGTATGGAAAAGCAGCTTGCTGTCTTTTTTCCAGGCACTGGATACAGCTGTGACCAGCCGCTGCTTTACTACGCCCGTCGGGCAGCGGAGCAGGCCGGCTGTGACGTTTTGCCGCTGACTTATCAGGTTGTGCTGGACCGGAACTGCCGGAATATGACACAGGAAATTCAGCACTGCCTTTCACAGGCACTTCATGCGGCGGGTGAAGCGCTGCGGGCTGTTTTCCGCCGTCAGCCATACCGGGAACTTTTCTTTTTCAGCAAAAGTTTCGGCACAGTGGTGGCCGGCGGACTGGAACGCCGGCTGACCGGGAAAAAGGTTCATCAATTTTTCCTGACGCCGTTGGAAGCAACACTGCCCTATATGCAGGCACATCCCTGTTTTGCCGCTTCCGGTACGGCGGATTCATGGGTAACCACGGAAATACAGCAAAAAATGCAGCATACAGCGAGCGTACAGATGTACCTGTTCCCTGGTGCAAACCATTCGCTGGAGATACCCGGCAATGTAGCGGCCAGTGTGCAGAATATGCAGCTTCTGCTGGAAGCATATACTGCATTTTTATGTGGAAATCATCGGAATAACAGAAAGGATACAGGAAATATATGAATCAGGCTGTCGAAAAATTCGGCCGTATGGTGGACAATCAGCTGCCGGACCACCCCAAAACAGCGCGGAATCTGCTGACAACCGCCTATCGGCTGAATGGCTGGGCGGGGAAGCACCTTTTCAAAAAGACCACACCGGCGCGTCTTGCGCTGGCCGATGTGTGCAACAACGCCATTTTACAGCCTTTTGACCACCCGCAGCAGAGCGCAATGGTCAGCCTGTTCACGCCGTGTGAGCTGCTGCAGATGTTTGGGCTGGCACCCATGTTTCCGGAGGCACTGGCCTGCTATATTTCCGGTGCGGGCGCGGAACGCGGTTTTATTGAAGCGGCGGAAGCTTCCGGCATTCCGGAAACATTCTGTTCCTACCATAAAATTTTGCTGGGCACCGCACAGACCGGCATTCTGCCGAAGCCGCGCTTCATTTTTAACACAACGCTTGCCTGCGATGCCAACACGCTTACGTTTCGCAGATTGGCTGAGTTTTACGGCGTGCCGCATTTGGTTTTGGACATACCCCAGACACAGGATGAGGCGGCCGTCACTTATGTAGCGGAACAGCTGAAGGATTGTGCCCGCAGTATCAGCCGACTGCTGCACCGCCCGCTGGACGAAGCAAAACTGTGCGCCAGTGTTGCCCGCGGTCGGCAGACATTGGATACTTATCAGCAGTATCTGGAAGAACGCGCCCGAAAATCCATGCCGGATGAGATGACTTCGGAAATGTACGCGGTCTTTGCGCTGCACGTGCTGCTGGGAACACCGGCGGCGCTGCAGTTTGCGCAGGGTATTTTGAAGGAAGCAAAAGCAGCGCCGTCCCGCGGAAAGGAACTGCGTCTATTGTGGGTACACACTTTGCCAAATTTGGACAATGCCATGATAGACTTGCTGGACTTTAACCCATCCTGTCAAATCCTTGCGGCGGACCTTTGCTTTGATGTACCGGAACTGCCGGAAACAGATGACCCATGGCAGACGATGGCGCGGCGGCTGGTACAAAATCACTTAAATGGACCAGCACAGCGGCGCATTGACGCTGTTTTGCAGCAGGCAAAGCGGTTGCAGCCGGACGGCATTGTCTGGTTTTGCCACTGGGGCTGCCGCCAAACCAGCGGTGCCAGCCAAATGGGGCGGGCAGAACTGGAGAAGGCGGGATTTCCCACGTTGGTGCTGGACGGTGATGCCTGTGACCGTTCCAACTGCCCGCCTGGGCAGATGACCACTCGTATGCAGGCATTTTTGGAGATGCTGGAGGAAAAAGCATGATTGCGTACACCTGTAAATATACACCGATTGAACTTTTTGCGGGCTTTGGGGAAGCACCGAAACGGCTGAACCCGACCGTCCACGCGTTTTCCGAGGCTGACCGTCTCAGCCACCGCAACCTGTGCAGTTTTGCGCGGGCCCTGCTGCAGGCCTGCCGGGAGCACGGTATCAAAAATCTGGTGCTTACTTCCTGCTGTGATTCTCTCCGGCGGGTAGGGGACGTGCTTTCAGCCGCTGCTCCGGACAGCTTTGTCTTTATGTTGGACTTGCCGCGGGCTGACGGCCCCTGCGCCCGTCAGCGCTATGCGGCCGAGCTGCACCGCTTGATTGACGCCTGCAGTGTATGGTTTGGCGTGCCGTTTGACCTGCAAAAGTGTCTGGCAGCCTTTGCTCCGGCGGAACCGACCGGTCAGACGGACCATCTTACCCTATTGGGAGCGCGATCCAATCCGGCACTGCTGCAAATGCTTCGGCAGGAGCTGCCGCTGCCGGTGGAGGACCGCACCTGTGTGGGAAACCGCGGCCTGCAGGTTCCACCTGCGGGGCAGACTTTGGACCAATTTCTTTTGTGGTATGCTGGTGCATTGCTCCAGCAGATTCCCTGTATGCGCATGACCAACGCGGCACCGCGGCGGCAGCTGCTGGAGGACCCGTATGTAAAGGGAATTCTGTACCATACCATTCAGTTTTGTGATTATTACGGTTTTGAATACGCTGATTTGCAGAAACAAACGCACCTGCCGCTTTTGAAACTGTCAACCGACGGCACCGACGGCGCGGAAGAGCAGCTGCGCACCCGAGTGCAGGCGTTTGCCGAAAGCCTGCACGCTGTCGTGCCGAAAAAGCGGACGATGACTGCCAAAACATCCACTGGATACTATGCTGCCGGAATTGACAGCGGTTCTACCAGTACGAACGTGGTTATTCTGGACGAACACCGCAAAATGATAGGCAGCTCTATTGTGCCGACCGGTGCACACGCGGCCCGCAGTGCCGATGCAGCGCTGCAGCAGGCACTGCTGCGGGCGGGCATTTCTCGCGAACAGCTGGCGGATGTGGTCACGACCGGTTATGGCCGTGCCTATATTGGTGCGGGCGGGCATGATGTGACGGAAATCACCTGCCACGCGCGGGGTGCCCATTTTTTGAACCCATCTGTGCGTACAATTATTGATATTGGCGGACAGGACAGCAAGGCGATTCGGCTGGATGAAGACGGAAATGTGCGCAGCTTTGTGATGAACGACAAGTGTGCCGCAGGTACTGGCCGTTTTCTGGAGATGATGGCGCACGCGCTGGAGCTTTCTATGGACGAAATGAGCGTCTGCGGCCTGCACTGGAAAGAGAATATTGTCATTAGCAGTATGTGCACGGTTTTTGCAGAGAGCGAGGTTGTTTCCCTTGTTGCGCAGAACAAACAGACCGCCGACATTGTGCATGGGCTAAACGTGTCCGTGGCGGTGAAGGCGGCCGCTCTAGCTGCGCGGGTGGACCCACAGCCGCGCTTTATGATGACCGGCGGCGTTGCCTCCAACCGGGGCGTAGTGAAAGCGCTGGAGGAAAAGCTGGGCGCACCGCTGCTTGTGCTGCCGGAACACCAGCTGTGCGGCGCACTGGGGGCTGCATTGATTGCTTTTGACTAAAAAAGGCCGGGCCCTGCAGCACTTTTGCCGCAGGGCCCGGATGCTTTTTAATTAAATGTATGCTTTACAGCAGGGATGCCGTGTGTGCCAGCAAATCTACGCAGCGGTCAATTCCCCAGTAGGAGCTGTTTAAGGAAATATCGTAGTTTTCCTGGTTTCCCCATGCCTTTTCGGTGTAGCAGCTGTAGTATCTGCGGCGTTCCTGATCGCTTTTGCGAATCATCAGCTGGGCGTCCTGTGCGGAAAGATTGTGCAGGCGGCGAATGCGCTGAATACGGTCCTGCAGCGGAGCATGAATAAATACCCGCAGCAGACTGACATCATCGTCCAGCAGAATCACGTCGGAACAGCGGCCAATGATAATGCAGTCTTCCTGGTGCGCAATGCGGTGAATGATTTTTGCCTGTGCAACGAACAGTGTGTCACTGTTGGAAAGGCCAAAGTAGGTTTTACGCTCATCTTCCGGAACAGCACTGTCGTAGCGTTCATCGGAAGCTTTCAGCGTGTCCACACTCAGCCCGCTTTCTTGGGCGGCGCGGGTGATGAGCTCTTTGTCATAGAAAGGCAGGCCAAGTTTTTTGGCAAGCTTTTCGCTGATTTCATGGCCGCCGCTGCCAAATTGTCTGCTGATGGAAATAACATGATGTGACATCAAGAAAACCCCTTTCATGGTCCAACTCTGGAGATAGATTGATTATACAATAAATCTGACGAAAATGCACGCATTTTATGAAATTGATATACAAAAAGCAGCTGCCGGTTTTTTACAATCAGCAACTGCTTTGTTGGTATAGGAGTTTAAAAAAAGGAAGAAAATTATGAAAAAGTGTATGAAAAGTCCCCCACTGGGGAGCTTGTAATCTTTGCCGTGCGGAAAGGCACGGCGGGGAGAGGAAAAAAGTTATGAAAAGTCCCACGCTGGGGAGCTTGTAGTTTGTCTGTGCACCTGTCGGTTCGGTATTCCGTCCATTCCGAAGGTCTGCACAGTGTATATCAGTTGGAATCTTTTATTCCTGTTCTCTTGGAACAATTCTAGTATATTGAAATTTTATGTACAGAATTTTAATCACAGCCGAAGATTCGGTCAAGTTTACGTGAAGAAAATGTGAACCCTTTCCAGAAAAGATTCAAAAAACTGTGTGCCCGTGAAGTTGTCATTTTTCTGCCTATGCGCTATAATAAAAGAAATTATGCATTGCGGCATATGCCGCACAAGCAGGGCCTTCCGGAGGGTATCATGGGGAAGAAGGATTATTCTAAAATAGGACAGGAAATCAGCCACGCAGTACGGGAAGCCATGCGTGCGGCTGATTTTGAAAATATCGGACGTACCGTAGAAGATAATGTAAAGGGTTTTGCCGATGACATCAATGAAGTTTTCGGCGGGCCTGGCAGCGCCGGACATCGTCCGCCGCACCCGTATGCGCCGCCGACACCGCCGAAGGGGACACCGGACAACTGTCCGCCAAATGGGCAGAGACCACCGCAACAGCCTATTCGGCCCTCTTATTCTTCGCCCAATCTGCACAACAGCCGAATTCCGGGTGCAATATCCGGCATGACATGGGCGATAGCTGGTCTGGTCATGGGTGTGCCGCTTTTGATTGCGGATATCGCCATGGTGGCGGCCGCGGCTACGGGCATGGTGGCTTTTTCGGAGTTCATGGTTGCCGGGGCGGTTACGTTTTCTATGACAGCGGCGGCTTTTTTTGCTGTGGGGCACGGTATCCGCAAGCGCCGTCAGGTCCGCCGTTTCCGGCGCTATCGGGATGCACTGGACGGTGCCGCGTTTGGTATGGTGGACCAGCTGGCGGACTCTGCCGGCGAAACACATGAACGCGCCGTGAAAGATTTAAAGAAAATGATTATGGACGGCGTTTATCCGCAGGGACATCTGGATAAGGACCAAACCTGCTTTATGATTGATGATGAAACATATCAGGCATATCTGGACGCGGAGAAAAACTACAACGCCCGTGAAGAGGCTGCAAAAGAAAAAGAGGAAAAGAAAAAAGAGAACCCGCAGCAGGCACAACTGGAGGAAGTTCGGCAGGAGGGAAATCGATATTTGCAGGAAATTCAGGCTGCGAATGATGCGATTCCAGGAAAAGAAGTATCCGCCAAGCTGGACAAACTGGAACAGGTCACCGGCCGTATCTTTCAGTGTGTGGAACAGCACCCGGAGAAGCTGCCGGAAATTCGCCGGTTCATGCGCTACTATCTGCCCACGACCTTAAAACTGGTGAAATCTTATCAAGAATTTGATACACAGCCGGTGCAGGGTGAGAATATCACGAAGGCAAAACAGGAAATTGAACGCTCGCTGGATACCATCAATACTGCTTTTGCAAATCTGTTGGACAGCCTTTTTGCAAATGATGTACTGGATGTTTCAGCGGATATTTCCACATTGGAAACCATGCTGAAACAGGAGGGACTGACCGGCAGCGACTTTACCCCAAAGCAGCCGAAAATGGAGTCTACGGAAGAAAAATAAGAGTCCGGCCGAACACGTCGTGAACGATGTGATAGGAACAAGGAGGTCACAATATGGATATGGAACAAAATAAAATACCTACTCCAGAACTGATACTGGACCCAACGCCGTCACCGGCTGCACCCGACCTGCAGACAGCACCGCAGGTAAACATGGCGGCCCAGCAGGTACCAAAGCCGCAGCTGAGTCCAGAAGAGCAGAAAATGGTGGACGACTTTGCAACCAAAATAGATCTGACCAACAGCAACCAAGTGCTGCAGTACGGTTCCGGTGCGCAGAAAAAAATGGCCAATTTTTCCGAAAGTGCGCTGGAAAATGTGCGCACTAAGGATTTGGGCGAGGTCGGCAAGATGCTTTCCGGCGTGGTAACGGAACTGAAAAGCTTTGAAACGGACGATAAGGATAAAGGTCTGTTTGCCCGCTTTAAACGCAGCAGCAATAAGATTACTGCCCTGAAAGCACGCTATGCCAAAGCGGAAACCAATGTGGACCAAATCTGCGACGCACTGGAAGAGCATCAGGTGAAGCTGCTAAAGGACATTTCTGTACTGGATAAAATGTATGAGGTCAATAAGACTTACTTTAAGGAACTGTCCATGTACCTGATTGCAGGCAAGAAAAAGCTGGAGCAGGTGCGTACACAGGACCTTCCCCAAATGCAGGCAAAGGCACAGGTGTCCGGTCTGCCGGAGGATGCCCAGTCTGCCAATGACCTTTCCAACATGTGTACACGCTTTGAAAAGAAGCTGCACGATTTGGAGCTGACACGCATGGTCGCCATTCAAATGGCACCGCAGCTTCGCTTGGTGCAGAACAATGACCTGCTGATGAGCGAAAAGATACAGTCTACACTGGTGAATACAATTCCTCTGTGGAAAAGTCAGATGGTTTTGGCACTGGGCGTGGAACATTCCACCCAGGCTGCCAAAGCACAGCGGGAAGTAACGGATATGACCAATGAACTGCTGCGTAAGAATGCAGATACCCTGAAGATAGCTACGGTTGAAACGCAGAAAGAATCTGAGCGCGGTGTCGTTGATATGGAGACGCTGCAGCATACCAATGAAACGCTGATTTCTACACTGGATGAAGTCATGCAGATTCAACAGCAAGGCCGCGAAAAGCGCGCACAGGCAGAACAGCAACTTGGCAAACTGGAAAGTGACCTGAAGAACAAGCTTTTGCAGCTGCGCTGACAAACGGCCGCAACCCATTTTGTATTTATCGGGAGGCGCCTTTCTTGCCCATTAAAATACCAAATTCACTGCCGGCTCGCTCCGTACTGGAAAACGAACATATCTTTGTCATGACGGAACGACGGGCTTTACATCAGGATATTCGTCCGCTGCGCATTGCGCTGGTGAACCTGATGCCAACAAAAATTACGACGGAAACGCAAATTTTGCGCTGCCTTGCCAGTACGCCCCTGCAAATAGAGGTTGATTTGGTGCAGACCGTCACACATAAGTCTAAAAATACGCCGGAGGACCATCTCCTGCGTTTTTATGAGACGTTTGACGACATTAAAGACCGTGTTTATGACGGCTGCATCATCACCGGTGCACCGGTGGAACTGATGAAATATGAAGATGTGGATTACTGGCCGGAGTTATGCCGCATTTTTGAGTGGACTAAGACCAATGTCCATTCCACTTTCCATATCTGCTGGGCGGCACAGGCCGGACTATATTACCATTATGGAATTCCCAAGTATGTTCTGCCCAAAAAGCTGTTCGGCGTTTTTCCACATTATGCACTGAAGAAAAAATCCCGTTTGTTTCGGGGCTTTGACGACGTTTATTGGGCACCGCATTCCCGCCAGACAGAGGTCCATGCGAAGGATATTGAAAAGGTGCCGCAGCTGCGCATTATGTCCGTTTCACCGGAAGCAGGTGTGCATATTGTTAGTGACCAGGACGGCCGCCAGTATTTCGTCATGGGTCATTCGGAATATGATACGGAAACGCTGGGGCAGGAGTACCGGCGTGACTTAGAAAAAGGCGAGCCTATTGCCATGCCGAAGCACTATTATCCCGGTGATGACCCTTCCCGTGCGCCTGTTAATAATTGGCGTGCGACCGGCCAGCTGCTGTATACCAACTGGCTTAACTACTTTGTGTATCAGACAACACCGTTTGACCTGCGCACAATGGGAAATGACTCTTTGGACTGCGCTATGCTCTAAAAAACAGCACAGACGTTTTTTCTAAATTAAAAGCAAAAAATTACAAAAAATGCTTGACAAATTGAAGAGTATCCTTTATAATATATACTTGTCAGTCAGAGATACGCTGGCGTAGCTCAGTTGGTAGAGCAGCTGATTTGTAATCAGCCGGTCGAAGGTTCGAGTCCTTTTGCCAGCTCCAATCTGACGGACAAGGCAGCTGCTGGTTGGCTGCGATATGGAGGAGTTCCCGAGTGGACAAAGGGGACAGACTGTAAATCTGCTGCTTCGGCTTCAATGGTTCGAATCCATTCTCCTCCACCAAAATGTTCCACGATAACAAGGCCAAGCAGTTTCCTGCTTGGCCTTGTTATCGTTGGGGGCAGACATCATCATAAGCTTTCAAGGTTCGGATTGAAAAGTAAAAAATGAAGCGGCTCACAACCTTGTGCGAAAGGTGTGAACCGCTTAATGTATGAAGTAAATGCTATAATGAAGCATAAACTGCATTTCACAAGTCATAATGGTTCTCGTAAACCTTTATGGCGCAAGGTTGCGGGATGTCTTCCAAACATTCCGCACCTGTGAGTGTAAATTATTTTTTACTTCTTTTATTATACCATTATATGGCATGATAATTTGGTAAGAATTTACATCCTTCCCTTTTGGGAAAGCTCTTTCTTTTATATACCGCTTTTGTACACAAAAAGGAGTCCGACATTATGTCGGACTCCTCTGATTATGAAGATGGTTTTTGAATTTATTATGTCGGAATTACTTGAGAAGAAGCTAATATCCCGGCTACATTTTTTGAAGCATAATCCTTAGCATCTGCTATAAGTGATTTATCATTAGAGTTGGCTCGACCACGGCGTTCCACATATAGCCCTTCTGGTCCTTCTTCCAGATAAATTCGTTCCCATTGAGCAACGCTTTTATGGTCAGACACGTGAAACTGCCGCGCTGCTTCACTGTAACTGAGTTTCTCTGTTTGCATAGCTTCTACAACCTGCTGTTTGAATTCTCCTGTGTATCGTTTCTTTGCTTTACCTTTTGGCATAAAAACACCCCATTTGTTTTCAGTATATCATACTGCCTAACAAATGGTCTGTTCCGAGCCTTCATTCCCAAGGGCGCATCTGTTGAGGACTCCTCTCAAAAGTACATCCTGTCCGCCGCTGACGATCTGAACGGGCTGCCACGCAAAAAACTCGGCTACCGTACCCCGGAGGAACTGTTTGAAGTGTTCCTTGATTCTGTTTTCGCAACCTGACGGCTGTGGCAACCACGCCCTCGACGGAAGCCAAGGCTTCTATCTCGTCCGTGGTTCTGATTAACTAATTTTTACTGTGCGGGTGTCCAACTTGCACTTGCAATTTGCGGCATAGTTAAAGCTGAAAGTCCAGTAATTCATGGCTTTCAGCTTTTTATTATGTCAAAATAATGTCAAAATAAAATGTACCCTATTTTTGAGTCATTGGGATTCTCATTCTTTGAATGTCTTAGACACCATTCATTTTACCGGAATCCCAATGACTTTTCTATACCCTTTTTGCCATTTCAAAATTGCGAACTTTTTTATTATATGCTAGGGGGTGCGGACACAAAATTGCTTGCCATTACAAAGGCGTATAAGGCTTATCTTCTATAAAATGATGTTTTACAACAGATCAAATTCAGTTGACGTGCGGAAAAACATTTTTCGCAATCACTGAAAATCATACGGTAACAAAAAAATGGCCTAATCTATAAATATTCATAAAAACGGTTGAACATTGTAAAAAAGCAGACTATATAATAAAAAACAGGTGGTAAAAAATGGGGGAATCAAAGATCGTTTATTTTATACTAAAGGAAAAAAGTGTATAAGGCTTGTCCCCTTTCAATGATGTTTTACGATAGAACAAGGACCCATAGAAAACAGGCGCTTTCTTTACCTATTGTTCAGTGGGCACTTATTTGTGCAGGATAAAATCCGGCAGATACTTGGAAAATGACTGATCTATACAGTTGTAATTATTGACAACAGATGGGGAAATGTAGTACAATATGACTGTTACTGTATGGAAATAGAGATAAAACAGGGAAGAAATGCCCCCAGAAATAAACTGAATAAATAAAGAAAAAACATGAAATAAGTCGCGACATTCAAATATATTTAAATAATTTTCAACTTATTTTTTTCGCTTTATTTGGAATAAACACAGTTGTAATTATTGACAACAGATGGGGAAATGTAGTACAATATGACTGTTACATGGAAATAGAGATAAAACAGGGAAGAAATGCCCCCAGAAATAAACTGAATAAATAAAGAAAAAACATGAAATAAGTCGCGACATTCAAATATATTTAAATAATTTTCAACTTATTTTTTTCGCTTTATTTGGAATAAACACATGGTTGTAATGCCAGCCCAAAATCCAAGAATCATTCCAACAATGAATTTCATCTTCTACCCTCCTGTGAAATGACTATTTTTTATTATATATCGAACTTAGTTTGGACGGATATAAGCAGATTATAATAAAAAGTGTTTATATAAATCGTCGAACGACCGGTTCTCTATTTGTTAATTGGGTGTATATCATCACAATAGGAATGGCTAAGACAGAGAAAAATGGAAGGGAAGAGAAAGATGAAATCCGAAGAGGCGCTATTTAACCCTGACTTTGCAAAGGACAATGCAAAAAAAGAACGAAAGATATGTTTTGCTTCTAAAAGCCGAGTAAAACAACGACGGCTGTATTTTGCAGTT
This sequence comes from Caproicibacterium lactatifermentans, assembly GCF_013315815.1. Lineage (NCBI taxonomy): Bacteria > Bacillati > Bacillota > Clostridia > Eubacteriales > Oscillospiraceae > Caproicibacterium > Caproicibacterium lactatifermentans. Next base: position 788,979 of record NZ_CP046051.1, read on the forward strand.
AAAAGAGTGATGGACATTGTACTAAGTTTGCTTGCCCTTATTTTACTTTCCCCATTGTTTTTAATTGTTGCCATTCTGATTAAGGCTGACAGCCCGGGACCAGCCTTTTATATTCATAATCGTGTAGGAAAAAACGGCAAAACATTTCGAATGTATAAGTTCCGAAGTATGTGCGTAGATGCGGATCGGTATCTGGGTAAACTAGCTGCACAAAATGAGCGGGAAGGCCCGGCTTTTAAAATAAGTGATGACCCTCGTATTACGAGGGTGGGACGGGTGATTCGCCGCACTTGCATAGATGAATTGCCGCAGCTGCTGAATATTTTGAAAGGTGATATGAGTATTGTAGGTCCACGCCCACCTCTGCCGGCGGAAGTAGAGCAGTATACACCTTATCAATATCAGCGGCTAGCTGCAAAGCCAGGGCTTACCTGCTATTGGCAGACACATAAAGGTAAAGTATCTACATTTAATGAATGGGTTGGGCTGGATATCAAATACATACAAAATCAAAACTTTCGAGTGGATGCAAAGCTTATTTTGCAGACGATTACTTTTGTCCTAAAAAACAAAGGAGATGAGTAAGCAGTATCGAGAGGATAAACGCTCTAAGCGAAAAACAATTGAACATAGGAGGAAAAAACATGAAGAAAACCAGCACAGGCGGGCGCATTGCAGCAGCTGTACTGTCTGCGGCCATGACGTTTAGCTGCTTCGGCGGTATGACAGGTGGTGCCTTTGCAGCAGATTCCAATACTGTTGACAATCGTTTACAAACATCTTTCACCAATTTCTTTAATAGTGAACTGAAGACGATGAAGAATGATAGTTCTATCTATGCTACACAGGGCGAAACAGCTATTGAATTGGTAGCATATAACCGCCCGTTTAAAGTATCTAATAACGGGACAACCGTATCTTCAACTGGCATCATTGATGAAGGCATTCAGTTAAAGCATCCCAATGGTGCAGAAACATCTGTGAGTGGTGACGGTCTCAACCAATGTATTGCAAATGCTATCAAGATAGCACCGGACTTCCCAAATGATTCTGCACGCACTTCGGACATTGCCGGTATTTTGAATACTACAACATATAACAATAAAGGCCTTCGTGCTTACATGACGGAGTCTGGACATGAGAATGAAGGTACAACAGCAAACTCTGCATGGTATGGTTATGCGCAGGAAGTTAAGAAAACAACGGCTTTCGCGGGCATGATAAACCGCTATTTTAAGTCTGCTATGCTGCCAAACTGTACACTCGGGGAAGCACTGAGTGGTGTTTCAGACAACGACAGCGAGAATCTCAAAGATTATTTAGGTGCAATAGAAAAATCAACCGCTTCTGATACAAAACTTAACCAGATTTTCAGCGATGAAGTTGTAGAAACCTGCGTCAAAAAGGCACTTGACAACTCTGACACCTACAAGAAGTATTATGATGTCAATGCAAAGATAGCGGAAGCACTTAAAAATGCTTATAAAACGTCCTCTCATCCCGGCGGTGGCGGTGGAACGACTACTACACCGGTGCTCACAACAAAGGTCACCCTGAACGACGGCACAACCCGTACGGTAACGGAAAATGACACTTTGCAGATTCCAATTTCGGGCACCTATTACGTCGACTTTTCGTCCACAGAAAAGATGGACCAGTTCAACTACACAACCGGCAACGGTAATACGATTTATACAGGAACTAAGACGAAGTGGAACGGCACCAGCGGCCATTATAGCGTATATGCGCACGGCAATATCGGCGATAAAACTGGCGTTTATATCAATGGCAAGTGTGTCTTTAAGCTGCAGATTATTGCACGTCCACTCTTCTCTGATACGACCTGTGATGTTCATGTGGAACCTGGCAAGACATATGTATTTTATGTAAAGCCGAAAAACGCATATAAGAACTACACTTTCACCACAGCCAATGGAAATGTCCTGCAGACAAGCATAGTCAAAGGACTATATCCGGATAAAAATGGTAGATATTTCTGCCGTGTTAAGGTTACAAAGAAGTACAGCGGCATGGTTGGTGTCTATTGCCAAATTGACAATATGAATTATAAATTGTTTGCAGTTGGCTGTAAATAATTACATTCCATTACACAATCACTGTGCGGGCAGTATGAATCATGAAACTGTCTGCACAGTGATTGTGCTTTTATAAGTATTGACATTTTCAATAAAAGGAAGAAATGATACAATGAATGAAACGACAGAACTCGATCTGCACAGAATCCTGTTCATTTTTCGGCAGCGCTGGAAATGGATACTTTCTGGGTTCATCATAGGACTGGCACTTATGTTTGTCACCTCTAGTTTTTTAATACCCAAAAAATATACCTCCTCAGTTTCTCTCTATGTTAACAACAGCCAGCAGAAAGCCACATCGCAGGATACCGTTAATCAAGATGACTTGAATGCTTCACAGCAGTTAGTTAATACCTATATTGTCATTTTGGAAGACGACCGAGTCATGCAAAGCATTGCCGACAAGCTGAGCAAGCCGGTATCGGTGGGGCAGATGAAGAAAGCGGTCCACATGGAATCCGCCAATAAGACAGAGGTTTTATCTATCTCGGCTGAAACAACCAATCCGGAGTTATCCGCTGAAATCTGCAATACAATCGCAGATGTCGCCCCAGATGTACTGAAACGGGTTGTAAAGGCTGGGTCTGTGGAAGTAATCGGCAAGGCAACGCCGGCATCGTCACCGTCATCGCCAAATGTTGCAAAGCAGTCAGCGATAGGCGCTCTGATTGGTTTGATGATTATGATTATTGTATCCTTGCTGGCAGAAGTGTTGGATACAACGATTAAGGGTGAAGAAGATGTGAAAAAGCGGCTAAATATCCCTGTACTTGGCGAAATACCTCATCTAGAAAATCAAACTCGTGCAGGAGGTAAAACTGATGAAGCTAAGAAATAAAAAGCATACTTTTGAGAATGAGGTGTCCAATAGGCTAAGCAGTCATACAAATTTCCATGCTGAAGAAGCTTATAAAATCATTCGGACAAATTTACTGTTTACTTTGGCATCTGCCAAAAATAATATTATCTTGGTATCAAGCCCAGAAGCGGCCGCCGGCAAGTCTATCACCTGCGCCAATTTGGCCATTTCCATGGCACAAACAGGGAAAAATGTCGTCCTCATAGACGCGGATATGCGAAAACCTGTTCAGCACCGTATCTTTGAATTCGCCAATACGGATGGCCTTTCAACCATTTTAAGCAAAACCGCCGATGCAGATAAAATACTTCACCACTATAAAGACACATCTTTGGATGTTATTTCGGCTGGCCCAATACCACCTAATCCGGTGGAATTGCTGAGCTCAAAAAATATGCAGGATTTCCTTGACAGCATTTCTGGTGGTTATGATTACGTTTTTATTGATACACCGCCAATCAATATGCTGTCGGATGCATTGGTACTGGAACCATATGTCAGCGGCACTGTTTTAATTGCAAGACAAAATCAAACGACATATGACTCACTGCAAAAGACAATTGACAGTATAAAGAAAGTAAATGGTACGGTGCTGGGCGTTGTTATCAATGATGTCCGGGAGAAGAGTAAACCATACAGCTCCTATTACTACGGCTCTTATGGAAGCTGTTATGGAAGCTATGGCGATGGCCCTTCTTCAAAATAAAGGGGATTTGACAATGTGGACAGACTTTCATCTGCACGTTCTTCCACAGATTGATGATGGTGCATCCAGCATCGAAATGTCTATAAAAATGCTTGAAGCGTTAAGCCGCCAGCAGGTCGATTCCGTCTTTGCAACTCCCCACTTTATCTTGCACAATACCGACATCCACACATTTGTACAGGCAAGGGAAAATGCTTATCAGCAGCTAACAGGCAGCCCACTATTTCGTCCAAATTTGCCGGCCGTACAGAAAGCAGCTGAGGTTGCCATTGAGCCGGATATTTCAAAACAGGATTGTCTTCCGCTCTGCTACGAGCATCTTTCAGCTATTTTGTTGGAATTGCCTAGCAGGGGATATAAAAGCTGGGTGCTGCAGGAAATTGAAAACATCCGTTATGGTTTCAAGGTACTTCCCGTTTTGGCACATCTGGAAAGGTACCTGTGGTATGAGCCGGAAGATATAAAAGAACTTTTAAAGATACCAGGCCTTGTTGTACAGATAAACGCCAGTGCATTTGGAAAGCGTGAAGGACGGAAATTGATAAAAGAACTATATGAACAGAATGCTCCGGTCATAGTTGGAACGGATTCTCATAACTGCGGCTCAAGGTGTCCAAACCTCAATATCATGGAAGCAACCATTCACAAATATCGTTTTAAGGAATGGGAACCATGGCTGCAAAAAACAAAAGAATGGTTCCTTTCGCAGAAGCGGATATGATATGAAAAAACGCATTTTCTGGGTTCTATTATTGGGAGCTTGTCTGGCCGCTATATTCTTCTTTTCAAGTCAAAATTATTATCAGACAAATAACACAAGCGGCAAAATTTCCATGGTAATCGTTCAAATTGCTAAAGACGTGGGCGCTGTACCGGCGGGAAGCAGCACAGCTTATCAAGCGGTAAACGTCTGTATTAGAAAGATTGCACATTTTACTATTTTCTTTCTGCTCGGTGTAAACATCAGCATGATTGTGTGGACCTTTGGCCACCTTTCAAACAGCAAAAGGCTTGTGATTTCTTTAGCTGCAGGATTTATATGCGCCTGTGGAGATGAATTTCATCAGCGGTTTGTTATGGCAAGAACTTCTTCATTCCGTGATGTTTGTATAGATACGGCGGGTGTGCTGTTGGCAGTCTTCATTGTCCGTTCTGTGGAACATAGAAAGCACTCCAGCTATCCTGGTAAAGGGTGATATAAGGATGAAAATGAAATTGAAAAGAATCGTTGCAGCTGCACTTGCGGCCATGGTTTTCATGAGTGCGGCAATTCCATCATATGCGGCTTCAAAAGGTGAAATTATGGCTGAAATTGAGGCCGGCGTGGTTGTGAATGGCCGAACGATATATGCTCCTAATAAGTATGTAGCTATGGCACAGAGCTATTTGAATTCTCACAACCTTACGGATGCGCAACTCACCCGCATCTTGAATGCCGTTCAGATTGTCAAGGTTAAAGTAGCAAAAAAGCTATCGGAGAAAGAAAATGCTAATTCACAGGTAAATTCGTCATCAGTAAACAGTGCTGTCAATCATAATGGAACAACCAGCGGCCAGCCAGCTGGAAGTGCATCCACTACAGCATCCAGTAAAGCATCGATGACGGGAACAGCCAGTGCAGACAGTTATGCTGGTACCCCCAAGATAAATACAGGCTCTGCGTTGCCTTCAAAAACAGATGATGCAATTATAAAAAGCTTTGACTTTGGAAACAAAAATCTCACGACACAGCAGCGGCTTGCACTTAGCAGTGCAGTGGTGGAAGTGGCAGAAGCAGCAGGTGCTACCGTAACGACAAATGGAGACAACGTTGTTATCGTCGACAAATATGGAAATACATACAATGTTGAACAAGCGAATCCTATTAAGGATACGGGAATTCATTATTCATGGATACCGGCCATTCTTGCTGCTTCCAGTATCGTTGTGGTTGTCATTGGAAGTGCGTGTGTGTTTATTTGGTTAAAGAAAAAGCGTTTGAATGCAGGTGGGGAATCAATATGAAAGAGAGTCATCATAGTCATGTTCGTTTCCGCAACATCGTGAAGTTTATCGTCACGCCGCTGCTGTTTTGTGCGATTGCGGCTTCTCTAATTATAGTTGTAGCGAATCCTATTATAAAGCCGTACACAGATTTATTTCAGGTGACGTTTTTGCAGAAGCCGCCTACGTTTAGTGGTGGAATATCTAACATTTATCAGAATAATGGCCAAAGTGAATTGACCAAATCAAGCATGAAGTCTCCCAACGATATGCCGATTCAAGGACAGCAGATAGGGACACTTACAATCCAGAGTGCAAAAATTGATACTCCCGTCATATATGGTGATGATACGCAAAACTTAAAGAAGGGCGCCTGCATTTATGTAGGCAGCGGTCTTCCGGGGCAAAGGCGCACAATCTTAATCAGTGGGCATGTTGATACCGTGTTTTCCTCTTTAAAAAGCGTCAAAACGGGCGACTTGATTAAAATTAAAACCACTTATGGTGATTATGAATATCAGGTGACAGGCCAAAAATCCGCCAAGGACACAGATAGCAAGGCTATCAATCTGCTTAAAAAAGAAGAAAACCTGGTTTTGTATACTTGTGACCGTTCCAGTAACGTCGTCGGTTTAACGTCACAGAGGTATTATGTTTATGCCAAATATGTGTCTGGAAAGCAAATTAGCTCCGCAGGATGAAAGGAATTGCCATGTCAAGAAGAATACAACATCATTCACGAGTGAAGACGGTAATGTCATACATTCTTTCATTTGTTTTGTGTCTGTTATTTATCTGTCTTTCCTTATGTGCCGTTTTTCAGGTAACTGTTCCAAATGAAAATTTTTTGCAGCGTCAAATTGTTCAAAGCAAGTACAGTCAATATGCGCTTTATGCCGTACAAAATGAGCTGACATCCTATGGACAGGCGAGTGGTTTTGACCAGAACTTCTGCAAGTCGTTGGTTAGCGAGCGCGAAATATCTTCCGATGCCAATCAGCTTGTAAAATCCATTTACGAAAATAGAACCGGACCTGACTATGATGCTAAAGAAAAAATATTTTATAGCCAGTTTGCGAAAAATGCCGAAAAGCGGAACATCCAAATGACTGAAGAAAATAAGCAGGCAATCAAGGCTTTGTCACGGGTTTGTGCAGAATCTTATCGGAAGCATGTATCTTTTTCGGCGCCGGTGGTATCAGCGATGCGTTCTCTGATACCAAAAGCAAAAAAATTACTCGTTCCGGTTGAAGCAGCGTTAGGAATATTGGCCGTTATTATTCTTGTTTTGCTTTACAATATGCATCATAAAAGGCACTTCTTCAGATATTGTATCTTTGCAACCAGTGGAGCGGCGCTGCTGTTTTTTGCTGCCGGAATAGGTGTTTTGTGTTCCGGGAAAATAGAATGTGTGGGTATTGTCGAGCAGTCCTTGTATGAGTTAGTGGTAACCTGCCTACACCAGATTGTATTCGGCACGTTGATAGCGGCAGCTGTTTTGGCGGTGTTCACGGCAGTGCTTACCATTGCCTATATTCTGCAATGGCAGAAGCATACGGGCAAGAAACATGATAGTCAGCATAGCCCAGGTGTATATGATGGAAAACTGTTAATATAATATACAATTTTAAAAGGATGACAATCAGTGAATAGCAGACCTGTACGAGTGGCGCAAGTGATGGGACGTATGATGGCTGGCGGCGTGGAATCAGTCGTAATGAATTATTACAGGCATATGGATCATAAAAAAGTACAATTTGATTTTATTGTCAACAATGATTCAACAGTCATTCCTTATGATGAGATTTCTTCTTTAGGCGGACACGTTTATGAAATTCCTTCATATAAACATATTTTTAGATATACGAAGGCTTTGAAAATATTATTTCAGAAAAACCATTATCCTATTGTACATTCCAATATGAACTCGCTGAGTTTGTTCCCCCTTTATGCTGCGAAAAAAGCAAATGTCCCTGTCCGTATTGCGCATAGTCACAGTACATCGAGTCCAGGAGAAACGAAAAAGAATATCCTCAAAAATATATTAAGATCTTTTTCAAAAGTATATCCAACGCATTACTGTGCCTGTTCAACACATGCGGCGAATTGGCTGTTTGGAGAAGATTTTTGTAAAACGAATCCTATACGGATTGTTAAAAACGCCATTGATCCGGATGATTTTACATACAACCCCGACATAAGGAAACAGAAGCGAAATGAGCTTGGAATTACGGACCAATTTGTTGTGGGGCATGCTGGCCGAATGTGCTTCCAGAAAAACCAAACGTTTTTATTGGATGTTTTCGCAAGGGTACTGGAATATCATCCGCGTTCTCTTCTGCTGTTGGTAGGGGACGGCGATATGCGGCCACAGATTGAGCAAAAGACGAACGAATTGGGAATAACCGATAAAGTCATTTTCACCGGAGTCCGAAAGGACGTCAATGAGCTTTATCAAGCAATGGACGTATTTGCTTTTCCATCCAACTATGAGGGGCTGGGCCTAGTTGCGGTTGAAGCGCAGGCGGCAGGCCTACCTGTTGTTGCCTCTGAAAAAGTCCCTGCTGAAGCAAAAATATGTGAAACAATGGAATATTGTCCTTTGCAGGAAACCACAGAAAGATGGGCACAAAGGTTACTTGTACATTCGAATGATATACGAAAAGACAGAAGGAAAGATGTGTCGGCAAGTGGATATGATATTCACTGTGAGGCAAAAAAGCTGCAGGATTTTTATCTCAGTCTATAAAATTTCTTTTATTCCATTCAACAGGGCAAGTAAAAAGAGAGTTACAAGGATGCTTGGTAAATGAATTCATTTTTATTTTTCATATCTATGGCGTTTCCTAAAGCCGGAATACAGATTGCTTCTGTACCACTCACAATTTCTACTGTATTATTGGCATTATCCGCTTTTAAAAATATAAACTATATATTTCCGGCAATGCGCAAAGTAAAGGGACTTTTAACTTGCTATGCAGTTCTATTTTTTGCGCTCATCTTTTACTGTATTTTCAATCTTGGAGATATTCCGCCCTTTGCTTTGGCTGAAGTGCTGGTCTTGCTTGGGTCACCTTTAGCGATAGCGGTGACCTATCTCATGGAACCAGAAAAAGCGTATAAGATGATATGTGTGGCAATCATGATTACCAGCTTATATGCTGCCGTACAGTGGGTGGCCGGAATTACGTCCACGGCAATTCCGGGAATTACATATACGAAAGGGCAGAATATTACAGAAAAGCCGATTGGATATGGGTTTTCGGACAATGCAGAATCAACAAAAATGATATCGACCTATCAAAACGGAAATGGATTTGGTTTGTTTTTGTCTATGGCTTTTCCGTGCTTGCTGTGCTGGAAACCGACTATGCCAAAATGGCAAAAAATCAAGATTGTATCGCTGCTTATGGCGGTTGCGGGAATCATTCTTTGCGGTTCACGTTCTGTGCAGATTCCATTCATATTAACATCGCTTTTCATGTTTGCCAGTTATCAGCAAAACAAGTCACTTAATAGTAAAATCCAATTTTGGATGATACTGTTTGAGGTGGCACTAGCCTTTGGGGCGTTCATTTACATCTTTTTCCCTAAAGTCGCAAATCAATTTTTTGACAGACTTGTAATACAAACTTCCAATGACACGACAATGGCAGGACGAACAGGGCAATGGGCTGCAATCAATGAAACCATTAAAAATTATGACACGCCTACATTTCTAAGATTTTTAGCGATTGGGAAACCTGCATTACAGGAAGGCGGGGGAGAAGGATTACCAGAATTTTTAATCCACTTTGGTCTCATTGCGACAGTCGCATTTTTTGCAAGTTTCATTACACTGCTTGTCGCCTGCTGGAAAAAGGCACGGCCAATGTCGTTTGGCATCCTATGTGTCATTATGATGTATTGTGTAGACCAGGCTTACTATTATCCGCCAACATTGATGCTTTGCTTTATGTTTACGATGCTTTCGCTCAGATACCAGGACAAAAAAGCTACAGTACGGAGTCATGCAGAGAATGAAACCAGTAAAACTTCTGAAAGGTGCAGTGATTTACTTTGAATATAGCATTCGTTACATCTGGCTATCTGCCGGTGCCTGCGGTGATCGGCGGCGCAGTTGAGTCTTTAGTCGATTATCTCATAAAGATGAATGAAAAATACCACAAAGCCAATTTTACCGTTTACAGCATGTATGATGAAAGAGCGGAGAGAGAAGCAAGCAAACAGCACAATTGCAGATATAAATTCATTAAAACTCCAGACTTTATAAAAGCAGGGGACAAGGCCATTTATCAGATAGTCAAAACATTTTTCAAGAGCAAGAATGCAAAACAATACAGATATATTTTACAGCGGCTATGGTTTTTTAAAAAAGTCAGTGCGGATTTAGCGGTCAGCAATTACGACAAGTTGATCCTTGAAAATCACCCGACTATTTTTATGGTGCTAAAAAAACATGGAAATGCGCAGAGATACCTAGGTAAGTGCTATTATCACCTACACAACGAAATAACAAACGATTTCGGCTGTAAAGAGCTGATGGGGCAGGTACATAAGATTATAACTGTCAGTAATTTTATCAGTCAGTCGATTTCAACATATCTCGGTGGGCTGCCACGGAAAAAGACAGTGGTGCTGCGTAACTGTGTGGATGAGAAACGCTTTGGAAGTGCTGCGGCACAGAAAGACGGCAAAATATGGCGTGAAAAATTCGGCATCAAATCAAATGAAATTGTTTTTCTTTTCTGCGGCCGTGTTACACCGGAAAAAGGCGCTAAGGAACTCATGACGGCTTTTTGTAAAGCGGATGTACCGAATACAAAACTGATAGTGGCAGGCGGCTATTTTTATGGAAGCGGAGTAAAAAGTGCCTATGAGCAGAAACTTTGCTATATAGCAGAGTCTTCTGGAAACAAAATCGTGCTGACAGGTTTTATCCCGTATAATGACGTACCGGGCGTTTATGCAGCAGCAGATGTGGTATGTATACCTTCTGTGTGGGATGACCCAGCCCCGTTGGCAGTGATAGAACCTTTGGCTTGTGGTCTTCCGCTAATAACGACGCTTTCTGGCGGCATACCGGAATATGCAAATGATAAATGCGCACTGCTTTTGCCGCGCGATGGGAAGATAGTCGACAATTTAGCAAAAGGCATTCAGTATCTGGCTGAAAATCCGGAGGCAAGAGAGAGAATGGGAAAAGAAAGCCTGAGAGCAGCAGAAAAACTTACTTTGGATAATTATTATCGTAATTTTATGAACATTCTTTCAGAATGAGGAAGTGACAAGCACATGAAACAGATATTGATAACCGGCATGACAACGAATACAGGCGGCGTTGAAACGTTTATACTCAATTATGTACAACGACTGTATCAGAAAATCCATTTTGATTTCTGGTGCAACAACGCGCAATGTGCTTTTGAAGATAAATTAAAAGAATTGGGCTGTGAAGTCTTTCACGGCTGTGCTTACGGCAAGGACCCACTGCAGGCACATAAAGATACAAAAGCATTTTTTAGAAGAAATGCCGGGAAGTACAGCTGCATTTGGGCCAGCAAGTGTATGCTTAGCAATATCGATGATTTGAAATTCGCCCAAAAATACGGAATACCAAAACGGATTATTCACAGCCATAACTCCGAAAATATGGAAACTGGTACGAAGGGCCGCCTCATGACCATCCTGCACAATAGGAACAAAGCACAAATCGATAAGGTGGCAACGGATTTTTGGGCCTGTTCAAAAACCGCTGGCCGTTGGTTTTATTCTTCCGAAATCATGAATAGTGAGAAATTTCGTGTAATCCCGAATGCCATTGATACCGAAAAATATAAATTCAATACACAAAAACGTGCGGAGGTTAGGAAACTTCTTGGCATCAAAGACAATGAAACAGTCATTGGCTTTGTCGGGCGTTTGCAGTATCAGAAAAATCCGCTGTTTATGCTGCAGATATTCCATGCGTATCACGAAGGCAATCCCGCAGGGAAGATGGTAGTGGTTGGTACGGGATCGCTTGCAGAAGAATGCAAAGCGTATGTAAGGCAGTCTGCACTTGAAACTTCTGTGCAATTTCTTGGTGAACGGAACGATGTAGCTGACCTATACCAGGCGATGGATGCTTTTTTACTTCCTTCTCGTTTTGAAGGCTGGGGCATTGTATTAGTAGAGGCTCAGGCCGCAGGACTTCCTTGTGTTGCTTCAAGCAATGTGATTCCTCCAGAGGTTGATTTGACCGGACTGGTTGACTTTGTAAACCTCGATTTACCTATCAATGAATGGCGGGATGAATTGGATAAAGCTTTGAAAAAAAGCAGAAGCCCGGAAGCTATTGAAAAAGTCGTTAGTGCTGGTTATGATATAAATCATGCTGCAAAGGAATTGGAAGTATTCTTTTCAAAATGAGGAGACGGATGAATGAAACCATTAGTAAGTGTGATTGTCCCTGTTTATAAAGTGGAAAAATATCTAAATAAGTGTGTCCAAAGTATAGTCAATCAGACGTATACAAATCTTGAAATTATACTTGTAGATGACGGCTCACCGGATAACTGTCCACAGATGTGTGACGATTGGGCAGAAAAAGACTCACGCATAAAAGAAATTCACCAAAAAAATTCTGGCGTTTCTGCCGCTCGTAATGCTGCATTGGATATCGCCAACGGAGAGTGGGTGGCATTTGCTGATAGCGATGACTATGTGAATCCAGAGTGGATTGAGGTATTATTACGAAATGCCATGCAAAATGGTTGCGAATTGTCTATCTGCAGTGTTAACTTTATATATGATAAAGATTATGTTGGGATTAGGGAACGACTATCAAAGGCGGCTAAGGCTCTAACTATTTGGAGCAAAGTGGAAGCTATCCATAACGTCCTTTCATCAAATGATATTCAGGGATTTTCGGTTAATAAACTTTTTAAACTTCCAATTATTCGCAAGAATCATATTCAGTTTAATACGAAGATTACGATAGCTGAAGATTTACTTTTTGTTTGTACTTATCTGCAATATTGTACAAAAATTGTGTATACATCAGAAGAAGAATATACGTATGTTCAACATACTATGAGCGCGCTGCATAAAGAATTGTTTTCTAAAGAATACAATGCGAAATGGTTAACGGTATTTACTGTTTACCAGGAAATTGACAAAGTTATTTCTCAAGATGATACAATGTCAAAAAATATTTTGAATGCATGCAGAGTCCGGGTTGCTTCTACACAATCAAAACTTATGTTTCCATATCCCAAATGGAAGAGAAAACGTAAGGAGTTGCAGCAGTATGTCCGTGCCCACTTAAAAGCTTTTTTGAAAAGTGACCAATATTCAACTAAAACTAAGATCGGTGTTTTAATTTCCGCGTGGTTCCCAGGTTTAGGTTACTTGGAAATCAGAAGAAAGTTCCCTATTGATAAAAATGAGTGAGGGGATAATCGTGAAACCACTAATAAGTGTTGCGGTTTGTCCAAAAATAGGGCTAATGTGATCCGTACCCCGAAATTTGGACAGTCATTGATTGAAATTCGAGAGTGTGAAATCAAAATCATCACACAAATCGCAGAGTTGGAAATCAAGTTTTCGGACAGATAATATAGTTTGCATCCACAGACCGGACAGATAATGCTATAATATCTGTATTTGAAATCATTTCTCTCTGCAAAAGGAGGAATTATCAATGGCAAACAGCAGTAATCGTGGGGGTTCACGTCCTGGTGCAGGCCGTAAGAAAAAGAATCCTGACGGCACATATGAGCATGCTGCGTTCTCTGCAGAACAACTCAAGGAACTCACGGACTCGCCTCATGTGGCATATGTCTCAAGCAAAACAGTGTCATACACAAAAGCTTTTAAAGATGCAGCTTGGCAACGGTACTGCGATGGGGTCGATCCGATACAGATTTTTTCTGAGGTCGGCCTCAACCCGGAGACATTAGGACGTGCACGCATTCTCGGCTTTTTTAAGCTTCTGCGGCAAGCAAAAGGACGTGGCCTCGAGTTTACCGAAGGAAATGATCCTTATCCGGATGACAACGAGGATGCACCTCCACTGCCAGCGCCGCCTCGTAGGGCAAACAAAGGGCATCCTCCATTGATGAGCGAGTCAGAAATAAACCATCTCGCTGCGAAGGTTGCCTACATGTCCCAAGAGATTGAGTTTATAAAAAAAATTATATTTGCGGAGAAGAAAGGGAAATAGCCATGTATATGAATGGTTCCCCAGAAGTCCGCTACCGCATCATAAATGAAACCATTAGCCAGGATGACAATCTTCTGAATATTTCTTATCTTTGTGAAATAGCAGGCGTATCTCGTTCGGGATTTTATTACTGGCGTGGACATCAGACCGAGCGGACAGCATCCGATGAGGCCGATCAAAGAGACTTTGACCTCATTGTGGCTGCATACAATTTCCGCGGATATTCAAAAGGCGCACGCGGTATACACATGAGACTGCGGCATCAGGATCCCCCGGTGCTTATGAACACAAAGAAGATTCGCAGACTGATGAAAAAGTATCACCTCGTATGTCCGGTACGAAAGGTAAATCCGTACCGCAAGCTCGGCAAGCGTCTACAGGAAAACAGGACAGCTCCGAACATACTAAACAGACAGTTTAAGTCATTTGGACCGCGCACTGTTCTGCTGACGGACATTACATATATTCCGAGACCGGTACACCGAGATAGCAGCCAACGAGCTTACTATTATTCATACGTCTGTGTGATCATGGACGCATTCACAAAAGAAGTTTTGGCCTGTACCTGCAGTAACTCCTGTGATACAGATTTCGTCTTGGACACCGTAAATCAACTGATGGAAAAGCATGGGTCTGAACTTCACACGGACGCCCTGATCCATTCAGATCAAGGATGCCAATACACCAGTTCTAAATTCGTTGCCATTCTGAATGATTACAACCTCCGTCAATCCATGTCCCGCAGAGGAAATTGTTGGGACAATGCACCGCAGGAAAGCCTATTTGGACACATGAAGGATGAACTGCCACCGGTTGGATCTTATGGACATGCAGTAATTGCTGAACGTGTTTACGCTTGGATTGAGTATTATAACAACGACCGGTATCAATGGAGCCTTGCCAAGCTCTCGCCGTGTGAGTACTACAAGTTTGTCATGACGGGAATTTATCCGTTGGATACATTTGGGGGCGCTGCCCCCAACCCCCCGGAGTTTAACGCTTTTGTTTCCGGGAAAGGCAAAGAAAAAGACGAAGCCAAAGCTCCGCCTTCCCCGCAAACCTGACAGCCCGCTCGGGTCGCTCTCCAGCGTTGCCCTATCCTGTCTGTCAGTAAAGCAGGAACATTATATCACGGATTCAGCTTTCGGATTTCAAGTTTGATTATTTTGTCCGAACAACGGGGTACACTTCAAATGCTGTCCAATATCAAACATAAAAAGAAGGGCTGTTTATGATATCTTTGTATGCACATGGTGGAAGCGGAAATCATGGCTGTGAAGCACTAGTACGGGCAACAGCTAAAATTTTAAATCCTTTAAAATGTGATTGCTTTTCCCTTAACCCTTTAGAGGACAAAAAATATTCAGTAAACGATATTGCAAGTATTAAAGAGAGTGTAGTTAAACATGGTACACTTACATGGTTTTTTTGGTCAGTACTGTGCAAACTCAAAATATCAAATCCCGTTAAAAAAATATACTATTATTTTCTTAAAGATTCCCCAGATGTCGCCTTATCTATAGGCGGCGATAATTACTGCTATGATGGTTTTCCGGAATCACTTGCATATATGAACAGCAAGCTTAACAAAGTGGGTTGCAAAACTGTGCTGTGGGGCTGTTCAGTCGAGCCAGAGATTCTTCAAAATCCAGAAATCGTTGAGGATATGAATAGATATGCCCTCATTACAGCGCGCGAATCTATTACCTATCACGCACTTATAAATGCAGGTGTAGGGAACACAAGATTGTTTCCGGACCCGGCCTTTCAGCTGGACTGTGTAAAATTACCGTTGCTGGATGGCTTTATTGAGGGCAATACGGTTGGCATTAACCTTAGTCCTATGATAATTGACAACGAAACTGCTGACGGAGTTACATATAAAAATTATGAAAATTTGATACAGTATATTCTTGATACAACAGATATGGCGGTTGCTCTCATTCCTCACGTTGTTTGGGAAGCCAATGACGACCGTGTACCGCTCAGAGCATTGTACCATGCTTTTCAGGACACACACCGCGTTGTAATGATAGAAGACCACAACTGCATGGAACTGAAAGGCTATATCAGCCGCTGCCGGTTTTTTGTTGGCGCGCGTACGCATTCCACTATAGCAGCGTATTCAACTTGTGTGCCAACTTTGGTGGTGGGGTATTCTGTTAAAGCAAAAGGGATTGCAAAAGATATTTTCGGAACATATGACCATTATGTTTTGCCGGTACAATCGCTTAAAGACCCGGATGAGCTGATGCATGCCTTTGACTGGCTTATGCAGAACGAAGTGACCATTAGAACACATTTACAGCAGTTTATGCCGTCTTATTGTGCCAAGGCGATGGAGGCGGGAAATGAAGTAAAGCAACTGGTGCCTGGTGCTGTTGGATAAACAATAAAGGTGGGAAGATTGATGCAACAGAAGTCCAGATCAGTTAATTCGGCAAAAAATATTATTTGGGGATATGCGGGAACAGTATTAAATTTGTTACTCGCGTTTATTTCAAGAACTGTATTTATTAATGTGCTCGGTACTACATACCTTGGAATTAATGGGCTATTTACCAATGTGCTGAATATATTGTCCTTTTCCGAACTGGGCATCGGTACTGCTATGAATTACAGCTTATATAAACCAGTTGCCGAAGATGACAAAGAAAAGATCAAATCCTTAATGCATGTTTATAAGAAAGCCTATCGGATTGTAGCAGCTATTGTTGCAACGGTTGGGCTTATCTTGCTACCCTTTTTGAGATACTTTATTAAAGGTGCAGAAGGGGTAGCAAATCTACAAATTTATTATTTGATATTTCTTTTTAATACGATTTCTTCCTATTTTGTATCTTATAAATATGGACTGGTAAATGCGGAACAACAGAATTATATACTTACAAATATTGATTCTGTATGTCGTATCGTTATTACTATTGTTCAAATAATTGCGTTAGAGTTATACCACAATTTTCTTGTCTATCTTCTTGTTCAGGCCGGCTTACAACTTGTTCAAAAGATTATCACTGCGCTATATCTGGATAAAAGATACGAATATCTAAGAAGCAAAGATGTTAAACCACTTGATAAAAAGACCAAGAACAATTTGATTAAGAACATTAAAGCTCTTATTCTTCATAAAATCGGGGATATCAGTGTTTATCAAACTGATAATATTATTATATCGGCTTTTATCAACGTCGCGGTTGTTGGACTGGTATCAAACTATAATATTATTATATCAGCTGCAACAGGGTTTATAACCGTTGCTATGACAGGCATTGTTTCAAGCTGCGGAAACTTAATTGCAACTGAGAACAAAGATAAACAGTTTGAAGTTTTTAACGTTTATGATTTCTGCGGATTTTGGTTATATAGTTTTGAAACAATAGCACTGGTAATTCTGTTCCAACCGTTTATTACATTATGGATTGGTGCAGATAAAAAAATAGATAATATTTCATTGGCCCTTATTTTGTTCAATAATTATTTTGTTGGTCAAAGGGCTGCAGTATTTAATTTTAAATCTGCGGGCGGCCTTTTTGATCCTGATAAATATGCATCCATTATACAGGCAATACTTAATCTCATTATTAGTATTGTTTGCGTTATAAAAATGGGTCTCCCTGGTGTTTATGTAGGCACGATAGTGTCAGGCATAGTTATAACTATTTGGAAGCCAATCGTTCTGTATAAGTATCTTTTTCATAAAAGCTCCATTTCATATTTCATTAGGATGTTAAGAAATTTAGCGATTACTTTCGCAATGATATGTTTACTTGAACTTATTAAACACTTTGTTATGAGCACAGTAACAATTTTAAATTTCATATTAATGGCACTCATCACATTTATAGTTCCTAACGTAATTTATATTTTCATTTTTCATCGAAACAGTGAGTGCAAAGTGCTTCTAAAGACAGTGAAATTCCTTAAAGGTAGGCTTAAATCTCATGACCACTAATCCATTGGTAAGTATTATAACCCCTTGTTATAATGGTGAAAAATTCATTGGCCGTTTTTTGAATTCAGTATTGGCACAAACCTATCCCAATATAGAACTATTCGTAGTGGACGACGGATCAACAGACAATACCAAAAATATAGTTTACAGCTACATAAAACAATTCCAGATGAAAGGAATGCAGCTCCATTATATTTATCAGAAGCATTCTGGACAAGCAGCTGCAATGAATAAAGCGCTTAATTTGTTTCATGGGGACTATCTTACATGGCTGGACTCTGACGATTATTTCAAATCAAATTCAATTATTCAGCGTGTCAAATTTTTAGAAAACAACTTACAATATGGATTTTGTATTTGTCCGGCAGAAAATGTGAATGAAAGAGATATTAGGAAAGTCGTTGATATAAGATATCGTAAAAAGCCAATAGGGCAAGACAACTTATTTATAGATTTACTAACAGAAACAAATGTCGTATTTGAGAGCGGTGGAGGCATGATGATTCGCAAAGATTCGTTTTGTAAAGTATGTCCTACCAGACAAATATACCCGTCTAGAGAAGGACAGAATTGGCAGCTAATGCTTCCTGTCGCTTATTACTACAAATGTGGATATGTAGAAGAACCCCTGTATGTGGTGGTGAACAGGGGAAATAGCCATTCACATATCTTTCGTACACCGGAACAGTGGTTTGAACGATATGAAGGCTTTAAAGATCTTCTTTTTCATGTTATAAAGGACATGAAAATTCCAGAAGAGAAAGAAATTTTAGATATGCTTGAAATTAAATATGCACATCGAGAAATAAGACTGGCACCGGAACTACCCGACTTGGCATTACTGAAAAATGCATATCAATGTTTGCTTAGCCACAAAGAATTAGGACCCAAGGATAATTTGGCATACTTTGTAGGAAGGCATAAGGGACTGCGCTTCCCTTATGAAGCCGCAAAGCAGTGTTGGCATAAGATGAAGGAAAAGA
Source organism: Caproicibacterium lactatifermentans (assembly GCF_013315815.1). Taxonomy (NCBI): domain Bacteria; kingdom Bacillati; phylum Bacillota; class Clostridia; order Eubacteriales; family Oscillospiraceae; genus Caproicibacterium; species Caproicibacterium lactatifermentans. The sequence continues at coordinate 807,764 of NZ_CP046051.1, forward strand.
AAAATGAAATTAATTAAACAAAAGCAGAACTGTTCCGGCTGTAGTGCTTGTGCCAGTATTTGTCCGAACCATTGTATTACAATGAAAGAAGATAAAGAGGGATTTTTATATCCTTTTATTGATGATACACAGTGTATCAACTGTGGCAAATGTAAAAGCCGCTGTCCTGTTTTTCAGCAGCGGAAAGTTCAGAGAAAACCGAAGGCTTTTGCAGCTTACAGCAAACATGATTCTGTACGCGAGGCGAGTTCCTCTGGAGGGTTGTTTACAGAACTTGCGCAGCAGGTTCTTCAAAGCGGCGGGGCAGTCTTCGGGGCCAGCTTTGATGATTGCTTTCATGTGGTACATACCTATGTGCAAAATACACAGGACCTTAACAAATTGCGGGGTTCGAAGTATGTTCAGAGCAGTATAGGGGATGCCTATGCAGAAACAGAGGCACTTTTAAAAGAAGGGCGAAAAGTATATTTTAGTGGAACACCTTGTCAAATAAGTGGGCTTAAAACTTATTTAGAAAAAGATTATGAAAATTTAGTTTGTCAGGATTTAATTTGTCATGGAACACCGTCACCGAAAGTTTGGCGTAACTATGTGCGATTTCGCGAAGATACTGCACAGAGTTCTGCGCATAAAATTTCCTTTAGAAACAAAACACAAGGTTGGCAAAAATTTTCACTGTTGTTTCAATTTATCAATGGCACTGAATATCGCCAGACCTTAGACTGCGACAGTTACCTTCATTTGTTTTTATCAAATGTCTGCTTGCGTCCTTCCTGCAGTAACTGTGCTTTTAAAGGGTTAGACCGGCAAAGTGATATTACATTGGCGGATTTTTGGGGAGTTAACCAGATGATGCCCTCTATGTTTGATGACAAAGGTACGTCCTTGGTGATTGTCAACACAGACAAAGGGAAAAAATTGTTCGACAGCATTTCCGATTCCGTTATTGTAAAGCCTGTGGATTTCAATCAAGCAATTCAATATAATCCGGCAATCGGCCAGTCAGTGGAAGCAAGCCCCAAACGGGAATCCTTTTTTACCGATTTAGAAAAAGAGCCATTTGAAGAAGTGCTTAAAAAATATGGGTCTGATTCCTTCTCTACTAAAATAAAAAGGAAAACGAAGGGTGCAATTAAACAGACTTTGTCCTCCCTTGGAATGCTCGATAAAGTGAAACAATGGGTGCACCGATAGTGCAGTCGATAAATTTTATTCACGATGGCGTACATTTAGTTTCCCGCGCTTGTTTCACGATTTCTAAAAACCGTTGCGCGGCAGTGAAGCGATAGGCGTCATGGCGGTCTACGGCACAAATTTCGCTTTGCAGTTCCGTTTGATGCAGAACGTTTGCCTTCGGCTAACGCTTCCTGTTACCGAGCGCATAGCGGACGTTCAACGCCAAGTTATCGCCCTTGCCGGGCACACTAGCAAAAAGGGCTTACAGAAATAACTGTAAGCCCTTTTTTACATAGCTTATTTCTGGTCCAGCATATCCGTTTGCTCCTGCAGAAATTCAATATCAGGGGAACAGTAGCGCTGCATGGTAAAGGCAACGTTCGTATGGCCGAGAATTTTAGACAGCGCTTTTACATTCATGCCATCTTCCAAAGCTCGCGTAGCGAACGTATGTCTGTAAACATGAGTCGTTAAAAAATTAATGCCAGTTTCTCTGCGCAAACGCATATACAATTCTGCAGTACAGATGCTGTAATAGGAGTTCCATACCGCTCCTAGTGAAAAATAGCATTATCACGGCTGTGTTTTTGGGTTGCATTAAAATAATTTGCAAAGCCTCATTCCGCAATGGAATGAATCGAACACCAGAGGGGGTTTTACTTTTACGGACGAAAATCATCCTCCTTTTTTCGTTAAAATCTTGCCACTTCAGATTGCACAACTCAGCTGACCGTAATCCAGTTCGCAGAAAGAAGATAGCCAGATAGCCCATATAAACGTGCTGAGCAGCCTCTTCTACCGCTTCCTGCTCTGCACGTGTCAACGCGCGAACGTGCTTTTGTGAAGCGCGATCCGGGATGCGCATCTTCCCAATTCGATTTACATGCATGGAAGGGATTTGACTGGCAGCTTCAAAGGACTGATGAAAAATGACACGCATTTCATTTAACGTGGATTTTGAGTATTTATCCGCAAGGCTGTTAATGATTCGCTGTGCATGAAAACTGTTCATTTGGCTTACCGGAACATTCTCTAACTCCGGGAAAGATCGTTCCAATATATTTGTTACGATCCGGTAAGATATATACGTTTTGTGTGCTAAATTTGGCTGTACGTGTGTATCAAGCCATTTGTTCAGCCACGCTGTTACGGTAAGATTCTTTTGAGATTTCATTAATTTGTTGTAAAATTAACAATAATGAAATAAAGAATGCTCTGTCAAATTTACAGCATATTTGCAAATATTTCGGGTCCATCCTTTTAACTTAATCTTTATTTTTAGAAGTTCTTTTTCTATTTGAGGTCATGTTCTTTAGGGTAGGTGTTCCTGGGGTGACAACCGTGATATGGCCCCCCGTGACAAATAGAGATGAAATGGGGGTGCAGCACAAAGATTGGTTTAACAAACACGCAAACAGGAGCTTTATGGAAGCCAGGCGGAAACGCTGGGAATAGTGGACGACTGTGTATAGATTACAGGCTGTACCATCGTTTCCCGCGAATTCTTTGCGAGTCTGTGCCTGAACGCACAACAGGCCCTGATTAGCTAAACACTTAATGCAGCGATATACGGTAATAGTGCTGCAGTTGCAGGCAGTGGCAATTGCTTTTTTAGACAGATAGCAGCTTCCTTGTTTCCCCGCACGTAGAGTTATATAATTGTACACTTTCAATTCGTTGCCTGTGAGAGTGGAGAAATTAGCAGTTTTAGCTGCGTACAGCCTAACGGGCTTTGTACGGCCATTAGAGAGACTTTTATTATTTACCATATTCACACCATGATTATTGATATAATCGCATGGCAGAGCCTCTTGTGGCTCATCTATGACAGTATATAGATTCTCCTTTTGCCTGATGGCATTGTCCCCAGCAAAACGTGCGAACTGAAAAGTACGCTTCAGCAGATCGGCGGCGCAAAGGTTATTTATGGATCGTACAACGCTGCGTACACTGATACCGCACTTTGCCGCAATGGTTTTGCGTTTAGGGAAGCAGGTGCGTGTCTTGTAATCCGCACATTGCTGCAAATAAGACAATACTTTATAAGCTGTGCTGCTGATGGGGACCTGATAGGCGGCGGTGGAAGCTATATAATAGTTTTGCATGATTATTCCTCCATGAGTTTTATAAAATAATATTGATAAATAAAGGAATACCGCCCATACTGAAATTGTTTAAGGATTCAGTATGGGCGGTATTTCCGTTCAGTGAACAGCAAAAAGGTGGAGGTTTTTTCCCTTCGCCTTTTTGCTATAAAAATTCAAGTCCGCTTTTTCATTTTTGTTTTCTTCCTCCTTCATCCTTCCTTTTCTGAGGGAACTCCAATGAAAAGTCCGGCCGATTGTCTTTTATTTTCATAACGAAGTAGGCGTCATATTTCCGGCCGGTTTTTCCTGTTAGATTCTTTTCCAAATAACGATGATGTGGTCCCAGCAGTGCTTTTGCCGCAGAGGGCGTTACCCTCTTGCCAAAGTGCTTGAAAAATCCGTTGTCTTTCCAGATAGCAAATTTGCAGCCTTGCTTGTAACCGGAGCAGCCAAAAGCTTTTTGATTTTCATAGACCGGCTTTCCGCAGAGAGGGCATTTTCCGATTTCCTTTTTATCATCTGCATGGTCAACATGGGCAGTGGAATAATCATCTTTCAGATGGCTGCGAATAGACGAAAGCACAGAATTTGTCATATCAGAGATTTTTGCGTTGCCAGATTTAATATCTTCCTGAATTGTCCACCAGAGAGCTGTCAGGTCTGGCTTTTTAATGTCGTCCGGCAGTAGGTCATAGAGCTGGCGTCCGTACTGCGTAGATACCAAATGCTTGCCGTCATCTTGTGCATACCCGCGTTTTATCAGCGTTTCGATAATTTTATCGCGTGTCGCTGGTGTACCGATAGAGCCATTTTCGCCCTTTTTGTCTTTATCCTTCGCCTGCAGCGCGGCCTTTGCCTGCGGATCGGTCACATACTTTGCTACCTGTGTCATATCTGTAATCAGGGTCGCTTGGGTGTACCGCTTCGGCGGTGCAGTGTATTTTTCTGCTATTCGATAATTTTCCAGCTTCACGGAATAACCGCCAGTTGGTATGCCACTCAAGGCTGTCTCTTTAAATGACTTTGCCGGATAAAAGGCTGCAAATCCTTTATCCAGAACGTGAACGGAATTGGCCTGGAAGGTTCCTTTGCCCGGAACAGAAACGGCGGCCTTTGTTTCCTCCGGCGCGATAGGAGGTAAAAACTGTATGAGATACCGTTTTGCAATTTCCGTGTAAACTGCTTTCTGGTCATCGGATAGGGAAGAAAGATCAAACTTGGCGGCGGTTGGAATAATAGCATGATGTGCTGTCACGTTTGCATCGTTAAAGCATTTTGACCGAATACCATAATTGAGCGGCAGCTGCAGACCAAGGCGTTCCATAACACCCGGCAGTACCTGCGGCGCCGCAGCGTGCTGTTCAGCGTTTAGATATTGACAGTCTGATCGGTTGTATGTAATTGCCTTGTATTTGTCGCGCAGTTCCTGTGTGATTTCCAGCGTGCGTGAAACCGGGAGATTATATTTTTCGTTCATATGTGCCTGCAATTTTACAAGGTTAAAGGGCAGGGGAGGAGCTTCTGTTTTCTGCAATTTTACAACAGTGGCAGAAGCGGGAACCGCTACATGGGCAGAAATATCTGAAAGAAAGGACTGGTCCGTTATATGTCCGGCATTGTCCAAATAGGGTTTATCTGGCTTAAAGGCAAAACTTACGCTCCTTTCGTCCAGAGAAGCATCTGCGGTCAATTCAAAGTATTCCTGCTTTATGTGATTTTCAATCTGCTGGTCGCGGTTGACAACGAGTCCCAAAGTAGGAGTCTGCACCCGGCCAACAGAAAGCCCTTTCACGCCGAGTGTAAGGCCGAAAAAGCGGCTGTAGTTAATTCCAAAGATGTAGTCGCAAATCGCCCGTGCGCGGGCAGCACGGCCGATAGAAACGAACCTATCGTTTTGCTGTAAATTCTTGAAAGCTTTTTGAATTTCAGATGGTGTGTTGTCGTTTATCAGCACATGCTCTACCGGCTTCGTATTTCGTAAAATGAAGTTCAAGGCATGGGAAGTTCGCAATTTGAAGGGAGAATCCCAATGAATTAAAAAGGATACTGTAAATCTCACAAACAAATATCTGTTCGGTTAAAAACCGAACAGCTTCGTTTTAAGCTCATTTTATTTTTGCTTTTTTAAAAATATAAAGTTGAAAACTATGGAAATCATAAACACTAAAACGAATAGATAACCGATTGGTAAAAGTGCAAACGGTTCAGCCAATCTCCCACCCGGCAAAACCTCCGCGCCGATAATATGGTAGGAAATAAAGCAAATCATTGCCGCCAAAGCTGAAACAAGCATAGAACCTCTTGCGAATGAAACTCTCTTATCCTTTTTCCATGCCGCGGAAATTCGTTTCATGACGTTTACATCTTCCTCTGACGCCGATGGCTTTTCTAAGCTCATCTTCAGTTTTTGCAATTCATCCGCGCACTGCGGGCATTGGTTTAAATGTTCCTCAACCAATGAACAGCTTTCTTTGCTGCAGACCTTATCATAATAGAGTGGCAGCAAATCTTTAATAACTTCACATGGAATTTTCATAACAATGCCTCCTTTAATTTTGCTCGCGCGCGATGATAAGTGACTCTTGCCCAGCTTTCCGTTTTTCCAAACAACTCGGCAATCTTACGAAATGACAGAGCCCCAAAAAAGCGGAGCATAAACACCTCTTTATATGGTTCCTCTAAACCATGGATGAGTTTGTGGATTTCATAAACATTTCCATCCGCGATTATTTTTTGTTCGAAATCATCGCCTGGGATATTAACCACATTATCAATATCTTCAAGCAGGTAGGGCTGCTTTTTTAAATATGAAAAATATGTGTTTTTCGCGATTTGGCAGAGCCAGACACTGATTTTACAATCTCCTTTAAAGGCATCGATTTTTTTCAGCGCCTTAAAAAACGTTTCTTGCGTGATATCCTCCGCGATGCTTTTATTTTTTGAAAGAACTAACGAATATCTGTATACATCCTTAAAATAGTTGGAGTATATTTCTTCAAATTCAGTCACATTTTCACCGCCTTTCCTATATAAGACCGTTGAGTTCGTATTTCGTTACAACATTACACAAATTTTTATTGGCTGATTGTAAAATGAAGCTGCGCCGCCGCACGCCGGAACGTAAAGGCAGCCGCGGACGAAAGACCGGATATTCGATGAAACGCGGGCAGGCAGTATATGAAGTGAACAGAAGCCATTGCCATAAATCGCATAAAATAGACAGCTGCCCAAAATTTATTAAAAGCTGGAACAGACATTCAAACCAGATGATGGTGTGTACCAAAATGCTTTACTTTGAACCAACGATTTTTTACTTTTTCATTTATCCAATTTTTTCATGGTGTCCGGGAATATTTCATAGGGAATAGTTGCCCTTCCGAGAAAAATCAACGCAAAATAAATCAGGTAAAAAATGGGAAACGGCCGCCATCAGTCCAAATTCATTTCCGTAAACGGTGATTTGGTTTCTATAATTGTAAATATTTGTGATTCCATCGATTGATTTCATATTGTTAAACATTGCCTCGTTGCTTCCAGAAGCATAGAATGTGACTTTTGTGACACTCCGGATTTTTGCTTAAGTTCATCAACGGTTCCAGTTTCAAGGATACCGCCATTTTTCAGCAAAATAACTTTATCTGCAAGATATTCAACTTCATCCATAAAGTGTGAAATCATAAAAATAGTGATGCCTTGAGAATTGATGTCCTTTATGTAACTCCACAGATTGTGCCTTGTCTCCGGGTCAAGTCCGGTTGTCAATTCGTCGAGAAACAGGATGGCAGAATTGGGTATAAGCGCAAGTATTATGGACAATTTCTGCCTTTCACCACCGGAAAGAGAAGAAACGTATTTCCGCTTTTTCCCCTCCAGATGGAATTGATTCAGCAGCAATCTGTAGTCGGCAGGGGGATCAATTTTTCGTAGCCCTTCTATACATTCTATCGTGGAAGTTTTTCCCGAACCGTTCGGGCCTATAACTGCCAGAATCTGCCCCTTTTCCACCCCAAACGAAATTCGATTAACAGCAGTAAAGTCACCGTATTTTACTACCAAATCATTTACGGCGATATCCATAATTACTCCCCAATGGATTTTGGGATGTTGATGAAATAATCCCTTGATTTTGTAATCTGTGTCCATTGCTTAGGCTTCCGAATGCTGCTTCTTTGCCTTGACGAAATGAATTGCCTCAAAAATGATAATGCAAACTACGGAAAAGATAATACTAATCACCGACATATTCTGGTTTAATGCTGTTCCAGTCATTTTTCCGCCTGTTGTCGTGATCTCATAGATTGGAAATTGGAAGAACCGAACTGTATATGCCGTCAGGTCGGCGGAATGTGTGTGGAAATAACCGATAAAAATCAAAATACAACACAGTACCATTGAAATAATGATTCCAACCACGAATTCTAGAACGATGCGTAACAGCAGATTGTTTTTCACCTGTCGTTTCATAAGAAATTCCCCTTTTTTATATTATTTAGATGTTGATGAAAGCCCGGAATCCTGAGCTGGATTCTGTGAAGCACCGTTTCTAACAATTTTCTTTGTCTTCAGTTTCTCATTACGTTTCAGAAAAATCGTTAAAGCAACGGTGAGGATAGCCATGTAGATAATCGATAAAATCAGAAAAGTCCGGTCCCAATAAATTTTTTTGGTCCAGATATCGAAAAAATCGTTCATTGCATATTTCATGGGAATATAGGAAGCAATCTTCTTGAATGCACCCGGCATTTGGTCAAATGTAATGAACACGCCGCAGAACATGCAGGCTACAAACATAACAACCAGCCCGAGTGGCATTAGGATCTGCGTATTCTGAAATAAGAGAGCAAAAACGCCGCCAAGCATCAAGGCTGTAATTATCGCTAGGATATACTGAATTAGGAAAGCTTTTCAAATCTTATTAAATTGCTATTTAAAGCAGTCATAAATTTCTTCAAACAAACTTTACCACGGCAGGGAATAGATTACAAGCATTCGGTAAAAATTCTTTATTTGATATCATAAAGCCATGTAAACAGGGAGTAAAGAACTTCCTGCGGCAATACCACAATGGCAAACTAGACCGGGATTGGGATGCTGGCGCCGGAAAGCCATCTGTAACGCTGACTGGTATCAATCCGGCTGGAGAAAGCGTTTCGCCATGGGGTCACGCATGCGACGCATCTGTTCAATGCCATAAGCGGACTTCATCACCGTAGTCTCGGCGCGTGAAATCGGTGAAGACCGAAAAATCGGAAGCATAAAAGCTGGAAAGCAGGCCGACCTTGTTGTGATGGACAAAGAGTGGAACATAGTTTCAGTTATTAGAGGTGGACAATTCGTGAGGTAAAAGCAAATTCTATCTTAAAAGATGAAACGGTGCTTAGTTTTGAAGCTGCTTATTTTGTACTTCTGTCGGTACTTCGCAGGAAGGGGCAGACAGAAATACAATACGGCAAATTGCGCTTATGTGTAAAATGACCGGAACAGATATTCATCATTTGGGCGATTCCGGATGCCTTGGCATGGCACGTTCTGTAAAGCGTTAAATAAAGCAGCATCCATTAAAGAAGGAACCATTCGGTCCATACTAATTTATATTCCAACTTTATATTCCAACAAACAATCTTACTTCACTGAATTTTTTACAGGCACAGTTCGTCACATTTTCAGCTGCCCTTTTGTCACTTCTGGCGACCGCTTGTCTGTCAATGTTCATTTCCACCAAATGCCGCACTTCAACGTCTACACTGATCCTTTCCATCGTGAGGTTTGGTGCTACCTGGATATTCCCCAAGGTAACTCCTAAATACTTAGAAGTATAAATTTGCTCTGCGTTGACTGCCATATCTAACGCTATCTAATTGTTATATTTTATCCCAACTTATCTAAAAATAGGTTGACATAATTTCAACAACATGATATATTATCGCACAAACTAACAAATATTCCCAATATTGCTTAAATTGTTTTTTGCTTAGAACTTTCTGTATCGGTACATAAGTACATGAAAGTATATAATATTTATCACAAGGAGGTGATGATTTCGAAAAAAGTTTAAAAGCTTCTTGAGTGTAACTGCTTTTTAAGTGGTTTGTTTTTTTATTCCAGTGGCTTTGCTTGTTAGGACTGAACGAGGTATAACAATTTCCCGATTTTTTATTTTCGATATACTAACAATTAAAGAAGAACCAGCACTTATAAAGACCCCGCGCAATTGGAGCGCGGCTTCCCTATAAGTAGCTGGTTCTTTTCTTTTTATAACCATGATTTGTGTATTTATTCTTTGCAAATATAGGTTCGCTGCGGGCCGGCTGCCATTTCCCAGGCGTAGAGGCCGGCTTCGTCGGCCTCCAGGCAGAGGTCCGTTCCGCAGCCGAAATCAATGCCGACGTGCCCGCACTTTTTGGCGTACACCGTCAGCACTTTCCCGGGAACACCGGCGCTGACCAGCGCCGTGCGGTATGCATATCGGCTCATCTTGGAGGCGGCTGTATCAACGGAATCCCAGTCCGGACAGTCCACCGTACCGACAATACCGCTCCAGCCGTACCGGTTTTCCAGCACCCGCCGCAGACAGCGGGCCTTTTGCCCGACCAGAAGCACACTTTGTTCCTTGAAAAAGTCGTAGAATTCCTTTTTTGTACTTAAAATATAATTATCAAAAGCGTAAAACGTGTACGGTGGGCGGATATCATAAAACTGCAGTACCATTTCAGCCAAAGGGCGGAACATCCAACTGTTTGTTTGGGAAAGAATGCCGAGAAAATCGGTCTGCCGCAGTGCTTCCACCAGCCGCAGCCGGGCGTCTTCATTGGGCAGAAGTACACCACAGTAAGAACGGTCGCGCTGTGCCACCCACGGATAGGCTTTTTGGACAAAGTCCATGGTTAGGATGGCACCGTGTGCCGCAACCGTCGCTTCTCCGTCACCAAGCCGGACGGAAGCGTGTGCGCCACCGTCCGTGATGATTTCCTCCCATTTTTTTAGGAGTTCCATTTCATTTAAGTAAACCGACAATGGGGCAACTCCTTTCAGGCAGAAGATGAGCAGTTCTGCATATCCCGCATTACCTGGAGAATGACATTTCCCAAAAAACAGCCATGCCGCAGTTTGTGTGAAAGCCGCAGGCAATTTTTGTGCAGGCCTTGATAATCCTCCTCTGACAGGCTATTGACTGCGTCCGGCAGTTCATGCAGCGAAGAAATGACAATGCCTGCGTGTTTCCGTTTGATAAAGGCAGCCGTAGGCATCTGCTCACAAAGAATGACCGGCAGTCCGAGCGCCAGATAAAAAGAGGTCTTGTGTGAATTTGTGTATTTCAGGTATTCCGCGATTTTTCCGTGGCAGCCATCCAGGCTGTTCCCTTCCCAACAAAGCCCGAAACTGTCTGTTACTGCATCCGGCAGTTCGTCCGGCGGAAACTCACCGCAAAAGCGGCAGCCTGCGGACGGCTTCCACTTTTGGGTGTTGAGATTTGGTCCGTACAGGTGCAGCACAGTACCTTTCCAGTCGATTTTATCCAGCTGATACAGAAACGCTTCATACTTTAGGTTCCCGGCAAACGCAATCGTCGGCGTTTTGTGTCGTACCCTGCGGCAGCCGCTTTTTAGGGTATAGTCGAAAAGGGACATGGAATAAATGCGGGGAAGAGCGCCGTGTCTTTCCAGCACCGTTTTCATGCTGTCGTTTACGGCAATGAGAAAATCAAATTGATTTAAGGTGGAAATTTCAGCGATTCTGCCGGTCGTAAAGAAGTCGCCGAAGCGGATAGAATCCAAGTCATGAATGAGGGCCACCAGCCGATACTGCGGAAAGTGTACCCGCATGCAGTGAAGAAACCAGTCAAAATTAAAATCCTCAAATAAAATTTTGGGGTACTGCAGGAGCAAAATGCCGTCCTCATCAGCGGGCAGCGTTTCAGCAAGACAGCTTTCCATGCCGGCAAGAAAACGCTGCACCGGAATTGGGTGAAAACCCATTTGACTCAAAAAAATTCAACATCTTCAGCGGCTTTGCTCCAGGCGGTATTTTCGTGGGACGGATTCAGCGCGATAAAATAATTTTTCATACTGACACCTTCAGCCGGGAAAACTTTTTTACGGATTTTTTAAGACGAGAAAGAACGCGGAACCATGCTGTCACGGTACAGCTCCCCTACATAAAATAGAGTAAAATTATATTGTAAGGGAGCACCTGTCATGAGTTTGATTCCACACACCATACATTGCTGCTGGTTTGGGGGAAAGCCCCTGACCGTGCTGGCACGGAAATGTATGGACAGCTGGGAAAAGTATTTACCGGGATACCATATTATTGTTTGGAATGAACGACTGTTTGATGTGGAAAGCAGCCAATACACACGGGAAGCGTACAGCTGTGGAAAATACGCTTTTGTCAGTGACTATGTTCGTTTGTGGGCACTTTACTATTACGGCGGTGTTTACATGGATACAGACGTGGAAGTGCTGAAAGACCTCGGCGGTTTTATGAATTTCCATGCCTTCTCGGGCTTTGAGCAGGCGAACTATATTCCAACGGGCATTATGGCTGCGGTCCCGCGTCATCCGTGGATTGAGCGCATGCTCCGCTGTTACCGCCAGCGGGCTTTCCTTAAGCCGGACGGCACCATGGATCTTTCCCCGAACGTTGTGTTTATGACGGAACTTGCCGAAAAAGAGTTCGGCCTAAAGCGAGGAAACGAAACACAGGTATTAAAGGACGACGTGCATATCTTTTCCAATGACTATTTCTGTCCGATGGTGTGGGAAACACGGGAAATTAAAATGACGCCGAACACACATACCATTCATCACTTTGCTTATTCATGGAATGAGCCTGGCATCACGCCGATTCTGCCGGTTCCGCGGAAACCGGATGCATAGCTTTTTATAAAAGCACGGCGTTTTTAAGTGATGTTCTTTTTTGAAACACATAGATGGCTCTCAATCACTTGCTTCCAGCGCTGTTCCCACAGCCGCTTTGAAAAGCACTGTGCCACTTCCTGTGCATGACGGCCCATTTCCTCACGCAGTTTTGCGTTATCCGCAAGGCACAGCACCGCTTCTTTTAGAGTGTCCTTGGATACCTGAATCAGCAGGCCGTTAAAGCCATTGATTACAAGGTCGGTCAGCCCGCCCACCAAACCGGCAATGACGGGCTTGCCGCAGGCCATGGCTTCAATCAGCGAAAAAGACGTTCCCTCCGTGTAATAAGAGGGAATGAGAACAATGTCCGTATTCTGATACGCCAAATGCATATCTTCCATGCGGTACCAGCAGTATTCGATATTGGGATATTTTTGGGCAAGAATCCTCATTTGCAGTTCGGACTGCTCTAGTCCGCGGCCGACAAACGAAAAAACGATATCCGGACGTTCATCCGCCAATTCCTCCGCAATTTCTTTTGTTACGCTCCAGCCGCGGCCCGCCACCAGCCGGCGCGGGTACAGCACCCGGATTTTTCCATCCTCCTGTCGGCCGGTTTCTTCCGGTTTAAAGATGCTGAGGTCGGCATAATTTGGAATATACACTTTTTTACAGTCAATTTCCGGATTGACGGCTTTTAGCCAGTTGATGGTGTTGGTATCCACACTGACCAGCGTATCAGTTTGGCTGAGACCGGTGAACAGCCTGCTGTACCATTTTTCGGACCTCCACCACGGCCGCTCCGGTGAATCCCACCAGATGCCGTGGCTGATACATATTGAATTCGGAAAAACATACGGATAGGTGAGGTCCATGCTTAGGTAGATGTGCAGGTCATAGCTGCCGGTCAGTTCACAGAACCGCTGGTTCAGCGTTAGGAAGAAATCCTCATCAAAACCGGCATCTCCAATGCCGTAAATTGTAAATCCGTGGTACTCCTTTTTCCACTGCTGTTCACTGGAGGGCTGAAAGACGTCCGTCTGACATCCCATACTGACCAGCAGCTCTGCCAGCTCGGCAAGATAGCGTTCACCGCCGCCAAAAATGCACCTTTTGCCGTCCCACTCCAAAAACTGCGGCGTTACAATGGCTATTTTTTTCGTTCGGTTCGATTCTGCTTTCACCGGTTCGGGCAGGTCAAGCGTTATTTCCAGCCGGGGCCGTTGTTCTCCGTATGTTTTTCTGCTGCTGAGCAGGGCCAAGAGAGAATCATTTTGTGTTTCGTCTGCAGCTTTCAGCATGAGGCCATAGTTTGCTTCCGGGTGTTTTTGCCAGATACGCACAATGGAGGTCACGTCCGCACAGACCGGCTCAAAAACGGAGCAGCCCGCTTCCAGCGGCACATACTGTTTGTCACAGTTCGGCTGATGGCTGTCGGTAATGTCTATGTTGTTCCATGGTTCAGTGATGGGGTGCACCTCAAACAGGTTTTGCTGTTTCAGTTCGTCGTTTCGGGTGCAGTACAGCTTGAGAACCGCTTTGCTGATAAACGCGTTTTGGGGAATCTGGTCAAGACGGAACTGAAGAAAAACACGGTAAATAATTTTGTATCGAAAATATCCTAAAAAATAAAAATCATCCCTGCAAAAGTTGCCGTCCGGGATGGAGCTGTCTGTAAAAGTATCAGCGGTGGGGTACAGAGTCAACGATTTTTTCATGTAAAAATACCTTTCTGTTTAGTGTTGCCGGTATGGGGTTTCAGCAAAGCAGGCGGACGATTTCATCGGCAATGCGCTGACTGGCGCGGCCGTCACCGTATGGATTTACGGCGCCGCTCATACGGCGGTACGCTTCTGTGTCCGACAGCAGTTTGTCGGCGGCACAGAAAATGGAATCTTCTGCAGTGCCAGCTAGGCGAAGGGTACCGGCGGCAATGCCTTCCGGCCGTTCCGTTGTGTCTCGCAGCACCAGCACAGGTTTCCCTAGGTGAGGTGCCTCCTCCTGTATGCCGCCGCTGTCTGTTAAAATGAGGTATGCACGGCTCATCAGGTTGTGAAAGGTCACAACGTCCAGCGGCTCCGTCAGCAAAACATTTTTACAGCCCGCAAAGGCTTCTTTTGCGGCGCCGGAAATGGCCGGGTTCGGGTGCACTGGATATACGGCTTTTACATCGTCATACTTTTCTACAATGCGCCGGACAGCATGAAAAATATGCTGCATATTTGTCCCTAGATTTTCGCGGCGGTGGGCGGTCAGCAGCAGCAGCCGGCTGCCCGCGGCCCAATCCAGCACCGGATTGGAAAAGTTCGGCTGCACGGTCGTCTTCAGGGCATCTATGGCGGTATTGCCGGTTACAAAAATGTGGCTGTCTGGTTTGTGTTCCTGCAAAAGATTCTGCCGGGATTGCTCGGTCGGTGCGAAAAACAGGTCCGTAACGGTATCGACAAACTGCCGGTTTGCTTCCTCCGGGAAAGGGGAGTCCTTATGGTAGGTCCGCAGACCTGCTTCCACGTGTCCTATGGGAATGTGGCGGTAAAACGCGGACAGTGCCGCGGCGAAGGAAGTGGTTGTGTCGCCGTGCACAAGGACCAGCGCGGGCTTTGCGTCCTCTAAAACAGCGGGAAGGCCCAGTAGGACATGGGTGGTAATGTCCGAAAGCGTCTGCCCTTTCTGCATGATATTCATATCGTAATCTGGCTTTATGCGGAAGATGTGCAGTACCTGGTCCAGCATTTCACGGTGCTGTGCCGTTACGCAGACCATTGTTTTTAGAGAGTCCCTTGTTTTTAGTTCCTGTACCAGCGGAGCCATTTTAATGGCCTCCGGTCTGGTGCCGAAAATAGCCAGAACACTCTGTTTCATGTGCACCCCCGAAAATAAAAAGTGGAATGATTCATTCGAGTTCATTATATGTTTCTTATGCGGAATGGTGTTTTACAGCCCCAGCCGGTGCAGGCATGGCAGGAGCGGCTGCAGGCAGTTTTCCCATAGAAAAAAGCTGCGGATATGCTGCTGCAGGGCAGGCTGCGAAGGGCGGGAAAGTGCCGCAGCCAAAGTATTGGAAAGGCTGTCTTTTTGGTATGGATTACAATAAACAGCCAAGTCCTGAAAGTACTCGTGTGCACTTCCTATCTTTGTCGTCAGGACCTTTGTGCCGGCCAATCCGGCCTCTAGGCTTGCGAGTCCGGGCGTTTCCACAAAACTGCACAGTACATGCAGTGCGGCATTTTCAAAAACCGGCCAAAGCGCTGTTTCCCGCAGGAAACCGAGATAAAAAACATGGGGCAGTGCAAGGCACTGCTGTAGATACGGCAGGTCCTCCGCTTTTCCGGCAAGAAGCACATTCCAGCCGACGGCAGCGGCAGCTTGGCACAGGACAAGCTGATTTTTTCGTCTGCAGATACGGGCAGAACAGAACACATATGGCTTTCGGGCGGCAATTTCCCGGGGAAGGGGGAGCTTCTGCACTGGTTCCGAAGCGCCGCTGTACACAATGGTACAGGGAAAGTCCGTTTGGCAGTCGGTTTTCAGGCATGCGTATTCGGCAGTACTGGCTGGAAAGACCATGCTGCAGCTGGACAGAATCTCTCGGCGGAACTGTCGGTCATATTCCCACTGTGCCAGTTTTTCGGTATCCCCGCTGTACTGGTAGTAGCGGCTGAGGTCCCAGAAAATTGGTGTCAGCAAAAGCGGTTTTTTCAGCTTTTGTGATGCCGTAAAAAAGGCATACGTTTCCGTTAGGCGGGTGAGATTAAAAAGCCAGACTGCGTCACAGCGGCTGAGGTCCTCGTCCACGGAACGACAGATATGTACAGAAAAGCCGTTCCGGCTTAAAAAATCCGCCGTTTTCAGCAGAAACTTTGAGTCGCCCGCAAAGTTTGTAAGAAAATCGCTTCTGATGCAGAGAAAAAGGATTTTGCCTATCTTTCCTTCACCGCTTTTCATTTATTTCATATTGTGTAGTAAATATTTCCGAAAAAAATATTAGGAAGGAGATAGGCGGAACCATGAATGCAGACAATTTTTCCATCTGGATGCTGCAGGACAGCTGCCGGCTGAAACTGTGTGAAGAACTGGGGCCTGCTGTTTCAAAGGAATCCTGTAAATGCCTGTTTCTCACTGCAGACAGCGGCTGCGGGCAGTTTGGCCGGATTTTGCTGCCGGACCATCCAGTGGCAGTACCCATCTGTACCTCACGGGCAGAAATTAGGAAGGGCAGCTTTCATGTCAGCCGCATAGAGGTTCTGAATACGCTTCCATCGCCGCTCTGTCAGGGATACTGGCAGGCTGAACTTCTTTTTTCTTTTGAATTTTTTCTGCAGTTTTTTGACTTTAATGGCAAGCCATTTAAAATTGTATGCTTTTCAAACGCGTTTGATGAACCAAAGCCCCATCAAATAGAAAAAATGTATCTTCAGGCAGGCATACAGTACCGCCGGACGGTGATGCTTTACGGTGGAAAAGAACCGCCAATCCGCATTTTTACGGCGCCTATGGGTGCCCGGTTCGGTGAAAAAAGTCCACGATTTGCGGTGGAGGCGGCCGCACTGCCGCTTCGTTTGCGGTTAAAGCCTGCGTGCTGTGCCTGCGGCGCCTATGAAGAACCGTGTTTACATGTATATGTAACAGCCGGACTGCTTAGTTCCGTCCGATTGCTGCGCAGTACCTGCTGTCGGCTGTCGTACAAATGTACCGTGCCACGGACGTGCAGCAGTCTGCCGGCGGATAGCTGTGCATACTTCCGCAAAATAGAATTCCCGCGGGCGGATTTTTATCCAAAGTAAACAAGGAACGGTATCTGTGATTTATATCTGGTCCGTGAATACTGCATATCATGGGTTGTTGACGAAAACCGACGATATAGTTCCATGAAAACAGGGAGTGATGATGTGGACTTCACAAATAAAGTAATCGATTTTCTGGGTGACAGCATTACCGCCGGGGACGGTGTCACAGATGAAAAGAATATTTATCCGAACGTATTAAAGAGAAACATTCCCCTTGCTAAGGCAAATAATTACTCGGTGAGCGGTACACGCATTGCTGGCCAGCTGCATCCCTCCATGTATCCGGACTGGGACGTCCAGTATTTTGCTGAGCGGGCGAACGCGATGGACAACAGCGCGGATGCCGTTGTGGTCTTTGGTGGGACCAACGACTTTGGGCATGGCGATGCTCCTTTGGGCTCGCTGAGGGACCGTACCATGTTTACATTTTCTGGTGCATGCCGTCTGCTGATGGAACAGCTTATCCGCAAGTTCCCGCTGGCGACGATTGTATTCATGACACCGCTGCACCGAATGGACGAGGACAATCCGAGGGGAGAAGGCTATAAAAAGACGGACTATGGGCCGCTTTCCGCTTATGTGCGTATCATTCAGGAGGTGGCGCAGGATTATGCCATTCCGGTACTGAACCTGTATGCTGTCAGCGGCATTCAGCCGAAAAACAGCGTGCTGCGGGAAAACTATTGCCCGGACGGCCTGCACCCGAATGACGCAGGACATTGTCTCATTGCCCGGCGGCTGCAGGGATTTTTAGGTACGCTTTAATTTTCATTTCGGCGGCACTGACGCCTCGGCGTACAGTGCTGTTTGCTGTTCCATTGCTTTTTAACGGAGGGAAAGGTATACTGATTGTTGTACGACAGCAAACGGCATTTTTTACACTGCCGCATATTTTCAGATGAAAGAGGAAATTTCACACCATGTATGAACATATGACAACAGAACTACTGGATTTTTTGCAGAAAAGCCCGACCTGCTATCATGTAATAGCAAATCTGCGAACAGTGCTTATGAAGGCTGGCTACACGGAACTTTCCGAGGGGGCACATTGGTCCCTTGCGGAGGGAGGCAAATATTTTGTTGCACGCAATGAATCGTCACTCATTGCGTTCCGTGTTCCGAAAAAGGACTTTATTGGTTACCAAATAGCCGCTTCACACAGTGATTCTCCCAGTTTTAAAATCAAAGAAAACCCAGAGATGGGGGTTGAAAACGCATATGTCAGGCTGAACGTCGAAAAATATGGCGGTATGCTGTGTGCGCCGTGGTTTGACCGGCCTCTGTCTGTTGCGGGCAAGCTTATCCTGCGGAAAGGAAACCAATTTGTCAGCCGGCTTGTCAATGTCGACCGCGACTTTGTCATGATTCCGAGTTTGGCAATTCACATGGACCGCAATGCGAACAGTGGCCATGCCTATAATCCACAGAAAGATATGCTGCCGGTTTTGGGCGATTTCAGTGCTAAGGGGACGTTTATGGATTTTATCGCTGAAAGTGCCGAAGTGGACAAAAGCGCGATTGTGGGCAGCGACTTGTTCCTGTACAGCCGGACCCCCGGCACCATATGGGGTGCGCATCGGGAATTCCTTTCGGCGGGCCATTTAGATGACCTAGAGTGCGGCTACGCGGATTTTCGTGGCTTTTTGGACGCAAAGGAGAATCCAAACAGCGTTCCTGTCTTTACGATATTCGACAACGAGGAAGTCGGAAGCGGCACCAAACAGGGGGCCGATTCCACGTTCCTGTCGGATACGCTGGAGCGCATCGGTATTGCCTGCGGCCGTACAGCGGAGCAGAACCGCACGGCCATTGCTTCCAGCTTTATGATTTCCGCGGACAATGCACATGCGATGCACCCCAATTATCCGGATAGGGCAGACCCGGTCAACCGTCCCCGTATGAACGGCGGCATTGTCATCAAATACAATGCAAATCAAAAGTATACAACGGATTCCGTATCCGCCGCCATTTTTAAGGCTGTATGTGAGAAGGCAGATGTGCCATGGCAGGAGTTCCTCAACCGTTCCGATATGGCCGGCGGTTCGACGCTGGGCAATATCTCAAACGCGCATGTTTCCTTGAATACAGTTGATATCGGTCTGGCACAGCTGGCCATGCATTCCCCATATGAAACGGCCGGCAGCCAAGACCCGGCTTATCTGGCGCAGGCCATGCGCACCTTTTTCTCCATGGCTCTTCGCGAGGAGGGCCACGGTTCCTACGCACTCTGCTGAGAAGCATCAGAAAATACATAAAAAATCCCCGGCACAGCGGCCGGGGAAACAAAAACAGTGGAAAGCGCTATTCTTCAGCGCATATTTTCTGCTGCTTTTTCTTTTTGTAAGGATTTTTCTTTAGATAATCAAAGAAATGATCCGTTTCCTTTTTTACAACATCGGAAAGAGAGAACAGTGCAATCAGGTTTGGGAAAGCCATTAGGCCGTTTACAATGTCTGCCAATGTCCAGATGGAATTTAGGGCGAGGAAAGGACCTGCTGCAAGCGCAATAATGTACAGCCAGTTGTAGGCAATGATGGCCTTTTTGCTGCCGGAGGACAGGTAAGAAATGCAGCGGGTACCGTAATAGTTCCAGCCAAGAATCGTTGTAAAAGCAAACAGTGTCAGGCAAATCATCAGTAGGAAAGAGCCGACGTCCGGTGCAAAGAAAAAGGCTTTCCGGAAAGCGTTGTCGGTAACGAAGAAGCCTTCCAGTCCCTTCACTTTGTAGGCACCAGAGGAAACAATGCACAGGCCCGTGAGGTTGCAGATGATAATGGTATCAAAGAAAGTACCAAGCATGGAAACCAGTCCCTGCTGTGCAGGGAAAGCCACTTTGCCGGCGGCCGCTGCAATGGGGGAGCTGCCAAGGCCGGATTCGTTGGAAAAGATTCCGCGTGCAATGCCGTTGCGGATAGCTTCTGCCACCACAGCACCGGCAAACCCGCCGGCTGCGGCTGTTCCGCTGAAGGCACCGTGGAAGATTTGATCAAATGCGCTGCCGATGTTTGCGCCATTGTAACAAATGACATACACAGCACTAATGATATAAATCGCAAACATAGTGGGAATGATTTTAGTCGCCACAGCGGAAATACGCTTCAGACCGCCGATGATGACAAGCGCGGCCAGCAGCGTGATGACTACTGCCGCGATAACGATTGTCCAGGAATAATTGCTGCCGAAAAGGGAAACAGTGTTGGCCTTTTTCGGGTCGAAAAAGTTCTGTATACCGCTGGTAATACTGTTCATCTGCGTCATGGTGCCGATACCCATCAGACCGACCAGGCAGCCGAAAACGGCAAACAAAGCTGCCAGCCATTTGAAGCTGCCCCCGAATTTTTCTTTCATGCCGCGTTCAATGTAGTAAAATGGCCCGCCAAGGACGTGGTTGTCCTTGTCAATGCTGCGGTACCGCACCGCAAGCGTAGCCTCAGCGTATTTGGTGGCCATACCGAGACAGGCGGCCAGGACCATCCAAAACAGTGCGCCCGGTCCGCCGGCCGTAATAGCCGTGGCAACACCGACAATGTTGCCCGTGCCTACAGTTGCCGAAAGAGCCGTGCATAATGCACCGAAACTGGAAACTTCCCCTTTTCCTTTGCCTTTCCACATCATGAAATGGAACGCTTCCGGCAGATGCCGGAACTGAATCCCTTTCAGCTGAATGGTCAAGATAGCGCCGACCAGAAGAATTAGCACGATGAGTGGAATTCCCCAGATACAACTGTCAATTTTCGAAAGCCATGCGTTTAGTTCGTTTTCCATCATTCTTCCCTCCGTCAATGAAGTGCAAAATCCGCAATTTGGAATTTATTATAGCATGTTCCACACTTTATAGCAATGAAGCATGAAAGAAGAAGAACAATCTTCACGAAAAAAGTGCGCCTTTTGCCACTTTTAGGAGAAAAAGCAGCTGAAATAAACCGCGGACCGCACCAAAAGCAGGCTGTGATGCAATCGGTTTTTTCGGAGGAGAATCTGTGCTTTTTCGTTCCATACCATTCATATACTGGAAGGAGAAAGGACAACCGAACAAAGGAATGGGCCGTGCGGCCCGGAAAAAAGATACGGGAGATGGGAAGATGGTCATTTCACTTTTTCACAGACACAGGCAGGGACTGGCCGTGCTCATGCTGGCAGCGGCGGTTTTGGTAACGATGGCCGTAAAACGGGCGGATATATCGTCTGCCGGAAAAAGTTCGCCTGTTTCCAGTACGGCGGAAAGCGCACCGCCGGCATCTTCTGCGTCAGGCGCAGCCGCCAGCGGAAAAACAGCTGCGGCGGCGGCAACCGGAGGTCAGGAAATGCGCGCGGTGTGGGTGCCATATTACACGCTGGATATGTCTGGACAACAGCAGAAGGGAAAAGACGTTTTTCTGAAACACTATACGGAGATTGTACAGAATGCAAAGGCACGCGGCATGAATGCACTGGTGGTGCATGTGCGTGCTTTCAGTGACGCTATGTATCCCTCTAAGCTGTACCCGTGGTCACACTTGACTGGTTGTACACAGGGCACTGCGCCCGGATATGACCCCCTGAAAGAGATGGTGCGTATTACACACGGCGCGGGACTGCAGTTTCACGCGTGGATTAACCCGCTGCGGGTGCAGCTGGGCGCGGCGCCCTCCATTTTGGCGGAAGGCAACCCGTGGAACCGCTTTTCCAA
Organism: Caproicibacterium lactatifermentans; assembly: GCF_013315815.1. Classification (NCBI taxonomy): domain Bacteria; kingdom Bacillati; phylum Bacillota; class Clostridia; order Eubacteriales; family Oscillospiraceae; genus Caproicibacterium; species Caproicibacterium lactatifermentans. The sequence continues at coordinate 829,344 of NZ_CP046051.1, forward strand.
AGATTCGGCGAAGGCCGGCTGGGCGGCCAGCTGCAAAAGCGGAAAATATTTGGACCCCGGCTGGGAGGGTGTACGGCAGTATATCGCGGACGGCGCCGCCGAGGTGGCGGCAAATTACGATGTGGACGGCATTCAGTTTGACGACTATTTTTATCCGGAGGATAGCGATGACTCGTTTGACGCTGCTTCCTACCGCGCATATTGTGCCGGAAAAAAAGCTGGGGAGGTACTTTCCCGGCAGGATTGGCGCTGTGCCAATATCAACGACCTGATTTCCCGCACATATCGCGCCATAAAAAAAAGCCGCCCGCAGGCGGTTTTTGGTGTTTCACCGCAGGGCAACTTAGAAAATGACCGAAAAATCGGCGCGGATGCGGCAGCATGGTGTCAGGCAGAGGGGTATGTGGATTATGTCTGCCCGCAGGTCTATTATAATTATAACAACCCCATTTTGCCGTATGAAAAGGCCGTGCATTCCTGGCGCAGCCTGGTTACGGCAAAAGGTGTGAAGCTTTACTTTGGTCTGGGAATGTACAAGGCGGACACCAGTGCGGACAGCGGTTCCTGGAGCGGCAGCACGGACATTATTGCGCGCCAAATAAAAACCGCGCGCGCGCAGCACTGTGATGGGTTTATGCTGTTTGCGTATGATGATATGATGGCGCCCGGCCGTCAGCAGGAGGTGCAGAATGTGATGAAGATGTTCTCTTAAAGCTGACCTGTCAGTGTGCCGCGGCAGCTGTCCTCCAGCGCTTCGGTGACCTTAACCGGCAGAATTTTTCCGGTCAGCTCTTCGGCAGAGGAAACCAGTACGGACGTGTAGTTCGGCGTATAGCCTTCCAAGGCGCCGTTTTCCCGGCGGCGCTCAAACAGGACCGGCTCAGTTCGGCCGACTTGCTGCTGTAGGAACGCGCGGCGCGTTTCCTGTGTGACGGCAATCATCTGGTGACAGCGGTTTTCTTTTTCCGACTTTTGTATTTGTCCCGGGAAATCTGCCGCGCGGGTGCCAGGACGCTGGGAGTAGGGGAAAACGTGTACTTTTGCAAAGGCTATTTCCCGGGCAAAAGCAAGACTTTGCTGGAACTCCTCCTCCGTTTCACCGGCAAACCCCACCATAATATCGGTCGTAATCGCAGCATTGGGGAACACCCGGCGCAGGTTTTGCACAATGGTCCGGTACTCGTCCGCTGTATAATGGCGATTCATGCGTCTTAGGGTAGCGTCACAGCCGCTTTGCAGGGACAGGTGGAATTGCGGACACAGCTTTTCCTGGGCGGCCAAGCGGGCGATTACTTCCGGTGAAAGCTGTTCCGGCTCCAGCGAGCCGAGCCGGACACGCTGAATTTCCGGGACAGCACAGGCGGCGTCCACGGCATCACACAGCGTCAGGCCCAAGTCCTGCCCGTAAGCCGGCAGGTTAATGCCCGTCAGCACAACTTCCCGATAACCATGTTTTCCTAACTGCGCCAGTTCCGACCGCAGGTCTTCCAGCGGTTTGGAGCGCACACGGCCGCGGGCATAGGGAATAATGCAGTAGGTGCAGAAACGGTTGCAGCCGTCCTCAATTTTTACAAAAGCACGGGTGCGCTCATAAAAATCAGTAACCTGCATTTTTTCAAAAGTTTTACCGTGCGGCTCAATATCCACAATGCGCTGGTGCGTGGAGAGGTAATTAAGGATATGCTGTGTCAGTCCGGACCGGTTGGCGTTTCCCAACACAATATCGGCATCCGCAAGGGACGCCGCCCGCTCCGGAAAAGCCTGTGGCATACAGCCGGTCAGTACCAGCACGGCGTCTGGATTTTCCCGACGGGCACGGTGCAGGGCCTGCCGAACCTTGTGGTCGCTTTGAGCGGTTACGGTGCAGGAGTTGATTAGAATGACGTCGGCTGGACCATCACATATGGTAAAACCGGCCTGTGCCAGCTGCGCCAGCATGGCTTGTGTTTCGTATTGGTTGACTTTGCAGCCAAGTGTTATGGCGGATACTTTCAAAATGAGAAACCTTCTTCTTTATATAACGTATCAATAAAAACACAGTTATCCCTGTGCGGCTTCGGCGTCCTCCACCTGCTGTGTCAGAGTTTCCCACTCCTGAAGCAGGTGGTCGTTCTCCGCCTTGGCTTCTTCCAGCCGTTTTGTCAGGTCCATAGCCTTTTCATAGTCGCTGGCGGTTGCCGGGCTGGAAAGCTGCCCGTTCAGTATTTCCATTTGCTTTTCCACTTCATCAATGTGGTCTTCCAGCCGCCGCAGCTGTGCCTTCTGTTTGCGCAGGACGGACTGCCGTGCCTTGCGCTGCTGATAGTCGTTTGTCTTTGGCTGTCCCGCTTTCTGCACTTTTTCTTCCTGCTCCTGCTGTTCTTTGCGCTGCTGCAGAAAACTGTCATAGCTGCCGGTATAGGGAATGACGCCCTCCGATGTCAGCCAGTAAATGCGGTCAGCCAGCTGATTGATAAGGTATCGGTCATGGGAGATAATAAACAGAGTCCCCTCGTACTGCTGCAAGGCACTTTCCAATGCCTCCGTTGAGGTGATGTCCAAATGGTTGGTCGGTTCGTCCAGCAGCAGAAAGTTTGCTTTTCCCAGCATCAGATGCAGCAGCAGCACACGGGCGCGTTCGCCGCCGGAAAGGGCGGAAACGGGCTTGAATACATCCTCGCCGTGAAATAGAAAAATAGCCAGAGCAGAGCGGACCTTGGTTTCCGTCATCTGCGGGTACAGATCCCATATTTCATCAATGACACGGTTCTGCATATTCAGGCCGGTCTGCAGCTGGTCATAGTAGCCAATATGTACATTGGCACCGAAACGAATCGTTCCGCTGTCCGGTTTGTATTTTCCCAACAGTGTTTTTAATAAAGAAGTCTTGCCGCAGCCGTTTGGCCCCAGCAGGAACACGCGCTCACAGCGGTGCAGATTCATGGAAACGTTGCGGAAAAGGGGACGCTTATGAAAGGACAGGGAAAGATTTTCCGCGGTCAGCACATCGTTGCCACTGCGTTCCGGCGTAGGGAAAGAGAACTGCAGGTGTTCTGCCTTTGCCTCCGGTGTAACCAGCGTACTTTCCAGACGGGCAATGGCTTTTTCTTTGCTTTCCGCTGTTTTAATGCTCTTTTCGCGGTTCCAGCGGCGCAGCTGGGTGACAACGCCCTCCAGCCGGTGAATCTCCCGCTGAGTATTTTCATACTGCCGTTCTTCCGAAAGGTCATTTAAATCTTTCTGTTCCTGAAAGGCAGTGTAGTTGCCTTTATAGGTAGTTAGGTGCCCACTGTGCATTTCAAAAATGCGTCCGCACAGCCGGTCAAGGAAATAACGGTCATGAGAAATGACGATGAAGGCACCGTTCCAGCTGCGCAGAAAGTCCTCCAGCCACTCGACGCTGGTGATGTCCAGGTGGTTGGTCGGTTCGTCCAACAGCAGCAGATTCGCACCGGAGAGCAGCATTTTTGCCAGCTGCAGCTTTGCCCGCTGACCGCCGCTGAGCACCCGAACCGGCTGCCCCATTTGCTGGTCAGTAAAGCCCAGCCCCAGCAGGGCGCTGCGTGCCCGTGCACGGCAGGTAAGTCCGCCGCCCTGTACGAAACGGTCATTCAGCGTGGTTTGCCGCTCAATCAGCTTCTCGGTGGGGTGGGCGGTTACGGCGTTGTTTAGTTCATTTAGTTCGGCTTCCATTTTCAGCAGGTTGGAAAATACGGTTAATACCTCGGCGTAGGCGGTGTGGTCCAGGTCGCGGCAGACGTGCTGTTCCATATAGCCGAGAACCGTATTTTTCGCCTTGTAAAAGTTGCCCGCGTCGGGTGTATATTCACCGGTCAGTGTTTTAAACAGCGTTGTTTTGCCGGAGCCGTTGACGCCGACCAGCCCAATATGGTCACTCTGCTGTACCTCAAAGGATACATCCTGAAAGATGACATTTGTTCCAAAGCTTTTTTCAAGGTTGCTTACGCCAAGTAGTGCCATGCTTTTTTCGCTCCAATATGTATTTTGAATCTGTTTTTCAAATGATAAAAGAGAACAATATGTACAGGCCCAATAGGGCCTATCTTTGTTATTATACTGAAACCTGTCGGTAAAAGCAAGTTTACAGCATTCCTTTCAGCTGTTCTATCGTTTGTTCTTCTTTCCGGATAAGGTTCTCGGCCAGCGTGCGTGCGTTGCTGTTTGATTTTGGCATATCGTTCAGGCACTGCTGCAGGCTGATAATACCCATTCCCGTACCCTGCACCATCATTTCCGCAATGTGTTCGGCGGAGCTGTCCGCCAGCGTGTTCATCTGCACGCCGCTCCACAGCATGGCTTTCTTCATAGGGCCGGTTTCATTTTTCGGCTCTTCACCATTTTCCTCCAGCATCTGCCGGGCTTTGTAGCCGGTCTGTTCATAGGTTTTGCGCTGTGAAAAAAGCTGTGTGCGCATTTGGTCGTCATGCACTTTTGGCAGCAGCAGATTTACGGCTTCCTGTCCCATAGAGCATACTTTGCAGATTTCATCTAGTATTTCTGTGTTTTCTTCCGGCAAAATAATCGCCTCCCGTGTTTATTCTGCCCGCTGCGGGGCAGTTTAATCTGGACGGAAGACCTTTTCCTGTGGTATAATAAACAATGTCTAAATATAGGTAAAAGAGCTTTGCAAAAATCATTTATGAAAAAAATATTGCTAATCGCCACGGGGGGCACCATAGCTTCCCACAAAACAAAAGATGGGCTGACACCGTCCCTTACATCGGAGGAACTGCTTCACTATGTACCCAAAACGGCGGAATTTTGTCAGGTGGATACCCAGCAGATTCTCAGCCTGGACAGCACCAATATCCAGCCGCGGCACTGGCTGCTGATGGCTCGCACTGTGCAGAAATACTATCGGGAATACGACGGATTTGTCATCTGTCACGGTACCGATACCATGGCTTATACAGCGGCGGCGCTGTCTTATCTAATTCGTGACCCGGACAAACCGGTGGTCATTACCGGCTCTCAAAAGCCCATTGATGTGGATGTAACCGATGCCAAAACAAATTTGGAGGACAGCCTGCTGTGGGCCTGCAGGGGAAGCGGCGGTGTGTGCATTGTGTTCGGTGGAAAGGTCATTGCCGGAACCAGAGCGCGCAAAAGCCGCACCAAAAGCTACAATGCCTTTTCCAGCATCAATTTTCCGGACCTCGCGGTTATTCGGGACGGAAACATCATCCGGTATATTTGTCCACAGCCGGCCAAAGGACCGTTCTTTTCCAGCCAGCTGGACAGCAGTGTTTCTGTGCTGAAACTGACGCCGGGCCTTTCGGAGGAAACGTTTGCGGCGGTTGGAAACCTGTGTGACGGGCTGATTGTGGAAAGCTACGGTGTCGGCGGTATTCCGGACCTGTATTCCTGCGCACTGGAACGCCTTACCCGTGATGGAAAAATCGTCGTTGTAGCCACACAGGTTGCACATGAGGGCAGCGACATGGCGGTGTATCGTGTCGGCCATGTTGCCAAGAAACGCTTTGGCCTGCTGGAAACGTATGATATGACGATAGAGTCCACCGTGACCAAACTGATGTGGGTGCTTGCCCAAACGCATGACCTGCAGGAAGTACAGCGGCTGTTCTACCAAACCATCAATTATGACGTCCTCTGGGTGCAGTGATTTTTTCTGTACCTGCTTCAACATAGAAAACCAGCACTTGCTTTGATTTGACAAGAAAAAACAGGGGGTGCTCTTTTGCAAGTAGGAATTTCGACTGCGTGCCTGTATCCGGCTTTGCTGGAAAAAAGTTTGGCGGCACTATTGGAGATGGGGTTTCGGCATTTCGAGTTTTTTTTCAATACATTTAGTGAGCTGCAGCCAGCGTATGTGCGCAGATTGTCCCATATGATGCAGCAGTACGGTGCAACCGCGAAAAGCGTGCATCCGTTTACTTCCGGATACGAAAGTTTTTTGCTGTTTTCCGGGTATGAAAGACGCTTCGATGACACACTGGAGTTTTACAAGTCTTATTTTGAGGCGGCTAATCTTTTGGGTGCGGACCTGCTGGTTCTGCATGGTCAACGGCTGGAACGGCAAAGTGATATGACACAGGAAGCGTATTTCGAGCATTACCATAAACTGCTGGAAACCGGCCGCTCGTTCGGTGTGACCGTTGCGCAGGAAAATGTGAACCGCTTCCGCAGCAGTGACCCGGCATTTTTAACGCAGATGCGGCAGTATCTGCACGATGACTGTGCCTTTGTGCTGGACATCAAACAATCCGTGCGGGCAGGGTACAGCCCGTTTCAAACCTGTGCGGCCATGGGGGAGCAGCTGGTACACGTACACATCAATGATAACTGTCCCGGCAGGACTTGCCTGCTGCCCGGATTTGGCCAAATGGATTATCACAGGCTGCTGCATCAGATGGCACGCCAGAATTTCCAGGGTGATTGTATGATGGAGGTTTATCGGTCCAGCTTTCACCGAAAAGAGGACCTGCTGCAGGCAAAGCAGACAACGGAGCAGCTGCAGAAGGAATATGAGCAGCTGACGGCTGTACCGTGCGCCTGCAGTTCGGAGAAAACGGCGGATACCCCCGCGGCGGGGGCGTGTTCCTACTGACAGAGAGGGAGAAAGAAACATGAAATGCCCGTACTGCGGTTATGATGAAAGCAAAGTAATTGATTCCCGCCCAACGGACGAGGGAGAGCGCATTCGCCGGCGTCGGGAGTGTATGAAGTGCGGTAAGCGTTTCACAACCTATGAAGTCATTGAAACGGTGCCACTGATTGTCATTAAAAAAGATAAATCCCGTGAAGTATTTGACCGTAGCAAACTGCTGCGCGGGCTGCTGCGTGCCTGCGAGAAGCGTCCGGTTTCTCTGGCAACACTGGAGCATCTGGTGGATGAAATTGAAGCAAAGCTGCAGAATTCTTTGGACAGGGAAGTGGAGTCCTCCCAGATTGGTGAATATGCCATGGAAAAGCTTAAGGATATTGATGAAGTGGCCTATGTGCGGTTTGCTTCTGTTTACCGTCAGTTTCAGGATATCAACACGTTCATGGACGAATTAAACGACATCCTTCGTACCCGTCAAAAAAAGCGGAAAACGGACAATAATAAAAAACAGTAAAAAAGAACTGCCGCAAGCATTCCATTTTTGAAATGGATGCCGCAGAGCAGCTTTTTTATTGCTTGATTTTGATGGATAATTATAAGATGTTCTGCAGCAGTGGAAATTCGCTTTCCTGCAGATTTCGTGCCAGTGTTTCTCCCCGTGCGCATTCGCTTTCAAACTGGCCGGGGTTGTCACACTTTGACAGGTCCGGCAGGGTGGCAAGCGTTTGGTCAATTACCTCCAGACGGGAGTGCGGCTGAAATGTGCATAAAATCTGGTGGTCTTTTTCCCATTCTTCAAAGGCTTTTTTGCTGAGTGTATATGCCTTTTGTGTGTCGCCGGTTTGGGCTGCATGATCCGCTTCCTGCAGTGTTTTCGTCAAGTCGTTGGTCAATGTCTGTGTTGTTCTCCGTCCGGCGGAGCACAAAGCAAGGGATACGGCAAACAGTACGGCGCCAACTACCATCCGCTTCATACGCATTTCTCCTTTGGTATGATTTGATAATCACCTTTTGTATTGGCCGTCATAATGAAAATATCTTCTGCACGCACATTCTGGTGCCGCAGGGTTTCCTCCAGCCATTTTTCGCTTTTTCCGCACACCTGCAGGGAAGTGTTGCTGACTACGCCATCACTGACGACAACGGTTTCAATGCTGGGGTTCGGTACGGCAATACCCAGCATTCCTGCCGTGGGCTGCTCCTTGTCCGGCTTTTTAATAATACTTATGCGTCCGTCTGTTTCCACGATGGCATAGGCAACATCTTTCAGGGAAAAAACGTTTTTTTCACGCAGTTGTTCAAACAGGTCTTCTGTTGTCAGGCGCAGCTTGCGCATTTCGGACTGCTGAACAGTGCCATCATCAATAATCACAATGGGTTTGCCGCAGATGAGTTTTCGGAATTTTCCGCTTTTCATCATAGACCAAGAAGTAAAAAGTTCGCATACAACCAGAACCATAATGGGCAGAACACCGCTGACCAGTGGCTGTCCGCTGTCCTGCATAGGAATGGCGGCAATATTGGAAATCAACAGTGTTACCACCAGCTCGCTGGTTTGCAGTTCACTTATCTGCCGCTTGCCCATCAGCCGAACGGCCGCAATAATCAGGATATACAATAAAAGAGTGCGGATGAACGAAATCGTCATGTTTTATCACCGGCAGTAGTATGCGCAGAAATGTGTGCGGCCATACACCAAGCCGAAACAGAAAAGAATCCGGTACCCGATTTTCATCGGATACCGGATTCTGTATTCTTCTAAAAGCCGAACTCAGTCACTGCTGAACGGCAGCAGTGCGAGATGACGGGCACGCTTGATGGCAATGGTCAGCTCACGCTGATGACGGGCACAGGTGCCGGTCACACGACGAGGCAGAATCTTTGCACGCTCGGAAATGAAGCGGCGCAGCTTTGCGACATCTTTGTAGTCGATATGCTCGACCTTATCAATGCAGAAGCTGCAAACTTTGCGGCGGCCCTTGCGTCCACCGCGGCGATTATCTCTATCAGCCATAATACTGGTAACCTCCTTAAGTTAAAGTAAAAGAACAGTCAAATTTCCTTAGAACGGCAGGTCGTCGTCATCAGGAAGCGGCTGAAAGTCGCCGGTGTCGCCGCTGGAATAGGCCGGAGAGGCCGGTGCGGCGGCAGGGGCTGGTGCTGCAGGTGTGCTGGCAGCCGGTGCAGGCTGCTGATAAGAGCTTTGTCTGGGTGCAGGGGCAGCGGCACCGCCATAGGTACCGGATTCCCGCTTGCCGCCGCAGAACTGGACGTTATCAGCAACGACCTCGTACCGGGTGCGCTTGTTGCCGTCACGGTCCGTATAATTGTCCACATGCAGGGAGCCCTGAATGGCAATCATGGAACCTTTGCTGAAGTAGCGGCAGATAAATTCCGCCGTCTGTCTCCACGCAGTCACGTCGATAAAGTCCGTCTGCTTTTCTGCACCGGACCGGGAGTAGTTGCGGTCTACCGCAATGCGGATGCTGGTTACAGCAACATCATTCGGTGTGTGGCGCAGCTCCGGGTCTGCCACCAGACGGCCCATTAAAACAACAACGTTTAGCAATTCACGCACATCCTTTCTTTACAGCGGCTCAGTCTTCCTTGCGGATGATGAGGGAACGCAGCACGCCGTCCGTGATTTTATAAACACGGTCCAGCTCAGCTGTAAAGGCCGGTGCGCTGGTGAAGTTAATCAGCACATAATAGCCTTCTGTTTCCTTGTCGATTTCATAAGCAAGTCTGCGCTTGCCCCATTCGTCAACTCCATCAACCGTGCCGTTCGCGGCAATCAGGTCCTTGAACTTTGTTACCAGTGCAGCGGTGTGCTGCTCGTCCAGCTTGCTGGAAAGGATAAATACGGTTTCATAGGCTTTGGTTTTGTTTTCCATTGATAAAAGCACCTCCTTTTGGACTTATGGCCCCGGAAATATCCCGGGGCAAGGATATGTCAGTCAAAACAGACTAACAAAACTAGTATAGCAGAAACGGCTTGTCCCGTCAAGATGAATCTTATGGGACAAGCCGTTTCTTGTTTAGAAAATATAATCTTTATAGGTCCTTGGCAATGCCTTTCAGATAAGCGCGAAAATCCTCGCCGATTTCCGGATGCTGCAGGCCAACTTCCACCTGTGCTTTCAGAATTCCCAGTTTATTGCCCATGTCATAACGCTTGCCGGTGAATTCCACAGCAACCATACCCTGAGAACGTGCCAGGGTACGCATGGCGTCCGTCAGCTGAATCTCACCGCCCGCTCCGGGAGGTGTCTGGTCAAGGATATCAAAAATTTCCGGCGGCAGGACACAGCGGCCCAAAATGGAGTACAGGCTCAGCACTTTGTCAGGGGTGGGCTTTTCAATCATATCGGTACAGGAGAAATAGTTGTCATGCAGCGGCTCTACCTTCAGGGAAGAGTACTTGGAGATATCCGCCGGTGACACTTTGTTTACGCCCAGCACGCCCTTGCCAAATTCCTCATAGGCACGAATCAGCTGGCCGCAGGCGGGGTCTTTGCCGATAATCACATCGTCCCCGTACAGCACGGCAAACGGCTCGTTCCCGACGAAGGAACGTGCACGGCTGATGGCGTGTCCCAGACCGCGGGTCTCTTTCTGGCGGACGAAATAAAAGTTTGCCAGATGCGCGATGTCTGTTACTTCCTTCAGAATGGCTTCCTTCTGCGGTCCGCCATTCTTCAGCTTTTCCTCCAGTTCCGGTACACGGTCGAAATGGTCCTCAATCAGGCCCTTGCCACGGTTTGTCACAATGAGAATGTCGGTAATGCCAGACCGGACCGCCTCTTCTACAATATATTGGATAGCGGGCTTGTCTACGATCGGAAGCATCTCTTTGGGCATACTTTTGGTTGCGGGCAGAACACGGGTTCCCAGACCAGCCGCAGGAATAACTGCTTTGGTGATTTTCATATATTTCAACTCCTGTTAAAAAAAATAGAAAAGAATCCACAATATAAAAAGTATCTTTTGCCGCTGAATTTCCACTACATCAAGAAATAGATGGAATTGGAGGCAATCAGGGAACAGACCAGCGCGATGGTTAGCCAGACGATGCTGACGCCGCCCTTTTCCTGATACTGAATCATAGCTTCATTTTCGTCGGTGGCGGATGCGTCAATTTCCTTGACAATGCCAACACAGTGTTTTCGATACATCTTATTGGCGGTACAGCCGATAATAATGTGAATGACCAAAACGGCAATCGGCATGATTTCTGGCAGGAAGAACAGGGCCTGTTGTCCGGCAGGAAGCTGCATCACCTTACCGGCTACCTGATACATTTGCTGCATGGACAGGGATGTGGTGCTGGAAAAGCCCAGACTGTTCATAATCTGAAGCAGAAGTGGATTGGAAAAGCGGGCAGTCAGGAATTGGCCTGTTATCTCCAGTGCCAAAACAATGACAGTCAGAATGGCACCCAGCCGGTACAGTTTGCGGTACAGCATCCATGCACCGCCCAGCAGGAAAGCGGCAAAATTGAAACGCCGTTTGTGGAATTTCACCGCGTTGACAAATACAGGAAGATAGTAGCTGGTGTTGCTCTGTACAACCTTCGCTACTTCTCCGGCTTTTGCGCCGTTGATTGATTCATCCGGACTGACGCCGGCCATGGGGTCAAAGACAAAGGGCATTTGCCCATAAGGCCAGCCGTTCGGCGGTGTCTGCCCATAGGGTGTCTGCCCCGGCCGCTGACCGGTCGGTCCCTGCCCATACGGCGGCACAGCGCTGTTGTCTGTGCCGCCGTTTTCCACTGCACGGGGCAGCGGTGTGCCGCAGTGCTCACAAAACAGAGCGCCTGCTGCATTGCTGTGACCGCAGTGCGGGCAGCGGAGTGCTTCTCCGTCAGTCTGCTGGTCCTGCGGCGGCTCCCAGGACCAGCCGCTGCCGTGTTTGTCTTCAAAAAGGCAGTGACCGACCTTTTGGTAACAGGCGCGGTGGTAGGGAGCACCGCATTCCGGGCAGACAACAATATCATCTTTTGGAAGAAAAGGCTTGCCGCATACGGGGCATTTTGTTCCACTCAAGTCGGTCATGTTTATATCCTCCCATATCATAATGGTACCATTTACCTACTGCAACTATCGCAGTATCCATATTATTGTATCGGTTTTTGTGACATACTGCAAGTTTTTACGGTGAAGTTTTAATTTCTATTCACAATTTCTTTCTGCTTCTTCAGTTCGTGAATTCTGCGGCCAGCTGCGCATTCCCAAAAGACACTGCGGCGTTTCCTTTACAATTACGGGGGAATCGCTTATAATAATACCATTATTAAAGTAAAAAAATGTTACGGCTGTATGATGGTCCTGTGAAAAGCGGCGACAGCCCTGCGGCGGGGCAGACAAAATGCTGCGACAATTATAACGCATTCTTTTAGAAAGTAGGATGGAAACGGTATGCTGCAATATGAAGAACTCAGACAAAAGTTAAACGATATGCTTCCAGCGCTGAATGACCTGGAGGACGCCCTGGGCCTCAAAGCCATGCACAACGAAATTGAGGAGCTGGACATGAAGGCGAGCGAACCGGGTTTCTGGGACGACATGGAAAGGTCACAGAAAATTCTGCAGCGTTCCGCACACCTGAAAGATAAAATCAATTCCTATGAAAAGCTGCGCAGCAAATGGGACGACGCCATGACACTGTGTGATTTGGCTGATGAGGAAAACGACCTTTCTCTTCTGCCGGAAGCGGAGAATACGGTCAAAGAGCTGGAGGATGCTTTGGAGCAGCAGCGTCTGCAAACATTGCTGACCGGCGAGTATGACACTAAGAATGCAATCCTTACGTTCCACGCGGGCGCAGGAGGTACGGAAGCACAGGACTGGGCGGAAATGCTGTACCGAATGTATACACGCTGGAGTGAGCGCCACAGCTTTAAGGTTAAGCTATTGGATTATCTGGACGGCGAAGAAGCCGGCTTGAAGAGTGCCAGTATTCTGATTGAGGGCGAAAATGCGTACGGATTCCTGAAAGGGGAGAACGGCGTTCATCGTTTGGTGCGTGTTTCTCCATTTGACGCTTCCGGCAGACGGCACACATCGTTTGCATCTGTAGAGGTTATGCCGGAAATTGATGACACCATCAAAGTGGATATTGACCCTGCGGATATTAAAATGGACGTTTATCGTGCCAGCGGTGCCGGCGGACAGAAGGTCAACAAGACCAGCTCCGCTGTCCGTCTGACGCATATTCCCACGGGTATTGTGGTTGCGTGTCAGGTGGAACGCAGCCAGTACCAAAACCGTGATGTGGCTATGCGTATGCTGAAAAGTAAGCTGATGGAAATTAAAGAGCGTGAGCACCTGGAAAAGATTGACGATATTAAAGGTGTGCAGAAAGAAATTGCATGGGGTTCCCAGATACGCTCCTATGTCTTTATGCCGTATACGATGGTAAAAGACCACCGCACCAATTACGAAACCGCCAACGTGAATGATGTCATGGACGGCAATCTGGATGGATTCATCAATGCTTATCTGAAGGCATTGAGCCAGAATGAACTGAACGCTGCGGCAGGCAGTGAATCCTAAGTACCTATTTTATAAATAAAAAAAGGCTGCTGGAAGGGTAAAACTTCCGGCAGCCTTTTTGCGGTTTTCAGCGGTGCTTCATTTGTCTTACATCGTTTCCTACGAAAGGAATACAGGTATAGCTGCCAATGACACGGGAGGAGAACCGCTCGGTGTAATATTCAGTTAATTCTTTTAAAGAAAGGTTTGTGCTGATGATAACGGGCTTTTCCGTCAGCTGGCGGGAATTGATGATATTATAGATAGCGGCAACGGTAAAACTGCTCCGGAACTCTGTGCCCAAATCATCCAGAATCAGCAAGTCACAGTTTAAAAGGCTGTTCATGGTGTCACCTCTGCTGCGGCCAAAGTGTTCGTCCTGCAGCTTTTTCAGCAAGTTCTCGGCGGAACCGTATACCACGCCAAAGCCCCGCTCGGTTACCCGGCCGGCAATGGCAAGGGATAGGTGTGTTTTGCCAAGGCCGGTTTTGCCGGTCATCAATAGACTTTCTGTGGTGTGCGCATTGAAAGTTTCGGCGTATTTTCGGCAGTATAAAAAAATGCGTTCCATCATTTGCTGGGGGGAGCTGCCGTTTATTTGGGGCGTTTCCGGATAATAAGAAACGTCAAAGCTTTCAAAGCTGCACAGTTTCAGCGGGGTGTCCGCGTTCAGTCGGCGCAGCGCTTCTTCTTTTAGCAGTGATTTCATGCAGCGGCACATTCGTCCGTCTATATTGCCGCGGTCCTGGCACAGGGGACAGTGATAGTGCGGCTCCAAATCCGCCTCTGTCATGTTTTGCTGTGCCAGCAGCGCCCGCAGTTCTTCCCGCAGCGCATGGCTGCGGCGGCGCAGCTGCTCCAGATTCTGACGAACATCTCCGCCGTGCAGAACAGCTCGTGCGGCGGCGGTGCCCGCGCGGCTCAGTTTCCGGTCGATTTCCTGTGCACGCGGCTGTACCCGATACAAGTCTGCCCGGCGGCGCTCCGCTTCCTGTTCTGCGTGCAGGCGGCGTGCTGCCAGAATTTCATTTGCAGCATCATAAACGGCACGATCATATCCCATCAGCGTCCGCCTCCTGTAAATTTCAGCATGCTTTCTTTTTCGTAGGCGTCAAGGTCAAAAGAGGGCTTGTTTGCATCCTGCCGGTTTTGGCGGTGCTGGCTAGTTTCGGCTGCGGCCTGCTCGGCAGTGGAAATTCCTTCCCGGTGCCAGCGTTCCAGAATTTTGTTGACATAGCCGGGCCGGAACGCACCAATGGCATCTACACAGCGGTCATACGCCAGCTTCAACATTGGTGCGGGGAAGTGCCACTGCAGTACCCAGCTTTCCGCGTATTTCTTTTCCCGCTCGGTCGGGGCACGTTCCGGCAGGCCCATTGCCTGCTGTACGGTGCTCCATGCACGACTGAGGTCCGTCATTTTTTGCAGGCGCTGTTCTGCCTGCAGATGTGTCGTAATGCCTTCATCGGCCCAGTTCAGCGCGACCTTATCAATATAGTGCATATTGCCCTTGCCGCTGCTGGCGGCGTACTGCACCAGCATTAGGATAACATCGCACGGCAGTCCGTAATTGTCGTGGATAAGCAGCAGGCTGCCCATGTCAGAAGCGGACAGCGTATGTCCTAAAATTTGTTCAGTGTCCAGCATCAGGCATTGCAGTGCCTTGTTTTCTTCCAGCCGTTTGCTGACGAAGGCAGGGCCGGGACGTTCCGGACGAGGCAGCGGTGAAAAGTGTGCCACCGGTGCGGAAGCGGGCGCTTTCTGCGGGACAGGGGAGGGAGCGGGCTTTTCTTTTTCCGTCTGCTGTTTCATGCCGGATGCCTGCAGCTGCAGCACACCGGTTTCCTGCCAATAGGAGAGTGCGTCGCGGGCATCCGCGGGGCTTACCCCCAGTGCCTGGGACAGGTCTTTATCGGAAAAAGAGGCGCCGCCCTGCCGCAGAACCCAAAGAAGTGCTTTCAGCTGTACACTGCCGGCAAGCTTTAGGTTCTGGTCCACCACGGCCGTCGGCACAGCAAACACACTGTCCCAAATCCCGCTTTTTGTCTGATACTGCATGGAATCAAGCCTCCATTAACAAAGTCATTTCTTGTAGCATTATTATAACATAACATTTCCCCGTGGCAAATACCCCGTGGCAAATACAATGAAAAGCGGCGGGCAGCATATCCGTGAAAAATCTTTGAATTTTTTAAAAAAATTGATAGAAAGATGTTGACAAATTCAAATTGCTGTAGTATTATACTACTTGTTCAGTGCGAATGTAGCTCATTTGGTAGAGCGCCACCTTGCCAAGGTGGAGGTAGCGAGTTCGATCCTCGTCGTTCGCTCCAGGCTTTTGCCGCGTATCTGGTTGGTACGCGGCTTCTTTTTGCCCGGTTTTCATTTTCCGCCAAGTGTGCTATAATAAATTTTACCTGTAGAAAAAGGCGGATTTTCGGGCACCCGGACACTTTTTTCTGTAGTCCCTACTATCCCGGCTGCTGCGGGGTAGATAAAAGTAAAATGAGGTATGACAAATGGATACAAGAAATGACATTCGCAATGTTGCAATTATCGCCCATGTTGACCACGGCAAAACGACGCTGGTCGACCAGCTGCTGCGGCAGAGCGGTGTTTTTCGAAGCAACGAAGAGGTCGAAGAACGTGTCATGGACTGCAACGACTTGGAAAGAGAACGCGGCATTACAATCCTTTCTAAGAACACGTCCGTCATGTATAAAGATATAAAAATCAATATCGTGGATACTCCCGGCCATGCCGACTTCGGCGGCGAAGTGGAACGTATTCTGACGATGGTCGACGGTGTTCTGCTGCTGGTAGATGCCTTTGAAGGCTGTATGCCGCAGACTCGCTTTGTTCTGAAAAAGGCACTGGCTCTTGGCAAAAAGCCAATCGTTGTTGTCAACAAGATTGACCGTCCCGGCGCCCGCCCTGCAGAAGTAGTAGATGAAGTGCTGGATCTGTTCATTGAACTGGGTGCCAACGACAACCAGCTGGACTTTCCGGTGGTTTACACTTCTGGCCGTGACGGCTATGCAGTTAATGACCCGGAGGAAAAGGGCGTCGATATGAAGCCGCTGTTCGACGCAATCCTTAAGTATATTCCTGTACCGAAGGGTGAACTAAATGGCCCGGCACAGGTTCTGTTTAGCAATATTGACTATGATGATTATGTGGGCCGTATCGGCATTGGCCGTGTGGAACGCGGACAGATTAATGTAGGTCAGATGATGACGCTGTGCCACCGCGACGGCACAACACACACCGAACGTGTTACCAAACTGTATCAGTTTGAGGGCCTGAAGCGAGTAGATGCAGAAACCGCGAAGATGGGTGATATTGTTGCCGTCTCCGGTATGCCGGACCTAAACATCGGAGAAACAGCCTGTGACCCGGAGCATTTGGATATGCTGCCGTTCGTCAAGATTGATGAGCCGACCGTTTCTATGATGTTCATGGTCAACAATAGCCCCTTCGCCGGCCGGGAGGGCAAATTTGTCACTTCCCGAAACCTGCGCGACCGTCTGGCCCGTGAAATACAGACCAACGTGGCTTTGCGCGTAGAAGAAACTGATTCTGCGGATACCTTTAAAGTTTCCGGCCGTGGGGAGCTGCACCTGTCCATTCTCATTGAGGAAATGCGCCGTCAAGGTTATGAGTTCCAGGTTTCCAGCCCAACGGTTATCTATAAAGAAATAAACGGCAAGCGCTGTGAGCCTATGGAACTTTTGATGATTGAAGTACCGGACGATTATGTCGGCCCTGTTATGGAAAAGCTCGGTTCCCGCAAGGCAGAACTAGTGAACATGGGCACACGTGACACCGGCATTACACACATGGAGTTCCGTATTCCGGCCCGTGGCTTGATGGGCTATCGGCAGGAGTTCCTGACCGATACCAACGGCAACGGCATTATGAATAGTGTGTTCGACAGCTATGAGCCGTACAAGGGCGAAATCGTTGTGCGCAACACCGGCAGTTTGGTTGCCTTTGAAAACGGCACTACCACCGGCTATGGCCTCTGGTATGCACAGGACCGCGGCCGTCTGTTCATCGGACCTGGCGTGGAAGTATATGAGGGTATGATTGTCGGTTCCAACCCAAAAAATGAGGACATTGCCGTTAACGTCTGCAAAAAGAAGCACGTTACCAACACCCGTGCCGCTGGTTCTGATGAAGCACTGAAGCTGACACCGCCGGACAACCTCAGCCTGGAACAGTGCCTGGAATTCATCCAGGACGATGAACTGCTGGAAGTCACTCCCAAGTCCCTGCGTATGCGCAAAAAGATTTTGAACAAAGAACAGCGCATGAAGAACCTGAGCAAGAAGAAATAACGCCTGCGCAGAAGGAAATCTTATGAAACCAATCGTCATTTTGGACTTGGAGTGGAACGGCACTTACAGCAGGCGACTGAAAGGCTTCATCAATGAAATCATTGAGTTTGGTGCGGTCAAGGTGGACGATAGCCTGCAGAGGATGGACACATTTTCTATGTTGGTTCGTCCGCAGGTCGGCAAGAAAATCAGCGAGAAAATTGCGGAACTTACCAGCATTACGGACGAGGACCTGGAGCACGGCGGCCGTTTTATGCAGGTGGTCAGCCGATTCCGCCGCTGGGCAGGTGACTGCCTGCTCATGACGTGGGGCACCTCCGATATTCAGGCGCTTATTGAAAACTGCCGTTACTTTAATGGCAGTGACCGCATTCCGTTTCTGGAAGAATATGTGGACCTGCAGGCGTACTGTGAAAAGTGCCTTTCCTATAAAAAAGGACAGCAGATAGGCCTTTCCACTGCGGCGGAGATGCTGAACATCAGCGAGGAAACGTTTGACCACCACCGTGCACTGGACGACAGTCTGCTTTCTCTGCAGTGCCTGCGGAAGCTGTATCGGCCTGACCGTATGCGGCCTTTTGTGCAGAATGCCCGCACAAAAGATTTTTATGACCGTATGGAATTCCGCACGGTTATTCTGTGCGATTTGGATAACCCGCTTGTGAAACAGACAAATATGGATTTTGATTGTCCGGTTTGTGGGGCGGCTGCCCAGCGGCAGACGGCATGGTCGCTGCACAACAAAAGTTTTCACGCAGTGTTTCACTGCTCTGTATGCGGCAGAGCTTTTCACGCCCGTATGCAGTTTAAGCTGAAATATGAGGGACTTTCTGTGCGTAGGACTACGCATTTGCTGCAGCTGAAAGAGAATGCAGAACATACGGAGAAATCCAATGACCTGAACGGTACGGAATCATTATAAGATAATATCTGCCCCCAAAAAAGCTGCCATATGGCAGCTTTTTTACTGCCTTGCTTTTCTTGGGGTAGAATGGTAAACTGACAGGCATAGAAAATGAATACAGGAGGAAACGATGAAAACTGCCGGTAATATGCTTTTGTCCAAAGTAAATGGCGTTCCATTTTTACAACTGTCTTCCTTTCGGGAACAGCCATGGCTGCACCATGCCTTTGCCACACGGCAGGGCGGCATCAGCAGCGGCATTTACGCTACCATGAATCTCGGCTTTGGTCGCGGCGACACAGATGCAAACGTACTGGAAAATTACCGCCGGTTCTGTGCGGTGGCCGGTTTTTGTGTGGAGGACCTTGTGGCTACTGCACAGACACATAAAACCGAGGTCCTGCGGGTAGGCCAAAAAGACCGCGGGGCGGGTATCTTGCGGTCCAAACCATGGCATGACATTGACGCACTGATTACCAACGAACCGCATGTTGCGCTGTGCGTTTATGGCGCGGACTGTGTACCGCTTATGCTGGCGGACCCGGTGCACCATGCCATTGGTGTAGCACACGCCGGTTGGCGCGGTACCGCAGCCAACATGGCGGGCACTGTGGTGGCTGCGATGCAGCAGGCCTTTGGCACGAATCCCATTGACCTGCTGGTTGGCATTGGTCCCTCTATCGGTCCCTGCTGCTTTGAAGTAGACGAGCCGGTTGTAAAGGCATTTCTGGCGAACCCGCTGCTGTTCCCACAAGACTGCATGACGGAAAAGGGCGGCGGCAAATGGAACATTGACCTGTGGGAGGCGAATGCCCAGCTGCTGCGCAGTGCGGGCGTACAGAAAATAGAAAAGGGAATGCTCTGCACCCATTGTCATCCGGATTTGCTGTGGTCCCATCGGGCAACCAATGGGAAGCGCGGCGGTATGTGCGGTATTCTTTGTATTACGGAGGCGCTTTCCTAATGGCACAAAAGAACGGCTGTGATCTTTGCCCGCGGCACTGCGGTGCGGAACGTACGGAAAGCGCTGGAAACGGATACTGCGGCATGGGAACGCTGCCGGTGGTGGCACGTGCGGCACTGCATTATTGGGAAGAACCGTGCATCAGCGGAAAGAAGGGGAGCGGTGCTGTCTTCTTTACCGGCTGTTCGCTGCAGTGTATTTTCTGCCAAAATCATCAAATCAGTACCGAACGCGCTGTTGGAAAGCAGCTGACGCCGCGGCAGCTGTCTGATGTATTTTTCCGGTTGATTGACGCGGGGGCACTTAACATCAATCTAGTCAGTGCCGCGCATTTCGTACCGGCCATTGTGGAGGCGCTGTCTATTCGGCCGCTGCCAGTGCCGGTTGTGTACAATTCCGGCGGCTATGAAACGCTGGAAACATTGAAAATGCTGGATGGGCTGGTGCAGATTTATCTGCCGGACTATAAATACGATGATGTGGAGTTGGCACGATGCTTTTCCGGTGCATCGGACTATGTGGATACGGCCCGTGCCGCCATTTTGGAAATGGCCCGTCAGACCGGTCCCTGTCAATTTGACGGCAATGGCATTTTGCAGCGAGGGACGATTGTCCGGCATTTGCTGCTGCCGGGGCATACCCGGGATTCTCTCGCGGCGCTGGATTGGCTGGCGAAAAACCTGCCGGATGGCACACGGGTCAGCCTGATGGGACAATATACGCCCTGCGGCAAAATTGCCGATTATCCGGAACTGAACCGCCGTGTGACTGCCCGCGAGTACAATAAAGTACAGCAGCATTTGTTCGACCTCAATTTAAACGGCTATGTGCAGGAACTATCTTCTGCCCAAAAAGAGTATATCCCGCAGTTTGACTTAACGGGTGTGTAAAATATCTTTTAGAAACAGCATAAAGTAAAAGTTTCCCCCGTATGTAAGAAAGAGGGGGGGATTGCGACATGAATTTTATTCGGTACCGGATACACCGTGCGGCCACTACACTTGTGGCGGTTGCCGTTGTGCTGGCAGCGGCGGGCTGCCTGCATACTTCCGGCACAGTGCAGACGTCAGCGGTACCGACAAAGCTGACGGCGTCCGGTGTGCAGCTGCCGATTTTAATGTATCACAGTATGCTGCCGCCGTCTGTTCTGCGCGGCAAGTATATTGTTTCGCCATCCCTTTTTGAGAAAGATTTGCAGTATCTACAAAAAGAGAAATACACGACGGTTACCATGCAGAACCTGCTGGACTATGTTCATGGGAAAGGGGATCTGCCACAGAAGCCGATTATCATCAGCTTTGATGACGGCTACTATAACAACTACAAATATGCTTATCCGCTGCTGAAAAAGTATCATATGAAAATGATTTTTTCGCCTATTGGCATCTGTACGGAACAGTACAGCAAAGGGGACAGTGACCATTGGACATATTCCCATGTGACGTGGAAAGAATTGGACGAGATGCTGAAAAGCGGCACGACTGAAGTGCAGAACCATACTTATAACCTGCACCATGACCGCAAAAGCGGCCGGCTGGGTGTCAGTAAGCGCCGCAGTGAAAGTGTTGCTGACTATCAGAAAATGCTGCGCGGTGACCTTTCCTATATGCAGGACCTGATGTATCAGCATACAGGCGTGCATATGAACACCTTTGTCTATCCGTTTGGCGCCATGAGTGAGGCCACCGGGGACGTGATCCGTTCGCTCGGCTTCCAGGCGACCATGACCTGCACGGAGCATATTAATGTTATTACACGGGACCCGGAGTGCCTATATGGTTTGGGCCGTTATCTGCGCCCGCCGGACATCACGCCGGAACAGTTTTTTGCCAAAAAGATTCTTCCGGCGGGGCAAAAGCTGAAATAAAAAAGGTACTCTTCCTACAGTGCAGTTGTGGGAAGAGTACCTTTTTCTATATCATCGGTTAATTTACACGACGCATTAAAATGCGTTCAATCAGGTGTAGGAACATCATAAACATACTGACCGAAGCGAAAATCAGCGGAAGCAGAATCAGCAGCATGGGTGCGTTCAGCGGTGTCAAGCTGAACATATTTCCCATAAAGATATAAGCCAGCACAAAGGCTACACACATTGTGACAAACAACAGAACGTGCTTGCCGTTAAAGGGCATACATACGCGGAATAGAATCATAAACATAGTGAAAGCCATGAGAACCACCGCCGCGGTTGAAAGCTGCTCATAGGGAAGTTTAACGTAGAAGTTGACGGCTTCCAACAGAAGCACGCTGAACACCATCGTCAATGTGCCGGGAATGGCCTTTTTAATGATATTTAACATAAATCGGCCGTGCAGCCGTTCTCGGTTTGGTTCCAGGGAAAGGACGAAGGACGGGAAGCCAATTGCCAGCGCATTCAAAAGCGTAAACTGAATGGGCTGGAACGGATAACGGCTTTGGATAAAGATAAAACAAACAGCCAAAATGGTGCTGAAAAATGCTTTGATGAGGAACAGCGACGAGGAGCGCTGCAGGTTGTTGATGGAACGCCGGCCTTCTGCCACAATATGCGGCATGGAAGCAAAATCAGAATCCAGCAGCACAATCTGGGAAACCGTGCGGGCAGCGTCACTGCCCGAGGCCATGGCGATGCTGCAGTCGCTTTCTTTCAGTGCGAGCACATCGTTGACGCCGTCACCGGTCATTGCTACTGTGTGACCGTCCGCTTTTAATGCCTTAACAATCTGCAGTTTCTGCTGTGGTGTCACACGCCCAAACACCGTGTATTTTCGTACAGCGGCTTGAATTTCTTCGTTGGTATGCAGCGTTGTGGCGTCTACCCAGCGGTCAGCATGTTCTAAGCCGGCCTTTTTGGCAATATTGGCGACCGTGACGGCACTGTCACCGGAGATGACTTTCAGGTCCACGTTTTGGTCCGCAAAGTATTGCAGCGTTTCGCGTGCACTTTTGCGGATACGGTCGCTGAGATACAGCAGGGCAATGGGCTGAATGTCCGTTGGCAGTTCCCTGCCGTCCGCTTCAAATGGCAGGGAACTGTGTGCCAGCAGCAAAACACGCTGGCCCTTTGCGGCTGCTTTGTCCTCTTTTTCATGCAGCGATGCAAACCGTTCACCCATAATAAACTCACCGGCACCGATAACGAATGTCCCATGGTCCGCAAAATTGACGCCGCTCCATTTGCGTGCGGAGGAAAACGGAACAGTGGACAGGCTTTCCCAGCCGGGGTTATCCGGATACTTTTCCCGCATGGCTTGCGCGGTCGGGTTTTGGTCCTGTAGGGTGAATGTGACCGCGGCGACCGCAGCCCCCATCTGTTCTGGTGTCAGTGTATTGATCAGTGGCTCCATCTCGTCCACTTGCATGGCGCCTTCTGTGATGGTGCCGGTTTTATCCAGACAAATTGTGTCCACCCGTGCCAGCATTTCTATAGAATACAGCTCCTGTACGAGGGCATTATGGAACGAAAGGCGTACCACACTGCTTGCCAGCACGATACTAGTCAGCAGTACCAGTCCTTCCGGAACCATGCCGACCAGAGCGGCTACCGTACTGACGATTGCCTGTGCATAGCTGGAATTTGACACGACCATTTCTTTGTAAAAAAGCACCAGCCCTACCGGGATTAGGGCGAAGCCGATAATGCGGATAATGAGATTGATACTTTTCATAATCTCGCTGTTTGTCTTTTTTACATATTTTGCGCTGCCGGTAATTTTGGCGGCGTAATTTTCTTTGCCAACGTGTTCTACCTGTGCACGGCAGGTACCGGAAACGATGAAGCTTCCGGAAAGCAGGTGGTCACCAACCTGCTTTACAATAGGGTCGCTTTCGCCGGTAATCAAGGATTCGTTGACTTCACAGCTACCGGATGCCACCACACAGTCGGAACAAATTTGGTTGCCGGTTGTCAGCTGTAAAATATCATCCAGAACGATATGAGAAACCGATATATCCCACAGCTTGCCGTCACGCAGAACATGGGCTTTGGGGGAGGAAATGAGGGAAAGTTTGTCAATCGTTTTCTTGGCGCGTATCTCCTGAAAGCAGCCCACAATGGTATTGCACACCGCCACGCCGATAAACAGCATATTTTTATAGGAACCAACGGAAAAAACCAGCGCACCTAAAATGAGGTTTAATATATTAAAAGGGGTAATAATATTTTTGCGGACAATTTGCCCGACACTTTGCGTCTTCATTTCCTCTTCGCCGTTGATGAGTCCCTGCTGGGTGCGCGTGCGCACTTCTTCACGCGACAGCCCTGTTTGGGTGTCGGTCGGTAAACGTTCCATATCTTGCACTCCTTATCCGACAGAAAATCTATACTGAAAGTTATTATACTATATTCCGCAAGGCAGGGTACAGGAAAAAAGGTTTTTTTTGCAAAGCTTTTCTGAAAATTCACAAATTGATGCTGATTGACGCTGAAAAGAAAATAATTCACAAAAGGAGAAATAAAAAATTGACATTTTCAGCACTTTCTTTCTTGCCTTTCTGCGAGGGAATGTTATAATTAGGTTACATCATTGAGAGATTTGCATGTATGCGTCGGCGCTTTTTCCTTTTTGGCAGGATTATTTCTGCCAGAAAGGCTTTTTATCGCCCGGATACAGGAAAGGAGCTGGTCCATATCGCACAGGTAAAGGACCTGGTGGCGGCGGCAAAACGGGGCCTGCAAAAATTGCAGACAAACGCGGCTTTTGCCGACAAATGCCTTGCACTGGTGGTCATCGGTTCATTATATCTGCCCAGTACGGTCAGCGGTTTCACTATTATTGCAGCTTCATTTTATGTCATGGCAAACTATCAGCGCCGGGGAAAGGTGTTTGGCGCGCCATATTTTAAGCTGTTGTTTGGTTCTTTTGTTTTTTCATTTTTTATATCGGCTTCTTATCGGAACTATATGGGTATGGCTATGACGCTGATGCTGCTGGCCATGATGGTATACGGCATGTATCTGCGCAGCGTGATGACGCGCGGCCTGCTGGACGAAATGCTGGATCTTGCGTGCCTGATGAGTGTGCCCGCAGTGCTGGCGGCTGTCTTGCAGAAAGCAGTGACTTTTGCCGCCGATCCCAGTTACCGCCCGGTGTCCTTCTTTAATAACGCAAACTATTTCGGCATGATGATTGAGTTTACGGTGGCAATCATTCTGTACCGTGCCCTGCGCAACCGCCGTGCGTTGTCCATGTACACGGTCCTGTTGGGTGTAAACATGCTGGGACTGTATCTGTGTGGTTCCATGTCGGCGCTGGCGGCTGTGTCCTGTGGTATTTTTGTCTTTCTGCTGTGCAAGCACCGCCGCAAATTGGCTGGCCTGTACGGTATCGTGCTGGTGGCTTTCTTTGCAGTCAACAAGGTGGTGCCGGCACTGTTCCCCCGCACAGAGGCAATCTCTTATACAACGGATCAGCGCCTGTCTATTTGGCACGGAGCTGTTTCCGGCATTCTGCAGACACCTCTGTTTGGCCGCGGAATGCGTGCCTATAGCATAGTGCATGATTTATTTGGTACCTATCCCACATATCACTGCCATAACCTGTACCTTGACTGTCTGCTGGATTTTGGTATTCTGGGCAGTGCAGTGATGCTGATTTTCGGCTGGTATTATCTGCGTGGCATTATCCGCCGTATTCGTGGCCGTCGGGCCTGCAATGCAGACCTGCTGTTTTTGACTGTACTCATTATGACATTAGTACACGGCTGCACAGATGTGACAATTTCCTGGACGCAGACAGGTATGCTGTTCTTTATTTTGTTCTCTGCCACGGGCGTTTCGCTGCAGAGGAACCGTCAGACTTCGCTGTCCGTATCCCACAGCTATTACCACCAGTCACCGCGGACCGTAAAGTATTATCAGTAAAGAAGACGGGTCTTCAGACCTGCCTGCAGCTAATAAAAAGCGATGTATCTGCTTTCTAAAACAGATGCATCGCTTTTTTGCTGTTTTTTGGAAGTTAGGCTTTCAGTTCCCGAATCAGGTTAACCATCTCAATGGCACCGCTGGCGCACTCAAAGCCCTTGTTGCCGGCCTTGGAACCGGCACGCTCCAGCGCCTGCTCCAGGTTTTCCGTTGTCAGCACACCAAACATTACCGGAATACCGCTGGAAAGGGATACCTGCGCGATTCCTTTGGACATCTCACTGCAGACATAATCATAGTGGCTGGTGCTGCCGCGGATAACGGCGCCCAAACAGATAACGGCTTCATAGCGGCCGCTGGTTGCCATTTTGGAAGCAATCAGCGGAATTTCAAATGCGCCGGGTACCCACGCAAGGTCAATATCATTGTCATTTACATTGTGACGTTTCAGACCATCCAGTGCGCCGCCAATCAGCTTGTTGGTAATTAGTTCATTGAAACGGGAAGCGACAATACCGACCTTGATGTGTTCCGATACCAGTTTTCCTTCTAAAGTACGCATGATGCAGATCTCCTTTTATATCTTTACTTTATCGCACCGTTCTTTTCATAAAGTTCAGTAGTTGAGAATATGGCCCATCTTTTTTTCTTTCGTCTGCAGGTAGAATAGGTCATAGTGGTTTGCAGGAATCTGTATTGGCACTCGTTCGATGATTTTCATACCGTAGTCTTCCAGCTGATAAACCTTGTCCGGGTTGTTGGTCAGCAGGCGCAACGTCTTTGCGCCGAGGTCCTGCAGGATTTGCGCGCCGATATAGTATTCACGCAGGTCACTGGCAAAACCGAGGGCGAGGTTTGCCTCCACAGTATCCATACCTTGGTCCTGCAGTTCGTAGGCACGCAGCTTGTTGATAAGGCCAATACCGCGTCCTTCCTGCCGCATATACAGAAGAATACCGCGGCCTTCCTGCTCAATCATCTGCATGGCGGCGGCCAGCTGCTGGCCACAGTCACAGCGGGCCGAACCAAAGGCATCTCCGGTCAGGCACTCGGAATGAACGCGGCACAGCAGGTTCTTGCCGTCGCCAATGTCACCCTTTACCAGCGCCACATGATGTTCTCCATTTAATTCATTGACATAGCCGTAGGCTACAAAGTTGCCGTACTTAGTGGGCAGTTTTGCCTTTGCAACGCACTCAACCAACTTATCGTGCTTTTTGCGGTAGTCCTGCAGTGCTTTAATGGTAATAAATTTAATGCCCCATTTTTGTGCCATTTTCTTCAGTTCGGCGGTACGCATCATGGTGCCGTCCTCACGCATAATTTCACAGCACAAGCCGCACTGTTTCAGGCCAGCAAGGCGCAGCAGGTCTACGGTTGCTTCCGTGTGACCGCTGCGTTCCAGCACGCCGCCTTTTTTGGCACGCAGCGGGAACATATGGCCTGGGCGGCGGAAGTCTTCCGGATGAACATCGTCTTCCACACATTTGCGGGCAGTTATGCCACGCTCCTCGGCAGAAATACCGGTGGTGGTGCTGACATGGTCAATGGACACTGTGAAAGCGGTTTCATGGTTGTCGGTGTTGTTGCTGACCATCTGCGGCAGCAGCAGTTTATCGCATATCTCGTTGCTCATGGGCATACAGATGAGCCCTTTGGCATGAGAAGCCATAAAATTCACGTTTTCAGTTGTCGCAAACTGGGCTGCACAAATTAGATCACCCTCGTTTTCCCGGTCCGGGTCGTCTGTGGCTAAGATAAGCTTTCCCTGTTTCAAATCTTCCAGTGCTTCTTCAATCGTGCTGAACTCAAACATACGTTAATCCTCCATTCTGTATTTCAAATCCTGGTAAACTATATTTTTGTGGGAGTGGTTGGGTGGGGAAAGGTTCAAAAATTTTTCTGTATACTTCCCGATGATATCGGTTTCCAAATTAACGGTACTGCCGCGCCGCAGGTACTGCAGCGTCGTATGTGCCGTTGTAAAAGGAATGACGGAAATGGAAAAATCAGTGCCTGTCACATTGGCTACGGTCAGGCTGATACCGTCCACGGTGATGGAACCTTTCTCCACAATATACCGCAGAAGCTCGTTCCCAGCACGAATGGTGTACCAGACAGCGTTGTCGTCACGGGATACAGAAGTTACTGTTCCGGTGCCATCCACATGGCCTGTCACCAAGTGCCCGCCGAAGCGTCCGTTTGCAGCCATGGCACGTTCCAGATTAACTGGACTGCCGTGATGCAGCAGATGGAAAGAAGTGCGGTTCATGGTTTCATGTACAGCGTCTGCCGTAAAGGTGGTAGGGGACAGGGCGGTTACGGTCAGACAAACGCCGTTTACTGCAATGCTGTCGCCCAGATGGCTGCCCTGCAGCACTTTGTCTGCGCGGATTGTCAGGGATGCGGAAGCGGCACCCTGTCGGATAGCCTGTACAGTACCCACTTCTTCAATGATTCCTGTAAACATCACAGCACCCGGCTTTCCAGCAGCAGGTCATCACCCAGACGGGTAATCGTGGGCGGGGAGAGACGGACGGCGTCCTGCGGTGAAGCAGCGCCCGTACCGCCAATGGGGGATTTTGCGGCGGCACCGCCGAAAAGCTTTGGCGCGATATATGCCTGTACTTTCTCTATGATGCCGCTTTGCAGGGCGGACCAATTTAGTTCCGCACCGCCCTCTACAATAACGCTGTCCAATTTTCGTCGACCCAGCTCCTGCATCAGCTGGGCAAGGTCCACATGACTGTTTTTTTTCGGTATCTGTAAGATTTCACACCCGGCTTTGCGATAGGGCTCCTGTCGTTGCGTGTCCGCACAGCAGGTTGCCAGCAGTGTGGGGACCTGACCGGCTGTTGTCACCACCTTTGCGGTGAGCGGTGTGCGCAGATGTGTATCACAGATGACGCGCACTGGATTTTGTCCGCCCTCCGGCAGTCGGCAGGTCAGCAGTGGGTCGTCCGCCAGCACAGTGCCGACACCCACTAAAATGACCGTATAGCGGTTCCGGTCCCGATGAACCTGCTCGCGGGCTTCTTCTCCAGTAATCCACTTGGAAAGGCTGGTCGCAGTTGCTATTTTTCCGTCCATAGTCATGGCATACTTTAAAATACCATAAGGAACATGATGTTGAATGAAATAGAAAAATGGTTCGTTGAGCTGGTTACATTCTTCCCGAAGGACGCCTTCCGTTACCGAAATGCCGTGTTCCCGCAGAATGCGCACACCCTTTCCGCCTACCAACGGGTTCGGGTCAGGGGAGCCGACCACCACGCGGCGAATGCCGTTTTGAATAACCGCGTCCGTACAGGGTGGTGTTTTGCCCCAGTGACAGCAGGGTTCCAGTGTGACATAAAGGGTTGCGCCGCTGGCCAATTCTGTGCAGTCAGCCAGCGCGTTGCGCTCGGCGTGCAGCCCGCCGTACTTTTGGTGGAATCCCTGCCCAATGATGCGCCCGTCTTTTACAATAACGGCGCCGACCATTGGGTTCGGGTCCACTTTTCCACTGCCTTTTTTGGCAAGGGAAAGGGCCAAACGCATATACGCTTCATCCGTCATGAAAAATCACCTCATGTATAAAAATGCCCTGAATAGAATTGACCATTCAGGGTATGACAGTTTTTGACGGCGTGCAAGGATATCCTGCTGCGGCACATACAAAAAAGTCCTGGAATGACAGCGCATTCCAGGACAAATAAACGTATGAAATACAGGCAGACCTATTTTCACACAGCTTTACTCTTCTTTTATTCAGACTTTTACTGCCGGCTTTGGAATTTCACCAAATCATGCCTTGCGGCTCGTGGGCTTTACCACCGATAGGGAATTGCACCCTGCCCTGAAGATTTTACCTATTCAGTTTGTTGAACTATGTTATAGTATAGACAATCTTTGTGAAAATGTCAATATAATTTTTTGAAAAAAGAATATAATTCCATAGGAATGTGCAAAAAGCGCCCCGAAAGCCACACAAAATCCGGCCGGGGCGCCAAAAGGATTTTATTTTTTACGCGGCTTAAAGCTGTCCTTCAAAGAAACAGAACGGTTAAAGACCATGTGCTGCGGGGTGGAATCCTTATCAAAGCAGAAATATCCCTCCCGCATAAACTGGAACGGTGTCTTTGCGTCTGCCTGCTGCAGGGTGGGTTCCACTTTGCAGTTCGGCAGTACTTCCAGAGAAGACGGATTCAAAACTTTTAAGAAGTCGTCCTCCTGTTCCGGCTCCGGTACTGTAAACAGGCTGCCGTACAGGTGGATTTCCGCATCGGCACAGTTTTTAGCATCTACCCAGTGGATTGTGCCGCGCACCTTGCGGCCGTCCGGCGTATCTCCGCCGCGGGTAGCAGGGTCATACTCAGCATATACGGTTGTAACGCTGCCGTCTTCCGCCTTTTCACAGCCGGTGCAGCGCACAATGTAGGCGGCCTTCAAACGAACTTCATTCCCAGGGAAAAGCCGGCGATAACCTTTAACCGGCATTTCCAGAAAATCGCCCGCTTCTATCCACAACTCACGGGAAAACGTAACAGTATGGGAGCCATCCTGCGGACGCTCCGGGTTATTTTCCATCTCAAAGGTTTCCGTTTTGTCGGCAGGGTAGTTAGTCAGCACCAGCTTAATCGGGTGCAGAACCGCCATGGTGCGCTGTGCCGTTTGGTTCAGGTCTTCACGCAGGCAGTGTTCCAGGAAACCATACTCTACAGTGGAATTTACCTTAGAAACGCCGATGCGTTCGCAGAAAGTGCGAATAGAGGCCGGCGTAAAGCCACGGCGGCGCAGGCCGCACAGGGTGGGCATACGGGGGTCGTCCCAGCCGGTTACATAGTTGCCCTCCACTAGCTTGCGCAGTTTACGCTTGCTCATAACGGTATTATTAATGCCCAGACGGGCAAACTCAATCTGACGCGGTTTTGCCGGCAGGTCGATGTTGTTAATCACCCATTCGTACAATGGACGGTGGTCCTCAAACTCCAGTGTGCACAGGGAGTGGGTGATGCCCTCAATGGCGTCCTCAATCGGGTGGGCAAAGTCATACATGGGGTAAATGCACCACTTGCCGCCGGTGCGGTGGTGGGGCATATGGTTGATGCGGTACAGCACAGGATCACGCAGGTTAAAGTTGCCGGAGGTGAGGTCGATTTTTGCGCGCAGTGTCATACGGCCGTCCTCAAACTCGCCGGCCTTCATGCGGGCAAACAGGTCCAGATTCTCCGCTGTTGGGCGGTCCCGGTATGGGCTGACTGCTGGATGTGTCAAGTCACCGCGGTTTTCGTGCATCTGCTCCGGTGTCAGTTCACACACATAGGCGAGACTCTTTTGAATCAGCTTAACGGCCAGTTCATACATCGTGTCAAAGTAGTCGGAAGCATAATGGAAGCGGCTGCCCCAATCAAAGCCAAGCCAGTGGATATCCTCCTGAATAGCGTTGACATATTCGGTGCCCTCTTTGGTCGGGTTGGTGTCATCCATGCGCAGGTTGCACAGACCGCAAAATTTTTCTGCGGTGCCGAAATCCACGCAAATCGCTTTGGCATGACCAATATGCAGATAGCCGTTCGGTTCCGGCGGAAAGCGGGTGTGTACACGCTGTCCGGCAAAGCGGCCGTTTTTTGCAATGTCTTCTGTAATAAAGGTATGAATGAAATTGCCGCTGCCTGTTTCTTCGGCAGGGCGGGTTTCATTGGTTTCACTCATGAAAGTTCCTCCTGTATTTTGCCCGCCTGTCCATTATTTTTATATACTTATATAGGATAGGCAGTTTGCTGTAAAATCAAGCAGTCGTTTTTGCCGCTTCTGCTTTTTCAAAGCCGGCCTGCAGCCGCCGCAAAGATTCTTCCTTTCCCAGCAGGGAGAGAATCTCCATGGCACCGCCGGGGGTTACCTTTTGACCGGCCGCCGCGATGCGCACAGGCCACAGCAGAGTACCATTCTTTACACCCAGTGTTTTGGCAAGCTTCAGCAGGTTGCTGTGCAGGGAATCCACACTCCAGTCAGAAAGGGCAGTCAGGTCCTCCAGTGCGGCCTTCAGCATAACGGGGGCGTTGTCCATGGTTGCTTTGCTCTTTTTGTTGATGAACAGGTCAGCATCATACTGCGGCAGTTCTTTGAAGAAAGCAAGCATTCCTGGAATCTCCGGCAGCCGAGTCACACGCGGCTGCAGCATATCCGCCAGAATGGTCCAGTCCTTTTCAGCATCTCCGAATACCTCGCGGAAGTAAGGCATGGATTTCTGAATAAAGGTTTCTTTTGGCATTTTCTTAATATACTCGCCGTTCATCCACGCAAGCTTGTCATAATCAAAGATAGCCGGACTTTTGCTGATACCGTCAATGCAGAACGCTTTTTCCAGTTCGGGAAGGGTAAACAGTTCCTGCGTGTCCTTTGGAGCCCAGCCGAGCAGAGCAATATAATTGATGATTGCCTTCGGCAAGTAGCCTTCTTTGACCAAATCGGCAAAACCGGTGGAGCCATGGCGCTTAGAAAGCTTGCTGGTGCTACCGTCCGGGTTGTGGCCCATAATCAGCGGCAGATGGATATATGTTGGCACCTGCCAGCCAAAGGCTTCATACAGCAGATTGTACTTTGGTGTACTAGTCAGGTATTCACAGCCGCGCACCACATGCGTAATGTGCATCAGGTGGTCGTCAATGACATTGGCAAAGTTGTAGGTCGGGTATCCGTCTGACTTAATTAGAATCTGGTCCTCCAGCTCGCTGTTCTCAATGGTGATGGTGCCAAACACGCTGTCCGTAAAGGAGGTGCTGCCTTCCAGCGGCATTTTCTGTCGAATGACCCATGGCTTGCCGGACTGCAGGAGCTGCTGCACTTCTGCCTGGGGCAGGTTGCGGCAGTGGCGGTCATAGCCGCCCAGACCGTTTTCATCATGCAGGGTAGCCAGACGTTCTTTGCTGCAGAAACAGTAGTATGCTTTTCCTTCTTTTACTAGCTGCTGCGCATAGGGCAGGTAGATGTTTTTGCGCTGGCTTTGCACATAGGGACCGTAAGGGCCGCCGACGTCTGGGCCCTCGTCGTGCTGCAGGCCTACCTGCTGCAGTGTATGATAAATAACGTCCGTGGCACCTTCCACGAAACGTTCCTGGTCCGTGTCTTCTATCCGAAGAACGAAGGTGCCACCCTGTGACTTTGCAATCAGATATTCAAACAGGGCAGTGCGCAGGTTTCCCACGTGCATAAAACCAGTGGGGCTTGGTGCAAAGCGGGTCCTGACAGTCTGTTTTTCCATAAAAAATTACCCCTTTTCATGTACGTCTTTCTATTATACCGAAAAAGGACACACAGTGCAATCTTATATTTCAGCTATTTCGGCAGCTCTCAGGTACTTTTTCCTCTGGCAGATGCGGCATAGGAGAAAACACAAAACTTAGTCTGTTTACCGCAGAAAAATGCGGATATTTTCATTTTTGTAATCAGGAAGTGGTCCTGCCTATAACCTGCCTATAAAAAGGTAGGACCTTTACGTATTCCAAAACAAGGGACAGGCGGCTTTCTGTGCCAGCCGGCAAAAAAACAATGCCAAAAAGGCAAAAGAGCACGAAATCCAACTTCTCATACAGATAAATTGTGTAAATGCCTAAAAATAAATCGTTCTTATAGAAAAATTACACAAGTGGTCGGACTTTCTCTTAAAAAAAGCAAATAAAAAGATATTGTTTCTGATTATTTATTAAAAATTTTAGAACTTTTTTAAAAATACGGGACAGAATGAAGAAAATATGATATAGTAAGCAATAAGCATTTAGACGAAAGCCGGGGGACCGAATGCGTAATTTTCGTGAAAACTTTGTAAAAAGTTTGCTAAAACTTTAACAAAATCCTTGCATTCGGCATCCGTTTGTGATATATTTAACTTGTGTTAAGAAGCTGCGTTGCCGAACCCGTAAATCGGGCGGCCAAACCAGCCTATTATAAAGCAAAGCCATATAAATGAATGGAGGAAACAAAGATGTCTAGAAAAATCGTATTAGCAGGTGCCTGCCGTACGCCTATCGGAAAAATGGGCGGCATGTTCGTGAATACCTACACCCCTGAACTGGCTACTATCGTAGTTAAGGAAGCTCTGAAGCGTTCCGGTGTTCCAGCAGAGGCTGTTGATGAAGTTATCCTGGGCTGCGTGTTCCAGGGCGGCATCGGCCAGAACGTTGCCCGTCAGGCTGCTGTTTATGCAGGTATCCCGATTAGCACTCCTGCTTTCACACTGAACAACCTGTGCGGCTCCGGTCTGAAGAGCATCAACGTTGCTGCAGGCCTCATTCAGGCTGGCCAGGCTGACATTATTGTCGCCGGCGGCGCTGAGAACATGTCCAACGCTCCTTATCTGCTGAAAAAAGCACGTTTTGGCTATCGCCTGAACGACGGTGTTCTCATTGACTCCATGCAGAACGATGGTCTGTGGGATACTTTCCATCATTATCCTATGGGCATCACTGCTGAAAATGTTGCTGAGAAGTATGGTATCACCCGTGAGATGCAGGATGAATTCTCCGCAAACAGCCAGCAGAAGTGCCAGAAGGCTCTTGCTGCCGGCAAGTTCAACGATGAAATCGTTCCGGTCGAAGTCAAGCAGAGAAAGAAGACCGTTCTGATTGACAAGGATGAAGCCCCGCGTGCTGGCATTACTGCTGAAAGCATTTCCGGTTTGAAACCTTGCTTCAAAGAGGGCGGCACTGTTACCGCTGCTAACTCCTCCGGCATCAACGATGCAGCTTCCGCTGTTGTCGTAATGACAGAAGAAAAGGCCAAAGAGCTGGGCGTCAAGCCATTGGCTTTTTGGATTGACGGTGCTTCTGCTGGTGTTGATCCGGCTTACATGGGCTTGGGCCCGATCGACGCAACCAAGAAAGTTATGAAACACAGTGGCATGTCCGTAAAGGATATGGACCTCGTCGAAGCAAACGAAGCATTTGCTGCACAGTCCATCGAAGTCTGCCGCGAACTGAACTTCGATATGGACAAGGTCAACGTCAACGGCGGCGCTATCGCATTGGGCCATCCGGTTGGCTGCTCTGGCTGCCGTATCTTGACAACCCTGATGTACGAAATGCAGAGAAGACAGAGCGAGTATGGTCTGGCTACTCTGTGTGTTGGCGGCGGCATGGGTGTTGCTACAATCGTTAAGAGATACGAATAATCTCTTTCTGGAATTGTATTGTAAAGAGGGCTGTTAATAATGAGCTATGTAAAATATGAACAGAAAGACTTTGTCGGCATTATCACCATCGACCGCGAGAAATCCCTCAACGCCTTAAATCCTGAAGTGCTGGCTGACTTGGAAGCTGTCGTTGACGCTATTGATGCGGACAAGACCCGCTGCGTAATCGTTACAGGTGCTGGTAAAAAGGCATTTGTTGCTGGCGCAGATATTGGTGCCATGAGCACCATGGGCCCTGCAGAGGGCCGCGCATTCAGCGCAAACGGCAACGATGTTTTCCGTAAAATTGAAAAGTTGCCGATGCCTGTTATCGCTGCAATCAACGGTTATGCACTCGGCGGCGGCTGCGAGCTGTCCCTGAGCTGCGACATCCGCATTGCTGCTGACAACGCTGTTTTCGGACAGCCTGAAGCTGGTCTGGGCATTACCCCCGGCTTTGGCGGCACACAGCGTCTTGCCCGTACCATTGGTGTAGGCAAGGCCAAGGAAATGATTTATACTGCCCGCAATATTAAGGCTGACGATGCTTATCGTGTGGGTCTGGTCAATGCCGTTTACCCGTTAGACCAGCTTATGGATGAGGCCATGAAGATGGCTCAGCGTATTGCCGGCAATGCACCTATCGCTGTCCGTCAGTGCAAGAAGGCCATTAACATGGGCCTGCAGATGGATATTGATACGGCAGCTTCTTTTGAGCCGGAAATGTTTGCTGCATGCTGTGGCACACAGGACCAGCACAACGCGATGACTGCTTTCTGCGAGAAGCGGAAGCACGATCCGTTTATCAACAAGTAATTGTTGCACATTTCTAAAAAATTTGAATCTTGATTGGAGGATTTTCTCATGATCGTTGGCATTATTGGTGCCGGAACCATGGGCTCCGGAATTGCACAGGCTTTTGCTCAGACAGATGGTTATGAAGTTCGTCTTTGCGACGTGAAACCCGAATGGGCTGCAGGCGGCAAGGGCAAGATCCAGAAGAGCCTGGATCATCTGGTAAAGAAGGGCAAAATGGATCAGGCACGCGAGGATGCTATCCTTGCAAAAGTCACAACCGGCACAAATGAAATTGCTGCTGACTGTGATCTGATTGTTGAAGCTGCTCTGGAAAAGATGGACATTAAGCAGGGTATCTTCAAACAGTTGGACGAACTCTGCAAACCCGAGTGCATCTTCTCTTCCAATACTTCTTCTCTGTCTATCACAGAGATTGGCCATGGCATCAAGCATCCGGTTATTGGTATGCATTTCTTCAACCCGGCTCCTGTTATGAAGCTGGTCGAAGTTATTGCCGGCATCAACACCCCGGACGAGGTTGTCGAGAAGGTTAAGGCAATTTCCAAGGAAATTGGCAAGACTCCGGTACAGGTTAAGGAAGCTCCTGGCTTCGTTGTTAACCGTATCCTGGTCCCGATGATTAACGAAGGCATTGTTGTGCTGTCCGAGGGCACTGCTACTGCTGAGGATATTGATACCGCTATGAAGCTGGGTGCAAACCATCCGATGGGCCCGCTGGCTCTGTCCGACCTTATCGGCAACGATATCGTCCTCGATGTTATGGAAGTCCTGTACAACGAGACTGGCGATTCCAAGTATCGTCCGGCTCCGCTGTTGCGCAAGATGGTCCGTGGCGGCCTGCTTGGCAGAAAGTCCGGCAAGGGCTTCTACGACTACACGAAGTAAGTTTTACACGAAGCACTTTGTTTCCATGTAACGTGTAACGGAAATTTCCCCGTGCTGTTCTGGCGCTATGTGAAGTCGAGCATATCCATTAGGCATAAGTTTCTTCTCCTATATTCATCGGATTCATGCAATGAACACTTTCGCGGCAGGTATTGTCCCTGTCGGATTGTTCCAAGCTGCTGTTGACATACAGAAGACTTTTTGGTAGATGACGATGGGGCATCAAGCAGCTCCTACTGCTGCGGAAGAGAAATTCCTATAAAAATCCGGCTGTGAAGAGAAATCCTTGCAGCCGGATTTTTCTGTGTTATAATAAAAAATGAGAATAAAAAGGCAAGGGGTAAATGCAATGCTGGAAAATGACTGGGAAGAGAAACAGATTGACGTTGACGCAAAGCTGCTGGCAAAAATCATCTTCAATAAGGAAACACCCAATTATCTTCCGCTGGAGCATGAGCGGGATAAAAATGTGAATGCACTGTATGCGGAACTGAAAACACTGTGGCAGCAGAACCGGCTGAATGAGGCGGAGGACCTTCTGTACGAAAAAATGGATACCCGCAATTATCGATATCTGGAAATGGGTATTGACTTTTATATGAAGTTAAACCAAAAAACTGATGCAGAACTGGATGCGGCAGACTTTGAGAGGTCAGAAATCGCTGACGGTATGAAAGAGCTTGTTCATCGGTTCAACATTACATTGCCGGCATAAAAAATGACTCCCGAAACAGTCGCTTCGGGAGTCGTTTTTTATGAACAAATAAATGAATGGATGGCCTAATTAAATTTTATTGCTTCTGCGCCAGATGCCCTGTTTCTCAGCAGCTTTAATCAGCTGTTCACGGAAGTCCGGATGAGCAATGCTAATCAGTCTTTCAGCACGGCCCCAGGCGGAAACACCTTTCAGGTTAACCATGCCGAATTCTGTTACGACATACTGTGTGTTGGGACGTGTATCCGTTGTAATGGAGCCGGGCTCCAGTACCGGCAGGATACGAGAGTGAGCCTTGCCCTGTTTGTCCATGAAAGTGGAGGAGCAGCACAGGAAGCTTTTACCACCGTGGGAGAGATAAGCACCCAGTACGAAGTCGAGTTGTCCGCCGGCACCGGAAATCTGGCGGAAGCCGCTGGATTCACCGTTTGCCTGGCCATATAGGTCGATATTTACGATATTGTTAATGGAAATCATATTATCATGCTGACCGATGATACGGGGGTCATTGACATAGTCAACCGGCATTGCCATGCAGGAGGCGTTATCATCCAAATAGTCATACATTTCTTGATGACCGGAAGCAAATGCGTAGACCTGCATACCCGGGTTGACATTCTTTTTTCTGCCGTTGATGATGCCGCGCTCTGCCATTTTAACATAGGCATCAACATACATTTCTGTATGAACACCCAGGTCCTTCAGGTCAGACTCTGCCAGCAGGGAACCAACAGTGTTCGGCATGCCGCCAATACCCAGCTGCAGGCAGGCGCCGTTTGGAATCATCTTGACAATCTGTTTTGCCACGGCCAAATCCACTTCGGTGGAAGGCTTGGAGTCCGGCATACAGCGCACATATGGATCCTGCATTTCTACAATCGCGTCAACTTTGGAAATCGGAACACTTTCCTGATAACCGCCAAGGCAGCGCGGCAGCTTCGGGTTCACTTCCACGATGATGTGCTTTGCACGCTGGAAGACAGAGTATTGCATAGCACCGGAAGGACCAAAGCTGAAGTAGCCGTGTTTGTCCATGGGAGAAACCTGGCACATTGCTACATCGATGGGCGGCAGCTCATTGCGGTAGTAGCCGGGCATTTCAGAGAAGCGGTGCGGCACGGTGGTAATGAATCGTTTGGAAGCATAGTGACGCTCGGAACCTGTGTAGAACCAGGAATAAACGGAAAAGTGGTCCTGCGCGTCCGGAACATCAAAAATTTTCGGTGTTTCCATTTCAATGCCGACACGAACTTTTACGTCCTTCAGGTTTGGAATGTATTTTGCCAAAGCAATATCCAAATCGTGTACGGTACCGCAGTTAAAACCGTAGTCCACCCAGTCGCCGGATTTGACAGCCTGTACCGCTTTGTCAGCGGTCGTCAGTTTTTGTGCATATTCTTCTTGAAAACTCATGAATATCAACTGCCTTTCTTTTTTAAAGCAAAAATTGCGTTGCAGATGAACTGCGCTGCTTGTTAATAAAGTAACTATATTATAGCACTTTTTTACACAAAAGACAACAATCCGTTTATCGAATTGTTCTATATTTGTAAAAAAAGCACGACCTTTTTATACAAAAAAGCGAAGCTCTTTATGGCATTTTGTCGAACATATTTTTAGTCCTTGCACATGAATGCAGCGCTGCCGTACAATAAAAAGAGCAAACATTTATTTCCTGGAATAGGGTGAAAAATATGTCTTTGACAGAACGAAAAAATGAGCGGCTGCTGATAGTGCTGCAATTTTTAAGGCAGGAGGCTTCACCGGAACATCCACTGCCCATGCGTCGCATTCTGCTGGCACTGAAACGGAGGGGAATTGTCTGTGCAAGAAAAGCGGTTGGGCGGGATATAGCGGCTCTGCGCCGGTTTGGATACCCGATTGTGTTTACTCGTACACCGTACGCCGGCTATTATCTTACCTCCCGTGCGCTGAATACAGCCGAGGTGCGCATTCTGATTGATGCAGTGGATGCAGCCCCGTTTTTAACAGCGGATATGACAGAACAGCTTACCGAAAAATTACAGACATTGGTAAACCGGCGGGAACGTGCCGCACTGCAGAAACAAATCTATTATGACCCTAGCTGTAAACAGCAAAATACAGAAATCTGCTGCAGTATTGACGTTCTGCATCGGGCAATCGCGCAGGGAAGAAAAGTTTCCTTTTGGTACTACCACAGAACGCTGAAAAATAACCATATCCAGTTGAATGACGGGCGGCAGTTTGTCTTAAGTCCATATGCTCTTTTTTGGAAAAACGACCACTATTATTTGGCAGGCAATTACGAAAAATACAACACGGTCGGCAACTATCGGTTGGATCGCATGTACAAAGCCAAGATGCTGAAAAAGCCAGTCCGTCCTTTTTCAGAGGTTACCCCGTACCGTGAACGTTTCGATACAGCGGACTATCTGCACAGTGCGTTCTATTTGTATGGCGGCAAGGTGGAACAGCTGCTGCTGCGGTGTGACAGCAGTCTGTTGGACGTGCTGACAGACCGTTTTGGTTCGGAAGCAGAGGTGCTGGAAAGCAGCGGAGAAACATTCACCACACATGTACAGGTCCGTGTTAGTGAGGGTCTGTATGAATGGCTGCTGCAGTGCGGCGCGCGGCTGACAGTCTTGTCGCCGACTTATGTGCGGGACGAAATGCGCCACCGCATTCGTGATTTGTATAGCTTATATCGGCTTGCCGTGCCGGAAGAAGGCGGTGAGGAAGAGCCGCCGCAGGAAACGGACAGCTGAAACGCTTTACGAGAACCACATATGTTCTACAAAGATTTTGATGCCAATGCCAATCAGGACCAATCCACCGATAATCTGTGCTTTGCCTGTAAAGCGGTCACCGAATTTTTTGCCGATATATACACCGATATAGCATAAAACCAGTGTCACAACGCCAATTAAACAGACAGAAAGCAGCATCAACTGTGTGGTGGAGGCACCTACCGCACTGGGCAGCAGAATGCCGGTGGCCAGCGCGTCAATGCTGGTGGCTACCGCAAGCACCAGCAGCGTTCTGGTCGGAATGTTGTCCTGCAGACAGGCTTCACCGCCGTGACATTTGTGTGCCTCCCGCAGCATTTGAATGCCGATAATAGAAAGCAGAATCAGCGCAATCCAGTGGTCCACCGCATTGATGATGGAAGCGCCGGCCTTGCCAATCAGCCAGCCGATAATTGGCATTAGGGACTGAAACAGACCAAAGCATCCGGCAACTTTCAATGCAAAGGCGGGGCGCACTTTGCGGGTAACAGCGCCGTTTGCCAGGCTGACAGCAAAGGCGTCCATACTTAGCCCTACGGCAATGCCGATAAGGGAAACATAATCCATAAAAATCCTCCTTAAAAGGGACTTATTTCTTTATCATAGGAGGTGACATATCATTTGTCAATTCCTTTTATGTGGAAATTCGATATAGATATATATGTATAAAAGACAGCATACTTGAAAGCTTGTTTTTCGTCGTCGTCGGACAGTCAAAAATAGGGGAAGCAAATTGACTTTAGCACTGGAATATGCTAATCTATAGGACAATTAAAATGTTTGAATTAGAACAGGAGGCTTACCATGATAGCAGTCATTGATTATGGTGCGGGGAATCTGCAAAGTGTGCTGAAAGCCTTTCAGTACATTGGCAGCAGTGTACAAGTTACGGCAGACCCGGCTGTGCTGCGGATGGCGGATGCGGTAGTTTTGCCCGGTGTCGGTGCTTTTGCGGATGCCATGAGCCATTTGCGGGCGGCGGGACTGGTGGAAACCGTGCAGCAGCTGGCAGTTTCCGGCAAACCGTTCCTCGGCATCTGTCTTGGGCTGCAGCTGCTGTTTGAGAGCAGCGAAGAAGCACCGGGTGTGCCGGGATTGGGTATCCTGCGTGGGAAAATATGCCGCATTCCCGCCGGCCCGGGATTGAAAACGCCGCATATCGGTTGGAACAGCCTCCATGTATTGGATTGCTCCGGCATTTTTGCGGACCTGCCGAAAGAACCATATGTTTACTTTGTCCATTCTTATTATCTGAAAGCGGAGGACCGAAAAGTCGTGGCGGCCACTACACAGTATGGTGTGCGGATAGATGCGGCTGTACACAAGGGCAGCCTGTACGCGACACAGTTTCACCCGGAGAAAAGCGGCCGAGTAGGACTGCAAATGCTGCGGAACTTTGCGGCATTGGCAAAGGAGGGCAGATGAACGATGTATGCGAAACGAATTATTCCTTGTTTGGATGTGAAAGATGGACGAGTTGTAAAAGGCACTTCCTTTGTGCATCTGCGTGATGCGGGGGACCCAGTAGCGTGTGCGGCAGAATATGACCAGCAGGGAGCCGATGAGCTGGTTCTGTTGGACATTACTGCTTCGGCGCAGGCACGCGGCACACAGCTTTCTTATGTCAGCAGTGTAGCAAGCCAAATTTTTATTCCGTTTACGGTTGGCGGCGGTATCCGAACCGTGCAGGATTTTCAGGTTCTGCTGCGTGCCGGTGCTGACAAAGTGTCGGTCAACAGTGCCGCCGTACAGCATCCGGAGCTGATAACGGACGCGGCAGGGAAATTTGGCAGTCAGTGTGTGGTATGTGCCATCGATGCCAAGCGCAAGCCGGAGGGCGGTTGGTGTGTTTATATCAACGGCGGCCGCACACGCACCGATTTAGACGCCGTTGAATGGGCACAGAAGGCAGTTGCGCTGGGTGCGGGTGAGATTTTGCTGACCAGTATGGATGAGGACGGCGTGCAGCAGGGCTACGACCTGCCCCTGACCGCCGCAGTCAGTGAGCGGGTGCACGTGCCGGTGATTGCCTCCGGCGGTGCGGGAAAGCTGGAACACTTTTATGATGCCTTTACAAAAGGGAAGGCAGATGCGGTTCTGGCTGCCTCTCTGTTTCACTTTGGGGAAATCACCATTCCTCAGCTGAAGACGTATTTGAAGGAACGTGAAATTCCTGTGCGCATTTTGTAATTTATGCTTGCAACTTTTGTGCACTGTGCTATAATAAAATTCCGAAAGAGGAATAAGATGCGGCAGATGGTCTGACCACATCCTTTGCTTTACCCGGACATACGGGAATTTCTTCCCCGGTCAAATATTATATTATTCTGCACTGCATCTTTATAAAAGAGCGGTAGCAAGGAGGATTTTATGAAAAAGCAAAAAACGTTTCGTTTGACGCTGTTGGGACTCTTCAGCGCGCTCATCATTCTAATGGCATTTACTCCCATTGGGTATGTGTCTACCGGTGTTGTATCCATCACCATGGTACATATTCCGGTTATTTTGGGTGCTATTCTGCTTGGTTGGCAGGGCGGCGCCGTATTGGGTGCTGTTATGGGTGTGTCCAGTATGGTTCGTGCACTCATCGCGCCCGGCGGTGCCATGGATGTGTTCTTCCAGAACCCCATTGTCGCTATTCCGTCCCGTGTGGCGCTGGGAATTATCGTTGGTCTGCTGTATGCAGGACTTTCCAAGGCGATTCACGGCAAAGTGTCGCAGTCCGTCAGCATCGGTCTGGCGGCGGCGATTGGCAAACTGTGCAGTACGGTTCTGACACTGTCCATGCTGGTACTGGTGTACCACAATGAAATTGCAAAACTGACGCATGGCTCTGCCATTGCTTTCCTCATCGGCTCCATCATTACGGTGAATGGCCTGATTGAAATGGTCATTGGTGTTGTCATTGCCATTCCGGTGTGCGGGGCACTCTTTAAGGCGCGTCGTCAAATGGTTAGGGCCTAAACCGGTTAACAGGAACAAGGCAAAGAAAAAGGTTCGGCAGGTCGGAGAATTTCTCCGTCTGCCGAACCTTTTTGCTGTTTTCAGCGGTCCTCAAACTGCATGTTGTAGTATTTGGCGTACAGGCCATTCTTGGCCAACAGTTCCGCATGGGTACCGCGCTCACGAATGCCGTCGTTGTCAATGACAATGATTTCGTCGGCACTGCGGATAGTGGAAAGCCGGTGCGCAATGGTAATCGTTGTGCGGCCGTGGGCCAGCTTGTTCAAACTGTGCTGAATGTACCGTTCACTTTCGTTGTCCAGGGCGCTGGTGGCTTCGTCCAGAATCAAAATGGGTGGATTCTTCAGGAACACGCGGGCAATGGCAATACGCTGTTTCTGTCCGCCGGAAAGGCGTGTGCCGCGTTCGCCAACATAGGTGTCGTAGCCGTCCGGCAGTGACTTGATAAAGTCATGAATGTCCGCTTCCTTTGCGGCCTGCACGATTTCTTCCATGCCGGCTTCTGGTTTGCCGTAAGCAACGTTGTCTTTTACAGTGCCATCGAATAGGTAAACGTCCTGCTGTACAATGCCGATTGCACTGCGCAAACTTTTTTGTGTCAGTGTACGCACATCTTTGCCGTCAATGCACACGGCACCGCTGGTCACATCGTAAAAACGGGGAAGCAGGGAGCACAGTGTGGTTTTGCCGCCGCCGGATGGTCCAACCAATGCAACCGAACGGCCAGCGTCAACGTGAATGTTAATGTGTTCCAGAACGGATTCTTCGTCGTTGTACCGGAAAGTAACATTTTTAAAGTCCAGCGTGCCTTTTACATCGGTCAGTTCCTTTGCGTTTGGTGCATCCTGAATCTCCGGAACGGTGTCTAGCACTTCAGTTAGGCGGCGGAAACCGGAAACACCTTTTTGCAGCATTTCGGTAAATTCAATCAGTACCTCAATGGGGTGTACAAAAATATTGATGTACAGGGCATATACAGCGAGGTCTGCCGGAGAAAGAGAACCTTTCGCAATGAAAAAGCCGCCGGCGACCAGTACAGTTAGAAACAGCATTCCCTCGAAAAAGTTGTTGCCCGCGTGAAAAATGCCCATTCGCAGGTAGTTGCTTTCTTTGGAGTGCAGAAACTGCTGATTTCTCTTTCGAAACTTCTTCTGTTCCACATCTTCGTTGGCGAAGGACTTAACTACCCGAATGCCCGCCAAGCTGTCCTGCAAACTGGCATTTACATCGGCTATTTTGCGGCGGTTGTCCATAAAGGTACCCTGCATATTTTTGTTTTGGTGAACGCTGAAAATGACCATGACCGCTACCACAGCGGAAAGAATGAGTGTCAGTGGTACATTTACCATCAGCAAAAGGATAAAGGAACCGATGATTTTAATGGCGGAGATAAACACGTTTTCCGGTCCATGGTGTGCCAGCTCGGAAATATCGAACAGGTCAGAAATCAGCTTGCTCATCATTTCACCGGTATTGCTGCGGTCGTAGTACGAAAAAGAAAAGCGTTCATATTGGTCAAACAGGTCCTGCCGCATATTGCTTTCCATCTTTGCGCCCATCACATGGCCCTGATAGGTGACATAAAAACGGCACAGCATACGAATGAAGTACATAAAAAATAGGGCAATGCCCAATTTTACAAGGCTGTTTAGGATAATGTCTGGCTGACGGGTAAAAAGTGTTTTTGTCAGGAAGCTTAGGATTTGCGGAAAGGCGAGGTCCACTGCGCTGACAATGAGGGCACAGAACATATCCATAAAGAATACCGCTTTGTAGGGCTTGTAGTACTGAATGAAT
Source organism: Caproicibacterium lactatifermentans (assembly GCF_013315815.1). Taxonomy (NCBI): domain Bacteria; kingdom Bacillati; phylum Bacillota; class Clostridia; order Eubacteriales; family Oscillospiraceae; genus Caproicibacterium; species Caproicibacterium lactatifermentans. The sequence goes on from NZ_CP046051.1 coordinate 873,591, forward strand.
TTTTTAAAAAGCCGCATAAAATCCTCCTCAATGGGTGGTTCCTGAAATTTGGCGTAAAAAAGCGGTGCAGCTTTTCCGGTGCACCGTTTTCCATATGTATCGCTTTAGCGATAGAGATGATAATTGCTTTTATAACGGGAACGGCGCTTGCTGTGATGTCCGCGCTTTGGCGAATAGCGTGTGGAACGGCGGTTCCAGCTGCGGCCGCCATATCCGCCGCCGCGGTGACCATGGCTGCGCAGAAAACGAATCAGCAGGAAGATAAGCACCGCTGCCGCCGCCACTATCACAATGATTGCCACAACCTTGAACCATGGCTGCAGATAAAACGGAATGTGGCGGGACACTTCCTGCGAAGCAACCAAGTCAACGTTTGCCATAGTCTGGCCATTGTACGAAACCGCAATCGTGCCGATTTTTTGTCCGGCTTTTACCGGGGCGGCAACGCTTTTCGGCAGGGAAACTTTCGTTGTAACTTTGCCGCCGTCTGTTGGCAGCATGGCACTGAAGTCCTGCGCTGGCATTACAGCAAGCTGCTGGCTGTGGTCCTTTGTCTGCTGTACGGTTACATTTGCGACCGATTTGGATTTTGACAGGACACTCTGTTTTTTCAGAGAGCTGAACGCCCAGTCGTACAGCTGACGGGAATCCTCGAAAGCACCGTTGGTAAGGACGCTTTTGCCGTTCTTTACACTAGGGGCACCCATGGCAACGCACAGGTAATTCATGCCGTTTTTGGAGGCAGTTGACGCCAGACAGTATCCCGCTTGGTCGGATGTGCCGGATTTGCCGCCGGTGCAGGAAGCGTCATAGTAGTTGCTGTTTTTAACCAGCAACTTGTTGGAGGCAGCTAGCTGGCGGGCTTTGCTGTAGTTGGTCGCCGGCACGGTGTAGGAAGCACAGGAGGCTATTTTCCGGAACAGCGGCAGGGAGTAGGCGTATTTATAAATTTTCTCCAGGTCATGTGCTGTGGTGTAGTGGTCCTTGTTGTAGTTGCCAAACACATTGGTGTAGTTGGTATTTGTACAGCCAAGTGCTTTGGCCTTTGCGTTCATCAGTTTGACAAACTGTGCCATGTTGCTGCCTGAGGCGGACTCTGCCAGCGCAATGGCGGCATCATTTCCGGAGGGAACCAGCATACAGTACATCAGGTTCAATGCGGAAATTTTTTCGCCGACCGCCAGCTGCACAGTGACAAAGGAGCGGTTCGGAAGCTGCTGTTGTACATCCGCAGAAATAGTTGCCATTGTGTTCGCCGGGTCGTGAATCAGTTCATTGGCAACGATAAATGTCATAACTTTCGTAGTAGAGGCCTGACTGACTTTTTTATCTGCATCTTTTGCATAAATCGTACCGCCGCTATCCAGGTCAATCAGCTCCAGGGCACTGCTCTGGGGAATAAAGCCGGGGTCCAGTCCAGTGGCTGCCTGTCCAGGTATGACCGCCGCGGCAGCGACCAGAACCGCCGCAAACGCGGCGCAGGCCCATCGCATTAGTTTCTTTTTCATCATGTTTCTCCTTCCAGCATATACACCTAATAATATACCACGGAAAGAAGAAAAGGTAAAGACACCATCGGGAAAAAGGAAGAAGCCGGCAGAAAGGGCCATCTAAAAGCAGATATCTGCCTTCTGCGGAATGGAAAACGCCTTGAAATACTGCTCTTCCAGCGGAATCCAGCGGTCGGCGAAAATCTGTGCCGCTTTGCTGCCGTTTCGTTTAAGGATACGCTGCATCTGTTCCTGCGGACCAATGTCAGAGAAAGCCAGCAGGTCCGCATAATCACCGAAAACAGGATGAAAGCTGTAGGCACCTTCCACAATCTGCCACTCACTTTCCGGTACAGTCCGTCGGCCGGAAAGACACATCTTTTGGCAGGAAAAGGCCGTGTAAGAAAACGCTTTCCGCAGACCAAGGTGCGGCAGTACCTCTTTTTGAAAGCGTTCATAATGAACGTTGCCGCCGGGCTGGGAAAGGCGGCTGTCTGTACGCAGCTGCGGAGGAAGAAAGAAATCGTCCATATGAATAACTGACGCACTGACAATTTGTTCCAACAGTGATGCAGCTGTGGTTTTGCCGGAGGCGGAGCGTCCATCTATGGCAAGAACACGGGTGCCATCCGTCTTTGGGAGGGCCGCCATTCTTTCAAGCAGCGGGAAAAGACGGACAAAGCGCTTCTGTACCAGCCGGTAAGACGGGTGTTCCTTTTCACGGTAAATGGAACTGTGATGTACCGGATGACAGCCGACGGTCCAGTACTGTGTCAGATACTGCTGCCACGCGGCGGGCGAAAAAGAAAGCCTGCCTGCGCTGACCAGTTTTCCCGCTGTTGAGAGAGCCTGTTCAAACAGCTGACGGTTGTTTGTCATTCTGTCGGCGGAGAGTACAAACAACGGAAACAGCCACTACGGCGGAAGCCCGTGTCCTTTCCATGAGGGAAGGCTGACACGACATATTTCCGGGGAAATCTCCTCATACAGCGCTGCATTTTCGGCAGGCACAGCGGAAAATTCACGCATCAGGTACGTTTGCGCGATGGCCTTGTCCTTCAGCAGATGTTCCCCGCCGAAAGCAGCCTGATAGCACAATTTGACCACGTCCTGCGGCTGAAGAGAGGGGTGGAGCTTGTTCTGCAGCAGTAGGGAATCCTGAACAGTCATACAATCATTCCTTTAAAAGTTTTTTGCCGGATACAAGTGTAAAAACGCACATTGGAACGGACAATGTCGGCTTTCATAGCAGGCGGGCGTCCCATGTTGGTACAAGATTCAAAAAAGAAAACTTTTGTTTTATCTATAATTTGAACTGCACCCCATTTATTAGACAGTATGATATACTGAAAACAAATGGGGTGTTTTTTATGCCGTTAGGCCCGCTTTGGGTAGCGGGCAGGAATGAAGCGGGCCTTCTCGGGCGCAAATACGTATTATAATGGAATAAAAGCAATAAAAGTCATGCGAGATTTTTAATTTCGCGGATGGCATCCTGTACCAGCCGGCTCATCGGCATATCGCCAATTCCAGCAATCAGATTGTCGCAGTGGTTCACGGGAATCAGTACGCGGGTGGCACTGCTCTGCCCAACTGCCGACGCCATAGCAGGTGTGATTTCACCGAACAGGGAATCCGCAATGACAATGCCGATAGGGCCGGCAATAACGTCCGCTTTGCGGCAGGCAACAAGCACCGCGTTTTCGCCGGTGGCAGTGCAGTTTGCGCCGGCTTTGCGCATAGCGGCAGTAGCGGCACTGTTGGTGCCTACGGCATTTACAGAAGCCTGCGGCAGAGCAGATTTTATGGCGGTTACAAGCTGCTTTCCAATGCCGCCGCCCTGTCCATCTATAATCAAAATATTCATAAAATTACGACCTTTCCTGCAAAATTTTTCCGTCCGGTCCCTTCTGTTTTTCGTCGGATAAATTATAACATAGTGCATAAAAGCTGGCAACTGTTCCGCGATAGCGGGCCGTGGAAAGGTTGCATTTCCATGCGGTACAGCGTAAAATAAATACGGAGAAATTTGATCTGATTTTGTCACTGCCCAGGTCTGATGCGGGGCAGCTTGTAGGAGGGAATTTTTTGTATACACCATTTTCTTTAAAAGGTGTTTTGCTCGGCTGTTCCACTTCCGCTACACAAACAGAGGGCAGCCCAACCAGAAACAGCTGGTACGACTGGGCAGCAAAGCCGGGAAGAATGAAAGATCGTTCCAGTCCCTGCAATGCCAACCAGCACTGGCAGCGCTGGCGGGAGGACAATGTCCTCATTCAGCAGCTGGGCCTGCAGGTATACCGTATGGGTCTGGAGTGGAGCCGCATTGAACCAACGCCAGGCCGTTTTTGCCGGAAAGCAATGAACCGCTACCGGGAGGAGATACTGGACCTGCAAAAAAGAAACGTAAAAGTGCTGGTGACACTGCATCACTTTTCCAACCCAACTTGGTTTGAAAGTCAAGGCGGTTTTCTGCGTAAAGACAGCCCACAGATATTTCTGCGTTATGTCACCTATGTAGTGGAATCTATCGGGGATATTGTCAGCGATTATGTTACGCTGAACGAGCCAAACACTTATGTGACGCTCAGTTATTTTTTGGCACAGTGGCCGCCGGCAAAGCATAATCCGGCGATTTCTATCCGTGTCATGCGCAATCTGGTGTACTGCCATCTGGCATCCTATCGCCGTATTCACCGCATTCGGGAGGAGCGCGGATTCTCCGGCCGCACCATGGTTGGTTTTGCGGAACATATGCGGGTCTTTTCGGCGGCGCGTCCCAAGGACCGCCCGCTGGCCAGTGCCATGGACTATCTGTTTCAGGGCTTAACCAATGCTATGTACACAGGGCGGCTTACGGCTCCGCTGGGTGTAGAGGCGCCTTTTGGTGATGGCCGTTTCTATGATTATATTGGCATCAATTACTACACTCGTTTATGGGTAAGCGGCAAATATATTGGCAGCAAGCCGGACAGTGAGCAAACGGACCTTGGTTGGGAAGTTTATCCGGAGGGACTGAGCCTCCTTATGCGCCGGCGTTACCGCCACCTGTGTGCTCCTATTTGGATTACGGAAAACGGCATTGCCGCGCGGAACGACAAACAGCGCTGCCGCTTTATTTACGAACATCTGCGGCAGATTGCTATTAGCGGCCTGCCGGTGGAGCGGTACTATTATTGGACATTGATGGATAACTTTGAATGGGCGGAAGGCGAAACCGCTGCCTTTGGCCTGATAGGCTGCGATTTTAAAACGCAAAAGCGCTCCATTCGTCCCAGTGCGCACTTTTATCATGAGATTATTCAGAACGATGGCATTACACAGTCTATGATTGACCGTTACTTAAAATAGCAAAGCACTTTATACAATTCGCTTTACGTACCCCATACACCACACATTTTATTATTCAGTATTTGCTTTCGCACTGCAAAAAAACAAGAAAGAAACGGAAAAAATCCGCTTCTATTTCGGAACTGTGCGGAAGGTGGACTTTTTCCGGAATACATATCAAATAAAAAAACAGCGGACACTGTCAGTTATCCACACTGACAGTGTCCGCTTTCTATATTATTTTATTTGTTGTGCTTATAGTTTTGCACCGCCAAATTCACTTAGCTGCAGGCCGTGATTATGCTGCAGGGCCCATGTGATGTTCCACTCGTTGACAAAAATAAGCAGGTGGTTGCCCTTTAGGTCCTGAATGCAGCGCGTGTCGCTGGTAAGGTCCAGTGACTTGGGGTCGAGGCCCTCATTTTCAATCCAGCGGATATATTCGTGCGGCAGGTTTTCCATGCGGATGTCCACTTTGTATTCGTTTTCCAGCCGGTATTCCAGCACTTCAAACTGCAGCTGACCAACCGCACCAACGACAACTTCTTCCATGCTGCCGTTCAGTTCCTGAAAAATCTGGATAGCACCTTCCTGTGCAATCTGTGTCATGCCTTTTACAAACTGCTTGCGTTTCATGGTATCTTTTGGGGAAACACGGGCAAAGTGTTCCGGCGCAAAGGTGGGAATGCCGCCGAAACAGAACTTTTTATCGGAGGCACACAGGGTGTCGCCAATGGAAAAGACGCCTGGGTCAAAGACACCGATGATGTCACCCGCATAGGCATGGTCGATAATTTCCCGCTGCTCCGCCATCAGTTGCTGTGGCGCCATCAGTTTCATCTTGCGTCCGCCCTGCATATGCACAACTTCCATGCCACGGTCAAATTCACCGGAGCAAATGCGCAGAAATGCAACACGGTCGCGGTGGGCCTTGTTCATATTTGCCTGGATTTTAAAGACAAAAGCGGAGAAATGGGAATCCATCGGGTCAATTTCACCGATGTCCGCTTTGCGCGGCAGAGGTGTCGTAGTCATGCGCAGAAATTCCTGCAGGAATGGTTCTACGCCGAAGTTCGTCAGTGCAGAGCCGAAGAATACAGGTGAAAGCTTTCCTCGGCGCACATCTTCCAGTGAGAAGTCTGCACCGGCACCATCCAGCAGCTCCACATCGTCTTTTAAAGTAGAAAGCAGGTCTTCCCCCAGCAGGTCGGAAAGCTTCGGGTCTGACAGGTCACTGGCGGATTCTTCTATTTGATGTTTTCCGTTGGCGGTTTCCTCCGCCGTGAAAGTCAAAATCTTTTTTGCTGCACGGTCATACACGCCCTTAAATTCACGGCCGCTGCCAATTGGCCAGTTCATGGCATACGTTTTAATGCCCAGTTCCTGTTCAATTTGGTCCGTCAGGTCATAGGGACTGCGGGCATCGCGGTCCATTTTATTGATAAACGTAAAAATTGGAATATGGCGCAGTGTGCAAACCTTAAACAGCTTACGTGTCTGTTTTTCTACGCCCTTGGCGGCATCAATCACCATGACGGCGCTGTCCGCGGCCATCAGGGTACGGTAGGTATCCTCGGAAAAATCCGCATGCCCGGGGGTATCCAGGATATTGATACAATAATTGTTGTATTCAAACTGCATGACAGAAGAAGTGACCGAAATGCCACGCTGTTTTTCAATATCCATCCAGTCCGAAACTGCGTGGCGCATGTGGCGCTTGCCTTTAACCATACCGGCCTGCTGAATGGCACCGCCGTACAGCAGGAGCTTTTCCGTCAACGTTGTTTTGCCGGCGTCTGGGTGAGAGATGATTGCGAACGTGCGCCGGCGCTCAATTTCCTTTTTATAGTCTGCCATTTATGAAAGTCCTCCATTGGTATTTTATAAAAATGCGGTAATATATTCTGCTCTACAAGGGGGACCCTCCCATATTTCTAAATTTTACAGTATTCTATAGTATAACAAAAAAGCCGTCTTACTGCAAATTTTTTTGCATCTGTCAAAGGACTTGTGTTATAATCGCTTCTGTTTTTAGTTTTGCTGCGGCAAGCAGAAAGAAGAGTTTTTAAGAATGACAGCAACAGAGCAGAAAGCACTTGCTTTTTTGGAGCAGGACGCTTTAGAAAGCATAGATATGCAGGAGCCGCTGCGGCGCGGTTTTGCGCGGGTATTGTATGTTGGAAAAGACGGCGTACAGCTGGACGTGCACGGGACCATTATGCAGCGCGCGGCGAATGAACAGGCGGCCGACCGGCTGGTCCGGCGCCTGCAAAAGGCACCGAAACTGTTTACGGCGCACAAGCTGTGGGATAAAGCAGCCTTTGAAAAGTACTTTTGCGGAGCAGACACATTCGGCGGCCTTAGCTGCAACCCCTGCCGCTTTGCCGTCTATACATCCAAAAAGCCGCTGCCGGTTTCTCCGGTGTTTTCAATTCGGCAGCTGACACTTCACTATGCGCCGGCAGTCAATCAGCAGTACCATTTGTTTAACGACTCGCCGTATATTGAAAAACTGGTGCGTGCGGGCGTCTTTTACGGCGCCTTTGTCGGGGAGGAGCTTGCGGGATTTATCGGGAAGCACGCAGAGGGTGCGCTGGGTATGCTGGAAGTATATCCAAAGTTCCGACGGCAGGGTGTCGGTATTGCCCTGGAAGCAGACGCGGTGAATCGCAGCCTTGCAAAAGGACAGGTCCCTTTCGGCGATGTGATTCTCGGCAATGACGCTTCTTTTGCTTTGCAGCGGTCCATGGGATTTTCCATTCCCACGGCGGAACATTACTGGCTGATGACGGAGCCAAAAAAATAGCCCGAATGCCGTTGCGTATGCGGAATTGTTGACTTTTTTTGTACCGCTGTCTATAATTGCAGGTAGAAAGCGGACAGCGGGGAGGTGTACCTATGGCAGACGAAATGCTGAAAGCCAAAGAACTGAAAACGACATGCCGGCGCGAGGCAATTTTGACGGTCCTGCGTACGGCGCAGAAGCCGCTGACAGCGGAAGAGGTTTATCTGGCGGTCCTGCCGAATATGCATATGAGTGTGTCAACCGCTTACCGCACGCTGGCAACTTTGTTCGAAAAGGAAATTGTCATGAAAGAAGTGGGACAGGACGGCAAGGCGTATTTTCGCCTGAATGACCACCGGCACTGTCACATTCTGCGGTGTACGGGGTGTGGGGAAGTGATCGAACTTTCCGGCTGCCCGATAGAACCGCTGGAAAAACAATGGGCAGAAAAGACCGGCTATCAGATAACCGGCCACAGATTGGAGCTTTCGGGATTGTGCCCGAAATGCGCGGCAAAGAAGGATGAAAAACCAGATGATAAATGAATTTTCACGGACCGAGCTGCTTTTGGGGCGGCAGTCCATGCAGAAACTGGAGGATTGTTCCGTATTGTTGTTTGGCGTCGGCGGTGTTGGCGGATTTGCGGCTGAGGCACTGTGCCGCTGCGGCGTGGGCCAGTTTACACTGGTAGACAGTGACACCGTCAGCCTGACAAACCTGAACCGACAGGTCATTGCCCTGCACAGCACCATTGGGCAGTATAAAACAGATGTCATGGAGCGGCGAATGCAGGACATTAACCCGATGGTGCAGGTAGAAAGCTGCCGCTGTTTTTACACCGAGGAAAACGCAGAACAATTTGATTTTACAAAATACGATTATATTATAGATGCGGTGGATACAGTCAGCAGCAAGCTCCTGATTGCGCAGACAGCCTACCAGTGCGGTATACCGTCTATCAGCGCCATGGGTGCCGGAAACAAATTGGACCCCACACGTTTCCGCATTGCGGATATTTTTGAAACGCAGGCGGACCCGCTGGCGCGTGTTATGCGCCGGGAGTTGCGGAAACGCGGTGTGCCCCGTCTAAAAGTTGTTTACAGTGATGAACCGGCAAAAAAGCCGCTGCAAAGTAAAGAAACGCCGGCACCTGGCCGCAGGGTAACACCTGGCAGTGTCAGCTTTGTGCCCAGCGTGGAGGGCTTGGTGCTTGCAAGCGCCGTTATCCACGACCTGACAGCACCGTCGGAGGAAAAAGAATGATTACTGCAGTCCTTTTTGATATGGATGGAACACTGTTCGATACCGAACGAGTTAACCACGACGCATGGGTAGCGGTTGGTTTGCCGGAAGGGCTTTATTGGCACTGCATTGGCCGTGACCGCACAGAGATTCTTTCGCTGATGAAAGACCGTCTGCACCAGGAGCCGGAGCCGCTGTATGCCCGCTACCATGAGGAAGCAGCCCGCCACCTAAAGGAAACCGGAATTCCTCCCAGGCCAGGTCTGCATCAAATGCTGGATGCCCTGCAGAAACAGGAATACCGCATGGCTGTGGTGACATCTTCGTATGAATCGCGGGCTAAAGATATTTTAAACGGTTCCGGCACGGTACCGTATTTTCAAAGCCTTGTTACGGGGGATCAGATTACCCATGGTAAACCCGCACCGGACATCTTTCTGGAAGCGGCCCGCCGCCTTGACTGTACGCAGGACCAGTGTATGGTTGTAGAGGACAGCTTTAACGGTGTTCGCAGCGGCCACGCTGCCGGTATGTACACCGTGATGGTGCCGGATTTAATGCAGCCAAATGTGGAAATTCGTGTGTTGGCGGATGCAGTGCTACCGTCACTGCGGGAAGTACCGCCGCTTTTAACACGTTTAAACAACGGACAGCTGGGCACCAATGCTTGACAATGCGTTTGGCTGCGCCTATAATAAATTTATATCGATAAAAGCAGTGATGGGAACAAGGTATCTGTATATAGCCGCAGAGAGCAGGCATTTCGGTGGAAACCTGTGCGTGTGCAGATGCGTATGCGTCGCCCCGGAGCTGGCTGCCTAAAGCCAAAAGGATAGTAGGGCAGTCCGTGTGCCAGCGTTACCGGCAGAGAGGGCCCATATAGGGCCAAATGCGGGTGGTACCGCGGAATTTGCAAATTTCGCCCCGGACAGGAAGAAACCGTTCCTGTCCGGGGCTTTTTTGTATCTTACGCTTTGTTAAGCCCATGGTATCCAAAATTGCAGGAGGAAAATCAAATGAGCAGACAACTTGCAAAAACGTATAATCACGGCGAAGTGGAGGATCGCATCTATGACTTCTGGATAAAAGGCGGTTATTTTCACGCGGAGCCGGACCCAAAGAAAAAGCCATACACCATTGTTATTCCACCGCCGAATATCACCGGGCAGCTGCACTTGGGCCATGCAATGGATGAAACACTGCAGGACATTCTTACCCGCTGGCGCCGTATGCAGGGCTACAGCGCCTTGTGGGTGCCCGGAACGGACCACGCTTCCATTGCCACCGAGGCAAAGATTGTAGAGGCTATGCGCAAAGAGGGCGTGACCAAGGTACAGATAGGCCGGGACGCTTTTTTAAAGCGTGCGTGGGCATGGAAGGACAAGTTTGGTGGCCGCATCGACCAGCAGCTGCGCAAATTGGGTGTTTCCTGTGACTGGCAGCGGGAACGCTTCACGCTGGACGAAGGCTGCAGTAAGGCCGTACGGGAAGTTTTTGTACGTCTGTATGAAAAAGGACTGATTTACCGCGGCGAACGGATTATCAACTGGTGTCCGCACTGCAAGACAACCATTTCTGACGCTGAAGTGGAGTTCGAGGAAAAGGACGGTTCCTTCTGGCACGTTCGCTACCCCTTTAAGGACGGCAGCGGATACCTGGAGCTCGCTACTACCCGCCCCGAAACAATGCTGGGTGATACGGCCGTGGCAGTGCACCCGGACGATGAGCGCTACAAAGATATTGTTGGCAAAACGCTAATTTTGCCGCTGGTCGGCCGTGAAATTCCGGTTGTGGCGGACGAATACGTTGAAAAGGATTTTGGTACTGGTGTTGTAAAAATCACACCGGCACATGACCCCAACGACTTTGAGGTTGGCCGCCGTCATCATTTGGAAGTCATCAATATGATGAACGAGGACGGCTCCATTAACGAAAATGGCGGCAAATACGCGGGACTGTCCGGCATGGAGGCCCGTAAACAAATCGTCAAAGAGCTGGACGAGCAGGGCTATTTGGTCAGCATTGAGCCCATCAAGCATAACGTGGGTACCTGCTACCGCTGCCACAGCACCATTGAGCCGCGCGTTTCCAAGCAGTGGTTTGTTAAAATGGAACCGCTGGCAAAACCGGCAATCGATGCGGTTCGCTCCGACAAAGTTCGCTTTATTCCGGAACGTATGGAAAAAATTTATTATAACTGGATGGAAAATATCCGTGACTGGTGCATTTCGCGTCAGCTGTGGTGGGGCCACCGGATTCCGGCGTGGTATTGTGACGACTGCGGTGAAACAGTTGTTGCCCGTACGGACCCGGACACCTGCCCCAAGTGCGGCGGTCATCATCTGCACCAGGACGAGGATACACTGGATACCTGGTTCAGTTCCGCGCTGTGGCCGTTTAGTGTGCTGGGCTGGCCGGACAAGACCAAAGATTTGGACTATTATTTCCCAACCAATACACTGGTAACCGGCTACGATATCATTTTCTTCTGGGTTGCGCGCATGATTTTCTCCAGTTTGGAGCAGACCGGTGAGGTGCCGTTCCATACGGTATTTTTCCACGGCCTTGTGCGGGACAGCCAGGGACGCAAAATGAGCAAATCCCTTGGCAATGGCATTGACCCCATTAAGGTCATTGACCAGTATGGCGCGGATGCCCTGCGCTTTACACTGATTACCGGCATCAGCCCCGGTAACGATACCCGTTATTCGGACGAGCGTGTGCAGGCCAGCCGGAACTTTGCCAATAAGATATGGAACGCTTCCCGCTTTATCCTGATGAATATTGAAGGGAAGAATGTGCCAAATGCACTGCCGGATACCCTGACCATGGAGGATAAATGGATTCTTGACTCCTTCAATCGCCTGGCACAGGAAATTAACGATAATCTGGAAAAATTTGAGTTTGGCATTGCTGCACAGAAGCTGCACGACTTCCTGTGGGACGAGTTCTGCGATTGGTATATTGAGATTTCTAAAATTCGTCTGCAGGGCAGTGATGAGGCTGCCGCACAGCAGGCACGGCAGGTTTTGGTGTGGGTTATGACGCGCACGCTTGCGCTGCTGCATCCCTTTATGCCGTATATTACCGAGGAAATTTGGCAGGCACTGCCGCATACAGGGGAAGCGCTTATCATGGCACCGTATCCAGCCTATGATGCACAGCTGGCATTCCCAGAGGAAGCCGACAAGATGGAAAGCATTATGGCTGCCGTGCGTGGTGTCCGCAACCGCCGTTCCGAGATGAACGTAGCTCCTTCCCGCAAAACAGCACTGTATATCGCAACGGAAAAGCAGGACACATTCCGTTCTGGCGAGGAGATTTTCAAACGCCTCGCTTACACAACGGAGATTCAGGTTGCACCATCGTTTACGCTAGATGGCGCCGTGACCATTGTCACTTCGGACGCCAAAGTCTACATTCAAATGAACGAATTGGTAGATAAAGAAGCGGAAAAGAAGCGGCTGAACAAGGAACTTGCTTCCGCACAGAAAGGCTATCAGAACGCGCAGGCAAAACTACAGAACGAAAAGTTTATGACCAAGGCACCGGAGAAAGTGGTGGCCGGTGTTCGTGCCAACGCGCAAAAACTAAAAGAACGTATGGATTTGATTTCGTCCAGCTTGGAAGCACTGAAATGACTTACGAAGAGGTTCTGCAGCAGATTCACGCCCTGCACCGCTTTAAAAAAGTGCCGGGGCTTGCGCATCTGCGGACACTGCTGCACACACTGGGGGACCCGCAGGACTACCTGCGTTTTGTGCATGTGGCTGGGACGAACGGCAAAGGTTCTACCAGTACTATGATTGCCGCCATGCTGCAGCACAGCGGCTTCCGTACAGGGCTGTTTACTTCTCCATTTGTGGTGGATTTCCGGGAACGCTTTCAGCTGAACGGCAGAATGATTCCGCGTAAAGAGCTGGTACGGACAGCGCAGGCCGTCCTGCCGCCGCTGATGGAAATGGAGCATAGGGGAGAGGATTTTTCCGAGTTTGAAGCTGTCACAGCACTGGGGCTGTACTGGTTTGCCCAAAAGAAATGTGATGTAGTGGTACTGGAGGTGGGCCTTGGCGGCCGTTTAGATGCCACCAATGTGATAGCGGCGCCTCTGTGCGCGGTCATTACGCATATCTCCTATGACCATACCGAAATACTCGGCAGTACACTGACGGAGATTGCAGGGGAAAAGTGTGGTATTCTGAAAGAGGGATGCGATGTAGTCTGTGCACCGGGACAGGACCCGGAAGCATTGGCGGTTATTCGCCGCACCGCGAAAGAGCGGCACTGCCGTTTGACAGAAGCGGATGCTTCTTTGCTGCATGTGACAGCCGAAACACTTTCCGGTACCGCCATGCAGTATCGGGGACAGCCGCTGCAGATGCGTTTGCTGGGAGATTATCAAGTGGTGAATGCTTCGTCAGCACTTGCCTGTATGGAGGTCCTGCACCAATATCATGGCTTTTCCGGCATCAGTGCGAAAGGGTGTGCGGATGGGCTGGCTGCTGTGCGTATGCCTGCCCGGTTCGAGATTTTTTCGGGCAGTCCGCTTACGGTGGTGGACGGTGCGCATAATCCGGACGGTGCACAGGCACTGGCCGCGTGCCTGCGGCGGTATCTTCCAAACCGGCGGCTGGTGGCATTGTCCGGTATGTGTGCGGATAAAGACACCGCACAGTTTGTGCGTACCCTTGCGCCGCTCTTCTTCGGGGCGGTGATGGTGCCGCTGCAAAATCCGCGTGGAATGCGTCCACGGGAGCTTGCTTCACTCTGGCAGAGGGAACGTGTGTTAACCCAAATGGCATCTTCTCCGTGCACTGGGCTGGAACTTGCGCGGCAGCTCGCCGGACCGGATGGCGCGGTTATTATGTGCGGTTCGTTGTATCTTGCCGGAGAGGTGCGGCCACTGCTAACAGGACCGCTTCTGTAAGAATAGAATATGGGAATGAAGTTCTCCCATGGTGAAAAACCGGAACTGCTTTCAAAAGAGCTGATGACTTCTGCGGTTTTGTGCAGAGTCATTAGCTCTTTTGCTGTCAAAATTTTGATTGAGGGGGTCTTATCATGAATGTACTGCTGAACTGTCTGTTTGTTGGTTGTGGCGGAATGCTGGGGGCTGTGGCGCGTTACCTCATGGGATTTTTACCGCTGAAACCGCAGAATGGCTTCCCCGCCGGGACCATGCTCATTAACGTTATCGGTGCTTTCTTCATTGGGTTGATTGCTGCGCTGGCGGGGAAGTATGGCACGCTGAATCCGCATTTGGTGCTGTTCTTAAAGGTTGGCATCTGCGGCGGATTTACAACGTTCTCTACTTTTTCACTGGAGGCGCTCGGCCTTCTGCAGAGCGGCAAGTGTTTGCTGGGGGCAGCCTATATGGTACTCAGTGTAGTGCTTTGTGTAGCAGCTGCCGCCGGTGGGCAGGTATTGGTACAGTAAAAAGAACATAGTAAAAGGACCGGACAGCCGCCATTTTGGTGAACTGTTCCGGTCCTTTTGTTTGCACATTTCTGTCACAGTACGGAGATTAGGACTTTGCGGCAGGTATTGCTTTCTTCGGTACCAGCATAACGGTTAGGCAGTGACGCGGGCACTCTTTTGCGCATAGACCGCAGCCTACGCACTTTTCAGGGTCAACCTTCGCACGGAAGTTTTCAATCGTGATAGCGCCCTTTGGGCAGACCTTCACACACTTGCCGCAGCCAATGCAGCCAACCTTGCAGACCTTGTTGGTTGCAGCGCCCTTGTCGCAGTTGCTGCAGTGATTGACAGCCTGGCGCTTTTTAGGCACCATAGTAATCAGATGGCGCGGGCAGGCTTGTGCACACATGGTGCAGCCGACGCAGCGAGTGACATCGACAGAGGCAGCACCGTTGCAAATTTTGATAGCATCATAGTTGCAGGCACGCACACAGTCGCCGATGCCTAAGCAGCCATACTGGCAGGAAGTTCCGCCGCCGGCTACGTTATTGGCAGCCGCACAGCGCTCGATGCCCTCATAGGTATCTGCTTTGGTCGTATTGTCATCATTGCCAAAGCACTGTACGCAGGCAACCTTTTCTTCGATACCGGCATCGCCAACACCCAGATAGTCACTGATTGCTTTTGCAACAGCAGCACCGCCGGGTGCGCACAGGCCGGGCTTTGCTTCACCCTTTGCCATGGCAGCCGCATAGCCGTCACAGCCGGAAAAACCGCAGGCACCGCAGTTGGCGCCGGGCAGCAGGGCTCGAATATCCTCTTCTTTCTGGTCTTTCGGCACTGCCATAAAGGTAGAGGCAACTGCCAGCATTACGCCGCAGATAAGGCCGATGATACAGACGATGAGGATGGCAAATAAAATCGCATTCGTATCCATTATTCTTTTCTGCCCCCCTTAATAACCCAGCATGCCTTTGACAACGCCGGCAAAGCCAAGGAAGGACGCTGCCACAAGGGATGCTGCAATCAGGGTGCTGGGCAGACCTTTCAGGAACTTCGGGTAGTCATTGTTCTCAATGCGCTCACGCACACCGGAGAAGATGACCATAGCCACCAGGAAGCCAACACCGGAACCAATGGCGTTTACCAGCGCCTGGGTATAATCTTCACCTTTGCTGATAACCAGCTGTGTAATACCCAAAACAGCGCAGTTGGTGGTAATCAGCGGCAGATAAATGCCCAGGGCCTTATACAGGGACGGAATGTACTTTTTCAGGATTGTTTCAATCAGCTGTACCAGTGCAGCAATGACCAGAATGAACACAACGACCTGCAGATAGTCCATGTCGTGTGGCTGCAGAATCTTGCTGTAGATAGGATAGGTAACAGCGGTTGAAATGAACATAACCACAATAACGGCAAGGCTCATGCCCACGGCTGTTTTCAGCTTCTTGGAAACACCCAGGAACGGGCAGATGCCGAGGAACTGGTTCAAAATATAGTTCTCTGTTAAAATAGCAGAGAGGAAAATAGACAGCAGTTGAATTGCGTATGCACTCATTTCGTGTCACCATCCTTTGGCTGCGTGTCGTCCTGCAGCGGCGGTACGGAACCTCTCAGAAACTTGTTCTGTGCGGAGCTGCCGTTCCGCTCACATTTTTCGGAGGGCTGCTTAGAACCGACCTCAACATGACCACAGGCAACGGCCATTGGGCAGCAGGCACAATTGATGTCCTCTACCGGCTTGCCGCCGTGATGTTCGGTGATGCGGTTTGCGACCGCCATCAACATACCGAAAACGAAGAAGCCACCGGGAGGGAGTAGGAAGATGATGATGCCAGGATACATGGATGGGGTAACCTGCATACCAAAGAAAGTACCGGAACCGATGATTTCACGAATGGTGCCCATAACCAGCAGCGTAAATGTGAAACCTAGGCCCATGCCTAAACCATCCATAATGCTTGGCAGAACCTTATGCTTGTTTGCAAAACCTTCTGCACGGCCCAGAATGATGCAGTTAACAACAATCAGGGGCAGGTAAATACCCAGGGCGTCTTTTAGTGCGGGGGAGAATGCTTCAATCAGCATCTGCACAACCGACACAAAGCCGGCAATAACTACAATGTAGCAGGGAATACGAACCTTGTCGGGAATGACGTGGCGCAGGGCGGAAATAACGGCGTTGGAGCAAACCAAAACAAACGTGGTAGCAATGCCCATGCCAATGGAGTTGCTGGCAGCGGTAGAGAGCGCCAGCGTAGAGCAGCAGCCGAGGACCAGACGCAGGACCGGGTTCTCTTTAATCAGTCCTTTTGTAAATTCATGCCAAAGACTTGTCTTTTCTTTCCCTTCTGCCATCCTCAGGCGCCTCCTTTCACAGTTTTATAATAGGTGGAAACAGCCTCATTTACTGCGGTTGTGACCGCTTTGCTGGAAATGGTCGCACCAGTCAGCGCGCTGATTTCTCCCTGACCGGCCTTGCCGTTCTTAATAACGGTGAAAGAGCCGCTGGCGGGAACCGCCTGTTTGTACTGGTCACGGAAGGATTCTTTCTTTGCGTTCAGGCCCAAGCCGGGGGTATCGCTGGTTTTCAGCAGATTGACACCGGTCACTTTGCCGTCTGCGCTGATGCCGGTCATCACTTTTACGTCGCCGCCGTAGCTGGTGCTGGTGGTCGTAAAGACATAGCCGGTAACTTTGCCGTCTTTGCTGCCTATCGCATAGGTCTTGTCACCACTAGTCTTTTTTGTAAAAGAATTTGCTGTGGGCAGCACCTGCTGTTGGCTGGCATTTTCGGTTTGCTGGTTCATCTGCAAAATTTTGTTTTTGGTTACCTGGTTTGTAACAGCCAAGGCCAATGTAACAATCAGGCAAATAAGAAATAGCACGACGATGGGTTTTACAATTTCTTTTTTAGTATCAATCTTTTCTTTCATTGCCGTGCCGCCTCCTTCTTAGTTTCTTTCGATTTGCCGAAAGCACGGGGATGCGTGCCGCGTTCAATCAGCGGGGTAAGAATATTCATAATGATAATTGAGAAGGAAACACCTTCCGGCAGGGAGCCAAAACGACGGATAATCATCGTCAGGCAGCCGCACCCAACCGCATAGATAATCTGACCTTTAAAGGTAATGGGGCTGGTGGTGTAATCAGTTGCCATGAAGATAGCGCCCAGCAGCAGGCCGCCGCACAGCAGGTCCATCAGCGGGTCGCGGCCCATCAGGAGGGACAGCAGCATGGCGGTGCCTATGTAGCACAGCGGAATGGTTGGGGTGATTACCCGGCGAATTAGCAGATAGGCAAAGCCAATCAGCAAAGCCAGTGCACAGGTTTCACCCAGGCAGCCGCCGCGGTAGCCAAGGAACAGCTGCAGGTAGTTCGAGTTATAGTGGCCGCCCTCTTTCAGCAAACCCAGCGGAGTAGCGGAAGTTGCCGCATCTGCCGCCATCGGCTTTGGCCAACTGGCCATCGGGCCAGGGAAAGAGTTCATCAGAATGATACGGGCCATCAGGGCCGGGTTCACAAAGTTTTGACCAATGCCGCCGAACATCTGCTTGACAACGACAATGGCAACAATGTCGCCGAACATCAGCATCAGCGGGTTGAGTGAAGACGGAACATTCATTGCCAGCAGAACGCCGGTGACCACGGCGGAAAGGTCACCAACCGTGTTGTCCCGCTTCATAACCTTCCGGCAGATGTATTCGCACAGCACACAGGTCAGTACGGAAATGACAAGGAGGCACAGGGCACGCCAGCCAAACAGAATGACTGAAGCAATCATGGCTGGAATCAGTGCAATGATAACATCCGCCATAATGCGCCGTGTGTTCGTCGCTGTGTGCAGGTGCGGGGAAGAGGATACAATCAGTTTCTCCATTATTTTTTAGCACCTCCTGCTTTGACGAGCGATTTGCCCAGCCGAATCGCCTGTACCAGCGGCCGGTGAGCGGGGCAGTTGTAGGCGCAGGTGCCGCATTCCATGCAGTCCATTACGTCAAATTTCTGCAGCGCCCCCACATCCTGGACTTTCACATACTCTTCCAGTTTCGTGGGTATTAAGTGCATGGGACAGCCCTGTACGCAGCGCCCGCAGCGGATGCAGGCGGTTGGCTGCGGCAGATGAGCTTCCTCTTCCGAAAGGAAAAGCAGACCATTGTTCTGCTTTTGTACGGGTGCGTCTATAGTAGCCGCAGCCATACCCATCATTGGACCGCCGATAAGGACCTTTGCCGGTGCTTTCTTGGTACCGACAAAATCCATAATGTCGTGAATGCTTGTGCCGATTGGAACAATGACATTCTTGGGGTCCTTTACTGCGCCGCCGTCAATGGTCAGACGCTTTTTCACCAGCGGCATGCCGGTCTTCAGGTAATTGGCCAGCGTAGCAATACTGGTGACGTTCATGACAATACAGCCGACATCTGCCGGCAGCTTGCCCATGGGAACGACACGGTCCGTGCAGGCTTTAATCAGCACTTTTTCAGCGCCCTGTGGGTAAGTGGCCTTCAGGGGCATTACACGGACAGTCTGGCCGTCGTTGCGGCTGTCAGTTGTCAGCAGGGTGTTCAGCTGGCTGATAACCTCCGGCTTGTTCTTTTCCACGGCAATCATTGCACGAGAGAGGCCCAGCATTTTCTTTACGGTGAAAACACCGTCCAGAACATTTGCTGTGTCTTCCAGTGCTTCGCGGTTGTCCGCGGTCAGGTAGGGTTCACACTCTGCAATGTTGACAATCAGGGTATCTACCTTTTTTCCTTCTGGAACGTTCAGCTTGACGTGCGTTGGAAAACCAGCGCCGCCAAGGCCGACCAAACCAGAATCACGTACGGCCTGCAGAAAACTCTTTAGGTCAGTGACTTCAGGGGCCTTCAGGTCAGGACAAGGCTCCATTTTTCCATCGGATTCAATGATGACTGCATCACCATAGCCGCCGTTGGACAGCTGAATCTTCTGGATTGCCTTTACCTTGCCGGAAACACTTGCGTGAATCGGCGCACTGACAAAGGCCTTGCTATCACCGATTTTCTGACCTACCGTTACCAGGTCACCGGGTTTTACCAGCGGGGAGCAGGGGGCACCCACGTGCATTTGCATGGGGATGGCTACTTCCTTTGGAGCCGGCATAACCACGGACTGCACCTGGGCGGTGTTCTTCCGGTGAGGAACCGCAGCGCCGCCGTGCGTTCGGAACGGCTTTGTTGGAAAGCTCAATTCCATAATTTTCCCTCCAATACTACATCACTTGAGTCTATATCCACTGCTCTTTTTGTGGGGCAGGAACATACAAAATGAAAAAGATGTTGTTAAAGATTGAATAAATGATGAACAGCCTGATATAATATCGCACAAAAGAGATGACTTGTAAATGCCTTTTAATAAAAATTAATAAAGAAAATAAAGCGGTTGCAGCCGATTCCGTCAGGGATGAAAACGTTCCAGCAGCGGGGCAACCGTACGCAGTACCAAGCCGGTCACAATACCGGCACCTATACCAAACAGCAAAAGCCACGGTGCATAGTAACCGATGGCTGGTGTAGTCAGCAGGGCCGCTACGCCTAGCTGGGCCATATTGTGCGTCAGTGCGCCGGCAACACCCAGCCCCAATAGACCGAAAGGCTTTTTTTTCGGCTGCAGCAGCAGCCACATAACCAATGTGCTGGCCAAACCGCCAGCGGTGCTCATAAAGAAGGCAATGGCCCCCTGTATGCTGCCGGTAAACAGACCTTTTAAAAGGGCAATACATAGCGCCGGTACCAGACCAACTGTACCGGCGGCGTACATCGTTACAATATTGGAAAGGCCCAGCTTGGCCCCGGGGGGCAGCATGGGCAGCGGCGGAATCATCGCCTCCAGCGCGGAAAGAACCAGCGCCAGTGCGGCAAGCATCCCGATAAAGGCAACGCGCCGAGTTGTCCGGGAAATACGCAGTTTATCTTTCATAACGTTTAGCCTGTGGTGCCGTCCACCTCATTTCCGCTGCTCCGAATGTGCACACTTACCCTTGCGGGCAGACATACAGCGGTCTGTCCCGCTTTTGCCAGCTTACCGGTGCGCACACAAATTTGGTCCGGACAATCCGAATGGGAAAAAGAAATTTTTCCCGGTTCCACCAGCAGCTTTACATGGTAGCTGCCGCCGATATCAACCACCTGTGCCGTCTGCTGACAGGAAAGGTCATAGGTATGTGTTACACGGCCGTTTTCCTCCACCACTGCTGTCAGTTCCTGACCGGAGGAGCGAAAGGTATTCCAGAGAAGCAGACCCACTGCCACTGCCAATATAGGCAGAATCAGCAGCAGGTCTTTCTTTTGAAACAGTTTCTTTTTCATAATTATTTCATCAGCCGATAAGAAGTGGTGTTGGTCAGCTGAAAGCGGTTTTTCAGCCCGGGGGAAACCGTTACATTTCCGGCCGTATCAATATAAATGGTTTCAGCACCGTAGCTCTTTGCCAGTGCGGAACCTTTCTCTTTGCCGAGGACAAAGCAGGCAGTGGAAAGTCCATCACTCAAAGCACCGTTTTTACAGACAATGGTTACAGAAACCAGCCCATTGCTTTCCGGTATTCCGGTTTTTGGGTTCAGCAGGTGATGATAGGTCTTTCCATTTTGAGTAAATGCTTTTTCATAGGTACCGGAAGTGGACACATATTGTCCGCCCTCCAGCGAAAGCAGGCCAACACTGCCGGCATTGCTGTCATTGGTTTTGGGGTCCCGCACGGCGACACTCCAGCCGGAGCCGTCCGGCTTGTTGCCATACAGGCCAATACTGCCGCCAGCCGCTACCACAGCCGCTTGAATTTTCTTTTTGGAGTAGGCTTCCACAACCTTGTCACAGGCAGCGCCCTTTCCAATCGAGCCGAGATCCACTCCTTCATAGTGCATCTTTAGGGAAGCTGTGTTGTCCTTGGTGTTAATACGCAGGTCCTTATAGTTGATACGCGGCAGAATGGATTTCAGTTCAGCGGCCGTGGGAACGTGCTTCTTGCCGTCAAAATCCCACAGGGCTGTCAGTGGAAGAACTGTTGGGTCAAAAGCACCGTCGGTTTGCTGTGCCAGCTTTAGGGACATCTGCAGCAGCGATATGGTGTAGCTGTCCTGTGTTTTCCATACCGTTCCGGCAGCATTGTTGAGGTTGGCGATATCGCTGTTGTCTACCCGCCAGGAGATTTTGTCCTCCAAATCGGTCACAGCCTGTGCGCCTGCTGTTGCAGCGGCCTGTGCTTCTTTGCCATAGGTTGTTTGCTGGATATAGGTGCCCATTGCGTAAGAAGTGTTGCTGTAGCTCTGTGCACGGTATCCGTAACGTGCCCATAGTACAGCCAGCACAACGACAACACCGGCCAGAATACAGCTTAGTGTGACGACGATTTTTTTTTGCTTGGACATATTCTCGTTACCTCAGTTATTTATATTAGAAAGGAATTTTCTCATTCCGGTTTGCCGCAGAGTGCGGCAAAAAAGCGAGCCAAAAATGAACATCCACATTATAGCACAACTAAAAAAATTGTCCAGAGGCCGAAAATAATACTTATGGAATCCATATATAAGTACGGGATGCTCCGGTCAGCTGACTTTTTGCTCTCACATTCCTTTTTTCGTCAAACTGTGCTATACTATTTTTTATGCAGGGCTGCCTGTACGGCAGTCTGAAAGGAGAGAAAAAATTGGCGCCGGAACTTCAGAAAGTACAGAAATACCTTGCCGGCTTTGGCTTGGCCGACCGTGTAAAAGAACTTGACCAGACCAGTGCCACGGCACAGCAGGCCGCGCAGGCACTGCAAGTGGGACCTGGCTGTATTGCAAAGACAATCTCGCTGAAAAAAGGGGACGGCTGTGTCCTGATTGTCACCAGCGGGGACCGCAAAATAGACAATGCCAAATTTAAGCACACGTTTGGCCTGCGGGCAAAGCTGCTTTCCACCAATGAGGTGCTGCCGCTTACGGGGTATCCAATTGGAAGCGTGTGCCCGTTCTGCTGCGCGGATACGGCACAAGTTTGGCTGGATGTTTCCCTGCGGCGGTTCAGCCGTGTTTATCCGGCGGCAGGAACCTCCAACTCTGTTGCAGCGCTTACTTGTGCGGAACTGGAGCGTGCCGGCCACAGCACCGGCTGGGTGGACGTCTGTAAACCAATGACACCGCGGAAAGAGGGGACAGTCCAATGAGAATGCGTGCAAAACCGTGGGCCGGTCCGGAACTGGACGCCTGCCCGTTTTTTCTGCGTAACCCACAGAGAATGAAAAATCAATGGCTGCAGTGGTTCCCGCGCCAGCAGCCGCTGCATGTGGAGCTTGGCTGCGGCAAAGGCTGGTTTTTGGCCGGACTTGCGCCGCTGCACCCAGAAATCAACTACCTCGGTATCGATATGAAGGATGCGGTCCTTGCCCCGGGCAAGAGGCTGATTGAAGAGGCTTACGACGAAAAGCCAATTGATAATCTGGTGCTTACCGCTTATGATATTTCCCGTCTGCCGAACATTATGGGCCCACAGGACCGCATTTCGCGGCTGTATATCAACTTCTGCAACCCATGGCCGCGACCACGTCACTATAAGCGCCGCCTGACACACCCGCGTCAGCTGGCCCTGTATCGGCCGCTTTTGGAACCAGATGCGGAGCTGTGGCTTAAAACAGATGATGAGCCGCTTTTTCGGGCGACACTGTGTTACCTGCAGGAGTCTCACTTTGAGGTGCTGGAACAGACACAAGACCTGCATCAATTCCCGCACCCGCAAAGCCCCATTGATGTCATGACCGAACATGAAAAGATGTTTACCGAAAAGGGTGTGCCGATTAAGGCCCTGCGAGCGCGGATGCTGCCGGACGATGATCAAACGAAAACGGCAACCAATTATTTTGGATAATCCAATCTAACAAAAACGAAGCCGGTACAGACCTGTAGAGGCCTGTATCGGCTTTGCTTTTCTATAAAGAATTATGCAGTGCGGCCAAAGCGGTCCAGCCTTGACCGCACAGAAAACAGGGAAAACTTAGTTGCAAAATTATGATTTCTTGTGGTGCCATCCGGCTCGCTGTGGTTTCTCGCTTGACAAGATTCATCATACTGGGACATATGGACAAAATAAAAACTCTAGCACTCATAGAAAGCAAATGCTAGACAAAGAGGCTTGCCCTTCCGCCATGGGTGGATTATAATAGTCTACAGTAAAAACATACGAATGGGCAGGAACTTGGGTTCCTGCCCGGGTACATTTGTACCCTAAAAAGGAGGTCTTGTAGAAATGAAGCCACTGGAACTGCTGCAGGCTGCGCAGCGGGCACGCAAAAATGCCTACACACCGTATTCCAATTTCCGCGTAGGTGCAGCGCTGCTGACCAAAGACGGCCGTGTCTTTCTTGGTGCCAATGTGGAGAACAGCTCGCTGGGGGCCACTATCTGTGCAGAACGTTCCGCACTGGTTTCCGCTGTCAGCAGCGGCGCACGCAGTTTTGAGGCCATCGCCGTAGCCGGCGCACCGGGTGGAAAAGAAGCAGCTGCTCCCTGTCCGCCCTGCGGCATTTGTCTGCAGTTTATGTCTGAGTTCTGCGGGCCGGAATTCCCTGTTTATTTGGCGGACGGGCAGGGAGGCGCACGAAAGTATATGCTGAAGGAACTGTTTCCGCATGCCTTTTTAAATACAAATATGCAAAAATGATAAACAAAAAAGCTGCCGGATATGCGTAAAACGCTGGCCCGGCAGCTTTTTCATATATTTATTATGTGGTAGCAGTTAAGATTGACCTGCAGCGGAACTGGCAGGGACGGGCAGGCGGCTGTGCTTTTCGGCCGGCATTTCCGTCAGTACAATGGCGGCGAAAATCAGCACAAATCCAATGACTGTCTGTATGGTCAGCGTTTCTCCCAGCAGCAGAATGCCGGAAAGGCAGCCGAAGACACTTTCCAGCGACATCAAAAGGGAAGCCTTGCTGGTTTCCACATACCGCTGGCAGACACTCTGCAGGCCCATGCCGATGGCCGAACTGAAGATGGAAAGGTATCCCAGCGAAAGGACCGCCTGTTGGTTCAGCGTTGGCGGCGGCTCGGTGAACGCGCCACACAGCAGTGCCAGCACGCCGCAGACTGCGAACTGAACGGTATTGACAGCCATAGGGTCGCCGGACGTAATGGCAGATGAGGTAATCATAATATGTACCGCATACAGAATGCCGCTGACAATGGACAGCCCCTCACCCAGACCCAGTCCGAAGTGTCCTCCGGCCAGGGACAGCATTCCGATACCGGTCAGACACAGCACAGCGGCAAACAAATTGACTGCACCGGGGTGTGCACGGTGCAGACCCCACGACAAAAATGGAACAATAACCACATAAATAGCAGTCAAAAATGCATTCCTTCCGGCTGTGGTGTATTTTACCCCGATGGTCTGTACCAAATAGGCGATAAACAAAATGGTACCCATGAGGATACTCAGCAACAGTGCCTTCCGGTTCATGCTTTTCAGTCGCTTATGAAACAGCAGCAGCATCAATGCCGCCGCAAAGGTGAACCGGATGCCTATCTGCCAGGAAGGCGGCATCAGATGATTGGTATCTTTTACCACCGCGAATGCCGTACCCCATAGGATGGCCGCCAACACCAGCCCCAGTTCACTCAGACGGATGCGCCGTTTTTCTTTCAAGATTTTTCCCCCTCTTAAAACATGCATACTGAAATACCTCAAATTTCCGCAGAACAGCCCCAAAAGTGGCTGAAAATGAAGTCGTTTTCAGTATAGCACAGCCTGACTGCCGCCCGCAATACCGGAGAAAGCTTTTTTGTACAAATGCAAGAATATGCAAATTCACAGAATATTCAAAGCTTCCTTCCTTTTCACACCTGACCTTGTGTGATATAATAAAGAAGTTTGCAAAAGATTGAAACGGATTAAACGGATTATATTTTTAAATAGGAGATGACCCGCTTTATGAACAAAATCGAGCAGTCTATGCTGCACGAGGGCGTCCATTTCAGAAGCGTCTGTAATACGAAGTTTAAGACTTTCCGCATATCGGTGAATTTTCTGCTTCCGCTGCAAAAGGACACGGCGGCACCCAACGCACTGCTGCCGTTCCTGCTTAGCCGCTGTTCGGAGGAGTATCCGGATTATACCCTGATGAGCCGGAAGATGGCTTCTCTGTACGGTGCCACTCTGGGCGCGGATGTAGGAAAGCTTGGCAATATGCAGATGCTGACCGTTTCTGCAGGCGGTATTGCTGACCGCTATGCCCTGCATGGGGAAAGCGTAACCGCCGAACTGACGCGTGTGCTGTGCGGCGCACTGTTTCATCCAGCTCTGCAGGACGGCCTCTTCCGGGAAGAAGATTTCCGGCAGGAACAGCGCCAGACACTGGAGCAGATTGCTTCCGAATACAGTGATAAGCGCATTTTTGCACTCAATCGCTGCGCGGAGTCCATGTGTGCCGGGGAGCCATATGGCATCAGCCGCTTTGGTACACGGGAGCAGGTGCAGGCACTGACCGGCGAGCGTGTGACACAGGCATGGAAAGATATGCTGCGTACCGCACGGGTGGAAATTCTGGTATTGGGCGATATCGACCCGGAACCAGTTGCCAAAATCTTTTCACAGGCATTTGGCTGTGTACAGCGGCAGTACAAACCACTGACATTGTCAAAGCCGATTTCTCATAACACGGAAATTTCCTATGTTATCGACCACCAGAACGTTGCACAGGGCAAAATGGTCCTCGGCATGCGGGTAGAGGTTTCTCAGCTGACACAGCCGGAACTGGTGCCGGCTGCACGTTTGATGAGCGCTCTTTACGGCGGCACCCCCAACAGCCGCCTGTTCCTCATCGTCCGCGAGAAGATGAGCCTGTGCTATTACTGCGGTGCCGGGTACAATTCCACGGCCGGACTTCTTTTTGTTCAAAGCGGCGTAGAGTTTGGCAATATGAAGAAAGCGGAGCAGGCAATCCTGGAACAGCTGAAGGCAGTGCAGGACGGCAGCTTTACTGACGCGGACATCGCAGCGGCCAAGCTGGCGCTGGAAAACGGTTACTGCACAGCGGAAGATTCTCTTGGTGCATTGGACAGTTGGTACCTTTCACAGTCCTTTATGAAAAAGGTATATACACCGGAAGAATATGCGGCACTGGTGGGTGCTGTCAGCCGTGAACAAATCATACAGGCAGCCAAGGGCGTTCGCCCGGATACGGTGTATTGCCTGAAGGGGCAGGAGGGGGAAAACCATTGAGCACAATGCAGGAAAGAAAGATTGACCGGGTAGGCGAGTCTTACTATGAGGTACGTCATGCGTCCGGTTTGCAGATATTTGTTTATCCAAAGTCGCAGAGCCACTCGACCTATGCCATTTTCGGCACCAACTACGGTTCCATTGACAACGCGTTCCGCCGTTCGGGCGAAACAGAGGTTACCCGTGTGCCAAACGGCATTGCCCACTTTCTGGAACACAAGATGTTTGAAAATGAGGACGGCGTGGATACATTTGCCCGCTATGCACAAACCGGTGCCAATGCCAACGCCTACACCAGTTTTGATAAAACCTGTTACCTGTTCTCCTGCAGTGACCATGTATATGAGTCATTGGAGATTTTACTGGACTTTGTGCAGAAACCGTATTTTACGGCCCAGACAGTGCAGAAAGAGCAGGGGATTATTGGCCAGGAAATTCAGATGTATGACGATGATCCCGGCTGGCAGGTCCTGTTCAATATGCTGGGCGCCATGTACCACACGCACCCGGTCAAGCTGGACATTGCCGGCAGTGTGGAAAGCATTGCGAAAATCACACCGGAGCTGCTGTATGAATGTTACCATACATTTTATAATCTCAATAATATGGCCCTGTGTGTGGTCGGCAATGTGGAGCCGGATAAAGTGCTGGCTTTATGTGACAAGTTGCTGAAACCAAGCCAAGATATGCAGGTGCAGCGCTATTTTGAGCCGGAGCCTCCGTCCGTCCTAAAACCGCGGGTGTGTGTGAAGGGCAGCGTTGCCAACCCGATGTTCTACTTTGGCTTTAAGGAGGACGCCGCTCACCGGCCAACGGTA
Source organism: Caproicibacterium lactatifermentans (assembly GCF_013315815.1). Classification (NCBI taxonomy): domain Bacteria; kingdom Bacillati; phylum Bacillota; class Clostridia; order Eubacteriales; family Oscillospiraceae; genus Caproicibacterium; species Caproicibacterium lactatifermentans. Next base: position 900,895 of record NZ_CP046051.1, read on the forward strand.
CAGCAGATGGCTGAAACCGAGATCTTGCTGCAGACAGTCAGCGGCGACTGCTCTCCGCTATTTCGCCGTTTGCTGGACGCTGGCCTTATTAACGAGGCGAGCTTTGACAGTGAATACTTTGAAGGCCCGGGCTATGCCAGCGTCTTGTTCAGCGGCGAATCCAAAGACGCGGACGCAGTTGCTGCGCAGATTCTGCAGGAGCTGGAACGTGTCCGTCAGGACGGGTTGGACCCAGAGCTGTTTGAGAACGCCAAGCGGTCCGTTTATGGCCGCATTATTTCCGGGTTCAACAGTGTGGAAAGCCTTGCAAATGGCATGATAGCCGACTGTTTTGCGGGCCGCAGTTTGGTAGCAGATGTAAACGCAGCGGCTGCTGTGACCAAAGCGGCGGCGGAAAAGCGGCTGCAGACACAGCTGCTGCCGCAGAATGCGGTTCTGTCCATTGTGGAGCCGTAAACTATGAGAAAAGCCCTGCCTGCCGATGCATTTTCGGCACTGGCACTGCGGGAGGAGAGAGGATAAATGATGTATCACGTTCAGTTCCCTGGACTGGGGATTTACCTGACGATACAGCGTGCCGCATTCAGTATTGGTTCATTTCATATTTACTGGTACGGGATTCTGATTGCTGCCGGGTTCCTGCTGGCAGTTTTTTACGCCATGAAAAGCGCCCGCAAGTTTGGGCTGGACCCCGACAAGTTGATGAACTGCATTCTGGTAGGCATTCTGTGTGGAATTGTCGGTGCACGCCTTTATTTTGTTCTCTTTTACCCAGGCGATATGTACCTGCGCAATCCCTCTGAGATATGGAATATTCACGACGGCGGACTGGCCATTTACGGCGGTATTATCGGGGGCCTGCTGGGCGGCTGCATCACAGCAAAAATCTGCAGGCAGAAAATCACGTCCCTGCTGGACATTGCGTCGCTCGGGTTCCTTATTGGCCAGAGTATTGGCCGCTGGGGAAACTTTATCAATCAGGAAGCGTTTGGTGTACAGACGGACTTGCCGTGGGGTATGGCGAGCGAGAACACTAGCTTTGTTACAGTACATCCATGCTTTCTCTATGAATCCATGTGGTGCCTGCTGGGTTTCATTCTGTTGCACTTTTTCAGCCGCAAGCTGCGCCGTTACGACGGACAGGTCTTCCTGTTGTACCTATTGTGGTACGGCATAGAGCGCTTCTTTGTAGAAGGCCTGCGTACAGATAGCCTGCTGCTGCCGGGAACGTTGCTGCGTGTGTCACAGGTGCTGGCGGGCACTTTGGTCATCTTCAGCATAGCCTTGCTGGTCATTTTCCGGCGCCGTACTGTTTTGACCGGTGCCGGCAGCCCACGTGTCGTAGCGCTGAACGCCATTGACGACAGCATTCCGGAGGATTTGGTAACGGATGATACGGTACAAAAACTGATAGACGGCACACAGCCTGCCACTAAACAGCAGACCGAACCGGTCAGTGAAACGGATATACCGGAACAAAAACAATAAAAATCGGGAGGCTACCACAAATGGGCAAACGGATAGACGGAAAAGCAATTTCTGCCGAAGTGCGCGCCAGGGTGAAAGAAGAGGTTACGCAGATGAAAGCGGCGGGCATTACGCCCGGCCTGGCAGTTGTGCTGGTCGGCGATGATGCCGCCTCTCATACTTATGTACGCAATAAAAAGAAAGCTTGTGTGGAAACTGGCATTTACAGTGAAGTGTACACGCTTTCTGCTGCGGCAACGCAGCAGGAGCTGATGGCACTGGTGCAGAGCCTGAATGCCCGTCCGGAAATCGACGGCATTTTGGTACAGCTGCCTCTGCCGAAGGGATTGGACGAGGATGCGGTCATCAATGCCATTGACCCCACGAAGGACGTGGACGCATTTCATCCCTCCAATGTCGGCCACATTATGATAGGTGACTATTCGTTCCTGCCCTGTACACCGGCGGGCATTATGGAGATGCTGCGCCATGAAAAGATAGACATACAGGGAAAGCGCTGTGTGGTTGTGGGCCGCAGCAACATTGTCGGCAAACCAATGGTCATGCTGCTTCTGCACGCCAACGGCACTGTTACAGTATGTCACAGCAAAACGCGGGATCTTGCGGGCATTTGCCGGCAGGCGGATATTTTGGTGGCAGCTGTCGGGAAGCCGAAGTTCATTACCCGTGAAATGGTCAAGCCCGACGCCGTAGTCATTGACGTGGGCATGGACCGGGACGAAAACGGAAAGCTTTGCGGCGATGTGGATTATGACGCCGTGGAACCGATTGCTTCTTATATTACGCCGGTGCCGGGCGGTGTCGGCCCCATGACGATTTCCATGTTGCTTCAAAATACTTTGACAGCGGCGCGCCTGCACCACGGCGTAACAACGGCCAGATAAAACGGGGGAGCAGAAAATATGTCCAAGCTCCTAGATCATATTGATTCTCCGGATGACCTAAAAAAATTGAATTTAGCGCAGCTGCAGCAGCTGTGTTCCGAGATACGGTCGGCCATTATTCATACTGTTTCCAAAAACGGCGGACATCTCGCCTCCAACCTTGGCTGTGTTGAGCTGACAGTGGCGCTGCGCCGGGTGTTCAGTTCACCGGACGATGCCATTGTTTGGGACGTTGGCCATCAGTCCTATACACACAAGCTGTTGACCGGCCGCCGGAAACAGTTCCCAACCATCCGCTGCAAAGGTGGCCTTTCCGGCTTCCCTAATCGGCAGGAAAGTAAGTGGGACACTTTTACCGCCGGACACAGCAGCACTTCTATTTCGGCCGCGTTCGGCATTGCCGAGGCAAAGGCGCTTTCCGGCAAGCCGGGGCACGTCATTGCGGTGATTGGTGACGGAGCGCTGACCGGCGGCATGGCCTATGAGGGCCTGAATAATGCCGGCCGCTTCGGTAAAAATTTTATTGTTATATTAAATGATAATAAAATGTCCATTTCCCGCAGTGTGGGTGCAATGGCACGGTATCTGGCACAAATTCGGACAAAACCAGCTTACCTGCGGGCAAAATCCCATGTAGAGGACGCACTGCAGCATATTCCCGTTATCGGCGGGCCGGTGTGTGACAGCATTACCGTGGCAAAAACCATGGTGCGTTCGGTGCTTTACAACAGCACCTTTTTTGAGGATATGGGCTTTAACTACTATGGCCCATTTGATGGGCACAACTTGCCGCAGATGATTGAAGTGCTGGAAAATGCCGGACAGATTGACCACCCGATCTTATTGCACGTTGTTACCAAAAAGGGCAGGGGATACTCTTATGCAGAGGAAAATCCGGACACCTACCACGGCGTTTCCAGTTTCAATATTCTGACGGGTAAGCCAAACGCCAAAGGCGGTGACAATTTCAGCAGTGTGTTTGGCAGCACACTGTGCAGCCTGGCGGAAAAGGACAGCCGCATTTGTGCCATTACGGCTTCCATGAAAACCGGTACTGGCCTAGAGACTTTCAGCCGGCGCTTTCCAAAGCGCTTTTTCGACACCGGCATTGCCGAGGAACATGCGGTCACCTTTTCAGGCGGCCTTGCCAGCCAGGGAATGCTGCCGGTTTTTGCGGTGTATTCTACTTTTTTACAGCGCGGATATGACCAGATTATCCATGATGTAGCGATACAGAAAGTAAAGGTCGTTTTTGGTGTGGACCGTGCAGGTATTGTCGGGGAGGATGGCGAAACGCATCAGGGCATTTTTGATGCTGCCTTTCTCAATACCATTCCCGGTATTACGATATTTTCACCTTGCTACTACGACGAACTAATCACGGACCTGCACCGCGCGCTGTATGAAGTGCCCGGCGCGGTGGCGGTGCGTTATCCGCGCGGTGCGGAACCGTTCCGTCCGGCAGATTTTCTGCGTACCGGCCGTGACTACGACCGCTATGGCCCGGCAGATGCTTCCTGTGCCATTGTTACCTATGGGCGGTTGTTTGCCAATGCCTGCCGTGCACAGCAGGCACTGCAGGAGAAAGGCATTCCCGTGGAAATCATTAAGCTTAACTGCATTAAACCGATTGCCGACGGCGCTGTACAGGCGGCAGCGGATAAACAGACGGCCTTCTTCTTCGAGGAAGGAATGCAGCAGGGCGGTATCGGTGAACATTTTCTGTACCTGCTGTTTAGCAAACAGTTTTGTGGGCATGCTTACCTGCATGGCATTCAGGATTTTGTCCCGCATGCCACGGCGGCCCAGTGTCTGCAGTCCCTGGGACTGGACGCGGACGGTATGATACAAACCATAACAACGGAGTGTAAAAATTGAGTAATAAAGTTAGGCTGGACGTTTTAATGACACAGAACGGCTTTGCGGAAAGCAGAGAAAAGGCCAAGGCCATTATCATGTCCGGAGATGTATTTATTCAGAATCAGCGGTATGATAAACCCGGTATGCTGGTGCCAGCAGACGCAAAGCTGGACGTGCGTGGCGGACCGCGCTATGTCAGCCGCGGCGGACTGAAGCTGGAAAAAGCCATGGCCTCGTTTCCGATTACATTGACGGGAAAGGTCACGATGGACATTGGGGCCTCCACTGGCGGCTTTACGGACTGCATGCTGCAAAACGGTGCCAGCCGTGTTTATTCTGTGGATGTTGGCTATGGGCAGCTTGCGTGGAAACTGCGTACGGACTCTCGTGTAGTGAATCTGGAACGCACCAATGTGCGCTATCTGACACACGAACAGGTGCCGGAGCAGGTGGACTTTTTCAGCGTGGACGTAGCTTTTATCTCTCTGCGGCTGGTTTTGCCGGTTGCCCACGGCTTTTTGAAGGACGGCGGACAGGCTGTATGCCTGATTAAACCGCAGTTCGAGGCCGGCCGGGAAAAGGTGGGGAAGAAAGGTGTTGTGCGTGACCCGGCAGTTCATGAGGAGGTCATTGCAAACATTACGGATTTTGTCCTGCACAACGGTTTTTCCGTGCGGGGCCTTACTTATTCGCCGGTGCGCGGGCCGGAGGGGAACATTGAGTACTTACTCTATTTGCAGAAAGCGGACACACCTTCTTCGGTGCCGCTGGATATTCCCGCACTGGTTGCTGAGTCACATCGTGTACTGAATGGTGGTGGAAAGAAATGATTATCGCTCTGCTGCCCAATCTAAGAAAAGCGCATGCTCCGCGCTGCACACATGAAATTATCAAATGCCTGCATGAGCTGGGTGCAAAAATATATATGCGTGCTTCTGACCGGCAGCAGGCCTATGACGCGGACCGCTGGGTTGACGATTTTCAGGAGCTGCTAGGTTCCTGCAGCGCAGCCATTGCGGTCGGCGGCGACGGCACCATCATTCATGAAGCGCGGCATACCGCTATTGCGGGCAGGCCGATTCTTGGTGTCAACACTGGCCGGCTCGGTTTTGTGGCTGGGCTGGAACCAAATGAACTGGGCCTGTTAAAAAATCTGGTGCGGGGCAATTATACACTGGAAAACCGCCTGATGCTGCGTGCCCGGTTTGAGACGGACGGCGTTACCCGCCAAACAGACGCTTTAAATGATGTTGTGATTGCCCGTGGTACGCGCTCAAAGATTATTGATTTTGAAGTTGGTTTTAACGACAATGAAATGACACACTACCGGGCAGACGGCCTCATTTTTGCAACACCGACCGGCAGCACCGCCTATTCGCTTTCTGCAGGCGGTCCAGTATTGGACCCGGGCGTCAGTGCCTTTCTGCTGACACCCATCTGTTCCCTTTCGCTGGCAAGCCGTCCGGTGGTTTTCAGTCCGGACGCCTGCCTGACTGTAAAGACTTTTTCCGCAGCAGAGGAGCAAAACTACCTGACGGTGGACGGCGACGACGCCATTCCGCTGCAGGCGGGCCAGCAGGTAATAGTCAGTCGTTCCCCCTATACAGCACAGTTTATTAAGCTGAAGCAAAATCATTTTTACGAAGTTGTCAATAAAAAACTGATAGAGAGGAGGACCTAATATGAAGGCACGCCGCCATGCGAAAATTTTGGAACTAATCAGCCAATATGATATCGATACGCAGGAGGAGCTTCTGCGCCGTCTGCGTGACACCGGATTTGAGGTGACACAGGCCACCGTTTCCCGCGATATTAAAGAGCTGCGTCTGGTGAAGACGCTGTCGACGGACGGACAGTATCGGTATTCCACCGGCAAAGAGGACAATCGGGATATTTCCTCCAAATTTTACTCGCTGCTGCAGGATTCTGCTACATCTATCAACTGTACCGGGAACCTTGTTGTTATCAAATCGGTTTCCGGTATGGCACAGGCTATTTGCGCTGCAATGGACACCATGCACTGGGAAGCAGTGGTCGGTACGCTCGCCGGTGATGATACCATTTTTGTTGCTGTGCGCAGTGAGCACGCCGCCCAGCAGTTTGCGGCAGAACTCACCAGAATGATGGGGTGATTCCATGCTGGATGAACTGTATATTGAAAATATCGCCGTGATTGAAAAAGCAACGATTGATTTCGGTCCCGGTTTTAATGTTCTCACCGGTGAAACCGGCGCGGGCAAATCCATCATCATTGACGCCATTCATGCGGTGCTGGGCCAGCGGACTTCACGGGAACTGGTGCGTGCCGGTGCGAAGGGCGCCTTTGTCAGTGCGAGTTTTTCCGGCCTGACACCACAGGTTTTGCAGATACTGGACCAGCTCGGCTTTTCACCGGAGGAAGACGGCACTCTTCTGCTGCAGCGGCAGATACGCGAAGACGGGCGCACGGTGTGCCACATTGGCAGCCGGCCTGCCTCTGTCGCAGCGCTGCGGCAGCTGGGGGCACAGCTGATAAATATTCATGGCCAGCATGAAAGTTATGGCTTGCTTTCGCCGGATAACCATCTGCGTTATTTGGACCGCATGGGCGTGCCGGAAACACTGCTGCAAAAGTACCGTGGGGCTTACCGCCAATGGAAGCAGGTGCAAAAGCAGCTGACGGCGCTGGATGTAGATGAAGCTGAAAAAGTTCGCTTAACGGATCTATTGACCTATCAGATAAACGAGCTGGAAAAGGCAAACATCAAGCCCGGGGAAATACAGGATTTGCAAAACCGCCACAAACGTATTCGTTCCGGCGGAAAAATCACTGCGTCCCTGCAAAAAGCAGTGCAGATACTGGATGGTGACGGCGAGATGCCGGGTGCCTGTGCGGCGGTACAGGAGGCGTCACGCCACTTAGCAGACGCCGCCGAGCTGCTGCCGGAACTAAGCGGCTTGTCCGGCCGGCTGGAAAGCCTTGGATACGACTTGCAGGACTGCATGGAGGAAATTCGCAGCCAGTGCGAGACGGATGCTTATGACCCGCAGGAGCTGGAGGAGATTGAGACACGGCTGGATGTGTACTATCATTTGTCGCTAAAGTACGGCAAAACAGAAAAAGAAATGCTGCAGTTTTTGCAGAAGTGCCGCCAGCAGCTAAGTTCCATTCAGCACAGCGGGGAAGAAATGCAGCGCCTGCAGAAAGAGAATGACGCTGCCGAAAAACAGGTCCGCACGCTGGGCCGGCAGCTTTCGTCCAGCCGCCGCAAAGCCGCCGCTGGATTTTCGGAACAAGTGCGGCGGGAGCTTACCTATCTCGATATGCCGGGCGTCATTTTTACCGTACAGCAGACACCCTGTGTGCCAAGCCCCAGTGGCTGTGATGATGTGCAGTTCCTCATTTCCGCCAACCCGGGTGAACCCGCGCGGCCGTTGGCAAAGATTGCTTCCGGCGGTGAATTGTCGCGTATTTTGCTGGCGATACAGTCGGTCCTTTCCGGCAGGGACAGCGTTGGAACCCTCATCTTTGATGAGGTAGACACCGGCGTTTCCGGCAGTGCGGCCCAGAAAATCGGCCAAAAGTTGCGTCAGACAGCGCGCGGACGTCAGGTGCTGTGTGTCACGCATTTGCCGCAGATTGCGGCATTAGGGGACCGACAGTATAAAATTGAGAAACATACTGAAAAGGGACGTACTTATACACAGGTAACTCTTTTGGATCACAAGGGCCGCCGGCAGGAACTGGCACGCATTATCGGCGGTACGCAGATTACACCGCTGACACTGCAGAATGCCGAGGAAATGCTGCAGCTGGCCGTCAAAGATACCGGCTGCTGACACCGCATGGCGGCTTTCACCTTGACATCTGTGTTTAAAATCACTATAATATAATTTGAATAGCTGTGAAGGGAAATGAAGTAAGCGGGAAAAGATGCCTGCAGAGAGCCGGCGGCTGGTGTGAGCCGGTGCTCTTTTCCGCCCAAATTACATCCTGGAGCTGCCCGCCGAAAGCGTTTTGCCGTGTAAGCCGGGCCGTGTGCGCACGTTACCGCGCGGAGGTATCTTTTATTTGCTTGTCCTATAAAATGTACCCGTAAGGCCGTCTTCGTGAGGGGACGGTGAACTGAGGTGGTACCGCGGAATTTCCGCCCTCTGCAGATTTTATGTGCAGAGGGCTTTTTTGCAGCCTTCTGCCAGATATTCAGGAGGTATTTTTGTATGAAAGTGTACGAGGATTTAAAGGCGCGCGGCCTTATTGCGCAGGTAACAGACGAGGAGGCCGTGCGTGACCTGCTCGACAACCACAAGTGTACATTCTATATCGGCTTTGACCCCACCGCGGACAGTCTGCACGTTGGGCATTTTGTTACCGTTATGACCATGTCCCGCCTGCAAAAAGCCGGGCATACACCCATTGCGCTGTTTGGCGGCGGCACCGGCATGATTGGTGACCCGACCGGCAAAACGGATATGCGCAAAATGCTGACACGTGAAGAAATTGACCATAATGTGGAGTGCTTCCGCAAACAGATGGCACCGTTGGTTGATTTTTCAGACGGCAAGGCTATTATGGCAAACAACGCCGACTGGCTGCTGAGCCTTAACTATATTCAGTTTATGCGGGAAATCGGTGTTCATTTTTCCGTGAACCGTATGCTGGCAGCCGAGTGTTACAAGCAGCGGCTGGAGCGCGGACTGACCTTCTTTGAAATGAACTATATGCTGATGCAGGGCTATGATTTTCTGCAGTTGAACCGCCGTTACGGCTGTGTGCTGGAGGTCGGCGGTGATGACCAGTGGAGTAATATTATCGGTGGCGTCAATCTGATTCGCTGCAAAGAGAATCGGCCGGCTTACGGCCTGACACTGGGCCTTCTGACAAACAGTGAGGGCAAAAAGATGGGCAAAACCGAAAAGGGCGCCGTGTGGCTGGACCCCGCAAAGACCAGTCCCTTCGATTTTTACCAGTACTGGCGCAATATCGGTGATGCAGACGTGGAACGCTGCCTGAAGTTCCTCACGTTCCTGCCGGTGGAGGAAATCGAAGACCTGACAAACTGTGAGGGCAGTGCACTGAATAAGGCGAAGGAAGTTCTTGCTTATGAGGTGACAAAGTCCATTCACGGCATAGAGGAAGCAGACAAGGCCCGTGAAGGCGCGCGTGCGCTGTTTGGCGGCGGTGTCAATACCGACAATATGCCCACCAGTACACTGACGGCCGCTGACCTGACAGATGGTTCCATTGGTGTGCTGGACCTGCTGGTTAAAACAAAGTTGGTTTCCAGCAAGAGTGAGGGCCGGCGTTTGGTTCAGCAGGGCGGCTTGACTTTGAACGACAGCAAGGTGAAGGACCCTGCGGCCGTGTTGACTGCCGCTGATTTTCCGAATGGTGCAGCTATTATTCGGAAGGGTAAAAAAGCATATCACAAAGTTCTGCTTAAATAAAAAGGACGGCGGGGCAGCGAAGCGGTTTTCCAGTGGGGGGAAACGGCTCCGCTGTTTTTTGCCGCTAAACCACATTTTTATGGTATACTGAATGTACTTAGAATACACGGCCGGCATTGGTCCTATAAAGGAGATGAGCGCTTGCGAAAACGGAAAAAGTGGGCAGTTTGGGCGGCACCGCTGGCGGTGCTGGTCCTGCTTTGTGCCTGCTTTGCGTCCGCCGGACTGTACCCGTTTGGAACAAAAACCCTGTCTTGGTGTGACATGAATCACCAGACTGTCCCGCTGCTGATGGATTTTCAGGATATCCTGAGGGGAAAATCCTCTATGCTGCTGAACTTGCAGAATGCGGGCGGTATGAGCTTTTGGGGCGTCTTTTTCTTTTTTCTGTCCAGTCCGTTTACCTTCCTGATTTCCTTTCTACCCAAAGCATCTTTTTACCTGTTTATGAACGTGCTGGTGCTGTTGAAAATGTCCCTTTGTGCCTGCACGGCATCCATTTTGTTTCTGCACACGTTTTCTCGGCTGGACGGTGTGCGAATTTCCTGTCTTTCAGTTATGTACGCGTGTTCCGGCTTTGCACTGATGTATTATCAGAATATCGTCTGGCTGGACATTGCCTGTCTGTTTCCACTTTTAGTGTTGGGCGTGTGCAGGCTGCGGGAAGCGGAAAAACCAGCGCTGTTTCTTTGGACATTATCGGCGATTATTGTTGTGGACTATTACCTAAGCGCCATGGTGCTGTTCTGGCTGGTGCTGCTGTTTTCCATTTTGTCCTCTTTTGTGGTCAACCGTACCCGCTGCAGACGGCAGATAGTCCTATTGGGATTGAGTACCGGTGCGGCTTTGCTGCTTACAGCAGTAGTATGGCTGCCATCCTTGCTGCAGTGCGGCCGTTCCGGCCGTGTAGTGGACCTTATTTCCAGCCTAAGCAGCGGCAGCATCCTGACCGGTGTGCAGACCACGCTGCCAGTTTGGTACTGTACCGGTGCCGCCGTGGCAGCTGTACCGCTGTTTTTCCTACTGAAGCGTAAGGGCAGCCGGCAGCGTGCGCTGTTTGTCAGCTATTTGCTGCTGATTTTGCCGCTGTTTATTGACCCCATTGACCGGATGTGGCACTTGGGCAGTTATCAGGCGTTTCCGGTACGCTTTGGGTATATCCTTACGCTGACAGGGCTTCTGCTTACGGGCAGCTATTTAAGCGAAGTACAGCCGCTCCAGCCAGAGCAGAAAAGCCGTCCGCTGCCGCTGTTCTTTGCGGGGGCCGCTGCCGCCGCGCTGATTGCCATTGCGGGCGAGATGCTGTCACGGCCTGCCATGCGTACAATGCTTTCACATTATGTCAATAATCTTTGGAACGACCAAACAGCGCTGCAGCTGGGACTGCTTTTCGCACTGTCGGCGACCGGCGTTTATTTAGTCCTGTTCCTGTTGTTTCATGCACAGAAAATCTCGGTTCGGGTGCTGTGTGTTCTGCTGTGCGTTGTAACCGCGGCGGAAGTCAGCTTTAACCTGCAGGTTTATGTTGCGCCTGCTGCATCGGACGGGCATGCCTATGATACAGCGCTGGACCTCAGCGGGCGGTTAAAGGACAGTTCCCTGTACCGTGTCAAGACGGATGGACTGTATTTTGATACCGACTTGATGGGTGCATTGGGATATCCGGTGCTGGACCACTACACTTCTTTGACGGACGGCACCTATATGGATACTCTGCAGAAGATGGGTTACTCCGCCCATTGGATGGAAAGCCACTCCAGCGGCGGTACGGCCCTGACCGATTCCCTGCTGGCACAGAAGTACAGCATTACCCGGCTGGGGGAGGAAAACGGCCGCACACCGCTTTACAGCAATCATCAGTATTCCCTGGTGCGTCAGCCGTACAGCCTGCCCTTTGGGTTTGTTGCCCAGAACTGCGGCAGCGCTCTTCCGGATGGTGACCGTTTTGGTGCACAGGATATGCTATACCATACTTTTTTCGGTCGGTCGGATTCTTTGATGACACGCTATTCACCGGATATTTCTGACTTTGCCCAAATGAGCAAGGCGAAGGATGGCAGTGTCACGGTTACTGGCGCGGCATACAGCAGCCTGCTGTATCATATACAGGTCACAAGGAAGACAGCGCTGTACTTCGACTGTTATACAAAGGCGTCGCGGGACCTTACCAGTTCCAACTATAATTCTCTCAGCATTTCCGTTAACGGCAGAATGATACGTTCATTGTATCCCTCAGCCGATGACAATGGATTGGTGGACTTAGGCACTTTTGAGAATCAAATGGTAGAAGTACGCGTATCGGTTCTGCACCCGGTTAACTGTCGTTCCTTCGGTGTGGCAGGGATGGACCTCACAAAGCTGCAGAGCGCTCTGCAAAATACACAGTCGCAGGCAGTGTCTCTTTCCGCGTCCGGCAATATGCTGTCCGGCACTGCTGCAGCCAGAAACAGCGGCTGGCTGGTGTTGCCTCTGCGCGGCGGCAGCGGCTTTACTGCTACGGTCAACGGCAAACCTGCACAGACAGCCGAAGCGGCAGGAATGTTCCTCGCGGTTCAGCTGCAGGCAGGGCAGAACCGTGTGGAGGTTCAGTATCTGCCGCCGGGACTTGCCGCGGGCGCCGTTTGCAGTATGGCTGGATTTGCGGCGGCGCTGCTGTTCCTGCGTCTGCTGAAAAAGAAGGGAACCAAATGCCTACGCAAGCTGGAAAAACCGGCACAGGTTGTGTTTGATATAGTCACTGCTGTGGTCAGCATTCTGCTGTATCTGTTCCCGGTTGCAGTCTATCTGGCAGCAAATCTGGAAGTCCTATTTTCCTGAAACAGGCGTATGGAATCGAAAAGAATATACAAACTAAAAAGCAGGACCGTCAACACATTTCGTGTCTGGTGGTCCTGCTCTTTCTATATTCGTGGCACAGTTTGATTTACAGGCTGCGCGTATTTTTTGTATAGCTGTGTTTTGCTTCCGCATAGGTATCTGCCATAATGGTAGCAAGGTTTTTATCCGAAAGGTTCATGGCACTTTTGCTGACCAGCCGCCGCAGGAGGACTTCGCCTTCCGAGTCCAGCTGTGTCAGAATGTACAGCTTTTCGCCGAACTGTTCGGCTGTGTCATATAGGAATCCGTTTACACCATCATGCACCAAGTCAGCATTGGCACACTGCCTTGGCAGCAGTACCGGCAGACCGGCAGCCTGAGCTTCCAGGGGAGAAGCCTTCACAGCGGAAGAAGTGGCGCCGCTGACAAAGGCCCGGCAGCAGGCATAGCAGCTATTCAAGTCACGCGGTGAAAGTTCACCGATAAATGTAACCTGATTGGAAAGGGAAAGACTGTTCGCCGTTTCAGCAAAATGAGCAGCTGCAGGCCCAGTGCCCACAACCAGCAGGTGTAGGCGGGCGTTGCCACCGGCTGCGTCGCTCCAAACTTTCAGCAGAGAATCGAGGCCGCAGTCTTCCATCAAACGGCCCGCATACACATAGCATAAGGCGTCTTCGGCAATATCCAGCCGCTTTTTAAAAGCGGGGGTAGGCTGTGTCGGCAAAAAGTTTGATAAATCCACACAGAAAGGCGAGCGCTTTACTTTGCACTGAATATCCAGTGTTTCCAAAAGGCTTTGCGTTTGTGCAGAGGGGGAACAGACCACATCGCTTTCCGTCAAAATCTTGCGCACTGTGCTGCGTACTTTCATTTTGGCAAGATTGTCATATGCTTTATTGGTGCCGTAACCTTTCAGTGCATCGTGCAGGTTATGAATAGTGGTAACCAACGGCAGCTGGTGGCGCTGAGCGTATTTTAGGCCGGCCAATCCCATTTCGTCCAGAGTAATGACGTGGATGATTTCCGGGCGGAAGCTGTTCAGCATTTTTTCCATAGGTCCCAGCAAACTGACCCGCACAGACATACCGTACAGGCTGGGAGTTACCTTTGCGGGACAGTAAATTTTGCCGTCCTGTGTAAAACAGTCGTCTATGGCCGGGTCGGCAGTTACCACCATTATCTGGTGCCCGGCTTTTTCCAGTCCGCTTTTCAGGACCGCAGTATATGTGGAGGCAGCGCATTTGACAGCGCCGGCCCCGGAAAACAAGGCAATTTTCATAAATGGACCTCCGGTAGGATTTCTGCCCGGGCACTTTGGGCAAAACAAAAAGGATACGTTTGCCCGAACAAAATCAGAATCAATTTACATTATAACACAATATTTGTATGGTTCAAGCTGAAACGAGGTGGATTCCTGCATCTTTTGCCGGATTTGGTCTTTAAACTTTTTCTGCTATAGGATATAATATAAACGATCATACTGTTTTTACCGTGCGCAGATAAGAGAAAGAGCAGGTGCTTATTAATATGGCTACAAAATTTAGTGTTTCACTGGACAAAGTAATGAAAGAGCTTTCTCTGAAAACCGTCTATATGCCCTGCGACCCGCAGAAGGTGCTTATCACCTCTACAGACGTCAATCGTCCCGGTCTGGAGCTGAATGGATTTTATGAGTATTACGATTCTTCCCGTATCATTGTCATGGGAAATGCGGAAACTGCTTTTCTAAACGACCGCCCACCCGAATACCGCGCCAGGGTGCTGAACGCTATTTTCAGCAAAAAGCCGCCGGCAGTCATCATCGCCCGCAGTTTAAGCCCTGTGCCGGAGCTGCTGGAGACAACCAAAAAATACGGTGTACCGGTGCTCGCTACTGCTGAAACAACCAGCAGCCTGGTGGCTTCACTGGTCGCCTATATGAACGTGGAACTGGCACCGCGCGTCACTCGTCATGGTGTGCTGGTAGAGGTATACGGCGAGGGAGTGCTGATTGTCGGCGACAGTGGTGTGGGCAAAAGTGAAACGGCTATCGAGTTGATTAAGCGCGGTCACCGGCTGATTGCCGATGACGCAGTCGAAATCCGCCGTGTGTCCGGCAAAACACTGGTCGGTCAGGCACCAGCCAATATTCGCCATTTCATTGAGCTGCGCGGCATTGGCATTATCAATGCCCGCCGCATTTTCGGCATCGGCGCTGTCAAAGTTTCCTCAAAAATCGACCTGATTATTAACATGGAGCTGTGGGATGGCCACAAAGTCTATGACCGTATGGGCATAGACAGTGAATACACGGAACTTTTGGGCATTAAGGTGCCGGTGCTGACTATTCCGGTCAAGCCCGGGCGGAACCTTGCTGTTATCATTGAGGTTGCTGCCATGAACAACCGGCAGAAGAAGATGGGTTATAATGCGGCAGAGGAACTGCTGCAGGGACTTGGCATGGACCTTTCCATGGTCAAGCAACAGGAAACTAAGCTGAAACTAGATATTTAACAAACTATAAATTAAAAACAGAGAGAAGCCCCGCAGGGCCATGCGGCAGGGTCCCGGGCAGGGCTTATGTGCAGGCGGAAAAACAGACGGTCAGAAACAGGGGGTATACAGCAGATGAATTTCATTGCGGATCTGCACACACACACGACAGCCTCCACCCATGCGTACAGTACATTGCAGGAAATGGTGGAAGCGGCAGCGCAGCGCGGCCTGGAGGCAATCGCCATTACGGACCACGGTGTGGCCATGCCGGGTGCGCCGGGCAGATGGTATTTTCATAATTTAGGTGTTGTCCCGCGTTATTATAAGGGCGTAATGGTATTGCGCGGGCAGGAAACGAATATCATTGACTATGAGGGACATACCGACCAGCAGGCCGACTGCGTTCATGACCTGGACTGGCTGATTGCCTCTATCCACGATGAGTGTATGCCGCAGGGGGAATCTCCGTCACCGGAAAAAGTGACGCACCTGTGGGAACAGGTATGCAGAAATCCGCATGTCAATGTCATTGGGCACTGTGGCCTGCGCCGCTTTGCTTTTGACTACGAGCGCGTTATTCCGCAGTTTGGTGCGGCAGGCAAGTTGGTGGAAATCAACGAAGGCACGTTTCGCAGCCGGCCGGATTCCATTCTGAACTGCCGGAAGATTGCGGCACTGTGCAAAAAATACCGTGTGCCGGTGGTCGTAAACAGCGACGCGCATTTTTCCACGCAGGTTGGCTGTTTTCCGCGGGCACAGCAGCTTTTGCAGGAGCTTGACTTTCCAGAGGAACTGGTGGTCAACTCCAGTGCGGAACAGCTGCGCGCCTATTTGACGAAATATACCGATGTGTTTCGCAGCTTTGTGTCAGAATGAATTTTAGGAGGATAATCCAATGGAAAAATTAGAGGCCCTGAAAAAAACGGCAGAAAATGCCGGCTGCCTGGTGCTGAGGGATGAGCCTATGAGCCGGCACACGACCTTTCAGATAGGCGGGCCTGCGGATTTATATATTGCCGCGAAGGACATCATTGCCCTGAAGGACATTGTACGCATGGCTTCCGCGCTGAACCTGCCGCTGCTGCCGCTGGGAAATGGCAGCAATGTGCTGGTAAGCGATGAGGGCGTGCGCGGCGTGGTCCTTTCCCTTACGGGGGATTTCCGCCGCATTACACTGTCTGACCCTACGACCGTTTCCTGCGGTTCAGGGGCAACCATGGCGGGGCTGTGCAAGTTTGCTCAGCGCAATGCTCTGAGTGGACTGGAGTTTGCATGGGGCATTCCCGGCAGCGTAGGCGGTGCAGCCTTTATGAACGCGGGCGCCTATGACGGCCAGTTCAGTGATGTGCTGGTATCCACTACACATGTGACCAGCACCGGCCATACGGATTCCCTTTTGGGACCGGAGATGGAAATGGATTACCGCAAAAGTGCCTACTTACAGAACAAATGCATCATTACTTCAGTGGTTGTTCGTCTGGAGCAGGGCAACAAGGAACAGATTTCCATGCAAATGGACGACAACTTCCGCCGCCGCAAAGAAAAACAGCCGCTGGAGCTGCCCAGCGCCGGCAGCGTCTTTAAGCGGCCGGACGGTGCTTATGCGGGCGCACTCATTGAGCAGTGTGGTCTGAAAGGGGAAAAAGTCGGCGGTGCCATGGTCAGCGAAAAACACGCTGGGTTCATTGTCAACACAGGCGACGCTACCTGCAGTGACGTACAGGCACTGATTGAAAAAATACAGGAAACCGTTCTGAAAAAGACCGGCGTATCCCTGGAGTGTGAAGTGCGGTTTATCTCATAAGGAAGTGTGCAGTCATGGATTTTATCATTGTTACCGGTCTTTCCGGTGCGGGCAAGTCCCGCGCGGTCCATGCTATGGAAGATATTGGGTTTTACTGCATGGACAATATCCCGCCAAAGCTTATTCCAGCCGTGTACGACCTGTGTATGCAGGCGAAGGATTCCCTTTCACGGGTGGCGGTTGTCACGGATATTCGCGGCGGCGGCATGTTCTCCAGCCTGTTTGAAACGCTGGAGGGCCTGCGTGTAGAACATAAGACCTACAAAATTCTTTTTCTGGACGCCGGCGATACGGTACTCATCAACCGATTCAAAGAAACCCGCCGGAAGCACCCGCTTTCGGAAGACACCACCAGTTTGGAACAGGCTGTCAAGCTGGAGCGGGAGATTCTGCGCCCGGTACGTGAGCGTGCGGACTACATTATAGATACCTCTCTGCTGTCGCCGGCCCAGCTGAAGGAGCGCATCTCCAGCCTTTTTCTGGGAGATGCCACTTCTGCGCTGCAGATTCACTGTATGTCCTTCGGCTTTAAGTTTGGTACGCCCACCGAAGCGGACCTCATTTTTGATGTGCGCTGTCTGCCGAACCCCTACTATGTGGAGGAGCTGCGGCACAAGACCGGTTTGGACGCCCCGGTGCGGGACTATGTGCTGAAATGGGAGCAGACTAAGGGTTTTGTTTCCCGCTTTTTAGACCTTATCGACTATATGATTCCGCTGTACTGCAATGAAGGCAAAAGCCAGCTGGTTATTGCCATTGGCTGCACAGGCGGCCACCACCGCTCAGTAACGATTGCGCAGCTTTTGTATGAACATCTGCTGGAAAAGGGCCTGCGCGCCAGTGTCAACCACCGGGATATTCGGAAGGGCTGAACAGTGGCCTTTCTGCAAACGCATAAAAGTGGGAAGTGATTTCCGTTGTCTTTTTCCTCCGATGTCAAAAATGAACTCTGTAAAACAAAGAATCGGCAGCCCTGCTGTGAAAAAGCAGAGTGCTACGGAATGCTTTTGTTTGGCCACTCTTTTTCCAGAAGCGCGGTTTCGCTGACGACCGAACACACACCTACGGCCCGGCGGGCGGCCCAGTTAACGGCAGCGCTCACCGGTGCTATTGTTTCCACCCGCACCATGCTGCGTCGTGCTTCTCATCCGGCAGGGACCGTGTCTGTAGAAGATGAGCGGGATCGAATGCGTGTACTCTCTGCGTTTGGGCACAGCGGCAGTGAAGTGCCGCTGCGGCTGAACCGTGCCAATTTGGAGGGGGAGTGCTGCCCAGCGTCTTTTTTACGCGGTGCGTTTCTCTCCTGCGGAACCGTTTTTGATCCGCAGAAAGATTACCGGCTGGAATTTGTAACACCGCATATGCATCTTTCCCGCGATATGTCGGCGCTGCTGGGGGAACTGCCGCTGGAACTGCAGCCTGGCGTGTCCCGGCGGCGGAGCTTGTATGTTGTATATATTAAGGGCAGCAGCCATACTGCGGATCTGCTGACACTGATGGGTGCGCCGCACGCCGCCATGCAGATGATGCAGGTAAAAATGCTGAGGGAAGTGCGCAACCATATCAACCGCCGCACGAATTTTGAAACTGCCAATTTGGACAAGACCGCCTCGGCGGCCGCGCGGCAAATTTACGCACTAAAGCGTTTGCAGGACTGCGGTGCCGGCATTTCTGCGCTGCCTGCCGAACTGCAGAATTTGGCCCGCCTGCGCTGCCAGAATCCGGAGCTTTCCCTGCGGGAACTAGGCAAGCAGCTGACGCCGCCGCTTTCCCGCTCCGGGGTGAATCATCGGTTACAGCGGATTACTGAACTTTCAGAAAAAATCTACCGGGAGCGCAACAGCGACTGAAGCGCTCCCTTTTTTATTGCCTATATTTCAAATTATCCGGTATGCTGCTGCCGGAAAGAAAGGGTGCCCTGCTCTATGTTTGTCCATTTACATCTTCATACCGAATACAGTTTGTTGGACGGTGCCTGCCGTATGGAACGGCTGCTGGATACCGCCAAAGCCCGTGGAGACCGCGCAGTTGCCATTACTGACCACGGTGTCATGTATGGCGCAGTTGATTTTTATAAAGCCGCCAAAGCCCGCGGAATTAAGCCCATTATCGGGTGTGAAGTGTATGTGGCACAGCGCAGCCGTATGGATCGCACACGGGAACTGGATGGCGAAAATTACCATTTGGTGCTGTTGTGCGAGAACAACGAGGGCTATCAAAATTTGATTCAGCTGGTCAGCCGTGCATGGCTGGAGGGCTTCTACCGCAAGCCCCGCGTAGATATGGAACTGCTGCGAAAATATCATAAGGGATTGATTGCATTATCAGCCTGCCTGTCTGGTGAGATTCCGCGCGTCCTTTCGGCTGAGGACTATCCGCGCGCCAAAAAAGCTGCTCTGCGCTATGCGGATATTTTTGGCAATGGTAACTTTTATTTGGAGCTGCAGGATCACGGACTACCGGAACAAAAACGCGTCAATGCCGGCCTGCTTCGTTTGGCCGACGAAACCGGTCTGCCGCTGGTGGTCACCAATGACTGCCATTATATCAATCAAGAGGATAGTGAGATGCACCGCGTGCTGCTGTGTATCCAAACCAACCACACCTTGCAGGAATCGGGCGGGCTGGAATTTGGCAGTACAGAATTTTACTATAAAACCGAGGAGCAGATGCGCGCGCTGTTTCCGCAGCATCCGGAGGCAGCCGACAACACTGTTAAGATTGCTGAGCGCTGCAATGTAACGTTTGAGTTTGGCAAAACGAAGCTGCCCCGATTTGACACCCCGAACGGACAGGATAATGTCGCTTATTTTCGTGAAAAGTGCTACGCTGGTCTGCACGAGCACTATGGGGAACACCCAAAGCCAGAAATTGTGCATCGGCTGGAGTATGAACTGAATACGATTGAAAAGATGGGGTATGTTAATTATTACCTTATTGTGCACGACTTTGTCCGTCATGCTAAAGAAGTAGGCATACCGGTCGGGCCGGGACGTGGTTCTGGTGCGGGCAGCCTTGCCGCGTACTGCATTGGCATTACCGGAATTGACCCCATTCAGTATGATTTGCTGTTTGAACGTTTTTTAAATCCGGAACGTGTCAGTATGCCGGATTTTGATATTGATTTTGCCGATGACCGCCGCCCAGAAATGATCGAGTATGTCACACAGAAATACGGTGCCGACCATGTGGCACAGATTGTCACGTTCGGCACCATGGCGGCGCGGGCCTCGGTTCGTGACGTGGGCCGTGTAATGGGAATGCCGTATGCCATGGTGGATTCCATTGCAAAAATGATTCCTACGGTGCCGGGCAAGAGCATTACGCTGGACCGCGCATTGGAAACGTCGCCGGAGCTGCGACGCCGATACAATGAAGACCAGCAGGTTCACCGCCTGCTGGATATGGCCCGCAAGCTGGAGGGAATGCCGCGAAATGCTTCTACGCACGCTGCCGGTGTTGTCATTACGGACAAGCCGGTTGCCGAGTACGTGCCACTGGCCAAAAACGGAGATGCGACAGTGTGTCAGTACACCATGACCACTTTGGAGGAACTGGGACTGCTGAAGATGGACTTTCTCGGCCTGCGCAACTTAACCATTATTCACGCGGCGGAGGAAATGATTCGCCAGCAGCAGCCGGAGTTTCATGTAGACAAGGTTCCGCTGGATGCACCGGAAGTATATGAAATGCTTTCTGCCGGCAGCACCGAGGGTGTGTTCCAGTTTGAGTCGGCAGGTATGCGCAGTGTGATTATGCAGCTGCGGCCGGAAGGAATGGAAGACCTCATCGCTGTTATTTCACTGTATCGCCCCGGTCCTATGGAGTCCATTCCGCGCTATATCCAAAACCGTCACCATCCAAAGCAGGTTACCTACGCACACCCGCTGCTGGAACCAATTCTAAAGGTAACATATGGCTGTATTGTCTATCAGGAACAGGTCATGCAGATATTCCGCTCCTTGGCGGGCTACAGCCTTGGTCGTGCTGACATTGTGCGCCGTGCCATGAGTAAAAAAAAGCACGACGTAATGGATAGGGAAAAGGAAATTTTCCTGCATGGCCTGCAGCGGGAAGACGGGACATGGGAGGTCCCCGGCTGTTTGAACAACGGCGTGGACGAAGCAACCGCACTGAAAATATACGGTGAGATGGAAAACTTCGCTTCCTATGCCTTTAATAAATCCCACGCGGCCGCGTATGCGTATCTTGCTTATCAAACAGCATACCTCAAGTGTTTCTATCCGCGTCAATACATGGCTGCCCTGATGACCAGTGTGCTGGACAATTCCGGCAAGCTTTCTTCTTATATTGCAGAGTGTTCCCGCCTGCATATCCGTGTTCTGCCGCCGGAAATCAACTCCAGTGAGGCATCCTTTACAGTTGTAGGGAATGACATTCGTTTTGGTTTGTTGGCGGTTCGGAACCTTGGCCGCGGGCTGATTGATTTCGTTTTACAGGAACGGCGGCAGGCCGGTCCGTTTCATTCCTTTTATGATTTTTGTAAGCGTACTTTTGATAAAATGAACCGCCGTGCGCTGGAAAGCCTTGTCCGCTGCGGTGCACTGGATGGATTGGGCAATAACCGTCGCGAAATGATGACAGCTGTGCCGTTGGTACTAGAAACGCTGGGCAATGACCGCCGGCGCAATGTGGAGGGACAAATTGGTTTCTTCAGCCAGATGAACGGTGGGGAAGATGAAGCCTTCCAAATAGCACCGATGCCGGACTACAGTCTGCAGGACAAGCTGAAAATGGAAAAGGAAGCAACAGGCATGTTCCTTTCCGGCCACCCCATGGCGGCATACGCCGATTTGTACCAAAAGCTGGGTGCTGTAAAGATTGGCGATTTGCTGGAATGCTTTTCGTCGGCAGGGGACAACCGCTGGCACGATGGAGACCATGTTACAATTTTAGGAATTGTGTCTGATATTAAAACAAAGGTGACAAAAAGCGGCGGCACAATGGCTTTTGTAACACTGGAGGACTTTAACGGTTCTATGGAAATGTTGGTTTTTCCGCAGACGCTGTCCCGTTTTTCACCTTTGCTGGAGGATGGAAATGTGCTGTGTGCTTCCGGACACCTAAGTGTACGGGAGGAAGAGGAGCCCAAGCTGTTGTGTGATGAGATGCAGTCAGCGGAACACCTGAAGCAGACGGACAGCAGTGATACTGGACAGACAAAAAGCGGGAAGCAAGTAAAGCCGGGGCTGTACCTGCGGGTACAGAGTGAAGCCGCCCCCGCATGGCTGCGCGCACAAAAGTATATCGCTATTTTTGACGGGCGCACACAGCTGTATGTTGCTTTTCAAAAGGAGAAAAAGTTGTACCGCGCGCCAGCTGTAGAAGGTGTGGCTGTAAATGACATTCTGCTGCAGGAACTGCGCCGTGTACTGGGCAATGGCAATGTTGCCTTCGTGAAATAATTTTCTATGACTATGGGACGATTGTCCATATAACTCTCTTGTAGAGCACCGCGAAAAAGCATATAATATATACTTAGTTGAAAAACGCCGGCGTTCGCTTTTTATGTCAGCGGGCACCGGCAGTATGGTATTGGAGGTTTCATTATAATGAGTGCAAAGTCCATTGCTGTTTTAACCAGCGGCGGGGATGCGCCGGGCATGAATGCTGCAATCCGTGCCGTTGTACGTTCTGGTATTTCCAAAGGGTTCAGTGTCCTTGGCGTGCGCCGCGGATACAACGGCCTACTGAACGGCGACGTATACGAGATGAATCTGCGTAGTGTTTCGGACATCATCGGCCGTGGCGGCACCATCCTTTACACCGCCCGCAGCCCAGAGTTCAATGCACCAGAGGGCGTAAAGAAGGCAGCAGAGGTCTGCAGCAGATTGAATGTTGTGGGTGTAGTCGTCATTGGCGGCGATGGCTCCTTCCGCGGGGCGCGGGACCTGACGAATGCCGGCGTACCCTGCATCGGCATTCCCGGTACCATCGACAATGATATTGCTTCCAGCGAATATACCATCGGCTTTGATACAGCCATGAACACAGCCGTAGATATGATTGACCGTATCCGTGATACGGCAGAGTCCCATGACCGCTGCAGCGTTGTTGAGGTTATGGGCCGTCACTGCGGCGACTTAGCACTGCAGGTCGGTGTGGCAACTGGCGCTATCTCTATTCTTGTGCCGGAAATGCCATGGGATTTTCAGACGGATATCATTGACCGCATCCGTTTGGCGCAGAAGACCGGTAAGCGTCATTTTATTATCATGGTAGCAGAGGGTGTCGGCGGCACAAATGAGATTGCTAACCGCATTCAGAAGGAAACCGGAATTGAAACACGTGCTACCATTTTGGGCCATGTACAGCGCGGCGGTTCTCCGAACCTGCGTGACCGTGTCGTTGCCAGTGAAATGGGCTACCATGCAGTGACACTGTTGGAAGAGGGCCAGGGCAACCGCGTGGTTGTTGTGCGTGGCGGCAAGGTTGTGGACCTCGACATTACAGAGGCACTGAACATGAAGCGTACATTCAATAAGGCTTTGTATGATGTTGCTTTGAGCATTTCCATCTGATTTTTATCGGATAATACACAAAATACAAAAAGGCACCGAACAAACAGCTTTCTGCTGTTGTCGGTGTCTTTTTTATGCCAGTGTGCTGACAACCTGCTGCATTTCTTCAAAAGAAGATGGGTCTGCCGTGCGTATTTTTTGACGAACGGATTCCGGCTGTGCATAGAAAAACTCATAGCTGGTCGTGTCTTGGTCTAAAAGGTCTGTTAGGCACAGGTGCTGCCCGCGCCCCGGTGCCGGTGAACTGTCCAGTCTATCCATTTTCTTCTTCTCCTCCCAGGCGGTGCACCAATGCCCGCATCTCCGCCTTGGAGTCCACCTGGTGCACCTGCTGCAGGACTTTCTGCTTCTGTTCAGGCCGCATTTCTGCGAATCTGTGGGCTGCCTGCTCATTTTCAAACAGCGCCATGCCAAACCCCATTGGCAGTTCTTTGAGTGGTTCCATCATTTCCCTCCGTTTGCAGCATATCGAAAGCCGCATAAAGTAGTGTGTGCACTGCCAAAGAGAATATAAGAAGACGGCGGCCGCCAGAATTTTCAAATAAAAAAATTCCTGCATTTGGCAGCCTTTGCAGGCTGGTAAACGCAGGGAGGAGAAGTGCCGTACTTTTCTGACAAACAAAAAAGCTAAGAAATCCGCGGATTTCTTAGCTTTACTTGATGGAGCTGCTAACGCGATTCGAACGCGTGACCTCATCCTTACCAAGGATGTGCTCTGCCAACTGAGCCATAGCAGCAAATGGCGACTCGGAACGGGATCGAACCGTCGACCTCTAGCGTGACAGGCTAGCGTTCTAACCAGCTGAACTACCGAGCCGTATGGCAGGGGCAGAAGGACTTGAACCCTCGGCACGTGGTTTTGGAGACCACTGCTCTACCAACTGAGCTATGCCCCTATATTGTTCTTACGTTGGTGAGGGTAACTCCCAAGCGCGAAAATAATAATACCATGTTATTGCGCAAATGTCAACACTTTTCTCATTTTTTTGTCTGTAGGACTGGAAATCTTTTTTTTCGGACACTTTTGTCGGTTCAGCAGACAAACCGACAAATTTATGTCTGCCAAAAAAGTATGATAAAACATATTCCTGCTGAAAAAACAGAAACCGGGCAATTCTACAGTGGAAGAGAGGAGAAGAGTTTATTGAAAAAAGAAGTTCAAAAGAAAAGCCGCTTTCACCGAATATTGTCACTAATCCTTTTGGCGGCGGTTACCGTGGGTGTCGGTATTACGTTTGCCAGTGCGGCGTTCTGTGCGCCGTCCGTATCGCATCAGTCAGAACCTGCTGAGAAGTTCCCGCAAAAAGCATTATTTCGCACACCTGCGGCTGCCCCAAGAAGTACACTGCTGATTCAGCAGACAGTCATTGGTCATACCCAGCGGCGCGAATTTACATTTTATATGACCGTTACCGATACAAAAGGCAGGACCTGCGGTGATATCCTGCGGTATTGTGATGGCCCTGCCGGACAGATATGTACACTGTATCCTGACCAAAGCGGCCGCTATATTTTTTCTTTGCAGGATGGGGATAAGGTCCTTTTTAGTCTGCCCAAAAATTGCCGCTGTACGGTTGAGGAGGAGCAAATACGGAATTGTCGGACAACGGTACATACGGACAGCGGCCGCTTCATAGAGGGCAGGGCGTGCACCGGTACGCTGATGAAAGAAACCACACTGAACTTTCAAAACCGGCAGGCTGTTGCCCCATCGGCAGATGCTTCCGGCGGTGCAGCACCAGCTCTGCTGACAGCGTCAGCCGGTCTTGCCATATGGGCACTATACCAGAAACAGCATACCGCAAAAAAGGGAAGAAGGTGTTCGGAACATGGCTGTTAAAAAAACAGTTTGTGCAGTCCTGCTTCTATCGTTTCTGTTTTCAGTATTGTTTGCGGTTCCCGTATCTGCGGAAGAAACAGCAGCAGTCCTGTTCATTCCGGTCGAGAGCACCTTCACGGGTATGCGGCCGGGCAAAGTACCCGCATTTCGGTATACCATTTCAGAAGGGTGTTCATCTACACCGATGCCGCCGACATCACAACTAACCATACAGGGTGGCGGAAGGGCTTCCTTTGGTCCTATTTTTTATCAGCATACCGGCAGCTATGTTTATCAAATTCAGCAGGAACAAGGCACGTTGACACACTGCCAGTATGATGACTCTGTTTATACAGTGACAGTGCAGGTTACGCGCACAGATTCCGGCAGGCTTTCAGCGGCGTTTCATGCAAAAAGGAATGGAAAACAGACAGAAACCGTTTCGTTTGTGGACAGTCTGACCGAGCCGGTGGAATTTGCCGCTTCACGTATTCCATTGACCGTTTCAACCTCAGCCGTTTCCCGTCCGGCTGCGTCCGGCGGCTCAGTTTCCGCAAAACCATGTATTCCGGTAGCTGGTGCTAGTGCGGCTGGATTAGTTGTTTTGCGGGCAGTACGGAAAAAAACGCGCTGAGTCGTTCTTTTCTCATAAGGAGCGGCTGAATTATTTTGCAGGTACCGCTTTTGCAGATGCCGACAGTACAATTTCTCCAAAAATTTATATTTTTCCTTTTCCAGTCTGCTTGCGCAATGGGGTGGGATGTGCTATAATCTCTGTTGCAAAAGATTTTCAATTGTCGAATAAAGAGTTCCGCTGGGGAAATATAAAACGGTGCGGAGTATCTCTCCGCATTTTTTCTGCAAAGATGTTCATTTGTGCGGTATTAGGTTAAGCGGGTTTATTCGGCAATTATCTATATATAATATATAAAATACGTCATTCAGTGGATCTGTTAAGCAGGTCCGCTGTTTCGCTTTTTGTTTCATATTCCCTGTCAGCAGCACCAGGGAATATCTACAGAGGAACCGCCTCTTTTATTATGTTTTATGCTGCCCGGAAATTTCATTTCCTGTGTGTCAGGATAATCCTTTCAGTTAACTCTCCTTAAAAATTTCACTTACTTTAGGGATTGTTCATTAATCAGCCAAAGGCTGCCCTAATACCCGGCAGGTCTGTTGTCCTGCAGCTTTTGCAGACTTCCGCACGGCAGGGAATCTGCAGTCTTTTCGCTGTTTTATTAAGGAGGCTCGTTTCTTGAATATTTTCAATCTATCATCCGGTGGACTTGCAGTAGCCTTTCTGCACTGGTTCCCGGCTGCAGCTTCCGCAACAACGCATGTGAAAGCGACGGCTGCTGCGGCTTCTGCATCCATTCCACCGTGGCTCTGCATTCCATTTGTAGGGCTTCTGCTTTCCATTGCGATTGTTCCGCTTATCAAACCAGACTGGTGGGATCGCAATAAGGGAAAGGCTGTGCTGGTTTGGTCACTGCTGTTTATTATTCCTTTTGCCATCACCTGTGGTATAGGAAGGACAACAGACGTTGTTTTGGACTGTATCTTTAACGACTATCTGACCTTTATTATCCTGTTGTTTGGCCTGTTTTGTGTGTCAGGCAATATTACCCTTGAGGGTGACCTTGCCGGTTCACCACGCATCAATGTAATTCTTCTTCTGATTGGTACATTGCTTTCCAGCTGGATTGGTACGACCGGTGCCAGCATGCTGATGGTTCGCCCAATCATTAAAGTGAATTCTTGGCGGAAACGCAAAAGTCACATCATGATATTCTTCATTTTCCTTATTTCCAATCTTGGCGGCTGCCTGACACCTATCGGCGACCCGCCGCTGCTGATGGGCTTTATGCGTGGCGTGCCGTTCTTCTGGAGCCTGCACCTGTTCCCGGTGCTTGCTTTCAACGCAGCGGTGCTGCTGCTTATTTTCTACTGGATTGACCGCTACAATTATCGGAAAGATATTGCAGAAGGCTGGAAACCGGACATCAGCAAACCCGGCGGAAAAGTCAAGATTCACGGTCTGCACAATATCTTCTTCCTGATTATGATTGTTATCGGCGTTATCCTTAGTGGTACATTGCCGACCATACCTGCCTTTAAGGATGCTTCCGGTAATGTACTGGGCATTCATATTACAAGCAATGTTACACTGGGATTCCCGTCTATTATTGAAGTTGCTATTATCCTGTTAGCAGCATGGCTGTCCTTCCGCACAACCGATAAAACGGTTCGTACAAAGAACCATTTTACATGGGGTGCTATTCAGGAAGTGGCCACTTTGTTCATCGGCATTTTCATCACCATGCAGCCTGCGCTGATTCTGCTGAAACTGCATGGTGCAGAACTGGGTCTCAACCAGCCAGCGCAGATGTTCTGGGCAGCCGGTGCACTTTCCAGCTTCCTTGACAATACACCGACCTATCTGGTGTTCCTCACCACGGCGGGTGCTCTGGGCTTTACCAGCGGTCTGTCTACTTCTGTAGGTATGATTCCGCTCAAAATGCTCATGGCTATCTCCTGTGGTTCCGTGTTCATGGGTGCCAACACCTACATTGGCAATGCGCCGAACTTTATGGTTAAATCCATCTCGGATGAAAACGGTATTCGTATGCCTTCTTTCTTCGGCTATATGCTGTGGTCTGTGGCATTCCTCATTCCAGTGTTCCTGCTGGATACGCTCATATTCTTCTTATAAGGGGGGGACTCAACTATGCAAGATAAAACGATGCAGGAAAATCGTGCAAAATGTATGAAGCTCGCTGAACGGATTTATGAATTGGACGGCGAGGTTTATCAGTGCCTGGGGTCCTCTCTGGGACGGGTTTTTACCGGTAGCCGTGACGAATGTGTGGAAAGCCTTGCGGAGCTAATGTGCGGCAGCCGGAAATCCTATTTGCTGCGCAGTGAAATGGCCTTGGTAGCAAATATGGCCCGCACCATTCCCGATGAGGAAACACGTGCCCGTTTAATGGCTGAGTACAACAACATTTTAGTGGAGATTAAAAGCATTCCCACCAGCTTTGGTACGGTCGATATTTTGGATGAAAGCCGTGCAAAACTGAACGCTATTCATCTGCATGAACGCTTTACTGACAAAGATCATCTGATTGTCTGCATCAGCCGTACACTTGGCTGTGCAGGTACAGATATTGGTTTTGCACTGGCAAATGCGCTGAAAATCAATTTTTATGATCAGAAGATATTTAATACCGTCTTGGAACATCTGGATGCGGACAAGAATTCTATTGAAGATATCTCCAGCGCTAATGCAGTGCCCAATAAGGTGAGAAAGCCACAGAAGGGTCAGACGTTGGACAACTTCCACCGTTACCATGGACTGCCCGAAAACGACGCGGTATTCTTTAACTTGAGCGGGCTTCTCTGCGAAATGGCTGCCAAAGAAGATTTTGTCGTTATGGGACGCTGCGCAGATGTTATTTTAACGGGTGGCCGTATCCCGCATGTCAGCGTCTTCATTACGGCGCCATTTGAACAGCGTGTACGGCGTGTGATGAAAACGCATTCGCTGGACCGCAAGCATGCCAGCAATCTGCTGAAGCAGCTGGACCACAAGCGCAGCAAGTATTATCATTTCTTTACCGGCCGCAAATGGGGCGACCCGGAAAACTATGACTTGTGTATCAATAGCGCAAGCTATGGAATTCAGGGATCTGTTGAAATGATTTCCCGTATGATTGACCAAAACGGTCTTTACCGGAGATAAAGCAAAACGTATGATATCCCATTTTTTGCTTTTGGCAGAGGAAAAGGAACCGATTCATTATTTTGAACCGGTTCCTTTTCTGTTTTGCAGAAAGGAGAAGGGCAATCCTTTCTGCGGACTGCACAATTGAAGATTTTTTTGCCGCAGCCTTACAAATTTTTTTATGGTTGTAAATCTATAGTAATGGTACTTAAAGACGCATTTAGTCTGGTTGCAGGCAGCAAGGAAGGGTATTCCATTACGTGTGACCAGTGCTGTGTGCGGGGCAATTACACTGCCAAAGGGTGTTTTTAAGCCAATTCTTCCACAGGAACACTTGTGCAGGGCCCAGCCTTCCGGTAGTTCTGCAACGTATTTTTCGTAAATGTCTTTCGGAGAAGAAGACCAAATCATTCCTTCTGTACTCTTGTAAGCATATATTGTGATTGTATCCATAAATCAGATGTGCTTCCTCTTGTCTTATATTTACTTCACCAGTATAAGATATTATAAAAGGAAATGCAAGTACACACCTTTTGTAAAAGTTACAACTTGTTTTGCCATACCGCAGCGTATATACTAATGGTAGATACAAAAGGGGGGAGAAGTGAAAACCATGACCGATGAAGAAATGCTTGCTGCCATTCAGCAAATGTTGGACCAACAGTTTGGTCAAGTCAATACACGATTGGATAATATGGATACACGTTTAGACAGCATGGATGCGAAGATATCCGATATGCAGACAGATATTGCAGATATTAAACAGGATGCTGCCATTACGAGGTCGGCAGCGAACACGCTGCTGGATTGGGCGGAAAAGGCACAGGTTGAAGTTAAAATTCCCTTGTACAGAAAAGAAGCTGAATGAAATACATAGTGTACAGGCAAACAGGCGCTTCCATCCGGAAGCGCCTGTTTTTGTATGTAGGAAACCACTGGTTTTTGTTTATACGTTGTCGTTTTTCCATAAAACCAAAGACGCTGACCGAACAGACCCGCCATGTGATAAAGAACCTCAAGCATTCTCTATGCGGATTCCCGTTTTTCAACAGTCCCACAGCACGGCTGATACTTCTCTTTTCCTCCTTGCTTCATTTAATTTATATTTGATAGCACAAATCATGAATAAATCAAGGTTACTTTATGCTATCTGTCATAGTCGATAAAGGAATAGACGTAAAATACGTCAAAAAAGAGGTAGGATAATATATATAAAATTGTAGATATATTACGCTAACTGATATTGCAGTTTGCCAAAAATTGTAACGGATCATCAAAACAAACGAATAACTTCTTGACAATTCAGTTAGTCGGTGCTAATGTATATATGGTTAGCGGGAGCTAATCACAAAAACAGATTGTGAAGAAGGATGATTTATGATGCCGCTAACACTTGCAAATGTAGGCGAAGAAAACATGATTAAGCGTATTGGAGGAAGTCCGGAGGTCAAGAAACACCTTAAGAATCTCGGTTTTGTTGCCGGAGGAAATGTAACGGTGGCTGCCGCGATGTCCGGTAATGTGATTGTAAATGTCAAAGAAGCACGGGTAGCAATCAGCAAAGAAATGGCGCAAAAAATCATGATTTGATTTGTATTTATAAAGCGTAAATAAACTAAGGAGGACAAAGGCATGAAAACACTTAGGCAGGTCAAGGTCGGTGATAGCATAAAGGTCGTGAAACTTCACGGCGAAGGTGCGGTCAAGCGCAGAATTATGGATATGGGTATCACAAAAGGCGTTGAGGTACATATCCGTAAGGTTGCTCCGTTGGGCGATCCGATTGAGGTTAATGTCCGTGGCTATGAGCTTTCTATTCGTAAAGCGGATGCGGAAATGATAGAGATTGAGTAATAAGGAGTTTTGGCAACTCCTATTTTTTAGGGCAGTAGGTTAGAAACCGCTAATCGTGAAGGAGAGGAACATAGAGATGGATTTAAAGATTGCTCTTGCGGGAAATCCCAACAGTGGTAAGACGACACTTTTTAATGCTCTTACCGGTTCCAACCAGTTCGTCGGAAACTGGCCGGGCGTTACAGTTGAAAAAAAGGAAGGCAAATTAAAAAAGCATGACGGTGTTATCGTAACCGACCTTCCCGGTATTTACTCACTTTCTCCGTATACCTTGGAGGAGGTTGTTGCAAGAAATTATTTGATTGGTGAGCGCCCCGATGTCATTCTAAACATCGTAGACGGCACAAACCTTGAAAGAAACCTTTATCTCACCACTCAACTTACAGAGCTTGGTATCCCAGTCATTATGGCAATCAATATGATGGATGTGGTGAAAAAGAGCGGTGATAAGATTAACATTGCCGAGTTGTCCCGCGAGCTTGGTGTGAAAATCGTCGAAATCTCCGCCCTGAAGGGCGAAGGAATCATGGAGGCGGCAGAAGCTGCGATTGATGCGGCGAAGAACGCTAAAACCGTTCCGCAGCATACCTTCTCCGGAGCTGTGGAACACGCGCTTGCCCATATTGAAGAAGCTGCCGTACATAATATGCCGGAAGAACAGCAGCGCTGGTACGCAATCAAGATTTTTGAGCGCGATGATAAGGTGCTTGAACAGATTAAACTGAATGGCGGTGTCCTTGCCCATATTGAAGAAGATATCAAAGCGGCGGAAAAAGAGCTGGATGATGACGCGGAAAGTATCATCACCAATGAGCGCTATGTGTATATCGCCTCAATTCTCAAAGCCTGCTATAAAAAGAAGAATGTCGGTAAGCTTTCAACTTCCGACAAGATTGACCGTGTTGTAACAAACCGTTGGCTTGGACTTCCTATTTTTGCAGCCGTGATGTTCCTTGTTTACTATATTTCCATGGTTTCTGTCGGTACGGCTGCAACTGACTGGATGAATGACGGCGTGTTCGGTGACGGCTGGCACCTGTTTGGCATTGGCTCCAGCACATATAGTGAAGCCGCCGACACCTACGGTGACAGCGATCAGATCATTAAAGGATTTGTCGCTAAATACGGTGATAAGAACATCTCAGCTGCCATAGATACGAAATCTGAAAATTATGATGAAGCGGTTGCTAAATCGGCACTTGAACAGCTTGTAAGCGAAACTCCTTCAAATGCAAGCGTAACCTACCAGACAGAGAACGAAGAAACTCTTGAAGCAACCGACCACCCGAATACGACAAAAACGGATTTGAAAAATGCGGTTGCCGCTTATCTGAATACCAATTATAAAGAATCCTATGGCGCACCTGATACATCCACTTATGGTGTATGGGTTCCCGGTATCCCTGTTTTGGTTGGTAACGGACTGGAAGCTGCGGGTGCAGCGGATTGGCTTTCAGGACTCATCAATGACGGTATCGTCGCCGGTGTCGGTGCGGTGCTGGGTTTCGTTCCGCAGATGCTCGTTCTATTCCTCTTGCTTGCATTCCTTGAAGCCTGCGGCTATATGTCCCGTATCGCCTTTGTTCTTGACCGTGTGTTCCGTAAGTTTGGGCTTTCGGGTAAATCCTTTATTCCGATGCTCATCGGCGTGGGCTGCGGCGTTCCCGGCGTCATGGCATCCCGTACAATTGAAAACGAGCGTGACCGCCGTATGACGATTATGACTACCACTTTTATCCCTTGCGGTGCAAAGGTTCCGTTTATCGCTATGATTGCAGGCGCACTGTTCGGCGGTTCCGCAATTGTCTCCACATCGGCATACTTTATCGGCATGGCGGCAATTGTTATCTCCGGCATTATTCTGAAAAAGACGAAAATGTTCTCCGGAGAACCGGCTCCCTTCGTTATGGAGCTTCCTGCTTATCACTGGCCGACTGTCAAGAATGTGCTTCGCTCCATGTGGGAACGCGGCTGGTCTTTCATCAAGAAAGCCGGAACAATCATTCTTCTCTCCACCATCGTTGTTTGGTTTACCACTTACTTCGGATTTGTTGACGGAACCTTCCGTATGCTTGCAGAGGATGAAATCAATTCTTCCATTCTTGCAGCTATCGGCGGAGCCATCGCATGGATATTCAAGCCTCTCGGTTGGGGAACTTGGGAAGCGGCTGTCGCTTCCATTACCGGCCTTGTTGCCAAAGAGAATATTGTCGGCACCATGGGTATCCTCTACGGTGCTTCCGGCAATGTGTATGCAACACTTGGCAGCGTATTCACCGGTATCAGTGCATACTCATTCCTTGTGTTCAACCTTTTGTGCGCTCCTTGCTTTGCGGCTATCGGTGCAATTAAGCATGAGATGAATAGCGCCAAGTGGACATGGTTTGCCATTGCTTATCAGTGCGGATTTGCTTATGTAATTGCACTGATGATCAATCAGTTCGGCGGTATGTTCACAGGCAATGTGAATGTAGTTGGCTTAATCTTCGCCTTTGCATTTCTCGCAGGTATGATTTATATGCTGGTTCGTCCGTATAAAGAAGCCACGAAATTAACTGCAAAAGTGAAAGTAAAATAAAACAAATGATACTCTTGAAAGGAGTCGATTGAAATGCTCACATGGCTTAGTGCAAATATCGCAACAATTCTTATTTCTCTTGCGCTTGTCGTTATCGTAATCGGAATTATTGTTGTCATGAGAAGAGATAAAAAGAAAGGCAAATCCACCTGTGGCGGCAATTGCGGGCATTGTCCGATGGGCGGCTCCTGCCACAAGCAATGATGTTACTAGGGGAGACGCAGAAAACACACTGTGCCTCCCTTATCTTTTAGCAGGAGGTAAGCGATGACTAACCGGAAACAAATATTAACTGCCTCAAATATCAAATACTTGCTGGCACTGTATGCACTCAATTCGGATGGTTCCGGCACACGCTGTGTACGAATTGCGGAAGCACTTGGTATCACAAAACCGAGTGTCCACGCTATGATAGATACGCTAAAGGAGATGAAACTGGTACGCAAAGATTTATACGGTGCCGTTTCTTTTACGGATACTGGGCGGGAACTTGCACGAAAATACAGTAAATACTATGAGGTTCTGTGCAGTTATCTCCGAGTGTTATTACCAGATGAATCCGATGTGGGTTCTGCTGCTTGTGCGCTTATGGCAGAGGTAGAGCCGGAACATCTGGAAGAAATGTGTGACCGAATTAAATAGGAAGAAAGCGGAAAAGGTCATGTATCTTGAATTAATCGAACTTCATAAATCCTTTGGCGATGGCGGAAATTGTACGGAGGTACTGTGCGGAATAACCTGCGGGATGATAAAGGAAGCATCTGCGTCCTGCTTGGTCCCTCCAGTTCCGGAAAGTCAACATTACTGAATACAAATTGTGGGAACATAAGAATAAAGTCCCCGCGCAGCTTCAACCGCAGTTTGGAGCATGGCAGGAACATCTTTGGCGAACAGGAGAAATTTGACGGAAAGCAGGGCTTATCCTCTCACAATAAAACAGACCAAATGAAAGTTGAAGATGAAAACTCCACATTCTTTAATCCGAGATTTTTCTCAGCTTTTATCTCGAAAGCCTATAACAGAATGGATTGTTTCTGTGGGCAGGCACGAAGGGTATATCAGCCCCAAGGATTGGATTGATACGCAAAACGTTCTTAATGCCATCTTAGAAAAATACAATCGTCCTCATAGAAGAACAAACGCTCTGCTTCCGGATTGATGTATTGCCCTGTCTGAGGAAAAAAACTACGTATTACATCCGAATCTAATCGCCGGACAAACGGCAAGCCACGCTTCAAATAAACTTGCCCCGGTGTGTAGTGGTATAGTGAACTTGTAACGCTCCCGTGTAGGGAGCGACAAAGTTTTGTCAACCCACTTTTTTAGCCGGTTGAATTTCAATCCACGCTCCCGTGTAGGGAGCGACGGCCTACTCCGCAAAAACCACCGCGACCCTTGGTATTTCAATCCACGCTCCCGTGTAGGGAGCGACCTGATTCTGCTTTTTTTATTTCCTCTTCGTAGTCGTATTTCAATCCACGCTCCCGTGTAGGGAGCGACCGGATTAAAGCCCCGTTAGCTGATTGGGAGGAGATTTCAATCCACGCTCCCGTGTAGGGAGCGACTTATCTATTTGGGAGACTTTAGGCGTCGAAACAAGATTTCAATCCACGCTCCCGTGTAGGGAGCGACGGACAGGTCTACATAGTCGCCTTTTTGACTTATATTTCAATCCACGCTCCCGTGTAGGGAGCGACCCTGCGGCGGTTATCCGGTATCGCCTCCCTGTGTATTTCAATCCACGCTCCCGTGTAGGGAGCGACAACTAGACAAGCTCGACGGCATTATGACTGTGCACATTTCAATCCACGCTCCCGTGTAGGGAGCGACGCATTAACGCCAGCGAACTGTTGAGGGATTGTTATTTCAATCCACGCTCCCGTGTAGGGAGCGACCTTTTAAATAATCAGTGTCATTTGTCGTCCCAAAATTTCAATCCACGCTCCCGTGTAGGGAGCGACCTCCTGAAGTGTACCCCGTTGTTCGGACAAAATAATCAAACTTGAAATCCGAAAGCTGAATCCGTGATATAATGTTCCTGCTTTACTGACAGACAGGATAGGGCAACGCTGGAGAGCGACCCGAGCGGGCTGTCAGGTTTGCGGGGAAGGCGGAGCTTTGGCTTCGTCTTTTTCTTTGCCTTTCCCGGAAACAAAAGCGTTAAACTCCGGGGGGTTGGGGGCAGCGCCCCCAAATGTATCCAACGGATAAATTCCCGTCATGACAAACTTGTAGTACTCACACGGCGAGAGCTTGGCAAGGCTCCATTGATACCGGTCGTTGTTATAATACTCAATCCAAGCGTAAACACGTTCAGCAATTACTGCATGTCCATAAGATCCAACCGGTGGCAGTTCATCCTTCATGTGTCCAAATAGGCTTTCCTGCGGTGCATTGTCCCAACAATTTCCTCTGCGGGACATGGATTGACGGAGGTTGTAATCATTCAGAATGGCAACGAATTTAGAACTGGTGTATTGGCATCCTTGATCTGAATGGATCAGGGCGTCCGTGTGAAGTTCAGACCCATGCTTTTCCATCAGTTGATTTACGGTGTCCAAGACGAAATCTGTATCACAGGAGTTACTGCAGGTACAGGCCAAAACTTCTTTTGTGAATGCGTCCATGATCACACAGACGTATGAATAATAGTAAGCTCGTTGGCTGCTATCTCGGTGTACCGGTCTCGGAATATATGTAATGTCCGTCAGCAGAACAGTGCGCGGTCCAAATGACTTAAACTGTCTGTTTAGTATGTTCGGAGCTGTCCTGTTTTCCTGTAGACGCTTGCCGAGCTTGCGGTACGGATTTACCTTTCGTACCGGACATACGAGGTGATACTTTTTCATCAGTCTGCGAATCTTCTTTGTGTTCATAAGCACCGGGGGATCCTGATGCCGCAGTCTCATGTGTATACCGCGTGCGCCTTTTGAATATCCGCGGAAATTGTATGCAGCCACAATGAGGTCAAAGTCTCTTTGATCGGCCTCATCGGATGCTGTCCGCTCGGTCTGATGTCCACGCCAGTAATAAAATCCCGAACGAGATACGCCTGCTATTTCACAAAGATAAGAAATATTCAGAAGATTGTCATCCTGGCTAATGGTTTCATTTATGATGCGGTAGCGGACTTCTGGGGAACCATTCATATACATGGCTATTTCCCTTTCTTCTCCGCAAATATAATTTTTTTTATAAACTCAATCTCTTGGGACATGTAGGCAACCTTCGCAGCGAGATGGTTTATTTCTGACTCGCTCATCAATGGAGGATGCCCTTTGTTTGCCCTACGAGGCGGCGCTGGCAGTGGAGGTGCATCCTCGTTGTCATCCGGATAAGGATCATTTCCTTCGGTAAACTCGAGGCCACGTCCTTTTGCTTGCCGCAGAAGCTTAAAAAAGCCGAGAATGCGTGCACGTCCTAATGTCTCCGGGTTGAGGCCGACCTCAGAAAAAATCTGTATCGGATCGACCCCATCGCAGTACCGTTGCCAAGCTGCATCTTTAAAAGCTTTTGTGTATGACACTGTTTTGCTTGAGACATATGCCACATGAGGCGAGTCCGTGAGTTCCTTGAGTTGTTCTGCAGAGAACGCAGCATGCTCATATGTGCCGTCAGGATTCTTTTTCTTACGGCCTGCACCAGGACGTGAACCCCCACGATTACTGCTGTTTGCCATTGATAATTCCTCCTTTTGCAGAGAGAAATGATTTCAAATACAGATATTATAGCATTATCTGTCCGGTCTGTGGATGCAAACTATATTATCTGTCCGAAAACTTGATTTCCAACTCTGCGATTTGTGTGATGATTTTGATTTCACACTCTCGAATTTCAATCAATGACTGTCCAAATTTCGGGGTACGGATCACCTGATTCTGGAATCGCAATCCCGGAATCGATTTCAATCCACGCTCCCGTGTAGGGAGCGACCTTGCCTTTTGCTGTCTTTAGTTCTATGTACAGCCCGTATTTCAATCCACGCTCCCGTGTAGGGAGCGACATATTCTTTGCGTCGTTCGCTTCTTCTGTGATTTTATTTCAATCCACGCTCCCGTGTAGGGAGCGACATGTGTCTCATGATAGGTGACATCAAAATAATACATTTCAATCCACGCTCCCGTGTAGGGAGCGACTATACTCTGGACCGCGTTACCCCATCTACCGCTAATTTCAATCCACGCTCCCGTGTAGGGAGCGACAACAGTCGGTCATAAGTCTTCGGCTCAAACTCTGATTTCAATCCACGCTCCCGTGTAGGGAGCGACACCGTATGTGGGTTTTCTCCCGCTGCAACACATGATTTCAATCCACGCTCCCGTGTAGGGAGCGACCGCAGCACCCGCAAGGGCATTAACAGCCTGCGCGATTTCAATCCACGCTCCCGTGTAGGGAGCGACGCGTTCTCTGTTTTCTGCTTTACAGTTCAGCACTATTTCAATCCACGCTCCCGTGTAGGGAGCGACCACGCTTACCAATATTGACTTCATCTTTTGTGGCAAATTTCAATCCACGCTCCCGTGTAGGGAGCGACGAGCAATCGCGGTGTCGTTTGTGTCCGGATGCCAATAATTTCAATCCACGCTCCCGTGTAGGGAGCGACGCTGATCCGTACCCCGAAATTTGGACAGTCATTGATTGAAATTCGAGAGTGTGAAATCAAAATCATCACACAAATCGCAGAGTTGGAAATCAAGTTTTCGGACAGATAATATAGTTTGCATCCACAGACCGGACAGATAATGCTATAATATCTGTATTTGAAATCATTTCTCTCTGCAAAAGGAGGAATTATCAATGGCAAACAGCAGTAATCGTGGGGGTTCACGTCCTGGTGCAGGCCGTAAGAAAAAGAATCCTGACGGCACATATGAGCATGCTGCGTTCTCTGCAGAACAACTCAAGGAACTCACGGACTCGCCTCATGTGGCATATGTCTCAAGCAAAACAGTGTCATACACAAAAGCTTTTAAAGATGCAGCTTGGCAACGGTACTGCGATGGGGTCGATCCGATACAGATTTTTTCTGAGGTCGGCCTCAACCCGGAGACATTAGGACGTGCACGCATTCTCGGCTTTTTTAAGCTTCTGCGGCAAGCAAAAGGACGTGGCCTCGAGTTTACCGAAGGAAATGATCCTTATCCGGATGACAACGAGGATGCACCTCCACTGCCAGCGCCGCCTCGTAGGGCAAACAAAGGGCATCCTCCATTGATGAGCGAGTCAGAAATAAACCATCTCGCTGCGAAGGTTGCCTACATGTCCCAAGAGATTGAGTTTATAAAAAAAATTATATTTGCGGAGAAGAAAGGGAAATAGCCATGTATATGAATGGTTCCCCAGAAGTCCGCTACCGCATCATAAATGAAACCATTAGCCAGGATGACAATCTTCTGAATATTTCTTATCTTTGTGAAATAGCAGGCGTATCTCGTTCGGGATTTTATTACTGGCGTGGACAT
Organism: Caproicibacterium lactatifermentans; assembly: GCF_013315815.1. Taxonomy (NCBI): domain Bacteria; kingdom Bacillati; phylum Bacillota; class Clostridia; order Eubacteriales; family Oscillospiraceae; genus Caproicibacterium; species Caproicibacterium lactatifermentans. The sequence goes on from NZ_CP046051.1 coordinate 939,629, forward strand.
CAGACCGAGCGGACAGCATCCGATGAGGCCGATCAAAGAGACTTTGACCTCATTGTGGCTGCATACAATTTCCGCGGATATTCAAAAGGCGCACGCGGTATACACATGAGACTGCGGCATCAGGATCCCCCGGTGCTTATGAACACAAAGAAGATTCGCAGACTGATGAAAAAGTATCACCTCGTATGTCCGGTACGAAAGGTAAATCCGTACCGCAAGCTCGGCAAGCGTCTACAGGAAAACAGGACAGCTCCGAACATACTAAACAGACAGTTTAAGTCATTTGGACCGCGCACTGTTCTGCTGACGGACATTACATATATTCCGAGACCGGTACACCGAGATAGCAGCCAACGAGCTTACTATTATTCATACGTCTGTGTGATCATGGACGCATTCACAAAAGAAGTTTTGGCCTGTACCTGCAGTAACTCCTGTGATACAGATTTCGTCTTGGACACCGTAAATCAACTGATGGAAAAGCATGGGTCTGAACTTCACACGGACGCCCTGATCCATTCAGATCAAGGATGCCAATACACCAGTTCTAAATTCGTTGCCATTCTGAATGATTACAACCTCCGTCAATCCATGTCCCGCAGAGGAAATTGTTGGGACAATGCACCGCAGGAAAGCCTATTTGGACACATGAAGGATGAACTGCCACCGGTTGGATCTTATGGACATGCAGTAATTGCTGAACGTGTTTACGCTTGGATTGAGTATTATAACAACGACCGGTATCAATGGAGCCTTGCCAAGCTCTCGCCGTGTGAGTACTACAAGTTTGTCATGACGGGAATTTATCCGTTGGATACATTTGGGGGCGCTGCCCCCAACCCCCCGGAGTTTAACGCTTTTGTTTCCGGGAAAGGCAAAGAAAAAGACGAAGCCAAAGCTCCGCCTTCCCCGCAAACCTGACAGCCCGCTCGGGTCGCTCTCCAGCGTTGCCCTATCCTGTCTGTCAGTAAAGCAGGAACATTATATCACGGATTCAGCTTTCGGATTTCAAGTTTGATTATTTTGTCCGAACAACGGGGTACACTTCAACGCAGCGCGGATGCCGCACTTGGCGGCCCAGCGTATATTTCAATCCACGCTCCCGTGTAGGGAGCGACTGATTTTGCTGTCCCCCATGAGTGAACAGGATAATTTCAATCCACGCTCCCGTGTAGGGAGCGACCAGAATATCTTCCTCGGTTCCAAGATGCGCCGCAATATTTCAATCCACGCTCCCGTGTAGGGAGCGACTCAATCGGGGCTAATTTGGACATATCAAATTTACATTTCAATCCACGCTCCCGTGTAGGGAGCGACAGGTACATCCGAGTCAAACATTAGCTGCTCAAAACATTTCAATCCACGCTCCCGTGTAGGGAGCGACTGGGAACCTGTCCGGAATGACGGCAGATGACATTATTTCAATCCACGCTCCCGTGTAGGGAGCGACTTTGAAACTGTGTACCAGCCATATTGTGGAGTGAATTTCAATCCACGCTCCCGTGTAGGGAGCGACGATTTCTGATTTTTCAATATGGCACTATAATGAGATTTCAATCCACGCTCCCGTGTAGGGAGCGACCCGATAATTTCGCAAACGATTTATGCTGCTTGAATTTCAATCCACGCTCCCGTGTAGGGAGCGACACTTAAGCGTTGCGCTGCCGTCACAAACGCCTCTATTTCAATCCACGCTCCCGTGTAGGGAGCGACTCGTAATAACGCCAATCTCCGCAACGTGCAAACTGATTTCAATCCACGCTCCCGTGTAGGGAGCGACTTTCAGCTCATCAAATATGGCTTGTTTTAATTCTATTTCAATCCACGCTCCCGTGTAGGGAGCGACAGCGCTGCCTGACCGTCAAGGCTTTTGAAAAACAATTTCAATCCACGCTCCCGTGTAGGGAGCGACGTTAGTGTAGTTAAGACGTTTTTACCGGTCGCTTGATTTCAATCCACGCTCCCGTGTAGGGAGCGACTCATACGAAGGCACTGATTCAGTCCTATCAGCAGATTTCAATCCACGCTCCCGTGTAGGGAGCGACGCTGTATCGTTTGAGTGGGGCTCGGATACTCAAATTTCAATCCACGCTCCCGTGTAGGGAGCGACATCGTCAGTAAAGTGGCATTTTTCCAGAATCCTTATTTCAATCCACGCTCCCGTGTAGGGAGCGACATTTTGTTATCATAAATATACTTCCAGATGTCGTATTTCAATCCACGCTCCCGTGTAGGGAGCGACATTTGCATTTCCAGATTGTTGTGGATGGGACATGATTTCAATCCACGCTCCCGTGTAGGGAGCGACTACAGACTATTTTCAATTCGGGCAGCCCGGATATATTTCAATCCACGCTCCCGTGTAGGGAGCGACATCCAGTTTGATGTACTTTCACCAATCGCAGTCAAATTTCAATCCACGCTCCCGTGTAGGGAGCGACAGCTGTCTGCTGCAGTGCGAGCATTTATGTGTACATTTCAATCCACGCTCCCGTGTAGGGAGCGACGTAAATTTAATGTCTTGTTGTTTGCCTGCGCCATTATTTCAATCCACGCTCCCGTGTAGGGAGCGACCGGAAAAAGTGGAACAGGTGTATTTTTCGGTAAATTTCAATCCACGCTCCCGTGTAGGGAGCGACTGGTAGACAATAAAACAATATCCGAGTCAGTCAATATTTCAATCCACGCTCCCGTGTAGGGAGCGACATTTTCAAGATGATTGTAAGCAATCTGACGCTGATTTCAATCCACGCTCCCGTGTAGGGAGCGACGGGGTACGACCCCAAGCCAATTAAGGCATGGATATTTCAATCCACGCTCCCGTGTAGGGAGCGACCATACTTGACTGTACCGCGGGAGTGGCTTGGACAGATTTCAATCCACGCTCCCGTGTAGGGAGCGACTTTGAAACGGTAATAACGAATATCACAACAGATGAGATTTCAATCCACGCTCCCGTGTAGGGAGCGACTGCTGGAGGGAGCAACCTCCGGCTGGATGGAAACATTTCAATCCACGCTCCCGTGTAGGGAGCGACAAGGCTAGCAGGTCATCGTCTGTTAAGCTGTTAAATTTCAATCCACGCTCCCGTGTAGGGAGCGACCATGCAAATAAAGGCATTGGTAAATTCCTTGTGCATTTCAATCCACGCTCCCGTGTAGGGAGCGACTTCCGCATGGGAGGAGTAGCCGCTTGCCGTCGTGATTTCAATCCACGCTCCCGTGTAGGGAGCGACGAGGAGGAAAACACATGATAGACGAATCAGCTCATATTTCAATCCACGCTCCCGTGTAGGGAGCGACATGGCAGACTCACGGATAACGCACACACGGTCATATTTCAATCCACGCTCCCGTGTAGGGAGCGACTGGCCGAGGGTAACGACCCCGAAAGCGACGAGGGTATTTCAATCCACGCTCCCGTGTAGGGAGCGACAGGTCAATTACTGTCGTTTTATAAGTGCCATACAATTTCAATCCACGCTCCCGTGTAGGGAGCGACGTATGGAGAGATTAAAAGCACTCCAAAGAAATATAATTTCAATCCACGCTCCCGTGTAGGGAGCGACTCAGTCAGTTTGTCCGGTTATACAAAGCTGGCATATTTCAATCCACGCTCCCGTGTAGGGAGCGACGAATGTGGGATTGCCGCACAAAAAATATCGTGTATATTTCAATCCACGCTCCCGTGTAGGGAGCGACCAACATCTTTGTATAAAGCGCTGAACCAAGCAATATTTCAATCCACGCTCCCGTGTAGGGAGCGACATGTGATGTGCTAGACGCGGATGGCTGCGAGTCTATTTCAATCCACGCTCCCGTGTAGGGAGCGACCTGTCAATCTGTTCCTGCTTTCTCGTCATTTCAATTTCAATCCACGCTCCCGTGTAGGGAGCGACTTGCGTCGGGCCCATCTGGGAGTTCGCAAGCCGATTTCAATCCACGCTCCCGTGTAGGGAGCGACATATAAAATTTAATTCACCGGTTTAAAAAAAGCCGATTTCAATCCACGCTCCCGTGTAGGGAGCGACCATTTCCTGCCGTTTATCTACGAGCTGGATTCCCGATTTCAATCCACGCTCCCGTGTAGGGAGCGACACCGGTTTTGAATGTGTCGGCGTGTTAATGCCGATTTCAATCCACGCTCCCGTGTAGGGAGCGACAACCCCGGAGCATCGGGATATTTTATTACTACAGCGATTTCAATCCACGCTCCCGTGTAGGGAGCGACGGATACTCAGCCGACGGAAGAGAGCGGAGGTGATATTTCAATCCACGCTCCCGTGTAGGGAGCGACTCACCGGGCAGCTTTACCTTGTGGATTTGATTGAAATTTCAATCCACGCTCCCGTGTAGGGAGCGACCCGGATGCCTATATCCGGTTTTTGCTTGAGGAACCATTTCAATCCACGCTCCCGTGTAGGGAGCGACGTTGCTCCCAAAGCTTCACTTGGTGGGTAACTTCGGATTTCAATCCACGCTCCCGTGTAGGGAGCGACGCCGTGATTCCGACGACGATTGCCCAGCGCATCGTCATTTCAATCCACGCTCCCGTGTAGGGAGCGACCAGATACCGGATATAGAGTGCTGGCGCGGTTAGATATTTCAATCCACGCTCCCGTGTAGGGAGCGACGCTTAAAGACGGTTTTACAACCTCTGACAAGGTGATTTCAATCCACGCTCCCGTGTAGGGAGCGACGCAGGAGCATTTGGACACAAAGATTAAGGCGATTATTTCAATCCACGCTCCCGTGTAGGGAGCGACCGCTTTCAGCATCATAAATCCCGGCCTTGGTGTAATTTCAATCCACGCTCCCGTGTAGGGAGCGACCGGATAATGAGGTGACTTAAATGGCATGGGCATCTATTTCAATCCACGCTCCCGTGTAGGGAGCGACGTGTATTCGTCCACTGGCACTTCGTCGATGTGTTTCATTTCAATCCACGCTCCCGTGTAGGGAGCGACAAAGTCTCTGCTGGATTCCGGAGCGCTGAGCAAAATTTCAATCCACGCTCCCGTGTAGGGAGCGACACGATGATTTGAGGTGATTCTAACGGGATGGATTAATTTCAATCCACGCTCCCGTGTAGGGAGCGACAAGAAAACGGCGGGAGCAGAGGTGATGAAGATTATTTCAATCCACGCTCCCGTGTAGGGAGCGACAGTAAAAATATACAAACACTTATTTTAACATTTGTACATTTTCTGTAAAAACACAAAGGGACTCATTTTAGTATCGTCCTTTTTATTCTTTTTTGACCTCCCAGTATTGCTTTTCTGCAGTTTTCAGGTGCGAAAGATAGGGCATTTCTATGATTGATACCGGTTCGCATTAAAAAATCAACGTTCCTTCCGGGTCATAACCTGCTTTTGCACCAAAATGCTCAACTTTATTCTTATAGTTTTTGCCAAGATAGTAAAATCGCAGACTATCCTTTTCTATATCGATTATTTTACATAATGTTGCCTGCAGTACCTTACACTGTGCGTTGTCAAGCAGACATTCAAAAACAGAGCACTGCACGCGCTGACCGTGTTTCACACATTCTTTGGCAACGTGTCGCAAGCGCTTTCTGCCAGCAGCATCTTCTGTATTAACATCGTAGGTAATCAGTACCAGCAATCTAAGCTACCTCATTTCCACAGGAAGGGCGGATAAGCGTCTAGGTCGCCGCGCAAATAGCGGGCGAGCAGCAGTGCCTGAACATAGGGGACAAGACCCCATTGCATTTTATCGTGCAGATATGGGTGCTTGATTTCTTCCCGTTTGTGTGTCTGCCACGCTTTTATAAATGTTCGGTGGCCTGAGTCATTCAGCAGAACGGCATCATTTTCCATTCTTTCAAACTGCTTTGCGTTAATTTCACGGGTATTAATCATTGTAATGACCAGTCTGTCTACCAGCACACTTCGGAGTTCTTCCATCAAATCAAGAGCAAGGGATTCTCTGCCGGGACGGTCGCGGTGCATAAATCCAACGTAGGAATCCAGGCCAACACTTTCCAGTGCGGCGGCGCAGTCGCTGGCGAGCAGCCGATAGCCAAAAGACAGCATCGCATTAACTCTGTCTAGCGGAGGTCGTCTGGATCGTCCGGAAAACGAAAACATTTTTTTCTGATTGATAATCATTTGGTCAAACACACTGAAATATCTCGCTGCCGTTTCTCCTTCCAATCCGCGTAGGGTATCAAGGTCCGTTACGGTAAGAATCTGCTTTGACTTTTCCGCAAGGAACTGTGAAGTGTCCTTCAGCAGTGCTGCATTTACCCGCATGGCATGGTCTCTGGCAATGCGTTCCAGGCACCAGCGGCTGTTGTAAAGTTTTCCAAAAATGAAGCATCTCGCGACAAGGCAGCTTTCAGCAGTATTGTCGGAAATGCGGTACTGTTTTTTTCTAAGCAGCACGTTTCCCTGTGACCTTCCGCTGACCCTGGCGAGGAAGCGGCCGGTTGGCGTTAAGAATGTCAGTCCAATACCGCGCTTTGCGCATTCTCCCGCAAGGGCGGGACTTGCTCCTTTATATGAAAAACAGAAAATATTTTCAAGCCCCAGCAGCGGCAGCATTTTTCGTGTACCATCTCCTGCATGGATAACGGCATTTTCATTTTCCAAAGATAAGTAGCTGTCCTCACTCAATACAAAGAGTGTATTTAACAAATGCTTCATTCGTCCTCCTGAGTATGTGACTTCAGGTATGATGCTGCGGAACCGGCCTTATTTAGTTCCGGAAGGCAAACATCTTTTAGGGAACAGGCATTACAGGATTTGGTGCGTTTTACCTTCGGTGTATAACCTCTGCGGTACAACTCATTCATTTCTTTTAGGGAAGATTCCACTTCGCTGCGCAGCTCCTGTGTAAAAAGCACTTCTGTTCTGCGGTGCGGTTCGCCATAGAAAAGGTCGCCGGACGCAATCCTACAGCAGAGCATTTCCTCCAGGCACATTGCCTGACCGCACAGCTGCAGTTTATCCGCATCATACGATTTTGGCCTGCCGTGCTTATATTCCACTGGGCGTGGCAGCCAACGGCCTTCTCTGCCGTACAGAGTAATACCAGCATCATCTTTATGAAATTCAACTGCGTCGCAGATACCAACTGCACCGAGTCTATCCGATTTTACCCGCATACCGCGTACCACAAGCGTGTCACCGCGCAGCTCGGTTTGACTTTCGTCATGTACTCTGTTGTGCATTAGGCTGCCTTCTGCTGTGCGCAGATTTTCCGACCATTGCTGTTCAATGTGTATCAGCGCCCACTGTCTGCGGCAAAACGAAAAATGCTGCAGTTCAGAAAGCTGCCGATAATCCTCTTCCGCCGCGGGCATCATCAGTCCCTCTGTTCGCAGGTTACGCCGTCCGGCAGATTTGCTTCATCTACCGTTACGGTATAGTCGCTGTAGCTGCGCGGAGCGGTTCTGCCTTCCGTCAGGTATTTTCTGTCCACCTTTACTAGGTCAAAGAGTTTATGGGCCGGCGCGCAGCCTAATTCAGAGTTGTGCTTAAAGATAATCAGCTTGCGTACGGCCATCTGGCCGCGTGCGGCGGAACGGTCATACTCAAACATATTGATGATAGCATCCCACAGCAGGTTTAGGTCCTCCTCAGAAAAACCGGTTGATTTGCGCGCAAGGTTGGCGGAAATATATCCTTCACAGCGATAAAGGCCATATGGAACAATGTACTTTGAGCCCATTTCATTGTTTTTCTTTTCAGCATCGTCTTCTGTGGAGATTGCAACGCGGGTAATGGAAATTTCCTGCGCAATTACAGGGTCCACAGAGCGTGAAAAACTAAGCTGAACCGGGCCGCGGACCTGTCCGCAATTCAGTGCACCCTTGACCATGGTTGTCATAACGGCGCCAAACGTGCGGATATCGTAAAACTGACTGCACATATAGTCACGAACAGCTCTATCAACATCATTATTTTTCTTTGCTTCTTTAATCAGCTTTTTCAAGTCTTTTGTTTCAGCTGCATTTGAAATGCCGACCTGCTCAAACGCTTCGTCGTCGCTGCGGTTAAGCGGCACACCTTTTTTAATATAGATGCGATATCCCGGGGCATCGTCTTTTACCGTTTCCACATAGTTGCGGATTTTGCGTTTCAGGCAGACGTCTGTTACCAGCCCAAGGCCGGTTTCTGGGTCAATACGCGGCATGTTTCCGGCGTCCGGGTCACCGTTTGGATTGCCGTTTTCCACATCAAAAAGTACAACGAATTCATAGCGGTTCTTGATAGGCTCACTCATAATCAGTTATCCTCCTCAGCTTTGCTGTTTTCTTTCTCTTTTTTAGAAGTGAAAAGGTCCTGCTTTTCATGGTAATAGCCAAGGTAAAAGGCACCCTGTTCCTGCAGAGAAAAACGTGTCGGCAGTGTTTTATGGATGCGGTTTTCCAGCTCTGTGATAATTTTATCGTAATAGATTTTAGAACCTTCGGAAAGTTTGCGCTGGTGGTGCTGAGAAAGGCTCAGCAGCAACGGGAAAATAGTTGATGGCGTTGCGCTGGCACTGGTAAAGTATTTATTACGAATGGTTGCTTTTATACCCGGGGTTGCCGTCTTTTGTACCATTTCGAGTACGGCGAACAGCCGCCCGAGAACGTACGGCATATAGTCACTATCTTTGTTCAGTTCCACTTTTAATACCTCCTCTGGTATTGTGATTTCTTTGTTTTTCAGGAAATAGGCTTTTATAATCGCGGCTTTTTTCCAATTGATGTCGTGCTCTGCGCGTATGCGCAGCATAACATTTTCAAAAAGGGAAGAAGGATAGTCTGTCCCCATTAGAATAGACGTCAGCACAGCGGCAGCCATAGGCGCAGGCGGCGCTTTGTTTTTGGAGTTTTGATTTGCTGTTTCATTTAGCAGCGTCCAGAGGGGCAGCTCATGCGTTTCGCCCATGGGCTGAATGATTTTCAAGCGCTCATTGTGTTCCATAAGGTTTTGCAGCATACGGCCAAACTTGTTCTGCAGGAAGAACCGTACAGACAGGCGGGAAGCGTTCGGTGCCAACCCAAGGACATAGAAGGGAGTATCGTACTGAATCACCGTGTCCTGAAAGATCGTGCTGCCGCCGTTTGCCAGTGCATCAATGATTCCTTTTAGGTCCGCTTCTGTAACTTTGCTGTCAGAGCCAAACACAGCGGTGTTCCAAATATCCTGTTCCAATGGTTCAGCGCCTTCGGTCCAATACAGGACCGTTGTATCCGCAATATGCTGGATATGGTCCCTGTCCGCGGTCATATAGTTTAGCGCAGTGCCGTATTTGAATGCTGCTATTTCACTGACCGGTGCGTTTAGGCCCTGCGTGTGGTCATAGGACTCAAAAGCGGGTGCGTTGTAGGAAACCAAAGAAGCGCCGGAAGGCTGCGCACCGTTAATTCCCTTAATGCTTGGATGAAGCCGGGCAATAGGGGCTTCTTCTCCCGTGACTAGGCAGCGCATCCGTACTGCATCGTCCGGTATTTTTGTGTGGTACTGTTCCCACGCTGTTCGAACAGCAGAGTCCTCATGCACTCTTGTGCCGTCCGGCATTTCAAAAACGAGATTCGCTCCGGCTTCGATTTCGTCCAAATAATCGGTCAGCTTTTCATTTTCTGCCGCAGTATTGATATCCCATGTGTCAAAAAAGTGAAGGACTGCTTTGGCGGCTTCACTTTCTGTATGGTCTAGTACGGCATGATGCAGCTCTTTTGCTGCTTCAAAGCACTTTTGGGTACGTTCTGGCTTTCCTTTGTCGTCTATTCCCAGCAGATAGCTGCCATTGTCACATAAAAAATTAGCGGCAACACCAGAAGTCTTTTTAACTTGTTCCGGTACCTGCATGGGCTGCGGAACTTCTTTTTTCCCATTTTTAGATGGTACTTTTAGGGAAATCATGTTTAACAGGGTGCCGTCAGGCGCAATCCGGAGCGCCAGCGAAACTTTTGCTGTACACCAACCGGCAGGGGAGATGAGATTTCCGGCCGCCAGTGCATCATAATGCCTGACCAATGACTGCAGAATCATTTCAGCACCCTCTCTCCGGAGACCTGCACAACACCATTTTTCAGCATGGCGTGGAAGAACATGGGCTGTATGTCCTGAGGATTGCTGTAATCCAGGTCATACAGCATCAGTCCCAAATCCTTTGTGTAGTTCACAGCAGGAATTTCTCCGCCCGACCATGCACGAAAATGTGCCGGAAACTCACGGCAGCCAAAGTACGGCTGAGAGTAGCACTTGCCGCTTTCCAGCCTGCGGCGGAAAATATCTTTGAATTTGCCTTCATTATCGCATAGGGCAGCTTTGTCGGTCATTTCAAAGTGTGCTTCCAGTACATAATGAACATCCCGCAGTACGGTGGAGGCACGCTGCTGAATGTCATCACTGGTGTTAATCATTGGCACAGGGCCGCCCTCCATCATGCGCTTTACCTGTGCCGCCTGTACTTTGCTTTTCACTTCGTTTCGCCGAATATTCGTAAACTGAATCGGATTTTCTTCCGCAGAGATGGACGGGTCAGCCAGTTCTGTGCCAAATTTCCGGAGAACATAAATCCTGTCTATCACCACGTGCAAGCCTGGATGCCAGTAAATACTTTCAATCAACCCCCGTGCGGCCGACGGCGTAATGATTTCATAGCTCATTCGTTCCGTTTTTAGTTCTGGTCTGGTGAAGAGAGCGTAATCTCCCCAGACCTCTACCTGTAAACCGTAACTCAAAAGGCAGTCGCTTCCTTTCTGAAAATTTTACAATTTTGGATAAGTGTATGGAAACAGTCATTCGCAGTATCATCTCTTTTACTTCCTAACCGGCTCTTTTTATGTTTACTCTATGTATCCAAACCCACCGTCATTTTGAAACTGAAGTCCGGTATCTTCGTCATATAGGTTCGGAACAGTCAACACGGCGAGTTGGTCGCCAATGATGTGCAGAGAGGGGGATAGTTCCTTAAAATGGTCTGGATAAATGCTGACACAGTATGGTCCCATCTTACGGAAAGTGCGGCGGCTCGGCTGGAACCCTGGCTGGTCAAACAGCACAGCGATTCGGCGGCTGTTGTCGTCACGCGGGATAAGCACCGTCCATGTATTGTTTTCAATGATACAGAAATCACGGGCGGCTGTTTGAAACGGAAACCGAAAGCCCTGCTGCACGCCGTCTTCAAAGCCCTTTACAATGTCTTTCAGATCGAGTGCATGACCAGTATCCTTATAAAGGCGGCTGAAGTATTCCGTTATTGCGTCTGGCGAGTCAATATCATCTCTGTCACGTGTTACGTCATATGCTTCTTCTGCCGGACGCTTCATGGTGTCATTTGTTTTATATTTGTTTTCTGGTTTGAATAGATAAACGATACTGTCTTGCGGCGGACGTTTGTTTTCCCGGTTACAGCGGCCACCTGCCTGGATTTCGCTATCAAGGCCGGCATAAGCACGATAAACGGTGGGAAAGTCAACATCGACGCCGGCTTCTATCAAACTGGTGGAAACCACACGGCAGGACTGGCCTGCCTGCAGGCGCTTTCGTATTGTTTTTAAGACGGTCCGCCTGTGTTCCGGCGTCATCAAAGTAGACAGATGAAAACTGCCGGGCTTGTCCAGCAGGCCATAAAGATTTCTGGCCTGTTTTCGGGTGGAAACAATGCACAGCACCTGCTCACAGCGGTTCAGCCGCTGCGCCAGTTCTTCATCCGTTAGGGCCCCAAGCTGCTGGTACTGTACGCGGCGGAATAGTTTGTAAAGTTCCTGTGTGTTTGGGCAGATTTCCGTTGCTTTTAGTGTGGGAGCATATGTATGGAAAAGGTTTCCGAGGGCTGGCTGCGTCGCGGTGCACAGCACACAGGAGGTACCGTAATTCACTGTGAGTTCAGCAATTGCGTCTATACATGGTTTTAAGTAATACAGCGGCAGCGTTTGTGCTTCATCAAAGATAATCACGCTGTCTGCAATGTTGTGCAGTTTGCGGCAGGCAGAAGTCCGATTGGAGAACAGTGACTCAAAAAACTGCACAGCGGTCGTTACAATGACAGGCATATCCCAGTTTTCGGCCGCCAGACGTTTTGGGGAGATTTTTTCATTCTGGTCGTCGTCGTACTGCGCACCGGAGTAATGAGCAAGTACGTTTTCGCTGCCGAGAATTTCGCTGAAAACATCAACGGTCTGTTCAATAATTGAGCAATACGGAATAACATAAATGACCCGCTTCATGTGGTGCTTCTCCGCGTGATGAAGCGCAAATGCAAGGGAAGAAACGGTTTTTCCGCCGCCGGTCGGCACGGTCAGTGTAAACAGTCCCTTGTCGGCGTTTTTACCTGTATCCATGCAGGCTTTTAGGATTTCGCTGCGCTTTCCGTTCAGCCCTTCCTTTGCATTTAGCCAATGCTTTTCTTGGACATAGTTATTCAGTTTCAGCGACAACTCTGGAATGCTGCTGCCGCTGCCACGCCCAGCGTCTTTGCCTTTCATAAATGCTTCGGTATCCAGAAAATCGGCATCCACAAGGCAGGAAAACAGCATTCGCGTAAAGAAGGAGAGGGTAAAGCCCTTTTGACCGAGCAGCTGCAGTTTCGGCGGCTGTGGAACTTTCAGCTGCACAAATTTTTTATATATTTGATAGTCTTCCGGCAGCTTTTTCTGAAGCCGCCCCATCAGTGTTCCGGAAGTTTCACTCTTATCATACCGTCCGCCGCCGTTCATCAGCCCGGCGTGATGTCCGGCGATGCAGTAGGCTGGCAGCAGGGTACATACGTTTCCGGCCAAATGCATCAGTTCCTGCGCACCTGCTGTGGAGTGGTCTCTTTTGGAATCGTTGTCCCAAATACGGTGCTGAAAGCCCGCCGAGAATTTCCCAATGTCGTGTGCCAGCCCGCATTGGTACGCCATATCACCTGCACCAAAAGGTTCCGCAAACGTGCGTGCCATTGCGGCGACATTTTTCAAGTGTTCCTGGACAGTTTGTACAGTTCCGTCTGTTTCTCTGATATGCGCTGCATACGGCCTGCTTTTTTCCATTTTATCATCTCCGTCTCCTATCTGTTTATCTTATTATACTATAAAATAAAAACATTGGAAGATGTTTTGTGAGTTTTTGGTCACATAGGGAAGTGAATCACAATATGGTAAAGCAAAAGGGGAATACTTACATGAAAAACTCGGCAGGAACAATGGAATATCAGAACGCAGTCCTTGGAACGGAGGCTTTAAACGCTACTACATATACATAAAAGATAATGGTGAGGATAGATACTTATGGCTTGTATAGCAATTCTGGTTGAAAGAAGCTTCTTATGACGGTTCAACTATGATTGCACGAAACGATAATTCCAGTTTGGGACATTTTTTAACCCAAAAAATTCGTAACGATTCATCCCGGGGAATAGTACGCAACTTATCAATCCGTACTTTCCCGTGTGACTATTAAACTGCCTCAAAATCTCATGCGGTTTACGGCTGTACCAAATGCTGTGGAGGAAGTGGGCATCTGAGATGCCAGCTACGGAAAACATTACTTCTGATCCGCGGGTGTTGGGAGCGGACCCACTGGTTAAGTATTATCCGGCGCAGGACGGACAGCCTGTGATTTGAAACCATCGGCGGCCGTCACTGGATTGCTAGGAAAGTGCCGGATAACGTCTGCAATCGAAAAAGGTGGAGTTGGCAAAACAACAACGGCACTGAACATTGGTGCCGGACTTCAGTCACTTGGAAAAAGGTGCTGTTAATTGACCTCGGCCAGCAGGGACACCTGTCCCGGTGGCTTGGCTATCAGCCAGACGGATGTTGACAATCTGCTTGTTAGTAACGCGCTGCAATGCAGTGATAAGGTACAGGCACTGTCTGCGGCGCTTGCTGCAGTATCTCGGCCGCATAAGGCCACAATGGTTCATCATGAACTTGAATTAGCGGGAACAAAGTAACGGATTTCCAATGCCGAGGCGAGCGAATTTGCAGCAGAAAATGGTACAAGCGTTTGGGACTACGGACATCAAGGAATTTCAGCAAAAACTGGAGCATGGCGACTTTGAAAAGGCAGCAACTCTTGACGAGAACCTAAAGGACGCACAAATGGAAGCCAACCGCATCAATAACGCAAGGATACAGCCGCAGCAGGGCGTGGAAGAAAGAAACAAGTGATATGGATGAGATTGTTGAATACCTTGAAAAATTGGTTATACCGTCGAGAAGCAAGGGAAAATGAAGTGCTTTCTGCTTGTGCTGAAAAATGGTCTGCCGGTCGGCTTTATTGCAGCAGGAAATTGAAGTAGTCGAGAAGACGGTCAAAAAATCCTTCAGGGAAAACGAGGGGGTCACAAGATACGATGCTCAAGGCGCACCGACCGAGACCGTGAGCTCCTCACTCGATGTATGGAATGACCACCTTAAGCTCGTGAACGGAACGGAGATTACGGTGTAAGGTTTTTATTGGTTAGGTCAATGTATTTTTTATATTTTATTAGTAATGCTAATATAAACCGAAAAGGAGGTAATCTTAATTATGGGAATTGTTAACAAGGCAATTGACAAATATCAAAAATGTATTGATGCTTGTAACAGGTGCGCACAGGCTTGTATGGAATGTATGACAATGTGCCTCAGTGAGCCGGATGTCACCGCAAGAAAAAAATGTATTGCAATGCTAAACGAATGTGCCTGCATCTGTAAAGAAGCGGCATCTTTTATGTCAATGGACGCTAAGTATGCAATGGATTTGTGCAAACTTTGTGCTACAATGTGCAATGATTGTGCAACGGAATGCGATATGTTTAAAGACATACATTGCCAAAAATGTGCTGATGAATGCCGTACTTGTGCAAATGAATGCAATATGATGGCAGCAGCAAAATAAAGGGATCATATCAGTAAAACTGGTTTTACTGTATCAAGTGTATTCCAATATATTTATTTAGGTATAGAAAGGAACAATTCGCCTATGCCAAAAACCAATACTCCACATGAAAAAAATATGGATGAAACCCTTGCCCTGTCACAAGAAGGTTATCTGTATATAAAAAACAGGATGGATAAACATAAATCTGATTTATTTAAAACACACTTATTGGGACAGGAAGTAATATGTATAACCGGAAAAGAAGCAGCGGAAATATTCTACGATACGGAACGGTTTGTGCGCAGTGGTGCGGCGCCTAAACGGGTACAAAAAACCCTTACCGGTGAAAATGCTATACAGGGAATGGATAGCGAGGCGCATTTACACCGCAAATCTCTTTTTATGTCGCTGACAAATAATCAGCATCCAAAGACGCTTGCCGATCTTGCCTATAAGGAATGGGAAGCTGTTATACCCAGATGGGAAACGGCTGAAAAGATTAAACTTTTTGACGAAGCAAAGATTGTTTTATGTAAAACGGCCTGCAAATGGGCTGGCGTTCCGTTATTAGAATCTGAAACTAAGGAATATGCGGACGATTTTGCTAAAATGATTGACGCTTTTGGAGCTGTTGGACCAAGGTATTGGAAAGGGAGAGCAGCGAGGACAAAAACAGAAAAATGGATAGAAAATATTGTAGATAATGTACGGGCAGGCAGGTTAAATGTCCCTGAAGTATCAGCGCTTTATAAGGTGGCGAATTATAAAGAACTTGACGGTAATTTGCTGGAGATTAATATGGCGGCAAAGGAACTGATTAACTTAATTCGCCCTATAGTCGCCATTTCAACTTATATTACGTTTATGGCTTTGGCATTGCATGAACATCCTGAGTATAAAAATATGTTGCTAAGCGATGCCGATGCGCCCCACATGTTTGTGCAGGAAGTGCGGCGTTTTTACCCCTTTACCCCTTTTGTCGGGGCAAAAGTAAAAAAAGAATTTGTCTGGAATAGTTGCGAGTTTAAAACAGGAACACTCGTACTTCTTGATGTATACGGCATAAATCACGATTCACGTATATGGGATAAGCCGTATGAATTTCAGCCGGAACGGTTCAGAAATTGGCAATACAATCCGTTTGAGTTTATCCCACATGGTGGGGGTGATCCTGCCAACGGACACCGCTGCCCTGGAGAAAGTATTACCGTTGAAATTATGAAAGCTACACTTAACTTTCTTATGAATAAGATTGATTACAAAGTGCCGGATCAGAATTTAGGTTATAATATGGCAAGAATACCGACTTTGCCGAAAAGCGGATTCATACTCAATAATGTGATATCTAAATAAATATAATGATTATCCGAGTAGAAAAGCATCTACCCGAAGCAACATTCCACCCATATTCATCAGTAAACTGTTAGAATATGGGTGGAATTATATTTACACTGGATTTGCCAATTCGAAGTTAGCCAGCCATCTGTGATATTCCCCGTTACTAAATGTAACATCACAATTTTTACTCCTGTTTCAGCTTCTATATGTGGAGGGTTGCCATGTCCTTCTGTATTTATAACTTTAACGTAGCTTCCCGGTATAGGGAATGTTTTGAGTAATTATCAGCAGGAATTAAGACTGATGCAACAAAAATGATATAGATATAGCATATATAGGCTATATGTTTCATTACAAAGGGATGGAAAAGTTTATCAAGGCATTAACATATGCGCACTTTGATATTGCAGGATATGACGGCCAGGGACAAGCCTGGTACACTGTAAAGGAACGTTTTGCGGACAAGTTTCAGGATATTCCGCTGCAAACGGTAACGCTTTACACGCACAATCCGAAAGGAGAACGGGTTGTACCATGCATTCCAGCTAGCACGATACATGATTTAGTGCAGTTCAGACGTACGGCAGCCTATCAAAATGTCATTATGGTTGGCTATACGTTGCAGAAAGAGCCGTATTATGCTCCTCTGCGCGTTATGTCCGGTAAGTACAAAGTGGATGTTATAGGTTCACGCAAAGATTATGGTTTTACTATCAACGAGAATGCTGCGGGTCCTGCGGCCAGCACGGTCTGTGTCTTTGAAAGTCCGATTGAAGCTATGAGTTACTGGTCTATGTGTAAGGAGCTGCAGAGTCCACGCATGGATTATCCGATGATTTCTTTGGGCGGCGTATCAACGTCGTATGTCCTTACGCAGTTTTTAAAAGATCATCCAAGTGTCAAGAACATTATTTTGGGTCTTAACGTGGACACCGCCGAAAATGGGCACACTATAACAGTCGGGCAAAATGCAACGGTTCGTATACAGAAAGAATTTGGGAATAAGTATCAACATCCTTGTGCATACTCCAGCCCTAAACGATTGGAATGACGTCTTAGTTGATTATAGAAGAAACGCAGCTGTACTGGAGAAACAGATGCAGCCTGCCAGATTGCAGCAGAAGGTCCGCCAGTATGGCGGACCTTCTTTATAAATAAAGGAGATGAACTTTTATGAATCAGTCTTTAAAAGGAAACATTACCATTTATGCGATTGGTGAAATCAGATGCATAGATAAGTTGGGAAGGTTGGTTATCCCGAAAAGTTTGCGTGATCGCTTTGGGATGTTCCAAGGCCAGGCCATTGAAATGGTTGGAACAGACGCTGGCATTCTTGTACGCCCGGCACAGAAAAAAGAATAATAAATGACTAGAGTAGCAAAGAAAAGGCGGAGGTCCTTTTCCTCCGCCTTTTCTTGTTCACTGAACGAAAATACCGCCCATACTGAACCAACTCGAAAATCAGCATACGACTATTCAATACATCTATAATCTTGTAAAATATTTGTTTGACCATACATGAAACCGATGTACTAGATATACGTAATGGAGGCCAACAGATGGCAAGCAAAGTTTATGGATATATTCGAGTATCAAGCATGGACCAAAACGAAGATAGGCAACGAATTGCAATGCATGAGAAAATCTGTTTTAGATAGATGCATTTATACAGATAAGCAATCTGGAAAGGATTTCAATAGGCCGCAATATAAAAAGATGGTACGCAAATTACAGCCGGGAGATTTGCTGTATGTTCTGAGTATAGTCAACTTTCTGCGTAATAACATCTGCTGCCGATGCAGGAATGACTGCGGCAGCCATTATTATGGTAGTGCCTATGATTGGTATGATCCTTTTTCTCATCTTCCAGTTTGTTTTGTATTTTATATCCATTTTGTTCCTCGTTTTACTGTTATTTTACCCCTTTTATGATTGATTTGTCAATTAAGATTACAAAAAGTCCCCATCTTTACCATATAGCAGCAACTGTTAAGGAAGTTCTGATTGCATTCATCACTAGACGGATACGCAAAAGATGAGATTATCGGGGTATCGCGTATCAGGAATTTGTATGCGAATTTAATGGAAACCACAACCGGCCAACATCTTCAACAATTGAGTTGCTGGACAGTGCGGCTGCTATGACCGGCACAACTGTTACTAATAAAAAAGAAATACTAAATTCTTTTATAATCCTTGTGTTCCACATATTGACATCTGGATAAAAAGCTGTATTCTTTTTATAGATGATATTGGACCATTTCACATTAAAAAAAGGAGGAGCAAAATGAATCATCAGTTTATAAATGGATGGGGAAGATTCTGATATGTGCCGCATTACTTTTCAGCTTTGTTAGCTTTGTTGCGGTGCCTTCCTATGCAGCCGGTATGGCCGACAATGTTGAGTCGGATACAACGAGCAGGACATTGTTTTCGGTCGGTGAAAAGTATTGTTTCCTAATCACACCAAAAATCAAAAGTACAAAAGTCAGTTACGCCGTTGGAAATGGAAAAGTTCTAAAGACATTTGTTGCGGGAAAGCCTACAAAAAATGCTGATGGAACAACGACATATCTGTTTGGCTTTTCTTGTGTAGAGAAAGGAGAAACCGGAATTTATATGACCAGCAATGGGAAAATATCCAAAATTTTTTCCGCATATGTTGGGGACTCCCTTCAACAAATCATTACAAAGGCAAAAGAGACAAACTATAGTGGATTCGGTATCACATCTGAGGAACTGCAACTGTTGCTTACGAAAGGTGGCGAAGAAGGCCGCATCACATTTAATCGGATTATGGAAAATGCAAAACCTGTTCCCGGTGAAGCCACTCAATGGTCACAGAATACGCTCCCATCTTCCAAAAACAATTACTCCTATAAAAAGGATATTGTGACATCGCAAGTGACAAAGATTGACGGTTAGTAGCCTACTTGTATTTAGAATTCCATGACATTTGGGGGAAATGTGAAAATTATGGGGAATAGTAAAAGAATTCTGCCTATCTGTATTTACAACGTTGTAACGTTGACGCTGTAAACAGTTCTCGCATTATTTCGACCAGCTAGCAATCCATAGGGGGAATGAGCGGCAGGCCGTGCCTTGAGAGTCAAAATCGAATTATCGGAATTATCCATAGCTACTGGACTGCCAGTCCCAATACAGGCGATTCAGTAGTTGCTAAATTAGATAATTGGATATGTAATAAGATGAATTCTTATAGAGACTAAATTAGATTATAATTAGTTCGAAAATGTGTTTCCTTTTGGAAGCACATTTTTTATGCCCGCAAATAAAAATATCCGCATGGTCAAACCTTAAAGACGGCTTAACCATGCGGATTCCCTTTGGTGAACCATCGGGGATTCGAACCCCGGACACCCTGATTAAAAGTCAGGTGCTCTACCGACTGAGCTAATGATTCATATTTTTTGTTGCCCCTTTTGAACCGGCTCTAATAGAATACACCCTTTTATTTATGATGTCAAGGATTATTTTGCATTTTTTAGAGATTCTTTTTAGAAAATGCATTTATTCTGTTTTCTTCTAAGAGGGCATTGACTGTTTTTGTAATCACAGGTAAAATAAAAAAGGAAAAACAGGATAATAGGAGAAAACAATGAGCAGGTGTGAAGAAGAAATAAAGAGCGGTTATAAAGAAGCACTGCTGCAGGCAGGACGGAAAATGCTGCACAGTGGCCTGACGGTGGAAACATGGGGGAACCTCAGCGTACGGGACCCGGAAACAGGGCTTATCTATTTGACACCGTCTGCTATGCCGTATGATACTCTTACAGAAGGAGACATCGTTGTCGTGCGTGTGGACGGCACGATTGTGCAGGGCACACGCAAACCAACAGTAGAAGAGGGAATGCACCGCGATATTTACGGGGCACGGCCGGACGTACAGGCTATTATCCATACACACCCTATGCATTCCATGGTGTTCGCTGTGCTCCATCAGCCGATTCCACCCATTTTGGACGAAGCGGCGCAGACTTTAGGCGGTACGGTATCGGTTGCGCCGTATGCGCTTCCGGGAACGCAGCAGCTGGCTGAAAATGTGCAGAAAGCATTGGGAAAGGAAGGCACAGCCTGCCTGTTAGCAAATCATGGCGCTGTGTGCGTTGGAGCCAACCTGGACCAGGCGTTTAAAGTTTGCACGGTGCTGGAAATGACGGCGCAGGTCTATCAGCAGGCGCTAACCATTGGCCGGCCGTGCAGCATTTCTGCAGAGGATGTGTCTTATATGCGTGATTTCATGCTGTACCATTATGGGCAGAATAAATAAGTTTTTAAATAGCTATATTTTTAAATAGAAGGGGAAAATTATGGCAAAGACTTCAATATCAGCAAGCATTACCGTCAAAGACAACACAGACATTGCCAAAGTAGTTCTTATGCCTGGTGACCCGCTGCGTGCAAAACATGTGGCGGACCATTACTTAGAAAATCCAGTCTGCTTCAATACGATACGCAATATGTTGGGGTACACCGGCACTTACCGCGGCAAAAAGATTTCCGTGATGGGCAGCGGCATGGGTATCCCATCTCTGGGAATTTATGCTACAGAACTATACAACCAGTTTGATGTAGATGCCATCATCCGCATTGGTTCCGCAGGCGGTTTGTCTGATAAGGTAAAAGTTCGTGACGTTGTTATTGCTATGGCCGCATCTACCAACTCGTCTTATGGTGATGCATATGGAATCCCCGGCCAGCTGGCTGCGGCTGCCGATTATGGAATGCTGGCAGATTCTGTTGCAGCCGCGAAAGAACTGAAAGTAAACGCCGTTGTCGGCAATGTTTATTCGTCTGACTTTTTCTATTATCCGCAGTCGGATTTGAATCAGAAACTGCGCGATTTTGGTCACCTTGCGGTTGAAATGGAAGCTGCCGGTTTGTATTGGACTGCTGCGGCTTGCCATAAGAAGGCCCTGAGCATTCTGACCATTTCGGACCACATCTTTACCGGCGAAGCTCTGTCTGCTGAGGAGCGTCAGAATTCTTTCCATGATATGATGAAGGTCGCTTTGGAAACAGCATGGCACGCCATTCCGTAAAGTTAGGATATCATATACATTACATTTAAATAAATAGCATAAAGACGCTTTTGGTTCGGCAGGTTTATCCTGCTTTCCAAAAGCGCCTTTTGTATTTTGACACGCCTGCTGAAGTCTGTTATAATCAGCACATGAATCATCTGTACTGCATATACAAATACTTTCTGAAGAAAATAGGAAGCACAGTTTCAGTAAGGGGAAAGCATTTTGACATATGACTATATTCAAATAGACAAAAAGAACGGACAGCCGCTGTATCAGCAACTGTATGAACAGCTGCGCACAGCCGCCCAGCGTGGCAGTCTGCGCCCCGGACAGAAGCTGCCCAGTATCCGCCGCCTAAGTGAGGACCTCGGCCTTTCCCGCACAACGATTGAAAGCGCATATCAGCAGCTTTGTGTAGAAGGCTACATTGAAGCACGCCCGCAGCGCGGTTATTTTGTCCTGACTGGAGGAGGCCGCCGAGGGGCTCGGCCAGCAGCCGTAACGTGCCCGCCACGTCATCTTCCACGCTATAACTTCGGCACAGATTCTGTAGACAGCTCCTGTGCAGATATGAAAATTTGGCGCCGCCATATTCGGGAGGTGCTTAACCGCCCGCAGGCACTGGTCAGCTATGGTGAACCCCAGGGAGAATTGCCGCTGCGGGAAGCGCTGTGTGCCTACAGCTACGGTGCCCGCGGCGTTGTCTGTTCTCCGGAACAGGTTGTTATCGGTGCCGGTTCACAGCCGCTTTTGTATTTGCTTTGTGGGCTGCTGCAGGGAAGTGTCGGGGCGGTTGCGCTGGAGGAACCCGGCTTTCCACAGGCGGAACAGGTTTTTGCCGACTGCGGCATGGATGTTGTTCATTTGCCCGGTGATAAAAGCGGCATGGAACCGGAGGCCCTTCGACAGAGCGGTGCCAAAATTGCATATGTTTCTCCTTCCAGCCGGCAGGGCTGCGGCAATCCTATTCCGCTGCTGCGGCGGCAGGAACTGCTGCAGTGGGCAGCACAGCGGGGCGGTCTGCTCATTGAGGACGACTATAACGGAGAGCTGCGCTACCGTGCGCGTCCTATTCCGTCCATGCAGGGCATGGCGGCGGACGGCCGTGTCATTTATTTCGGCTCCTTTTCAAAATTGCTGCTGCCAAGTGTACGGGTAGGGTATATGGTGCTGCCGCCGCGGCTGCTGCCCTTGTATCTTGCACGTGCGTCCCATTATAATCAGACAGCCTCTAAAGTGGAGCAGTTGGCATTGGCTGATTATGTGAAAAGCGGTCAGTTGGAACGCCAGTTGCGTCGGCTGCGCAAAGTATATGCCCAAAAAAGCAGTCAGCTTCTCCGCTGTCTGCATCAGGCTTTTGGTGCGCGTGCTCAGCTGCACCTGCAGGAAACACCGCTTTGCGTCACGCTGCATCTGCAGGACGCACCTTCCCCGGCACGTCTGGCGGAACTAGCAGCGGCCCATGATGTGCGTGTGTGTCCCGGGCCGGAGAATCAGGTGACGCTTGGATTTGCTGGAATTCCGCTGGAACAGATTGCTCCCGGTGTTCTTGCCTTGCGGAATGCATGGAAAATCGTATAATCTTGCAATTTGTGTTGAATCATTCTGCAATAGATGATATACTTTAATACTATAAAGCACTGCAGATGCTCCTTTCCTGCGGCAGACATCTGCAAAATCTGCTTGTATTTGTTAGACTAGGGGGAATCTAGGAATGATCTGTAAGAACCAGTACCGCACAAAATCCTGCGGAGAAATCAGCGAAGCTGACATCGGCACAGTTGTCCGTGTAGCAGGCTGGGTCGAAAATATCCGTGACCACGGTGGGGTCCAGTTCCTTGATCTGCGGGACCAGTACGGCGTTGTCCAGATTGTTGTACACGATGAGGCAATGCTCAGAGATGTCAATAAAGAATGCACACTGACGGTTTCCGGTGAAGTGATTCTGCGAGATGAAGACACTGTTAACCCGAAAATTGCCACCGGCACTGTGGAAGTAAAGGCAGCTTCCCTGCAGGTGCTGGGCAAATGCCGTGCTGTACTGCCGTTTGATGTTGTTACCAGCCGGGAAACAAAAGAAGATGTCCGGTTGAAGTACCGCTATCTCGACCTGCGAAACCCCCAAGTCCATAATAATATCGTCCTGCGCAGTCATGTCATTTCTTATCTGCGCCAGAAAATGACTGACCTCGGCTTTTTGGAGATTCAGACGCCTATTTTAAGCACTTCCTCACCAGAGGGTGCGCGCGATTATCTGATTCCAAGCCGCAAACACAAGGGCCGTTTCTATGCGCTGCCGCAGGCACCGCAGATTTTCAAGCAGCTGCTTATGGTCTCCGGATTTGATCGCTATTTTCAGGTGGCGCCCTGCTTCCGTGATGAGGATGCCCGCGCTGACCGGTCACCCGGCGAGTTCTATCAGCTGGACTTTGAAATGGCCTTTGCCACCCAAGAGGACGTTTTTACCATTGCCGAGCAGGTGATTGGCGATACGTTTCGGAAATTTGGCGGAGGAAAAGCAGTTTCACCTGCACCGTTCCGCCGCATTCCCTATGCGGAAAGTATGCTGAAGTATGGCACCGATAAACCGGACCTGCGCAACCCGCTGGAAATTATTGATTTGTCGGACCTGTTTACGGAAACAACCTTTAAACCATTCCGCAAAAAATGTGTACGCGCTATTGTTGTGCCGGATTGTGTCAAGCAGCCACGCTCTTTCTTTGCGGCGATGCTTTCTTTTTCAGAATCGATTGGCATGAAGGGATTGGGCTACATTGAGGCGCTGGACGACGGCACCTACAAAGGACCCATTGATAAGTATCTGACCGAAGAGCAGCGCGCTGAAATGCTCCGCCGCAGCGGACTCGATAAAGGCGGCGTTATCTTCTTTATTGCGGACGATAAAGCCAATGCACCGCAGATGGCAGGGCAGATTCGTACGGAGCTTGGCCACCGTTTGGGCCTGATTGATGAAAGTCGTTTTGAACTTTGCTTCATTGTCGACTTCCCAATGTACGAAATCGACGAGGAAACAGGCAAATATATCTTTACGCACAACCCATTCTCCATGCCGCAGGGCGGAATGGACGCACTGCTTCACAAAGCACCGGAAGAAGTACTGGCTTATCAGTATGATATTGTCTGCGACGGCGTGGAACTTTCTTCCGGCGCTGTGCGCAACCACGATATTGAAATTATGAAAAAAGCCTTTGAAATTGCCGGTTATACTGAGCAGGACCTGCAGACAAAGTTCACTTCACTGTACAACGCCTTCCAGTACGGCGCACCGCCGCATGCTGGCATGGCACCCGGCATTGACCGCATGGTTATGCTGCTGACTGGCGAAGAAAACATCCGTGAAGTGATTGCGTTCCCTATGAACTCCAACGCACAGGATATGATGATGGGTTCACCTGGAAAGGTAACAGAACAGCAGCTGCGAGAAGTCCACATCAAGCTCAGGTAAGGAGGGATCAGCGTGGTTACCCATGAGGATGTTTTAAAAATTGCAAAGCTGGCAAAGCTGGAGGTCGCTCCGGAAGAGCTGGACGGCCTGACAAAAGATATGAATGAAATCATTTCCTTTGCTGACACCATTGCTTCCGTCAGCGTGGAAGAAGAAGCGTACGCTGACCAGAACGGACTGGAAAATGTCCTGCGGGAAGACGAAGTAAAGTCCGGCCTTACCTGCGATGAAGTTTTGGCCAATGCACCGGACACAGACGGCAGCAGCTTTGTTGTTCGGCCGCACGCGTAAGGAGGGCCTATGCAGTCATTCAGTACGATTCATAAAATACAGGATTTATATCGAAAAAGGGAGTGCTCCTGCACAGAGCTTACCCGCCGCTATCTGCAGACGGTCCAGCGTGAAAATGACGACTTGCGGGCCTATACCTGCGTGACGGAAAAGACTGCCTTGGCGGCCGCCGAAAAGGTGGACCGGAAACTGGCAGCCGGTGAGCCGCTCGGTCCAGTAGAGGGCGTTCCTATGACGCTGAAAGCCAACATCAGCACCCGTGGCATTGATACAGACTGTTGTTCCCGCATCCTTTCCGGCTACCGTCCGGTGTATGATGCCGCTGTTTGGCAGATTTTGCAGCAGCAGGGGGCAGTACTTCTCGGTAAGAGCAATATGGATGAGTTCGCCATGGGCTCCAGCTGTGAAACCAGCTGCTACGGCGGTGCACGCAATCCGCACAACACAGGCTGTGTGGCAGGCGGTTCTTCCGGTGGCGCTGCCAGCGCAGTTTCCGCCGGTTTGGCGGCGTACGGCATTGGCAGCGATACCGGCGGTTCTATCCGTCAGCCGGCTTCCTTCTGCGGCATTGTCGGGCTGAAGCCTACCTACGGTGCGGTGTCCCGTTATGGCCTGATTGCGTATGCCAGCTCCTTTGACCAGATTGGCCCGCTGGCAAACTGTGCCGAAGATGCGGCTATCTTATTTGATGTGCTGTCCCAAAAGGACCCGTGCGACAGCACTTGTACCGGCGCGCGCTGTGCGGCGGTTCCGGCTTTGCAGCAGAGCCTAAAGGGCAAACGGGTTGGCTTGGCGGCCGAATATTTTGACGGCCTGCAGCCAGATGTGCAGGTGGCACTGGAGCAGGCACAAAAAGTGTATCAGGGCCTTGGCGCCGAGCTGGTGCCGCTATCAATTCCGGAAATCAAATATGCGCTGCCGGTCTATTATATTCTTGCCTGTGCGGAAGCCTCCTCCAACCTCGGCCGCTATGACGGCATTCGTTATGGCATAAAGGCAGAACACTACACTGGTGTGAATGATATGATTGCCAAGACACGCAGTGCCGGCTTCGGCAAAGAAGTGAAGCGCCGTATTCTGTTGGGCACCTATGTGCTGAGTGCTGGCTATTATGATGCTTATTATAAGAAAGCGCAGATGCTGCGCCGAAAAATCCGTCATGCGTTTGAGTCGGTTTTCCAGCAGTGTGATTTCCTGTTGGCACCGACAGTACCGCGTACGGCATTTCCGTTCGGTTTCACTGCACAGGACGCGGTGGAAACCTATCAGACGGATATCTGCACAGTGCCGGTCAATATTGTCGGCCTGCCGGCAGTCAGTGTGCCGTGTGGCTTTGACGGGCAGGGAATGCCGGTCGGCATGCAGCTTATTGGTGGTGCTGGACATGAAGATATTATTCTCAACGCGGCCCATCAGTATGAACTGGCTGCCCGCGCGGACACTTTTCGTAGTGTGTCCCGCCTGCAGGAAAAGTGATATTTTCACCAGAAAAGCTCGACTTTTTTAGGGCGCCGCAGGAATGCGGTGCCCTTTTGTGCCTTATCTGTC
This sequence comes from Caproicibacterium lactatifermentans, assembly GCF_013315815.1. NCBI lineage: Bacteria > Bacillati > Bacillota > Clostridia > Eubacteriales > Oscillospiraceae > Caproicibacterium > Caproicibacterium lactatifermentans. The sequence goes on from NZ_CP046051.1 coordinate 966,132, forward strand.
ATACAGTTTGTTGATTCCCATCGGAATTTGTTTTATAATAATATATAAAGTAAAGATTTTGTTATATCAGAGAAAGAGGAGGATCTTTTTGGCTGCGGACTTACACTGTCATACGAAAATGTCAGATGGCACATTGTGCATTGACGAACTGGTGGATTTGGCGAAAAAGCGGGGGCTCAGCACCATTGCAGTTACCGACCAGGACACCTTTGCTGGAACCGGACGGGCGGTTATGTACGGGAAACGCAAGGGCGTAGAGGTGATTCCGGGTGCGGAATTTTCCACTACGGACGGCAAAACGGGCAGGCAGGTACATATTCTTTGTTACTGCTGCCCACATCCAGCACGGCTGGCGGGCCTATGCAAACGGATTGCAGAAATGCGGCGGCACGCCGCACTCTTAATGCTGCAGAAGGTCCTGCACCTGTATCCCATGCCGGTGGAAATGATTACCCGCCGTGCACAGGGCAGCACCAATATCTTTCCGCAGCATGTGATGCATGCGCTGCTGGATGCCGGTTATACGGACGAACTGTTTGGCGATTTGTACCGTCAGCTATTTGCCCCAAAGACCGGTCTGGCCTACATTCCGGTCAGCTATCCGGAAACCCATGAGGTTATTCAGCAAATTCATGGTGCCGGTGGTTTGGCCGTGATGGCACATCCGGGGCAGTTTGACAGCTATGATATCTTCTTGGAGATGTCGGCTTCCCATGAACTGGACGGTGTGGAGGTGTGCCATCCGCTAAACAGCGAAGAGGACCGCAAAGGTTTGCGGGCTATGGCTAAACAGTATGGCCTGCTGATGACCGGCGGCTCAGACTTCCGCGGCATGTATGCGGAACATCATTATCCGCTCGGCACTTATACAACGGATGATACCGAAGTTTGCCGGCTGAGAAGCATGGCAGAAAGTGCCTGAGTGTCAACGCTTTGGAGGGACCAACTGTGGATTATGTATACAAGACAAAGGGAACGTGCTCCAGAGAAATCCGTTTGCAGCTGGATGGTGATATTATCCGCGATGTGCAGGTTATCGGCGGCTGTAACGGTAACTTAAAGGGCATTGCGGCGCTGGTCAAGGGAATGAAGGCGGAGGACGTCATCCGCCGCTGCAGTGGTATCCACTGTGGGTTAAAACCTACTTCCTGCCCAGACCAGCTGGCAAAGGCATTGACTGAAGCGCTGCAAAAGCAGCAGCACTGAATCTTCAAACAAAGAAGAGGGCTGTGGGAGATTTCCCACAGCCCTCTTCTGATTACCGGACTATTTGGAAAAAGGGTTTATTAGCAGCAGTTATTGTTGCAGCCACAGTTGTCGCCACAGCCGCCACTACCACCGGAACCACAGCCGCCACCGGAGCCCCAGCCGCCGCAGCAGAACAGCAGAAGAATGATGATCAGAACAATACAGGAACAGTTGTTAGAATTGTTGCTACAGTTACACATATTGAATTGCCTCCTTATTTGTTGTTACAATCCAGTATATTGCACTGCTGTGGTTTGTGTGAAAGCTTTTACGCGGGTCCTTTTTCCTGACTGTGGCCTCTATCTGTGGTATAATAAAAACAGAGACAAATTCATCAGACCTGTGCGTCTGCAAAGGAGAGAAAGCTATGATCTGCCAGTCCTGCGGGGAAAATCCCGCAACAACAAAAGTGAAGACGATTGTAAACGGCAGGCTTACGGAATATGCCCTATGTGCGGCGTGTGCCCGCCGGTTGGGGTATGTTACCCTCCTCAGCGGCCTTGACCGCGGCTTTGGCAGCATCCTCAGCGACTTTTTGTGGGATGAGGATACTAACGAACCGAGTGAAGAGCGCTGCCCATGGTGCGGTGCTGCCTTCGAGGATATTGCCCGCACGGGTAAAGTGGGCTGTGCGCATTGCTATGAAGCGTTTGAGGACCGGCTGCTGCCGATTATCCAGCGTCTGTATGGCAGTGATATTCACTGCGGGAAAATGCCGGGTGAAAATCTGCCGCAGCCACAGCCGCAAAGCCAGATGGTCGAAATGCAGGAGGTTCTGCGGCAGGCTGTGGAGCAGGAGAAAAAAGAATGCCAGACACGGCAGCTGCAGGAAAGCCTGCGCCGTTTGGGGGGAGGAACAGATAAATGAACCATAAATGGTATGAAAATGCCGGACCAGACAACGATGTGGTGCTGGCAGCCAAGGTCTGTTTGGTACGCAACATGGCAGACCTGCCGTTCCCCTCGCGTATGTCCCGTTCAGATATGGAGCGCAGCCGCCTGCGTATGGAAACTGCCTTGTCACGTCTGCACCCCGCGGCACAGCATACTTTTCTGTGCGCAGATATGGAGGAATGTGATGAAAGCACAGCCGTTTCGTTCGTTGAGCGGCAGCTGTGTACACCGGATTTTATCGCCAATCCGGTTGGCCATGTTTTGTTTTATACGGCAGATGAGAGCATCAGCATTATGGTAAACGGCAGTGACCATGTGCATACCCAGCTTGTCCTTCCGGGAAGCCAGCTGGGCCAGGCGCTGTCCGGTGCGGACGCGCTTGACACCATGCTGGACCGTTATCTGCGTTTTGCTTTTCACCGTGACATTGGCTATCTGACACAGAACCTAACAGATTTGGGCACCGGAATGATTCCCTCGCTGCTGCTGCACTTGCCAGCCCTGCAGCAGGGCGGCGCAGCGGAGCGTCTTTCCAATGATGTTGCCCAACTGGGCTTTTCTCTGCGGGGAATTGTGGACGGTGCTGTTGAGCCTACCTGTGCGATTTATGAACTGACTAACCGTATTACACTGGGAATCAGCGAAAAGAATGCGGTGCAAAACCTTCTGGCAATCGGTGCACAGCTGGTGGACCGGGAACGCCGTGCGCGTACAGAACTGCTGAAGACAATGGAAGCACAGGACGCTGTTTCCCGTTCGTTTGCGGTGCTGTCCAGCGCGCGTATGCTGGAATTTAGTGAATTCCTAAAACTGTACGCCAATGTGCGGATGGGACTGTGCGCGGGCCTGCTGCACGGCCTGCGTCCGGAACAGCTGGACAGCCTGCTTTTCGCCGTTCAGCCCGCTACTATGGCACTGCGTGCGGGAAAGCCGCTGGACCCGCATGGACGTCAGGCACGGCGTGCCCAGCTAGTAAACAGCGCGCTGGCACCTATGCGGCAGCAGTAAAGACCTTTATTCATTTTTTTCAGTGAATACTGTTTCAATAACGCGGCTGCACGTCGGTGGCGAGTACAGAAAGCGGTCCATGTGGCTGTCGGTGAAGTAATAATGCGGCGGCTTTGGCTTTTGTGTATTTTCAAACGTATCAATGATGACCAGCTTTACTTTCATGCGTGCGGGAAGAATGCTTTTAATGTACACGCTTGCCTGTTGGCTGCTGCTTACATTTTCACGGCATTCAGCCAATCCCGCAAGGTTTGGGGCAAGTTCCACAAAAATGCCGTATGGCTCTACACTGCGTATGATTCCACCGACGGTTTCACCGCTATGAAAGTGTGCTGCGTTTTCCTCCCATGTACCCAGCAGTTCCCGCTGTGTCAGCGTGACACGTCTGCCCTCGATACTGCGCACAACCGCACGAATATCCATACCGGTAGAAAAACGTTCCCGCGGGTGGTCAATACGTGAAACGCTGATGGTATCTATTGGCATAAGCGCCACTACGCCGCAGCCGATGTCCGCAAAAGCACCGAAAGATTCCAGATGTGTTACACGTGCGTCCAGTACATCACCCGGGACAAGGTGGGAAAGATAATTCTGCCAGCAGGCTTCCTGTGCGGCGCGGCGAGAGAGCAGCGCTGTGCTGTTGCTGCCCTCACCAGAAAAACCGGTGACGGTAAAACACACCGGCCGATTTACTCGTGAAAGCAGCGCAATATCCCTTACGGTGCCCTCCCGAATGCCGAGGGCGCCCTCCTCACGAGGAATCATTCCCTGCATACAGCCCAAGTCCACCATCAGGTTGTGCCTGCTGTCACACAGTACAGCGCGTCCCTCCAGTATCTGCCCGGTCTGCTTTGCCCGTTCCAGTGCTGCCGGACTGTGCAGCGCTGCACGATTTTCCACTCGGTTTATCCGCCAGCCCTCGGGTTCATATCCAAACATTAGACTACCTCCTTTTTTGCTGCTGTCTTTTACTTATATGCGGCAGAAAGTCCGCGAATTCCAGCGGACAGGGCTTGCTTTTTTTCGGATAATTTTGTATAATGGATTTCATTGCAGGACAGCGGCCAATATAGTCGCCTTTCTGACGATATAGGAAAGAGAAGATGATAGATTTCATGCAGATAAAAAAGCGTTTTGCCTGCGGCATAATGGCGCTGCTGTTTGCACTTTCTGCGGCGGGCTGCGGCAGTTCAGCATCCTCGGATGCGGCTTCCTCACAGGCATTGTCCAGCCAAAGCACTTCTTCCGGCATCAGTGCTGTGCAGCCAAATGATGGCAAGCAGCTGGGTTACCAACTGGAAAAACCAACGGCAGGGGAGAAAGTAGCCGTTTTGCAGACTTCCATGGGGACGATCCGCCTGCGCTTATTCCCGCAGGCAGCACCTAAGACCGTACAAAATTTTGAGGGTCTCATTCAAAAGGGGTACTACAATGGCTTGACCTTTCACCGTGTGATAAAAGATTTTATGGTTCAGACCGGTGATCCCAAAGGGGACGGCACCGGCGGCAAAAGCGTATGGGGCGGTACGTTTGAAGATGAGTTTAATGCCAACTTAGTCAACCTGCGCGGCTCAGTTGCCATGGCGAACGGCGGATACAACACAAATGGCAGCCAGTTTTTCATTAACCAGGCCGGACCAGTCAACGAAAGCACATGGCAGCAGGCGGCTTCTGTATACCAGCAGCTGCAGTCTTATGACAAGAGCCAGTGGCCGCAAATTGCCCAGACACAGTACACTATTTTGAATACAAATAAGCTGACAAGCGCCTACAAGGCACTGTATCAGAAGCAGGGTGGAAACCCAAATTTGGATGGTGCCTACAACGCCTTTACGCCGCCGCGCGGCCATTCCGTTTTTGCGCAGGTGTATGACGGTATGGATGTGGTAGACAAGATTGCCGCTGCTCCAGTGGACAGCAGCGATAAACCGACAACCGCGATTAAAATCATCAAAGCTTCGCTAGAAGCCTATCAATAAATCAATTCAGCCGGAATGAATTTTTCATAAAATCCGGTTATTCTGATAAACTAACAGTACAAATGGAAAGGACGGTAAGAATAATGGCAGATGTCATTCATGCAGATGAGGCTTCCTTTGACAAAACCCTGAAAGAGAATAAAGTGGTTCTGTGCGATTTCTGGGCTACATGGTGTGGTCCGTGCCGGATGCTGGCCCCTACGATTGAGCAGCTGGCCCAAGAGTACAGCGGCCGCGTCACCGTAATGAAAGTGGATGTTGACCAGAATCAGAAACTGGCCGAAAAGTACAACATCATGAGTATTCCAACCGTATATGTTTTTCGGGATGGTGCACCTGCGGACAGCCGTGTCGGTGCGTTCCCCATTGACGATTACCGCAAAATGCTGGACGCTGTTTTGTAAGAAAACCGCAGCGACGCGGCCGGGAGATTTTCCCGGCTGCGCCTTTTTTGTGCAGCGGGCAGGCTTGTTCCTTTTTTACCTTGACAAGCGGGCCCGCATAGCGATATAATTTATAAGTTATTGTTTTTTATCGAATCCTGGCGAAAGCGCAAATCAATACGGATGGAGGACATTATGGGAGCAAAGTATATTTTTGTCACAGGTGGCGTCGTTTCGGGACTGGGCAAAGGAATCACGGCGGCCTCTCTGGGCCGTCTGCTAAAGGCACGCGGCCTGCGTGTGACCATGCAGAAGTTTGACCCGTACCTAAATGTGGACCCTGGCACAATGAATCCTTTTCAGCACGGCGAGGTCTTTGTAACAGATGACGGAGCGGAAACAGACCTTGACCTCGGCCATTATGAGCGCTTTATTGACGAAAGCCTCACACAGAACAGCAATGTTACCTCTGGACGTGTTTACTACAATGTCATTCAGAAAGAGCGCAATGGCGACTACGGCGGCGGCACCGTACAGGTCATTCCGCATATTACCAATGAGATTAAGGAGCGCATTGCGGCCAGCCGCGACAATGTAGATGTAGCGATTGTAGAAATCGGCGGTACTGTCGGCGATATTGAAAGCCAGCCGTTTCTGGAGGCTATTCGGCAGTTTGCAACGGAAGTCGGCCGTGAAAACTGCTTGTTTATCCATGTAACACTGGTTCCGTATCTGAACTGTTCCCATGAGCATAAATCCAAACCAACACAGCACAGCGTTAAGGAACTTTTGTCTATCGGCATTCAGCCTGACGTTATCGTCCTGCGTTCCGAGCACCCCATTGGCGATGATATTAAACAGAAGATTGCTTTGTTCTGCAATGTCCGTGAGGACTGTGTTATTGAAAATTTGGATTTGCCACTGCTGTACGAAGTACCGCTGGCATTGCATGAAGAGAAACTTGACGATATCGTCTGCCGCCGCCTGTCGCTGGACACCCGCGGCCCAGACCTTTCGGATTGGATTAGCATGGTGCATACAGCACTTTCCCTGACGGACAGCATTAACATTGCGCTGGTCGGCAAGTATGTGGAACTGCGTGATGCTTATTTAAGCGTTGCAGAAGCGCTGACACACGGCGGAATTGGCAACAAGGTCAAGGTGAATATCCTCTGGATTGACTCCGAAAAAATTACTGAGGACAATGTAGCGCAGACGCTGAAAGATGCAGACGGCGTGCTGGTGCCGGGTGGATTTGGCGAGCGCGGTATCGAGGGTATGATTGTTGCTATTCGCTGGGCACGTGAAAACAATGTGCCGTTCCTTGGCATCTGCCTGGGTATGCAGTTGAGTATTGTGGAATATGCCCGTGATGTTATGGGCATTGCCGACGCAAATTCTGCCGAGTTTGACCCGCAGAGCCAGAACCATGTTATTGACCTGATGCCGGAGCAGAAAGATGTGGAACAGCTTGGCGGTACCATGCGTCTTGGCAAATATCCCTGCAAGCTGACACCCAGTACACTGGCTGCGAAGCTGTATGACAATGTGCCGCTGATTTACGAACGTCACCGTCACCGCTTTGAGGTCAACAACGATTACCGTACCCGTATGGAAGAAGCAGGCATTACATTCTGCGGAAAGAGTCCGGACGACCGTATTGTGGAAATGATGGAGATTGATTCGCATCCATTTTTCATCGGCAGCCAGTTCCATCCGGAGTTCAAGTCCCGCCCAAACCGCCCGCATCCGCTCTTTAAGGGCTTGGTAGCTGCGGCGAAGGAATATCATCATACTAACAACCATAAGGACGCATAAACGTTTATACAACTACATTTTATACAGAACGGCCGGTACAGAAGAATTTTCCTCTGTACCGGCCGTTTCCTTATGCTTTATTTTTGTTATTTTTCGTGCTTTAGCAATGCTACGGGCTTTTTCGCTTTGTCATGATGGCTGATTTCATAGCACAGTGTCAGCAGACTGTCGTTCAGGTGAACATTTTCCACCACAGCATCCGGATATTTCATGGAAATATCGTAGTGACTGAAATTCCAGTAATTGCGAATTCCCAGACCGTACAGAAAGCTGACGGTTTCCTCTATGGCAGAACGGGGAATACACAGTGCGGCCATTTCCGGCACATACTTCTTGTAGAAATCCTGGAACCAAACAAGGTCCATTACTTCTATGCCGTGAAGTACAGTGCCTATTTTCTGCGGGTCATTATCAAAGATACCAATCAACTGAAATCCGAGTTCTCCAAAGTCCATCTGGGCAGCAATGGCGTGCCCGATATTGCCGGCACCGAAAATCACTGTACGGTAGCGATGTTCTACCCCCAGAATGTGGCCTATCTCTCCGGCGAGCTGGTGCACCATATAGCCATAGCCCTGCTGTCCAAAGCCACCGAAGCAGTTCAGGTCCTGACGAATCTGTGAGGCGGTCAAACCGAGCCGAGCGGATAGCTCTGTTGAAGAAATACGAGTTACGCCGTCCTGGTCCAACTGGTTCAAAAAGCGATAATACCGCGGGAGACGTCGGATAACAGACATAGAAATTTTAGAACGCTTTGGCATATTGCATACACCTTCTTTCCGCAGACGGCCGCAGTCGTCAAAAATAAAAGTTCTGTTTCATTATGCCTGCAGCAATTCCTGCAGATGGACATTGATTTCCTGAAGGAATTCCTCTGTGCCAACCTTTTTCTTGTTGCGCAGGGTAGAAAGCCGATACATATCGCCGGTCATAATACCGTCTTCAATCGTCTGTATAGCGGCCTTTTCCAGTTTGCCGGCAAAACTCATCAGGTTCGGCAGACAGTCCAGCTCACCGCGCTTGCGCAGGGCACCTGTCCATGCAAACAGGGTAGCAATGCTGTTGGTGCTGGTCGGTTCACCTTTCAAATATTTATAATAGTGACGCTGTACCGTGCCGTGTGCTGCTTCATACTCATATTCACCGGTGGGGGAAACCAGCACGCTGGTCATCATGGCAAGGCTGCCAAAAGCAGTAGCGACCATGTCGCTCATTACGTCGCCGTCATAGTTTTTGCAGGCCCAGATGAAGCCGCCGTTACTGCGGATGACACGTGCCACAGCATCATCGATCAATGTATAGAAATAGGTGATGCCCGCTTTTTCAAATTTCTTCTGATATTCTTTCTCATAAATTTCCTGGAAAATGTCCTTGAAGCGATGGTCATAAATTTTAGAGATGGTATCTTTTGCAGCGAACCACAGGTCCTGATGTGTAGCAAGTGCATAGTTAAAGCACGCCTGCGCAAAGGAAGCAATAGACCCGTCCAAATTATGCAGTCCCTGTACGATACCGGCGCCGTCAAAGTCGTGAATGGTCCGGCGTGTTTCTTTGCCGTCTTTATCGGTTACAACCAGTTCTGCTTTGGCACCGGCCGGAACGGATAGCTCCACATTCTTGTATAGGTCACCATAGGCATGACGTGCAATCGTGATGGGCCTTTTCCAGGTTGGAATAAATGGCGTTACACCTTTTACCAAAACCGGTGCGCGGAACACAGTGCCATCCAGAATTGCCCGAATGGTACCGTTTGGGCTTTTCCACATCTGGTGCAGATTGTATTCTTTCATACGGGCAGAGTTCGGGGTAATGGTGGCACACTTTACGCCGACACCGTATTTTTTAGTAGCTTCTGCGGCGTCCACCGTTACCTTATCTTCTGTTTCGTCGCGATGCTTCAGGCCAAGGTCGTAATAATCAGTTTTTAGGTCAATATATGGTTCCAAAAGAATCTGTTTAATCAGTTTCCACAGGATGCGGGTCATTTCATCGCCGTCCATTTCGACCAGCGGCGTTTTCATCTGGATTTTTTCCATAAGTACCTCCCGGGCAGATGCTGTGTCTGTCTTTTCACTTCTTATCATTTATACAAATACAAAGTACCGAAGGATACCCAGCAGGAAAAGATGTGCCGGGTAAAAAATGTAAAATCCCCATTTGCTGCATTTCGGGTGCCGCTCATCGCCGCGGGTTCCGTTGTAACGGGAAAGCGGGAACAGAGCCAGCAGTACGCAGAGCTGTAGAAAAAACCAGCGCGGTGAAACCGCCTGTGTGGCGTTATCACTGGCATAAAAGAGCGCCATCAATACAGCGGCTGCGGCAAAGCCGGCTGCCTGCCTGTAAAACTGCCCGCGTTCCAGCCAAAATACCAGTGTAAAGGCAACACAGAACAAAGGCCAGTCGCCCACTAGGGTAGCCAGCATACAGCCTGCGACAGCCAGCATTTTAGGGACAGGTCCCTTCAGCCGGTCAACGGCTGTAATGGCCAGCAGGGAAAAGAACAGTGACCAAATCATGCCGGGCTCCAGCGCCCATATGCCGGGGCCACGCTCAAAGAACACAAAGCACGGCCACGAGAGCAACGCAAAAATGCCCATTCGCAGCAGATAACGGCGAATGTCATGCGTATGAACATATCCTTCCGTCAGAAAAAAGCACATACACGGGGCCGTAATGCGGCCGAAAGCGTGCATGACAATTCCCACAGCAGAAAACGTTGGGACAAAGGCCCACGCAATATGGTCAATGGCCATACAAAAAACAGCAAACCACTTGATGGTGCTGGCAGAAAGGCCGCCGCGCTGGGAATACGATTTCTGTACATTCATACAGAATGATGTTTTGCTTTCGTATAGTTAAGCAGGCCACCGGCCAGAATCATCTTCCTCTGGCGGTCCGTCAGAGGGGAGTCCGCGTGGAAAGCAAATCCTTTGGTTTCATTCTTTACCGTTACGGGCAGGCCGCTTTCCAACTCGGCGCGGATATTCGGCAGAGAAAGCTCGTCCATCTGGTCTATCTGGTCGTAATCGTTCTGGTTCTGAAACACCAGCGGCACAATTCCGGCATTCACGAGGTTAGCACAGTGGATGCGGGCAAAGCTCTTGACCAGTACTGCCTTAATGCCGAGGTACAGGGGAACCAAAGCGGCGTGTTCACGGGAGGAACCCTGGCCATAGTTATGTCCGCCGACGATAATGCCCTTTTTATACTTGCGGGCACGCTCCGGAAAATCTGGGTCACATACCGTAAAGCAGAAATCAGACAGACGCGGAATATTGCTGCGATAAGGAAGAATTTTTGCACCGGCCGGCATAATATGGTCAGTTGTAATATTGTCGCCGACTTTCAGCAGTGCCTTGGCCTCTATAGAAGGTGCCAGCGCTGTGGTAGACGGAAACGGCTTGATGTTTGGTCCACGCAGAACTTCCACATTTTTTGCTTCTTCCGGAGAAGCAGGGGCAATAACCATATTGTCGTTAATGAGGAATGTCTTTGGCAGTGCAATGGCATTTTCCGCACCGAGTGTCCGCGGGTCCGTCATCACGCCGGCCAGAGCACTGGCTGCCGCGGTTTCCGGGCTGACCAGATAAATCTGGCCGTCTTTCGTACCGCTGCGGCCTTCAAAATTGCGGTTGAATGTACGCAGGGAAATTCCAGCACTGTTGGGGGACTGCCCCATGCCAATGCACGGTCCGCAGGCACACTCCAGTACGCGTGCGCCCGCGCCGATGATGTCGCCCAGCGCGCCGTTCTTTGCCAGCATATTGTAGACCTGCTTGCTGCCGGGAGCAATCGCAAGACTCACGTTGTTCGCAACGGTTTTTCCTTTTAATATAGAAGCAACACGCATCATATCCAGATAGGAAGAATTGGTGCAGGAGCCGATGCAGACCTGGTCAATTTTCATGCCGGCCAGTTCGCGCACAGTGCGCACGTTGTCCGGACTGTGTGGGCAGGCTGCCATTGGTTCCAGGGAGGAGAGGTCAATCGTAATCTCCTCATCATACACAGCGTCCGGATCCGAGGCAAGTGGCTTCCAGTCCGCATCACGGCCTTGTGCCGCCAAAAATTCACGTGTCACTTCATCGCTGGGGAAGATGCTGGTGGTAGCACCCAGTTCTGCACCCATATTTGTAATGGTTGCACGTTCCGGAACGGTTAGGGTGGAAACGCCCTCACCGGCATATTCTACAATTTTGCCAACGCCGCCTTTTACGGTCAGGACCTGCAGCACTTTCAGAATAATATCCTTGGCGCTGACCCATGCGGGCAGTTTTCCGGTCAGATTGACGCGCAGCATTTTTGGCATATTGATATGATAGGCACCGCCACCCATGGCGACCGCTACGTCCAATCCGCCGGCACCAATGGCCAGCATGCCAATGCCGCCGCCGGTGGGGGTGTGGCTGTCCGAGCCAATCAGTGTTTTTCCGGGGACACCAAAGCGTTCCAAGTGTACCTGGTGACAAATACCGTTGCCCGGGCGTGAAAACCAGATGCCGTGTTTTTGGGCGGTTGTCTGAATAAAGCGATGGTCATCCGCGTTTTCAAAACCGGTTTGCAGGGTATTGTGGTCAATATAGGCAACACTTTTTTCGGTTTTGACGCGGTCAATCCCCATTGCCTCAAATTCCAGATATGCCATGGTTCCGGTTGCGTCCTGTGTCAGTGTCTGGTCAATATGTAGCCCGATGTCGCTGCTGACAGTCATGTTGCCGGACACCAGATGACTTTTAATGATTTTTTGTGCAATGGTCAGACCCATGTGTAAAAATCCCCCTTTGCTGCTGCACCCTTTTCTGGCTGCCTATTTTTTCTATTCTATAACCCTTAACCCTTTATAATATATATGGATAGATAGAATAGATGAAAATGTACAGGCAGCATGGCCGCAAAAAGTGCAGCAGGACAAATCTTTAGTTTTGTCATGTGCGTTATACCGGATGAAAGCAACAAATACTGCTTTCTATTATCCACAAAAAGCGTCTGCTTGTCAATCCATTCACAAAGAATAGAACCATCAAATGGAATTTTTATGCAGATATTGCGAAAAATACATATATGTACGCGTTGATAGAAAAAGCGGAAGTAGGGCTTGACAAACTGCGCCGTTGTGTTATAATAATACAGTCAAAACAAAGCGGGGTAGTTATGCCCACACCTAAGCGGTGCCGTCCGTCTTGGGTCAATATTATGATCCTAACCTTTTGGGGATTGTTGTGTTGCGCGCGGGCGGAAATTTCTGCTTGCGCGTTGTTTATTCTGACAAACTTTTTGTGGAGGTGCTTAACAATTAGCAACAGGGAACTGCAGATCAATGATGATATCCGTGACCGGGAGGTCCGTGTAGTAGACGCGGAGGGCCATCAGCTGGGTATTATGCCGGCCGCACAGGCGCGGCAGCTGGCCTACTCCAAAGATCTGGATCTGGTCAAAATTGCCCCACAGGCAAAACCACCTGTCTGCAAGGTAATTGACTACGGAAAATACCGCTTTGAACAGGCAAAGCGGGAAAAAGAATCACGTAAAAATCAGCATATTGTCGAAATTAAAGAGGTACGCCTGTCTTTAAATATCGACACCCATGACTTTGAAACCAAGCTGAATCATGCTATCCGTTTCTTAAAAGAGGGTAACAAAGTAAAGGCTTCCATTCGCTTCCGTGGCCGTGAAATGGGCCATCCGGAGCAGGGCTATACCATTATGAAAAAATTCGCCGAAGCGCTGAACGAATACGCTGTTGTTGAAAAGCCCGCAAAGTTAGAAGGCCGTAATATGCTGATGTTCCTTGCTGTTCGGCCGGTTGCCCGTCCTGGTGCTAAGCCTGCTGAAAATGCCGCGAAAAAGTTTGCTGGTAAGGCAAAAAAAGCTGAGTAAAAGGGAATTACCCTGGAAAATTAAGGAGGATCCTTATTATGCCTAAGATCAAAACGCATTCCGGCGCAAAGAAGCGCTTCAAACTCTCTAAAAACGGAAAAGTCATCCGTGCCCACGCAAACATGGGCCACTTTCTGAACGGTCATGACAAGGGTGCAAAGTATAAGCGCAGCATGCGCGGCACCTGCGTAGCTGACAAGACCAACACAGCACACGTGAAGCGCCTGATTCCTTACAAATAAGCTTCCGTTCTGCTTTGGTAAACTGATGATTTCCACGTATTTGGAGGTATAATAAAATGGCAAGAGTTAAAGGCGCACTCGCTACGCGTAAAAGAAGAAAGAAAGTTCTGAAACTGGCTAAAGGCTACTGGGGCAGCAAGAGCCGTCACTTTAAGATGGCTAAAGAAGCCCTCATGAAGTCCGGCAACTATGCTTTTGCTGGTCGTAAAGCCCGTAAGCGTGACTTCCGCCGTCTGTGGATTACTCGTATATCCGCAGCCTGCCGTGCTGACGGCATGACCTATTCCACTTTCATGAATGGCCTGAAAAAAGCCGGTGTTACCCTGAACCGCAAGATGCTTTCTGAAATTGCTATCAGCGACGAAGCAGCATTTAAGGGACTTGTTGCACAGGCAAAGGCAGCACTGTAAAGAAATCTTTTTTGCGTCCGGGGAAAAACCGGACGCATATTTTTTACCCGTTTGTATGGCATAAGGAGGGAAAAATATGGAACATATTACCAGCCGCCGCAACGAAACGGTTCGTGCCGTGGCAGCCCTGCGCAGTGCGTCAGCACGCCGGAAACAACAGGCTTTTTTGTGTGAGGGGGCCCGTCTGTGCGCGGATGCTGCCGAAAGCGGCATTTCTATCCGCTCCTTTTTTTACACACAGAAAGCACTGCAGAAATATCCACAGTACCTAGATACCATCCGACAGCATACGGCAGGAAAGGAATATCTTCTGGAACCGTCCGTTGCACAGCTGTTAGCTGATACTCGAAACAGCCAGGAGATTTTCTGTGTTTGTGCGTTCCCAAATACAGCCGATACCACACCGGAAAGTTTTCTGCATCGCCCAGCTGCAGGGGCTTGTTTAGCATTGGAACAGCTGCAGGACCCTGCCAATCTGGGTACCGTGCTGCGTACAGCAGAGGCCCTCGGTATTAACTGTGTTTTGCTGTGTGGACAATGCTGTGATCCCTTTTCTCCGAAAGCTCTGCGCGGCGGCATGGGTGCAGCGTTTCGCTTGCCGCTGGTGCATTTTTCTTCCTTTGCGGCTGCAGCCCCGCTGTTTCATCAGGCCGGCTGGCAGACAATGGCAGCAGTGCCGGATACCAATGCAGAAAAAGTGACTAAAGTGGATTTTTCCGTACCGGTCATTATGGCTGTCGGCAACGAAGGAAATGGCCTTTTGCCGGAAACAGTGGCTGCCTGCAGCCGCCGAGTGACCATTCCCATGCTTGGCAGAGCGGAGTCACTGAACGCTTCCGCCAGTGCGTCCATTTTAATGTGGGAAATGATGCGTGGCAGGGGGCGGAACAATGGATGAGCGTGCGTGGTGGATTTGGCTGCAGCATGGACTTGGTCCCGGTGCTTCCAAACACCGCCGTATTTTTGAAACGTATGCTTCTATTGAAGATTTTTATCGTGCTGGTACTGAAGGCTGGCGGCTGGATGGTTATTTTACGAAACGGGAAATTCTGCGTCTGCAGAGCTTTTCGCTGGAGCAGGCACAGGCACAGCTGGAGTATGCAGAGAAGCTGGGACAGCGTGTGCTGACACCAGATATGGGTGCTTATCCGCAGTGCCTGCGGGAAATACACAATTATCCCTGCGTGCTGTATGTGAAGGGAACGCTGCCGCCGGTTGACTTCATGCTGTCTATTGCTATGGTGGGTACCCGCAAGGCTACCCACAGTGGGTGCAGCATTGCGCACACCATGTCTTATGAGCTTGCGAAAGCCGGTGTAATTGTCGTCAGCGGCGGTGCATTGGGGATTGATACACAGGCACACCGCGGCGCGGTTGAAGCCGGCGGCCGCAGTATTTGTGTGCTGGGCTGCGGCATTGATACGGACTATCTGTTAACGAATGCTTCCCTGCGGGAAGCGGTTGCGGTGGATGGTGCGCTGGTGTCCGAATATCCGCCCGGTACACAGCCGATGGCTTCCAATTTTCCTATTCGTAACCGGATTATTTCCGGTTTGTGTGCTGCCACGGTTGTCATAGAAGCTCCTATTAAAAGCGGTGCGATGATTACTGCCGATTGTGCAGGTGACCAGGGACGAGACGTCTTTGCGGTTCCGGGCAGCGTACAGAATCCAAAGGCAAGAGGAACCAATGCCCTTTTGCAGCAGGGCTGTGCACCGGCAACCTGTGCGCTGGATGTCCTGCGTTGTTATGAGGGAAAATATCGAATTCGCATCCCGCAGGACCCAGGTGTTAATGTTTTTCCGGAGCCTATTCCAGAACCGAAACAGCTGCCCAAAAGAGAACCGCCGCCGAAACTTTCGCAGGAAGCACGAACATTATACCAGGTCCTTTCGGCACAGCCAAAGCCCATCGATGAACTTTGTGCCTGTACTGGTATGCAGCCGGGAAAACTTCTGTCTGCTGCAACGGAGTTGGAGCTTGCTGGTCTTGCACAGGCCAGCGCGGGCCAGCGGTATGCTGCCATGTAGAAAATCCTATAATGGAATAAATACTATGATAAATCTATATTTTTACAGAAAATTGTCCCCTTCCTGCCGAATAAAACATTGCATTTTTACAGCACTTTGGGTACAATGAATTGTTGTACCGGAGGCAGCAGGGAAAAATACGGACATTTTGCTTTGTGTTATGCCATTCGGTCTGTCAAATACCGTGAAATGAGGTGTTCCTGTGTCAAAGCTTGTTATTGTGGAGTCACCCGCAAAAGCAAAGACCATTCAGAAATATTTAGGTGATGGCTATACAGTCGTCGCTTCTATGGGACATGTCAGGGACCTGCCAAAAAGCCGCCTGAGTGTCAAAGTAAATGATAATTTTAAACCCCAGTATTCCATTATCAAGGGTAAAGAAAAACTGGTGGAGGACCTGAAAAAGAAAGCTGCCAAAAGCGACAGTGTACTGCTGGCAACGGACCCTGACCGCGAAGGAGAAGCCATTTCGTGGCATCTTGCTTATATCCTCGGTTTGGACGTAAATGACACCAACCGTGTTACTTTTAACGAAATTACCCACACCGGTATCAAGAATGGTATGGAAAATCCGCGTACCATTGATATGGACTTGGTCAACGCACAGCAGGCCCGCCGCATTTTGGACCGGCTGGTGGGATACAAACTCAGCCCCTTCCTGTCCCAAAAAATACGCCGCGGCCTTTCTGGTGGCCGTGTGCAGAGCGTGGCCGTACGCATCATTGTAGACCGTGAAGAGGAAATCAAAGCATTCAAGCCAGAAGAATATTGGAGCATTGACGGCAAGTTTGTCCCGGCAAAGGGAACGTCCCGCCGGCAGTTCATTGCCAGCCTGTATGGCCTTGCCGGACAAAAAGGCAAATTAAAAATCGAAAACAAGGAACAAGCAGACGCTATCCTCGACGAACTGAAAGATGCGGACTATGTGGTTACAAGCATCAAGAAGGGTACACGCCGCAAAAGTCCGGCACCGCCGTTCATTACTTCTACACTGCAGCAGGAAGCCAGCCGCCGGCTTGGTTTTACGGCCCGCCGTACCATGGCAGCCGCGCAGGAACTATACGAAGGCATTGAAATTGAGGGCATGGGGGCTGTTGGCCTGATTACTTATATGCGTACGGATTCTCTGCGCCTGAGTGAGGATGCGATTCAGGCGGCCTCTGCGTACATTCAAGAGCGCTGGGGGGACAAGTACCTGCCCGATAAGCCGCGCCACTATAAGGCAAAGGCCAATGCACAGGACGGCCATGAAGCCATTCGCCCGACCGTTCCCAGCCTTGACCCGGAAAAAATCAAGAGCAGCCTTTCCAACGACCAGTATAAGCTGTACAAACTTATTTGGGAGCGCTTCCTTGCCTGCCAGATGAGCAACTGCCTGCAGGCCACCACACGGGCCGAAATCACTGCCGGTGACAAGTACCTGTTTAAAGCGAGCGGCTATACCGTCACCTTTGATGGCTATACCGTTTTGTACGAAGAGAGAAAAGATGACGGCGAAAAGGAAAGCAGCGGTCTGCTGCCTCCGCTGGAAAAGGATATGCCGCTGCGCTGCAAGGAAATCACAGGGAACCAGCACTTTACCCAGCCGCCGGCGCGCTATACCGAAGCAAGCTTAATCAAGGCGCTGGAAGAAAACGGAATTGGCCGTCCTAGTACCTATGCTACTACCATTAGTACCATTTTGAACCGTGAATATGTTGTGCGGGAAGGCAAGGCATTGAAACCCACAGAACTGGGCGAAGTGGTCACCAAACTGATGAAGGAACGCTTCCCCAAGGTGGTAAATGTTAAGTTTACGGCACAGGTGGAAAACGAACTGGATGAAGTGCAGAACGGCAAAGTTGAATGGGTGCAGGCCGTACATGATTTTTATGACGATTTTGCTGAGGCACTGAAAAAAGCAAAAGAGGAAATGAAGGATGTCAAAATTCATCTGAAAGAGGATGAAACAGACATCATCTGTGAAAAGTGCGGCCGCCGCATGGTTATCAAAACGGGCCGCTATGGAAAATTTATTGCCTGCCCCGGCTATCCAGAATGTAAAAACATCAAAAAATATGTAGAGAAAAACGGTGCCAAATGCCCCAAATGCGGCGGTGATGTTGTCATCAAGCATACCAAAAAAGGCCGCATCTTTTATGGCTGTGAAAACTATCCCAAGTGTGACTTCGTTTCATGGGATGAGCCGACAGAGAAACTTTGCCCGCGCTGCGGCAAAACACTGCTGCGTAAAAAAGGCAAGAACCCGCGCTACTACTGCGTCACGCCGGACTGTGGTTATGAACATCTCGGCGACGATTTTTCAGATGAAGAGCAGCAGGCACCGGAAGAGGAAACAAAAGCGTGAGGAATCCTATGGAAATAACGGTGATTGGTGCGGGGCTTGCTGGATGTGAGGCTGCGTGGCAGATTGCGCAAAATGGCGGTGAAGTGCAGCTTGTGGAGATGAAGCCGCAGAAGTATACGCCAGCCCATCAAAGCCCCAATTTTGCAGAACTGATTTGTTCCAATTCTTTAAAGGCGGAGCGCATAGACAGTGCCGCTGGCTTGCTGAAAGAGGAAATGTACCGTATGGGCTCACTATTGGTGTCGTGTGCCCGGCATACGCGTGTACCGGCTGGCGGCGCGCTGGCTGTAGACCGCGCGCAGTTTTCGACAATGGTAACGGAAAAAATCCGCAGCAATCCGCATATCCACTGTGTACAGAAAGAATGTACAGAAATCCCCAAAGATGGCATTGTTGTGGTTGCCACCGGCCCTTTGACCAGTGAGGCGCTGGCTGCCCAGATTGACCGTCTGTGCGGTGGATGCCTGCGCTTTTATGATGCCGCTGCACCGATTGTCACAGCGGAAAGTTTGGACCGCAGCCGTATTTTTGCGGCATCCCGATACAATAAGGGTAGCGGTGAGGACTACCTGAACTGTCCCATGAATAAAGAAGAGTATGAAACATTCTACACGGAACTGCTCCACGCGGAGCGCGCGCCGCTGCATGGGTGCGATGTACAGGACCCCAAAGTGTATGAGGGCTGTATGCCAGTGGAGGTTATGGCCCAGCGCGGACCGGACACCATCCGCTTTGGTCCCTTAAAGCCGGTTGGCCTGCGGGACCCACATACCGGACACCGGCCGTGGGCCGTTGTGCAGCTTCGCCGGGAGGATGCTGCCGGAACGCTGTTTAATTTGGTGGGCTTTCAAACAAACCTAAAGTTTGGCGAGCAGAAACGTGTGTTTGGCCTGATTCCGGGCCTTTCTCATGCGGAGTTTGTCCGCTATGGCGTTATGCACCGCAACACCTTTTTAAATGCACCCAAAGTGCTGGACAGCACGTTTCAGCTGCGAAAGGAACCGCGCCTGTTTTTCGCCGGCCAAATGACCGGCGTGGAGGGATACATGGAGTCAGCTTCTTCCGGCTTGCTGGCGGGAAGAAACGCACTGCGGCTGCAGCAGGGTTTGCCGCTGCTGACGCCGCCAAAAACGACCATGACGGGTGCGCTGGCCCGCTGGGTGCAGTTCGGCGGAGAAGGGGACTATCAGCCGATGGGTGCCAATTTCGGCGTCATGCCGCCGATAGAACCGCACATTCGGGACAAACGGGAACGTTATGCGGCTATTTCGCAGCGTGCCCTGCAGGATTTACAGACCTTTCAGCAGGAGAACGGCTGGAGTGCTCCAACAGAAGAAATTTAAGTGCGGGACCGACCGCTTTTTGAATATCGGACAGGAGGCAGCAAAATTCATATGAAAATAATTGTAGACGCGTTCGGCGGCGACAATGCACCGCTGGAGATTATAAAAGGCTGTGCGCAGGCGGTGCAACAGCTGGGGGTAGACATTATCCTGACCGGCCGCAAGGATACCATTGCGCATGTTGCTCGTGAAAATACCGTTTCACTGGACCACATGGAAATTGTGGACTGCCCGGATGTGATGAACATGAACGCTGCTGGAACGGAAATTCTGCGTTCCGGTAAAAATTCCTCCATGGCAGTTGGCTTGCAGCTGCTGGCAAAAGGGAATGGCGATGCTTTTGTCACCGCTGGAAACAGCGGTGCCGTTACTGCTGGCGCTACTTTTTTGGTAAAGCGTATTAAGGGCGTAAAACGAATTGCATTCGCGCCGGTCATTCCCTGCAAAAAGGGATTTTTCATGCTGGTAGATGCCGGTGCCAATGTGGACTGTAAACCGGAAATGCTCAAGCAGTTCGGCATTATGGGCTCCATATATATGAAGCGTGTGATGCAGGTGGAAAGCCCGCGTGTCGGCTTATTAAACGTCGGTACAGAGGAGCACAAGGGCGGCGAGCTGCAGCACGGAGCTTTTGCTCTGTTAAAGGACAGCCCGCTCAACTTCATTGGCAATGTGGAAGCCCGTGATGTGCCGGACGGTGTAGCCAATGTTCTGGTTGCGGACGGCTTTTCCGGCAATGTGTTTCTCAAATCTTTTGAGGGTGTTTCCATGATGGTCCTTGGCCTGTTTAAGGGTGTATTGACGAAAAACATGAAAAACAAGCTGGCGGCTTCTATGGTGCTGGGTGACTTGAAAGCATTGAAAAAACGAATGGATTATAATGAATACGGCGGCGCGCCGCTGTTGGGCTGTGCGAAACCCGTCTTTAAGGCGCACGGCAGTGCTACGGCAAAGACACTGTATAATGCGCTGCGTTTGACAAAATCCTATGTAGAGGGCAATGTGCCTGACGAAATTGCAAAGAGCGTTGCAGCTTATCAGCAAAAGGAAGCAGAGCAGAAAGCGGGGACGGCAGAATGAAGGACCTGTCCGGTTTGGAAAAAAATCTGGGATATACGTTTCAAGACAAACAGCTTTTGCTGAATGCCCTGACGCACTCGTCTTTTGCCAATGAAACGCACGCGCCCGGCGGCAGCAATGAACGGCTGGAATTTTTGGGCGACAGTATTTTGGGCTTTGTTGTAGCGGATTATTTGTACCGCAATTTTCCGGAATGGCCGGAGGGCCGCCTGACCAAAACCCGCGCGGCTTTGGTGTGTGAACAGGCGTGCTGTGATTTTTCCAAGGAGATGGACGTGGGCGCTTACCTGCGTTTGAGCCACGGCGAGCAGAACAGCGGCGGCCGTACCCGCACATCTATTCAGGCGGATGCCTTTGAGTCCATCACGGCTGCTATTTATTTGGACGGCGGTTTTTCTAAGGCAAAGGACTTTATTCTGCGTTTCACGCTGCCGGTCCTAAAAACTCTGCACAGCAAGGCACCATTCCATGACTATAAAACAAAGCTGCAGGAAATCATTCAACATAACCCCGGCGAAAAGCTAACCTATGTCCTCACCGGTGAAAGCGGCCCTGACCATGATAAGCATTTTACGGTGGAAGTCCACTTGAACAGCAATGTTATCGGTAAGGGCGGCGGCCACACCAAAAAGGATGCGGAGCAGCAGGCGGCACGGGAAGCACTGGAACTGATGGGCTATTGAAACACGCAAATGTAGCTATCTTTGTGCCGCACGTTGGTTGCCCGCACCGCTGCAGTTTTTGTGACCAGCGGCTGATTACCGGCAAAACCTTGCTGCCCTCTCCGCAGGATGTACAAGACGCTGCCGAAACAGCTCTGTCTTCTCTGGGGCCTGCTGCGGCCAAAGCGGAGATTGCATTTTTCGGTGGCAGTTTTACTGCAGTGGAAGGCACATATCGCCGCAGCCTTTTGGAGGCGGCGGCGCCGTATGTACGCAGCGGCCGTTTTGCCGGTATCCGTCTTTCTACCCGGCCGGACGCTGTGGATGAAGCCATTCTGGATGAACTTTGCTCGTATGGTGTCACTACCATAGAGCTGGGTGCACAAAGCATGGATAATGCGGTCCTGCAAAAAAATGGCCGCGGCCATACGGTAGAGCAAGTGGCAGATGCTTCCCACCGTATTAAGGCCCGCGGCATTCGGCTGGGTCTGCAGATGATGACCGGCCTACCCGGCGATACGCCTGCAGGCGCTTGGCATACAGCTCGGTGCTTTGCGGCACTTGGTGCAGAAGATGTGCGTATCTATCCGGCAATTGTACTGCCGCATACACAGATGGCCGAGTGGTACCAAAAGGGGCAGTACACGCCGCAGACACTGGAAGAAGCGGTCGATTTATGTACAGGCCTGCTCCAGTATTTTGAAGAGCGGAAAATTCAGGTTATCCGGCTGGGACTGCACGCCTCACCGGAGCTGGAAAAAGACCGCCTAGCGGGACCGTGGCACCCGGCATTTCGTGAATTGTGCGAAAGCCGCCGCTGGCTTTTGCGTATGCAGGAAGTTCTGCGCGGGCAGCCTGCCGGTGATTATCAATTCACCGTGCCGGCAAGGTATCTTTCGCAGGCAAAGGGACAGAAAAAAGCGAATCTTTCTGCTTTGGAACGTCTGGGGTACCGGGTTAGCGTTACTGCGGGCAAGAACTTTTGCCTGTCCGGTAGCGCCGGCCCGATTTTGATAAAGGAGACTTGTACGTATGCGCATCCGTTCCTTGGAAATTCAGGGCTTTAAGACTTTTCCGGACAAAACAGTCCTGCAGCTGCAAAATGGTATTACGGCGGTTGTTGGACCGAATGGAAGCGGAAAAAGCAACCTCAGCGATGCCGTTCGCTGGGTGCTGGGGGAACAGAACGTCCGAACTCTGCGCTGCACCAAAATGGAGGACGTCATTTTTAACGGCACGCCGCAGCGAAAAGCGCAGGGGTATGCCGAAGTTACACTCAACATTGACAATACGGACCGTGCCCTTGCTTTTGATAAAGATGAAGTTGCGGTTACTCGGCGGTACTACCGCAGCGGTGAAAGTGAGTACCTGTTAAACCATGTGGCCATGCGTCTGAAAGATATCAACGAACTGTTTATGGACACTGGCCTTGGTCGAGACGGCTATTCGATTATTGGACAGGGAAAAATAGATGCGATTGTTTCTGCCAAAAGCGAGGACCGGCGTGAAATTTTTGAGGAAGCAGCGGGCATTTCCCGCTGTCGTTACCGTAAAGAAGACAGCGAACGCCAGCTGAGCGCAGCAGAGGATAATTTGGTGCGGCTCAACGATATTCTGGCAGAGCTGAAGGGCCGTGTGGACCCATTAAAGGAACAGAGCGAAAAGGCACAGAAATTTGTTACCTACTCAAATGAGAAGAAAGATTTGCAGATAGCGTTTTGGCTGCGCCAGATGGACCAGTCCGATAAGGCGCTACATACTCATGACGATAAAATTATGCTTGCTCGCACGCAGCAGGAGAAAGCAGAAAAAGAGCTGAACGCGCTGGATCGGGCGGCAGAGCAGAACTTTCAGAAAATTACCGGCTGTGCAGCACAGATTGATGAGGTCCGTCAACAGAGCAGTAGCAAAGAAGAAGCGGCTGCACAAAAGGACAGCGAAGCGGCAGTGCTGGATAGTGACGTGCGCCATGGGAGAGAAACCGTTGGCCGGTTGGAGACTGAGCTTGCCGCAGCGTCACAGGGCAGGGAACATCTACAGCAGGAAGCGGCTGAAAAAGCGGCAAAAATCACGGAACAGAATCAGCAGGAGACACAGCTTTTACAGTCAGAAGATGATGTAAATAAAAAGCTGGAATCCCTGCGTGCAAAGATTCGTGCAAGTTCTGCAGATGCTGAAGACATTTCCCAGCAGCTTTCTCAGCTTGCTTCCCATGCAACAGAAAGCAAGGTAGCGGAAATGACTGCCGCTTCTGCCATGTCTGAAATTGCTGTCCGTGTTTCTCACGCGGCCAGTACAATCAGCGGCAAAGAGGAACTTTTCAATAAGCTGCAGGACTCTCGAAAGGACAGCAGCCAAACATTGGCGGATATGCAGGCACGCATACAGGACATGCGTATTTCTGAACAACAGTGGACCCAGCAGCTGCAGCAGCACCGCCGACAAACCGAAAACCAGAAACAAAAAGCAGACCGTCTGCAGATAGATGCCCGTGAAAGTATCCGCCGCGCATCTTTGCTGGAATCGCTGGAACAAAATATGGAGGGCTTCAGCAGGAGTGTAAAAGTTATTATGCAGGCCTCTGCCCGGGGAACGATTTCCGGTATTTGTGGCCCTGTTTCCCGGCTGATTACAGTGCCGCCAGCGTATACAGTTGCACTGGAAACCGCTCTGGGTGCTTCCATGCAGCACATTGTTGTGCAGACGGAGCAGAATGCCAAAGATGCTATCCGCATGCTAAAGCACCGGGATGCCGGCCGTGCTACCTTTTTACCGCTTGGTAATCTTCGCAGCCGTGTGCTGCAGGAACTAAGTCTTAAGGACTGCGAGGGATTTGTCGGTGTTGCCAGTGAATTGTGTACCAGTGAGCCAACCTACCGTGGTGTAAGGGAAAATCTGCTCGGCCGAATTGCGGTCGCACGGGATTTGGACGCTGCCGTGGAGATTGCACGCCGGTTTCATTACCGGTTCCGTGTGGTTACACTGGACGGGCAGGTTGTCAATACCGGCGGCTCTCTGACTGGCGGCAGCCTTGCACGCAATTCCGGCCTTTTAAGCCGCCGCAGTGAAATTGCGCGCACGCGTGAAAAAGCGCAGGCCCAGACAGCCGAGGCAGAAAAGGCGGCGGCTGCATATCAAAACTGCATGAAAAAGGACGCCGCAGCGGAAGCAGAACTTTCTGCGCTGCGCTCTGGCCTAGCTGCTCGGCAAGAAGACTGTATTCGCATGAAAGCAAACTGTACACAGCTTGAAAAAGATATTTCCAATGTACAGAAAGACATATGTTCACTAAAGGCAGAACAGGCAACTGTTTCACAGCGTCTGTCGGACCAAAAGCAAAAACAGGCTGAGGCCAGAAAACAGTCGTCCCTCTTTGCGGAACAGATGGCGGCTTTGCGGCAAAAAGCAAAGGAATTGACCGACAGCTGCAGCAGTTTGGAACAGCAGAGTGAATCCTGTACGGCTCAGTTACAGCAGCTGCGGCTGCAGCTGCTGTCCGTACGCAAAGACCGTGAAAATCTGCAGGAAGCCCTGCAGCAGTTAGAAATCCGTCAACAGGAGAGCACCTCTCAGGCAGACACACTGCAGATGGAAATCAGAGAACAAAAAGCGTTAATTGTTTCGGCTCAGCAAAAAGCAGCCACGGCACGGGAAGCCGCTGTCCACCTGCACAAAGAGGCTGCTGCGGGCAGCAGCATGATAGAACAGATTAACCAGCACCGTATGCAGCTGGAGCAGCAGGATACACGATTGCGTCAGCAGCAGCGGAACAAAAGCGATGAAAAAGAAACCATTGGCCACGAGCTTACCCGACTGGAAGAACGCCGGACAAATTTGCAGAGACAGTATGACGGCCTTGCTGCCAAATTATGGGATGAGTATGAACTGACACGCCGGGAGGCACAGAAAAGTACGCCGTTGCTGCAGGAGGCGGATATGCCGCAGGCACAGCGCCGTTTAAATGAGCTGAAAGGCCTGATACGCGCGTTGGGAACGGTCAATGTGGCAGCTATTGAAGAATATAAAGAAGTCAGCAAACGGTACGAATTTCTTTCCGTACAAATCGAGGACGTTGAAAAAAGCAGGGACGAGCTGCGGCAGCTGATACGGGACCTAACTCACCAAATGCAGGAGCAGTTTACACTGCGTTTTTCACAGATACGGCGCAACTTTACAGAAACATTTCGGGAGCTTTTTGGCGGTGGAACCGCCAGCTTGGAACTTTCTAATCCAGACGATATTCTTACTTCTGGAATTGATATTACGGTACAACCGCCCGGAAAAATTGTTTCCCATTTGGAAAGCCTTTCCGGCGGAGAAAAGGCTTTGGTTGCAATTGCACTGTATTTTGCCATTATGAAAGTTTCTCCGCCGCCGTTTTGTATGCTGGACGAGATTGATGCGGCACTGGACGATGTCAATGTTTCCCGATTTGCGGCTTATCTTCGCCGTATGTCCCAAAATACGCAGTTCATCGTTATTACTCACCGGCGGGGCTGTATGGAAGAAGCGGATACCCTGTATGGTGTCACCATGCAGGATGAAGGTATCAGTCAGGTGCTGGTGCTGCATCCAAACGAAATTGTGGCATTTAATCATGACCATGAGGAGTAACACTGCCCGGTTTTCGGCAAATAGAATATTTGTGGTGTAACGGAATAATCATAAAAAGTAAATTCTATGGGAAGGAGCCATTCCATGGGGCTGTTTTTAAAAATTAAGGCTGGGCTAAAAAAAACCCGCCGGAACATGAGCGATTCTCTGCACCGTATGCTGCACTCTTTTACGCGCATTGATGAGGACCTGTTTGAGGAGTTAGAGGAACTGCTCGTTATGGGCGATGTCGGTGTTTCTACAGCGGAGCATATCTGTGATATCCTGCGCGGCAAAGTAAAGGAACGCGGCATCAAGGACCCAAATGCCATTTTTGACCTTCTGCGTGAAACGGTAGCGGAAATGCTGCAGGGAGGAGAAGAACTGCACATTTCCACAAAGCCGTCAGTCATTTTGGTGATTGGCGTCAACGGTGTTGGCAAGACTACAACCATCGGCAAGATGGCTGCTCTGCTGCAGAAACAGGGGAAAAAGGTTATCTTGGCAGCAGCGGATACCTTCCGCGCAGCTGCAATCGAGCAACTGCAGGTTTGGGCGGACCGCGCTGGCTGTGATATGGTTTCACAAAGTGAAGGCAGTGACCCGGCAGCCGTTGTATTTGACACCATTTCTGCCGCCAAATCCCGCGGCAACGATGTCATTATCTGTGACACGGCTGGTCGCCTGCACACCAAAAAGAACCTAATGGACGAGCTGGCAAAAATCAACCGTGTCATAGATAGGGAACTGCCGGATGCAGACAAAGAGGTTCTGCTGGTGCTGGACGCAACAACCGGTCAGAATGGCGTCAATCAAGCACGGGAATTTAAAAATGCCGCCGGCATTACCGGTATTGTTTTAACGAAATTGGATGGCACCGCAAAGGGCGGTGTTGTGCTTGCTATTAAGGATGCGCTGGACATTCCAGTTAAGTTTGTCGGCGTAGGGGAACAGCTGGACGACCTGCAGCCATTTGACGCAGATGACTTTGCCCGTGCCCTGTTTGAACGTGACCCGGCCGAAATGGAAGAACTGGAAAAGGAGGAGCGCTGATATGCAGTTTGTGCTTGCCACACATAATCAAAATAAAGTGCACGAATTTTCCAGAATGCTTGCACCGCTTGGCATTGACATTTCCGTTCCGGATGGCCTGCCGGAAGTAGAAGAAAACGGTACAACTTTTGAGGAAAATGCGTTTCTCAAGGCGGCTTCCGCCTGCCGATTTACCGGAAAACCCGCCGTTGCGGATGATTCCGGCTTGTGTGTCCATGAACTGAACGGCCAGCCGGGCATTCACTCGGCACGTTATGCCGGCGAATACGCGACGGACGCGGACCGTATTGTAAAACTGTTGAACGCGCTGCGGAATGTGCCGCAGCCGGACCGGTTGGCGAAGTTTGTCTGCGTTATCTGCTGCGTTTTTCCCAACGGTGACATCATTACTTCCCGCGGTGAGTGCGAAGGTTCCATTGCTTTTGCACCGCAGGGGAACGATGGCTTTGGCTATGACCCCGTGTTTTTGGTCGGAGAGCGTTCCTTTGCCCAGATGAATGCCGAACAAAAAGACGCGGTCAGTCACCGTGGAAATGCGCTACGCTTATTTCAGAAAGACCTACAGGCATACTGTGCGAAACATTTAAAAGATATTTAATGTGGGACAGCAAAAGCCGCTGGCAGAAATTCTGTCAGCGGCTTTTATCAAGTGTTCCGTCAATATATCTTTATAGTGCTCTGCCTGTGGCAAAAGCCTTTTTCATCAGCGGGCTGTCCACTGTCAGCTTCTGTTCGCCGGCACAAATCAGGGTATCGGTCAGCACCATACCCTTGCTGCGGAAGATGCCCAAAAACCAGTTGTATTGTGCCAGATAGGCTTTTTCATCGGTGTTGCCCTGTGCAAACACACCTACCAGCTTAATGCCGGGGTGAAGGCGGCAGATGCCTTTTTCGTCTGTCAAGCAGTAGTGCCGGTTCATAAAGGTAATCATCGGTCCGGTCACCTGCGAATAGTAGTTCGGGCTGCTTAAAATCAGCGCACCGCACTGGTGTAGGTCCTTCCAGTAGGCGGTCAGGTCGTCCTGAATCCGGCAGTCCTTCTGGTTTTTGCGGCAGAAGCCACAGCCCTGACAGCCGTGTACGTTCATCTTGTCCAGCTGATAGACAATGGTTTCATGTCCGGCGGCTTTTGCTCCACGGAGGACCTCCCTTGCCAGTGAGGAAGAAGAACCATTTTCGTTTGCACTGCCCAATACGGCAACAACTTTCATGTAATAAACTTCCTTTCTGTATTTGTCTGGCTGCCATTTTAGCACTTTCTGCGGAGGAAAACAACTTGGACGGTTTCCAATACAGCCGACTTGTAAAATGATGCACCAGAGGAACAAAAATTGCTATACTGGTAGGAGAACAAAAAGGAGGAACTGCTCATGTTGAATACAACACCGCTGACCGCGCTGGCGCAGGGGCAGACTGGAAAGGTTGCCACATTGACGGCAACCGGTTCCATGCGCCGCCGATTACAGGATATTGGGCTGATTGAAGGTACACAGGTGTCCTGTGTACTGCGGGCACCTTCCGGTGACCCAACAGCTTACGCAATACGAGGGGCGGTCATTGCGCTGCGCAGGGGGGACGCCGCGCATGTGCTGCTGGCCGGGGTATAGGCGATGCGCACGGATACCGTCTCCGCCGAAACCGAAACCATTGCACTGGCCGGCAACCCCAATGTCGGAAAGAGCACAGTTTTTAATGCATTGACCGGTCTGCACCAGCACACGGGTAACTGGCCGGGAAAAACAGTGGAAAGCGCACATGGACAGTTTTCGTACCGTGGCCGGCAATACACGCTTGTGGATCTTCCAGGAACCTATTCGTTGTTTGCACATTCTGCAGAAGAAACTGTTGCGCGTGACTTTTTGTGCTTTGGCGGAGCCAGGGCCGCGGTTGTGGTCTGTGACGCGACTTGTTTGGAACGAAACCTGAATCTTGTCCTGCAGACGCTGGAAATCACCGGAAACGTAGTCGTATGTGTAAATCTAATGGACGAAGCGGAAAAGAAGCATATCCATATCGACCTAGAACAGCTTTCCAGTGAATTGGGTGGCGCGCCGGTTGTAGGCGTCAGTGCCCGCAGCGGTGGTCTTTCTGTGCTGGAAGATGCACTGGATACACTTTCTCCGCGGGAAGCCATGCACATGGAATATTCTCCCCAGATAGAACAGGTGGTTGCTCAACTGCTACCGCTTGTTCAGCAACATTGTCCGGACTGCTGTGCCCGCTGGCTGGCGCTGCGGCTGCTGGATAGCGACAAAAGCTTTGCAGAAAGTCTGCATCGTTTCTGCCCCCAGCTTCTGCAGGACCAGAAACTTCAGCAGACACTGCATACTGTAAAGTCCCATCTGCATCAGAACGGCTTTTCCAGTGACACACTGCGGGACCAGATTACTGCTGTGCTGGTCAGCCGAGCGGAAAAAATTTATCAAAAATGTGTCACACGCACGGTCTGTTCGGCGGCCGAACGTGACCAAAAGCTGGACCGCATTCTTACCAGCCGCAGAACCGGCATTCCTATTATGCTCCTTTTGCTGGCGGCGGTGCTTTGGCTGACCATTACCGGAGCCAACTATCCTTCAGAACTCCTGTCAGCTGGACTTTTCTCCCTGCAGAATGTTTTGTGGAATGCGCTGCTGCATGCGGGGGCACCCATGTGGCTTATGAAGCCGCTGATTCTGGGGGTATACCGCACGCTGGCATGGGTTATCAGTGTCATGCTGCCGCCGATGGCAATCTTTTTCCCATGCTTTACGCTATTGGAGGATTTCGGCTATCTGCCACGGGTCGCCTTTAACTTGGACCACTGCTTCCAGCGGGCACATGCCTGCGGCAAGCAGGCACTAACCATGTGACAGCGGAAAAGTATGCGGCTTTTTGCCATATGGAATGATAAATGACGACGAGAAAATAAGGAGAATACAAAATGAATATTCTTATCAGTTCCTGCCTTACCGGACTTTGCTGCCGATACGACGGCGGTGGGAAAACGCTTTCCTGCTTGCCAGAATTGATGCAGCGTTTCCATATGGTGCCATTTTGTCCGGAAATTTACTGCGGAATGCCTACACCGCGCAGTCCAGCCGAAAGGCAAGGAACACAAGTCATCTGTAAAAATGGCAAAGATGTAACTGCCGCTTATCAGCGCGGTGCGGAGGAAGCGCTGAAAATCGTGCATTTGTATCACTGCCCGTATGCAGTCCTGAAAGAACGCAGTCCGTCGTGTGGATTTGGCCAAATATATGACGGCTCCTTTTCAGGGTGTTTGGTAGCAGGCAGCGGTGTCACAGCGGAATTGCTGGCAAAGAATGGCGTCCGAATTTTTGGCGAAAGCCAAGCCAAAAAACTACTGAAAAAGGCGGCAGCTGAAAGCAGACAAACTGTGTTATAATAGACAAAAGATTTTAAAAAAATCGGAGGCGATTCATCATGTCTATTCTGGCGGCATTTGCAGTTCCACATCCACCAATCCTTATGCCGGAGATCGGTCACGGGGAAGAGCACAAAATTCAGAGTACCATAGACGCTTACCGCACAGTTATGCGGCGTGCGGCTGCGCTGCACCCGGAAACGGTCGTTGTGACCAGCCCACATACGGTTCTTTATGCAGATTATTTTCATATCTCACCGGGCGAACAGGCACAGGGCAGCTTTCTGCAGTTTGGTGCGCCGCAGGTTGAGGTGCAGGTTTCCTATGACAGTGCGTTCACAAAAACACTGATGCAACGCTGCGGCGAACGCCACATTCCTGCAGGTACATTTGGGGAGCGCAGCAGTGCACTGGACCATGCAACGATGATACCTCTTCGTTATTTGCAGGAATTTACGTCCAGTTTTCGGGTAGTACGGATTGGCTTATCCGGCCTTTCACCGTTGGTGCATTATCGTTTGGGACAGTGCATTGCTGACACAGCGGAAAAGCTTGGCCGCCGCACGGTCGTCATTGCAAGTGGTGATTTGTCGCATAAGCTGACGCAGGACGGCCCATACGGCTATGCGCCGGAAGGACCGCAGTTTGATAAAGAGACGACGGTCATGCTGCAAAAGGGCGATTTTCTTTCTCTGCTCAGTATGGACCCGGACCTTTGTGAGGCGGCTGCGGAGTGTGGGCTGCGCTCATTTTGGATTATGGCGGGTGCGCTGGACCGTAAAGCTCTGCGAAGCGAACTGCTGTCGTATGAGGGACCATTCGGGGTTGGCTACGGTGTTGCTTCTTTTTTGGTTACAAGTAAAGACAATACCCGGAATTTTGGGGAACAGTATGCTACGGCGGAAAAGAGACGTGCTGCGGTGCGGCAGCAGGCGGAAGACCCATGGGTGCGCCTTGCTCGTTTGAGTTTGGAAACGTATGTAAGGACTGGACAGTATGCTGCCCTGCCGAAAAATCTACCGCCGGAACTCGCCGGTACCCGTGCCGGTGCGTTTGTGTCGCTTAAAAAAGATGGACGCCTGCGCGGCTGTATTGGAACGGTTCAACCGACACAGAAAAGCGTAGCGGAAGAAATTTTAAACAATGCCGTTTCCGCCGCTGTTCATGACCCACGCTTTGGTCCGGTTACACCGGAAGAACTGCCGCAACTTGTCTATAGTGTAGATGTCCTGCAAATGCCGGAGGCGGTTGCATCCTCCAAAGAACTGGACGCAAAACGGTATGGCGTTATCGTACAGAATGGGAACCGCAGCGGATTGCTGCTGCCGAACCTTGCCGGTGTGGATACGGCTGAAGAACAGATTGCGATTGCCCGGCAGAAAGCGGGGATTTCTCCGTATGAGCCAGTTAAGCTGTGGCGCTTTCGGGTGGTGCGTCACACATGAGCACAGTTTGTACACTTTGCCCGCATCACTGTCAACTGGAATCGGGACAGACCGGTCTGTGCCGTGCACGAAAAAATCGGGACGGCACAATACAGTGCAACAATTATGGACAGCTGACAGCTCTTGCGTTGGACCCCATTGAAAAGAAGCCGCTGCGCCGCTTTTATCCGGGCAGCTATATTTTGTCCGTTGGCAGCTATGGCTGCAACCTGCGCTGTCCCTTTTGCCAGAACAGCAGCATATCCATGGCAGGAGAAGAAAGCGGCACGCTTTTTGTTTCACCGGAACAGCTTGTGCAGAAAGCGCAGGAATTTGCGCATGCGCCGCGTGGAAATATTGGTCTTGCTTTTACCTACAATGAGCCGCTGGTAGGATATGAATATGTGCGGGACTGCTCCCAACTGGCACATATAAAAGGATTAAAAACCGTTGTTGTAACCAATGGAATGATTTGTAAGGAGCCGTTTCAAAAGCTTCTGCCGCTGATTGATGCTATTAACATTGACCTCAAGGGCTTTACACCTCAGTATTATCGGCACTTAGGCGGTGACCTGAAAACAGTCATGCAGAATATTGTGCTGGCATTGCAGTTTTGTCATGTTGAAGTGACAACGCTGATTGTGCCCGGTGAGAGTGATTCTGCGAAGGAAATGAGTGCCGAAGCTTCTTGGCTTGCTTCCCTTAGTCCGGATATTCCGCTTCATATCAGTCGGTTCTTTCCTCGGTATCGTGAAGAGGATAAGGAGCCGACACCGGTACACGTGATTTATCATTTGTGTGAAATCGCCCGCCAGTTTCTGCATGATGTGTATCCCGGCAATTGCTGAAAAAGGCAATTTACCGTATATTGTACAACCCAGCAGGAATAGGCTGTGTGGGGTGATGCAGTTATGATTTTAGAGCAGGATTCAGCAGTTTACGAAGTGGAAAACACACAGATAGAGGTGGAACGGATTTATGTTGGGGAGATTCCTTTGCCGGATTTGATTGTTCGTTATTTTCAGGAAGAAAATGCTGCCGGGGACAGTGGTCGGCCGTGAACAACAACGGTGTGGGACAACAAAAACAGTACACGGCCGCTTTGTATATGCGTTTATCGCGGGATGACGGCATAGGGGAAAGCGCAAGCATTGGCACACAGCGGGAAATGCTGCGTAGTTATGCCCAAAAGCATGGCTTTATCATTTTTGATGAATATGTAGATGATGGCTGCAGCGGCACAAACTTTGATCGGCCCGCGTGGAAGCGAATGATTGCGGATATTGAGCAGCATAAAATAAATTTGGTGCTGACAAAGGACCTTTCCCGTTTGGGCAGAGATTATATCACAGCGGGACAGTATACAGAACTATACTTTCCGGCTCACGGCGTTCGCTGTATTGCTGTCAATGATGGGTATGATTCCGCCGGCCCCTATACGGACCTTGTCCCATTTAAAAATGTGATGAACGAATGGTATGCCCGCGACATCTCCCAAAAAATTCGCGGGGCCTTGCATACGAAAATGGAGGCAGGCGCTTTTATTGGAAATTATGCGCCGTATGGTTACCGAAAAGACCCGCAGGACCACAACCGCCTCCTTCCGGATTCGGTATCCGCACCAGTGGTCAAACGAATTTTTCGTATGGCAGCAGATGGCAGACGCCCTTCTGAAATTGCCGAAGCACTGAATCAGCAGGGTATTCCGCCGCCGTCGGTTTACCGAGCACTGCGCCTGTCACAGCAAATGCCTCCGGATTTTTCCAAACGAGGCTGGTCGCCATCTACCATTTGTAAAATGCTGCATAACGTTGTGTATCTTGGCCATATGGTACAAGGAAAAACGACAAAGCTGTCCTTTAAAAGCACCGTCGTTCTGCAAAATGCGCCGGAAAATCGGGTGCTGGTTCGCAGCACGCATGAACCGCTTGTTCCGCAAAGAGTATTTGATTTGGTACAGAAGCATACGGTATCCCGCCGCCCGGCCGCACAGGGAACTTTTGTAAATCTTTTCTCCGGCCTTGCAAAATGTGCGGATTGCGGACGAAACCTTTCTTCCAGCGGGACTGGACAGAAAGGGAAAAAAGGTTTGGTTTGCAGCGGATATAAGTTATATGGCAGAAAAACTTGTTCCAGCCATTTCATTCGCTATACGGTTCTTTGTCAGGCGGTGCTTAGGGACCTGCGTGTGCAGTTAAATTTGTCCTCAACACAGCGGCAGCAGGTCCTACATGACATGCAGCAGAACATACCGAAGGCCATATCGGACAGCGAGCAGCAGGAAATAGCAGACCTGCAGACACGTCAGCGCAAGCTAAAGCAAATTTTGCGTCAACTGTATGAGGACCATGTCAGTGGTTTGCTGTCGGACAGCCGCTTTCAAGACTTGCTTGCTTCCTTTGGAAAGGAACAGCGGGCTCTGACGGCACAGCTGTCCGTACTGCGGCCGAGAACAGCGGCTTCAAAGTCTCAGATTGCCGATATACACTGGCTGGAGACTTTCTGCCGTGTTCCGGAACTGACGCAGGATTTACTGTTTGCTTTTATTAAACGCATTGATGTAGGGCAGGCCGTCTGTATACAGGGCGGCCGTGCATACCGTCGACAGCATATCACGATTGTTTATGCTTTTTCTAAGCCGGAAAAATAAGCCGCATAAATTTCCCAAGGGTGTGCATGGGCTTTGGGTGCAATGCGGCCGGTGTGACCGGCTGCCGCATTATTGATTCTCCGAGGGAACGGCTGATTGCGATTCTAACCAACAACTTTGTTCCCTGCAACGGTCGTTTTCCAACACTGATTGCAATTATTTCTATATTCTTTGTCAGCAGTATGTCTGGCGTGCTGCAAACAACTTCGGCGGCACTTATTTTGCTGGCGGTGGTTGTTCTGGGCGTACTAACAACTTTTTTAACATCCCGAGTGCTTTCCGCTACAGTTCTCAAGGGCATCCCGTCATCCTTTACGCTGGAACTCCCGCCATACCGCCGCCCGCAGGTCGGTCGTGTATTGGTCCGCTCCTTGCTGGACAGAACGATTTTTGTTCTGGGACGCGCGGCTTCCGTGGCGGCGCCAGCTGGACTTTTCCTCTGGCTTCTGGCTAACCTGCATGTGGGGCAAAGTACACTTTTGTCCATTTGTGCCGGGGCGCTGGACCCAATCGGCCATTTTTTCGGCATGGACGGTGTCATCCTGCTGGCGTTTATTTTGGGATTCCCCGCCAACGAAATTGTGGTACCCATTATGCTCATGGGTTACCTTGGCATGGGACAGCTGACGGAGATGGGCAGTTATGCTTCTCTGCAGGCACTGCTCCTGCATAACGGTTGGACTTGGGTAACAGCAGTGTGTGTTGTGTTATTTTCACTTATGCACTGGCCATGTGCTACAACCATTCTGACCATACGCAAAGAAAGCGGTTCCTGGGAATGGACGGCATTGGCTGCGGCTTTGCCAACCACCTGCGGGCTTGTTCTCTGCGCTCTGCTGGCAAATGGTGCCAGACTGTTTGGCTTCGTATAATAAAAAGAGAAGGGACCGCCCGCTGTTTTGTCGCTGGACGGTCCTTTTCCTGTTTTTCACTGTGCTTATGCGTAATCCTTTACAGACGATATATACTAAGGATGAAGATATTTTCTTTGAAAATCATACAAAAAGGCCCAGAATTTACAGATAAAAAGAACTTTTTGACATTCCAGCGGGAGAATTTTTCAGATTCAAATCATTGTTCATAATTTATTAATTCACTCTTATGGGATTGTATAGTAAAATTAAAATGTCGGAAATTGAGATACAAAAAGGGGACGGATGCACTTGTTTGGTTACATCAGGCCCCAAAAGCCTGAATTGCGGGTGCGGGAATATGAGGCATATCGGGCAGTCTACTGTAGCATCTGCCGGGTGTTGGGCAGGCACTATGGCATTTTCTCTCGGCTGATTCTCAGCTATGACAGCACTTTTTACGCGTTGCTTCTGCTTGCACTGCAGAAAAAATATGTTCCGTGTTTCGCGGGTGGACGCTGTGCTGCCAATCCGCTGAAAAAATGTATGTACTGTACCAATGCACAGCCTTCTTTAAAGCAAGCGGCGGCACTGAGTATTCTGCTTTCTGTGCAGAAACTGCAGGATGACCGCCGTGACCGCGGCCGCTGGCCACGCTGTCGAGCGTTTTTTCTGCTTCCTTTTCTGCATGGTGCCCACAAGAAGGCCGCTGCGGATTTTCCATGGATGGAGCAGGCCGTATGCACCTGTATGCGCCAGCAGGCGGAAGCGGAAGCAGAGCCGGATTCCACTTTGGATGATTGCGCCCAGCCGACGGCGGAAATGTTGTCAGCAATTCTGGCGCATGAGGGCGGCACCGATACGGAACCGCTTTATCTGCGGGTTCTGCAGGAAACCGGTTTTTATCTTGGCCGTTGGGTATATCTGATGGATGCAGCAGATGATGTAGAAAAGGATGCGGCGGATGGAGATTTCAACTGGTTTGTTCGTCATTATCAGGTAACAAAGGACAGCTCACCGGAAAAGCTGACGGAAGTACACACATTTGCCAATGCAGCCATGAACCTGACCATGTCCCGGCTGTGCGCCGCTTTTAATTTGCTGGATTTAAACAGCTTTGCTTCCGTTTTGCGCAATATCATAGAGCTGGGGCTTCCAAATATGCAGAAGCAGCTGCTTTTTAAAAAGGAGACTAAATAAATGTCAGATCCATATCAGGTTCTTGGCGTATCACCAAGTGCAACAGATGAGGAAGTAAAAGCGGCTTACCATAAGCTTGCAAAAAAATATCATCCGGACAACTACGCCAACAGTCCACTGGCGGATTTAGCCAGTGAAAAAATGAAGGAAATCAATGAGTCCTATGATACGATTGTCAACCAGCGTAAACAGCAGGCACAGCAGGGGCCTTTTACCGGGAATCCCTATCAGGGGAGCTACTATGGTTATGCTGGAACACAAAGTCAGTCTTCGTCCGGCTTTTCAGATGTGCGTTCTTATATTCGTGGCGGACGTTTGGCGGATGCAGAACAGATACTGGACGGTGTACCGGCCGAGAACCGCAACGCTGAGTGGTATTTTTTAAAGGGAACTGTTTTGTACAACCGTGGACAGCTGGAACAGGCATCCAACTACATCGGCCATGCCTGTCAAATGGACCCAGGCAACGGCGAATACCGTGCAGCTATGAGCCAGATAAACGGCCAGTACCGGGGCTATTACGGTGGCTATAATCCATCTGTTCAGAACAATCGGTCTGACATGGACCAAGCCTGTAACTGTTGTGGGAATCTTGTGTGTGCAGACGCTTGCTGTGAATGTTTCGGCGGCAATCTGATTCCATGCATTGGCTGTAGATAAGGGGGCGCTGCCGATATGAAAAGAGGGCATACGCTGAAAGTTGCTTTCAGCGGGATCTTAATCGCGCTGGCATTACTGTTTATCTGTTTGGGCGGTATTCTACCGGCTATGACATATGCCATGCCGGCGCTGGGCGGGCTTATGCTGATTCCCGCTGTTGTTGAGCTTGGCCCAGGCTGGGCATGGCCGGTTTACTTTGCATCGTCTGTTTTAGGCGTACTGCTAGGACCGGATAAAAGCGCTGCTGTACTGTTCCTTTTCTTTTTTGGTTATTACCCGATTGTGAAGGCACTGCTGGAACACAAGGTTCACAGTCGCCTACTTTGCCTGCTTTTCAAACTGTTGCTTTTCAATGCGGCGGCAATAGCGGCATTCTATATCAGTGTCAGCCTTTTGAATGTACCAAAAATGGTTTTTTCTATTGCCGGTATTTATTTGCCGGGTGTGTTGCTTCTGTTGGCGAATTTTGTATTTTTGCTTTATGATTATGCGGTTGGTGGTGTGGCAGCTTTCTATTTTTCACGATTGCACCGCTTTATCAGCAAGTGGCTGATTGGAAATTTTTAATTGCCCGTAGTGTACCACTGCAGAGATGTTAATGCAGTGGTACTTTTGTGCCAATTTTTGAAAGAGATCGGATGCCGTACCAGAGGAAATGCAGGTGGAAAACTTTTTCTTGCTTTTTGGGGCAGAAGGTTCTAAACTTACTTATAAGAAACCAGAAGGACAGCAGAGTTTTTTTAGTTGACAGATTTCATGGGCAAGTTTATAATGTGGTTGATAAAGCTTGAAATTTGCGGCCCAATAGGGCAAACATAAAATAGACCCCCGGGAGCGGCCACTTCCGGGGGTCCTCTTTTGGCCAGCAGTTCTTTGGCTTTTTGTTCATCTGTTTACTGCCCGCAAACATGGTTAAAAGAATAAAGCCTAAAGCAAAATGGCATTTTTTATCATACAGGACATATTGACCTTGCGGTCCTGCCATAGAAGATAGGTGCCAAAACCGGGAATAATGAAAACAGCGGCCGCTTTCATAGGAGTGAATGAATTAATGAATGACAGCTTAACGCAGAGAATACAGGAGAATATGCGCTCTTTTTCCAAAGGACAGCGCCTGATAGCTACGTATATAATGGAACACTATGACAAAGTCGCATTTATGACAGCCTCTCGACTGGGCAGCACAGTGGGCGTCAGTGAATCTACTGTTGTTCGCTTTGCAACAGAGATTGGCTACGATGGTTATCCAGAACTGCAGCGTGCAATGCAGGAGATGATTCGCAGCAAGCTGACGATTGTACAGCGTATGGACGTTACCCGGGAGCGCATCGGTGACAACGATATTCTGGACACAGTCCTCGGTCAGGACAGTGACGTTATCCGTCGTACCATGGAGTACACGTCCCATGATGAATTCTATAAAGCTGCCGATACGATTTTGGCTGCACGCAAAGTGTACATTCTTGGTGCGCGCAGCTGCCAGGCGCTGGCATCTTTTCTTGCCTATTATCTGGGCCTTTTATTGGAAGATGTTATTCTGGTGCAGGCTACCAGTGAAGCGGAAATCTTTCAGCAACTCATCCATATCAATGAGAACGACGTGGTCATTGTTCTTAGTTTCCCGCGCTATTCCCGCAAAGCAACAAAAGCAATGCAGTTTGCCCATGAATGCGGTGCCAAAGGTATTGCCATTACAGATACTGCGGCATCGCCGGTGGCAAAGCACGCAGATTACGCGCTGCTGGCACGCAGTGATATTGCCGCCATTGTGGACTCTTTGGTTGCACCGCTCAGCCTAATTGATGCGCTGGTCGTTACTCTCTCTCTGAAAAAGCAAAAGACAATGGACCCAACCTTTAAGCGGCTGGAGGCCATTTGGGACGAATATCATGTCTACGAAAAAGTAGACAATGAAAACACCGAAAAGGATGATACAAAACATGCAGAAGCCTGATGTGCTTGTAGTAGGGGCGGGGGCTGCTGGCTTGATGGCAGCCGGCACAGCCGCATCTCGCGGATTGACTGTTTGGCTTGCTGAAAAGAACGCTGCTCCCGGGAAAAAACTGGGGATTACCGGCAAAGGCCGTTGCAACCTTACCAACGACTGCATAATTCCGCTGTTTCTGGAAAACGTGCCTACCAATCCCCGTTTCCTGTATGGTGCATTGAACCGTTTTTCTCCTGCGGATACCAAAGCCTTTTTTGAGGGACTGGGTGTTCCGTTGAAAACCGAACGCGGCCGCCGCGTTTTCCCACAGTCGGATAAGGCATCTGATATTGTAGATGCACTGACCAACTGGGTTACACAAACGGGCGTCTATACGATACGCGGCAGTGCCGAACGGCTTTTAACACGAGCCGGCCATGCTGCTGGTGTGCAGATGTCGGATGGACGCCGCATAGAAGCAGAACAGGTTATTCTTTGCTGTGGCGGGGCATCCTATTCCAGCACGGGTTCTAATGGCTCCGGCTATCGGATTGCGGCAGAAGCGGGTCATACTATTCTGCCATTAAAGCCGTCCCTGGTACCGCTGACCTGTGCGGGTGAGGAATGCCGGGATATGATGGGCCTTTCTCTGCGTAATGTCAGCTGTACGTTTTACGATAATGTTCGTAAAAAAGAAGTGCACCGAGAATTTGGAGAAATGCTTTTTACCCACTTTGGCGTATCCGGACCCATTATTCTAAGTGCCAGTGCACATCTGCGGGAAATGTCCGTAGGTCGGTATCGCATGGATATCGATTTAAAGCCAGCCCTTTCACTGGAAAAACTGGATGCACGCCTGCTGCGTGACATTTCCGCACATCCGGCTCGCGCTTTCTCCAACGCACTTACGGATTTGTTGCCGCATAAGCTAATTCCGGTGGTGGTCCAACGGTCCGGCATTCCGGCATTTACAAAGTGCGGAGAAATCACGCGGGAGCAGCGGCATGACCTAATTCATCTTTTAAAGGCATTTTCTTTTACGATTACTGGTTCCCGTCCGCTGGAGGAAGCAATCGTCACCAGCGGCGGCGTTTCCACCAAAGAAGTGGACCCGCGTACCATGCAGTCCAAAAAGATACCCGGTCTTTACTTTGCAGGTGAAATTTTGGATGTGGACGGCTATACAGGCGGCTACAACCTGCAAATTGCTTTTTCCACAGGTCGTGTGGCCGGAGAGAATGTGCAGGGCACATATGCTCCAGAAAGCTGAATCCACTTTGCCTTTTGACCTTGATTGTAGTATACTAAACAGGTATGCATTTCCATCTGTTCTATATGAATCCCTTTTAATATGGAGGACTTGTACATGATTCAAATTGCGATTGATGGTCCGGCCGGAGCAGGGAAAAGCACCATTGCGCGCAAAGTTGCTGCTCAACTGGGTTTCCTCTATGTAGATACCGGTGCGCTTTACCGGGCGGTTGCACTGCACGTTTTGCGGGCAGGCGCAGTTGCAGCGGATACAGCCGCTGTAACAGCATTGCTGCCTAGTGCTCACATTTCCCTGCGGTACGAAAACGGCCTGCAGGAAGTTTATCTGCAGGGTGAAAATGTTTCCGAGGAAATACGCACGCCACAGGTCAGCCGAGCCGTTTCTGCCGTATCTGCCATTCCAGAGGTGCGGGAGTTCCTGTTTGGGTTGCAGCAGCAGCTGGCGCGGGAAAACAATGTAATCATGGACGGCCGCGACATTGGCACAGTGGTGCTGCCGCAGGCACAGGTTAAAATCTTTCTGACAGCTTCTCCGGAGGATCGTGCACAGCGCCGTTTTCAGGAAATGCAGGGAAAGGGACAGGCTGTTTCCTATGAAACGGTTCTTGCGGATATTCGCAAACGCGACGAGCAGGACACGCACCGCGCAGTGGCACCGCTCAAGCAGGCGGCTGATGCTGTTCGGGTGGACACGACTGGCAATACGCTGGAAGAAAGCGTTACCCGTCTGTCCCGGTTCATTCGCAAAAAGTTGGGACTGTGATTTTTGGCAGAAAGAAAGGACGAAACCTGCAATGAAAATGACACCTCTTTATCGGTTCGCTAAAATCGTTCCTTCGTGGTTTGCACGGCCGATTGTACCGTACCGTGTGCGCGGCAGGGAGAATATTCCCAAGGAAGGCGCGGCGATTCTCTGTATCAACCATATTCGCAACTCTGACCCCGTTCGTATTTTTCTTTCTTGCCGCCGGCAGGTCTTTTTCCTTGGAAAACAGGAATTGTTTAAAAATAAATTTATCAGCTGGGTATTGCGTAATGTTGGTGTTATTCCTATTCAGCGCGGCCGCAGTGACCTTGGCGCCATTAGCAGCGCCGGTCAGCATCTGCAGCGGGGTGATCTGCTCGGCGTCTTTATCGAGGGTACCCGCAGCAAAGACGGGACATTAGGCAAGCCAAAAGCTGGTGCCGCTATGCTGGCGTGGCGCTACCATGTTCCGGTCATTCCCTGCTGTATTACAGCTAGGGGAGAGCATCTGCCGAAAACATTTGAAAAATGCTGTGTGACTTACGGGAAACCCATTATACCGGAAGATCTGGGACTGAAAGATGGAAAAAGCAGTGAGTTTCGGGAAGCCAGCCGTCTTATTATGGATAGAATACGCGCCATTCGGGAAGAAGACCTGAAGACCTTTGAAAAGGGAGCATAACTGTTGCAGGTAGAAGTAGCAAAATCAGCCGGTTTCTGCTTTGGAGTTAACCGTGCTGTTACAATGGTGAAGGACCTGCTGCAAAAGGGCAGGCAGGTTTGTACACTGGGGCCAATCATTCACAACCCGCAGACACTGGCGGAGATGGAGCAAATGGGTGCGTCCGTTGTGGACCGCCCGGAACAGGCACCGGTCGGAAGCACACTGGTTATCCGCAGCCATGGTGTTTCACGGCAGGTGCGGGAGCGGATTGCGCAGCTTCCTGTTCAGTGCGCAGATGCTACGTGCCCTTTTGTCGCAAAGATTCACCGCATCGTTGCACAGCAGGGCAGAGAGGGACGCACGGTGCTGGTAGCTGGTAACCCGAACCATCCGGAAGTGCAGGGGATTTTGGGGTACTGTACTGGCCCGGCATATGTTTTCCGTTCAACGAAGGAATTGCAAAATCTGCTGGAAAGCGGGCAGGTTCCACAGGAAACTGCTGTATCTGCCGCAGCTCAAACGACTTTTAGTGTAGCAGAATGGCGAAATTGTCTAAAAATTCTGAATAGGGTATATACAAACATAAAAATTTTTGATACAATATGTAATGCGACTGTAAGCCGTCAGGCTGAAGCAGAACAGCTGGCGCACACCTGTGACGCTATGATTGTTTTGGGCGGCCGTCAAAGTTCCAATAC
The DNA here is from genome assembly GCF_013315815.1 of Caproicibacterium lactatifermentans. NCBI lineage: Bacteria > Bacillati > Bacillota > Clostridia > Eubacteriales > Oscillospiraceae > Caproicibacterium > Caproicibacterium lactatifermentans. Next base: position 1,008,554 of record NZ_CP046051.1, read on the forward strand.
GGCCAAGCTGTACGATGTATGCAAAAAATATACAAAAACTTTTTTTGCACAGTCAGCGGCCGACTTGCCCCGCGGTGCTTTTGCGGGGATGCATCATGTAGGTATTACTGCCGGTGCCTCCACACCGGCAAGTATAATAAAGGAGGTACTAGTTACCATGGCAGAAATTAATGAGGGCGTGAATAGCAGCCCGGAAACCGCGGACGGCGGTGACAACTTTGCAGAGATGCTCGAGGAGTCTCTGAAAAGTTTAAATACAGATGAGAAGGTACATGGCGTTGTCGTCGGCGTTACCCCGACAGAAGTTCTGGTAGATGTCGGCCGCAAACAGTCTGGTTTTATCCCGCGCGCCGAGCTGACCAGCGACCCCAATGCAAAAATTGAGGATATCGTAAAAGTCGGCGATGAGATGGACTTGCTTATCATGCGTACAAACGACCAGGAGGGCACAATCATGCTTTCCAAGCGCCGCTTGGATGCTGCAAAAGGCTGGGATGAGATCGTCGCAGCGGAAGAGGACCAGACCGTTCTGACCGGCAATGTTGTTGAAATCGTCAAGGGTGGCGTCATTGCTGTTACCCATGGTGTGCGTGTCTTTATTCCGGCTTCCCAGGCAACTGCATCCCGTAGCGACCCGCTGGACGCACTGCTCCACCAGGAAGTAAAGTTCCGTATTATTGAAGTGAACCGTAACCGCCGCCGCGCGGTCGGTTCCATCCGTTCTGTCCTGCGCGATGAGCGCAAGAAGCTGGCCGAGAAGTTCTGGGAAACCGCAGAAGTTGGCAAGGAATATGACGGTGTTGTGAAGTCCCTTACTTCTTACGGCGCATTTGTAGACCTCGGCGGCATTGACGGTATGATTCATATCAGTGAGCTGTCCTGGACTCGGATTAAGCATCCGAGCGAAGTTGTCAATATCGGCGACAAGGTTCATGTGTACATCAAGAACCTGGACCACGAAAAGGGCAAGATTTCTCTGGGCTATAAGCTCCCGGAGGACAACCCGTGGGAGGTTCTCAAGCGGGATTATCCGGCCGGCACCGTTGTTGAGGCTACCATTGTTGGTATGACTACATTCGGCGCATTTGCCCGCATTATCCCCGGCATTGACGGCCTTATTCATATTTCCCAGATTGCGGACCACCGCATTGAGAAGCCACAGGATGTCCTGCAGATGGGACAGACTGTGAAGGCTGTTATCACAGATATCGACTTTGACCGTCACCGTGTCAGCCTGTCTATCCGCAAGTTGATTGAAAGCGGCGAACTTGCCGATACAGCCGAAGACTCTGCTGAATAAAGTTTGAAATGCAGGCGTGCAAAAAAGAACTTCGGTTCCTTTTTGCGCGCCTTTTCTTTTTGCCGGAACCTTTTTTTCTATTTCTGCTTATACTAACGGCAGAGAACTACGGAAAAGGAGGCATTGAAATGCACAGATTTCACTGTGGTCGGCCAGCGGCATGGGGGATACTCCTGTTGGTGGCGGTCATGGTCATCGCTGTTGTCGGCTTTGATATTGCAGTGCGTCCGTACGCCGCCGCCGTGGTGGCTTGTGAGGCAAAAAATTACGCAGTCAAAGCGGTGCAGGCCGCAGTGCAGAAAGAACTGGGCGGAAAGAATGTGGACCATGGCAGCTACGTGCAGATTGTACGCAATACCGACGGCAGCATTCAATCCATCAGCAGTGACGTGCAGAAGCAGAACGCTCTGCAGGTGGAACTGACGCAGGCCGTGCAGAATCTGGTTAGCAGTCAGCCGCAGGAAACTGTCGGTGTGCCGCTGGGTACATTGACCGGCAGCTCTTTTCTGCATGGAACCGGTCCGGTTATCCCTGTACATGTCACACTTTGCAGTACAGTGCAGTCACATATTGTCAGCGCTTTTGATAGTACCGGCATCAACCAAACACGCCATCGGCTGACACTGCGCGTGGAGGTTAATATGTATACCTATTTTGCAGGTAAAGATGCGAATCAGCGCGCCGAAGTAGACATTCCAGTTGCGGAAACTGTCATTGTTGGCACGGTGCCCGGCGTGGTGCTACAGCCTTCCGGTAAAAACAGCTGAGAAACAACGGATATTTCCCTGCAGAATTCATACACTGTTTAAAATACAATCGTTTATTAAGAAAATGTGAGGATTATAGAAATGCAGCAAGAAGAGGCCAGAAAAAAGGTTGTAGAGCTGCGGAAACAAATTCGGTATCATAACCACAAATATTATGTGGAAGATGCGCCGGATATCGACGACTATACTTATGATATACTGTATCGGCAGCTGCAGAATTTAGAGGCGGCATTTCCGGAGCTGCGTACACCAGATTCGCCTACCCAGCAGGTGGGCGGTGCTGCACTGCCGCAGTTCAGCAAAGTGCATCATCAGGTCGTTATGGAAAGTCTACACGATTCTTTTTCTCATGCGGAGCTGCAGGAGTTTGACCGCCGTGTGCGTGACGAGGTTTCTCCGGTTACCTACGTTGTGGAACCAAAATTTGACGGGTTGTCGGTGTCGCTGGAATACCGTGACGGCATTTTTGTGCGCGGTTCCACGCGCGGTGACGGAACCGTTGGTGAAGATGTGACGGAAAATCTGCGTACTATTCGGACCATCCCCAAAACATTGACACAGCCGATTCCGTATCTGGAAGTACGTGGGGAAGTGTATATGTCACATGACAGCTTTTTCAAGTTGTGCGCACAGCAGGAGCTGACCGGCGAAAAGCCCTTTAAAAACCCGCGTAACGCCGCCGCGGGCTCCCTTCGTCAAAAGAACAGTCAAATTACAGCGGCGCGTGTACTGGACATTTTTGTATTCAATGTACAGCAGATTACAGGAAAAACACTGTCCCACCACGATGAGGCGCTAGATTATTTAAAGCAGCTGGGCTTTACGGTTTCACCGTTCTATAAAATCTGTCATACAATCGAAGAAGCAATTGATGCGGTGGAAAAGGTTGGAAGTGTGCGCGGTAGCCTTGGTTACTCTATAGACGGTGCCGTTATCAAGGTCAACGACTTTGCGCAGCGGCAGGAACTTGGCAGCACTGCAAAATTTCCAAAGTGGGCAGAGGCATTTAAGTATCCGCCGGAGGAAAAACAGACAAAGCTGCTAAATATTGAAGTGAATGTCGGCCGGACCGGTGTCTTAACGCCCACCGGTGTTTTTGAACCGGTTGCGTTGGCCGGTACCACCGTCAGCCGTGCGACACTGCACAATCAAGATTATATTACAGACAAAGATATCCGTATTGGGGATATGGTCACACTGCGGAAAGCAGGGGAAATCATACCGGAAGTTGTCAGCGTTGTTTCCCATGCGCCTGACTCGGAACCATATCGTCTGCCTGCGGTGTGTCCTTCCTGCGGCAGTCCAGTTGTTCGGGAACCGGGTGAGGCAGCGGTCCGCTGTACAAATGCCGCCTGTCCAGCACAGCTCTCCCGCCATCTGATTCACTTTGTCAGCCGGGACGCCATGAATATTGACAGCTGTGGTCCAGCCGTCATTGAACAGTTGATTTCCAAAGAATTGGTGCATTCTCCAGTGGACCTGTACTCTCTTACGCTAGCACAGCTGACCAGTATTGAGCGCATGGGGGAGAAGTCAGCGCAAAACTTGCTGGATGGCATTGAAAAGAGCAAACAAAACGACCTTTCCCACCTGCTTTTTGCGATGGGCATTCCGCACATCGGACAAAAAGCGGCAAAGCTGCTGGCAGCCCGATTTGGCAGTATGTCCGCTCTATTCCAGGCAGATACCGCAGACGTTGCTTCTATTGACGGTTTTGGCGATATCATGGCGAAAAGCGTAACGGAATTCTTTAGTCTTTCCGCTACCGCTGAACTGGTTGGTCATTTGCGGGACGCCGGTGTCAACATGGAAAGTGCACTGCGGGTATCGGAAGACAACCGCTTTGCTGGAAAAACGTTTGTCCTTACCGGTACGCTGCCGGATTTGACCCGTGTGGAAGCTTCTGCACTGATTGAAAAATATGGCGGCAAAGTAACCGGCAGTGTGAGCAAAAAGACAAGCTATGTTCTTGCAGGGGAGGAAGCTGGCAGCAAGCTTACAAAGGCACAAAAACTGGGTGTTCCGGTTCTGTCACAGAACGATTTCCAGAAAATGCTTTCCTAAAATATAAAATAGCAGAAAAGATAAGGAGATATATATATGCTGAACAGCAAACAGCGCGCTTATCTGCGTGGACTTGCCAATCCATTGGAAACCATTTTAATGGTTGGCAAGGGCGGCATTTCATCTGATGTAGAGTATCAGGCGGACACCGCTTTGGAAAAACGAGAACTGATAAAGGGCCGTGTCCTGCCGGAAACCTGTCCCGTTTCTGCAAAGGAAGCAGCCAACATACTGGCGCAGGCTGCCCATGCGGAAGTGGTGCAGGTGATAGGTTCCCGCTTCGTTTTGTACAGGAGAAATGATAAAGAACCGAAAATCACTCTTCCCAAAAGCAGAAAAAAGTAATACAATAGAATTTATATAGCGGTTTGCTGGGGCAACCACTGGGACAGGGGGATGCACAATGGACAAGCTGCTGGTATATGGCGGTACTTTTAATCCGATTCACAACGGGCACCTGCATTTGGCTTCAGCCTTTGAAAAAATAACAGAGGCAGAGCGTGTGCTGTTGATTCCCACTCGTGTGCCGCCGCATAAAGAGGCTCCGAACCTCATTTCCGGAGAACAGCGGTTTGATATGTGCCAACTGGCAGTACAGCGGCGCGGGTGGCAGGTAAGTGATATGGAGCTTCGCCGGCTGGCCCCCAGCTATACCTCCGACACACTGACGGAACTGGCACAGGAGAACCCCAACACCAAACTTTATTTTTTGACAGGGGAAGATATGTTCCTTACGCTCTTTTCTTGGCATGACCCACAGTGCATTCTGCGGCTTGCTACGGTTTGTGCGGCACCGCGCAGCCTTACTGGCATGGACAAAATGCTCGATTTTGCGGATAAAATTCGGGAAGCGGGCGGGCATGCACTGGTGCGTAATGTACGTTACCTGCCAGTTTCCTCCACACAGGTGCGGGCACGGGTGCGGGCCGGAAAAGATGTGCACGCACTTGTCCCGTCAGCTGTTGAGTCCTATATTGCACAGAATTCTTTGTACAGGGAGCCGATGAAAACTTGACTATTCAGGAAGGAAAAAAGCTGATTCGTCCGCTGCTAGGAGATTATCGTTATCATCATTCTGTTTGTGTCAGTCAGTCAGCAAAAATTCTGGCTGTACGGTATGGTGCAGACGAGAACAAGGCGGAAACAGCTGGAATCCTGCATGATATTATGAAAGATATTCCCCATGATGAGCAGGTACAGCGCATGGAAGGGTACGGCATTGTACTTACACCGCTGGAGCAGCACGCACCAAAGCTGTGGCATGCTATTCTTGGCAGCGCTTATCTGCAGCAGGAACTGGGTATTCAGGACAAGGAAATCTTGAATGCTATTCGTTACCACACAACAGGGCGGGCCGGCATGACCCTAATGGATAAAATCATTTTTACTGCAGATTTTATTTCGGCAGACCGTACATACAGTGGTGTGGACGAGTTCCGCCAAATGGCAAAGCAGGACCTCTCAAAAGTGATGGAGAAAGAACTTGCCTATACGATTTCTGATTTAGCCGGCAATGGGGTGCCTATTCATCCCGATACACTGGCGGCATATAACGAAATTACACTGCAGAAGATTTCAAAAAAGGAAGGCTGATTGCATGGAACCGATTACACTGGCTCAAGAAGCTGTTAAAATTCTGGATAAAAAAAAGGCACAGAACATCAAACTCATTGGCATAGAGGATATTTCCTCGCTGGCCAATTATTTTCTTCTGGCAAACGGCACCAGCAGCACCCATGTAAAAGCGCTGGCAGACGAAGTAGAATATCAGCTAAAACAGAAGAATATCGTTCCAGACCATGTGGAAGGCTACCGCAGTCATTCCTGGGTTTTAATGGATTATGGTGCGGTTGTTATCCATATCTTTACGCAGGACGCCCGTGACTTTTATGATTTGGACCGCCTGTGGAAAGATGGCGAACAGGTGGATATTTCCGGACTTCTGACTGCCGACTAAGGCCCTTTTCCTTTTTGAAATGGCAGTTGTTCCAAAAAACAAGATATAGAGGGTTAGAACATGAAATACGATCATAAGGCAGTTGAAAAAAAGTGGCAGGACGCCTGGGAAAAAGCCGGCGTTTTTCATGCGGAAAATAACAGTAAAAAGCCAAAATATTTTGCTTTAATTGAATTTCCGTACCCGTCTGGCCAGGGCCTGCATGTAGGTCATCCGCGTCCGTACACCGCGCTGGATATTATTGCCCGAAAGCGCCGCCTGCAGGGATATAATGTATTGTATCCCATTGGCTGGGATGCCTTTGGCCTGCCTACCGAAAATTATGCTATCAAAAACCATGTGCACCCTGCTGAGGTGACGAAAAAGAACGTTGCCCGCTTTAAAGAGCAGATTAAAAGTTTGGGTATTTCTTTTGATTGGAGCCGGGAAATTAACACAACTGACCCGTCCTATTATAAATGGACACAGTGGATTTTTCTGCAGCTTTTTAAACATGGCCTCGCTTATAAAAAGGAAACGAATGTCAACTGGTGCACAGGCTGCAAATGTGTCCTTGCAAACGAAGAAGTGGTAGAGGGCGTTTGTGAACGCTGCGGCAACCCGGTTATCCATAAAGTAAAAAGCCAATGGATGCTGAAAATTACTGACTATGCGCAAAAATTGATTGATGGTTTGGACGGCGTTGATTATCCGGAGCGGGTCAAGGCCCAGCAGAAAAACTGGATTGGCCGCAGTGAAGGTGCCGAGGTTGGTTTTCAGACTTCTGCTGGTGATGAGCTGACCGTTTACACTACCCGTCCGGACACCCTGTTCGGCGCTACTTATATGGTTATTTCTCCGGAACACCCATACATTGAAAAATGGAAAGACCGTCTGAGTAATATAGACGAAATTCGTGATTATCAGACCAAAGCCGCCCGCAAGAGCGAATTTGAACGTGCCGAGATTGCCAAGGATAAGACGGGTGTCAAGCTGGAAGGCGTTACAGCGACAAACCCAGTTAATGGCAAGACCATTCCTATTTTCATTTCGGATTATGTGCTGATGACATACGGAACCGGTGCCATCATGGCTGTTCCGGCACATGATACTCGTGACTGGGACTTTGCCAAAAAGTTCGGCCTGCCAATCATTGAGGTTGTAAAGGGCGGCAATGTGGAAAAGGAAGCGTATACCGACTGTGCCTCCGGTACCATGGTCAATTCCGGTTTCTTAAACGGTTTGTCCGTTGAGGAAGCGAAGGAAAAGATTAAGTCCTATATGGAAGAAAAGAACTTTGGTCACCGCAAGATTAACTATAAGCTGCGTGACTGGGTTTTTGCCCGCCAGCGTTACTGGGGTGAGCCGATTCCGATTGTCCATTGTGACAAGTGCGGTTATGTCCCGCTGCCGGAGGACCAGCTTCCGCTGCGTCTGCCGGAAGTAGAGAGCTATGAGCCGACGGATGACGGTGAATCTCCGCTTTCCAAAATGACAGATTGGGTAAACACAACCTGCCCGAAGTGCGGTGGTCCTGCCAAACGTGAAACCGACACCATGCCACAGTGGGCCGGCTCCTCCTGGTATTACCTGCGTTACACCGACCCGCACAATGATAAGGCACTTGCCAGCAAGGAAGCAATGGATTATTGGCTGCCGGTAGATTGGTACAACGGCGGTATGGAACACACGACACTACATCTGCTGTACAGTCGTTTTTGGCATAAATTCCTGTATGATATTGGTGTAGTGCCTACATCAGAACCGTACGCAAAACGAACTAGCCATGGCATGATTCTCGGTGAAAACGGCGAAAAGATGAGTAAGTCCCGCGGTAATGTCGTGAACCCGGATGATGTTGTTGATGAATATGGCGCCGATACACTTCGTTTGTATGAAATGTTTATCGGTGACTTTGAGAAGGCGGCACCGTGGAGCACTGCCAGCATGAAGGGCTGCCGCCGCTTTGTAGAACGCTACTTTGCACTGCAGGATATTGTTGTTCCCGGTGACAGCATTCGTCCGGAAATGGAAATTCCCTTTAACCGGACAATAAAAAAGGTAAGCGAAGATATTGAAAACTTGAAATTCAATACGGCAATTGCGGCTATGATGTCCCTGCTTAACGAAACTGCCCAAAGCGGTAGCATTACGCGTGAAGAAATGCGTATCTTTACACTTCTGATGAATCCGTTTTCCCCTCATGTTACAGAAGAGGTATGGGCAAACTTGCACTACAACGGTAAGATGGCCTGCCAGCAGGAATGGCCTTCCTATGATGAAAGTAAGTGCAAGGCAGCCTCTGTTGAAATTGCCGTACAGGTGAACGGCAAGGTTCGTGCGCATTTAACATTGGACGCCGACGTTTCCAAAGAGGATGCCCTTGCGTCGGCAAAGGCCAATGACCGTGTGAATTCTTTCCTGCAGGGGAAGAAAATCATAAAAGAAATTTATGTGCCAGGAAAACTTGTTAATTTGGTAGCAAAGCAATAATTATACTTCAAAAAATATGTTTTATCTCCGCTGGATGTTGATTCATCCAGCGGATTTTTTATTGATATAAGGCCTTATATCTTGAAACATCTTTACAGTTTCTTTTACCAGCGGATATGATTACCATTATCTTGAAAAGAATGAGAAGACCGATTTTGCGTTTGAACCGTAAAGTAAAATACGAACGAAAAATCAATCGAAATATGAGGAACGTGACAGCAGCCTTTTTGAAGAATTGCTCCGTTTTTCGCGTTTTATACAGTGGAGAAATTTTTTCTTGCTTTTTTATAGTATTTGTGATATTATATTTTTGTTGTCAGTGAATATCCGGGTGTGGCGCAGTTGGTAGCGCGCTTGACTGGGGGTCAAGAGGCCGTGAGTTCAAGTCTCGCCACTCGGACCATATCAAAAACCGCACTGTTAGGCCAAAAATGGCTTGGCAGTGCGATTTTTTCGTTTTCAAAGTGCTTTTCAAACGAGTTCAAAAAACTCATTAAAGATCTTGCGGGCTTTAAATTCATGGACCGTACTAAAACAAAGCAGCGGCATTAATAGTTTTAATACAGCAACCGGAGGGCAGGGACTCTATGTTACTTACTTATTATACTTATTGAAATGGACAGCGATGGACTGACAAAATGGGCTGGCGAGTTAAAATGCAGGACAGAGACTTCTCCGTTATTTGATTTTGTGCGCATACTGCTGTATAATTGGCAATGGCTTAAAAATGTATTATGAGGGAGAGTATGTCGTAACATGAAGAAACACATCATTCAAGTAGAGGAAAGGCCACCTATTCAGCAGTTTATTCCTCTTAGTCTACAGCATCTGTTCGCAATGTTCAGTGCTTCCGTTTTAGTACCGACACTTTTGGGTATCAATCCCGCAGTCGTTCTATTTATGAATGGCGTTGGTACTCTTATTTACATTCTTGTTACAAAGGGAAAAGCACCAGCTTACCTCGGTTCCAGCTTCGCGTACATTGCTCCGGCAACCATCATCATCGGCAGCACCGGTCTTGGTTATGCTTACGCGTTGGGCGGATTCGTGGTAACTGGTGCTTTATTTTGTGTAATAGCGCTTATTATCAAATTTTGTGGTACAAAATGGATTGATGCGATTCTTCCGCCTGCCGCTATGGGAGCTGTTGTTGCACTCATTGGCCTTGAACTTTCCGGCACGGCAGCCAAAATGGGCGGTTTAGTCCTGCATGATAACTATAAGCAAATTGATCCCAAGCAGGTGATTGTATTTCTGATTACACTATGCGTTGCGGTATTTGGTTCTGTTTTGTTTAAAAAATTTCTGGCAGTTATTCCGATTCTGGTTGCGATTGTTGTCGGTTACGTTGTATCCGCATGCCTCGGAATGGTCCAGTGGGGAGCAGTGAATGCAGCTCCTGTCTTTGCAATTCCGCATTTCCAGATGGCAAAGTTCAACTGGAATGCGATTTCCATTGTTCTGCCGGCTACGCTGGTGGTCGTTTCAGAACATATCGGACACCAGATTGTAACCAGTAAAATTGTTGGACGCAACATTATTAAGGACCCAGGTCTGCACCGCACGCTGATGGGTGACGGTGTTTCCACCATGATTTCTGGCTTGGTCGGCTCCGTACCAACCACGACTTACGGCGAAAACATCGGCGTTATGGCAATGACCGGTGTTTACAGTGTTTGGGTAATCGGCGGTGCGGCGGTCATTTCTATTATCATTTCTTTCTTTGGCAAAGTATCCGCTGTCATACAGGCTATCCCCAGCCCGGTTATGGGCGGTGTCAGTTTTCTGCTTTATGGCATGATTGCGACCTCCGGTATTCGTCTGCTAGTTGAACAGAAAGTCGATTACAGCCGTTCTCGCAACCTTGCCATGACCAGCGTGATTTTGGTGACCGGCCTTTCTGGTGCGTTTATTCAAATCGGTCAGATTCAGCTGACGGGAATGTCACTGGGTGCCTGCGTCGCTATGATTATGGGCTTCATTTTCTGGATTATCGATAAATTCCACGCGGCAAATGATTACGACGATGCGGAAGAGCCAAGCGATGCCGTAAAGACCGAGCCTGCTGAAAGCAGCGTTACACAATAAAGATTGGATTGATCATTTATTAAAAAAAGAAAGAATTAACTTTTTAAGGTCTGAACCTACTTTTAATAAAGTTCAGGCCTTATTATTTTTTAAAAAACAGCATAAAACAGCATTCGCTTTTATGCTGTTTTTGGGATTGTATTTCCATATACACAATTTAGTGATTTCCACCAATTATGGACAAAAGTAGATATAAGCGTTACAATAGAATAGAAGCGGTTCCAAGCTAATATTAAACAAGGTGACAAAAGATGAAAAAAATTATTCAAAAATGGAACAGCACCAATCTCATCATACGAATACTATGCGGGTTGGTTGTCGGTTTCGTTCTGGCATTGGCATTTCCAAAAGCAAGTTGGATTAGCACATTTGGCACGCTGTTTGTTGGTGCATTAAAAGCTATCGCACCTATTTTGGTGTTTGTGTTGGTCACTGGTTCCATTGCTCAGGCAAAAGGAAAATTTGGACATAAATTTGCAACAGTTATTTTCCTATATATTCTCAGTACTCTCGTATCGGCTGCTGTTGCTGTTTTTGCAAGCTTTTTATTCCCAGTTACGCTTACATTTACAAAGGAGAAAGTTTCTCAGGCAGCTCCCAGCGGTATTGGAGAAGTTTTTACAACACTGCTTCAAAATATTGTCGCAAACCCCATAAATTCACTGGCAAATGGCAACTATATTGGGATTCTGGTATGGGCTTTGCTGATTGGACTGGCACTGCGGCAAGCCTCTCGGGGAACGAAATCTGCTTTAGGAGATATTTCTGACGCTGTTTCAAAAGTCGTTCAGTGGATTATCAGTTTCGCACCGTTTGGTATTATGGGATTGATTTATCACTCTATTTCTACAAGTGGCCTTAATATTTTCGTTACATATGGGAAATTGATTGCAGTTTTGATTGGCTGCATGGCTATGGTGGCATTAGGAACGAATCCACTGATTGTTGCAATCTGCCTGAAACAGAATCCGTACCCGCTGGTTTTGCAATGCCTGAAAGAAAGCGGCATTCCCGCTTTCTTTACGCGCAGTTCCGCTGCAAATATTCCAATCAATATGGCTTTGTGCGAAAAGCTTGGATTGGATAAAGATATGTATTCCGTTTCCATTCCATTAGGAGCAACAATCAATATGAATGGCGCAGCTGTTACCATAACGGTAATGACATTGGCAGCAGTGCATACACTGGGAATCCCAGTGAATATTCCTATAGCATTGTTCCTATGTGCGCTTTCTACACTCGCTGCTTGTGGAGCTTCCGGCGTTGCCGGAGGTTCCTTGCTGATGATTCCGCTAGCTTGTTCTACTTTCGGAATTTCTAATGATATTGCTATGCAGGTAGTTGGCGTCGGATTTATCATTGGTGTCATTCAGGACGCCTGCGAAACAGCCATCAACTCTTCCGGAGATGTTCTCTTCGCAGCGGTTGCAGAGTATCGGGAACGTATGATAAATGAAAAAAAGGACAGTCAAGACCATTACCGTCTGGAAGCCGGTAAATTCTAAAAATAATAGACAAACTTTTTAAATGACTGGAGAGCTTAATGAGCTTTTCAGCCATTTTTCTTACCCTAGCCATCAACGATAAAAAGATAAATCTCTCGTAGTTGTAGTTTCTTTGTGTAAATGTTACAATAGATTTGCTATCACAAAAAGTTAGGAGAAATGCATGCATTTACAGTTACATACACAGGTGGCTCAACAAAGCACAAAAGATATGACTTCAGGGAACCCCCAAAAACTGATTATTCAGTTTGCTGTTCCCATTTTTCTGAGCCAGCTTTTTCAGCAGCTATATAATACGGTTGATTCTGTGATTGTTGGAAATTACTTAGGAAAAAGCGCATTGGCGGCAGTCAGTTCCTCCGGAACCCTCATCTTTCTGTTAGTCAGCTTTTTTACAGGAATGGCTATGGGTGCCGGTGTGGCCATTTCCAAATACTTTGGTGCCGGTGACCAAGAGAAAATGTCAAAAGCTATCCACACCAATGTGGCATTTGGAGTGGTTGCCGGTATCCTGCTGACAATCGTTGGCATTTGGGCAACGCCGGAAATTTTGCGGTGGATGGGAACGGACCCACGGGTACTGCCACAATCCATTGTTTATTTTCGCTATTACTTCTGCGGTGCACTGTCAATCGTCCTGTACAATATTTTTACTAGTATTATGAATGCGGTAGGGGACAGTAAACGTCCGCTGTACTACCTCATCTTTTCGTCCATTCTCAATGTCGTGCTGGACCTTCTGTTTATCTGCGGCTTTCATCTTGGGGTAGGTTCTGCGGCTGTTGCAACAACTATTTCTCAAACTGTAAGTATGCTGCTAAGTCTTTATCATCTGACGCGGAAGGGTACCATTTATCAAGTTTCTCTCCATAAAGTACGGTTCCATACAGATACGCTGCGGGAAATGATTCATTATGGTATTCCTACAGGTATACAAAACTCGGTTATTGGCTTTGCAAATGTCATTGTGCAGACAAACATTAACTCTTTTGGCGAAAATGCTATGGCTGGGTATGGCTCTTACATTAAAATTGAAGGATTCGCATTTTTGCCCATTACCTGCTTTGCTATAGCACTTTCTACTTTCGTCAGTCAAAATCTTGGTGCGGGGAAACATGACCGTGCCAAAACTGGTGCACGGTTTGGCATTCTAACTTCTATTTTGCTAGCAGAAGGCATAGGCGTTATCATTTTTTGCAGTGCACCATTTCTAATCAGCCTATTCAATCAGGACTCCGGCGTAATTGCATATGGCGTTCGGCAGGCACATATTGAAACCTTATTTTACTTTGTGTTGGCCTTTTCTCATTGTATTGCCGGCATTTGCCGTGGGGCTGGCAAAGCGGTAGTTCCCATGCTGGTGATGCTGGGAGTTTGGTGCGTGTTCCGAATCTTTTATATTTCGGTGGCCATGCATTTTTCACACAACATCACATTGGTCTTTTGGGCATATCCGCTTACATGGAGCATCAGTTCTGCCATTTTCTTAATTTATTACAAGAAATCCGACTGGGTTCATGGTTTCGATTATTAAATCATTATATTATGTACATCAAAAGCAGCAGCTTGCATTTTTCGCACTGCTGCTTTTTGAAATTAGGTATTTTCAGGCTTCTGTTTTTCTTGCTGAGTGAAAGTCTGTACGAATTTTTGAATTTCTTCGTCTGTCTTTTCACTCAGCGCTGTTTGGTAAACTGCCTCCTGTAAATAGATAGGAAGCTGCGGTTTTTCACTGGATTTGTTTTGATTTACATCGTTCTGCATTTTTTCACCCCCATATCCTATAGAATGGACAAGAAAGCGAAAAATACACAGAGAAAGTGTAGGCACTTTCACCCTGCACTTGACAGGGAAAATCATTTTTATTATAATATTTAATTAGTCTAACTAAGTAAATAACAGAAGAGGGGCTGAACTAAGTGACACAGCTGGAAACAGAATTAAATGATCTGCTGACGCTGGCCTTTCGTTCCGTTCGGGAAATAGAAGAAGACATGCTAAAAAACAGTCATGTTCTAAATATTTCTATCAGTGAGATCCATTTTCTGCAGGCTGTGTACGATTCGGGTGACAACTGCACCATCAGCGCTCTTTCAGCCAATCAGCGTGTCAGTTTGCCCAGCGCAACAGCCGCTGTAAATAAACTAGCGAAGAAGGGATATGTGGAGAAAAAGAAATGTCCGTCTGACCTGCGTGTTGTGAATGTACATCTGACTAGATTAGGACATAAGGCGGTTATGGCACATCGCTATTTTCATACTCGTATGGTAAAGGCCGTTTCCGGCGCTTTAAATACAGAAGAACAGGAAGCAATGCTGAAAGGTGTGCAAAAACTCAATCAGTTTTTTGCAGATAAGCTGCACCGGGAGGATAAAGAAAAATGAGCTTTACAATATTGGGCACAGGCAGTGCACTGCCTGCTCATACCGTTTCTAATGAGGAACTGTCTAATTTTTTGGACACCAGTGATGAATGGATTTATTCCCGAACAGGAATACATACTCGCCATGTGATGACAACAGAATCAATTTTGCAACTTTCCGTACAGGCAGCACAAAAGGCGCTGGAAATGGCACATACATCACCACAGGAGTTAGACTGTATCATCTGTGCCACGGCAGCAGGAGACTGGATTTCTCCAAGTACAGGCTGCATGATTCAAAAGGAGCTGCAGGCCAGTTGTCCGGCATTTGATATCAATGCTGCCTGCAGTGGTTTCCTTTATGCTATGGACGTGGCGGACGGCCTTTTTGTCCGCAAAAGGGCCATCCGCGTACTGCTGGTTGCCGTTGAAGGCCTCAGCCGGCTGCTGAACTGGAAAGACCGCTCCACCTGTGTTTTGTTTGGTGATGGAGCGGGAGCAGCGGTCCTGGGGGAGGGCGACGCGCTCAAATATATCCACCTGACAGCTGAAGGCTCGCTTGCCATTAACGTTCCATGCAGTGCTGGGACCTCTCCATATGATGCGTTCACTTATCAGCCGCAGGGCCTATGCATGAATGGAAAAGAAGTTTATAAGTTTGCCGTTCGCTCTATTTGTCATGGGCTACAAAAAGCCAGCGAGACAACCGGAATTCCGCTGGAGAAAGTCGACCATTTTCTGCTGCACCAGGCAAATCAACGCATTTTAAACGCGGCAGCCAAAAAGCTCGGCCTACCCAAAGAAAAAATCCCAACAACGATTGCAGATACAGCAAACACTTCTGCATCCAGCATACCAATTTTGCTGGATGCAGAAGTGCGGGCGGGCCACCTTCATCGGAATGACCTACTTATGCTCTGTGCATTTGGTTCTGGCCTGACCAGTGGTACAGCTGTACTCCGCTGGGAAAAAGAATAAACTCATTTATCTATAATAAACAACAACTAACAAAGGAGCTACTGAAAATGGAAAACAAAGAAACGATGGAAAAGCTCGAAAAAATCTTTCGCGAATATCACGATGACCTGAAGCCAGGTTCTTTAAAGCCAGAAACTACCTTTGAGGAGCTGGAACTGGATTCCCTGGACATTGTGGACCTTGCCATGGCCTGTGAGGATGAATTCGGCATTAACATTCCAGATGATGCAAACCTGAAAAATGTACAGGACTTGCTGAATCTAATTCAGAAAGGCGGCAAGGAATAACCATGCTGCATACACTAATTTGTGACCTTCTGGGAATAGAATATCCGGTTTTTCAGGGTGGCATGGCATGGATTGCAGATGCTGATTTGGCAGCGGCAGTCAGCAACGGCGGTGGTCTTGGCATTATCTCTGCCATGAATGCAAACGGAGATTGGCTGCGTGGACAGATTCGCAAAGCAAAGACACTGACAGATAAACCTTTCGGTGTAAATATCATGCTGATGAGTCCTTTTGCTGATGAAGTTGCAAAAGTCGTTGTAGAAGAGGGCGTAAAAGTTCTGACCACCGGAGCCGGAAATCCAGGCAAATATATGGCCGCATGGCGTGAAGCAGGCATTCAGGTGATTCCTGTCGTTGCCAGTGTTGGCCTTGCACGAATGATGGAACGCAGCGGTGCTACAGCAGTCGTAGCAGAGGGAAGTGAAAGCGGCGGACATATCGGCGAAGAAACAACTATGGCGCTGGTGCCACAGGTTTGTGATTCCGTAAAGATTCCTGTTATCGCCGCTGGGGGTATTGCGGACGGCCGCGGGATGGCAGCTGCATTCATGCTGGGTGCCTGCGGTGTACAGATGGGCACACGCTTTCTAGTTGCCAATGAATGCAATGTACATCAAAACTATAAAAAGCGTATTTTAAAAGCCAAAGATATCGATACAATCGTCACTGGGCGCCGACAGGGGGACGCAACACGCAGCCTGAAAAACCGCTTCAGCCGGGACTTCTCAAAAGCGGAAATGTCAATGGATATTCCGGTATCCAAGCTGGAAAAGCGCGGTGTCGGTGCTTTGCGGCGCGCTGCGGTGGAAGGCGACGAAACCACCGGCTGCTTCCTTGCGGGACAGATTGCCGGACTGATAAAAAAAGAACAGCCTGCGGCGGAGATTGTCCACGAAATTTGTGCACAAGCGGAAGAGATGCTGAAAGGGGCACCAAAATGGGTAAGATAGCATTTCTTTTTGCCGGACAGGGTGCGCAGTACCCAGGCATGGGAAAATCCTTATATGACAGCAGCGCAGCTGCAAAGGCTGTCTTTGATACAGTCGAATCGGTTCGGCCGGGTACCATTCAACAGTGCTTTTCTGGTACGAAAGAAGAACTCATGAAAACCTCTAATACCCAGCCGTGTGTATTCTCTGTTGACCTTGCAGCAGCACGCGCACTGGAAGAGGCCGGTATTCACGCGGACGGTGCAGCAGGTTTTTCCCTTGGTGAAGTTGCTGCATTAACTTTTGCCGGTGCTTTTGCAGATGATGCGTTAGGGTGCTCTTTGGTAACCGAGCGCGGCCGTCTGATGCAGAAAACCAATGAAGAAAATCCCGGTTCCATGGTCGCGGTTTTAAAGCTGCCAAATGAAAAAGTAGAGGCCATCTGTGCGGAGTTTTCACAGATGTATCCTGTTAATTATAACTGTCCGGGACAGCTGGTCACGGCCGGTGTAAAGGAAAACATTGATGCGTTCTGCGCCAAAGTAGCTGAAGCCGGCGGACGTGCGAAAAAATTAGCCGTTGGCGGTGGGTTCCATTCACCACTGATGCATCAGGCCTCGATATCTTTTGAATCAGTGCTGCAAAAGACAGGTGTGAAAGCGCCATCCATTCCGGTTTACGCCAATTACACGGCGAAACCGTATGGAAATGAGAAGGTTAATGTACTGGCCCGCCAGATAGAAAATCCGGTTCGCTGGCAGCAAACATTGGAGAACATGGCTGCTGACGGATTCCGGACCTTTATTGAAGTTGGTCCCGGAAAAACATTATCTGGCTTTGTAAAACGGACTCTGTCCAAAGTACAGATTCTGCGGGTAAGCACAGCCGAGGAACTAGAACAGACAGTACAAACCGTTTTGGGATGATATCAGAAAAAAGGGAGGATAGAAACATGGGTCATACAAAAAAAACTGCTCTGGTTACAGGCGGCAGCCGCGGTATTGGGCATGCTACTGCGCTGCAGCTTGCTAAGGACGGTATGAATCTTGCTATTTTATATGCGGGAAATACATCTGCGGCACAGGAAACGGTAAAAGAGTTACAGGCACTCGGTGCTGTTGCAAAAGCATACCAATGTGATGTTTCCAGTTCTAATATGGTTAAGGCGACTGTTAAGCAGGTCCTGCAGGATTTTGGCGGCGTAGATGTCCTGGTAAACAATGCCGGCATCACACGGGATAATCTCTTGCTTGCACAGAAAGAGGAGGACCTTGACCGTGTATTGAGTGTCAGCCTAAAAGGCGCTTTTTATATGATTCAGGCTTTGTACCGCAATTTTATGAAAAAACGTGCAGGGCATATTATCAATATATCTTCTATAGTTGGGCTGCATGGCAATGCTGGTCAAGCCAGCTACGCAGCTGCCAAAGCCGGCGTTGTTGGTCTGACCAAAAGTGTAGCAAAAGAATTGGCTGGCCGCGGCATTACCTGCAATGCTGTCGCTCCCGGTTTTATTCAGTCTGATATGACTGCTGCCTTATCAGAACAGGCACGCAGTCAGGCAATTGCAGCTGTGCCGCTCGGCCGTCCTGGCCTTCCAGAAGATGTTGCTCAGGCAGTAGCGTTTCTGGCAAGTGACCGTGCAGCTTATATTACTGGTGTCGTCCTTCGCGTAGACGGCGGCATGGGTATGTAAAAAAGGAGGCTTTTTATGCGCAGAGTAGCAGTGACAGGCTTGGGTGCCGTAACACCCCTTGGAAATACAACAGACGAAACATGGAAGAACCTTACAGAAGGGAAAAACGGAATTGGGCGGATTACCCATTTTGATTCCTCTGATTTAAAAGTATATCTGGCAGGAGAAGTAAAAGGCTTTGACCCGCTGCAGTATTTTTCCAGAAGTGAATTGCGTAAATATGACCTTTTTATTCAGTATGCAGTCGCTGCAACTGAGCAGGCAATGGAAGACAGCGGTATTAAAGGAAAAATTTCCCCAGAACGTTTAGGAATCTATATTGGCAGCGGGATTGGCGGTATTTCTACAACACTAGAAAATTATAAGCGTTTACTAAATGGAAAGCATGTTTCCGCTCATATGATTACGAGCATGATTGTGAATATGGCTGCCGGCGTTGTTTCTATTCGCACGGGTGCCAAAGGCCCCTGTGTACCGATTGTTACTGCATGTGCTACCAGTACACATACCATTGGCGAAGCATTTCACTGTATCCGGGACGGCTATGCAGATGCAGCGATTGCTGGCGGCAGCGAAGCAGCTATCAATCCGCTTACTGTTGCCGGATTTTCTTCCTGCATGGCACTGACGACTAATCCAGATGCCAACACAGCCTGCCGTCCATTCGATAAAAATCGCAGTGGTTTTGTTCTTGGTGAGGGTGCCGGTATTCTTCTTTTGGAAGAATACGAGCATGCAAAAGCGCGCGGAGCAAAAATTTACGGTGAAGTTCTCGGTTATGCCAACACCAGCGATGCTTATCATATTACTGCTCCGCAGCCGGAAGCTGAGGGCATCACCCGCTGCATTCAGTTGGCAGTTAAGGAAGCCGGCGTCAACGTTGGTAGCAATACTTATATCAATGCGCATGGTACCAGTACAGTTTTGAATGATAAGAGTGAAACACTGGCTTTCAAGCAGGCTTTTGGTGAAGAAACAGCACATCAGGTCAAGATAAGCAGCACGAAAAGTATGACTGGGCATCTATTGGGTGCCACTGGTGCTGTGGAAGCACTGGCATGCCTGAAAGCGCTGCAGACCGGAACTGTTCCGCCCACAATTGGCTTAACAGAACCAGATCCGGACTGTGACTTGAACTATACACCAGGTAAAGCAATGAAAGCAGACTTAAAAACAGCTATTTCCACATCCCTTGGTTTTGGCGGACACAATGGTTGCTTGGTGTTTGGTAAAGCAGAGGAGGAATAACTGATGAACTTGCAGGAAATCAAAGAACTAACGCAGGTTATGGAAGAGGCTGGACTGACCTCTTTGGAAGTAGAACAGGATGGACAACGTGTCTGTCTGAAAAAAGATTTGCCTCCAGTTGCACCGGTAACAACAATCTCTGCCGCGGCACCTGCAGCGGCGGCTCCTGCACCATCTGCTACAGATACTGTTTCAACAAACACAGAGGATGGTGTCGTCAATTTTAATGATGTAACAGAACTGAAGTCACCTATGGTGGGAACAGTTTATGTAGCACCATCGCCTGGAGAGAAGCCCTATGTCCATGTTGGGGATAAGGTAAAGCAGGGGCAAGTTCTCTGTGTCATAGAAGCTATGAAGCTGATGAACGAATATACAGCGCCGCAGGATGGCGAAATTGTTGATATTTGCATTGAAGACGGTCAGTTGGTCGAGTATGGCCAATGCCTGTTTAAAATCTATTGATAAAGTAAATTGCTTTACATTATTACGTGTAAGGCAATTTACTTTACATAAAAGGAGGACCTTCTATTTGAATCGGGAAGAACTCAAACAAATTTTACCACATCGGGAACCAATGCTTTTAGTGGATGAAGCAACCCTTCTGCCAGACGGAACAGCACAGGGAAAATACACAGTTCGTGGGGATGAATGGTTCTTAAAAGGCCATTTCCCAGGGAATCCGACCGTTCCAGGTGTCATTTTGTGTGAAATGATGGGGCAGTCCTGCTGCGTTCTGCTGGCAGAAAAGTTGAAAGGGAAAACGCCATATTTTACAGGAATGGACAAAGTCAAGTTTCATCGTCCGGTCAAGCCCGGTGATACACTGGAAATTTCCTGCAGGCCAACAAAAGAGTATAAAGGATTTTACTTTACAAAATGCCGTGGAACTGTGAACGGAAAAACGGCGGTTACCGGCGACTTGAGTTTTGCAATTATTGGCTGACTGTAACAAAAATGAGGTGAAAAGGTGTGTTTTCCAAAATACTCATTGCGAACCGTGGTGAAATTGCGGTACGCATTATTCGAGCCTGCAAGGAAATGGGAATCGCCACTGTGGCGGTTTTCAGCGCTGCAGACCGGGATGCGCTGCATGTAAGTCTTGCCGATGAAAGTGTTTGCATTGGTCCTGCCCGTGTACAGGATAGCTATCTGAATATGCCGGCAATCCTTTCGGCCGCTGTTACAACGGGAGCGCAGGCCATTCACCCAGGCTATGGGCTCTTAAGTGAAAATGCAAAATTTGCTCAGCTGTGTGAAGAATGTCATATTACCTTTATTGGGCCGGATTCTGGGCTGATTGCGAAGTTGGGCGATAAGGATGAAGCGAAACGTACAATGCGCGCTGCAGGGGTTCCAGTTGTCCCAGGCAGCGGACTGATTGACAGTGATGCAACAGCATTAGCGGCGGCAAAGGAAATTGGTTATCCTCTGCTTGTTAAAGCAAGGGCAGGCGGCGGCGGCCGCGGTATACGTCTGGTGAACAGCGCCGAAGAACTGCTGCCAGCACTGCATGCTTCTGCTAAAGAAGCTGAAATTGCTTTCGGAGATGGTGCTTGCTACCTTGAAAAATACTTAAATCCAGTCAAGCATATTGAAATGCAGATTTTATGTGATAATTATGATAACGTCCTTTGTCTTGGAGAACGAGAGTGCTCCATTCAGCGCAAACATCAAAAACTGCTGGAGGAAAGCCCTGCAGTCTGCGTCACATCACAGTTGCGGCATAATATGATGGAAGCTGCTAGCAAAGCAGCAAAGGCTGTTCATTACCGCAGTTTGGGAACGATAGAATTTTTGGTGGACAGTGACCTCAGTTTCTATTTTATGGAAATGAATACGCGTCTGCAGGTGGAACATCCCGTAACAGAAATGGTAACAGGCATGGACCTTGTAAAATGGCAAATCCGTGTTGCTTCCGGTATACAGCTTCCCTTTGCCCAAAAAGATGTTCGTTTGCGCGGACATGCTATTGAGTGCCGCATTAATGCTGAGGACCCAGAAAACGGGTTTGTGCCCAGCTGCGGAAAAATTAATCTGCTGCATATCCCAGGCGGTCCATGGGTGCGGTTTGACACGGCTTTGTATCAGGATTATACGGTGCCGCCTTTTTACGATTCTCTGTTGGGAAAGCTGATTGTCTATGCACAAACCAGAGAAGAAGCCATTCGAAAGATGCAAGCTGCTCTGGCAGAACTAGTCATTGAAGGCGTCAGCAATACTGCTGAACTGCAGATGGATATTTTATCTGACCCCAGTTTTCTGGATGGCAGCTATCATACTGACTTTATGGAAAAGAGGGAAAAGCTGTGCTGAAACGTGCCAACTTTAAACCCAGCCGCAATACATTAGAAAATTTCGGAATTGCAACAGCAGCAAACGGTACCCCGGAGCAACCCCAAATTCCGGACCGGCTGTGTGTGAAATGCCCAGGCTGTGGAAAAATGCTTTTTACCATCGACGTCCAAAAGAATGACAATGTGTGCCCGGAGTGCAGCTATCATTTTAAGATGCCGGCCCGCAAACGATTGCTTTCTTTGTGTGATGAGCAATCATTTACAGAGTGGGATTCTACATTATATAGTAAGGACTTTCTTTCTTTCCCAGGTTATAAAGTTAAGTTAAAAAGCAGCCGACTGAACAGCCGTGAAAATGAAGCTGTTATTTCTGGATATGGAAAAATCAGTGGGTCACCCTGTGCTTTGTTTGCAATGGATGGCCGTTTTATGATGGGAAGCATGGGCTGCGTGGTCGGGGAAAAAATAACGCGCGTTTTTGAGCGTGCGACACAGCAGCACCTGCCGGTCGTTGGATTTACACTTTCCGGTGGGGCTCGTATGCAGGAGGGAACACTGTCCTTAATGCAGATGGCAAAAACCAGCGGCGCTGTTAAACGTCACAGTGATGCAGGCCTGCTGTATATCACAATTCTAACAAACCCAACAACTGGCGGTGTTACAGCCAGCTTCGCAATGGAAGGGGATATCCTTCTCGCAGAGCCTGGAGCTCTGATTGCATTTGCTGGTCCGCGTGTCATTGAACAGACCATTCGTCAGAAACTTCCAAAAGGATTTCAAAGCGCTGAGTTCCTTTTGGAAAAGGGGTTTCTGGATGATATCGTTGCCAGAAAAGATATGCGTCATACATTGTCTCATCTTCTAAAACTACATGAAAAGGAGGCGTGACCTCGGTGGAAGCCTATAAAAAACTGCAGCTTGCCAGAAAGTCAAACCGGCCAACAGGCCTCGATTATATCAATCACATTTTAACAGATTTTTTTGAGATGCATGGTGACCGCCGTTTTGCAGATGACTCAGCTATTGTAGCTGGCATCGGGCGTCTTTGCGGCCAGCCTATCACCGTGATTGCTCAGGAAAAAGGTCATACGATGAAGGAGCGAACCTACCGGAATTTTGGCAGCGCACATCCAGAGGGATATCGAAAAGCACTCCGCCAAATGAAGCTGGCAGAAAAGTTTGGTCGTCCGGTTCTTTGTATTGTAGACACTGCCGGTGCATACTGTGGTACCGGCGCGGAGGAACGTGGGCAGGGGGAAGCTATTGCAGAGAATCTTTCAGAAATGATGACGCTGCAGGTTCCTATTCTTTCTCTTTTTATCGGTGAAGGCGGCAGCGGCGGCGCTTTGGGTTTGGCAGTAGCCAATGAAGTTTGGATGATGGAAAACGCTGTTTACTCAGTTATCAGTCCAGAAGGCTGTGCAAGCATTCTGTGGAAAGACCCACATAAGGTGCGGGAAGCCAGTGACAGCCTGCACATTTGCCCGGAGGATCTAAAGCTTTTGGGAGTAGTGGAGCGTATCCTACCGGAAAATGATTGGGAGCAGTTGTGGCAGGACCTTCCTTTGCTTCTGCATCAAAAACTTGTTGAACTTTCTAATCTTTCTGGCTCTGAACTGTCCGAATCACGATACCGCCGTTTCCGGAAAATGGGGGTGTATGGAGAATGATTGCCATTGTCACAGACAGTACAGCACCTGTCACACGGCAAGAAGCCGAAAAATACGGCATCTGCATCGTTCCACACAGCTATCAGGTGAATGGAACCACTTATTTGGAAAACTATACAGACCGAAATTACAACTATACGCAGCGGTTAACCAATGCTGGGAACCATACAGCTACGAACCAGTGTACATCTTCCGCTTTTGCGGTCATGTTTGAGCATCTTCTTTCACAAGGATACGAAGTCCTCTGCATCGTCATTTCTTCGCGTTTAAGCGGTGCGTGGAACAGCGCCGTAACCGCGGCAAGAGAAATCGGCGGCGATAAAATTGCCGTTGTGGATTCTCTTACAACGGCCGGTGGGCTTTATTATCAGATTATGCGCGCCCGTGAATTAGCAGATACAGGAATATCGTTGGATAAACTGGCAAGCTACTGTGCCGCACAACGGAGCAGTGTCGGTTTAGGCTTTTCTGTAGAAGATATGCATGCCCTGCGCCGCAGCCGCCGCTTGGGACCGCTGAGTCAATCTGTCACAACAATTTTAAATTGCCGTCCTATTTTCCTGGTACAGGATGGGACTATCGTTTATAAGGAGCTGGCACGCGGCCGTGCGAACCGGATACGAATGCTGTCTGCATTGGTGCCACAGAACGCACAGCGCATTATGGTACAGGGCTTTGGCACAATGCCGATTGCGTCAAGTCTTGCACATATGCTGCAGCAGCATTTTCCGCAGATAGAGATTCAGCGTAAGGAAGTGGGCCCGGTACTAAGCATTCATATTGGTATGCAGGCCTTGGCGGTGTCTTGGTGCTTGAATTGACTCCTATAAAAGTTTAAAAATAAAAATTGTTTTCAGCAGCGGGATGCGTTTTTCTACCTGCTGCTGTTTTCATTTTGATACAGAACGGTACCCGGTGATTTCCTTGACATAAAAGTTGGAATACGATACAATAAAATGATTCTTTCACATAAAATGCAGCTGTGTCCCGCTTGGAGATACAGCTTTGATGTATAAACAAATTTTGCACATCAAAGCTTTTCTAAATGGACGAGATTTATTGTGTGCCATTCAGAAGAAAGGGGTCCCATCTAAATGAAAATTGGTCTTGATGTTGGTTCCACGACAATTAAAAGTGTGGTATTGAACGACGATAATCAGATTGTTTTCAAGTCTTACGAACGCCATTATTCACAGATTACGGAGAAAATAACAGAACTGCTTACTAAAATCCGTGATGAAGTAGTGCATGGAGAAGATGCACTACTGACAATCTCCGGCTCCGCTGGCATGGGTATCAGTGAAACATGTGACCTGCCGTTTGTTCAAGAAGTATATGCCACGCGAATTGCTACTGGGCGCCTTCTGCCGCAAACCGACTGTATCATTGAGCTGGGCGGTGAAGACGCTAAAATTCTGTTTTTAACAGGTGGTCTTGAAGTTCGTATGAATGGCACTTGCGCCGGCGGTACAGGCGCTTTTATTGACCAAATGGCAACTCTTCTAAACGTTTCCCTGGAGGAGATGGATTCCCTTTCAGAACATTATGAGAAAATTTATACGATTGCTTCCCGCTGCGGTGTCTTTGCAAAAAGTGACATTCAGCCGCTTTTAAATCAGGGCGCACGAAAAAGTGACCTTGCCGCCAGCATTTTTGCTGCAGTGGCAAATCAAACGATTGCCGGCCTTGCACAGGGCCGACCGATTACTGGAAATGTCCTGTATCTGGGTGGACCTCTTACTTTTCTGAAAGGTCTGCGCCGTGCATTCGATATGGCCCTGAAAACAAAGGGGACCTGCCCAGAAAACAGTCTCTACTTTGTCGCTTTGGGCGCCGCATACAGCAGTGAAATCGAGATAGATTTGGATACAGCATTAAAGAATATTTCCACTTATGGTGTTACCGGAAACTTCCGCAGTATCGACCCGCTTTTTAACAGCAAAGAAGAATATCGTGCATTTGTAGAGCGTCACAGCAAAAGTAAAGTTCCCCGCGGTAATCTTCAAACTTACCAAGGCCCCTTTTACCTCGGTGTAGATTCTGGTTCTACGACCATCAAGGCCGTTGTTATGGGAAACAGCGGACAGATTCTGGACAGTTTCTACCGTGGAAACACTGGCAATCCGGTACCGATTATGCGTGATTATCTATTGCAGCTGTATCAAAAGCGTCCAGATATTTCTTTTACCGCAGCAGCTGTTACCGGCTATGGAGAAGACCTGCTGAAAAATGCCTTTAACATTGATTATGGTGTTGTTGAAACAATAGCACATTTTACAGCAGCCAAACGCTTTATGCCAAATGTGGATTTTGTTATCGACATTGGCGGGCAGGACATGAAGTGTTTTAAAGTTCACAATGGGGCCATAGACAATATTTTCTTGAATGAAGCTTGTTCTTCCGGTTGTGGTTCCTTTTTGCAGACATTTGCCAATACGCTGGGATATAAAATCGAGGACTTTGCAAAGCTAGGCCTATTTGCTAAACATCCGGTTGATTTGGGAAGCCGCTGCACCGTCTTTATGAACAGCCAGGTCAAGCAGGCACAGAAAGATGGCGCCACGACGGAAGACATTTCAGCCGGTTTGTCCGTTAGTGTCGTCAAAAATGCATTGTATAAAGTTATTCGTGTATCTTCAGCGAAAGAGCTGGGCAAAAATATTGTTGTACAGGGTGGTACATTCTTAAATGATGCGGTTCTGCGTGTCTTTGAAAAAGAAATGAACGTCAACGTTATCCGTCCAGACATTTCCGGCCTGATGGGTGCTTATGGTGCGGCAGTTTACGCGATGAACAAAGCGCTGCATAAAGAAACCGGAACCAGTACGCTTATTTCCCGAGAAGAACTGGAAACCTTTAAACATGAGGTGAAAGTAACTAACTGCGGTATGTGCAGCAACAACTGCCGTTTGACCATCAATATTTTTGACAATGGCCGCCGGTTTATCGGTGGAAATCGCTGTGAGCGTCCTGTAACGAAGCGCAGCGGCACGGGTGCGGAGTATGATTTATATACTTACAAGCTGCAGAAGCTGCAGTCGTATACGCCAGTGCCCGCAGGAAAACGTGGAAAAATCGGTATTCCAATGTGTTTGAATATGTATGAAATGCTTCCATTCTGGTACACGTTTTTTTCCATGCTTGGCTTTGAAGTGGTCACTTCTCCGCTTTCCAACCGAGAACTTTATCTGGAGGGTCAAAGCACCATTCCCAGCGATACGGTTTGCTTCCCTGCAAAGCTGTCACATGGTCACATTCTGCGCTTGTTGGATGAAGGTGTGGATACCATTTTCTATCCCTGCCTAAGCTATAATTTTGATGAGAACCGCAGTGACAATCACTATAACTGCCCGGTTGTTGCTTATTATCCGGAAGTAATCGCAGCCAACATGCATCAGTTGAAAGGTAAAAAATTCATCCATGACTACGTTGGCATTCATAGGCCCCATGATTTTCCTAAAAAGATGTTGAAAATTTTAAATTACCATTTTCATAATCAACCATTTACACTGAAAGAAGTGAAGATAGCTGCCAACGCTGCTTATCAGTCTTACAACGATTATATGACGGACGTTCGCAAAAAAGGCGGCGAAATTGTAAAACGTGCACGGCTGGAGCATAAACCGATTATTGTTCTTTCTGGTCGGCCATATCATTTGGACCCGGAGGTCAACCATGGCATTGATAAACTAATTACCAGCCTGGGAGCAGCTGTTATCAGTGAAGATGTTGTGGCTGCCTGTGAACATATGGAACCGGTCAAAGTACTGAATCAGTGGACTTATCATGCACGCCTTTATTCCGCTGCCGAATATGTCGCCACACAGCCGGACATGAACCTGGTGCAGCTTGTTTCTTTTGGCTGTGGATTGGATGCTATCACAACTGATGAGGTACGCCGCATTCTTGAAGAGAACGGCAAAATTTACACCCAAATTAAAATTGATGAAATCACAAATTTGGGTGCCGTAAAGATCCGCCTGCGCAGTTTGTTTGCAGCGCTGGAACAGTAAGGAGATAGAATAATGGCGGAATTGGTATATGACAACACAGGACGGCTCATTTTTACAAAAGAAATGAAAAAGGAATACACCATTCTGATTCCCATGATGCTGCCGGTTCACTTTAAACTTTTTGTTGGTGTTTTGCGCAATGCCGGTTATAAAATTGAATTGTTGGAAAATAGCGGACAGGCTATTGTACAGGAAGGCCTGAAATATGTTCATAATGATGCTTGCTATCCGGCTATTTTGGTCATTGGCCAGTTTTTGGATGCCCTTCATTCCGGCAAATATGATTTGGACCACACCGCGCTGTTGCTGACACAAACCGGCGGCGGTTGCCGTGCCAGCAATTACATTCCTCTTTTGCGCAAAGCACTGCATAAAGCTGGAATGGACCAGATCCCTATTATCAGCCTAAACCTTGTTGGGCTGGAGAAAAACCCCGGGTTCAGTATGACTTTGCCCATGATAAGCCGTATGATGGCAGGCGTTGTGTACGGCGATGCGCTGATGAGTCTGAATAATCAGATAAAGCCCTATGAAATTGAAAAAGGGCAGAGTGCAGCGCTACTGGACAAATGGGTGGAAAAGCTCAACGAACAGTTTGTACACACTCGGGGTATCAGCATGGGCGACCAGCGTAAAAATTTGGCTGGCATTATGAAGGACTTTTCGGAAATACCAGTCAAGAAGGTCTCTAAAATTCATGTTGGCATTGTTGGCGAAATTTATGTAAAATATGCGCCCTTCGCAAACAATCATCTGGAAGATTTTCTCGCTGAGCAGGATTGCGAAGTCAATGTGCCGGGTTTAATGAACTTTTTGCTTTTTATGGTCAGTCACGGCTTGGACGAAAGGCGGCTGTATGGTGGCAGCTTTGCGAAGGCAGCTGTTGTGAAACTCCTTTTCAATTATGTTACGAAAATGCAGCATATTATTACAGAGACATTCCAGCCTTATCCGCAGTTCTTGGCACCAACCGAATTTTCTCATGTCCGCGAACTGGTCAAAGGTGTGATTGGTTACGGTGCTAAAATGGGTGAAGGCTGGCTTTTGACCGGTGAAATGTTGGAGCTCAGTGAATGCGGTTTTGAAAACATTATCTGCGCGCAGCCGTTTGGGTGTCTTCCAAACCATGTAGTTGGCAAAGGAATGATTCATAAAATCAAACAGATACACCCGAATGCCAATATTGTCCCGATTGACTATGACCCCAGTGCGACACAGGTAAATCAGGAAAATCGTATTAAGTTAATGCTTGCTGTTGCCCGTGAAAATCTGGGAAAAGGTAAAAATTAAGACTTCATAGAAACCCTGGAATGATATGCCGTCCAGGGTTTCTATTGCATTTTTCGTTCGCAATATTTTTGGAAAAACAGGATGTCAACAGATGACAGCCGACACTCCTTGCTTGCAGAATGCGTTTATTCTGTCCAAATCATACCGACGAGCGGCAGAATTCCCATTCGTAAATACATCTCCATGAGGCAGATTAATAACTGCGGCCTGAGGAGGTGCATGTAAAAATGAAAAAAGTTGAAAGGCAAGTTGCTGCTGTTCTTGCAGCAGCGGTGCTCAGCGTCAGTGCGGCTGCTTCAGCGGCGGAACCGACGTCAGCACCTGTCAGCGGTCCCCATGTCTGTATGCTGGTCCCATGTGGCACGCCCTTTGGCATTAAGTTGTTTACAAATGGTGTTGTTGTAGCCGGTACAGCAGATTTGGAAACGCCCACTGGAACCGTGAATCCTGCCGCAAAAGCGGACGTACGGGTGGGAGATATCATTCGCTCTGTCAACGGTAAGCCTGTTACAAAGAATGAACAGATAGCTGCGGCCATTCAAAAAAGCGGAGGGAAAGCGCTGAAACTTGGTTTGCTGCGCAGTGGCAAAGAACAAACTGCAAATATTTTGCCAGTACAGAGTGCAGGGAGTTACCGGGCGGGCCTTTGGGTAAGAGACAGTGCTGCGGGTGTCGGTACGCTCACTTTCTATGACCCACAAACACATGCCTTTGCGGGTTTGGGGCATGGCATAACAGACCCGGACACGCATACTATTATGCCGTTTGGATGCGGAGACATTGTACCTGTCACAATTTCCGGCGTTCAAAAAGGTTCCGCCGGTGTACCAGGAGAATTGGAAGGTTATTTTACGTCAGATGTTCCGTCTGGAACGCTGTATTCTAATTCCGAGCAGGGTGTATTCGGCAATCTGAAGCAACCACCGCATAATACGGCCGTTCCAGTATGTCCTGCAGAAGAAGTGAAAGCCGGACCGGTACAGATTGTCTGTACGATAGATGGCAACACTCCGCATACGTATCAAGCAGAAATAGAGCTGTTAAACGTGCGCGGTGCACGCAGCAAGAACATGGTGCTGCACATTACGGACAAAACACTGTTAGCCCGTGCTGGAGGCATTGTGCAGGGAATGAGCGGCAGCCCCATTCTGCAGCAGGGCAGGTTGGTAGGTGCTGTTACTCATGTATTTGTAAATGATCCGACACGTGGATATGGAATTCTGGCTGAAAATATGTTGTCTGCCGAAAAGAAAGCAGCAGCATAGCAAAAACATGGGAAGCGGCTGTTTTCCGTATGAATTTCCCCAGAAAAGAAAAAATTCTCATTAAACTGTTGCCAATAATCCCAATATATGGTAATATATTGATGTAAAAATTCTTAGGGGGACTAAATATGGAGAATAGTATAAAACTTTTGATTGCCAATGAGAGTCCAGAGTATCAACAGGAAAATACTCATGTTTTTGAAGAAAATGGTTTTTGCGTATCTTATACTGAAAAAGACGGCAGCAGTCTTCTGAAAGCTGTAGAAACACAGCAGCCAGCAGCTGTGTTAGCTCCTATTTTCATGCCGGGGTTGGACGCAGTCGGTGTGTTGAATTCTTTGCAGGAACATCACCCGACAAAGCTGCCTACTTTTGTTGTGGAAAGTAATTTTACAAGTCCTACGCTGGAGAGGGAAGTCCTTTCAGCAGGAGCTGCCTATTTAGCTGTGCAGCCATATGAAACTGTTCAGCTTGCCCGGCGAATTCGTCAGCTACTGACCATGGAAAATCCAACAGTACCTTGCCAGGAAACGCTGGAAATTCAGGTAACCGAAATTTTACATCAAATTGGTGTTCCAGCGCATATCAAAGGGTACCATTATCTGCGGGATTCTATTATTATGGCAGTGGAAAATCCGGATATTATCAATGCCGTGACAAAACAATTATACCCAGGTGTTGCGAAAAAATACGGAACAACGCCATCCCGTGTGGAACGTGCTATTCGTCACGCGATTGAAGTCGCATGGGACCGCGGAGACGTCGATATTTTAAATTCCTATTTTGGATACACGATTCACAATACCCGCGGCAAGCCAACCAACTCGGAGTTTATCGCCATGATTTCTGATCGGCTGCGGCTGCACATGAAAAACGCCGGATAACAAAACTGAAAGATTACTTCGCAAGTATCTCCACTTTATTGGGCCCTAAGAACAGGCCTGACAAAATGGAGATGCTTTTTTAGAGAAATCAATTGTATACAGAAAAATACTTCCTATATTTTTCATGTACTTGTTGTTCAAAATGAAATTTTATGCAGTTTTATACGGTTTATAACTCTCTTTTGCAATTAGTTTGACAGTTTCACTGTTATTCTTTATAATAAGTATAAATTTTATGGTGGTCTGCTACCTTGGGAGGGAACATACAAATGAACAGTGATGCAATTAAAAAAGACGTGCCTAAACGGGCTCTGTTCCATGCGCTTGGCCTAACAAATGAGGAAATTGACCGTCCTCTTATCGGCGTTGTCAGCTCATACAACGAAATTGTACCAGGACACATGAACATTGATAAAATTGTAAAATCGGTAAAAACTGGTGTTACAATGGCAGGTGGCACACCATTGGTTTTCCCGGCAATCGCAGTGTGTGATGGAATCGCAATGGGACATCGTGGCATGAAATACAGCCTGGTTACCCGAGAACTGATTGCCGACTCTACTGAGGCCATGACCATTGCCCATGCGCTGGATGCACTGGTTTTGGTACCAAACTGCGATAAAAATGTTCCCGGTCTTCTCATGGCGGCGGCCCGCCTGAATGTCCCTGCAATTTTCGTCAGCGGCGGTCCAATGCTTGCCGGACGTGTACAGGGGAAGAAGACCAGCTTTTCCAGCGCAAGTGAGGCAGTTGGTGAATATGCGGCTGGCCGTATTTCAAAAGAAGTGCTAGACGAATATGAAGCAAACACCTGTCCTACCTGTGGCAGCTGTTCCGGTATGTATACAGCGAACAGCATGAACTGTCTGACGGAAGCACTTGGCATGGGGCTGCAGGGAAACGGAACCATTCCTGCTGTTTATTCTGCTCGCCTGCAACTTGCAAAACATGCTGGTATGCAAATTATGGAACTGCTTAAACAAAATATTCGTTCGCGTGACATTATGACAATGGACGCCTTTGAAAATGCACTAACCGTAGATATGGCCCTTGGCTGCAGCACAAACAGTGCACTCCATTTGCCGGCTATTGCCCATGAATGTGGTCTGGAATTGAATCTAGATATTCTTAACCATATCAGTGCCCATACACCAAACCTGTGTCACCTTGCGCCGGCAGGGCATACCTATATAGAAGATTTAAATGAGGCAGGCGGCGTCTACGCTGTAATGAACGAGCTGGCTTCCGCCGGTCTTCTACATACTGATTGTATAACCTGCACTGGTAAAACCGTGAAAAAGAACATTTCCGGCTGCGTCAATAAGGATCCGGAAATCATTCGTCCTTTGGACAACCCTTACAGCAAAACCGGTGGAATTGCTGTTCTGCGCGGCAACCTTGCACCGGACGGCTGTGTTGTTAAGCGCAGCGCCGTATCTACAGAGATGCTGCAGCATAAAGGTCCTGCCCGTGTCTTTGAAAGTGAAGAAGAGGCAATGTCCGCTATCCTTGGCGGAAAAATCAATCCCGGCGATGTTGTTGTCATCCGTTATGAAGGACCAAAAGGCGGTCCCGGTATGCGGGAAATGCTCAATCCAACTTCCGCAATTATGGGCTGTGGCCTGGGGGACAGTGTTGCGCTGATTACGGACGGCCGGTTTAGCGGTGCTACCCGTGGTGCTGCCATCGGTCATATTTCTCCGGAAGCGGCGGTAGGTGGTCCTATTGCTTTGGTACAGGAAGGCGATCAAATTGAAATTGATATTCCTTCCAACTCCATTCAGATTGATGTTTCAAATGAAGAATTGGCCGCACGCAAAGTACGGTGGAAACCAAAAGAACAGCATGTAACCGGCTATCTTGCTCGTTATGCGGCCTTGGTTACCTCCGGCAGCCAGGGCGCTGTTCTGTCGCTGGGCCAATAAAAAGTTCCGTGTTCGTATTTTAAGAATAGAAGAGGAAATGATAGCATGGCGGATTCCAATATCACCAAAAAGGCTCTTGCAGATGCAATGAAATCACTGATGGCAGAAGAGCCCTTTTCAAAAATCAGCATCAGCGATATTTGTGCCCGCTGCTCTATGAATCGTCAAAGCTTTTATTATCATTTCCGAGATAAATATGATTTAGTAAACTGGATTTTCTACACAGAACTGATTGAGCATTTGTACGAACATGAACCTACTAGCGGCTGGGATTTGCTGCTGGATGTCTGTACCTATTTCTATGCAAATCGGCCATTCTACGTAAATGCTTTGCAGGTAACCGGACAGAATTCCTTTACGGATTATTTTGCCGATGTTATGCGTGCAATCGTCCAGCCATATTTTGAGGAAATCTTCAATGGCAGTCATGAAAACAAAGAGGAATTGGACTTTTATGTACAGCTGTTTACAGACGCGTGCAAAACAGTCATTTGTCGTTGGTTGTTCGACTTACCGAATATGAAGCCAGAGAAGTTTGTCGCGCTGGTCCGCCATGCGGTTGTATGTACAGCACATTGTGTAGTGCAAGACGAAAAAGCATCCCAGGACACAAGCAAAGAAAACAAATAAACAAACAAATCAAAAGGCTGTTTGCGTATTTCGGTAAACGCAGACAGCCTTTTTACTGTACTTTTCTATATCTGTGCAGAAGAATTAGCAGGCGGAAAATCTTTTGGCCAGCGGGGAAGGGTGATTCCCCATTTTTCCTGTGCCCGATAAAGTGCTTCTTTTCCTTTCTCCAGTCCAATGCGATAAGCAGTCAGCAGCTGGTCATGATTTGTGCCAAAACGATCCAAAGGCAGTGGCTCATCTGGTGCTGCGATAATTGCTTCTCCGTCATGTTCCATGCGTTGAATCATATCGAGTGTTGTATTATAAACTTTATGACGTGTATCCATGACGTGCACTAAAGCAGGATAGTGGCGATATTTATGTGCATACACCGGTCGGCCAACCTGTGGCTTTTTGCGATAGCCACGTTCCCGTGTCAGTACAATAATGATTTTATCACAGCCATCAGCTAAAGCTTTATCAATTGGAATAGGTGCATGCAGCCCACCGTCCAAATACTCTCCATTCTGATAATGCACGATTGGAGAAAAAACCGGCAGGGAACAAGACGCCCGCAGTACCGTACAGGGAGGCACAATCTCCTCCTTCCCAAAATAGCAGGTTTTTCCCGTACGAACATCAGTGGCGCCCGCAAAAAAAGTGCATGGATTCCTGCGGAAGGTGTCATAATCAAAAGAGTCCAGTTTTTCTGGTATTTCGCCAAAAATATAATCCATGCCAAAAAGGGATTTTGTCTTCACAAAGTTATGTAGGCTTAGATAGTCTTCTTTTCCCGCATAATTAACAGTTGTGCGCAGTCCGCGCTCATTCTGCATGGAAACATAGGAAATGCCAATAGAGGCACCAGCTGAAACACCAATAACCTCATCCGCCATAAACTGTGCCTGTAAAAAAGAGTCCAGCACGCCAGTGGAATAAATGCCCCGCATGCCGCCGCCTTCCAGTACAATTCCAATTTTCAAGTCTGTTCGCCTCTGGTTCGTCAGATTCTTACAAAACAAATATTTCATCTTATGTTATTATAAACCCAAGTTTTCTGATTGACAAGGTCCCCTAAAAAGTCTCTTTGACTTTCACCAGGTTTCAAAAAGTGATATACTATATTCGTTTTACAGAACAAAAAGGAGCCTGCACGAAAATATGACACTTGCTGTAAAAGAGAAAAGAGTAGGATACAGCCTGGAAGTTCGCAGATGGATATGTTTTCTGATGGCTGTTTGCTGTATGATACTGATTTTTCATTTTTCCGCTCAGAATGGTCCTAAAAGTGACAGCGTCAGTATGCCATGTGCTGTCTGGTTAAAAAAGACTTTGCGTCTTTCTGCTTCTAATGTTTCTGTTCACCATTTTATACGGAAGGCAGCACATTTCACTATTTATATGCTGTTGGCAGCTTTTACTGCTGGGTGGCTGTCTTCCTTTTCGCTGCGTCCGGCAGTTTGGCTGTTTGTCACAGTTGCTTTTTGTGCTGCCTATGCGGTGGGCGATGAATTTCACCAGTCCTTTACGGCACTGCGCTCTCCGTCTCCATGGGATGTACTGCTGGATACGATTGGTGCAGCAATCGGTGCGGTACTTATCCTGATACTGACGTCCTGCTGTAGAAAAGGGAGAAAGAAGGCCCAACTTTGATTTGTCCAAAATGTGGTTATGACAACCCGGCAGAAGCACGCTTCTGTTCCAGATGTGGAATGCCTTTTCAGGATATGGTGCCGCCTGCAGAAGATAGTGAATTTTTAAATAATCATCTTTCTGACAATGAATACGACACTTATGAAGAGGAAGATGAAGAGCCCAAACATCATTCGTATGGGCCGTTCATCACGCTTATTATCCTCCTTTGCGTGGTAGCCGTTGGCATTAGTTTTTCTGTTGCATGGAAACAGGAACAAGGAACATGGCCATGGGAACGGTTAATAGGTACCGCCTCGTCTGCTGTTTCACAGGCGGCAGTTTCTTCTTCCCAGCAAACGCTGATTCCCCGAAAGACTAGCCCAAATTACACGGCTGCGGATATTTCAGCCGCCGTCCGCAACAGTGAATTTCAACAGTTTGCTGTATCTGAATCTGAAATTAATTCTATTAAGACGGATGGCCAGTCACTAACAGATGCAGACCTTGTGGAATTTACCGTGACAAAGTCCATGGTACAGCTGCATATGCAGGTACGTATTCCCAGCAGTTACTCCTCAGCCGTTTCCGGAGCACCGTCTTCCATAGATAAACCCCGTGTAACCGCATGGGGCGCAGATACATGGAAACTGACGGGCACTTGGAATGACACGGACGGAAACGCACTGCTGATTGATACCTGCAGCGCTGGCAGCCTAACGGCACGTTATGTACCTGCCGGGACATTTGAAAGCCGTGCAGTCTCTGGCTCTATTTCTGAAAACGGTGATATTTCTTTATTAAGTGGAAAAACACAAATCAGCGGACAATTTACCCCCGCAGGAACTGCTTTACTGACGATTACTGTCAATGGCAGGCAGCCTCGCACCCAGCAGTTCATCATGCTGTCCTCCGCAATCGCCGGTTTGCCAAGCGTTCCTTCCTCCGCTGTATCCAGTTCATCCCGCACGTCCGCTGTTCCTTGACACAGCAGAAGATGTGATTCTTTATTTACAAAGGGTTTAAAAACTGCTATAATTCAACATATACTTACACAGCAGACAGATGCAGAACCGCATCTTCCTGCTGTTTTTCATGCACATTCATTTTTAAGCACAAATGCTGTTTGAAACAGCTGGAGGGGACAAGTTTATGCGGTTAAGAAGCTCATTTGCTGTTCTGCTGGCCCGTGCGGTTAGCTGGGGGGAGCGGCACATCCTGCACGTAGGTGCCAGTGCCATGCCGGGACGCTTTGCCCTGCGAATCGACCCAATGGTTCTGGGGCAACTTGCCAAGAAGCTGCACAAAGGTTCTATCGTTGTATGCGGCACCAATGGCAAAACAACGACGAATAATATTATTTGCCGAGCGGTAGAAAGCTGCGGCAATTCAGTTTTATGTAACCGAGCCGGAGCTAATATGGCATCTGGTGTTGTGACCGCTTTGCTGCCGGGCAAGGGAGCAGACTGGGGAGTAATGGAAGCGGACGAACTTTCTACACCGCACATTGTACCTTTTTTAAAGCCCCGATATATGGTTCTGCTCAATATCTTTCGTGACCAGCTGGACCGTTGTGGGGAAATTGACACAGTTATGAACGCCATTATCTCCGCACTGGAAAAATCTCCGGAAACAATTTTGATTTACAATGCAGATGACCCATTTTGCTCTCACATTGCCTCACATGTAAAGAATACCATTCCGTTTGGTATTGCTGAGGACCTGCATCTGCCGCAGGACCGCGTGACTGGCGGCCGGTTCTGCTTAAAATGCGGTACCGAGTTGGAATATGATTATCGTCAGTATGGACAGCTGGGTGCATTCCACTGCCCCAAATGCGGCTTTCAGCGGGCACCGTTACAGTTTGCAGCAACTGATGTGCAGCTGGGCGGCGGCATATCCTTTACTGTTGGGGATACAACGATTAAGACACAATACAGTGGTGTCTATATGGTTTATAATTTATTGGCAGCATATTCGGCTGCTTCTATGCTGGGCTGCAGTGCACAGGATTTTCAGCATACATTGGACCAGTATGACCCCAAGAACGGACGGCTTGAAAAATTCATGGTACAGGGACATCCTATCATGCTGAATCTGGCGAAAAATCCAACTGGCTTTAACCAAAACATGGCGTTATTGCTGCAGGACCAGGGACCGAAAGTTATCTATTTCATTATCAATGATAATGATAACGACGGCAATGATATTTCTTGGCTGTGGGACGTTGACTTTGAACGGCTGGCCAAAGAAAAAGAAATGGTCGTATATGCCGGTGGTCACCGTATGAATGATTTGCAGGTACGCCTGAAATATGCTGGCATCCCGGCAGAATTAGTGGAAAGCGTGGCAGAAGCAGCTGAAAAGACGCGTGCACTGCCAACAGAACATCGTCTATATATCCTTACCAATTATTCTGCGCTGGCACCTGCGCAGCGGGAATTGCGCACCCTGAGCGGGGAGGAAAAACAATGAAATTAAAAATTGCGCATCTTTATCCGGAACTGCTGAATCTGTACGGGGACGGCGGCAACATCATCTGTATGCAAAAGCGCTGTGAATGGCGCGGCATAGAGGCTGAGGTCTATCAGGTACACAATGGAGAGCTGGCCGATTTTTCTGACGTTGATATTGTTTTTATCGGCGGTGGAACAGACCGGGAACAAAAAATTGTCTGTGACGCGCTGCTATCTGAAAAAGAGCAATTGCACGCCTATGTGGAGGCAGGCGGCGTCCTGCTGGCTGTCTGCGGTGGTTATCAGCTTTTGGGGCACAACTATCTGCTGGGGGATGAGTTGGTCAAGGGAACGGGCGTTGTTGACCTGAAAACAGAGCGCGGAGAAGGCCGACTGATTGGCAACGTTATGATTCAAAGCGACATCTGTAAAATGCCGATTGTCGGCTATGAAAACCATGGCGGGCGCACTTATCTTGGTGACTGCCATCCTCTTGGCAAAGTGATTTCCGCCGGTGGATACGGCAACAACGGCACCGACGGCTACGAGGGTGTGCATTATAAAAACGTAATCGGTACGTATCTGCATGGGCCACTGCTGCCAAAGAACCCACAGGTGTGCGATTACCTATTGCATACCGCACTGACGCGTCGCTACGGAGAAGGCTATGATTTTCCAGCGCTGGATGATACGATTGAAAATAACGCCAATCAAGTCATGCAGGAACGCTTAAAAGAAAACGTCGTCAACAAAATGAAAGTAAACGCACGCGGAAAAAGCTGAAATAAAATCATATACAAAGGGACTGCAGAAAACCGGAAAACTTCCGAATTCTCTGCAGTCCCTTAATGATTGTTGAAATCATTAAATTTAGTTTTATTTAGAAGATGCCGTAAAACGATGAATAATTTCTAAAATAATCGCGGTACATAAATCCATATCTTCTGCTGCGACGTGTTCATATGGCCCATGATAGGCATGACCGCCGGTACCCAAATTGGGGCATGGCAGGCCTTTG
Source organism: Caproicibacterium lactatifermentans (assembly GCF_013315815.1). NCBI lineage: Bacteria > Bacillati > Bacillota > Clostridia > Eubacteriales > Oscillospiraceae > Caproicibacterium > Caproicibacterium lactatifermentans. The sequence goes on from NZ_CP046051.1 coordinate 1,047,269, forward strand.
ACACTCAGCATAGCACCATCTGTTCCGCCGCGAATGGGTTCTTCATATGGTGTCAGGCCAAGCTCTCGAATTGCCGCCCGCGCATTTTCCACCAGCATGGGGTACGGCTGGATGTAAGGCAGCATATTTTCATATTCATCAGCCATTTTTAATTCAACTGTGCCTTCACCATACTTCTCGTTTAGCGTACGGACGATATGGCGAAGCATATCTTTACGAATCTCAAAATGTTTTTTGGAATGGTCCCGAATAATATAAGTGAGCTTTGCTTCTTCAATGCAGCCTTCCATACTGCACAAATGGAAGAAACCTTCTTTGCCAGCAGTATGTGATGGTGTTTCAGCGGCGGGGAGCATTGCATTGGCTTCCATTGCAATTAAAGAAGCATTTTTCATAATGTCTTTTGCATCTCCGGGATGCACATTAAAACCATGAAAAGTCAGTTCTGCACCTGCCGCGTTAAAGTTTTCATATGTGATTTCACTGACCTCGCCGCCGTCTACCGTATATGCATACTTGGCACCAAAGCCGGGAATATCAAAAGAGCGTGTACCTTGTCCGATTTCTTCATCTGGTGTAAAAGCGATACAAATACGACCATGCGGCAGCTTTTTTTGCAGCAGTTCTTCACATGCGGTCATGATTTCCGCAATGCCTGCTTTGTCATCCGCACCCAGCAGAGTAGTTCCATCTGAAGTAATCACCGTTTTGCCCTTCATGTTGGCAAGGTCTGGGAAAGCCTTTGGCGAAAGGACACGGCCGCTGGAACCCAACGAAATCTCTCCGCCGTCATAATCTTTATGAATCTGTGGATGAACGCCTTTTCCGTTAAAATCTGGGGCTGTATCCATGTGTGCAATAAAGCCAATCGCGGGGACCTGCTCCATACCGGGGACTGCGGAAAGTTCGCCGTATACATAGCCGGATGATGAAATGCGGACATTTTCTAGCCCAAGCTGATTCATTTCGTCTTTCAGCATGCTGGCAAGGTCCAGTTCCCGTGCGGCAGACGGTGTGGTAGAGGAATTCCCGTCTGAGGTTGTATAGACTTTAACATATTTTAAAAGTCTTTGTGCTGCTTTCATGATTGATGCATCTCCTGTATTCTCATCTGTCAATATACTTATTCAGTATACGCTGAATGCAGAAAAGAAGCAAGAATTTGATTTTTTGTTCGCATCGCGGTAAACTGTATTTATTCTATATTTAATAAGAGTAGCAAAGGAGTCACTGCTATGAAATTTTCAGAAATGCCTTACACAAGGCCAGACTATTCTGCCCTTTTTCAGCAGATAGATGATATGACAGCCAAACTGCAGAAGGGAACCACTGCAGAACAGCTGGAAATTTATAAACAGGTGGAAACACTGGAATCCAATGTAGTCACGCAGGCCACCATCTGCATGATTCGCAACAGCGTAGATACGCTCGACAAGTTCTACGAAACAGAGCAGACATATAATGATGAGCACATACCGCTTTTGAACGAACATCTGCAGTCCTTTAAGAAAGCGCTGGTTCAATCGCCCCATCGCCCAGAACTTGAAAAAAATTTAGGCAGCATGCTGTTCCAGAAGCTTGAAATGGAGCAGAAAGCCTTTTCACTGAAGATTGTTCCGCTTCTACAGGAAGGCAATCATCTGACCAACGAATATCAAAAGTTGTACGCAAGTGCGGCCATTGACTTTGACGGTAAAACCTGTAACTTGTCACAGTTAGGGCCTTATCTGCAAAGCACGAATCGTTCTGTGCGTCGCAATGCAGCAGAAGCTTATTTCGATTTTTTTGAGGAACACCGCGAAGAATTCGATACCATTTACGACAAATTAGTAAAAAATCGTACAGAGCAGGCACATCGGCTTGGATTTTCCAACTATGCGGAACTTTCACTGCTGCGCATGAACCGGAACGGATATAATCTAGATGACATTCGCAATTTTCGCAAGCAGGTTGTACGTGACCTAGTTCCACTGACGATAAAGATTAAAAAACGTCAGGCAACACGCATTGGCGTTACGGATTTCCGCTTTTATGATAACGATTTAAAATTCAAAGATGGCAGCGCTGTACCGCAGGGAACCCCGAAAGAAATAATGCAAGCCGGAAAAAAGATGTACACAGAACTTTCCAAAGAGACTGAAGAGTTTATTGAACAGATGTTCCGCATGGATTTGTTTGATGTATTGGCCAAAAAAGGTAAAGCACCCGGTGGCTATTGTACGGATTTGCCAGATTATCATTGCTCGTTTATTTTTTCAAACTTTAATGGCACTTCCGGAGATGTGGACGTACTGACACATGAAGCAGGTCACGCATTTGCAAGTTTTATTGCACAGCGTACGGTTCCGCTGCTGGCTCTGCGGGAACCTTCCTATGAAACTGCTGAAACACATTCCATGAGTATGGAGTTTCTGACTGCGCCGTGGCATCACCTTTTCTTCGGCGACCAGACAGATAAATATGAACTTGCCCATGCTGAAGATGCGATTGACTTTATTCCTTATGGCTGTTTAGTAGACCATTTTCAGGAAGAAATTTACCTCCATCCGGAAATGACACCGGAAGAACGGAATCAGACATGGCTGCGGCTGGAAAAGATGTACCGACCCTATATGGACTTTACTGGCCTTCCTGTTTTGCAGCGTGGTGCAGGCTGGCAACGTCAGCTCCACATTTATATGTATCCTTTCTATTATATTGACTACTGCCTGGCACAGACGATGTCCCTGCAGTTTTTCAATGCGGCAAACCGTGACCGTAAGGACGCGTGGAACCGCTATTTGAAGTTTGTAAAACAGGGCGGGACCGCTTCCTTTATTGACATTGCACACTCTGTCAATTTTCAGTCACCGTTGGATGAAGGCTGTGTCCGCCGTGTGGCAGATGAAACAGCGGTGTGGCTGAAAGACCACGCTGTCGAATAACCATCTTGCTGGTGGAATCGTCCATTCATAAACGAATCATTTTTGCACATACTGGCTGGCAGAGGTGATTCATTTTGGACAGCACTTATTTTGGGCGTTTGGGTTATCCTGTGTTTTACAGCCGGTTTTTCAACGATGCACCGGAATTACAGAATTCTTTTCTGTCCTTGCCGGAGGAAGCACAGCAGGCTATCCTCAGGCGTGACATTCATTCTTCGGAAGAATTAAAAAATGCTGTAAGTGAATATTATTTAAAGCGATAATCGCAAATAGGGGAGATAGGGCAAACCGCTCTGTCTCCTTTTTTGCACTCTTGTGCATGGCAAAAGAAACAGAAGTGTAATTACCTGCAGCGGCCTTTCTCTTGAATACATACAACAGCTGTGCTATAATAAACTACGATTCAGACGAAGAATCATCCATCATTTTATGGGAATCTATTTGCTGGGATATTATATTACTGAACACCAAAACGTCCTGCCGGACGTTGCTTTTTTGTTTTAACGGAAATTGGTGTGATAAATCAGAAAGAAGGAGCAGGCACCCTATGACAGGCTATGAACATCTGTGTATGAATTGCATGGCTGACACGGAAGGACAAGCTAAGTGCCCGCGTTGCGGCTTTCCGCAGCAGGAACCTCAGCGAAAAGACGCTTTGCCTTACCGAACAGTTTTGCAGGAACGCTATATGGTGGGACGGGCAAAACGATCCGACCCAGAAGGATTCACATATATTGCCTTTGATATGCAGCAACTTTGTACTGTACAGATTCGTGAGTTCTTTCCGCATGAAATCTGTGCACGCATTACCGGCAGCACGGACATTGCCGTAATTGCCGGCAACGAAACCGCCTTTGATGAATATCTGAATGACTTTATCAGTTATCAGGAATCCATTGCAAAGTTCCGCGACCAGCCGGCCATACTGGCAGTGCAGGACATTTTTGAGGAAAATTATACTGCTTATGCGGTTTCTCCATGGGAGGAGGCCATTACACTGCGCTATTTTGTCGAGCGCAGCGGAGGCTCGCTTTCTTGGAATGCCGCATGGAAATTGTTTATGCCGGTTATCAGCGCTGTTTCTGCGATGTACGCAGCCGGTGTCGGTCATTATGGCATTTCCCCAGATACTTTATTTATCATGCCAAACGGAAGTATGAAATTAGGAGCTTTTTGCTCACCGGCCGTCCGTATATCAGGCGGTTGTTTATTACCAAATCTACAATCTGGCTGTGCTGCTGCGGAACAGTATGATGCCAACGCAAAACTCGGTGAAAACACCGATGTTTATGGAATGGCAGCTACGCTGTTCTACGCTTTGACAGGTGTTCTGCCGAAAGATGCTCGTGACCGCCGCAGCGACCCGCGCCTGTTGCTGCCTGCCAGTACATTACGAAGTATTCCGCCGCACGTTGTGACTGCACTGGCAAATGCACTGCAGGTAAGCCGCAGTGAGCGGACACCTACTTTTGAGCGATTTCGAGCAGAGCTTTCCGCTGCGCCAACGGCAACAGCTTCTCTGGAAGAAACACAAAGCCTGCGGCGTATTTCCAGTCCATATGATGACTCTGCCGACCGCGCAACTCATGCGGCCCAGCAGCAGGAGCAGGAGCAGGAAGCAGAAAATATTCGGAAACCCATTCCTAAGTTCGTGGGTATTATCTTAATTTGCGTGGCAGTGCTGATATGTGTTACAGTCGGTGTTGTTGCCTATCTCTCCAATCACTCTGGAAGCCTTGGTGAATTAGCTGTGGCAACTTCTGCTGCATCCTCAGTAGAAAATCCCGTTACAGGCAATGCATCAGAATCTGCTTTAACCAACAGCGGAGTAAACCACTCGGCTATATCAGCGGTATCTTCCTCTGATGTAATTTCTTCTGCATCGGATTCAGCTGAAAATGAAAGCACCGCTTCTGCCAGCAGCCTTTCCAGTCCTAGCAGCTTAACTTCATCATCTAACAGTTCTTCTATGGCATCTTCTGTACCAGAAGGACAAATCGTGGTGCCGAATCTTGTCGGAAAAAATTACTACAGCTTGAGTAAAAGTTCGGATTACCAAGTCGTTTTAACAAGTAAGGAATTCAGCGACAGTATTAAAGAGGGCTGCATTATTTCCCAAACGCCATCATCTTCTGGTACGATGGTAAAAGGCGCGGCTATCTCTGTTACGGTTAGTCAGGGAGCCGCTTTGCGTGAACTGCCTGATGTTGCTGGACTTTCTTATGATGCAGCATGTAAAAAAGTAGACGCAGTTGGCTTGGTCCCGGATGGAAAAACACTGCAAAGCAGTAACAGCATTCCAAAAGGGCAAGTAATTGGCTATGCAGACGGTTTAAAGGCCGGCAGCAAACTAAATTATCAATATTCTGTAACTTTGCTGGTCAGTACTGGCGCGGATAATACTGACAGTGAAGATGTTGCTGATTAAATTTTTATTCCACTACAATATTACAATAATAAAGCAGGACTGCTCTGGAGTGAAACCTTCGGGGCAGTCCTGCTTTATTATTTCTATGTTTTAGCGGTCCCACTTATCACACATGGACAAAATCTGGTCAGCAAATCGACCAAGGTCTTTATTTGTACCGCCTTCGTTGTGCTGTACAACCTGCTCCAGCCGCTTCTGTGCTTGTAGCAATCGTGCGTAAGCGGGGGAGTAATACTTTTCATTTTTGTAATTGGAAGGACGGGCGGGGTGCAATTTTTCTGGCGTAATGCCCTCATCTGTAAGCCGTCCGGCAATCAAATCATAGTTCGCCTGGAAATTAGGGGCAAAAGCATCATATCCTTTTGTGCACAATTCAGCTGTAAATCCCTCACAGCAAGTACGTTCACCATGCACAACAAATATCTTTTTGGGTTTGTTCTGAAAGGCACCAAGCCACTCCAGCAAACCGCTGTGGTCCGCATGACCGGATAAAGCCCGGAAATTATAGATATGCGCTTTTACCGCAATCTGCTCACCAAAAAGCTTAACATTGTCTACACCATCAAGAAGCATTCGGCCAAGCGTTCCGGCTGCCTGAAATCCGACAAAAACGATGGAACATTCCGGCCGCCAAAGATTATGTTTCAGGTGATGCCGGATACGGCCAGCTTCGCACATACCGCTTGAAGAAATAATTACCTTTGGAACACCATCTGCATTTAGGGCTTTTGATTCCTCCACACTGGCAGTGATATTCAAATTAGGGAATTGGAGTGGGTCAAATCCATCCATAATTAGGTCAGCCGTTTCTTCATCTGCATATCCATGAAGGTCGCCGCTGTAAATAGCTGTAGCCTCTGCAGCAAGGGGAGAATCCACGTAGACTGGGAAATTTGGGCATTGCAATGTCAAGTGCTGCTCCTTTATCTGTCGTATAAAATAAAGGAGTTCCTGTGTACGACCGACTGCAAAGGACGGGATAACGACATTACCGCCATTCGCAAGCGTATTATCGATGATTTTTGCAATAACTTCCGGGTAGTTTTCCACTTCCTCATGTTCTCGGTCACCATAGGTGGATTCCATAACAACATAATCGGCTTCTTTGATATACTGTGGGTCGCGAATAATCGGCTGCTGTTTGTTTCCGATATCTCCGGAAAAGACTAATTTGCGTGTTACATCATCCTCTGTTGCCCAAATCTCAATAGAAGAACTTCCTAGCAGATGACCGGCATCTACAAAACGTGCACGCACACCGGGGCATACATCCACTATTTCGCCGTATTCACAGCTTTCCATCAACTGAATGGCAGCGTCTGCATCATCTAATGTATACATCGGTTGTTTGGGCTGTCGACCAGCGCGACGCCCCTTCCGGGTAGCCTGTGCAGCGTCCATTTCCTGAATATGTGCACTGTCACGCAGCATAATCTGCATCAGATAGGTCGTTTTGCTGGTTGCAATAATTTTCCCCTGGAACCCCTGCTTGACCAGCAGGGGAAGGCGGCCTGAATGGTCGATATGTGCGTGTGTAATAAGTACATAGTCTACCAGATTCGCATGGAATGGAAATTCCCAATTATTTGTTTCATCCTCGCCTTGCTGCATACCACAGTCAATTAAAATATGTCTTCCATTTACTGTTAGGCAGTGACAGCTGCCTGTTACCTCTTTATCAGCACCGTAAAAAGTTAAATTCATAGAGCCCCCTGCTTTCTTCTGTTACTACGATAACGTAAAGTTGCCCATTCTGCCTGTAAAGATGGACATATGGACTTGCATTCGCTTAATCTTTTACTTCCAGCAAAATTGGACAATGGTCGCTGCCATAAACATCTGATAAAATTTCACTCTTTGCTATACGTGGAAATAAACGATTGGAAGTTAAGAAATAATCAATACGCCATCCGGCGTTGGTATCGCGTGCGTGGAAACGGTAACTCCACCAGCTGTATGCTCCAGTTTGCTGTAGATGCAGTGCACGAAAGGTATCCGTAAATCCAGACTGCAGCAATTGAGTGAATTTTGCACGTTCCTGGTCGGAGAATCCAGCATTTCCACGATTGGGACCTGGATTCTTTAGGTCGATTTCTTCGTGTGCTACGTTGAGGTCCCCGCAAAGGATGACTGGTTTTTGGGCATCAAGCCTCATCAAATATTCCCGCTGTGTATCCTCCCACTGCATACGGTAATCAATGCGTGCTAATCCCTGCTGGGAATTGGGAGAATAAAAGGTTACGACATAATATTCTGGGAATTCCAGTGTTATGCTGCGCCCTTCACCGGTACATGTATCATAAGCAGTAGAAAGCGGCTGTTTTCGTGTAAATACAGCTGTGCCGGAATATCCTTTTCGTTCTGCCGAATTCCAAAGTTGCTGATAACCTGGTAAATTTAGTTCTACTTGCCCCGGCTGCATTTTTGTTTCCTGTACGCAAAATATATCTGCATCTACAGAAGAGAAAAAATCCAGGAATCCTTTTTTAATGCAAGCCCGCAGACCATTTACATTCCATGAAATTATTTTCATACATAAAGGGACCTTTCATTATTTATCTTTTAAAAAGTACAAGAGGGAACGTGTAACAAATAAACTATTCTTTCTTTTAAATTATATACATTTTTGTACAATATTGCAACATAAAGTTTTTATTGTTCTCTTTTTAGTGCTTTTTGACCACAATCCTGCGCAGAAAAGTGAAAAACAGTTGACATTTCTTAAATGTAATGATATAATAATCCACGTTGTCACAAGCGCGAGTGCTGGAACTGGCAGACAGGCACGTTTGAGGGGCGTGTGTTGTATGACGTACGGGTTCAAGTCCCGTCTCGCGCACCAAGGTATGGTCTTGAAATATCGCATAAGTATGCGGTTTTCAGGACTTTTCTTTTTATCAGTCGTATTTCACTTTTTTCCTGCATATTATAGGAGTACGGGGGAATGACAGCTGTACATAATAATTTCCTCTATATATCCGGACAGCACAGCACATGAGCTGGCTGCACCGGCAGTACTCCTAACTGACACGAGGCCAGGGCAAACAATGCTCTGGCCCCTGTTTTTTATGGGGAAGACTTTATTGGGAGGCAAGGAAAAATAAAAAATCCAAAGCAGATACAGAAAATTGTATCCTGCTTTGGATTTTCCACTTTTCATACATTTGATGCAAGTGAAAAGCTTTACTCTTCGTTGTCTTCCACATCGGACATATCCCAGTTGTGCCAAACGTTCTGCACATCATCCAAATCTTCCAGCGTGTCCAGCAATTTCTGCATACTGTTTTGCTTACTCTCCGGAACCTTTACATAAGTAGAGGGAACCATCTGAATTTCAGCTGTTTCAAACTCATAGCCCTTATTGGTTAAGTCATTCAGCACACCGGAAAAGTCATCCGGTTCGGTAAAGATTTCAAAGACATCTTCGTCTGCCTGCAGGTCTGCCGCGCCGGCTTCCAAAGCATCTTCCATCACTTTATCCTCTTCATGGCCTTCACGTTCAATGACCAGTACACCTTTGCGCTCAAACAGGAAAGAAACACATCCCGTTGTGCCGAGGTTCCCGCCATATTTATCAAAATCATGGCGAACATCTGCTGCTGTACGATTGCGGTTATCAGACAGTGCTTCTACAATAACAGCAACACCGCAGGGGCCATATCCCTCATAGACAATATTTTCGTATTTGTTTTCGTCGCCGTCACCAGCTGCACGTTTGATAATACGTTCAATATTATCATTCGGAACATTCGCTGCTTTCGCTTTTGCAATGCAGTCCTTTAGCTTTGAGTTGCTGACTGGGTCCGGTCCGCCGCCTTCTTTGACAGCAACTGCAAGTTCACGGCCGATTTTTGTAAAGACTTTTGCCTTTGCGCCATCGGTTTTTTCCTTTTTTCGTTTGATATTATTCCATTTCGAATGGCCAGACATATTTGTATTTCCTCCTGACAAAAAAACTATTTCTTAGTATACCATAAACAAACGAACGGGGCAAGATGGAAAGAATGGCTTCATTACTGCTTTTTAGGTTCAGGGTATTCTTTGCCAAAGGTTTCTACGGTTACTTTTGTCATGACCTGTTCCTTCCGTGGGCGGTCATTATAATCCCGGCGTGCAGAAACAATTTTATCGGCGGCTTCCATCCCTTCTGTTACTTTTCCGAAAGCAGCATACTGGCCATCTAGGTGCGGAGCATCAGCGACCATAATGAAGAACTGACTGCCGGCGGAATTTGGATCCATCGTGCGGGCCATGCTGAGAACACCGCGGGTATGTTTTAAAGAGTTTGCAAAACCGTTGGCTAAAAATTCGCCGCTGATGCTGTATCCCGGGCCGCCCATGCCGGTGCCATCCGGGTCACCGCCCTGAATCATAAAGCCAGGAATAACTCTGTGAAATATTGTACTGTCAAAAAAGCCGGAATGCACTAGACTAATAAAATTGCATACGGTATTCGGTGCAATCTCCGGATACAGTTCCGCTTTAATAGTGCCCGCGGTCGTTTCAAATGTGACAACAGGATTGTTCATGTGTGGATACCCCCATATCAATGATTAACTTCTGCCGTTCCGCACAAAAAGTGCCGGAATCTCTATACTGGCTCAGTATAAACCAAAATAGGGGGAAGAGCAAGCGCCCGCATACAGAATACATTTCTTACACGGAAGGATGCATGTGAGATTCAAACTGCCTGTGCAGGTTTTCTAGCGCTTTTTTTTCAATTCGAGAAACATAGCTGCGTGAAATACCGAGCACTTGGGCAACTTCCCGCTGTGTACGCGGCCGTGTACCATTTAAACCGTAGCGCAGCAGGATAATCGTCTGCTCACGGGAAGATAAATTTTGTATGTATTTGTACAGCTTTTCACACTTAATTTTTCGGTCCAAATTGTCGAAAATATTGTCATCGCTGGCCAACACGTCCATCAGCGTAAGGGCACTTCCGTCTTTATCATTATCTATCGGTTCATTCATGGAAACATCCTGCGCGGATTTTTTCATGCTGCGAAAATGCATTAAAATTTCGTTTTCAATACACCTGGCAGCATAGCTGGAAAGGCGAATGCCTTTTTTCGGGTCGAATGTGTTAACCGCTTTAATCAGTCCAATTGTACCAATCGAAATGAGGTCCTCCTGGTCCACACGCTTTCCGGAAGCATACTTTTTTATAATGTGGGCCACCAGACGCAGGTTATGTGAAATGAGTTCGTCTTTGGCCTTTTTATCTCCCTGTGCCATCCGCTGCAGGCAGTCGCGCTCCTGCTCGGCCGTAAGGGCATGCGGAAAGGAACCGGAACCTGTAACGTGCAAAACAAAAAACAGCAAACCGGACAATATCCCCAACAGCATTGACTCCAGCATATGCATTCTCCTTTTTTAAGCTGTCGATATTCTATTTTATGTTCTATACTGGAAGTTTGTTGCAAGTCCACCGGCTACCGTTTTGGTTTATTTTATTTGTCGGACAATGAAAAAATTACGAACAAACGGTGAATTTTTTATAAATGGGACTCGCTTTTTTGAAAGCAGTATGTTATAATAGCATTACTTACAAATTTGTAATCATTGTAAAGGAATGATAACAAAGGGTTCGGCTTTATCTATCTTACATAGAAAAGGAGTACAGCTTTATGCAAAACAAGCACAATGCAGCAAGCAAACTTACAGCGGCCGCCATTGCAGCTGCTCTGCTGGCCAGTATGCTGACCGTTTCTGTTTCAGCTGCTGAAGGTTCTTCATCTGCCGTAAAGGCAAAGGCCGGAATGGCTTCAGCACTTATGGTAAGAAGGCAGTCTACGTTGCAAACTTTAACGGCAAAAAGTGTAACGGTGAACTATGGTGCAGGTGCTTCATCTACAGGGAAAGTACACGTATCCAGCTGCCTGAATCTCCGCTCAGCCGCAAGTACCAGCAGCCAAATTATCGGGCGGTTAACCAATGGCCAGACCGTTACCATTTTGAAAAATACGAACGGCTGGATGCAGGTAACGACCTCGTCTGGTCAAACCGGTTACTGCAGCAGCAGCTATATTACCGTTACCACCACCTCTTCCTCCCAGACGAATTCCAGCGGCTCTGGAAGTTCTACGGCATCTAGCGGAAGTAAAGCGACCGTTAAGGTAAGTGGCGGCCTGAATCTTCGCTCGGCCGCAGGCACCAGCAGCAAAATTATCAGCTGCCTTTCCAATGGAGAGTCGGTAACTGTGCTGAGCACCAGCAATGGCTGGTCCTATATTCAAACTTCTGCAGGACAGAAGGGGTACTGCTGCTCTACTTATCTGACTGTCAGCAGCACTTCCGCCCCAGCTTCCAACAGCGGTAGTTCCAGTGTGTCCGGCAATGAAAAAGCAACCGTTAAAGTCAATGACAGCTTAAATCTTCGTTCTGCGGCAAGTACCAGCAGTACGGTAATTGGCAGCCTTTCAAACGGGCAGTCGGTAACTGTGCTGAGCACCAGCAATGGCTGGTCCTATATTCAAACTTCTGCAGGACAGAAGGGGTACTGCTGCTCTACTTATCTGACTGTCAGCAACACTTCCGCCCCAGCTTCCAACAGCGGTAGTTCCAGTGTGTCCGGCAATGAAAAAGCAACCGTTAAAGTCAATGACAGCTTAAATCTTCGTTCTGCGGCAAGTACCAGCAGTACGGTAATTGGCAGCCTTTCAAACGGGCAGTCGGTAACTGTGCTGAGCACCAGCAATGGCTGGTCCTATATTCAAACTTCTGCAGGACAGAAGGGGTACTGTTGCTCTACTTATCTGGCTGCCGGCAGCACTTCTGCCCCGGTTTCCAACAACGGTAGTTCCAGTGTGTCCGGCAATAAAAAAGCAACCGTTAAAGTCAATGACAGCTTAAATCTTCGTTCTGCGGCAAGTACCAGCAGTACGGTAATTGGCAGCCTTTCAAACGGGCAGTCGGTAACCGTGCTGAGTGCCAGTAATGGCTGGTCTTATATTCAGACTTCTGCCGGTGCAAAAGGTTATTGCTGTTCCACTTATTTGGCCATTGACGGAAGTACGACAAACAATCCTTCAAATAGCAGTAGCAAAGTGCTAAATGGACTTCCTGCGTACAAGCAGTATGATTCTGAATGGGCTAATACCTATATTGGAAGCAGCTATGGCGGCACAATTCATGCGATTGGTTGTCTGGTAACAAGCCTTGCAATGTCAGAAAGCTATCGCACACAAAGCCGCGTAACTCCAAATGACATTGCACATCAGTGTAACTTTACAAGCGGCGGCGGTTTGTATTGGCCTTCTAACTATTATGCGCTGTCTGGCGTTAGTGACTCCAACCTGAGTGGAATTTATCAGCAGCTGAAGTCTGGAAAGCCCGTTATTGTCGGTGGCTCCAACTCCAGAAGCTCCCATTGGATTATCATTAAAGGCTATCAGAATGTACCACTGAACTCCAGCGGGAGTCCCACTTCTTTGTCTGCTTCTATGTTCCTGATTAACGACCCTGGATACGGCAATCAGACATTGGCGGATTATTTCAGTCAATTCCCATGTGGACATGTTTACCGTACATATTGATAACAAAGGCTGTTGCACAAAGGCAACGGCCTTTTTTATATTCTTCTTTCATAATAGTAGGTGTAAAACAAAGTGAAGAATCTTTCTAATTTAAATCGGTTTCTTGATAAATGTATGCCCATCCTTACCCCAACTGCGCTGGTACTGGGTGTCCTATTTCCACAAGTGACGGGCCGTTTTCTTCCGTATGTTATCGGCTTTTTTGCATTTATGACTTTTCAAGGAAGTCTAGACTCTGATTTTCGGCAGTTAAAAAAAGTGTTTTGTAATCTTCTGCCACTGATTGTTACATTGGGAATGCTTCATATTTGGATACCGTGTCTTGCCCGGTTTCTTGGTGGCGTATTCTTTGGATTTAACCCAAATCTGGTAGCCGGCATCGTTTTGGAATATATTGTGCCAACGGGTATTGTCAGTTTCATGTGGGTGAATATTTATAAGGGAAATGGTTCGCTTACACTGTCTATTATTTTATTGGACACTCTGCTGGCACCTATCATTGTACCTGCTAGCCTAAAAGTCCTGCTGGGTACTTCCGTACAGATGGATACCATAGGCATGATGAAGGATATGCTGCTGATGGTTGCTGTACCGGCAGTTGCGGGCATAACAATCAATCAGCTAAGCCATGGGAATGCAAATAAAAGAGTAAAGCCCGCCCTAGCACCATTCGGAAAAGCAGCACTGTTTCTTGTCGTTTCCGGGAACTCCAGCCGAGTAGCCCCGTACATCAGACATCTTACGCCGACTTTAGTCGGCGTTGCGGTGCTGATACTGTGTATATCCGCCTCTGGCTATTTGTGGGGCATTCTAGCGGCAAAGGTACTGCATCAGTCAAAAGATACTCTCGTTTCTATGGCATACAACAGTGGTATGCGCAATATTAGTGCCGGTGCCGTGCTCGCAGGCGCCTATTTTCCACCTGCCGTTATGTTTCCGGTTATGATTGGAACACTATTTCAGCAAGTCCTGGCTGCACTGTATGGGACTTGGTTCAATAAAAAGCGTGAGATAGGCTAAACAAAGCAGTAGCAGTAGAAGAAAAATTAAGATTGCTGCTTTAGACAGAAGCAAAAACTTCAGGACTTGTAAAATGCCTTGAAATATTGTAGAATAAATTAGTCTTATTATGATTATATTTTGATTGAATTTTAGGAGTGTTTTTCATGCAGCCACAATATAAGCGCATTTTATTAAAGCTCAGCGGTGAATCCCTTGCTGGTAAAGAAGGACATGGCATTGATTTCGATACCGTTATGAAAATCTGCGGTCCAATAAAAGCCTGTTCACTGATGGGTGTGCAAATTGGTATCGTTGTAGGGGGCGGCAACTTTTGGCGCGGCCGTTCCAGTGGAAAAATGGACCGTACCCGCGCTGACCATATGGGAATGCTGGCCACAGCAATCAATGCGCTGGGCGTAGCGGATGCTTTGGAGCAGCTAGGTGTACAGGTCCGTGTACAGACAGCTATTACTATGCAGCAAATAGCAGAACCGTATATTCGAAATCGTGCTGTGCGTCATTTGGAAAAGGGCCGCGTTGTTGTCTTTGGCTGCGGAACCGGAAATCCGTTCTTTTCGACAGATACAGCAGCAGCCCTGCGCGCTGCCGAAATTGATGCAGATGTTATTTTAAAGGCAACTATGGTCGATGGTGTCTATGATTCTGATCCGAAGACAAACCCAAATGCCAAAAAATACGAGACACTTTCCTTTACTGAAGTGTTGGATAAAAATTTAAAGGTTATGGACAGCACAGCTGCTTCCATGTGCCGTGATAATCATATTCCCATCTGTGTTTTCAGCATTGAAGACCCTGAAAATATTGAACGGGCTGTCTGCGGTGAACATATTGGTACAATTGTAAAATAAGGGAGGAAAATGTTTTATGAAACAAGTTATTCAACAAGCAGAAGAAAAGATGGAAAAGACGGTCAGCTTTCTACAAGAAGATTATGCAGAAATTCGTGCCGGTCGTGCAAATCCCAACGTGCTTAATAAAATTCGCGTAGACTATTATGGTGCACCAACACCAATCAATCAGCTGGCTGCCGTTGCCGTTTCGGAAGCACGGGTTCTAACCGTACAGCCGTGGGATCCGTCTGTCTGCCGAATGATTGAAAAGGCAATTCAAACTTCGGATATTGGTATCAATCCGCAGTCGGACGGAAAAATTATCCGTTTGGTTTTTCCAGCGTTGACGGAGGACCGCCGCAAGGACCTTGCAAAAGAAATTTCCAAACGTGCAGAAGAGGGAAAAGTTGCGGTACGTTCTATCCGCAGAGATGCTATGGAAAAGCTGAAGGAACTGAAGAAAAAAAGTGAAATTACAGAAGACGACCTGAAATTGGCAGAAAAAAAGATGCAGGATTTAACTGATAAGCACTGCAACAAAATTGGCACACTCTGCGAGGATAAAAAGAAGAGTATTATGGAACTGTAAAAGTAAATCTCAAAATGTGTTATCAGCTTAATTAAATACTTGCTTTGCTCCCTTCGTCGAATGGTCCGGGGGAGCAAATACTTTATTAGAGGGTTCGCATGAAAAAAACTACGCAAAAAGCTGCCTTATCGCCGGAATTATTACCCAGACATTTGGGCATTATTATGGATGGAAACGGCCGATGGGCTAAAAAGCGCGGCTTGCCGCGTTCAATAGGTCATAAAGTTGGTGCTGCCGTTTTTAAAAAGATTGCACGTTACTGCAGCAATATCGGGATTCCGTATTTAACAGTTTACGCTTTTTCAACGGAGAACTGGACTCGGCCTCCGGAAGAAGTCGGCGCTTTGATGGCTCTGTTTAAACAGTATTTACAGGTATCCCTTCGGGACTTCCGTGATGATGATATCAAGGTGAACTTTATAGGAGATATGACCCGATTTGCACCTACCCTTCAGCGACTCATTTTTGAGACAGCTGATGTCTGCAAAGACAGAAAAGGAATGGTCCTAAATATTGCCATGAATTATGGTGGACGTGCCGAGTTGGTGCGTGCTGCCCGTTCCATGGCTGCAAAGGCAGCTGCCGGGACATTACGGCCTGAAGAAATTACAGAGGACACCATTTCACAGGAACTGTATACGGCCGGTCAGCCGGACCCTGACTTAATTTTGCGACCCAGTGGTGAACATCGGCTATCCAACTTCTTGCTATGGCAGTCTGCCTACACAGAATTTCTTTCCATGAATGTACTGTGGCCTGATTTTACGACGGACGACCTGGACAATGCACTGAACGAATATGCACACCGCAGCCGCCGCTTCGGAGGTATCTAAAGTATGAAAGTACTGGATTCTATCAGGAAAAGGCTCATTTCAGCGCTTGCTATCCTCATTCTGATGGCTGCTGTTGTATTGTGCAATGCCCGCTTTCCACTGGCACTGAATATTGTCATTGCAGTTATCAGCCTTATGGGTGTATGGGAAATCTCGTCGGCCCTGCAAATGACGCGGCAAATCGCCCTTGTGGTGCCCAGTATGATTTTGGCAGCAGTCCTTCCATTTACCGTAAACGGATATGTGAGGTATCTTTCTTTTTTTATCTATACAGTTGTATTATTTGGAGCGATGATTCTTTACCATGCAGTTATCACCTTTCGTGAAGTTGCCATTATTTACAGTATGGCTATCCTCATTCCTACAGCACTGCAGACACTCATCCTTTTGCGTGATGCAGGCGGTAGGCATGGTATGTTCCATGTCATTGTTGCTATTTTTGCTGCATGGGTAGCAGATGCCGGTGCATATATTTTTGGCAGCTTGTTTGGAAAACATAAAATGTGTCCAAATATTAGTCCGAAAAAGACCGTGGAAGGTGCGGCGGGAGGTATCATTTCAGATATTCTCATCATGCTTCTTTTCGGGTTCATCTTCCAAAACCTGTACTGGAACGGCACTGTCCATGTGAATTACTGGGTGCTGGCTGCTATTGGACTGTTTGGTTCTTTGCTGTCCATGTTGGGTGATTTAAGCTTTTCTATCATTAAACGCAGTTGCCATATCAAAGATTTCAGCGAAATCATACCGGGACACGGTGGAATCTTAGACCGCTTCGACAGTGTAATTTTTGTATCTCCTTTTGTATATCTCCTTTTGCAGGTATTTCCAATGGTATATCACTGAACCGCTGAAAAACCGGAAATTTTTGTATAACAGACGGGAGAAGATATTACCATGAAAAAAAAGATTTCACTGCTAGGTTCTACTGGCTCTATCGGTACACAGACACTAGACGTAGTACGCAGCTTGGGGCTGCAGGTTTGTGCATTGGCCGCCCGTTCCCATATAGCCTTGTTGGAACAGCAAGTTCGTGAATTTCATCCGCAGGTAGCTGCCATCTATGAAGAGGCTGCCGCACATGAACTGCAACAGCGTATTCAAGACACAAATACAAAAGTCTTAGTCGGTATGGATGGCTTGTGTGAAGCAGCCTGCATGCCAGAGGCCGACACCGTAGTGAATGCAGTGGTTGGCATTGTTGGACTGCAGCCGACCTTGGCTGCAGTCGCGGCAGATAAAGAGATTGCTTTGGCAAACAAGGAAACCCTAGTGGCAGGCGGCGCGCTCGTAATGGACGCGCTGAAACAGCATAAAGGGCGCCTGCTTCCGGTGGACAGTGAGCACAGTGCTATTTTTCAGTGTCTGCAAGGTTCCCCCCGCAAATCACTGAAAAAGATTCTGCTTACAGCTTCCGGTGGACCATTCTTTGGAAAAAAACGGCCTGAGTTAGAGACAGTCACTCCAGAACAGGCACTAAATCACCCAAACTGGAACATGGGTGCTAAAACTACAATCGACTCTGCCACTCTGATGAATAAAGGCCTAGAAGTTATGGAGGCTGGATGGCTGTTTCATGTACCATGTTCTCAAATTCAGGTCCTTATTCAAAGAGAAAGTATCATTCACTCTATGGTTGAATTCGCGGACAATGCAATTATTGCGCAGCTGGGCACAACCGATATGCGTCTGCCTATTCAATATGCACTGACTTATCCGGACCGTGTTGCGGGACCCGTACAGGAACTGGACTTGGCGAAAGTCGGGCAACTGACTTTTTACAATCCTGACCCAGCGACGTTTACATGCTTTGCAGCCTGTATGGAAGCTATGCAGCGGGGCGGTGCCGCTCCTGCCGCCGTGAATGGTGCAAATGAAGAGGCTGTACGGCTCTTTCTGCAGAAAAAGATTTCTTTTCTGCAGATTGGTGATTTGGTGCGCGCCGCTATGGATAATCAGCCGAATGTTTCACATTTAACGTTAAAAACTATTTTAAAGGCAGATAAAGATGCACGGGAATATGTACGAAATCATATTTGACAGGAGGGATTTCCATCCGAGCAGCGGAGATTATTTTACTGATTATCATTGGTGTTCTGCTTTTTTGCCTGAGTATTCTCATTCATGAGGCAGGACATTTTTTCACAGCAAAGGCCTGTAAAATCCGTGTTGATGAATTTTCCATTGGCATGGGGCCTCGTTTGGCTCATGTTCACAAAGGAGATACGGACTATTCGCTTCGGGCCCTTCCCATCGGCGGCTTTTGTGCAATGCCTGGAGAAGATGGTCAAGATGAAAACGGTAATCCTTGTGTGGACCCACATGCTTTTTGCAACAAACCAAAATGGCAGCGTTTTCTAGTACTGATTATGGGCGGCCTAATGAACATTTTACTGGGGCTTGTTCTTATGGCTATCCTTCTGGGACAGGAAACAGCATTTGCTTCAACAACAATCAGTAAATTCAGCAGTCATTCTGCCACACAAAGCGCTGGGCTGCAGGTAGGGGATCATTTTACCAGCATCAATGGCTATAAAGTGCGAACAGATAAAGATTTAATGTTTGCATTGGCATTGGCTAATCCGAACTCCGTGGAAATTCAGGTTAAACGAGCAGGGAAGGCCATTACACTGTCAAATGTAAAATTAAATACAGCAACAGCGTCGAACGGGAAACAAACTACCCAACTGGACTTTTACGTCCAGCCTATCAAGAAAACCCCGCTGACGCTGCTGCAGAAAACATTTACAGATACTGTATCGGTTGTTCGTCAGGTATGGGCTAGTCTTGCAGGCCTTGTCACCGGTCGTTTTGGACTCAACGATGTAACGGGCCCAGTCGGTCTGGTTCAGGTTATCAGCGAATCTGCCAGTGCAGGGCTGCAGCAGAGTTTTCTTTCGGCAGTGAATAATATCGTCTATATCATTATGATTATTACGGTAAACCTTGGTATTATTAATTTACTGCCCATTCCTGCTTTGGACGGAGGCAAAATCCTTTTTCTGATAATTGAAGCTATTCGCCGTAAACCTTTGAACCCTAAATATGCCGCAGCAATTGAATCTGCTTTTTTTGCAGCATTGATGATTTTTATGGTCATCGTTGCAGTCAGCGACGTTATGCGGATTTCAACTGGCCATGGCCTAGGAGGATAAGCAATGAGACGTAAAAGTAAGCAGATAATGGTTGGCCATGTTCCAATTGGCGGCAATGCTCCCGTTGCGGTTCAGTCCATGCTGAATGTACCATCCACAGATATTGTCGGCAGTGTACAGCAGTCCATGCGTTTGGAACAGGCCGGATGTCAAATTTTGCGTGCAGCAATCCCCAATCAGAAAGCGGTTGCGCTGATTCCTGCTATTCGTTCTGCAATCTCTATTCCTTTGGTTGCCGATATTCATTTTGATTATCGTCTTGCATTGGCTGCAGCGGACGCCGGCGCGGACGCAATTCGCATCAATCCCGGCAATATTGGTGGCGAGGACCGTATCAAAGCTGTAGTAGATAAATGCCGTGAAAAGCATCTGCCCATTCGTATTGGTGTGAATTCCGGTTCACTGGAAAAGGACCTGCTTCAGAAATACGGCGGACCTACACCAGAGGCACTGGTTGAAAGTGCACTTCACCATGCCGCTCTATTGGAAAAGTTCGGTTTTATGGATATTGCCATCTCTATTAAATCCTCCAATGTGAACACTACTGTTCGTGCATATGAGCTCTGCGCAGAAAAATGTTCCTATCCTTTGCATTTAGGTGTCACCGAAACCGGCACCGAGCGAATGGGAATCATTAAATCAGCTATTGGAATCGGCTCTCTTCTGCAGCATGGCATTGGCGATACTATTCGTGTATCTTTAACGGCAGATCCGGTACGGGAAATATATGCAGGGCAGGATATTCTGCATGCCTTAGGTATGGGACAACATGGACCAACACTCATTTCCTGTCCGACCTGCGGCCGTACCCGCATTGATATTATTAAGATCGCAAATGAAGTGGAAGAACGTCTTCGCGGATGCAAAAAAACGATTACCGTAGCAGTCATGGGCTGTGCTGTCAATGGCCCCGGAGAAGCAAGAGAAGCGGACGTCGGCATTGCTGGTGGAGATGGAGTGGGCCTGCTCTTTAAAAAAGGAAAAATTATCCGTCGTGTGCCGGAAAATCGGCTGGTGCTGTCCTTAATGGAAGAAATAGAAAAATTATAAATGTATTTACAGATACCCTGCGACAGTGTTTCCTCTGCGCGGGGTATCTGTATAAGACACACATTACCAGATAAAACGAGGTTTACATGGACACATTTGGAAACTTTTTCAGTACATATATTAACTGCACTGGTTTAGCGGAAAGTCTTCTTACCGGTAAGTTACAGCAGATCCAAATTAGTGCAGGAAACAGAGCAATCTCGGTTGAAATTACTCTGGAAAAGCTTGTTCCACAAAAGTCTCTGTATGATGCAGAAAAGCGTATAATCAACTGTAAACAGCTAAAAATTGCGACAGCCCATCTTTTGCCGCGATATGCGTCATCTTTGTTCTCTTTGCAGTATTATCCCGACTTGGTTATGGAACTGAAACGGCGGGAAGCAACCGTAAACGGAACGCTGCAGGATTCAACTGCGGCGCTTGAAAATGGAACGATGATGATTACATTGAGGCATGGTGGCAATGCCCGCCTGCTGGCACATCACGCGGACACCATTTTGTCCCAGCTGATTTTTGAGGAGTTTGGTACACACATTCCCGTAAAGTTTACCGGCCGTTTGGAGATTGACGGAGAGAGCAAGCAATACCAGGAAATGCAGGCACACCAGACAGAAAAGGTACATCGGGAAGAGATTGTCAGCCGACAGGAAGATTACGAGATTTCTCAGGCACATACTACTTCACCTAGCGTTATTGAAGTTCGGGAGGGCACTACACTTTATCCAACGATTCTTCCGCAAACAGCTCATCCTTTGTACAAAACACTGCCTAAATCCAAACCTGCCCCTATCAGCAGCATTACACCAGACATTGGCTCCTTAACCGTATGGGGAGAAATCTTTTCTATAGAAACTCGCCTCACCAGAGATAAACAGCATAAAATCTTTTCAATCGATATTACAGATTATACCAGTTCCATTACGCTGAAAATTTTTGAAAACATTCCGGACAGCCGTCCACTGGACACTTTGCACAATGGCATGAGCCTGCTCGTACGCGGAGACGTAGAGTACGATAAATACGACCATGAAATTGTCATGCGCCCACGAGGGATTGGAACCGTTCAGCAGATGAAGGTAGAGGACCATGCCCCAGCAAAACGTGTAGAACTGCATATGCATACCAATATGTCACAGATGGATGCTGTCAGTTCTGCTTCTGACTTGATTACGCGTGCGGCGGAGTGGGGACAGCCTGCGGTCGCAGTTACGGACCATGGTGTTGTGCAGGCATTTCCGGAAGCAATGAATACGGCTGACAGTCTAAAAAAACAGGGGAAACCCATTAAAGTTATTTATGGAACAGAAGCTTACTTCGTCAACGACTTAGTTCCTGCTGTAGTGGGAGAAAGTGACCGCCCGCTAGATGGTGAGTTTATCTCTTTTGACCTGGAAACGACTGGCCTTTCCGCAAAAGAAGAACGCATTACTGAAATTGGTGCCGTACGCATTTGTGCTGGACAAATTGTAGAAGAATTTGACACCTTTGTAGACCCAGAACGTCCTATTCCGGCAAAAATCACAAAGCTAACAGGTATTACAGATGATATGGTCCAGGGTGCGCCTAGTGAAGAGGAAGCACTGAAGCAGTTCTATGCATTTTGTGGCAAAGATGCTGTACTGGTCGCACATAATGCGGGATTTGACACATCTTTTCTGCGGGCTGCAGCCGGTCGGCATGAGATGGAATTCCCATATACTTACATAGATTCTCTGCCCATGTGTCAGGCTATGCTAACAGATATAAAGAATTACAAACTGGACACAGTTGCGAAATACTTGAAACTCGGAAAATTCAACCACCACCGTGCCTGCGATGACGCTGCCATGCTTGGACAAATTTTCATTGTACTCCTGCAGAGGCTGAAGGAAGATTCCAAAGCCAAAACAGTCGCGGATATTAATACTGCTTTGGCAACTTATCATAATCACGGAAGCGCAAAAAAACTTCGCTCCTATCATCAAATTATTCTGGTACGCAATCAAACTGGACTTAAAAATCTGTATAAACTGGTTTCTATGGCTCACCTGCAGTATTTTTACCGCAATCCTCGGATTCCTAAGAGTGAACTAATTCAATATCGGGAAGGCCTGCTGATAGGCAGTGCCTGCCAAGCGGGTGAACTGTATCAGGCTGTTTTTGACGGAAAACCGTGGAATCAGCTGCTGGATATCGCAGATTTCTATGATTATTTGGAAATTCAGCCTGACGGCAATAATATGTTTATGATACATAATGGTTCACTGTCCAGTGTGGGGCAGCTGCACGAAATTAACAAAACGATTATTCGTTTGGGAAAAACACTGCATAAGCCTGTGGTTGCAACCTGTGATGTCCATTTTCTGGACCCCAAAGATAAAGACTATCGAAAAATCCTACAAACTGCACAGGGCTTTGATTCCAGTGAAGAGCAGGCACCATTGTACCTGCGTACGACTGCTGAGATGCTAAAAGAATTTGATTATCTTGATAAAGATCAGGCCTATGAGGTAGTTGTGAAAAATACGAATCTCATTGCCGATATGTGCGAAGAAATTCGTCCAATTCCAAGCGGTGTCTTTCCACCATTTATTGATGGTGC
Source organism: Caproicibacterium lactatifermentans (assembly GCF_013315815.1). Classification (NCBI taxonomy): domain Bacteria; kingdom Bacillati; phylum Bacillota; class Clostridia; order Eubacteriales; family Oscillospiraceae; genus Caproicibacterium; species Caproicibacterium lactatifermentans. The sequence continues at coordinate 1,070,220 of NZ_CP046051.1, forward strand.
AGAAAAGCAACTGAACGAAATCTGCTGGAAACGTGCCAAACAGATTTATGGAGAACCATTGCCGCAAATTGTAAGGGCACGTTTGGAACGGGAACTCGGTTCTATTAATAAGCACGGTTTCTCCGTTTTGTATATGACCGCACAGAAACTGGTAGCAGACAGTGAAGCCCACGGCTATTTGGTAGGTTCCCGTGGCTCTGTTGGTTCCTCTTTTGTCGCCAGTATGTCTGGTATTTCTGAAGTAAATCCATTGTCACCGCATTATATCTGTCCTTACTGTAAATACAGCGAATTTATTACAGACGGAAGCGTTGGTTCCGGATTTGACCTGCCGCCGAAAATCTGTCCGGTGTGTGGTTCACCTTTGCGGCAGGACGGGCACAATATTCCGTTTGAAACTTTTCTTGGATTTGACGGCGACAAAACACCGGATATCGACTTAAACTTTTCCGGCGAGTATCAAAGCGGCGCTCACCGCTACACGGAAACACTGTTCGGCAAAGGTCATGTGTTTAAGGCCGGCACAATCGCTACTGTCGCAGATAAAACAGCATTTGGTTATGTAAAAAAGTACCAGGAAACAAACAACGTCACCCTGCACAGCGCAGAGGAGCTGCGCCTTGCACAGGGATGCACCGGCATAAAACGCACAACTGGCCAGCACCCCGGCGGCATGGTAGTTGTTCCACGTGGATATGGAATTTATGATTTCTGCCCGGTGCAGCATCCCGCCAACGACCAGAAAAACGACAATGTCACGACACATTTTGATTTTCATTCCATCCATGATACCATCTGTAAGTTGGATGAGCTTGGCCACGATGTACCAACGATTTATCGTTATCTGGAAGAATATACGGGTATACCGGTCATGTCAGTTTCTATGAGTGACCCCAAAGTGATGAGTTTGTTCCACTCCCCGGAAGCTCTTGGCGTAACACCGGAAGACATTGATTGCCAGACCGGTACTTTTTCAATGCCGGAACTTGGTACCCCTTTCGTACGCCAAATGTTAATTGATTCCCAACCCAAAACCTTTACAGATCTATTGCAGATTTCCGGCTTATCACATGGCACAGATGTTTGGCTTGGAAATGCACAGGACCTGATTAAAGATGGCACCTGCACCATTTCACAGGTAATCGGTACACGTGACTCTATTATGACCTATTTACTGCAAAAGGGTCTAGAACCAAAGATGGCCTTTAAAATTATGGAAATTACGCGAAAAGGCAAAGCACCGAAATTGTTGACTGAGGACCACATAAAAGCCATGAAAGAACACAATGTTCCACAATGGTATATCAACTCCTGCTTTAAAATTAAATATATGTTTCCGAAAGCGCACGCCGCCGCTTATATGATTTCTGCATTGCGGCTTGGCTGGTATAAGGTGCATAAACCAGTGGAATATTATGCTGCCTACTTTACTGTACGCGGTGAAGATTTTGACGGCGCTACTGTTGTGAAAGGCCGCGCTGCCGTGCAGCAGCGTATGCGGGAAATCCGGCAAAAGGGGAAAGAAGCAAGCAAAAAAGAAGAAGACGCCTTCGGTACGCTGCAGATTGTCAACGAGATGCTTGCTCGAGGCATAGGTGTACTGCCCATTGACCTGTATAAATCAGATGCACGCAAGTATTTGGTAGAGGACGGAAAAGTTCGCCTACCTTTCGCGTCTATCAATGGGGTAGGTGATTCCGCAGCACGGGCTTTGGCCGCGGCGCGGGATGGCGGCGAATATATCTCTGTAGATGATTTACAGTCACGCAGCAAAGTCAGCAAATCCGTTATTGAAAGTTTGCGGGACGCGGGAGCACTAAATGGTTTGCCGCAAAGCAGCCAGATGACGCTGTTTGCGTGAAGAAATAGTTGACAGCAATAATTTACCATGTTATTATATTAGCACGATAAAGCACAGACGATGTAAGGACTGAGTGATTGGTATGAAAAAGAACAATTTAATCACGCCTGAAGGCACACATGACCTCTTGTTCGAGGAGTGCCTGGCACGCCAGGCCGTAGAAAATAAACTGACGTCTGCTTTCCGCACACGTGGCTATAACGAAGTAATGACCTCATGCCTGGAATACTATGATGTATTTGACCCGGACGCTTCTGGTATTAGTCCAGAAGAAATGTACAAGATGACAGACCGTCGCGGCCGGTTAATTGTTATGCGGCCTGACTCTACACTGCCAATTGCCCGACTGGTCGCAACCCGCTTGCAGAATCATCAGCTGCCGATTCGGCTGTTCTATAATCAGCCCGTTTATCGGAGCAATCCTGGCCTGGCCGGACGATTGGATGAAAATGCACAGGCTGGTATTGAACTGATGGGTGCCTCCGGCATTCGGGCTGATTTGGAGGTACTAACCACAGCCGTAGAGGCTCTCTCTTCCTGTTGCCCGGATTTCCGTTTGGAACTCGGTCATGCAGGATTCTTCCGTGAGTTTGCCCGGCAGCTTCCTATTTCTGAAGAAGAACGGGAAGATATCCGGTGTGCGATTGAAACTAAGAATTATGCTGCGCTGGATACTATTTTGGATTCACTACCACAAACTATGGCCGTCAGCGGTATGCGGCAGCTGCCGCGGCTGTTTGGCGGGGAAGAGGTATTTCAGCAGGCAAAAGAGGTTTGCCCAACAAAGGCGGCACTGGAAACCCTTTCTTATCTACACCAAGTCTATCATGCTGTACAGGACCTTGGACTTGGCAGTCATGTAATCGTTGACCTAGGATTAGTACAGCGCAATGACTATTATACCGATTTGATTTTCACTGCCTACACAGAAGGATATGGTGATTCGATTCTGTTTGGCGGCCGGTATGATAATCTACTGGCCCGTTTTCACTGCCCAATGCCTGCGATTGGATTTGGTATTGACGTAGAAGCATTGACCCGGATTGCATTATCAAAAGGTCATTATAATGCACCGCCTGCGGCTCAAGTTTTGGTGTATGGCGAAAATGGATATTCCATAAAGGCACTGGCCCATGCACGGGCACTGACACATCAGGGCCTGCGCTGTGAAACCAGTGTAGCCGAGACGAGAGAAGAAGCGGAAGCGTATGCCCGTTCGTTGGGCATTTGCCGACTCGACGTTGTTGGTGCACGTATATCGGAGGTGCTTTTATGAAACCGCTGCGGATTGCATTGACAAAAGGACGATTGGAAGATGACACCGTTGCGCTTTTAGAAAAGGTTGGCATGAACTGTGACAATGTACACAACAAGGGTAGAAAACTGATTCTTCCAATCGGTGATGGCTCCATAGAGGTTGTATTGGCCAAAGCCGCCGATGTAATTACATATGTAGAACATGGGGTATGCGACCTTGGCGTTGTAGGAAAAGATACTATTTTGGAACACGGCGGCAGTTTTTACGAGCTGCTGGACCTTGGCTTTGGAAAATGCCGCTTCGCATTGGCCGGACCTACCGGAAGAAATTTCTTCACCGGGTATCATACCAAAGTGATCGCCAGTAAGTATCCAAATGTTGCCCGCAGTTACTTTGAAGGTAAGGCAATGGATGTACAGATTATCAAAATAGAAGGTAGTGTGGAACTTGCACCCCTGCTCGGTTTGGCAGATGCGATTGTCGATATTGTGGAAACCGGAACGACGTTAAAAGAAAATGGCCTTGCCGTTATTGATACTATTTGTCACATCTCCGCACGGCTGATTGCAAATGAAGCCAGTTTAAAACTGAGAAAAGTGGAAATCGAGTGTCTGGCCGCGCGTATGGAACAGGCTAAGGAGGAAGCACAATGATACAAGTTGTAAAACAGGGCGGTGCCGTTGCCTATGACTTCGTCAAAAAATTTCGGGAACGCAGTGAAGCTGCTGGCAGGCAGGTAGATTCCGCCGTAGCGGAAATCCTTGCAAATGTCAAAAAAGATAAGGATGCTGCCGTAAAAGCCTATACCATGAAATTTGACGGTTCCGTACCCGCTTCTTTTGAAGTTAGCCATCATCAGATGGAAGAATTGGCAGCTGGCTGTGACCCTGCATTCCTTTCTGCACTGAAAAAATCGGCCACTAATATCCACGACTTTCATGAAAGGCAAAAACAGCAAAGCTGGGTTGAGAATCGGCCCGACGGCGTTATGATGGGACAGCGTATCCGTGGATTGTCAAAAGTGGGACTGTATGTTCCCGGCGGTACAGCCGCTTACCCCAGCAGTGTTCTGATGAATGCAATCCCTGCAAAAATTGCCGGCGTAAAAGAACTGATTATGGCCACACCGCCCGGAAAAGACGGAAAACCGAACCCTAATATTATGGCTGCCGCACTGACGGCCGATGTGGACCGTGTTTTTCTTGTCGGCGGTGCTCAGGCAATCGCGGCGCTTGCATACGGAACAGAAACCATTCCGAAGGTAGACAAAATTGTTGGTCCCGGCAATATCTATGTTGCCACAGCAAAGCGCCAGCTGTACGGCACAGTCGGCATCGACATGGTGGCGGGGCCCAGTGAAATTTTAGTGATTGCTGATGAAACAGCAAACCCTGTGTACTTAGCCGCTGACCTGATGAGCCAGGCAGAACATGACCGTTTGGCTTCCGCCGTTCTTCTGACAACCAGTGAGAAAATTGCAGATGCTACGGTTGCAGAAATCTATCGGCAAGTGGAAAAACTCTCCCGAAAAGATATTATCGAAGATTCACTGGACCACTTTGGCGCCGTTATTTTATGCAAGACACTCGATGAAGCCGTAGAGTTTGCGAACGACATTGCACCGGAACATCTGGAAGTATGCGCAAAAAATCCTATTGAATTTATTGGGAAAATAGACAATGCCGGCAGCGTGTTCCTTGGCAACTACGCACCGGAGCCTCTCGGCGATTATTTTGCCGGTCCAAACCATGTCCTTCCAACCAGCGGAACAGCACGTTTCTTCTCTCCGCTTTCAGTGGACAGTTTTATTAAAAAGTCAAGTTTTATTTACTATACAAAAGATGCTCTGGCTTCTGCCGGTGATGATATTATTAAAATGGCTGAAACGGAAGGCCTGACAGCGCACGCCAACAGTATTCAAGTAAGAAAATAAGAGGAACCGAGAATGGCTTACAAGATAAATGGGAAATTAAGGGGACTGAAGCCTTACGTACCTACGCAGGAAATCACTGGTGTCATTCATCTGGACGCCAACGAATCTTTTCTAAACCTTACGCCCCAATTGATTCAAGATGCAGCTGATGCAGTACAGAATACAGCATTTAACCGCTATCCGGATCCCTATGCGGCGGACCTCTGTCAAGCTTTCGGTAACTATTACGGCGTAAATGCAACACATGTTACAGCTGGAAACGGTTCAGATGAACTCATTAGCCTCCTAATTTCAAACTTCCTGATGAAAGGCGAAACAATCGTTACCACCGCACCGGATTTTTCCATGTACACATTTTATCCAAAACTGGCTGAAACAAATGATGTAGAAGCAGTAAAAGGGAACTCCTTCTCTATTACGCCGCAAAAACTAATCGATACGGTAAAGAAAAGCAACGCAAGAATGCTTCTTTTCAGTAACCCCTGCAACCCAACTTCCCTTGGTTTCACCCGGGAGGAGGTGGTGCAGATTATCGAATCCCTGCCTGATGTTTTGACCGTTGTTGATGAAGCATACATGGATTTCTGGGAACAGACACAATCTGTTCTGGGGCTGGAATCTCGTTATGATAATCTGGTTATCCTAAAGACCTGCTCCAAAATGGGCCTTGCTGCGCTCCGTTTGGGATTCTCTGTTTCCAACGAAAAACTGACTGGCCTTCTGCATAGTGCAAAGTCACCTTATAATGTCAATAGTCTGACACAGGAAATTGGCGCACTCGTGCTGGGTGAGAAGAAATGTCTGCAAAGCCATATCAAACAGATACAGCAGTCCAGAGATTCTCTGCTGCATGGTATTGAAGAAATCCTATTTCGTTATCCGGGTGCTTTTCAGCTGTACCGCAGCTGTACCAACTTTGTGACATTCCGTTTTCCGGAAGCTGAACAACTGTATACCTATTTGATGGAGTGTGGAATTTCTGCGCGGCAGTTCCCCGGATTTCTGCGTATAACGGCTGGAGCGCCGGCTGAAAATCAAGCATTTCTGGCTGTTATGGAGTCATTTTTTCATAAAAAATCCACTTTAGAAAAGGGAGGCTAATCATGCGTTCTGCATCTGTCACGCGAAAAACAAAAGAAACAAAAATCACCGCAGAAGTTAATCTAGACGGTGGTTCAGTCAACCTTTCAACTGGAATTGGATTTTTTGACCATATGCTTACTGCATTTGCTGTTCATGGCGGATTTGGCCTGCAGCTGCACGCGGAAGGGGACCTTTTCGTAGACTGCCACCATACGGTAGAAGATACCGGTATCGTGTTGGGACAAACCTTTGCGAAGGCTCTTGGTGATAAAGGTGATATTGCCCGCTATGGCTCTTTTTATATTCCTATGGACGAAGCACTCGCTTTTACCAGCCTAGACATCAGCGGACGACCGTTCCTGGTCTTTCATGCGGATTTTCAGCAGGAACGTGTCGGCAATTTTGACACCTGCATGACAGAAGAATTCCTGCGCGCGTTTGCTTATCATGCAGGAATCACACTGCATTGCAGTGTCCTGTACGGCAGCAATGCACACCATGAAATTGAGGCCATCTTTAAGTCTTTAGGTCATGCCTTACAGCAGGCAACTGCTTTGCGGGAAGGAACTCTTTCGACCAAAGGCGTTTTGTAAAATACAGAAAAGCAAAGGATTGACGAAACCATGCTGATTTTTCCTGCAATCGATATCAAAGACGGCCGCTGCGTTCGTTTGCAGCGCGGAAACTATGCAACTGCACAACAGGTCGCAGAAAATGCTTTACAGACAGCGAAAGCTTTTGAAGCAAGCGGCGCAAAATGGCTGCACATGGTCGACTTAGATGGTGCAAAGGATGCACATCCGGTAAATGCGCCGCTCTTTTTTCAAGTCGTTAAAAATACAAATTTGAAAGTAGAAGTTGGCGGTGGAATTCGCCGAATGGAAACCATTGCGTATTATCTGAATGGTGGAGTCTCCCGCGTCATTCTGGGTTCGGCAGCACTGGAAAATCACGATTTTGCGAAGGAAGCCATTCGCACATACGTCGAAAAAGTGGCCATTGGAATCGACGCAAGAAATGGTATGGTTGCAACAGAAGGTTGGCTGAATACTTCTTCTGTTTCGTATTTGGACTTTGCCAAAGAAATGGAACAGCTCGGTGCGCAAACATTAATTTTTACAGACATTTCGCGCGATGGTATGCTTTCCGGCCCAAATATAGAAATGCTTGATACACTCAATCGGTCTGTTTCCTGTAATGTCATAGCAAGCGGTGGGGTTCGCAATCGGGAGGACATACAGGCCCTGCGAAAACTTGGACTATATGGCACTATCTGCGGAAAGTCACTGTACGCCGGCTCATTAACTCTGGAAGATGCATTGTATGCGGCGGGAGGGCAAGAAGATGAAACCTGATTTGCAAACCTTTGACTATGATAAATATTTTAAAAAAGGACCGTTGATTCCTGCGATTATACAGGAGTGCCAAACAGGGCAAGTCTTGATGCTTGCTTATATGAATCGGGAATCGCTGCAAAAGACACTGGAAACCGGATATACGTGGTTCTGGTCCCGCTCCCGAAAGGAATTGTGGAATAAAGGCGCTGCTTCCGGACATTTGCAGAAAGTTATTTCTATGTACGGCGACTGCGATGACGATACTCTCCTAATAACCGTTATACAAACCGGTGCGGCCTGTCACACAGGGCACCATAGTTGTTTCTTTCAGAAAATAATGGGGGTTATGAACGATGAATGATACATTTGAAAATTTATATCAGACCGTTGTCAGCCGAAAAAACGCAAAGCAGGAAGGTTCTTATACCTGCTACCTTTTTGATCAGGGACTGGATAAAATCCTGAAAAAAGTAGGGGAAGAGTGCAGTGAAACTATTATCGCCGCCAAAAACGGAATCAAACAGGATACTGTCGGGGAAATTTCTGACCTATTGTATCATCTGACAGTAATGATGGTTAACGAAAACATTACGCTGGACGATGTAAAGACAGAATTGGACAAGCGTACCCAAAAAGCGGGAAATTTAAAGCAATTTCATCAGGTGGACCATAACACCTAACCGAATAGTCCGACACATAAAGCAGAGGCTGCAAAGGGATATCCCTTTGCAGCCTCTGCTTTGTTATTTCATATACATTTGCGGCACAGAAAATTTACCAATCGGACTGGCGCCGTTGCTGTGTTTGGAAATCCATACACCGTCCTCTGCAAAGTTTGCGATATGAGGAGAATAGGGAAGTGTGTACTGCTTATCTGCTGTATAAACAATACGGTTTGCTGCTGGGTCATATAGCTGTAAAGCATACATACGTTCCGTAAATGAATTTTCAACCAGTGACTGCGTGAAAATATAATATCTGCCACTGCAGGAATAAAGCTTGTAGACAAATTCACCGTTTAGCTGCCAACTGCTTACAATCTGTCCGGTCTTCTGTTGGATAACAGCAGCAACACATTTATATTGGCCAGTAGAGTCTTCGGCAGAAAAAGCAAGAAGAAGTTTTCCATTTGGCAGCAAAGCTGCAGCTATATTATCTGATGAAATAGTATTGACAGTCTGCTTACCAGAAGCATTTTTTAATGGAATGGTGCCGAGATTGACATGGATAATATTTGACTTTTCAGATGATTCTGTCTTTGGCTCAATTACCAACGTTTTGCTGCTCCGTTGCAAATACAAACTTTTTATATCTGTATTTCCTTTTAAATCAATATAAAAGCAATCTCCAATACAACTTATCAGCTTATGCTCTGTTGCACGCACATCCACTTTTGCCGCCGCATGAGAATGCGGCAAAAAAGCAACCGAAGCTTGGTGGACTTTTCCATTTGGATCCTCCAAAAGTTGCTTTGGAATATAAACAGATTCACTGCTGCTCTTTATTTTGTACGTATATAAATCGCCAAAAGTATTATTTGTCTGTACAGGGGAATCTTCCAGTATAATATTCCGCACAACAGAAAAGTGATTCTCCTTCATGGCTGAAACATCGCTTAAAAGCATACCGGTATTAAAAAGTTGATTCTGCGGTACGGACAAACAAATTAGTAAAATGAAAAAACCAAAAACAAAACCATGCCGCAAACGGCGCATGCCATTTACTTTTCGCAGCAAAAAATAATAAAAATAAAAAATATATGCTGCAATATACGCAATCAGACGAACGACAGCCGCCACTAAGCGGCCACTGAACGTTTTTGCAAGCAGGGGATACTGACTGGAAGGAAAAATGTTGAGGGTAACAGCTTCACAAAAAAAATACAGCAGCCAAGATAATAGGACAATAGAAATAGCGCACAGTAAATCACGCAGCCCGAAACGCCGTAAGGCACTGCGTGCAGCTGCACTGCCATGCGGACCTGTGTAATATGCCCGTGTCTTTTTGGAAGTTTTCCAAAATCCACGCGGCTTTTTTTTGATATTGCCGTGCTTGAGCTCTGCTTTAATCATTCTGTAAGCTTCTGACAACTTTTGTTCACCAACTAAGTTATCATCTTCCAGTTCCTGAATTGCAGTTAGATAAGCTTTTTTCAGTTGCTTTTTACTACATCCAGGCTGCAGTCCCAATAATTCATAGTTTTTATCCATACTTGCTCCTTAGGGCCATTGCTGAAAAATCGGAAGGAACCAAATGTCTTTTACCTGGAATGATTCCCCATTTAAGTATGATAAAATACCGGCATCCGTGGTAAAACAGAACTTCAGGCGATAAGAATAAAGGGCCTGATACCGAAATCCACAGGCGTGGTTGACTGCGTTGGTTCCATACTTTCCATCCCCCAAAAGCGGATGTCCCATGCTCGCCATGTGGGCCCGTATTTGATGTGTGCGGCCTGTCAGCAAGTCCACTTCCACTAAAGAACAATTTTTCTTTTCTTGCAGGACCCGGTACTTTGTCCGAATCGTCCTTGATTCTGCAGTAGGGTGCGCTGAAATATATACACGGTTCTGTTCTTCATTTTTTGTAAGATAACCTTTCAGAATTGCTTCTTTTGGATGAAGATGACCATGTACCAGACACAAATATAATTTTTGCAGTTCACGGTCTTTTACTTTCTGGTTCAAAATGCGAAGTGATTCTGCGTTTTTGGCTGCCATAACAATGCCCCCTGTATTGCGGTCAATTCGATTGACCAATGCGGGAACAAAGCTATGTTCGTCATGTGGATTGTATTCTCCTTTATCGTACAAATAATGTTGTACACGGGCAATTAGAGAATCGAAATGGTAGTGTATATCCGGATGTACAATTAAACCGGGCTTTTTGTCCAGCAGCAAAAGGTTGCTGTCTTCATACAGAATATTTAGTTTCGTAGGGGCCTTTAAAAAATCAAAGGATTCCGGCTCCTGTTGCAGAAAGTCATCTTTTAAATAGAGAGAAAGGACATCTCCTTCCTGCAGGCGGGCAGAAAACTGGTTGCAGCGCTTCCCATTTATTTTGATATCCTTTTTACGGACCGCTTTATAAAGCATAGACTGCGGCAAATTTGGATATGTTTTGGTCAGGAACTTGTCCAGCCGCTGTCCAGCATCATTTTTTTGAATTGTTATGGTTTTCATAAATTGCCTCATCCACTGTTAAAATCAATTTTATTATATCATACTCTCTATGAAAGGGAAAGAGTGATACACATCGGTAAAAAGCAGAACATCCTTTCGAAAAAGCCTTTTCAAATTGCATCGTTTCGTGTATAATGGAACTCACGAAAGCAGTAAAAAGGAGCAGCTGAATATCATGGCGGGGAAAACAGAAAATTTACACAATGGCCACCGTCAGCGTCTGCGGGGACGCTACCGCAGGGAGGGGCTGGATGGGTTTGCCGACCATGAAGTATTGGAATTGCTGCTGTTTTATGCAATTCCCTATCAGGACACCAATCCGCTGGCGCATCGACTGCTAGAACGCTTTGGTTCACTGGCCGGTGTACTGGATGCGCCGGAAGAAGAGCTTTTAAAAGTAAAAGGAATTGGTGAAAATGCTGCTTTACTTCTTAAAATTTTGCCGGATATTTATCGGCGTTATCAAATCAGTCAGCAAAAAGATGTACAGCTAATTGCCGGAGAAAACGATGCAGCAGCCTATTTGCAGAGCCGCTTTATTGGGAAAAAGCAGGAATGCGTATTGCTTATGCTGCTGAATTCACGACATCAGGTTTTGTTTTGTGACGAAGTCAGTGAAGGAACCGCTACGACAGCAAACATTTATGTTCGTAGAATTGTGCAGAAAGCAGTTCGGTACGATGCTGTGTTTGCTTTTTTGGCACATAATCATCCTAGCGGGGAAATTTTGCCCTCTGTTCAGGATTTGGAAGCAACACAGCTGATTGCGCAAGCCTTAAAAAACGTAAACGTACAGTTGGTTGACCATTTCATTATTTCGCAGAAAGATTATCTTTCCTTAAAGCAAAGCGGTTATTTTCAATACATACTATCTACTGAAAAGTATGAGAATTGCCAGTATAAAGTTGCAGAAAGCACAAAGGAGGAAAAAAGGCCATGAATTTTCAGCTTGTTTCTCCGTATCAGGCAACTGGTGATCAGCCACAGGCAATCAATCAATTGGTAAATGGTTTGCAGGAAGGCGATAAAGAGCAGGTATTAAAAGGAGTGACTGGCTCCGGCAAAACATTTACCATGGCAAATGTTATTGCGCAGGTCAACCGTCCTACGCTAGTGCTGGCCCACAATAAAACACTGGCAGCGCAGCTGTGTTCAGAATTCCGCACTTTTTTTCCAAACAATGCAGTAGAGTATTTTGTTTCCTACTATGATTACTATCAGCCGGAAGCCTATATTGCGCAAACGGATACTTATATAGAAAAAGATTCCGCAATCAATGATGAAATCGATAAACTTCGTCATTCAGCAACTTCAGCGCTGTGTGAACGGCGGGATGTTATTATCGTCGCCAGTGTCAGCTGCATCTATTCTTTGGGTGATCCAATTGATTACCGCAGCATGGTCATTTCACTGCGTCCGGGTGTGCAGAAGGAGCGGGATGAACTGCTCAAAAAGCTGGTAGAACTACAATATGAACGAAATGACATAGAACTGACACGAAACAAATTTCGTGCACGTGGTGATGTTGTCGAGATATTCCCATCTTACTCCAATGACACAATCATTCGCGTAGAATTTTTTGGGGATGAAATAGACCGTATCAGTGAACTGAACGCTCTGACTGGGGAGAGGAAAGCGGATTTAAAACACGTTGCCATTTATCCAGCTTCCCATTACATTGTTCCACGTGAAAAGATGCAGCGCGCCATTTCCTCTATACAGGCCGAAATGGAGGACCGTGTCAAATTTTTTGAATCACATGGTAAATTGATTGAAGCGCAGCGGATACGCGAACGTACAACTTATGATATGGAGATGCTGCAGGAAATTGGTTTCTGCAAAGGTATTGAAAACTATTCACGTATTATGTCCGGCCGTCCCGCTGGCAGCGCTCCGTTTACCCTGCTGGACTATTTCCCAGACGACTTTTTAATGTTTGTAGATGAGTCTCATGTTACGCTGCCGCAGGTTGGCGGTATGTATGGCGGGGACCGGGCACGAAAAAAGAATCTGATTGATTTTGGCTTTCGGCTTCCCAGTGCCTATGATAACCGGCCGCTGAATTTTCAAGAGTTTTATCAGCATATCAATCAAGTCGTATTTGTCAGCGCAACACCAGGAAACTTTGAGTTGGAACACGCATCTCAAGTTGTTGAACAGGTCATTCGCCCCACTGGGCTGCTGGACCCGGAAATTGACGTAAAACCGACAGAGGGACAAATTGATGACTTGATTTCTGAAATTAACTTGCGTGCAGCAAAACATCAGAGAGTTCTGGTCACAACACTGACAAAGAAAATGGCAGAGGACTTGACTTCATATCTGGAAAACATAGGACTTCGTGTCCGGTATATGCACCACGATATAGATACCGTTGAGCGGCAGGAAATCATCCGTGACCTGCGGCTCGAAAAGTTCGACGTTTTGGTTGGCATCAACCTGCTGCGTGAAGGACTGGATATTCCAGAAGTTAGTTTGGTCGCCATTTTGGATGCCGATAAAGAGGGCTTCCTGCGCAGTGAACGCAGCCTTATCCAGACGATTGGCCGTGCCGCACGAAATGCGGAAGGGCACGTTATTATGTATGCCGATTCCGTAACACCTAGTATGGAGGCTGCTATTCGCGAAACGAACCGCCGCCGCACTTTGCAGAAAGCATATAATCAGGCACACGGCATTACACCGAAAACCATCACGAAAAAAGTGGCGGATGTGCTGGAAATTTCCACAGGTCGCGGCAAGCAGAAATCCAAAAAGAAAGTACAAAGGAATCTGTCCCCGATTGAAAGGGAAGAACAAATTTCCAGCCTGACAAAAGAAATGAAAGAAGCAGCAAAGATGCTGGAATTTGAGCGCGCTGCTTCCTTGCGTGACCGCATCAAAACCCTGCAGAGAGGAAAATGACATGCCGTCCAAAACAATTTTTATTAAGGGTGCTAGAGAGCACAATCTAAAAAATATCAATCTGAAAATTCCACGTGATAAACTAATTGTCTTTACGGGACTGTCTGGTTCAGGAAAAAGCAGCCTGGCTTTTGATACTATTTATGCAGAAGGTCAGCGGCGCTATATGGAATCTCTTTCTTCTTATGCACGTCAGTTCCTAGGACAAATGGAAAAACCGGATGTTGACTTTATAGACGGACTTTCTCCTGCTATTTCAATAGACCAAAAAACAACATCTAAAAATCCTCGTTCTACGGTTGGAACGGTAACAGAAATTTACGACTATTTGCGTCTTTTGTATGCCCGCGTCGGTACCCCACACTGTCCCATATGCGGCAGAGAAATTCAGCAGCAAACGATTGACCAAATTGTAGACCAAGTTCTAAAGCTGCCAGAACATACGAAAATTCAAGTGATGGCCCCAGTTGTGCGTGCCCGCAAGGGAACACATGCCAAACAGCTAGAGTCCGCACGAAAAAGCGGTTTTGTCCGTGCTCGTGTAGATGGTATTCTATACGACTTATCTGAAAAAATTGTGCTTGAAAAAAACAAAAAGCATACGATTGACATTATCGTAGACCGACTGATGGTAAAACCAGAAATACGTTCCCGTTTGGCGGATAGTTTAGAAACAGCAGCTTCGCTGGCCGGAGGTCTGGTTGTCATCAGCCCGAATGGACAAGACGATATTTTGTTTAGTCAAAACTACGCGTGTCCGGAACACGGTCTTGGAATTGACGAACTGACACCGCAGATGTTTTCTTTTAACAGCCCTTCCGGTGCCTGCCCAAAGTGTACTGGGCTTGGCGTTTTCATGAAAATTGACCCGGACCTGATTATTCCGGATAAATCGCTGAGCGTCCGAAAAGGTGGCCTTCGGGGCAGCGGCTGGGCAATGGAGGGAAACTCGATTGCTTCTATGTATTTGGAAGGTCTTGCTAAACACTATCATTTTTCCCTTGATACACCGATTGCTGATTTGTCACCAAAAATCGTAGATATTCTCCTGTTTGGAAACAAAGGAGAAAAAATAGAGGTGGAACGGGATACTAATTTTGGGCACAGCAAATACATGGCCACATTTGAGGGAATTATTCCAAATTTTGAGCGGCGTTTTCGGGATACAAGCAGTAACTGGATTAAAGAAGAAATCGAATCCTACATGAGTGCCATTCCCTGTGATGCCTGTCATGGAAACCGACTGAACCCCATGAGCCTAGCCGTAACCGTCGGCGGAAAGAATATTGCAGAGCTCTGCAGCTTGTCGGTCCTACAGGCACTGGACTTTCTGAATACGCTGCAACTGACCGGACGCAAAAAGCTAATCGCCGAACCGATTTTAAAAGAAGTACGTTCCCGTCTGACTTTTTTAAAAAGCGTAGGATTGGGATATTTGACATTATCCCGCTCGGCAGGCACACTTTCTGGAGGCGAAAGCCAGCGTATCCGTTTGGCTACACAGATTGGCTCGTCCCTGATGGGCGTTGTATACATTCTTGATGAGCCAAGCATTGGCCTGCATCAGCGTGACAATGCTAAATTGCTTGCGACTTTAAAGCATCTGCGTGACCTTGGAAATACCGTCATTGTCGTTGAACATGATGAAGAAACAATGCGCGCCGCTGACCATCTGGTGGATATTGGACCTGGTGCGGGCATTCACGGAGGAGAAGTCGTCTACAACGGACCTCCGGCAGACATCGTAAACTGTGAAGCTTCCATTACAGGACAATACTTGAGTGGAAAACGAAAAATTGAGGTCCCTTCCATACGTCGGCCAGGCAACGGCAAAAAGCTGTCCATTATTGGTGCTGCACAAAACAACTTAAAGCATATCAATGTAGACATTCCTCTCGGAAAATTCGTTTGTATCACTGGCGTTTCCGGTTCCGGAAAATCTTCACTTATCAATGAAATTCTATACAAATATCTTGCTGCCCAGCTGAACGGTGCAAAACTGCACCCTGGAAAGTTCAAAGAAATCCGTGGCTTGTCTGCACTGGATAAAGTGATTGAAATCAATCAAAGTCCTATCGGCCGTACGCCGCGGTCTAATCCTGCCACTTATACCGGTATGTTTACAGATATCCGTAACCTGTATGCCAGTACGCAGGACGCCAAGCTGCGTGGATATACACCCGGCAGATTTTCCTTTAATATAAAAGGCGGCCGCTGTGAAGCTTGTGAGGGCGGCGGAATCATTAAAATAGAAATGCATTTTCTTCCGGATGTTTATGTACCCTGTGATGTCTGCCATGGAAAGCGCTATAATCGAGAAACACTGGAAATCAAGTACAAAGGGAAGTCCATTTACGATGTACTGGAAATGACAGTTGAAGAGGGACTTACGTTCTTTCAGGCTATTCCGCGTATTGCTCGGCGCCTGCAAACATTGGAAGAAGTAGGATTGGGATACATTAAAATCGGCCAGCCTGCCACAACGCTTTCTGGTGGAGAGGCGCAGCGAGTCAAGCTGGCCGCAGAACTAAGCAAACGGCCTACAGGCCGAACTATCTATATTCTGGATGAACCGACAACGGGGCTCCATATGGCTGATGTACATCGCCTGATTAACGTCCTGCAAAAGTTAGTGGACAACGGCAATACTGTCGTTGTTATTGAGCATAATTTGGACTTAATCAAAACAGCCGACTGGATTATTGATCTTGGCCCTGAGGGTGGAGATGCCGGAGGAAACATTGTAGCACAGGGCACACCAGAGCAAGTGGCAGCTGTGCCAGAATCTTATACCGGACAATATTTGCGCAAAATGCTGCCTGCTTTTCAGGGAAAGTAACGAATTTCCGTAAACGTTATAATGTTATAATATTGTTTTATCTGTAAGCCTTTCTGCAATCTTTTGCCCCGTGGGTGTGGCGGCAAGACCGCCTTTTCCTGTTTCCCGCAAAGAAGTTGGCATCTGGTCACCTATACTTCCCATAGCGTCAATCACTTCATCTGCCGGTATATGACAAATGACACCGGACAATGCCATATTGGCAGCTCCCACTGCATTCAATGCTCCAGTTACGTTTCGCTGTACACACGGAACTTCCACCAATCCAGCTACCGGGTCACAGACCAGCCCCAAAAGATTGCTCAAGGCCATTGCACAGGCATGTGCGCACTGTTCGGCGCTGCCGCCTTTTAACCAAACCAGCGCAGCAGCAGCCATAGCAGACGCTGTACCAATTTCCGCCTGACACCCGCCGAATGCACCGGCAATCGAAGCCCTTTGTGCGATAACTTCTCCAAAACCTGCCGCAATATACAGTGCCTGTATCATAACTGTATCTGGCAGGTTTTCTTTCTTTGCAAGTGGTATAAGAACAGCAGGCAGCACTCCACAAGAACCAGCCGTTGGAGCAGCGACAATACGTTTCATGCAGGCATTACACTCACTAATCTGCAGTGCCAGCGCAATCATTTCATTGAGGAATGCGTCACCAATCAGTTTGCCTTTTTTAGCAGCATCGCTGACACGGGCACTGTCCCCGCCAACTAATCCGCTGTGAGAACGTTCTTCCGAACGATAGGAGCAGGTAGTGGTCTGCATGGTTTTCCATAACGTCAACATTTTCTGCATGGAAGCTTCTTCACTTCCGTTTTGTGACGCCGTGTCTTCCTGAAGAATAACTTTCCAAAGCGGCAAATTTTTCTCCTGTGCATCTTTCAGCATCTTTTTAATGGAATCATAAGCCATATTGCTGCTCCTCACTGTTTTACATTGATATAAGAAACTTTAATAATGCCGTCCAGCTTCATTAGCCAGTCCACTAAGTCTTCCGGTATAGGCTGGTCGCACTCAATGACCATAACAGCATACCCGCCCTGCACATTGCGGTAAAGCTGCATGGTTGCAATATTCACATTGCGTTGAGCGAGAATAGTGGTCACTTGTGCAACATGACCAGGCTGGTCCAGGTTGTGCACAATCAGCGTATTATATTCACCGGAAAAGTTCGTATCAATTCCATCAATCTTACGAACTTGAATCCTGCCACCTCCAAGAGAGGCCGCTTCAATTTCCAGTTTGCGCTTTTTTCCATCTTCCAAAGTAAGCACAGCCGTGTTTGGGTGCGCACCGCGCAAATGAATCGTATCGAAAGAAAAATCCAGACCCTGCTGTTTTGCGGCCGCAAAGCTGTCTGGAATCCGCTTGTCATCAGGCTGCATTCCCAAAAGTCCGGCAACAATCGCTTTATCTGTTCCATGTCCAACCCCTGTGCTGGCAAAGGAGCCATGCAGCAATATTTTTGCTTTTTTCGGCGTATCTCCCAACAGTTGACGTGCAACCAGACCGATTTTTACGGCACCTGCGGTATGAGAACTGGAGGGACCTATCATCACAGGACCTAATATATCAAATACATTCATGCTGTGCCTTTCTGTAAAATAGAAATTTTCTGTTCTTTATCTTTCGTGTACAGGAAACATCGTAAAACCTGCTTCCCAAAAAAGCGCCTTAAAAACGAGAATGCAGATAATGCCGCCCGCATTCCCATAATTATCTCTGCCATACAAAAGAGCTACGCTGATTCCACTTTAATAACATTTATGCCGTATGCGTATGAATCGCTTTTTTCAGAAGCGGAAGTGTCAAAGCTGCTACAATGCCTCCAATAACCGCTGTAAGAAGCTGCGGATAGGAAAACATCATAGAAATCACATTTGCCTTTGTGCCCTTCAGTTTTAGGATATACGGAACCGCCAGCTTCACAATGCCAAAATATAATACAAGAAATTTTCCTACAGCAGAAAGGACAACAGCGGCGGCCCCTCGAAAAAACTTTCGAGAGGATTCGTTTTTTGCAATCAAGCTCCACAGCAAAACAAGTACGAGGTTGCCCGCCATAATAAAAGGCACTAACGCCCACAAAGGACCAATGCCGAAAAGCTTTGCCACAATAGGGGACACCACTGCTACTATACAGCCAGAACGAACTCCACAGAGCATAACGGAAACTACCAGTAAATAATTTACGATAGAACCCGTTAAGATGGTACTGCCAAGAGGTGCCGTTGCTGCCTGCAGGCCAACCAGCAATGCAATACAAACTGCTGTCTGTGTAATCCACAAAGTTTCTTTTTTCTGTGTCATTATTTTCTCCAATCCTCATTCTGCTTACGTGTTACGTGAAACGTTTTTTATTAGTTCCATTATAGCAAAACGAAACAGGAAAGTAAAAAATTAAACTTATTTTTATATTGTAACAACAGCAGGAAAATTATCATGGCAAAAAATAAAAGCCGCAAATAGGCGCTTCACCCTCATAGGGAAGAAGATGCTTTTTTGCAGCTAATTGTATAAATTCTGCTGTATGGTATTTCTAATCTCCAACTCCAAAGTCGGTGTTCTCATACAAGACTTCAACAGATGGGTCCTCATCCAGACAGGCATATTTTTTGCGGAACCATGATACTAATTGTTCATCACGTTTTACATCTGTACTATTGTTGGTATAGACATTGATGGTACCAAGTTGAAAGTATTTCTTCAGCATCTTGATATCATAATCAATCATTTCCCGTGTCTGCCCTTTGATGCCTACCATTAGGCATGGGGAATCAAAATATTGTGCAACTTCTTCGGCACTGCTGAAATCAGCATTTTTGTTTAGATATTGTTCTCGAAAATCGTTGTTAAATGTTTCCACACCGATTTTGAACGTAATAGGCACACCCATATAATCCCGCATTTTTTGAAGCATATTTCTGTACATCCAATGTGCTTCAAAAAACAATCGACGAATATGTTTTTTCTGAACAATACTGCGTATCTCGGCCAGTGTTTCTCTCGGAAGCTCAAAGCAGCTGCCGGAATTGATTACTTCTAAAACACCAAATTTCCCTGTCACATGGGATAGGACTTCATGGTTGAGTTTTAGCATTTCCATTTTATTTTTAGAATTATCCAGTATGTAATCACAAAAGCGACATTTTCCCCATGCACAGGGATGCGCTTTCAGCAAGACAATTTCACGCATATTCTTATTTGTAATCTGATTATATCGTTCCATTACTGATATTGCTTCTCCTTACTGCATCTTTAATCTGAACCGGTAAAACTTTCAGAACTGCGCAGGCAGCAACAATGCTTACAGCACAGTTGGCATAATCTGTCAGTGCTTGCACCAAGCAAATACTCAGTGTCAAATTCATGCCGACACATTTATTCAAAAGCTGTACAAGCAATGCAGAACCAGAAGACGTAATGCCGTGAAAGACACAAGCAGTAATAACAGAACCTACTACTGTTGCCGGAATAGAAACACAGGCTGCCTTCAGTATAATATCCCAACCATGAGGCCTGCATTTCTTGAAAATCATGCCCGAAAAGAAACCTGTGGCAAATTGTACCGGTATGTAATAAAGCGAATAAATGTCTGTTGTGATTCCACAAGTAAAGCTGCCCAACACGCCGGAGACAATCCCACAAGCAGGTCCGAATAAGGCAGCACACATGACGGTGCCGATACTGTCAAGGTAAATAGGAAGCCGCGTAACCAGAGCAATGTTGGCGCCAATCACGTTGACTACAGCCATTAACACAATGACACAGATTTTGAAGGGACCCAACTTTCTCATCTGCTACCCTCCGAAAGGAAAATCCTTTGACGGACATAAGGACTTGCATGTCGGGGAACAAAACGGCAGACTGCGGCTACTTTTTTTGCATTCATTCTCCAATCTCCTTTTATTATATTTTTGCTTAAAAAGCAAAGAGATACTTGGTTTTTTATCCTGGGAAGTTTGCGAACCAGTCCGATAGAATTTTCCTATCGATTAAATAAATGCACAATTAAATTGTAGCAAATTGCAGCATAATATACAAGGAAAACTAAAATTTATATATTGGAATCCATCTATATCCAACCGCCAGTATTACGGAAGTCTATGAATATGAAGCTGTAAAGAATCCAGAAAAGATTGTAGCCGGCCTAAAAGCGCTGAATGTTTGACCGGTCTGTGGCTATTCACAAAGTTTCTTTGAACTTCGCCACGAAAATTACCAATTATTAAAAAGCAGCTGTTTTAAAATGACTGACAGTAAGCGTAAAAATACCGTCCAGATATGACAACGGCCTCCCTCTTACAGGAGGTCGTTTTTTCATATTCTATTACCGCCGCTCCCAGTACTTGCGGTCAAGGCTGCGGTATTGTACCGACTCGGCGGCGTGCTCCGCTTCAATATCTTTAGAGCCTGCAAGGTCAGCTATTGTGCGTGCTACCTTCAGCACACGGTCATAGGCTCTGGCCGACAAGCCTAGCTTCTCAAACGCTGCCTTCAGCAGCGCTTTACCAGCAGGGGAAAGGCGGCAGGCATCATTTAGAATGTCCGGTGTGATGCGTGCGTTGCAGGTGATGTTTGTGCCCTTAAAGCGCTCGTTCTGCACCGCACGCGCCGCGTTTACGCGCTTTCTTATCTCGGCGCTGGGTTCTGCCTTCTGTTCACCTGACAGCGATTCAAAATCAACTGGCGGCACTTCTATGTGCAGGTCAAGCCGGTCTAGCAGGGGGCCGCTTACACGATTGAGGTAGCGATTTACCTGGTCTGGCTTGCAGGTACACTTGCGTGTGGGATGTCCGAAATAACCACAGGGGCAGGGGTTCATCGCAGCCACGAGCATAACGGAACAGGGGTACGTCACCGTGCCGCTGACACGCGAAATTGTCACCACGCCATCCTCAATCGGCTGCCGCAAAACTTCCATCGTGCTCCTTGCAAATTCCGGTAATTCATCTAAAAACAGCACACCGTTATGTGCAAGGGAAAGTTCTCCTGGCCGCGGAATAGAACCACCTCCAGATAATCCAGAGGGTGAAATTGTATGATGAGGCGCCCGAAAAGGACGAGAACTAATTAGAGATGTCTCATGCGGCAGAGCACCTGCTATGGAATGGATTTTCGTCGTTTCCATTCTTTCCGATAAAGTCATATCCGGCAAAATGGACGGCAGGCGCTTTGCCAGCATACTTTTGCCAGAACCAGGCGGACCAATTAGCAAAACATTATGTCCACCTGCAGCAGCAATCTCAAGTCCGCGTTTAGACTGTACCTGACCACGCACATCAGCAAAATCCAAAGTGTGGTCAAAAGCGTCCAACTGAACCGGAGCAGGCTTTGCTGGCATAATTTCCTTGCGTCCGGCCAAAAAGCTGATCAGTTCCATAACATTATGTATCGGAAACGCCGAGATTCCCGCTACAGCCGCCGCTTCTGCTGCATTTTCTGCCGGAAGAAAAATACGCTGAAAACCGCTTTCCTGCGCCCCGATGGTCATGGGCAAGACGCCCCTGACAGGACGCAAAGTTCCGCCAAGAGAAAGCTCTCCTAAAAAAGCGCAGCCCTCCAAATTTGCCGACATCTGTCCAGAAGCACACAGTAGGCTGATAAACAGGGGAAGGTCATAAATTGGCCCTTCCTTGCGCTTATCAGCAGGGGCTAAATTGACTGTAATTTTTCCTTCTGGGAAAGTATATCCACAATTTTTCACTGCTGACCGCACACGGTCTCTAGATTCTTTTACAGCAGCGTCCGGCAGTCCAACAATATCAAAAGAGGGAAGTGCCCGGGAAATATCCGATTCTACTAAAACCGGAAAAGCGTCCATTCCATACAATCCCATACTATATACCTGCGAAACCATAACATACCTCCCTGTGGTTTTACGGTTTTTATCTGCTATTGCAATCTTTCACTATCATTTTATTAGTTATTATACGACATTTTTTGTAAAAATGTTATTTTTTTATATGTTCGCTTTTTCTTAGGATTCCTGTATTGCTTCGTTCCCTTGACTTCCCACTATGGATGCTGTAAAATAAGCGTAAAGTACTTGGATAGGCGGTCTGTAATGATTGATAAGGCGAAATCCGAGAAAAAAAGATTATCTGCATATACAGATGCACAGCTTTCTTCTCTTATAAAAGAAGGAAATTCAGATGCTTTTGTGGAATTAACCGCACGGTATGTGGAGCTGATTCGTGCAAAATCCGCTCCTTTTCATGGTACTTTCCTAGACCATGATGATTTTTACCAGGAAGGCTTATGGGGACTGTATACGGCGGCCTGTACCTATCGTACAGACAAGGGAAGCCGCTTTTCTACCTATGCCAGCATTTGCATACATAATCGCATTTTAATGGCATACCGAAACGCAAAATGTGGGCGTAATCAGCCTCTGGATGGGTTTGTTTCTCTCAATGAGGAAATCAATCTTTCCGCGTCAGATACTGCAAACCCAGAGGCCCAGTATTTATCAAAAGAACGTCTGCAGCAAGTACATTTTGCAATACAGAATATGCTGACCGAAATGGAACAAAAGACTTTGCATCTCTACTTAAATGGATGCAGCTATGCGGAGATTGCACAGAAAATGCAAATCACGCAAAAGGCTGCAGACAATGCACTGCAACGGGTACGTCAGAAATTAAGAAAGCATTCTGAATTTTAAATATTCATTGTTGAACGAAATATTATGAGGATTTTCTTATGTATGAAGATAAAGTACTAATCTGCAAGGATTGTGGAAAAGAATTTGTTTTTACTGCAGCGGAACAAGAATTTTACGCAGCTAAAGGTTTCACCAATGAACCTAAGCGCTGTAAAGAATGCCGTGAAAAGCGCAGAAATAATGCACAGGCATCATGCAAATTGTACCCGGCTGTATGTGCAAACTGCGGAAAAGAAACACAAGTGCCTTTTCAGCCTCATGAGGGCCGACTTGTTTACTGTAAAGAATGTTTTGAAAAAATGCGGAAAAAATGAAGTCGTTCCAATGTGCGTTTTTGCCTCGGGAACTTTCCCGGGGCTTTTTTAAAACAAGGAGGATGAAAAATGGTCGTAACGAAAGATTCTATTATCGGTGACATCTTGGACGCAGACAATTCAACCGTTCCTTATTTCCTACAAATGGGTATGTATTGTCTTGGCTGTCCTGCTTCCCGCGGCGAAACATTGGCGCAGGCATGCGCCGTCCACGGCGTAGATGTGCAGGAACTGGTCCAGGTCTTAAATCAGCATCTGTCCGGTAAAGAACCGGCAGATACAAATGACGCGGAAAACACAGAACAATAAAAACTGACTTTACCGTCCGGTATTTCATTTGTTTCCGGGCGGTATTCCTTTTGGAGCCTAAGCATGAAAGAATCTGATATTCATCTGGGAGAGCGGCTGCACCTTTGTGCCTCTTTTGTACGGGAGGGCACGCGTTTGTGTGATGTGGGAACGGACCACGCCTACCTGCCCATCTGGCTAGCCCTGCATAACCGCATCATTTCTGCACTTGCCTGTGACGTGCGGGAAGGACCTTTGTCCACCGCCAAATCAAATATTTCACGCTTCCATCTGCAGAAACTGATCACGCCGCGTCTTTCGGACGGGCTGCGCGCTGTTCAGTCGCAGGAAGTGGAGGACATTGTCATTGCCGGAATGGGCGGAGATTTGATTGCCAGAATCGTTACGGAAACTCCTTGGCTGTATCATCCGGAAAAGCTTTTGATTCTGCAGCCAATGACAAAGCCATCTCATCTGCGCGCCGCAATGGCAGGGCGGGGATTCACCCTTTTACAGGAAGAAGCCGTTTACGATGAGCACAGAGTCTATACAGTGATGAAATATCGATACCTCCCACGGGAATGTAAAGAAACGGATTCCGTACAAATTTATACAGGTGCACTTACGGGAAAAAACGCAGCAGAACGGGAGTATCTGCTGCGGCAGAGCCACTATCTGCAACAAAAGCTGTTTGGTTTACTGCGCGGCGGGGACTCGCCACAGACAAAAGTCCTAGTGGACGCACTGCAAAAAATAGAAGATATGTGCCTTTGAAAACGGAAAGGAAGTGAAAACATGACGACAAGCGGAGATATTTATAATTTTATTGATTCTTTTGCCCCTTTTCAGTCGGCTATGGATTTTGATAATCCTGGATTATTGGTAGGGGACAGAAATACGCCAGTGCAGACTGTACTGTTTGCACTGGATATTACCCCTGCGGTTGTAGAAGAAGCCAAGAATCGACGTGCCCAATTAATTGTCAGTCATCATCCTGTCATTTTTAATCCCCTTCGTCAGTTGAAAAAGGGGTCTGCACCTTATCTGCTGGCGCAGTATGGAATCGACGCCATCTGTGCCCACACAAACCTTGACATGGCAGAAGGCGGCGTAAACACCGCATTGGCCAGCCAGTTGCAGCTAAAAAACGTACATACGCTAAAAGAATACCGGCCCGGATTTTCAGAGGCTCTGATGGGGGAGCTTGACCACCCGCTTTCCCCAGCGGCCTTTGCCGCACAGGTAAAACAACAGCTGCATTGTAGTGGCCTGCGCTATACAAATGGCCTGCGCCCAATTCGCATCGTTGGCCTATGCAGCGGGGGCGGAACAGATTTGCTGTATGATGCGGTTGCTGCCGGATGCGAGGGCTTTGTCACTGGCGAAAGCAAGCATAACCTGCTTTTGGATGCGGAACAGCTGCAGCTGACGCTAGTGGACGCGGGACATTATGAAACGGAAGTAGTCGTTTTGGAGCCGCTGATACAGCGTATTTCCATACATTTTCCCGCATTAAACTGTGTAATCAGCCAAACCATGCACAGTCCTGCAGTTTGCATTTCTTAAACATGTATTTTGATATAGAAGGGAAGGGAGAAGCATGGCCTTAGACGGCGCCTACCTGCATCATTTAAAAAAGGAATTGGAAACATCCGTGCTCGGTTGTAAAGTAGACCGCATTTATCAGCCAAACCGCGACGAACTGTTTCTATATATGCGCAGTCGGGAAGGTACACAAAAGTTGCTGCTTTCTGCACGCGCAAACAGTGCCCGCATCCATTTAGTCAAGCAAACGCCGGAAAACCCAAAATATCCGCCAATGCTTTGCATGCTCCTGCGTAAGCGTTTGACAGGTGCACATTTGGTGCAAATTCGTCAGCCCGGCCTTGAGCGTGCATTGCTCCTTGATTTTGATGGGACCAACGAACTTGGTGACACCATACGGCTCACTTTAGCTATTGAAGTCATGGGGCGCTATAGCAACATTATTTTTATAGATGAGAATGGTAAAATTATAGATGCTCTAAAACGAGTGGACGCCGAAATGAGCTCGGAACGGCTGGTACTGCCGGGCCTTACCTACCATTTACCACCGCCGCAAAAAAAGCTGTGTTTATTGGAAGTAGCACCACAACAGATATTGTGTCAAATACAATCCCTCCCTGCAGAAATGCAGCTTCATAAAGCGCTGCTGCACACATTGCAGGGGCTGTCACCGGTCGTCTGTCGTGAAATTCAGTTCCGCGTTGGGCATGGTGCAGATGTCTTTATTCATCAAATGACACCGGCACAGCAATCAGCTTTGCTGGATATATTATTGCGGCTACAGGAAATCATTATCAAACAGACCGGTGTTCCTGCTATGGCAGTTGGACCACAAAAGCCATTGGATTTTTCTTTCATACCAATTCAGCAGTATGGTAACCGTGCAAAGTGTGCCATTAAATCCAGTTTCTCAGAGTTACTGGACTCTTTCTACGGTGACAGGGACCGTATAGAACGTATGCATGTCAAAAGCCAGGACCTGCTTCGAATCCTTACAACGGCGACCGAGCGCATCAGCCGCAAAATCAACAATCAGCGTGCTGATTTAAAAAAATGCGCCAAACGCGATGAGCTTCGTATCTGCGGTGACCTATTAAATGCAAATCTTTATCGTATCTCAAAAGGCAGCACGAGCGTACACCTGGAAAATTTCTATGAAGAGGGGCAGCCTTTGGTAACCATTCAGTTAAACCCGGCGCTATCCCCAAGCCAAAACGCACAAAAATATTATAAGGCTTATCGAAAGGCACGTACTGCAGAGGACATCTTAACCGTGCAAATCCAAAACGCAGAGGCTGAGCTTGCTTATTTGGATTCCGTATTCGAGGAACTTTCCCGCGCGGAAAAAGAGTGTGATTTAAACGAGATTCGGTCCGAACTTGCGGAAGAGGGATATATCCGTCGCCCTAAAAATAAGCGGCAGAAAGATATTGCCTCCAAACCGCTGCAGTTCACGACCAGTGACGGTTTTCATGTGCTGGTTGGCCGCAACAATCGGCAGAATGACCAACTAACGCTGAAACAGGCTCACAAAAATGACATTTGGTTTCACACACAAAAGATTCCGGGTTCCCATGTTATTCTTGTGACGGACGGAAAGGCGCCGACAGATAAAGCTATTCTGGAAGCCGCCTGTCTGGCTGCTTATCACAGCCGCGGAAAAAGTGCCACAAAGGTCCCTGTTGATTATACGCTGGACCGATATGTCAGCAAGCCAAAAGGGGCCAAACCTGGAATGGTTATTTATGTGAATCAAAAAACTTTGTATGTGACACCCAACACTGCCCTTGTTAAACAGCAGATTCAACAAAACTGAAACAGCAGGGAGTATATCTATGAAAAAGCTAATGATACTTCTTGACCATAACCCAGCAGAGGAGGGGGCCTTGCCTTTCCTGTTGCCGGAGCTGGCTGCTGAACAGCAGCGTTTCTCTGTTTCCTTGTTCTCTTCCAGCAGGATGGATGGGCTGGATTTATGCGGGCTGCCTATATCTTCTTTTTGCCAGAAGAAAAGAGGAAACCGGTTGCTTTATTTTTTGCCAAACCGGACAAAGACAATTTATCGTCGGCTTTTAAAGGAAAACAATACATCAGGTTCACAAAAACAGTCCGAAGAAGACATTCGCCAATTTTTGTTTCAGTCAGAAATGCTGCGCCGATGGCTGGAAAAGAAAGGTACCTTTTCTTCATGGGAGAATTGCGTTTACTATACATATTGGTATGGAATCGGGGCAATGGCACTTGTATTGGAAAAGCTACGATTTCCAAATTTAAAAATTGCAACGCGCGTGCAGGAATCCGACTTTGCTATGGCTAACTGTTTTTTTCAGCAGCGGATGTTTCCTTATCTCAATCTGATTGCTTTTTCTTTCCGCGGCAGTCGGGACATATTCTGCCAAGAAAGAAATATTAAAAAAAGAGGAAACATTAAAATTTCTTATATGGGTGTACCGGACCGCGGATTGAATCCGCCCGGTAAAAAAGGTACACCTTTGCAGCTTTTATCAGAGGACTACACTGAAAATGCAGAGCTGCATCTGCAGAAAATCGCACAAGCTTTAGCTTCCATAGACTTTCCGATACACTGGTGTCACTGCGGTTTAGATGCGGATATTTTGGAGCAACAAGAAAAAACATGTCGCTCTTTTTTGTCTGATACGGACAATGTTGTATGGAAAACAAAATGTTTTCACTCGGGGGAAGAACGGTCTGCCTATTTCCAAACGCATTCGATTGATTTGTACTTAACCTTTCCTCAAAATGAAAAGCAAGCTATACTTGTAATAGAAGCCTGTTCTTATGGTATACCAACAATCGCTGCTTCTACATTAAACTTTATCACGGAAATCATCAATCCAGGTATTGGCTATCTGCTGCCCGCCAAACCTGAAAGCCAACAGATTGCACAGGTCTTACAAGACTATCACCGTGCTTCATTTACCATGCAGGCAAGTCTTCGCTTAAATGCACGTCAAATATGGTTTAATTCATTTAACAGTAAAAAGAATGACGAGAAATTCGCAAAAGCACTTTTTAGTTTATAAGTTATAAAAGGGCAAAAGGGGGACCTCACTTTGGCAGAAGAGAATACACCCGAACGCAAGTCAGAATTGGATGAAGCCAATCAGCTGAAAGATGAAATCATGCAGGGCCTGCAAGTCGGTGAGCCCGCAGAGCGGATCCTGTTAAAAGCAGTCCATGCATTGGCGCTCATGGACAATGACAGTGTTTCTTATGAAGAAGCCAAACGTACGTTAATTGCCATCTATGGCGACACGCTGGGACAAAAAGTTCCGTTGGAAATAGAACTTGAAGAATTCACAAAACGTTTGAAAAAAATCAAAGTTTTTTATCAAAAAGCTAAAGCCAATGAAAGCGAAGAACCGGATACACTAGCCCGCGCACTCAATTCTATTCGTGCGCATGAAAGACGGATTGATTACCTAAAGGACCGGCTCAGTAAACAGAAAAGCAAAAAAAATTGAAGATACATTTCAGCCCTTTCTTTACGAAAAAGAGGAGATGAAATGTATCTTCCTTTTTAATGAATCCTTTGTTTTCAGTCAAGTGCTTTTTGCAGGGCCTCTAAAGTGGTACCAAAGTCCGCTTCCGTTATCAGCACCGAAATATCCACATCAGAAGTGGTCACAATTCGTATATCAGTATTCACTGTAGAAATGGCGGCAAATACTTTTGCGGCAACACCAGGTGTGTTCACCATGTTCTGGTCAAAAACATTAATTTTACAGTTACCACTGCTGACAATCGTTTTTATCTTCGATTTTTTCTGCAGGGAAGAGGTAAACTTTAAAATTTTCCCAAGGTCTTCATCATTGATTGTAAAAGAAACTGCTGTACTGGAGCCGTGATTCGGTGAAAGCGAAATCATGTCAACGTTTACTCCAAGCTCAGAAATTTTCACAAACACATTTGCCAGAAAAGCCGGATTTGCTGGACAGTTTTGCAGTGTAACCAGTGTGATTTCACTGGTCGTTTGAATTGTTTGTTTTGCTGCCATCTCTACTTTCACTCCTTATTTCAGTAAGTCGGACATATCATAAAGACCCGCAGCTTTTCCCGCTAAAAATGCGGCTGCATTTACAGCACCAGCGGCAAATACCTCTTTTGACTGTGCAGAGTGAGAGATTGTAATAACTTCATGATTCCCAGCAAACATTACTTCATGTTCACCAACAATGGTTCCGCCACGAATGGAATGAATTCCTATTTCAGAAGGTTCCCGTTTCTTTCGCTGGGAATGCCGGTCATAAACATAGTGCATATCTTCTCCGCGCGCCTGAGAAACCGCATCTGCAATCATCAGCGCTGTACCGCTGGGTGCATCAATTTTTTGATTATGATGTTTCTCAATAATTTCTACATCAAAATCCGGTCCTAAAACCTTTTCCGCTTTTTTACTCAGTTCTATTAGCAAATTGATGCCAAGTGACATATTGCGCGAATAAAAGACCGGAATGGTTTTGGCAGCCTTTTTCAGTGCTTCCACTTGGCTGCTGTTATAACCTGTGGTGCACAGGACCACAGGAACCTTGTTTGCTTCTGCATAGTCCAACAGCGGCAGCAGGGCAGAGGGGTTAGAAAAATCAATGACCACATCAACCGGTACATTCACTTTTTCCGGAGAAGAAAAGACCGAAAATCCGCAGTCATCGCACGGGCGCAAATCCACTCCGCCGACTGCCTGCATATCTTCACGGGAAGCCAGCATGCTTGCGACAACATGACCCATTCTTCCGCCGCAGCCGCTGATTAAAACATTCATCATCGCTTTTTACATCCCATTTCTTTCAAAATATTATGAAATTAGGCCATACCGTTTAAGGACCGCTGCCAATTCTTTCTTTGCTGCATCGTCCATTTCCACTAAAGGCAGCCGGCAGATTCCACAGTCATATCCCATCATGCGCAGTGCTTCTTTCACCGGAATCGGGTTAATATCCATAAACAGCGCATCCATCAGCGGTAGATATTTTGCCTCCAACGATGCAGCTTGTTTCGTATCCCCATCTAGATAAGCTCTGCACAGCTCGTGCATCTGGTGGGGCAAACAGTTAGCAAACACTGAAATAACACCTTTTCCGCCAAGCGAGAGCATCGGCAGTGCCTGGTCATCATTTCCGGAATAAACATTAAAATTATCTTTGCATAAAGAAATCGTGCGTGCCACAGAAGTAATGTCGCCATTGGCTTCCTTCACGCCATTAATCATCGGATGCTTCGCAAGAATCTGATAAGTTTCCGGCTTCACATTCACTCCTGTACGGGAAGGAACATTATAAATAATAATAGGTTTGTTTACTCTGTCAGCAAGATAAGTGTAATGCGCAATCAATCCGTTTTGAGAAGTTTTATTATAGAAGGGTGTCACTACCAGCAGTGCATCGGCACCGGCTTCCTGTGCTGTTTTGCAAAGCTGCAACGCGGTTGCCGTGCAATTACTGCCTGCACCCGCGATAACCGGCACACGTCCCGCCACTTTTTGAATACCACGCTGAAGAACCTTCTTATATTCTTCCGCAGTTAAAACCGGAGATTCACCTGTAGTTGCGCACAAAACGACAGCATCCGTTCCGCTGGAAAGGTGCAGCTCCAGCAGGCGATCCAGCATTTCATAGTTTACAGACCCGTCCTGCGAAAAAGGGGTAACCAACGCAACCGCAGAACCAGTAAAAATGGGATGTTTCATCAGAAATGCCTCCAAGATAAATTTAATCCAAATAGCCCTTCGCTGCCAGCAGCTCGGCCAGCAGCACCGCACCGCCGGCAGCGCCGCGCAGTGTGTTATGGGACAAACATACAAACTTAATGGTGTACTGGCTGTCTGGGCGCAGACGTCCAATCGACACAGCCATGCCGTTTTCCAAGTTGCGGTCCAGACGCGTCTGCGGCCGATCCTCCTGATGGAAATAATGCAGGAACTGTTTAGGTGCACTTGGCAATTTTAGCTCCTGCGGCGCTCCCTTATAGGACTCCCACCGTTCAATGATTTCTTCCATGCTGACCGGCTTTTCAAAAGTAGCAAAAACGGCAGCGGTATGTCCGTCCGAAACAGGTACACGCAGGCACTGAGAAGTAATATTCGGCTCCACAGCGTTTACAATCTGCCCGTTCTCAATATGTCCCCAGATTTTCATAGGCTCATTTTCACTTTTGCCTTCTTCACCGCCGATGTAGGGAATGACATTGTCCAGAATCTGCGGGAACGTTTCAAAAGTTTTGCCTGCGCCGGAAATTGCCTGATAAGTGCAAGCTAGGACTTTTGTCACGTGTAAATCCATCAGCGGCTGAATAGCCGGTACATAGCTCTGCAAGGAACAGTTGGATTTCACCGCAATGAAGCCGCGTTTTGTGCCCAGGCGTTTACGCTGAACAGGAATGATTTCCGCATGGTCCGCATTGATTTCCGGAATAATCATCGGGACATCTGGTACTAAACGGTTGGCGCTGTTGTTGGAAATAACCGGACATTCCTGTTTGGCATATAACTCTTCCAGTGCCTTCGTAGCATCTTTCGGCATATTGACTGCACAAAAAACGAAGTCAACCAAGTCAATGACTTTCTCCACATCTTTTTCAGCGTTGAAAATCACCATGCTTTTCATAGATTCAGGCATTGGTGCTTTCATCAGCCAGTGGTCGCCTACGGCCTCTTCATAGGTTTTTCCCGCGGAACGTGCACTGGCTGCGAGGGCTGTAACATGAAACCATGGATGATTTTCCAGAAGCGTAGCAAAACGCTGCCCAACCATACCTGTTGCACCGATGATTCCAACACTAAACTGCCTCATTTTTACAAAAGCCTCCTCAAGGGTATGAAAAAATCTGGGGATCAGAAATGAAAAAGACCGGTTGCAAACCGGTCGTCATGCTCTTATAATAGAGAGGTTCGGCAAACGTATTATTGAACTGCTTGCCGATAGCGCTCCATCATAATTCTATGACGACAGTTGAGTCGATGTTTCACACACTCAACCAGGAATTGCTGTTCCAAGCCATCCCTTCGGCGAATTTTCCTTTTACAGACTGTCACCGGCTTTGGCAGCCTCAAGCTCTGCTACTCTTCAAATCCGCGCCTCTATCTTCTGCCTATCATAGCAGACTTGTTATTAGATGTCAATTTATTTATAATAAAGAAAACATAATGAAACAGCCGTATTTCATAAATTTTCTAAAAGCTAAGAAGCACAGCTTTTAGTCATACTTTTAGGAGAAAGATATGCAATTAGACCTTAATAATTTACAGACAAAAGACTTCTATTACGACCTGCCCAAAGAACTTATTGCGCAGATTCCGGTGGAGCCGCGTGATGTTTCCCGTCTATTGACTTTGAATAAAAAGACGGGGGAAATTGCCCACTGCCATTTTCATGATATTACAGACTGGCTTCATCCAGGTGACTGCCTTGTTCTGAACGATTCCCGTGTACTTCCCGCGCGTATTTATGGTATTAAAGAAGACACTGGTGCCCGAGTGGAGTTTTTGCTGCTGACAAATCAAGGGAACGATACATGGGAAGTTCTGTGCAAGCCGGGGAAAAAGGCAAAAATTGGAACACACTTTTCCTTTGGGGACGGTCTGCTGAAGGCCGAAGTCATTGACGTACACGATGACGGAAACCGTATTGTGAAATTTTCTTACGCCGGCAGCTTTTTCTCAATTTTGGATCAGATTGGGCAGATGCCTCTGCCGCCGTACATCAAAACAAAGCTAAAGGACCAGGAACGCTACCAGACTGTTTATTCCAAAGAAGTCGGTTCCGCCGCCGCACCAACCGCCGGTCTGCACTTTACAAAGGAACTGCTGGAAAAAGTAAAAGCAATGGGTGTAAAAGTGGAATTTGTCACCTTGCATGTCGGGCTGGGAACATTCCGTCCAGTAACTGCAGATAAAGTAGTGGACCATAAAATGCACTCTGAACATTATTATCTGCCGCAGTCCACTGCCGATGTTATCAATGAAACGAAAAAATCCGGAAATCGTGTGATCGCTGTCGGTACCACCAGCTGCCGCACACTGGAAAGTGTCGCTGCAAAAGAAGGCTGTATAAAGGAAAGTGAAGGCTGGACCGACATTTTCATATATCCGGGATTCCAGTTTAAAGTTCTGGACGGACTCATTACAAACTTTCATCTTCCAGAAAGCACACTTATTATGTTGGTCAGCGCCTTTGCCGGCTATGACCATATTATGAATGCATATAAGGTTGCTGTGCAGGAAAAATACCGCTTTTTCTCTTTTGGAGATGCCATGTTCATATATTAATTGCGCAAAATTTTTATTTTGTATAAAGGGTCTGAATCTATGTATACACTTTTAAAACAAGAGGGGCTTGCACGCAGGGGCACTTTTCAAACACCACATGGTACTGTTCAAATGCCGGCTTTCATGAACGTTGCTACCGCGGGTGCTATTAAGGGCGCTGTTTCTGCGTTGGATTTAAAGGCTGTTCACTGTCAGGTTCAACTGTGTAACACCTATCATCTGCATCTGCGCCCGGGAGATGAACAAGTTTATCAGCTTGGCGGTCTGCAGCGTTTTACCCGCTGGGATGGCCCAATTTTAACTGACAGCGGCGGCTTTCAGGTTTTCTCGCTGGCCAAGCTTCGGAATATTACCGAAGAGGGCGTCACCTTTGCTTCCCATATTGATGGGCATAAAATCTTTATGGGCCCAGAGGAAAGTATGCGTATTCAATCGCATCTTGGCAGCACAATCGCCATGGCTTTCGATGAATGTATGCAAAATCCTGCAGAATATGATTATGCAAAACATTCGGTAGAGCGCACAACGCGCTGGCTTCACCGCTGCAAAGCAGAGCTTACCCAGCTTAATGCGCAGCCTGACACAATCAACCCGCAGCAGATGCTCTGGGGGATTAACCAGGGAAGTGTCTATGATGACCTGCGTGTGGAGCATATGAAACAAATTGCGGAACTTGATTTGCCTGGGTATGCGATTGGGGGGCTCGCCGTAGGGGAAAGTGCTGACATAATGTACCATATCCTTGAAGTGCTGAACCCTTATATGCCCAAGGATAAGCCGCGTTATCTGATGGGGGTTGGTACGCCCGCCAATATTTTAGAAGGTGTGCGCCGCGGCGTTGATATTTTTGACTGTGTAATGCCTACCCGCAACGCCCGCCATGGACACGCCTTTACTATGGAAGGTGTTCGCAATCTGATGAACGCGAAATATGCACTGGACCAAAATCCGTTGGAGGAAGGCTGTCAATGCCCAACTTGTCAGCACTTTACCCGCGCCTACATTCATCACTTACTGAAAGCTAGAGAAATGCTTGGAATGCGGCTAATGGTTTTGCATAATCTTTACTTCTATAATACCTTCATGGAGAAAATTCGTGCAGCGCTGGATGCCGGAAATTTCGATGAATTCTACCGCAGCCATATTGATTCCGTCAGCCGAAGAATATAACGGATTTTATTTCTGCTGTAAGATTTTATAATTTTTCTTGCAAGCCCGTCCAGGAATTGATATAATAAATACATTCACTTGGAGGTGCTGAAAGAATATGTTTAACCCTGTATTTCTATCTTCTTCCGCTGCCAGCTCAGCAAACAGCTCGTCTGCTGCACTTGTTACCTTTGTACCCATCATCCTACTGTGCGTATTGATGTGGCTGGTTATGCGTCCTTCAAGCAAGCGGCGCAAAGAAGAAGAGAAAATGCGCAAAAACGCGCAGATTGGCGATGATATTACAACAATCGGCGGCATTTGCGGACGTATTGTCGGTATCAAGGAAGATAATGATTCCCTGATTATCGAAACCGGTACAGACCGCATCAAGCTGCGCATTAAGCGCTGGGCAATTGGCAGTGTCGACACCGTACATGATGCACCGGCAGAGCCACCCAAAAAGAAGAGAAGGTTTTTCGGAAAGAAAGAAGATGCAGAGGATTCTGCTGCAAAGTCAAAAGAAGAGAAGCTGGAACAGCAGGTCAAGTAAAATGTTTGAAAACAGAACGAATCTTTTCTTCTAATTCTTCTAAAAAACCAACTAATCAGAATACTGAAACAGCTTCCCTCATAGATTATCTGCAGAAGGATAATGGTGGGGGAGGCCTTTTTTATGAAAACCAGCCGGACGATTGCTTTAAAACCTGGAACTCTTTTATTTCGCTCTATCCTAACTGGCACCGTTGGTGGCGCGGCTATTTGTGCTTTGCTTCTGCTTTTGGCAGCGGCAGCGGTCCAGTCCAGCGGACAGTTGCCACAAGATTTGCTGCAGCCAATGATTCTGATTATCTCCGCAGTCAGTGCCTTCTTTGCTGGTCTTTTTGCAGGAAAAGTCAGTCACCGCAGGGGACTGCTGCTTGGAATGGGCTGTGGTATGCTTTTGTTCTTGCTGTGTCTGATTGGCGGTGCAGTGAATTCACATGATGTCCTTAGCATTTCCTCTCTTACTCGTATGATGGTCATGGTTTTGTCTGGAGCGCTGGGTGGATATCTTGCCATTTACCGTCGGTCAAAAATCAGATAATCTGATAAATTTCTTCCTTTCACTTTGGATTTGTGTTATAATGAAAGAAACTTTGAGGAAAGGTCGGAAAATTTCATGAAGCAGATTAAAACACTGAATCAGGCAAACTTGAAGGAAAGCTGCGTTAAGGGTGGCTGCGGTGAATGCCAGGCATCCTGCCAGTCTGCCTGCAAAGTTTCCTGTACAGTTGCAAACCAGAAGTGCGAAAATAA
Source organism: Caproicibacterium lactatifermentans (assembly GCF_013315815.1). Taxonomy (NCBI): domain Bacteria; kingdom Bacillati; phylum Bacillota; class Clostridia; order Eubacteriales; family Oscillospiraceae; genus Caproicibacterium; species Caproicibacterium lactatifermentans. Next base: position 1,106,157 of record NZ_CP046051.1, read on the forward strand.
AAATCGCTGAAACAGCTGACATAATGTCCTGTTAAAAACGCACAATTTTCGTAAGGGGCAGGCTGTGTCTGCCCCTTTATTTTTGTAATAATGGAGTTTTAAAAAATGATACATAAGTACACACTTAACGGCTTCCAAATTGTTCTGGACACAAACTCCGGTGCTGTTCATCTATTTGAGCCCGCACCATATGACCTGTTGGATTATCTGGACGATTCCGTTCCGGAGCAAATGCCTGAGGCTGCCAAAAAAGCGCTTTTGCCGAAATACGGTGCTGACACTTTAAATGAAGCTTATCAGGAGCTTCTGGCACTGCAGGCAAAGGGACAGCTGTTCTCTTCCGACGATTATGAACAATTTGCCGGTATGATGAAAGACGCACCTATTAAGTCCATGTGCTTGAATATTGCACATGACTGCAATCTTCGCTGTGCCTACTGTTTTGCAGCACAAGGTGACTTCGGCAAGGGACGTATGCTGATGCCTTTTAAAGTAGCCAAAGCTGCTATTGATTTTCTCATTAAAGAATCCGCCAGCCGTTATAATTTGGAGGTCGATTTCTTCGGCGGTGAACCGCTGATGAACTTTGATGTTGTAAAACAAACGGTTGCCTACGCACGCAGCCTGGAAAAAAGGTACAATAAAAATTTCCGCTTTACAATCACCACAAATGGTTTGCTGCTTGATGATGACAAAATAGATTTTATTAATCGGGAGATGTCCAACTGCGTTCTGTCTCTTGATGGCCGCAAAGAAGTGAATGATCGGCTGCGCGTCTGCCCGGACGGCAAAACCGGTTCTTATGATATAATTGTGCCAAAATTTCAAAAGCTCGTTGCCGGCAGGGGAGATAAGGACTATTATGTCCGCGGTACATTTACAAAGCATAACCTTGACTTTGTAAATGATATTCTGGAAATGGAGCGGCTCGGCTTTGATGAGATTTCAGTAGAGCCTGTTGTTTCTGACCCTATGCTTCCATATTCCATTCAAGAAGAGGACTTGCCTGTTGTATTTAAAGAATATGAGCACCTTTCAAATGTAATGATTGAAAAAAAGAAATCAGGAAAGTGCTTTAACTTTTTCCATTTTATGATTGACCTGAACCAAGGACCGTGCGCAATTAAGCGTCTGCGCGGCTGCAGCTGCGGTAATGAATACGTTGCGGTAACTCCTTTGGGAGAAATTTTCCCATGCCACCAGTTTGTCGGAAATGATGAATGGATTATGGGAAACGTATTAGATGGAACATATGACCATGAAATGAAAAATCGTTTCGCTGCCGCCAACGTTTATACAAAATCGGAATGCAAAAACTGCTGGGCAAAATTCTATTGCAGCGGCGGCTGCAATGCGAACAACCAAAAATACGAGGGCAGCATCTTGAAGCCACACAGCATTGCCTGCCAGCTGGAGAAAAAACGCCTGGAATGTGCAATTATGATTCAAGCGGCAATGGCAGAATAAAATCCTTTTTTGCGCCTGCTTATGCACAAACAGCAGGTGCCTTTTTGTTTATCATATAAGAGAATTGTATCATTTTATGCCTTTCCAATTATGTTATGCCTTTCCAATTATGCACTTCTCATAATTTTATGGCAATTTGCGGCTATCTGTTGAAACAAATAAAAAATAGGTATAATATAGGAAAAGACTGCCTTTCGTGATACCTTTTCCGTTGTGTGCTGCAGGAACGGAAGGGACATATCTGTACTGCCTGATTCATACATTTATCTGTAACACAACAGACGAGTACCGAGAAGAAAAAATGGAAAGGCAGCAATCCTATGAAAATTGTTTTGCAGCATTTACCCCAATCACTTCCGGATAAAACACAACTGAAAGAAGCGCTTTCACAAAATCGCATTTTAGCTGCTCTAGCAGCCGTTCTTCTTGGAGGAGTGGTTTGCGGGGCTTTGCTCTCTGCAAAAGCGGGGCTTCCCACTTTGAAAAAGCTGGATTTCCTTTTTAACAGCAACTATACACTTCACAATGGTTCGTCTTTATTGTCCGTTTTTTTCGCTTCGGCAGCTTCTTCCTTCGTATTTATCCTAACCTGCTTTTTGTGTGGGCTGTCAGTGTGGGGGGCTTTGCTGGTTCCTTTTGTACCCTTTATTCGGGGAATCGGTTTAGGCATGACAAGCGGATACTTGTATACATCCTATGGCCTGCATGGAGGCATTTTTTATGCAGTTATCTTACTGCCAGGAGCTTTCTGCAGCTGCCTTGCTATTCTCTGGGCTGCAAAAGAAGCGCAGCTCTTTTCTCACCGCCTTTCCCGTGCAGGACTGTCTGAAGAGGGCGTACCACCTAAATTTATAAAGTATCTCTCGCAGTTTGCCCGTATTTTGGCACTGGCTTTTTTAGGCGCCGGCGCAGATACTTTTTTTTCATGGGCCTTTGCGGGATATTTGATATCTTGGTTATAAAGAGAGAAGGAGAAAAATGAAAGCGTATTGTTCAGAATTCGGTACATACCTTTCAAAAGTAAAACGGGTTTCTCCCAATACATTGGATTCCTATTTACGTGATATTTCTGATTATCTGCATTTTTTAGAAGAACAGCATATCTTTTCACCGGCACAAGTGAACCAACAGACGGTAGAAAACTATATTCTGCATTTGCAAAACCAAAATAAATCTGCCGCAACGATTACAAGACATGTAGCATCTATCCGCTGTTTTTATCAATTTCTCGTGCAAAACGGGGAGACCGATACCAATCCAGCAAAAGAGATTAAGCTTAAAAAAGCACCACCAAAACTTCCTGAAACCCTTAGTGGGGACGAAATCGAGTTGCTTTTATCCCAGCCGGATACTTCGCAGCCGAAAGGATGCCGAGATAAAGCTATGCTGGAACTTTTATACGCAACCGGTACTCGCGTCTCAGAATTGGTAAACCTAAATGTAGGGGATATTAACCTCCACACTGGTATTTTATACTGCAGGGGAGAAAGGGGAGGCCGTATCATTCCTGTTTACCACCAAGCTGTTATGGCCGTATCAGATTATTTATTTCATGTGCGAAAAGTAATCGCCGACCCAAAAGAGAAACAAGCCTTGTTTACAAACTTAAACGGTCATCGACTGACACGACAAGGCTTTTGGAAAATCATCAAAGGCTACACCCGGCAGGCAGGTATTGCAAAAGAAATTACGCCGCATACGCTGCGACATTCTTTTGCCCTTCATCTATTGGAAAATGGGGCAGACCTGAAAGATATTCAACACATGTTGGGCCATGCGGATATTTCTTCAACACAAGTGTATCTGCATTTACTAAATGACCATGTAAAGCAAGTTTACCGTCATTGTCATCCAAAGGCTAAATTGGGATGATGAATATCTTGCTTGCAGGATATTTTAAATGAGTGTATGATAAACATAAAAGAAAGATTATTTTATTAAAGGGAAGTCACATTATGGGTCTTTTTTCAAACTATAATCGCCCTGGTCCTGGCATATCTAAAAACGAACCAAAGCCAAACAGATTTGTTCATTACTGGCAAATTTTCGGCCGGCATTTTTGGGATTTCATAAAATTGAATCTTCTGTTTGCCGTACCGGCCATCCTTCTGCTGGTTGCTTTCGTAGTGATTGATGCAAAAACCAAAAGCATTCTTTTGGCCGGTTTGCCGCTTATCGCTTTATCACCGTTTCTTGCCGGACTCACCTATGAAACGCGAAACTACATCAGAGAAGAGCATGTATTTATTTTACATGACTTTTTTCAGAAGCTAAAGGAAAACTGGAAGCAGTTTTTATCAAACGGAATCATTTGCTATCTAGTATACGGCACATTAAGCATTGCTATTCCTTTTTACGCTTCTGCGCAGAATCAAAAACAGCTGGGTATGCCTATTATCATTGCCGCTTTTGCCATTAGTTTTGCCATCCTATTTATCTTTACTTCCATGCAGTTTTACATTCCTTTGCAAATTGTTACTTTCAATATGAAGTTGTCCCAAATGTACAAAAATGCAGGTATTTTTGCAATTTCAGCATTGGGTTGGAACCTCATTGCATTTGCCATTAGTGCGGTACTGGCTTTCTTCTTGTTATCCTTTATGTGGATAGGACAATATATTGCCTTATTTCTGTTGATTATTTTTGCAGTCGCGCTGTTTTTCCTCTGGAGTTTCTGGTCCTACACTGTGAACTCATTGGTTTATCCTATTATTGACCGGCATATGCTGCAGCCGGCATTGAAGGAAAAAGAAGCTTCCGAAGGAAATGAATCCTCCATGATGGAAGAGGAGGGAATCCCGGATTTTACAGATTGGGATACCATCCATAAAAAAGACACGAACGACGACGATGATGACGAAGAAGACTAATAAATTTAACCAGAAAAAAGCCTGCCCTTGAACTTGAAAAAGCAAGGGTAAGCTTTTTTAATTTTTATCTGTCTGAAGTTTTTTATTTCTGAAGTTTTTTATTTCTGATGCTGTATATGTATAACAGAAGGGGCTGGCTGTGTTTGTGTGGCAGTTGTATCATCCTGCTGTTTCGGTTGCTCTATTTCTGCTGCTCCTTCCGTTTCTGCTTGTTCTGCTTGTTCAGATTCAATTTGCTTTTCCGTTATGTGAGAAAGGGGATTAGACTCAGCTGCCTTTTCCATCTGTTGATTGGAAAGATGCGTATAGATTTCAGTTGTACCCAAATTTTCATGTCCCAAAATCTCTTGCAGAACACGGATATCTACTTTTCCTTGTTGATACATCAAAGTTGCGGCCGTATGCCGCAGTTTATGGACACTATATCCTGAACCGCCCAGTTGAATACCGGATAGGTACTTTTTGACGAGATACTGCACGGTTTTAGGGCTGATTCGCTTTCTCTGTTTGCTGATAAACAGGGCGTATTTGTCCTTTAGGTGGTCCTTTGGGCGGACTTTCAAGTAATTGTCAATCGCGTGCAAACACGCTTCATTGAGGTAAATAATTCGTTCTTTATTGCCTTTGCCAAGGATTCGCAGGGTATTGCTGCCGCGTCTAATATCATTTATGTTAATTCCGACCAATTCAGATAAACGCATTCCGCAGTTCAAAAAGAGAATCAAAATGCAGTAATCGCGTTCCTTAAAGGGGCCTTTGACTTGCTTTAAAAGGTCAATACTTTGGTTCAGTGTTAAGTACCTGGGCAGGCTTCGCTTTACTTTAGGAGATTCCAGCTCTTGAATGGGATTATCCTTCAAAAGATGCGCTTTGTGCGTTAGATAATTGTAAAAAGCCCGTAAACTGCAGCACTTTCGTGATCGGGCCGCAGGACCATTGTGGCGAACAGCCATCAAATAGTTCATGAATTCATAGGCCTCCGTCAAGGTAACCGACTTAACAAAAGTGAGGTCTATATCTGCAATCGAGATATCCGCTAGAGGTTTATCCGCCAGCGAAGGCTCCCGATGCTGTTTTAGATACCGAAAAAAAGTACGCAAATCTAAATAATATTCTTCAACCGTTTTTGGAGATTTACCTTTAATTGTTTGTAAGTAGCCTAAAAATTGCTTAATGATGATTGGAGCTTCATTCATATATTTTTCTTTCATAACGTGCTTCCGGCCTCCCCAAATTATACAAAATGTTCATTTTGTATAATTACGTTTTTTGATTTTTCATCTCTTCTTATACTCTTTTTCTTTTACAGGCAAAATACCGCCGATGTCCTGCAGCAGTCCATTGCCTAAGGATAACGCCCGAACATGGTGTTCCTTTAAAAATCGAATAATTTGTTCTACCTGTGGATGACTCCAAACTGAACCAGCAAACGCTAAAACATTCGGTGCTAATTTTCCGCAGCTGCCGCCAATAAATCCATATGGATAGCCATCCAGCTGAACCATCCCAGGCCGCAGCTGCAAAACGTCCAAACCAGCTTTTCGCGCTGCGGCCGCAATTCCATTGTCTTCGGTTATAATGGACCTTTCATCTACAACTGCTATATTGCACTTGGTGTATCCCTGGCGAACCGGTATGAATTCTATTTTTTGTTGTTCTTGCTCCTCTTTATAAAATTTTTGAAGTTCTTTGCACATACATCTTGGATTTGCAAAAACATAAGATCCGACTCTGGCTGCATTCAAACTGCAGTCCTCTGGATATTTGGAAAATTTATGAACATTTGTTCTGAAAAGAGAAATACCTCTTCGCAGAAATTCCGCTCGCAAGGATTCATCTGTACAAAAGCCTGTTTGGCTGCCCGTTAAGTGGCACCGCATATCTGCATGGGAAGACACCGAACCTGTGAACCGGTTATCCGCAGTAACTTTCATAACTTTAATAGAAAGGGCCTGTAATGCCTTCACAACAGAAGCTGGAGTCATTTCTGACACCGCGACTAAGGTAACACGCTGCTGCGGTAAATTTGGAATTTCAATTCCACGTGAAATGATAGCTTCTCCTCTCTGCATAAAAGCAATTTTTTTACCTCATACTGAAATAAAAAAGGAAAAGTGAGGTAACCAAAAATGCTTGTTCATTGTGACCAGGACTGTGCTTATCAAAAGGACGGATACTGTACGGTAGAACCGCCCTCGGCCATCACGCACTATGAACCGAACGGCTGTATCCACTGTATTCGCACAATACCGCGCGCCGTATATGAAGCAAACACCACTACTCCTGCTGAAGCGCCGCAAAAGCCTGTCTCACATTTTTAACGCCGGTCAGCTGTATCGTTGTATTTGCCTGCCGGCCGCTAAGATACTTTAAATTGTACCACGGAAGAATGCATCGATGAAAACCCATTCGTTCTGCTTCTCTGATACGCTGTTCTGCATGCATAACTGAACGAACCTCTCCCGTTAAGCCCACTTCTCCAAAAATGACCGCATCATCGGCAATCGGTACATCCTTCAGGCTGGAAACCAGCGCCATGGATACCGCCAAATCACACGCAGGTTCGTCCAAACGCAGACCGCCTACTACATTTAAATAGGCATCAAGATTTGAAAAATAATAGCCCGCCCGCTTTTCCAGCACCGCAAGGAGTAAATTCATGCGGTTATAGTCAAAGCCGGTTGCCATTCTTCTGGGATTCCCAAAGCCGGACGAAGTGACCAGTGCCTGCAGCTCCGCCAATATAGGACGGCTGCCTTCCATCACACAGGTAACACAAGTACCGGAAACATTCGTTGGCCGACCCGTCAGCATAGATGCTGACGGGTTTTCTACTTGATGCAGCCCCGTTTCTTCCATATCGAAAACACCAATTTCATTGGTGGAGCCATACCGGTTTTTTACCGCGCGCAAGATGCGGTAGCTCATCTGACGGTCACCTTCAAAATATAAAACCGCATCAACAATATGTTCCAAGACCTTCGGCCCAGCAATGGCTCCGTCTTTGTTGACATGACCTACCATGATTGCAGGAATCTCCATTCCTTTTGCGATATGCATAATCGCATTTGTGCATTCACGAACCTGTGTAACGCTGCCGGGAGCGGAGTTTAATTCTGTATCATTCATCGTTTGAATAGAGTCAATCATCAATAAATCCGGTTTTTCCGTTCGGACCTGCTCCAAAACTCTTTGTATATCTGTTTCCGTCAAAATATAAAGATTGTCTGGCTCCACTCCCAATCGGTTTGCCCTTAGCTTAATCTGTCGGCTGGACTCCTCACCAGAAACATATAGAATTTTCAGAGTATTTCCTAAATAAGCGCAAATCTGCGTTAATATCGTTGACTTACCGATTCCCGGTTCACCACTAATTAAGATGATGGAACCTTTTACAATTCCACCACCTAGAACGCGGTCCAGTTCCGAAACGCCCGTTTTATAGCGTGGCTCCTCCTCCATGCTAATTTCTCGAATTGGTGTCGCCTGCGGCGCTGTTTGATGATAAATTCCCTGCCCTATACTACCGCGCCGCATCGAAACAGCTGGCTCCTGCAGCGCTTCAGACATGGTATTCCATGCACCGCATTCCGGACATTTTCCATACCATTTTGCAGATTCATATCCGCATTCTGTACATCTATAAATACTTTTTAGTTTTCCTGCCATCGTTTGTTCATTCCTCATACCAATAATTAATGGACTAATGGATTTGTGTTTAATTTTTTCCTAATTACTTTATTATAGCGGAGGATACGGAGGAATACAAGCGGTTTGAAGACACAGCAGAGGACACTGCAGCACCCTGCTTCTGATAATTCAAAATTCCGTGTGTAACAGCGTCGGCCATTTTCTGCTGATAAGCAGTATCGTTTAGCAGTTTTGCTTCTGAGGCATTTGAGAGGAAACCACACTCTATTAGGATTGCCGGATCTTTTGCATGTGCCAGCAAATAAATGGAACTGGTAGCAGCTTTGTTTTCCCGTTTATTTTGGGGCTGTACACTGGATACGATGGATTGCCGTATAGATTCCGCAAGAATTTTGCTTTTGGGGTGATTCGACGAATAAAACACCTGTGCACCATTATAATAACCATCTGCAAAATGGTTTTGATGGATACTAACGAAGATACCGCCCGGATTTTCCTGCAAAATAGAAAGCCGTTTATGAATATCAGACACTTTCCGTTCATGCAAAGTGGAGAGTGTGTTGTCCCCCAACATTGTATCATCTGTACGTGTCATAACAACACGGCAGCCTGCAGATGTCAATCCTTTTTCAATTTTCTTCGTTATCGATAGATTTAAAACTTTTTCGGGCACAGGCGAGCAACCGACTGCTCCCCCATCTTCTCCACCATGTCCTGCATCTAAAACCACAAGCGGTCGTACAGCCGCCGCAGCCACAGCTGTTTGTGCAGTATGGAAACAGGAAACAGAGAGCAAAAATAAAAATAGGACGCAGACAGTAATAAAAGCTGCCAGCATCCAAATATTGATATGTTTTACTTTCATTTTCATTCCTCCTCTTTCGCATTTACATTTATATGTTGACAGAGGAAGGAGCAGAACCTTACAGCTTTTGAAGCAGAGTCTTTTTTAGGCGAATATGAAGGATGATGCTTGTAAGTAGAGATGAAACTTCTGCAATCGGAAAAGCAAACCATACTGCATTTACCCGTCCTGTTACTTGAGCCAAAATGGCTGCCGCTGGAAGCAGCACACACAGCTGCCGCATAAGCGTAACAATCAGGCTGTATGTGCCTTTACCTACAGCTGTAAACTCGGCAGACAACAAAATTCCCAGTGCAGCCGGAAGAAAACAAAGGCTGATGGTGCGCAGTGCTGGAATGCCCATTGAAAGCATACTTGGCGACGCATCGAATATTTTCAGCAGCTGACCCGGAATTGCCATAAACAAAGTCATGCCAAACAGCATAATGCATACAGCAATAACAATCCCGATACGCAAGCAGCTATTTAAGCGCCTTTTATTGTGGGCACCATAATTATACCCCATAATCGGAATAATGCCCTGGTTCAGCCCAAAAACGGGCATAAACACAAACATCTGCAATTTAAAATATACACCGAAAACCGCTACAGCTGTATTACCTATATCTTTAAACGTAATAAGGATTGCGTTTAGTCCACTAGTCATAACAGAACCAATCGCATTCATAACAATGGACGGCAAACCGACGGTATAGATATCCCGAATTGTCTGCCAGCTGAAATGGAAATCCCGCAAAGAAATATGTACTTCCATTTTCTTATGGCGTATCACATACACAGCCACCAAAAGGGAAAGGAACTGCCCAATAATCGTTGCAATCGCTGCACCGGCAACGTCCATATGCAATGTAAAAATAAAGATTGGGTCCAATATAATATTAGCAACCGCCCCTGTCAGTTGGAAAATCATGGGATATACCATGTTTCCAGTTGCGCCAATGACTTTTTCAAGGTTAGCTTCAAAGCAAAAGCTAAAAGAACCAATGCACACAATTTGCATATACTGCACAGCCCACTTTAGGATTTGTGGATTTTTTGTGAAAGAATGCGCAAATGGAGCTGCCGCAAAAAGGCCAAGAAGCAGAAAAAATACATAGTTAAGGGCACTGAGCAGCACGCCATGGTCCGCCGCCAGATTTGCTTCCTTTATTTTTTTCTCGCCAAGCCGCCGGGCAATCAGTGAATTCATGCCGATGCCAGTACCAATACAGACAGCAATTAAAAGATTCTGTATTGGAAAGACCAATGAAACTGCTGTAATAGCGCTTTCATTGATGCGAGAAACAAAAATACTGTCTACAATATTATAGAGCGCCTGCACCAGCATAGAAAAAATAGTAGGCAATGACATGCTAATGACTAAAGGCACCATTTTTTGTACACCCATACGGTTTGGCTGTGGTGTTTGCTTTGATTCAATTTGCTTAACAGCAGTTTCCATTCTTTTCTTTTTCTTCTCCTTCTTCTACTTTCTTCGCGATATAACGATATTCCTGTACGAGTTCAGTAAAAGAAACTCTGCAATTTGCCGGGCTAGTGGACGGTAAAGAAACCGCTTGTAAATGCGTCGTAGGAAAAACCAATTTTTGGTACAGGGAATATGCTTTCTTCCCTGTTGTAAAGACGGCATATACATTTGTCCTGCTTAGCAGCTTTGGAATATCATTTGGCTGTGGGTCCTTGATACTTGAATCATCTGCACCACTAATAGAACAGGCACGAAGTACGTCCCATAGTGCAATATGATTTTGTAGCAGCAAGGTTTTCTTTTCGTTTATGGTACTTGGTACCGGCTGATGAAAGACAGTTGCCAATACGCGCCAAAAACGATTTTGTGGATGTCCATAATAGAATCCGGTTTCACGCGACTTTGGCGATGGCATGGTGCCCAATATCAGGACACGGGAATCAGCCGCAAAAACAGGTCGCAGCGGATGTTCAACTGTTTGAGTATTCATGTTCCCGGTTACTTCCTCCATTCAGATAAAAAAAAAGTAAACAGAGAAAACAAAGCTCTCTGTTTACTGCGACATGGAGGCGTCACCCAGATTCGAACTGGGGCATCAGGGTTTTGCAGACCCATGCCTTACCACTTGGCTATGACGCCAAACATGGAGCGAACGACGAGGATCGAACTCGCTACCTCCACCTTGGCAAGGTGGCGCTCTACCAAATGAGCTACGTTCGCAAATGGTGCCTCCGAGCGGAATCGAACCACTGACACGGGGATTTTCAGTCCCCTGCTCTACCTACTGAGCTACAGAGGCAAAAATGGCGACTCGGAACGGGATCGAACCGTCGACCTCTAGCGTGACAGGCTAGCGTTCTAACCAGCTGAACTACCGAGCCACTGCTGGTGGGAACAATAGGACTCGAACCTATGACCCCCTGCTTGTAAGGCAGGTGCTCTAACCAGCTGAGCTATGCTCCCAATTTTTGCTGCGCTGCTGTTGTTTATCAGCGACGTGTATTATAATACACCATCATTTGATGAATGTCAAGGGATTTTTTAAAAAATTATTTGTTGTTTTTGCTTTTTTCGACAGTAGCCGCCAAGCACTGCAGTTCTTCCTCGGAAAAACGATATTTACGCCCACAAAATTGGCATGTTGCTTCCGCATATCCAGTTTTCTTATTTGCCAAAGAACGAATGTCTGCTGGAGACAGCGTTGACAGCGCGCGCAGCACCCGCTGTTTTGAACAGCCACAGGCATAGGCTACTTTGCTTTCGTCCAGCTTTTTAAACGGCATTCCCTGTAAAGCCAGGTCACACATATCTTCTATGCTATTCCCACAAGCCAGCATTTTTGTAACGGCGGGCAATTTTGCTGCATTCTTCTCCAGCTGTTCCAGCTCATCCCCTGTAACACCCGGCATACCCTGTATCAGCAAGCCGCCGGCCAGTATCTGCGCCTCGTTTTCTTTTCCCACCAAAACACCCAAAGCACACACCGTAGGTATCTGCTCACTATATGCATAGTACGCTGCCAAGTCTTCTGCAATTTCTCCTGACACAAGCTGGGTCTGTCCCGAGTAGGGTTTATGGCCCTTATCATCGCGGACAACGGTTAACAGACCATTACGGCCAACAACTCCACCTACGTTCAATTTTCCGTTTGGTTTCAGCGGAAGGTCCGCTTCAGGATGTACAGCATATCCGTGACAATTTCCAAAGCAGTCTGCTTCTGCCGTTAAGCTCCCAATTGGGCCTCCACCACTGATTTTCACTTGTAAGCTGGAGCCCTGGTCTTTCAACATGGCACCCATCATAGATGTTCCTGTCAGTAAACGGCCCAAAGCGGCTGTTGCGGTTGGACTGGTATGGTGAATCTGCTGTGCTGTTGCTACCATGTAAGTAGAATCTACAGCACAAGCCATAATGTGGCTGCTTTCTGTAAGGCAACGAATCATTCTATCCATAAAACTTGGTCTTTCCTTTTTATGAGTTTCCAGTAAAATCTACGTAAGTATACATGGCCAAAATTGTTTATTGGTCATTCTTCGTTTCTTTTTTGTCGTTTTCTTCTGCTTTTTTATCCAAGCGGTCAAAAACCAACTTATAACCATCGCACCCGTAATTTAACGAACGGTTTACTCGGCTGATTGTTGCAGTAGATGCATGTGTGATGTGTACAATATGCTGATAGTTCTGCTTTGTACTCAACATATGCGCAACCAGCAAGCGTTGTGACATGGCCTTAATCTCCGGCACGGTGCACAAATCCTCAAAAAAAGCATAGCATTCCTCTGGAGTCTTTAAAGAAAGTACCGCCTGAAAAAGGAAATCTACACTGTCATCTTTAATTTTTGAATTCAAATCAGTTCACTCCTACATTGTTCATTGCAATATTTTGTCGTTGTTCCTATTTAAAATTTTACTCTAAAAAAGTGCAAAAGTAAAGGGCATTTTGCTGCCCTTTACCTCATGCTGTATTCTATTCACTAAGACTTACAAATCGTTCTGCACAAGGTCTGCATAGGATTCTCTGCGCACAGCGACACGCGGGCTGCCGTCCTTTACAAAGACGACCGCCGGGCGTGGAACACGGTTGTAATTAGACGCCATTGAATAGTTATAGGCACCGGTGGAGAGAACCGCCAAGATGTCCCCGGGGGCGCACTTCTGGATAGGTGTGTGTTCCTGTATCAAATCGCCGGATTCGCAGCAGCGGCCGGCAATCGTCACGGTATAATCCCGTGGCTTTTCTGCCTTGTTTGCAACGATTGCTTCATAAGTGGATTGATACAGAATGTAGCGGGGATTATCTGTCATGCCGCCATCAACCGAAACATAGGTCCGAGTATTCGGAATGCTTTTAACAGCACCTATGGTATAGAGTGTTAAACCCGATTCTCCCACAATGGAACGGCCTGGCTCGATATAAATTTTAGGCAGTGCCAGATTGTATTCACTGCAGCAACTATGTACAGTTTTTGAAACCTGCTCCATGTACTGGTCATAAGGAACCGGTTGGTCCTGCTCGGTATATTTAATACCAAAGCCGCCGCCCAAATTGAGTTCCTGCAACTCTGCACCTGTTTCCGCCTTAATATCCCGTATAAAAGTCAGCATTACTTTGGCCGCCAGCAGGAAGGGCTGAATCTCGAAAATTTGGGAACCAATATGGCAGTGCAGGCCAGTCAAAGTAACATTTTTCGCCTGCAGGGCTTCTTTCACCGCCGCCATAGCCTCGCCCGTTTCCAGTGCAAAGCCAAACTTGGAATCTATCTGGCCGGTACGAATGAATTTATGGGTATGGGCATCAATACCGGGCTTAATCCTCAGCAGAATATTGGCATGACCGTGCATACAACCGGCCAGATTATCCAGCGTATGTAACTCTGTCAAATTATCCACCACAAAATGACCGACACCACAGGTTAACGCGTATTTCATTTCTTCCGTCGTTTTATTGTTACCGTGGAACTGAATACGTTCTGGCGGGAACCCTGCCTGCATGGCAGTGTACAGTTCTCCACCGGACACAACATCCAGTCCCATTCCCTCGTCGTTCATAATGCGGCAGATTTCTTTGCAGCAAAATGCTTTACTGGCAAAGAGCGGTAGTCCGTTGCCATGGTAGCATTTTTCAATGGACTGTTTGTACATATTGCAGATTTTACGAATCCTGTTCTCATTCATAACATAGAGCGGCGTGCCATATTGTTTGGCCAGTGCAACTGTATCCGCACCGCCAAATAACAGATGACCTTCTTGATTGATTTTCAGATCTTCATTCAGCATTTTCATCTTTCCCACCAATCCTGTGTTATATTTTATGATTATTTCGTGGATTCACAAGCCTTTTTGATAGCAGAACGCAGATTTCCTACGCCCTCCCCGCTGCGGGCGGAAAAGATGTGAAGTGGGGCATGTGTCTGCTCGGACAACTGCTGCAATGCCGACTGCCTTTCCCTGCGCTGTGAAACGTTCAGTTTATCGCTTTTGGTTGCCAGCAGCAAAAACGGAAACTGATTGTGCAAAAGAAACTGTATCATCTGCATATCGTTTTCCGTTGGTTCATGACGCATATCTAAAATCTGTATTACCAGAACAACGGGACGGTCTTCGGCAAAATAACCGTCCACCAGCTCGGCCCAGCGCAGCTTTTCTTCTTTGGATACCTTTGCATAACCATATCCAGGTAGGTCAACGAAACGACAGCCATCTAAACGATAAAAATTGATTGTCGCTGTTTTCCCTGGCTGCCCGCTCACCCGTGCAAGGGACTTCCGGTTAAGCAGCTTATTGATGAGCGAAGATTTTCCTACATTTGATTTCCCGGAAAATACGATTTCAGGAAGCGTTCCTTTTGGCAGTTGTTCTTTTATCCCTGCAGCAAATTCGAACTGTGCCGATTCAATCTTCATATATACTCCTTACTGCTGAACTGCCTGAAATGGATTCTTTATTAAAGCATTTTTTAAAACCTGGTCAATATGTTCCATGGGCAAAAACTCAACAGAGTCTTTAACAACCTTATCTACCTCTTCCAAATCAGATACATTATCCTTTGGAATTAAAACAGTTTTAATGCCTGCCCGGTAAGCAGCCATCGTTTTTTCCCGCAGACCACCGATAGGTAAAATACGCCCAAGCAGCGTGATTTCACCGGTCATAGCAACATCATGGTGAATCGGGATTTTCGTCAGCGCACTGGTGATAGCGGTAGCCATAGCCGCACCGGCACTTGGGCCATCCTTAGGGACAGCTCCTTCCGGCGCATGAATATGAATATCGTATTTGCTGTAAAAGTCGCTCGGTATGCCGAGTTTATCAGCACGTGTACGAATGCAGCTGATAGCTGTCCGTGCGGATTCTTTCATAACATCACCTAATGAGCCAGTCAATTCAATCTTTCCAGTTCCAGACATAACCGCTACTTCTATTGGCAGCATGACACCACCCACGGAAGTCCACGCAAGACCATTTACTAAACCAACAGTATCTTTTTTATTTAAAGATTCGTCACGGAACTTGCAGGGCCCTAAGAAATTCTCCAGATTTTTCGGCGTAACACGAACTACAAGCTCTGGGTCCTCAACGATTTTCACAGCACTTTTTCTGCAAATAGTAGAAATCTGTCGTTCAAGGCCACGAACGCCGGCTTCCCGCGTATAGCCGCCAATGACTGCACGAATTGCTGAAGGAGCAATTCGCAGATTCTTATTGGAAATGCCGCTGTTTTTCAGCTGCTTCGGGACCAGATATTTAGTCGCAATCTGAAATTTTTCTTCATGCGTATAGCTGCCAAGGGTAATGACATCCATTCGGTCATACAAAGGTTCCGGTATATTGGAAGCATCATTTGCTGTCGTAATGAAGAACACTTTGCTTAAATCGAATGGCATATCAACATAGTGGTCTTCAAATGTGCTATTTTGCGCACTGTCTAGAACCTCCAGCAAAGCAGATGAGGGGTCACCACGGTAATCATTACCGAGCTTATCGACCTCATCCAGCAGCAAGACGGGATTGTTTGTTCCTGCTTTCTGAATTGCATTGATAATTCTGCCGGGCATAGCACCAATATAGGTTCGGCGGTGCCCACGTATATCAGATTCATCATGCACGCCGCCTAGGCTCACACGCACATATTTGCGTCCCATTGCTTCTGCGACAGAATGCGCTATACTGGTCTTGCCAACTCCCGGAGGGCCGACAAGACATAGAATTTGGCCCTGCACATCTGGATTCAATTTTTTTACTGCCAGTGACTCAATAATGCGGTCCTTTACTTTTGTCAAGCCATAGTGGTCCCTATCTAAGACGCGGCGAGCCTTTTGCAGGTCAATATGGTCTTTTGATGACTTGTTCCACGGCAAAGATAGGCAGGTTTCTACATAAGTAATAATGACACTGCCTTCATGAGAACCTTCCGGCATTCTCGCCAGTCGGTCACATTCTTTCAGCAGCTTCTCTTCCTGTTCCTGCGGCAGTCCGGCTTTTTTAACGCGGTCCCGAAGCTGGTCGGCCTCCTGCAAAGGATTGTCAACTTCACCGAGTTCATCTGCAATCGCTTTCATTTGCTCCCGCAAATAATAATCTCGCTGGTTTTCATCTATCTGGTCCTTTGCCTTTTCAGAAATTTTGGATTCGATAGATAAAATCCGCAGTTCCGATTTCAGCATAGCGCTCAGCTTCTTTAAGCGCCGGTAGGGATGAAGCTCCTCAAGTATTTCCTGCTTTTTATCGTAATCCAGCGAAACATTCATGGCAATATAATCGGCCAGTTCCCCACAATCCTTTTTCTGCACAACGCCCATAACAATGTCGGGAGCCACATGGGTGTAGTTCTGAATATAGTCTTGAAATAAAGATTGTGTGTAACGAATCAATGCCTCAGAATTCGGTGTAGAGTTCCGCTTTTTATCCTCTATTTTTTCTACTTCTGTTAACAGGAAAGGATTTTCTGTTTTAACTGCACATACCTTTGCCCGATACAATCCTTCGGTAAACAAACGAATTCCATCATCTGTACGCCGAACAATCTGGCGAATGCGGGCAACGACACCTACGGAGTAAATATCCTTCGAGCCCGGATCATCCACGGACAAATCCTTTTGTGTAACCAGAAAAATCAGCTGGCCTTCTTCCATGGATTTTCCAAGCGCAAGAATAGATTTTCTGCGGCCAACGTCAAACTGCAGCATCATTCCCGGGAAAATAACCAATCCACGCAGAACAAGTGTGGGTAGTATTTGTGTATCTTCGGGAGCAAGCTGCACTGGGTCCACCTTTTCTATAACCATTATCTGTCTCCTTACTAAAAAAGGCTGCTGCGGGTAACAAAAGTCTGGGTTACCACATACAACAGCCCTCATATTTTAAAATAACAGCAGAACAAGCTTCAAGCGGTGTCCCGACGTCCTTTATTCTTTGGAGGATTTGGAAGTGCCATTTTTATCTTCACCGGCTGACGGTCCGGATTGTAAACCAGTTCTGGCTTTGCACCAGTGTTAACTGTATCAGCAGTAATAACAACTTTCTCCACCGTATAATCAGAAGGAACATCATACATCAACTGTGTAAGCAATTCCTCCATGGCAGAACGCAAGCCACGCGCACCTGTATGGCGTTCAATCGTTTTATGTGCGATTGCCTGCAAAGCATCATCGGAAAATTCGAGGTCAACCTTATCCAGCTGGAACAGCCGTTTATACTGGCTGACCAAACTGTTTTTGGGTTCTGTCAGTATACGCACAAGTGCGTTTTCGTCCAAACCGCTTAGCGCAGTAATGACTGGCAAACGGCCCACTAGCTCCGGAATAATGCCAAACTTCACAAGGTCATGTGGTTCGACCTTGGACATCCAGTTCATTGCATCCAATTCCGTTTTGCTGTGCACTTCCCCACCAAAGCCCAGAGAAGTGGAAACATTCCGGTCCTCTACAATTTTTTCGAGGCCATCAAAAGCACCTCCGCAGATAAACAGAATATTGCTTGTATCAATCTGCAGAAACTCCTGCTGAGGATGCTTTCTGCCACCCTGCGGTGGAACATTGGAAACTGTTCCTTCCAGGATTTTCAGCAAAGCCTGCTGTACGCCTTCACCACTAACATCTCTGGTAATAGACGGGTTTTCGGACTTTCGCGCAATTTTATCTATTTCGTCAATGTAAATAATACCGCGTTCAGCCCGCTCAATATCGTAGTCAGCAGCCTGAATTAAGCGAAGCAGAATATTTTCTACATCCTCACCAACATAGCCGGCTTCTGTCAGGGTTGTAGCATCCGCTATAGCAAAGGGGACATCCAAAATGCGTGCCAGTGTCTGTGCCAAAAGCGTTTTGCCAACACCGGTAGGCCCCAGCAGCAACACATTACTCTTTGAAAGCGTAACATGGTCGTCTTCACCATAATAGATGCGCTTGTAATGATTGTACACAGCAACAGACAATGCTACCTTTGCAGCATCCTGTCCAATCACATATTCATCTAAGCGTTTTTTAATCTCATGCGGTTTTGGCAGTTCTGCTGCATTCTCCTGTGCGGGTTCTGTATGATGATGAGTAGAGAGATTCATTTCATCGTTCAGAATGGACTGGCACAGTTCTACACAGGAATCACAGATATATACTCCTGGTCCGGCGATTAATCTGCGCACCTGACTCTGCGGTTTACCACAGAAAGAGCAGCATATCTCCCGGTCGGTAATATCACCATTGTTGGACATGCAATCACCTGCTTATCTTTGTGTAATAACTTTATCAATCAGCCCATATTCACAGGCTTCTTCGGGTGTCATAAAGTTATCCCGGTCAGTATCCCGTTCAATGACTTCCAGCGGCTGTCCCGTATTCTTAGCCAGGAGCTGGTTAAGCAACTTTTTCTTGCTTTCCAAATAGTTAGCATGAATCATAATATCAGACACCTGTGACTGTTGCATACCGGCACTGGGCTGATGAATTAAAATATCTGTGTTCGGCAGGGAATAGCGTTTCCCTTTGGTACCAGCAGACAGTAGAAAAGAGCCCATGCTTGCTGCCAATCCAAGGCAGATTGTAGAAACATCGCACTTAACATACTGCATAGTATCATAAATGGCCATTCCAGCGGTTACAGAGCCACCAGGACTGTTAATGTATAAGCTGATATCTTTTGAAGGGTCCTCTCCTTCCAAAAACAAGAGCTGCGCTACCACCAAGCTTGCCGTTGCATCGGTTACTTCTTCATTCAGCATAATAATACGGTCATTCAGCAGTCTGGAAAAAATATCATACTGCCGTTCTCCGCGGTTTGTTTGTTCAACAACATAAGGAACTAAATTGCTCACGATAAACCCTCCCATAGAACTGCACACAAAAAGCAGTATTGGTCTTACAGGATAAACTTATTCAGCGCTGTCCTTTTTGTCTGCTGCTTTTTTTGTTGCAGAGCTTTTTGTGGCTTTTGTCTTTTTTGCTGCAGTTGCCTTTGTGGATTTCTTTTTCTTCTCTGCCGGCGCATCCATTACATCAGCCTGGTCACGCACAAAATCGATTGCTTTTTCGACAGCCAAATCGGAGGCCAGTGCTTCTTTTTCTACCACTGCCTTAATCTTATCCACGTCTGTCTTGTACTGGTCAGCCATCTTCCTGTATTCTTTTTCGATATCTTCATCAGAAGCAACCAGTTTTTCCTGTTCTGCAATCTTCTCTAATGCCAAGCGAACCTTAACCTGACGCTCAGCCTGCGGCTCAAAAGCTTTCCGCAATTTTTCCTGATCCATGCCCGTGTATTTCATGTATGTCCGAATATCCAGTCCCTGGCTCTGCAGACGATAGCTGAAGTCACGAATATCATCGTTTGCCTTATTTGCGTACATGACAGCCGGAATTTCGCCCTTTAGGGAAGCAACCAAAGAATCAATCAGTTGGTTATCCATATCATCCCGAACGGCCTCTTTCTTATCAGCCTCCAGATGCTTCTTAACATCTGCTTTGTATTCCTTCAGAGTATCGAATTCGCTGACATCTTTTGCAAATTCATCATCGAGTTCCGGAAGTTCACGGACTTTAATCTCATGAATTTTAACTTTAAAGACTGCTTCTTTACCCTTCAAGTCTTCAGCATGATAATCCTGCGGGAAAGTAACATTGACATCGAACTCATCGCCGGTATTTTTACCGATAATCTGGTCTTCAAATCCCGGAATAAACTGACCGGAACCCAAAGTCAGAGAGAAGTTATCGGCTTTTCCGCCTTCGAAAGATTTGCCGTCAACGGAACCGTCAAAGTCAATATCAACAATGTCGTCTTTTGCTGCAGGACGGTCATCAACCGTAACCATACGGGCATCGCGTTCCTGAACCTTTTTCAGCTCTGCATTTACTTCATCGGCCATAACTTTTTCGGATTTTTTGGTAACTTTAATTCCCTTATACCCATCAATTGTTACTTCCGGCTTGACCGTAATGGTGGCCTTAAAAACCAAACCGTCTTTCTCATCGACCGAAACAACGTCAAAGTCGATTTTGTCCTGAATCATATCCAGCTTAGCTTCTTTCACAGCTGCGTCCAGAGCGTCCGGATACACTTCATTTACAGCACCTTCGTAAAAGATATTGGGGCCGTAAAGCTTTTCAACAACAGAACGCGGTGCTTTGCCTTTGCGGAAGCCGGGAACGGCAATGCGGTTCTTCTGCTTTTTATAGGCATGGTCGACAGCGGCATTAAAAGTTGAGGCATCAACAGCAACCTCTAACTGCCAGCGATTTGTATCGACCTTCTTGGATGATTTCAGACTCATATTGATTTCCTCCTGCAAAATTGCAAATTATCGTTTAACAGTATAACATACTTATAGTTGATTTTCCATAAAAACTGACAAGAATTTAAAAATGCGTAACATTCTGCCTTACTCACGCACCAACAGCGGGCAGAAAGAAAGGTAGTCACATGAAATCAAGTGCATACGAATGCCGCGGTATTCTCCAATAACAGCACGTTTGGCAGCCTGACTCCCATGGATATGGCCAAAGTAGCAGTCTGAAACATTATGCTTTTTTAGTACCTCGAAAATTTCATCACAGCAGGCATTATCATAAACCGGCGGATAGTGCAAAAAGGCGACCGGAATACCGCCAAGCTTTTCACCCGCCTGTAAAGATGCTTCTAACCGGCCAACTTCCCGGTTAACGATTTTCATATCCTGTGCTGTCTGAGGATTGTACAGCCACCCGCGGCTGCCGCAAACGGCCAGTGCTCCAACTCTTACTGCTGAATTATGTATGATGGAAATTGTTGAAAAGCCACATGCGGTGAAAAAGTTTTCCAGTTTAGAACGGGTGGACCACCACAGGTCATGGTTTCCTTTTAAAATCAGTTTATGTCCAGGAAGGCGGTCAATATAACTGAAGTCTGCCTGTGCCTCTTCCAGTTTCATCGCCCAACTGATGTCTCCCGCGATAACGACTGTATCTTCTGGCTTTACCACAGCTTCCCAATTCTTTTCAAGTCGTTCTGTATAATTATCCCATCCTGGGAAAACGTCCATTGGCTTGTCTGTTCCAAATGACAGATGCAAATCTGATATTGCATATAATGCCATCTCTTCTAGTCCCTTCTGCAAAACGGACCGGTTTTAAAATTCACGAGTCAGCCCCGATCAGTTTCAGTGTCTTGGAAAACATCTCATCCGGTCTGCAGCAATTTGCAAAACGGACCGTTTTGCTCCGCAGCGCCTGGATAGGCTGCGGAATCGGTGTTCCCGTAACAGTAGCCAGTTCCTGTATCTTAGCAAAGTCATCGTCAGATGCCGCACTGCCCCCAATGGCCTGCAGCACACTGTCAGCAAATTTGTACGGGCTGGCTGTAGAAGCAATGATTGTCGGCGTACTGGCATCTCCTGTTTTGGAAACATACTGCTTATATACATTTACTGCAACTGCGGTATGCGGATCACAGAGGTAGTTCTCCTCCTGATACAAAGTGTGGATTTCTTCTTTCGTCTTTTGATCATCACAAAATCCAGCCCAAAAAATATTTTTCAGCTTCTGCATGACGTCATCATTTACCTGATAAGTCCCGGTCTGTGACAGTTCCTGCATCCAGTTCTTCACCTGTTCGTCAGAACCGGTTAAAGTACTGAGCATGCGTTCCAAATTGCTGGAAATAAGAATATCCATAGACGGAGAAATAGTCGTATAGAATGCGCGGTTGCGATTATAGCAGCCTGTCCGCAGAAATTCTGTCAAAACATTGTTGGCATTACTGGCACAAATCAATTTTTTAATTGGCAGGCCCATCTGTTTGGCGTAATAAGCGGCCAAAATATTCCCGAAGTTTCCTGTGGGAACAGCCACATTAACTTCCTGCCTATCTTGAATCTTGCCATTCACCATGAGGTCACAGTATGCTGAAATGTAATAAATAATCTGTGGTAAGAGCCGACCCAGGTTAATAGAATTGGCGCTGGAAAACATCATTCCATTTTTCGCTAGTTTTTGGCACATATCAGTATTGATAAAAATCTTTTTCACACCTGTCTGTGCATCATCGAAGTTACCTTCTATTGCACAAACAGCAACATTTTCGCCTTCCTGTGTAACCATTTGGCGTTTCTGCATGGGGCTGACGCCGTTCTGCGGGTAAAATACAAGGATTTTCGTCCCTGGCACATCCTTAAAGCCTTCCAGTGCAGCCTTTCCGGTATCCCCTGATGTTGCTACCAAAATGACTGCCGTTTTATCGGTGTGTATTTTCTGACAGCTTTTTGTCAAAAGATGTGGCAAAACCTGCAGAGCCATATCCTTAAAGGCACAGGTCGGGCCATGCCAGAGCTCCAGCAGATACATGCTGCAATCCTGTTCCTGCAGAGCTGACAGTTGTGCAGGTCCACCCGGAAATTTTTTTTCCGTATAGGCAGCCTGTACACAGTCTGCAATTTCTTTTTCTGAAAAATCTGTTAAAAAGAGGGACAGCACTTTCTGGGCACGTTCCACATAGCTGCACTTCTGCATTTGCTCCAAATCGTGGCTGCTTAATTTTGGAATCTCCTGTGGAACAAACAGACCTCCGTCCTGACAAATGCCTTGCGCAATCGCCTGAGCGGCAGAAACCTTTTTCCCGAAATCACGGGTTGATAAATACTGCATAAAAGAATAGCCCCCACTTTCTGGATGCAAATATGGCGAAACCGGCCGGTGGTTTATTGCGTTATCATTTTAGTATATTTTTCAGCTGTTGTCAAAAAGCTTTTCCGATTTAACTTAAGAAATGCCATCTGCAGTAAACGCATTCTTCAAATACTGATATTGCAGTACAGTAAGTCCATCCTTCCCTACTGTAATCCCCATAACATCAAAACGAGGCTGCAACTGCGTAGGAAAATGCATCAAATATGTCTGCGCTGTCTTGAAAATTCTGCGCTGTTTCTGTGGGGTAACCGCCGCCAGCGGAGAAACCATTGCATTTGCTGAACGGGTTTTGACTTCTAAAAAAATAAGATGTATTTCATTGGAAGCAATCACATCAATTTCCCCATATCTGGAATGATAGTTCCGCGCCTCAATGCGGCAATGCTTTCGCTGCAGATAGGCAGCTGCAAAATCCTCCCCAACTGCACCAGTCCTATGCATGCGCTTCTCCTAATATCTTTTTTAAAAAAGTTTTTCTATGAATGGGACATGGACCATATTCCAATAAAGCACGGCGATGCTGGACTGTTCCATATCCTTTATGTTTTGCAAACCCATATTGCGGGTACATTTCGTCCAGTTGAATCATTAAGCGGTCCCTGCTAACTTTTGCAAGGATAGATGCTGCCGCTATGCTTTCGCAGCAGCCGTCTCCCTTTACAATCGTTTGAACCGGTATGCCAAGTGGTGGCATCTGATTGCCATCCACCAAAGCCATCTGCGGCAGCGGTGTTAATTTTTGTACCGCACGGCGCATTGCTAAAAAAGTAGCTTGTAAAATGTTAATCTGGTCAATTTCCTTTTCTGTCGCAAAACCGACACCCCACGAAACCGCTTTTTCGGTAATCAAAGAATACAGCGCTTCTCTTTTTTTCGGAGACAGCTTTTTAGAGTCATTGACGCCGTCTATAACACACCCTTCCGGTAAGATAACCGCACCAGCAAAAACCGGACCTGCCAGTGGGCCGCGTCCCGCTTCATCTACCCCACAGATAACAGAATACCCTTTCCGCAGATAAGCACGTTCATACAAAAGCCAATCCACAGGCTCATTCTGTTTGGTCATTGTACGCCCCCCGCCTGTTCCAACGTAATGCGTCCAATCTTACCTGCACGAAATTCATCCAGCAGCATTTTAGAAGTACGCTCTGTGTCAATCTCGCCGCCGGAAACCAGCATACCACGTTTCTTTCCAACCAGCTGCAAAATCTGCCAACCTTCCATACCGGAAAAATCTGTTTCTCCAAGTTTGTAGCGGCTACGTACAGCATTCGGGTATAAACGGCAGAGCAGTTCCAGAAGGCGCGATGCAAGGTCCTCTAAATCGAGAATATCGTCTTTCACAGCACCCGTAAACGCAAGGTGTTCGCCTACCATTTTGTCCTCAATTTTTGGCCATAGTACGCCGGGCGTATCCAGCAAATCGAATCCCTTTCCAATCGAAAACCACTGATTCGAGCGAGTGACACCTGGCCGATTCTCTACTGCAGCATGACTGCCATGTGAAAGGCGATTGATAAAAGATGATTTTCCAACGTTTGGAATACCAATAACCATCACACGAATCGTACGTCCCGTCATGCCTTTCTGCTTCCAGGAAGCTATCTGTGGTGCCAGCACTTTGCGCACAGCGGGCTGAAAAGCACCCAGCCCCTTTCCACTCTTGCAGTCGATATCTACCGCTTCTATATTCTTTTGTTGATAAAAAGAAACCCATTGTTTTGTAGCAGTTGGGTCTGCCATATCCCGTTTGTTCAATAAAATGATTCGCGGCTTTCCCTGAATAATGTGTTCAAGGATTGGATTTCGGCTGCTGACAGGAATCCGCGCATCCGCAATTTCAGCAACAGCATCTACCTGTTTTAAGGATTTTTCAATTTGCTTTTTGGCACGGGCCATATGACCCGGAAACCACTGTATAGATTGTGCTTCGCTCATGTTTCACCCTTTAATCTTTCCAAAATGTGAAAATGGGAAAAGAACCAGCTGCGCTTTTCCCAAAATATCTTTCTGATCAATCAGTCCAATTTCACTGCTGCGGCTGTCCAATGAAATAGAACGGTTATCTCCCAAAACAAAGATCTTGCCCTCCGGTACGGTCAGCGGATAATGAACATTTGTTCCTTCCTGCTCTGTCTTTATACCTTTTACCAGATAAGCACTTTCATCCAGTGCTTGGCCATTAACGGATACTATTCCCGCATGGATGTCAACAGTCTGTCCACCTGTAGCAACTACTCTCTTAATGATAGGTTCTCTGCTGTTCGTATGTTCTATTACAATAACATCCCCGCACTGCAGTGATGTTCCAAAATAAGTAAGCAAAACTTTATCACTGGAAAACAGATTTGGCTGCATAGACGGTCCACTGACACTGACAATCCGCAAACAAAATGAAAAAGCCAAAACCAATATGACAACCGCAATAAACAGCGCATCAGCCCACTCATAGCATGACTGTACTTTGCTGTGATGGGCCGAACCAACCTTGTTACTGCGTATCTGCATGAAATTATCCTCCAAAGCCAAATTCATAAATCTTCTATGCCTGGTACATGATGAGGATGAATATTAAAAAAAGGGACACATTCATGTCCCTTTTTCGGCCTATTCACAGCTTTTCTTTTATTTAACAACTTCACGCAGTTTAGCAGCTTTGCCCACACGGTCACGCAGATAATAGAGCTTTGCGCGGCGAGTGTGGCCTTTGCGGATAACTTCTACTTTTTTGACGTTCGGAGAATGGAACGGGAAAACACGCTCCACGCCAACACCATAGGAAACTCTGCGTACCGTGAATGTTTCGCTGACACCCGAACCGCGGCGGGCAATGACAGTACCCTCAAATGCCTGGATTCTTTCGTGGTCACCTTCACGGATGTTAACACTTACACGGATGGTGTCGCCGACTTCCAGCTGAGGCTTGTCTTCTTTTACAGAGTCCTGTGCAATTAACTGTAATGCGTTCATGATTTTTCCTCCTGTTTCAGGCATTCATGCTTCCTTTTTAGGGTAAGCAGAGGACTGCCCGCTTCAATGTCACATATAATCGGGCATTGACTCCCGCCGGGAGCGGCGGACTTCAAATGCCTATATAGTATATCACAAGCTATGTTTTGACGCAAGTCCTTTTTTGCTGACGCAGTACAAACTATTTCTTATGTATCAGACAAAATAATCGTCTTCCCCAAAGAAAAGGTATACAAAAGACATTCTTTTACAGGCATTCCTGTACATTGTGTCAGTGCCTCTTTATAGAGCATCAGCTGTACCTGGTAGCGGTCACGCAGTTTGTCCGGATTTTTTTCTCTGTCGGTTTTATAATCCAACAGTACCAGCCCGTCTGCTTCTTCAAATGCACAATCTATTGCGCCCTGTACAACAACAGGCTCCTGTCCCATGTCTGGCGGCAAAGAAATATCCAGCCGTGATGCTGGTATCTCAATTGTAAAACGATATTCCCGCAAAACTTTTTTGCTGTTTAAAATTCGTTTTGCCAGCGGTGACGCAAAAAAATGCTTGATTTTATTGATATCCACTGCATCTGCCTGTTCTTTTGTCAGGTACGCTTCCTTATACAGCCGTTCCAGCTCTGCTTCCGGATTAGAAGCAGCTGTTTTATAATCTACATATTGCATATAGGCGTGCAGTGCCGTGCCGCGCTCAGCCGGCGTTAAGCCGCCCTTCCCCAAAAAAGCCGGCCTGCTCATAGCTGCGTATTTCCGTTCAAACGGCGCCGCGGCGATTTCGCTGGCCGCGGTTTTTGCACGTACCTGTCCCAGCCGTAAATACGGATAGATGTATTCCGTTTCCTTCTTCAATTTTTCGTATAGTTCTGGGTTCGGAGAAACATTCTGCTCTGTTTTTTCCGTTCCATCAGTCTGCTGCAAAGGACCGGAAAATGAAACAATCTTGAAATGGCATTTTTGGCTGCACGGAACAATCGGCAAATCCACTGCATCTGCCGCTTTTCGCAAAGCCCCGGCATTCGGATGACGCAAAGCACATAGTAAAATCCAATCTGCAGTGCTCCCCGCTTTCTGTACAAGAAAGGCAGGAAGTTTTTCTTCCTTTCCTAATTTGGAAGCACATGAAGTAAGCTTTTTCTCGACATTTGACCCAGAGCAAAGAATCAAAAGTCTTTCTTTTGCACGCGTAACAGCAACATACAAAACTCGCAGTTCTTCGCTCATGCCATCGCATCTCTGTTCCAGTGAAACAGCTTCATGCGGCAAAGTTGTATAACGGCATCCGCTTTCTTCATCCTGCAACTGCAAACCAAAACCAAGCTTTGCATTCAGACACACTTTGTTAGTTTCCTGATGGAATCGTCGGCTGCATCCTGCCAGAATAACAACAGGAAATTCCAGCCCTTTGCTGTGATGAATGCTCATAATATGTACAACATCTGCACTTTCCGCAACGGGGCTGGCTGCACTTAAATCACTACCCTCCCGCTGCATGCGGTCAATGAGATGTATAAATCCGGAAAGACCGCCTGCACTGCTTTGTTCATACTTCCTGGCATATTCTATCAAAAGGTGTAAATTAGCAAGACGTGTTTCGCCATGGTCCATTGCTAACACTAAATCCTGATAGCCGCTTTTTTGTAAGAAAAACAGCAGGAAGCGGTCCGCCGGCAATGTGGCTGCCTGTGCCCTGTAAACCTGCAAATCTTCCAAAAAATTCTGGCAGCGTGTATTTCCTGCTGCGGCTTTTTTACGAACAGCAAGATAAACAGGTCCTTTCTTCTTTTCCATCCGTATACTTGCAAGTTCATCTGGCGTAAAGCCATATACCGGACTCGCAAGGACCGCTAGCAACGGAATATCCAAAAGTGGATTGTCCGCTGTGCGCAGAAAAGAAAGCGCCGTACGTATTTCTGATGTTTCAAAAAATCCATTTTCTGAACTGGCCCATGTCGGTACCCCAAAAGAGCTGAGTATACGCGCATATTGTGGTGCATACTTTTTGGCACTGCGCAAAAGGATACAAACGTCCCGAAGCTGTCCTTTACGCCGTCTGCCATTCTCCTGAACCGTTCCATTTTCAAGAAAATTCGTTATATACTCCGCTATGCGGCGGCTTTCCGCTTCTATCTGGTCTAAGTCCCCATCGTCTGTACTGCACTCTAATACGTCCAGCTCAGCATCTGGGACAGGGCTTTCTGGATAAGAACCACCATACAGCAATTCATCAGGGCCTGCATATTCCAGCCCTCCGGCATTTTTGCTCATCAGCTGACGGAAAAGGAAATTGACAAACGCAATGATACCTACACGGCTGCGAAAATTTTTCCCCAGTGTTATGCAGGAAGGAAATGTGGGAGCTTCCCTACAATAAATTTCAGCATGACTGCGCCTTTCCAAAAACAACCCAGCTTCTGCCTGACGAAACCCATATATGCTCTGTTTCACGTCGCCAACCATAAATAAATTTTTCTCTTCCTGAGAAATAGCCCGAAAAAGCAAGTCCTGAAGTTCATTCGTATCCTGATATTCGTCAACCAATACTTCGTCATACCGCTGTGACAGGCTATCTGCTTCCGGCGTACGTTTCCAGCCATCTGGTGTTTCCTGTACTAATAGCTGCAGTGCCAAATGTTCCAAGTCACTGAAATCTAATATTTTTTTCTCCTTCTTAACCGTATTCAGTTGGTCACTAAAGGTTTCGGTAACAGAAACCAGCTTGCTGACAACGGGCAGCAAACGCTCAAAATCTTCGCGGCACTCTTCCTTTTTACAGCAAAAGAGATGTTTTAATTGTTCTACTGTTTTTTTAACTTCTTTACGGTTGGCATCTGCTTTTAATTTATATGAACTTTCTTGATAACCCCGTACAGAAGGCATCCGTTCCCAGCTCACTGAATGGATCTGCTGATAAACAGCATCCCAGTCCCCTTTTTGCACTGTCTGCCGCAAACACTGCAAAATGCTCCAGTCTTCTTCATAAACTGGCCGCTGTGCTTCCCGCAGCTTATCTGTTTCCCCAAGTTTATCTAAAAGGGCAGCCGATTGTTCTGTCATCTGCATACTATACGAAAGCGCTGCTTCTGCATATTTCCGAACAGAGCTACCCCACTCTGTTCTATCTGGATTTGTTTCTCTGTACATATCTGCTTTTTCCTGCAGCCAGCGGCGCGAAAACGGATGACTGCGGGCAAACTGATATAATGTCTGGATAACTTCTGTTAGCTGCCTGTCATTCTTGCTGGAGGAAATGCTGTCTGCCATCTGCAGGAAATTCGCATCGTCTGCCGCATAATACCGGTCCAATACCTGCGTCATAGTTTGTGCCTGCAAAACTTCCATTTCACTCTGGTCCGCTACACGGAAATCTACAGGTACACCAAGCTGACTGAAATTTTCCTGTATCAATTCTTTGCAGAAGCTATCAATAGTACCGATTTGGGCATGAGAGAGCAAAATTTTCTGTCGCTGCAGGAAAGTACTGTTTGGATGTTTCTGCAGTTCCAAGGACAGACGCCGGTCAATACGGTCCTTCATTTCTGCTGCGGCCGCTTTTGTAAACGTAACAACCAACAGCCGGTCCGCAGCAATTCCCTGACTGGAATCTAATATTAAGCTAACTACACGTTCTACCAATACAGCCGTTTTCCCCGAACCCGCCGCAGCAGACACCAACAGAGGGCCACCACGGGCAGAAATTGCATCCTGCTGTTCAAGAGTCCACTTTTTATCGCTCATCTATCTTTTTCCCCCTCTTCTTTATGAATCTGCTGCAAAA
The DNA here is from genome assembly GCF_013315815.1 of Caproicibacterium lactatifermentans. NCBI lineage: Bacteria > Bacillati > Bacillota > Clostridia > Eubacteriales > Oscillospiraceae > Caproicibacterium > Caproicibacterium lactatifermentans. The sequence continues at coordinate 1,135,878 of NZ_CP046051.1, forward strand.
TCTCATTTTGTTTCTGCACAGTTTCTTCCCGGACCGGGCCATTTTCTTCATGCCCGCATACAGAAGTATAGGGACACCATTGGCAGGCATCTTCTAAAGGCATGGCCTGTACATTTCCGCTGTGCAGCTGTCTGCCCATTTCCTGAAGTTGTTTTTCGGTATACCGCAGAATGCTGTTTAGCTCTTTTTCAGTAACCATTGCATCTGTTTTGCGGTAGTCCCCATTTTTATTTTGCTTAACGGGTATGTACTTGCCGCCAGCGCCTTGTTCCATCGCCTTAATAACTTTTGTATCACTGCATATTAGGCCATTCATACACAGTTGCTTTTGCTGCTTGTCCCGTTTGTGCTCCTCGGTACGTTCCACCAGCACCGCAGATACAGAAGCGGGCATGTACAGGACACCAGCGGGAATCGGATTTTTATATTTCTCTTTCCCATTTTTACACAGTGCAGCAAGGTATAAAAGCATTTGCATATCGATTCCGTACAGAACATCGGACAGCGCAAACCGTTTCTGCCCCGTTTTGTAGTCAATGACGCGAATCCAAGTATGGCCTTCCTCTTCCCACGTGTCCACACGGTCCACTTTACCAATGAGCTCTACACTTCCGCCATCCGGGAGTGCCAAATGGATTCCCGGCACCCCCTGCGGACCAATGGGAAGCTCAAAATCCGATGGTACAAACTCGCTTTGGCAAAGTTCCTCCGCCACATGTCTGGCAATAACAAAAGCTGCCTGCGCCGCACGGAATAGAAGATGCTGAAACCTTGGAATATTTTCTGCATGTATACCCATTTTTTCATTTACATAGTCGTAAATAAAAGAAAGAATCAACTGATTTAACTTTTCCTCCTGCATATCTTTCAATTCTTGCGCACAAAAGCTGGAAAATAGCCGCTCCAATAAATCATGCATTAAGCTGCCGTATTCCATTGGGTCTAGTTCCGCCGTACGACGTTCTTTGGCCTGCAGGCCATACTGGCAAAAGTACTGGAACGGACATTTCGCATAGGTTTCTGCCTGAGAAGCCGAAATACGCATATCCGCGTGAAAAAGTTCTTTGGCACGGGATTGTTCTGCAAAGCACAGCGGCGTATGTTCTGCTGCGCGCCTAACCGCCGCCAGCTGAGGAGCATCCTGCTCCTGTGAAAACAATGCCTGCAAAGTAGCTTCCTGTTCATCTGCTTTTTGTCCCCAGCTGCGGGCCAACTGAGAAAATGCCGCTTTTCGGCTGCTGGAGAAAAAAGCTGTTGGAAGCGTGAATGCTGTTTGCACAGAAACATTTTTCAAAATGCGCTGCGTTTCTGTAACAATCGAAGAAGGCAATTTTGTATTTCCTCCGGTGTCTACTGTAGGCCAGGAAAGGTACAAATGACAGGAAGGAGCGCTGACTGCTGCATACGCTAAAAAGCGTTCCTGTACGTCTACACCAGCCATTGTATCGTTCAGCGGCAGACCTCCATCAATCAGTGACAGACGCTCTGCAAAACTAAACACTCCTGCTGTACCAGGTGCTTTTGGAAAATCTTCTTTCGCTGCATCTAAAAGGAATACAACCTTAGGTGACTCTATACGTATTCGGTCTGCTGCGCCCACCGTGACCTGGTCCAGTCCCTGTGGAATGCTGCTTATTTGGCTGTCAGAAATCACCATCCGCAGCAGTTCTTCAAAGCGGCTGCGGGCAATAGGCTGCTCCCCTAAAACCAGTGCACACTGGTCCAGTACCTGCATCAGCACATCCCAAAGACGAAGTGTATCATCAGCCAAAGACGGTGAACCGGCCTGTTCCAAAGCAGCTGCCAGCTCTTTCAAATGTTTGGGAACTTCAGCATCCTGCAGCAGCTGATATACTGCCTTTGCTATAGAAACTCCATCTGTATGTAAAGTGACCTTTGCAAACGCTTCCAGCGGATTTATGATTTGTCGCCGTGCTTTTTCAAGGCCCTCCAGCCGTTTCTGTTCATCTGGTGTAAAACTTCCGGTAAAGCCGTCCGGGTTCAGTGTAAACGGCTGATGCCAGGTTTTCCCGCTAATCTGCCATGTAAAGCAGTAATTTTCCAATACAGCTGTAACATCCGGTGTAATTCCTGTAAGATTCGTTTTTAGATAAGTGAAAATCGTTTCACTGTCATAGCCTGTCCGCACAGCTGCGAATGCAGCCAGAACAAAACGCATGAGTGGTTCATGTGTAATGTCACGAGCCTCATCCATAAAATAGGGAATTTCATAAGTATCCAATGCGGTATCCAAAATATCCCGGTAACTGTCCATATCCCGCGCAACAACCGCAATGTCCCTTGCCCGACACTGTCCCTTCATCAGAAGATGCCGAATTGCCGAAGCGACAAAAGAGGCTTCTTCATACGGGTTCGCCGCCTCATATAAAGTAACATGTTTTGCTGTTACCGCCGACTGGATATTCTCTGTACGGTAGAAATATGCTTCCAATTCCCGCAAATCATCAAAATAATACCGGATACCTGCCGGCAGCTTTTCCGGAGAAGCTACCGGTACATTTTCTTCATTTGCCAATCTAATGAAGCTATAAGCCGTTTGACGTACAATCGAAAACAGTCCCATACCATGTTCCGAATCCTCCAATGTATCGGTACAGAGGGATACCGTTACCTCCTGTGCCTGACGCATCACGAAACGCAGAACGCCATACTGCTGCTTTGTAAAACTTTGAAACTCATCAATAAAAACATCTGCTCCTTGAAAGAACGAATGTTTTCCAAGGCATGCGGCCGCACGTGTTAAATCGTCCTGTGGGTCTACCCAACTTTGTGCAACTAGTGCCTCATAGCAATCTAGAATTTGTGAGAGTTCTTCCAGTTTCTGCCGAAGAACAGACTTGTCCGATTGTATCGCTGCATTATGCAGGTCCCGTGGGGAAATCCCGCAGGACTTAAATTCAGCGTTGGCATCCAACAGCATTTGAATCAGTTCGGTTCCCTGTGCACTGCGCCGATAAAATTGAAGTGTATCTTTTATTTGTTCTAATGCCTGACTCATTAGAATGACACGGCCGCCGTCCGTCAGCCGCCGCCCGGCGCCGCCGCCGTAACTTCTTGCAAGCGCATCACACAGGCGGGAAAAGCTGAGTACCTGTACACGCTGTGCATCTTTTGGCCCAAGCAGTTTCAGCAATGCACGTTCATTGTCAAATGAAGCCTGCTCCGGGACGAGCAGGAATAGCTGTGTCTGTCCTCCTTTTGCCATGCTATGCAGGCGTTCCCGAATGGAAAATGTCTTTCCGCTTCCGGCTCTGCCCAGCAATAAGTGCAGCATATTTTATTAGCCTCCTTTAAAATAAAAGCAGCAGAAGCCGCTAATACAGGTTTTCTGCTGTTTCAAAAATGACTCTTTATTTTCCGCTTTTTAGATGGTTTTCTAGTTGCTCATAAAGCTCAACTGTTTTAAATTTAATTTGATAGGGACAGCCAGTCAAATCTTCCTGCGGCTGTGTCAGCACGTCCTGCAGTGTCTGTTTTGGCTCGGCGCAGGGCAGACACAGGGCAGGAAACAATACGCACCACCAATTATGTCCGGCACCGCTGCCAATTGTCACACGCAAGGCACGATAAGTTCCCGCAGGAAACGTAACCGCCTGATACTGACGTGTTGGAAACCATGTGTCTTCCAAACTCACGCGGACCGGTGCAGAAGAACCATTTTTCCGAAGCTCTTCTGTGGCTTGCTTTTGTATTTCCGCCAAATGCTGCTCCGCCGCCTGTTCTGCCTGGCTGCGGGTGCGTACCCCGGAAAACCACACATCGCTGCTGCGCAGAATACAGTCGCGCACTTTATATTTCAACGCCTGATCTGAAGCAGAATCGCTGTTTGCCAAAACATGCAGGCGCAGAACGCGTCCGGGAATCCCCTCACTTGCCGCAACTGCCGATGTGCAGGAAAAAGCAAATGACAGTATCAGCCCCAATACAACAGCGCGTTCCCAAAGTTTCCACTTCATGCGGAAATACCCCCTTTTCTTTATCAGGAGTATGCACATAGAATGGAAATATTATGCAATTCTATCTAGAAAAGACATCATTTTGCAGACGAGCATTTTGTTTGCGGCGGCGATCTGTTTCCTGCTGGTCAATCTGCAGTATACCCTCTGTATCATCTATTTGCAGCACGGTACCCTCTTTGGCACCTTCCGGCAGTTCAGCTGATTCAATGCCAAAGAGTCCTCCATCTTTATCCTCACAGACTGCATACTTGCCTTCAAAACGGTCAATAGAAACAGTTTTCATAGTTACCTCCATTTTTTATCCATTTTCAGTGGTTTCTTCCGGTGGCTTTGTCGCACTGCGTTCCAGCCACTGCTGATAAGTGATAAGCACCTTCCGCGGTTTGCTTCCCTCACGTGGACCGATAATCCCCATTTCTTCCATTTGATCAACAATTCGTCCCGCACGCGCATACCCTAAACGCAGACGGCGCTGAAGCAGAGAAGTAGAGGCTTGCCCAGCTTCCACCACACATTTCACTGCATCTTCCAGCATGGGGTCCACATCTGGTGCAGAAGAAGAGGATGATGATGTTTCTTTTTTATCAGCCACTGCATTCTTTTCAATCTCTTCTGCTATCTGCGGGTCATATCCAGGATTCTGCGATTGCTTAATAAATTCTACAATACTTTCAATTTCACTATCACTAACAAAGGCACCCTGAATACGGACCGGCTTTTGTGCACCAACCGGAGAAAAAAGCATGTCGCCATTACCGAGCAGTTTTTCGGCTCCGCCTGTGTCCAGTATTGTCCGGCTGTCCACCTGTGACGAAACCGCCAACGCAATGCGGCTTGGAATATTGGCCTTGATTAAGCCAGTTACAACATCCACACTAGGCCGCTGGGTAGCAATAACCAGATGCATTCCGGCAGCACGCGCCATCTGTGCTAGGCGGCAGATACTATCTTCCACCTCATTCGGAGCCGCCATCATTAAATCTGCCAGCTCTTCGATAAAGACGACAATCTGCGGCATATATTCAACGGGTGTACCGTCCTCTGCCACATAATCGTGCTGGGCGGCCAGTCTATTATAAGATTTCAGATCGCGTACATTGTATTTTGCAAAAAGCTTGTAGCGTTTCAGCATTTCCGTTACAGCCCAGCCAAGGGCACCGGCAGCTTTGCGCGGGTCCGTTACAACCGGAACCAAAAGCTGCGGAATGCCATTATAAATGGACAGCTCAACCACTTTCGGGTCAATCATCAAAAAACGAACATCTTTTGGTGTAGATTTATAAAGCAGGCTGATGATAAAGGAATTCAAACAAACCGATTTGCCAGAACCGGTGGTACCAGCAATCAGCAAATGCGGCATTTTAGAAAGGTCCGCTACCTGTGGGTCTCCGGCAATATCGCGTCCTAAACAAACAGTCAGCTTGCCCTTTGCCATCAAGAATGCGTTGGATTCCACTAGGTCACGCATACGTACGATGCTTTTTTTCTTATTTGGGACTTCTATGCCAACTGCTGCTTTTCCTGGAATAGGCGCCTCAATACGTACGCCGGACGCTGCCAAATTCATGGCAATATCATCGGCCAAACCGGTAATCTTACTGATTTTGACACCTGCAGCCGGCTGCAATTCATAGCGGGTAACAGAAGGCCCACGGCTAATATTAACAATCTTTGTAGACACGCCAAAGCTGTTGAGTACCTGCACCAACTGCTGTCCATTCGTGCTCAGCTCCTGCTGTATTGAAGAATTGTCGGGCATTGGGGATGATTCCAGCATAGAAACCGGCGGTCGCTGATAGCCGTCCTGTCCCTGCTGCTCCTGCACAGGCTCTGATTTTGCTGCTGGCTGTTCCCCGTTTTCTGGACGAGTCTCCGGCGGATGATTCTGTTCTTGCTGAACTGTTTCCACCTGTTTTTTGACATGTTCCATAAACTTTTCTGCTGCCTGTGCTGACCCACTGTCTGGCTGTTCTTGATGCTGTTCCTGTTCTGGCTCATTCTTATGGACACGGTCGTCACGAATTGGCTTTTCCACAATAGCGGAAGGCGGTACCTGCCGGGAAAAAGTTTTCTTTTCTTTGCTTTCGCTAGACCCAAAGATATCCTGCAAACGAGGCCGTGCTATTCTGCTCTTTTTTGGCTGCGGCGTCTGTACTGGGTGCATTGGCATTCCTTCATTATCCAATGGAATGTCAATATCTCGATTCCGATTTTTAATTTGTACGGATTCTACATAATTTTCATGTACGGCTCCTACTGCCTGACTAACTGCTTTTGCCGGCTTTTGAATTCCATGCCACAATCTTGCAAGTGTCGTCCCTGTCAGCAGCATCAGCGTAACAAAGAGCAACAGTATCAGTAAAATGCATGCGCCAGTTTTGCCAAGCCCTGCAATCATAGGAATGCCAATCAATCCCCCGACCAGACCAGCTCCGCCATGGTCTTTGCAGGAAAGGAAAAGGCTAAGCAGCTTTTCTCCAAATCCATGTGAAATGGAAACATTAGATGGCTGTAAAAAAGCAGTTACAACCGCGCTAAACAAAACAATGGAAACTGCTGACAGCCCAACTTTTGTGCTCATAAAACTGCCCTGTCGCTCAAAAGCCGTAGTAAAGGCCACATAAAGCAGCAGTATCGGCCACAGGAAGGCGCAATCGCCAAACAATCCCCGCACCAGGTGGTGCAGCATCAACCAAATATGTACCCCTGGAACAAGCGCAATGCAGGCAAGTAAAATTGCCAGTGCAAACAGCAGGACCGCCGATATTTGGCACTGACGTTGTTCTGTTTCCAGTGTACGGCGATTAACTGGCGGCGCCGGACTGCGTGTGCGCTGACGCGGCGGTGTACGGCTTGCCGTTCGCTGCTGCTTTGCCTTTGTTGGCGTTCTTCCAGAAGGTTTTCGCCTTCCGGAAGAACGTGAACGATTTGATTTCTTTTGTGCCAATTTAACATTCCCCTTATGTTTTAAAAGAGCAATTTCCAACCAGTACGAATGTACGGCGCAGTGCGCCGAATATTAAGATTTATGTGCTTTTTTGGAGGGTTTAGAAGATTTTGTTCCAGCCGCTTTTTTGTGGTTACGGTCAATCATATGGTACAGATAGTCTACTGCATCAGACAAACCGCCCAATGAATCAATCAGTCCCTCTGCTACAGCGTCTTCACCATCCAGTACAGTTCCGACATCCATGACCAATTCTTTGGTATTCATTGCCAACTGCATAAATCGTTTTTCTGACATCCGGCTGTTGGCGGCGACAAAACGTGTAATACGCTCCTGCATCCGCTGAAAATAGTCAAGAGTCTGTGGTACTCCAATCAACAGGCCGCTCATCCGCACTGGATGAATCGTCATAGTTGCGCTCGGCACAATGAAGCTGTGCTTCGCCGCCACCGCAAGCGGAACGCCAATGCTGTGTCCACCGCCCAATACCAAACTAACCGTTGGCTTTTTCATACTTGCAACAAGTTCTGCCAAAGCTAGGCCCGCCTCTACATCGCCGCCGACGGTATTCAGCAGCATAAGCAGTCCTTCTGTCTTCTCGTCCTCTTCAATTTCGACCAGCTGTGGGATAACATGCTCATATTTAGTCGTTTTGCTGTTGCTGGGCAGAATGGTATGGCCCTCTATCTGTCCAATAATCGTCAGGCATTGAATTTTATGATGCCCAGAGCCGGTAATAATGGTCCCCGTATCAGAGGGACGATCCCCTTCTTCCTCATCAGGCCCAAAATCCGGTTGCCCTCCCGACAAAATCTGGTTGTAATAATCTTTTTTCATGCTTCCGCCTCCTGTGACACTAGTCTGTCACAGAAAACAAAATCTATGTATTCCCATATAAGGGAATACATACTTAAATGCTTTATATAAACGGCTGCATTCCCGCATTGTATAAATCTGTACGCACAATTTGTGCATTCAAAGTGATTTTTAAATATGTTTCAATACAGTTGACAAGCAGATGCGGGTTAAGATTAAAATTGCAGCCAGCCGGCAAGACCGCATGAATACAAACACCCTCTGGCGTTGCGCTGACCTGTGTACGGTTAAGTTCCGGGTGCAGGTCCATCTGCAGAACACCATGTTTGGATTTTTTATCAACCAAAAGCGGCTGCCTTTGAAGCAGTTCCTGGATGCCCTGTGAAAGCGACTGCGGTTTTTTTGACGGCAGAAAAATTTGATAGGACGCAAATTCAATTTCGCCAGGCCTCATTTTCGGTTCCGTCACGTCCAGTACCCGAATGTCCGGCGGCAAAACTTTGTTCATGCGTTTCGTTATTTCTTCAACCGGCATATCCTGTTCCAAACGCAGGTCCATACTTTCCCGCAGCCCGCTAACACCAAGACTTAAAGGCAGCGCAAATGTCATATAGACACGGGAATTAAACCCCTGTGTATACCACAGCGGTAAATGTGCCCGGCGGGCAGCACGAGTCATGCAGCGCATAAGATCCAAATGAGAAATAAAGCGGGCAGAACCGGTCTTAGAAAACCACACTCTAATCTCTCTCATAGCAGATACCTCCCCCAAACTGTGCTGCTCCGCAGTGAGAGCAGGCCTCACGACAGTTCGGTGTTGTTTGTGCGGCATATGCACGCTTACACTCTCGTATTAAAAATTCCTTGCTAATGCCATAGTCCATATGGTCCCATGGAAGAACCTCATCAAAGCTGCGCCGTCTGTTGGCGTAAAAGGCAGGGTCAATTCCGCTCCGCCGGAAAACATCCAGCCATCTTTCAAAGGAAAAGCCCGCTTCCCAGCCATCCATTTTGCAGCCGCAGCGATGTGCCTCCAACAGTGCTGGTCCCAGCCTACGGTCACCGCGTGCAAAAACAGCTTCTATCAGACTGGTAGAAGCATCATGCCAGGTCGGATTGATTTTATGTGACTTGACTGCGCACAGCATATGATGCTGCTTCTCTTCCATTTGTTCCATGGTATCCTGCGGTTCCCACTGAAAAGGCGTATGTGGTTTGGGAATAAAAGCAGAGGCGCTGACCGTGACCTTCACTCCACGTCCCTTATGCCGCGCTGGATTTGCGTAGTACGCATCCACAACTTTCTGTGCCAGCTGAGCAATACCTTCTACATCCTCCATCGTTTCCGTTGGCAGACCAAGCATAAAGTACAGCTTAATGGTACTCCACCCGCCGGAAAAAGCGGTATTGACGGTTTTCATCAGTTCTTCTTCCGTTACGTTTTTATTAATAACGTTGCGCAGGCGCTGCGTACCGGCCTCCGGCGCAAAGGTAAGGCCGCTGCGCCGGACAGTTTTAATTTTATCCATAACCTGCGGCTGAAAGCCATCCACACGCAGACTAGGCAAAGAAATACTGGTCTTTTCGTCTTTTGACCACGTCAGCATACGGTCCAGCAGAGGATTGATTTGTGTATAATCACTGGTGCTCAATGAAGAAAGAGAAATCTCGTCGTAGCCGGTACTCTCACACAGCTCATGGCACTGCCTGTCCACAACTTCCGGACTTTTTTCCCGAACCGGGCGGTACAGGAATCCCGCCTGGCAAAAGCGGCATCCACGGATACAGCCGCGAAAAACTTCTTCCACAACACGGTCATGGATAATATCGATATAAGGCACAATAAATTTATCCGGATAAAAGCTGTTGTCCATGTCCATCATCAGACGCTTTTTCACACGCGCCGGTGCGCCGTGATTCGGCGTAATTGCCTGTACGGTACCGTCATCATGATATGTTACCTTATAAAAAGCCGGTACATAAATGCCCTGGATCTGTGCTGCCCGGGTCAGAAATTCTTCCTTTGTAGCACCCGCTTTTTTACATTCCCGATACAAATCACAAACTTCCAAGTCAACTCCTTCACCTTCGCCCAAAAAGAAAAGGTCAACGAAATCGGCGATTGGTTCCGCATTGCAGACGCAGGGGCCACCTGCCACGACAAGGTTTTTGAGTCCCTTTCGGTCACGGGAAAGGAGTGGTACACCCGCCAGCTCCAGCATATTTAAAACATTTGTATAGCAAAGTTCATACTGCAAGGTGAAACCGATGATGTCAAAGTCTCCTACCGGGTCACCGCTTTCCAATGCATACAGCGGCAAATTTGCTTTCCGCAGTTCTTCTTCCATGTCCAGCCACGGCGTGAAGACACGTTCACACCATAAATAATCCCGTGTATTCAGCTGACTATATAGAATCTTTATACCCAAATGGGACATTCCAACCTCGTATGTGTCGGGAAAGCAAAAAGCAAACCGGACTTCGATATTCTGTTTATCTTTTACAACGCTGTTCAGTTCTCCGCCAACATAGCGGCCGGGTTTCTGCACACGGCTTAGCAGCGTTTCAGTTTCTCGATTAATCATATATCCTCCTGGGGCAGCCAGTCTGATATGGCTGTAATCTTATTTATTATACCCCAGATACAGCTGCCCTTCAAGCCTGCCCAAACCTTTCTGGCTTCATTAGCAGCAGAATAAAAAGATAAATGTCTGCCAGCAGCAGTGTGACATTCCAGTGGGAGCGAAACAAGAGCAGAAAACCGGCTACCCCAATCGGTACCAATGTCATAAAAGAGCATATCTGCACAATCCTATATGAAGTCTCTCTTTTACAATGACAGCTCAGCAAACTTAAAAGTGCCTGTCCCCCATCCAGTGGCTGAACAGGGAGTAAATTGAAAACTGCCAGTACGATATTTGCTAAAGCAAAAAGCTGCACAGCCGGGCTGACCGGTGCCAAAATTCGGCATAATAAAAGGAGCAAATACAGCAATAGATTCACCAGTGGACCGGCAGCCGCAATAAAAGCGTCCTCTAAATAAGACTCCGTCCCACCCTCCGCGGAAATTTCTGCACCAAGGGCTGTGAAACGGATTTTTATCGGTGCCCGCCCGCACAAGTGCATGGCCAGGAGGTGTCCGCCCTCATGTAGTGCTGCCGCACATAGTCCGCACAGTGCCGCACCGGTCCTATCTGCCAGTAGAAGGAATGCCATCAATGCAAAAAAAGGCACTGTTGTTTCCACACGGCAGTTTCCTGTAAAAAAAATCATGTTTTTTTGCTGTTTGCGGCTACTGAAGATGCTGATTTCCCTTTAGACGAACCGCCGTCCGACTGGGTATGGCTAGACTGCTGCGGCAAAACAGGTTTTGAAAAGTCGGCCTGCGGAAACCATTCCACAAATTTTTTTTGCAGATTTTTCGCTGTGGAATCCGGAAGAACCGAATTCTGCAGCAGGCCGGTATACCAAATTTTGCTGTCCGCATAAGTTTTTCCACCAACTGCAAAGCGCACAATCAGTGCCACCAAAAGTACCACCATACACAGGACAAGGCGGACTCTCCATAAGACCCGTTTTTCTTCTTTCATTTAGCTGCCCCCTGCCTGTTCTCTTTTCCAGTCAGATATATGTAACCGATGGAAAGAATAGAACCTAGTACAGCAAAAAGCCCGCCGCTTTTACAAGCAGCAGGCTAATCAAGTTTACCTGTTATTTGTTTTTGCCTTGAATAAATGCGTCAATGGAATTTGCCGCGGCTTTGCCGCCGCCCATCGCCAGAATAACGGTTGCCGCACCGGAAACTGCATCGCCGGCAGCGTAAACGCCCTCACGACTTGTTTTCATAGTTTCTTCATCAACAACAACGCAGCCTTTGTGATTTGCTTCCAGTCCCTTGGTAGTGGAGCGAATAAGCGGGTTCGGGCTGTTGCCGATTGCGACAACAACGCAGTCCACAGACTGTTTAAAGTTACTGCCCGGAATCTCTACCGGACGGCGGCGTCCACTGGCATCCGGCTCTCCAAGCTGCATTTTGACACACTCTACTTCCTGTACATGTCCCTTATCGTCCCCTAAAATGCGCACGGGAGCGGTCAGGAAATTAAAGATGACGCCTTCTTCTTTCGCATGATGAACTTCTTCCCTGCGAGCCGGCATCTGTTCTTCGGCACGGCGATAAAGGACGTGCACCTCTTCCGCACCCAAACGCAGGGCCGTACGAGCCGCATCCATGGCAACATTGCCGCCACCGATGACCGCCACTTTATGGACCGGTACGGCGGGTGTATCATAGTCCGGCTTGTAGGCTTTCATCAGATTGACCCGTGTCAGGAACTCATTCGCTGAATAAGTACCAACCAGCGCTTCACCCGGAATATTCATAAAATTCGGCAGTCCGGCACCCGTACCGATAAACACAGCTTCATAACCCATATCAAACAGTTCATCAATTTCCAGCACTTTGCCGATAACCATATCTGTCTTAACTTCAACGCCTTTTGCCTTTAGCGCATCAATTTCCTTCTGCACAATTTCCTTTGGTAGGCGGAACTGCGGAATACCATACATCAGCACACCGCCTGCAACATGCAGTGCTTCAAATACGGTAACCTGATAACCTTTGGCCGCCAAATCCCCGGCACAGGTAAGGCCGGACGGACCAGCGCCGATAATGGCTACTTTATGTCCGTTAGAAGGCACTTTTGTGCTTTCTTCTGTTCCATGCTTCATGTGCCAGTCGGACACAAAACGCTCCAGGCGGCCGATACCGACCGGTTCACCTTTCAGTCCACGCACACATTTACTTTCACATTGTGTCTCCTGCGGGCAGACACGGCCGCATACTGCCGGCAGAGAATTTGTCAGTTTGATAATTTGAAAAGCTTTTTCATACTCTCCATTGGCAACATGAGCAATAAAATCAGGAATGTGCACGCCAACCGGGCAACCGGAAACGCAGGGCTTATTTTTACAGTTCAAGCACCGCTGTGCTTCGTTTTTTGCCATTTCCTCTGTGTAGCCCTCTGCCACTTCTGCAAAGTTATGGCACCGAACCTCTGGTGCCTGCTCCGGCATCGGTGTCTTTTTCTGCTGCATATTAGGCATTTTTTGCACCCTCCATCAACTTGCATTTTTCTTCTCTGGCCATTCTGCGTTCCTCATCATAGTAGGTGTGGCTGCGTCTAATAGTCTCATCAAAATCAACTTCAAAGCCATCAAAGTCTGGGCCATCCACACAGGCAAACTTTGTTTTACCGCCAACCGTCAACCGGCAGCCGCCGCACATGCCTGTTCCATCAATCATAATAGGGTTCATACTGACAATCGTTTTGATGTTTTTCGGCTTGGTAACGCCGACAACCGCGCGCATCATAACCAGTGGACCAATGGCTACCACCAGGTCATAACCGGCGCCGTTGTTAATATTCTCTTCCAATGCGCTGGTAACAAATCCCTTATGGCCATTGCTACCGTCGTCCGTCATTAGATACAGGTTGTCACAGGCAGCGCGCATTTCATCTTCCAGAATAATAATATCCTTGTTGCGAAAGCCAGCAATCATATCCACTTTTGTACCCATCTGATGGAGCGCTTTGGCCTGAGGCCAAGCGATTGCACAGCCAGCACCGCCGCCAATGACCGCTGCACGGTGATAACCCTCCAGTTCACTTGGCTTCCCCAGTGGGCCGACAAAGTCAAGCAGGGCATCCCCTTCCTGCAGCTGGTCCAGCTTCATAGTTGTCTTGCCCACAACCTGATAAATAATCGTTATCGTACCGGTCTTGCGGTCATAATCTGCAATGGTCAGCGGAATTCTTTCACCATGCTCATCCACACGCAGAATAATGAACTGACCCGGTTTTGCCTTTTTTGCAATAAACGGAGCTTCTACAACCATAAGTGTCATGGAATCGTTCAGCTTGCGTTTACCTACGATTTGAAACATGACTCCACATCCTCACCAGTTATTTGCCTATCTTTGCCTGATTAGCTTTTGCCGCATGACATAATTTTATTATATCTATCTTTGCAGGCAAAAGCAAGAAAAAATCGAGCAAACAGCCGAAAGCCCTGTTTGCCCGAGTGTTTTTGAACATTTTATTAAAGAATAATGCAAATCAGGCCGTTGCAGCCATCATTGATAATGCGCTCTATTGTCTCCCTTACCTTTTCACGGGCGTCCTGCGGCATACGGTACAGCTTGTTGTGCATACCCTCGTTAACCAACTCATGCAAGCTCTTGCCAAAGATATTAGACTCCCAAATCTTCGATGGATTTTCTTCAAATTCTTTTAGGATATAAGAAACAAGCTCTTCACTTTGCGCCTGTGAACCCACAATGGGTGTAATTTCCGTTGTAATCTGCGTTTTCATCATGTGAATAGACGGTGCAGTTGCCTTCAGCCGAATGCCGTATTTGCCGCCCTGCCGAACAATGCGCGGCTCCTCCAGTGTCAGCTCATCTGTCGACGGCATGACAATACCGTATCCGGTTTCCTGCACATCATGATAGGCATCTTTAATTTTATCATACTCTTTCTGCATATCAGCGAAACGCATCATGCTATCCAGAAGGTCTTCCTCGGTTTCCAGCGAAAGCCCTGTTTTTTCGCCCAACACTTTATAAAACAGGGACTGCGCCAGAGTGACTGCTATCCGGACCTTGCCTGTGCCGAGATCAACATTAGAAACCTCCGCTTTATCAACGTATTCGCACTCAGACACTTTTTGTGTCATGTTGGTCATTTCTCGAATACAGCTTACCACAGCGGCGTTGTCCCGAATGGAAGTGTACACGGCAGAACGCAGCCAGTGGTCTTTCTCCAGTGTGGAAACCCAATGAGGCATATCGACACGAATTTCCTGTATTGGGAACTCAAACAGTACTTTAGAAAGAATCTGCCGAATTTCTTTCTCTTCCAACTCCAGACAGTTCACCGCGAGAACCGGCACTGCATACTTTGCCTCCAGCTGCTGTGCCAGCTGCTGCGTTTCAGCTGAACCGGGGTCAGTGGAGTTCAGCAGGACAATAAAAGGCTTATGTATCTCTCTGAGCTCTGTAATGACGCGTTCCTCAGCATCCTCATATTCTTCCCGTGGAATATCGCTGATGCTGCCGTCCGTGGTCACAACCAACCCTATAGTCGAGTGTTCCGTAATGACTTTCTTTGTACCAATTTCCGCAGCCATATTAAACGGCACCGGGTCATCAAACCACGGCGTCATGACCATGCGCGGATTTTCCCCTTCCACATATCCCAAAGCACTGGGAACAATATATCCTACACAATCAATCAGCCGGACAGAGAAAACGGCATTGTCGCCAATGTGTACCTGTACCGCCTGTTCCGGAATAAATTTCGGTTCCGTCGTCATAATTGTCCGGCCGGCCGCGGACTGCGGCAATTCATCCACCGCCCTGTCCTTACGGGCTTCCTCATCAATGTTTGGAATGACGATGGTATCCATAAATTTTTTGATGAAGGTGGATTTCCCAGTACGCACCGGCCCAACGACACCAATATAAATATCTCCGTTTGTCCGTTCAGCAATGTCCCTGTAAATCGTATGTTCTTCCATTTCCTGCCCTCCTGTATTGTGATGCTGCCATGGCTGCTGTGCGGTTTTGCTTTACATAGGAATCAGCAGCATTCCCTGATTTTCCACAGTCTCACCGGCCAGGCCGTTCTCTTCCTGAATTGCCTGCACACTGGTGCAGTAATGGCGCGCGATGTCCCAAAGCTTTTCACCGGCGTCTGCGAAGTAAATGCACAAAGCTGCTGTATCCTGCTGTTTCGTATGCGCCGTGTCCTCTTCTATTTCTGTGATAAACTTAAAAGTCTGCAGGCCATATACCTCTGCTGTCAGCAGTATCTCGGCTTTTAAGTCCATTTCACCGCCTGCAAGATGATAGTTCAGGCTAAGTACACTGCCCTCCGCAGCACAGCGGGTATCGGTTTGTGTTTCGATTGGCTTGGTACAGGTAAATTCCGTAGAACGCTCAAAATAAAAGGGTGTATTGTCCTTATTCAGTGCCAACACACAAATGGGGAGTTTTCCCACAAACTTCAGCTCGCCATTTTCCACCGCCGCTGTCACCGTACACGGTTCACTCCACAAATCCAAAACTTTGGTCAGTCCATCGTCACACTGTACAGTAAACCGATGGGAACAAGTGTCGCTAACAATGCTGTTCAAACTTTCCAGTGTTTTTTGTTTGCGGGTAATATTCAGCTCATAAGTGCGGGAATACGCGTCAACCAACGCCGTGACAGTCTTCGGTGTAAAGCAGGTCACAGATGCCAAAAGATGCACATGTGTATCAAAAGCAGAGGATTCCCCACTATAATCTTCCTGTACCTGTATTTCAACACCGGAGACAGTCAGCTGTATGCGGCACGTCGTCTGTGCAGAAATGCCGTCGCAGTCCAGCAGCTGTGTAAACGGCATGACATATTCCATAAACTCCGGTTCCGCATTTTCGTTCCCAGAGGCATATAAAATATGCAAATGCACTTCACCTGCCGCCATTACCTGCCCCTCCATAGGCTCGGCCGACTTTAAAACGGCACAGGTATCCGTACGCAGAATGGTTTCTGCCGGGGTTTTCCCTGGTGTCAGCTCCAGTGTATCTTCAACAGTAAAGGGCTGCTGTGAAAAGCTGGAAAACATACTGCAGCTTAGTTCTTTGGTCTGTTGTTCCATATCTTTATCATCCGCAGAAGTGACAATTTCCATATCACTGCTTCCACAGACACGTGCACAGACAGAAAAAGCCCCATGAATATCCAAACGGCGCGGGCTTGTTGGACGACAGTTGATGTATTCCACCCGGGTAGATGTCAGAATGCGCGGCCGTTCGGACGGCTGCTTGAGGGTAATGGCCGTTAAATACGGACTTTCCGTTTCGTAGCATCGGACCGCTTTTCCTCCTGCATCCAGATAATACACCCGTACTGCACAGGTGCCCTCTACCTCCAGCCGATCGCCGGACACGCTGCGGGAAGTAATGCTTGGGCACACCTGACACTTCAGAATACGCTGTATATCCGGGCAGTAATCCGGCAGACTGATGTCCAGATCGATAGGCTGTTCCTGACAGCCGTCATAAATGACTTCGCTTGCAGAAAGCACCTCACGGTTAAGCATATTGATAATCTCTCCTTTTCCTTTTCTGGCACATCATATTCCAAAAGTGCCTGTAATATGCCTGCCAGCAGCAGAGGAAAGACAGGAAACTGCAAAAAGGTCTGACATCTGTTTAGAAAACAGATGTCAGACCTTTTTAAATACTGTGCAGATTCAAATATCCGTATACGCGCCCACTCAGCGTTGGGAATCTGGTTTTTCCTTCTGAATATGGAACCATTTCCTCAGGAAAAAGCTGAGTACCTTTGAACTGTGTACCACTACGATTTTCACAGAAAATCCCCCCATTAACCACAGCGCCGGGTAAGCGAGATACCTAGGCAGACCAGCAGAACCGCCACAATAAAGAGAATCAGCCCTATCGGGCAGAAGGTGGAAAGCATCAGTCCTACGCCAAACGCAACCGCGCAGGGAACTCCTTTCCCTTTCATGCACTGCTGAAAATGTCCACGCATCGGCTCACCGCCTTTACTGGTTGATAACCCAGTATATACGCTGACGGAATTATCTGTGCATCTTTCGTTTAATTTTTTTCGCCGCTAAGTACATAAATAATGACATTGCCGCCAAGGACGGTAATAGTTGCATCGTCACTTTCAATAATGTTGCTGGTACCAATGGGGTTGTCGGAAGTCATAACGCTTTCTGTCAACGGGTACTTCATACCAGTATAGGAAACTGTAGCATTCGGTGCACCGAAAGGATAGACAGAAGCTGTGCTTCCCTTCATCCCCCGCAAGTGCAGCCGTCCACCCGGCATGAAGAAAAGCTTTTCATTGTCCGACACCATGACTCCATGGCCACCCAAGTTGCTGATGTACTGCAGGACCGCAGCATTGGCATACGAATGGTCAAACCGACCGCCCAGTGCGCCAAACAAGATAAAATCCTTATACCCACGGTGCAGGCCCTCTTTAACTGCAGAAAGAGTATCGGTATCGTCCTTCTCACGCATCAGACGAACGGTTTCCACGCCCGCCGGTGGCTGCGCCTTTATAGAGTCAAAATCGCCAATCAGCAGATTCGGCTTAATCTTGGCTGCAAGCGCAGTATCCAAACCGCCGTCTGCACAAATAACAAAGGAATCCTCTACATGATATTCCCGAAAAATTGACAAGTTTTTTACTGGAGCAGAGCCAATGACGATACATTGATTCATTTTTGATTCCATTCCTTTCTATCCTTTAATTCCTGATAGATTGCGGCATAGCTGTCATGGCGCGAACGGGGTATTTCTCCGTTCCGCACCGCGCTAAGAACAGCGCAGCCTTTTTCACAGATATGCGAACATCCCTGAAACTGACAATGCCCAAGGTGGGGTGCAAATTCCCGAAAACAGTACTGCAGCTCATCTTTCTGAAAAGCGTGGTACCGTTCGGTACAGATTGAGGAAAAACCCGGCGTATCTGCCACCAGTCCACCTTCCGGAAGATGAAGCAGTTCTACTTGACGCGTCGTATGCCTCCCGCGCCCCAGCTTGTGACTAATTTCGCCGGTTGCTAAAGACAGCTCCGGATACAGTGCATTGAGCAAAGAAGATTTGCCTGCACCGGTATTGCCCGTCAGCACTGTTATTTTGCCTTTCAGAAAGGGGCGGATTGCCTCTACTCCACTATTAGTCGCGGAAGAAATGGAAAAGCACCGGAAACCAGCCTGCCGATAAATATCGCAGAGCCAGTCGCCGCTTTCCAAATCAGTTTTAGAAACGGCAACAGCAGGTTCAATCTGCTGTTGTTCCGCCGCCGCAATCAGCTTGTCGATAATCAGCGTACTGGGTGTTGGGTCACATACTGACACCACTATCAGTAATTGGTCGATATTTGCAACCGGTGGGCGTACCAAAAAATTTCGCCGTGGCAGCAGCTCTTCAATATAGCCGCTTCCGCTTTCCGGACGAAACCGGACATGGTCTCCCACCACTGGCTTCTCGCCGGTTTTGCGGAAGCGCCCACACGCGCGGCACTCTGTTTCTATGCCTGCAGGCGTTTCCACCTGATAAAATCCGCTGAGACTCTTTAAAATGACACCTTCACACATTTCCATATTATTTTTTCACCGCCGATGAAGAGGAAGAATTCTCTCCACTGGAAAACGATGAAGAGGTAGAGGAGGAAGACTGATTGGAAGAAGAAGAGGAGGAAGACTGGTTGCTTTGTGAAACATCACTGCTGCTCACCGCTGAAGAAGAAACCTGCTGATCCTGGTAGTCTCCACGCCATGTAACCTCCCAATTACCCGTATCAAAGTTCAGCCGATACTTAATATATTTTTGCCCATCCAACTCTACCAGCAGTTCCTTTATCCCACTGCTGTCTGTAAAGCGGCCCGTCCAAGTATTATTAGAAGCCGGATTAACCGTTTCGCTTCCCTGTTGAATGCCGTCCAGATAATAGGATAAATCAACACTATGGGAAACATTGGTCGGCAGCTGAACAACGACCTTTACCTCTTTTTCATTCTTTCCAGAACTATAGTTAACTGTTATCGTATCGCCCTTTTTCGCAGTATTCCCTGCACCCGGAGAAATAGAAGTAACATAATAAGCTTCTCTGTTTGTATTATCATGAGCAACCGCCGACACATGGAAGCCAGCACTTTCTAATGTCTTTTTGGCCTCACTTAAGGTCTTTCCCACAACATCAGGAATCGTCATGGAGCCGGGGCCCGTGCTGATATAAACCGTAATGGTTTTCCCTTTTTCAACGCTGGACCCTGCCGCAGGACTGGTAGAAATTGCATTCCCAATATCGACCGTATCACTGGAGTGATTCTGGAAAGAGGCCAGCAGACCGCTTTCTTTCAGAGTCTGTTCAGCCGCTGCTCTTGTCTGGTTAGATACATCCGGGACGACAGCGGAATCGACACTTTTCACAACAGAAAGCGAAACTTTGGAACCAGGTGTTACCATTGTACCATTTTGGGGGTCTTGGGCTGTAATAGTGCCGGCATCCTTGCTGTTGTCTGTTACATATTTAATATCGAACTGAAAATTGTTTGGATTGTTCGCCTGTACGGTAGAAAGCGTTTTCCCAACAAAATTATCCAGGGCAATTTTCGCCTGTGAATGCATTGCACCAGAAAGAACCAGAATAGCCGCTACAATCAAAAACGCTGCGATAATTCCGGTTGCAATAATGGGAGCCTTACTGCGCGTTTTTGTACGAGTTTGTGTTTCATCCGGATGATTGTCGGCATTCCCATCCTCTGTATAAACAAAATCGTCGTTATATCCATGTTGTGGATTGATTTCAGTCGTATCTGTATCCAAATAATGCGTTGGTTTATCATTATTGGAATAATACTGATAGTGGAACCGTACTCCCGGGTCCTGTTCAAAAGTACTGATGTCCCGCAGCATCTGTGCGGCAGACTGATAGCGCTGCATTGGGTCTTTCTGCATTGCTTTCAAAGTGATTTCCTGCAGGCCCATCGGAATGTCCGGATTGATTTCCCGCGGCGGGCGCGGGTCCGTCTGCAACTGCATAATAGCGACAGAAACCGCATTTTCCGCCTCAAACGGAAGCTGTCCGGTCGTCATCTCATACAGCATGACACCTACAGAATAGATATCCGCTTTTTCGTCTGTAAGGTCACCGCGGGCCTGTTCCGGTGCAATATAGTGAACGGACCCAATTGCTTTATCCGTCATAGTACGCGTTTCACTGCGGGCAAAGCGTGCTATTCCAAAGTCAGTGACTTTGATATGTCCATTTGGCAGGACCATAATATTCTGCGGTTTAATGTCGCGGTGGACAATTCCGCGCTCATGTGCATGCTGTAGAGCCTGCAAAATTTCCATAGTGAAGTGCAGTGCCTTATGCCAGTCCACATTGGGCTGCTGGTCCAGGTACTGTTTTAGCGTAGTTCCATCAATATATTCTTCAACAATATACTGAATCTGGTCACCAAAACTGACGTCATATACTTTTACAATATTGGGGTGCGAAAGCAGCGCAATCGCTTTGCTCTCATTTTTAAAACGCCGAATGAATTCTGCGTTGTGTAGGTACTCGTCCTTTAAAATTTTGATGGCAACTGTACGCTCATCCAGCGTGTCGTATGCACGGTATACCAGTGCCATACCGCCCATACCGACCAGTTCATGGATTTCATACCGTCCATCAAGGCGTTTCCCAGTATATTTGTCCATTTACCGAAAGCACCTCCTGCGCGTCAGTTTTCGATAACAGCAACAGTAATATTATCACTGCCGCCGCTTTCTTTTGCTGCGCTGACCAACTTTTCAGCAAGCTGCTGTCCCGTATACTGCTGAGAAAAAGTATAGAGGTCCTCTTTTTCTAGGTAATTGGACAACCCATCTGTACACAGAATAAGCAGACTTCTCCCCTCAAAGGGGACCTCGTTGTAGTCGACCAGTACAGAGGGCTCTATCCCCAGCGCACGCGTAATAATATTCTTTTGCGGGTGTACTTTTGCCTGTTGCTCTGTCAAATCACCGCTGTCTACAAGCTCCTGAACCATAGAATGGTCCGTAGTAATCTGCTTAGCTTCATCCGGTGTTACCAAATAGGCACGGCTGTCACCAGCGTGCGCAATACGTGCAACGCCATCACATACAATCGCCGAAACAACGGTAGTACCCATTCCCTTCAGCTCTTCATCTTCACGGGAACGGTCATAAACAGCTGTGTTGGCTTTATAAATAGCCGAAACCATCAACTCTCGTATTGCATCGTCATTATGGGACTGATTTTCCCGAAAAAAAGCATGGTATTGGCGCATCATGGCCTCTACTGCAACACTGCTTGCAATATTGCCGCCATTGACGCCTCCCATTCCGTCACAGACCACAGCCCACGCAATTCCGCTGGTAGTCAGGCCGCTTTTGCAGGCATCCTGATTTGACTGACGGACCAAACCAATATCTGTTTTATGACATACTTTAAACATGGGACACCTCTTCTTGTCTTCTGCGTCGAAGCTGTCCGCAGGAGGCGTTGATATCTGAACCCAAGGTTCGCCGCACGGTGGCGGTGATGCCGTGATGTTCCAAAATAGAGATAAAATGCTGCTGTTTTTCCAGAGGGCTTTTGCGGTAACCCGTTCCTGCTACACTGTTCACAGGAATAAGATTGACATGGCAAAGTGTTCCTTCCAGCCTTTCCGCCAGCTCTTTTGCACAGGCTTCACTGTCGTTGATACCTGAAATCATTGCATACTCATAAGAAACCCGCCTGCCTGTTACCTTTTCATAGTAGCGACATGCCTTTAAAAGTTCTTCTATTGAATATTTGCGGCTAATTGGCATGGTTTGGCTGCGAATCTGGTCATTTGGTGCATGCAGGGAAACCGACAGTGTCAATTGGTAGCGATGCTCCGCGAGGTCATAAATGCGGTCAACTAAGCCGCAAGTGGAAAGTGAAATATGGCGCATACCTATGTTCATGCCATCTATATTTGTTATTAATTCCAAAAAGCGCAGAACATTCTCATAATTGTCCAAAGGTTCTCCCATTCCCATTAAGACAATATTAGAAATGCGGACACCGCCGTCACGCTGAGCAGCCTGCACCTCGGCGACCATTTCTCCCGCTGTCATATTGCGGGAAAAACCACTTTTGCCAGTTGCACAGAAGGTGCAGTTCATCCGGCATCCAACCTGTGTGGAAATACAAATAGTGCGCCCATGATGATAGTCCATGAGAACCGCTTCCACCAATTCACCATCATTCAGCTGAAAAAGGTACTTGCGGGTGCCGTCGATTTTAGAAACCAGCCGCTGTGCAATTTCGGCATTCGCTATGTAATACCGCTGTGCCAGTGCTTCCCGCAGTGCTTTGCTGACATTGGTCATTTCCGAAAATTTTTGAATCCCATTTTTCTGCAGCCAGGAAAACACCTGCTTTGCACGGTAGGAAGGCTGCCCTAAATCTGATAAAACCCGTGACAGTTCCTGCTGATTTTTTGAACGAATATCTTCTGGCTCCAACTTATGCTTCCTTCCTGAATACGCTGATAAAGAATCCATCTGTATGATTGGTCTGCGGAAACAGTGTCAGCTGATTGTCCGGTTCTGAAATTGTACGCAAAACGCCTTTTGACAGACACAGTGACACACCCCTAAAGTCAAGATGCTCCCGCAGAAAGCGGCCAGCGTTCCCGCCGTTTTCCATAGGATTTAAGGTACAGGTGGAATACAGTAAAGTACCTCCCTGACGCACAAGCGCTGCGGACTTACACAGAATACGGTACTGCAAATCTGGCAGGCTGTCAATAGTTTCCCTTGATTTATAACGGATTTCGGGCTTCCTGCGCAAGATTCCATAGCCGGAACATGGTACATCACACAATACCCGGTCCGCTGGCGGCAAAGGAGTGCAATCCCCCACGGCGTCCCGCATGGCAGCTGTCACACAGCAAATTCCCAGCCGGTCGGCCCCTTTACGTATCAGCCCGACTTTTCCGCGGTATTGGTCAAACGCGTGAATCTCGCCGGTATCCCGCATCAGCTGCGCAATGGTAAATGTTTTGCCTCCGGGAGCTGCACATACATCATAAATATGTTCCCCCGGCTGTGCCCCCAGAAGGTGGCAGCACAGCTGACTCGCCAAGTCCTGTATATGGAAAAGCCCCTTTTGAAAACATCCATTCTGTGCAATAGAACCTGTGTGTGTCAATTCCAGTGCATCTGGCAGCCACGAAATTTTCTTTGCAGTAATACCTTCTTCCTGCAGGGCATCTATCAGCGCATCACTGCTGGTTTTCAAGGTGTTCACCCGCGCGTATAGAGGCGGGCGGGAAAAGCTGTCCTGCAGCATGGCTTCTACAGTAGCTGTGCCATATGTCTTCTCCCATCGCTCTATCAGCCATTCCGGACAAGAATAACGGACGGACATTTGCTGCAGGCGGCTGCCCTGCTGCGGCGGAAATGGTGTTTTTTCTTTTTGACGCAGCAGGTTTCGCAGCAATCCATTGACAAACCCGGCCGCTTTTTCTTTACCGGCTTCCTTTGTCAGGAAAACCGCTTCATTGACTGCTGCACTGTCTGGAATACGGTCCATATAATAAATTTGATAGGCCGCCATGCGCAGAATATCTTTGACCGCTATATTCAGTTTATCTTTCGGATTTCGCAGATACGGCCGTAGGGCAGCATCCAATGTGATGCGGCGTTCCAACGTCCCATAGAACAAAGCGGACGTCAGTGCTTTGTCACGCGGCGCAAGCTCCGAAGAACGCAGCGCTTTGTCCAGCACTAAGTTGGAATACCCCTCATTTTCATCTACGCGCAAAAGTGCTTTCAGTGCAACTTCCCGTGCATTCAATTATCATCGCTCCTCCGGCCACTGGCAATCATCAGCAGCCTGACAAGCTGCAGCAGTGCTGTAAAAGATGCCGCAACATAGGTCATAGCGGCTGCAGAAAGTACCTTTCTGGCCCCATTTAATTCATCTGATGTTAAAAGATTTGTTTCGTCAAGGGAACGCAGTGCGCGAGCACTCGCGTTAAACTCCACCGGCAGTGTCACCAACTGAAAAAGCACTGCTATACTGAACAGAAGGATGCCCAAGTTGACGACAAAACTGTACTGGACCGGTAAAATCAGCCCAATAAAAATAAGCGGAAAAGAAAGACGGGATGCAAACTGTGTTGCCGGTACAATCGCTGTACGAATGCGGTTCGGCAGATATCCCTGTGCTGTCTGTATGCTGTGACCTGCCTCATGGGCAGCTACACCGACTGCACTAATGGAAGCACTGTCATATACGTCCTGCGAAAGGCTGATAGTATTGTTGCGCGGGTCAAAGTTATCCGTAAGGCTGCCGCCGATGCGGCGAATCTGCAGTCCCCTGACACCTCCGTAATAAGCAACCGTTTCAGCTGCCTGTGCACCAGTACAGCCACGCAGGCAGTGCACCCTGCTGTACCGACGAAAGGTAGACTGTACTTTCATCTGTGCAAAAGCAGTCAGCAAAATTGCTGGCAGCATCCATAAAAAATAAGTGTAATTATAGTAGTAAAAACCCATCGGCATTTCTCCTTTCAGCAAGGCAGCACAGCACCCTCCGGCACAGGATGTCCCCGCAGAAAATCAACAGCAGACATACGCTTTTTGCCTGCCAGCTGTACCTCTGTTACCTGCAGCGCCGTCCCCTCTCCACAGCAGACGGTCAAATCGCTGTCCACGGTGCCGGGCTGCTGGCCCGCCTGTTTTGGTTTCACAACACGAGCAGCAAGAATTTTCAGCTGTCGGCCGCCATAAGTGGTAGAGGCTGTTGGCCACGGATTCAACCCGCAAATCCAGCTGTGAATCTGGCTGGCTGTGTGGCTCCAGTCAATCGGACTCATGGATTTGTCCAGCATGGAAGCATAAGCTGTAGTTGCTTTTCCCTGCGGGCGAGGCTGAATAGCATCTAGTTCTGCCAGTGTGCGCACTAAAAGATGCGCCCCCAGCGCTGATAGACGGTCATGCAGCTGCCCCGCGGTTTCTTCCGCCCCGATTGGCGTTTTTTCCTGCAAAAGAATATCGCCGGTGTCCAGCCCCTCTGCCATATACATGGTTGTCACACCGGTTTCCTTATCTCCATTCAGCACAGACCACTGAATGGGCGCTGCCCCACGGTAAGCCGGCAGCAACGATGCATGCACATTGATACACCCCTTTGGCGGAATCTCTAATATTTCTTTAGGCAGAAGTTTTCCGTAAGCAACCACAAGCACTGCCTCTGGTGCCAGCTGCCGCAGCTGCGCTGCCGCTTCCGGTGTACGCAGTGTTTTCGGCTGAAAAACCGGAATACCGGATTTTTGCGCCAGAACCTTCACCGGCGGCGGTGTCAGGGTATATTTGCGACCTTTCGGCTTATCCGGCTGTGTATATACGCCGCACACTGTATGTCCAGCATCCAGCAGTGCCTGCAGACAGGGCACCGCAAAATCCGGTGTCCCCATAAAAACCAAACGCATTTTGTTCACCAATCCTGATAGGAGTTTATTTCCGTTTCGATAAAATATACATTACTGGGACATTCATTTCATTTTTTCAGTTCTTCATCTGTCAGGAAATGTTCAACATGTGAAAGGAACACAATGCCGTTCAGGTGGTCAATCTCGTGACAACAGGCAAGTGCAAGCATTTCTGTGCCGTCCAATTCAAAGAAAGTGCCATCACGGCGCTGTGCACGTACTTTGACATGATTCGGACGATGTGTAACGCCCCAGCGGTTTGGGAAAGACAGGCAGCCTTCTACACACTGCTGTTCCCCTTCCTGCAACAGGAATTCCGGGTTAATCAGTTCTACACGTCCGTCACCGACATCAATGACCACAATGCGGCGCAGAATGCCTACCTGTGGTGCAGCCAGGCCAACGCCGTTTGCACGTTTCATGGTTTCATACATATCATCCAAAATCTGGCCTAGGTGATCATCGAATTTTTCCACCGGACGGCAGACAGTCTTTAAACAAGGGTCATTTCCTGTACGAATATTACGAATTGCCATTGCAATTCCTCCTTATGTTTTTAATTTCAGCAGGACTTTATCAATATCAATAAGATTATAAACGGAATTCATTTCTTTTTTATGAATAAAACCGCACATCTACAGAATGCTGTCCGGATTGATGTCCGCAAAAGCGGTAACCCCTTTGGTATCTTTCCGTTTGGAAAAGGCAACCAACAAACATGCGATCATTTTCCGGAACAAAAGGCTGTTCCGGCACTTTATCAGAAGCTTATAGCGGTACCGCCCATCCATACGGACAATACGTGCCGGAGAAGGACGCAGCACCCGAAGCGGCAGCTTCCCATATTCACTGGCCGCCAGCTTTCGCAGCATCTGCAGAAAAATACTGCTGCCGCCGCGGACGCGCGCTTCCTCACTTCCGACAAAACCGACCACACACAAATCGGCAAACGGTGGATACAGCATCCATTTGCGCAGCGGCAGCTCCTGTTCATAAAAAGCGGGGTAATCCTGTTTGGCTGCCAGCGCAAATACTGGATTTTCCGGTGTATAGGTCTGCAGATACGCTCTGCCGTGCAGACGGCCCCGGCCAGCTCGTCCAACAACCTGCGTCAGTAAATCAAATGTCCGCTCAGAACTGCGAAAATCGTCATTGTACAGGGAGCCATCCGCATTCAGTACACCGACCACCGTCACGTTTTCAAAATCAAGGCCTTTTGCGACCATTTGGGTTCCAATCATAAGGTTGTACTTGCCGTTTGCAAAGGCATGCAGCTTGTCCTCATATGCATAACGAGACATGGCTGCATCCGCATCCATACGCAGAACACGCGCTTGCGGCAGAAGCTTTTTCAGTTCTTCTTCCGCTTTTTGTGTGCCGGAGCCGCGATACTGCAAATGCGTTCCGTGACAGGCCGGACATTCCATCGTCATAGGGACAGAATAACCACAGTAGTGGCACATCAGACGATGGTTGGCCGCATGGTAAGTCAAGGAAATGCTGCAGTTGGGGCACGTCATTACATGACCGCAGTCCGGACAGACCACAAAGGTATGATACCCGCGGCGATTCAGCAGCAAAATGGCCTGCTGTCCATCGCACAGTGTCTCCTGCACAGCTTCCAAAAGCGGGCGGCTTAAAATAGAAGCATTGCCGTTCTGCAGTTCTGCATTCATATCACAGACATGTACTTCCGGCATCTGTGCCGGACCATAGCGTTCCGGAAGAATCTCTAAATCTATTTTTCCCGTTTTCGCCGCATAATAAGTTTCTACACTGGGCGTTGCAGAAGTCAGCAACAAAAGTGCATGATGGTACCGGCACCGAAACCACGCCACTTCTTTTGCATGATAACGTGGGGAACTTTCCGACTGATAAGCAGATTCCTGTTCTTCGTCCACAACAATAAGTCCAATATGGTCTAATGGCGCAAAAACCGCAGAGCGCGTGCCAACAACCACCGTGGCTTCCCCCCTGCGCACACGTTTCCACTCGTCCATACGTTCACCGACAGAAAGGCCACTGTGAAAAACAGCCATTTTCTTTCCATAACGCTGCCGAAAAATGCGAACCATCTGCGGTGTCAGGGAAATTTCCGGCACCATTAGCAGTGCCGTACGGCCCGCCTCTAAGGCTTTGTCTATCAGGCAGAGATACACGCTGGTTTTCCCACTGCCTGTCACACCGTACAAAAGCGCGGCTGACGCATCTCCTTTGCAGGAAAGCTGATATAGGTGTGTAAAGGCTGTTTCCTGTGCGGGGGAAAGATGAATCGGCGTTTGTTCACCTGCTGCAATTCCATTTTTCGAATATGGAATGCGATATTGCTCCTGCTCGTATGTTTCACAAACGCCGTGAGCTTCCATGTTCTCAATAACGACCGGTGTAACACCTGTAAAATAACAAATTTCTTTGACAGACGCGCACCCGACGTCCTGCAAGACCTTAAAAACTTCCTTCTGCCGCGGTGTAAGGCGAAACTGTTGCGGCAGCTCGGCACACAGCCGTACCATCTTCTTGAAAGCGTCTCCCATGCGGCGAACCGGATTGCGTGTACAGGACAAAATGCCCGCTTCACACAAACGGTCGGGCACATTGGAATCCGGCGGCAAGCCCGCACATTTCAGCAGCTTTTTTCGTTCAACTGCCGCATGATTTGCAAGCTGTGCGACTACAATCTGTTCGTCCGGCAAAAGGCGCTGCACCTCTGCCGGACGAACGTCTGGTGCCAGTGTATAAAAACGGCGCAGCTGGTAGGTAAGTCCTACAGGCAGCAGCAATCGTACCGCTTCAAACAGTGTACAAAAGCAGCGCTGTTTCAGCCACGGTACCAAAAAAAGCATTTCATGCGAAAGAAGCGGTGCTTCATCCAGCACCGCTCTTATATATTTCAGCTTTTTGCCGCTGTCCAATTCCTCGGCGGAGGACAGAATCATGCCCTGGCGCAGGCGGCTGCCTGCGCCAAAAGGGACCAAGACGCGGCACCCTGGCACTGCCTGGCCGGTAAGAGAGTCCGGCACTGCATAGTCAAAGTCTTTATCAAAATGATACACTGTTTTTTCCACAGCGACTTTGACAACCTGCATTTGCCTTATCTCCCTCTTACTTCTATTCTTCAGGCTGTTCTGCGTTTTCCTCGTTCCACGCTTCGGAGCTCACCTTTGCATTTTCTTCAGCCGCGGCGATTTCAGCATTGCGCTGTTCTTCCAGCTGCTGCACCTTTGCCTCGTCCGCTTCTTCATCCTCATTGCGGTTGGATTCCACAATATGATATTTATGCTCTGTCAGTTCCTGAACAGCTATTTCGACCGGCTGCTCATCCAAAACGATGTGGTTTTTTTCCGCTTCTTCTGCAATTTCACGAGCACGCTTGGAAACGCCCACGCATAGTGCATAACGGCTCTGGCCCGGTTCTGTCAAAAGATCTGCAATCGGTTTAATCATGATTCAGCACCCTTTCTATCAGCGCCTGATTCCGGCTTGTTTTGTGTTTTTCTGCAGTGACGATTGCTGCAAGGTTCTCCGCCGCTTTTTCTACGGTATCATTTACCACCGCATAATCGTACTCTGCAGCCTTTGGAATTTCCCGTCTGGCTGCTGTCAAACGGTTTTCCACAACTTCTTCTGCTTCCGTTCCACGGCCCCTCAGACGCTCTCCCAGTACTTGAATGGATGGCGGCAGAATAAAGACACCGACGCTTTCCGGCAGCAGACGGCGAATCTGTGCACCGCCCTGCACCTCTATGTCCAGAAAAACGTCTTTGCCGTCTTTCAGGGCTTTTTCAATCGGTGCACGCGGTGTTCCGTAACAGTTACCACAGTACTCCGCACTTTCCAACAACTCATTATTCTGCTTCATCTGCATAAATTTTTCTCTGGATACAAAATAATACTCACGGCCGTCCTGCTCACCCGGACGGGGCTTGCGCGTAGTAGCAGAAACTGAGAATTGGGCTTCCGGGTGCTTTGCAAAGTAGGCGCTTAAAACCGTACCCTTTCCTGTTCCGGAAGGACCGGAAAAAACGATCAGCAGTCCTTTACTCATTGTTTTCACCCAGCTCCTCTTCATCCATATCGTTCTCTTTGCAGTTCAGCCGGTTTGCAACTGTTTCCGGCTGAACTGCAGACAAAATGACATGCTCGCTGTCCATAATAATCACTGCACGCGTGCGGCGGCCGTAAGTCGCATCAATCAGCGTACCCCGTTCTTTTGCGTCCTGAATAATGCGCTTGATAGGCGCAGACTCCGGACTGACAATAGCGACCAGACGGTTTGCGGAAACCATGTTTCCAAAACCGATATTGATCAACCTCATAAAGTCTTTATTCCCCCTGTTTTTCAGGATAGAAAATATTTATTCAATATTCTGAATCTGTTCCCGGATTTTTTCAATTTCCGCCTTGATGTCCACCACCAGATAGGCGATTTGTGTATCAGTGCACTTGGAACCGATGGTATTGGCTTCCCGGTTCATTTCCTGCACCAGAAAATCCAGCTTGCGGCCTACTGGACCGTCAGATTCCAGCATAGCACAAAACTGAGAAAGGTGACTGCGCAGCCGAACGGTTTCTTCATCCACCGCGACTTTGTCAGCAAAAATAGCCGCTTCCGTCACGATGCGCTGCTCGTCAACCGTCTGGTCCTGCAGCACTTCCTGCAAACGCGCCTGCAGTCGTCTGCGATATGCTTCCACTGTC
Organism: Caproicibacterium lactatifermentans; assembly: GCF_013315815.1. Taxonomy (NCBI): domain Bacteria; kingdom Bacillati; phylum Bacillota; class Clostridia; order Eubacteriales; family Oscillospiraceae; genus Caproicibacterium; species Caproicibacterium lactatifermentans. Next base: position 1,166,394 of record NZ_CP046051.1, read on the forward strand.
TCCGGCGAACGCTGTTCAACTTTCTCCACTATTTTCAGAATGTCGTGTGCACGTGAAGCAACATCCTCTTTCATCTTTTGGCCCTCTGCTAAACGCATTTGTGCAAAAGAATCCATCGCATGGTCCAGCGTTTTCTGAACATCTGTCCAAACTTCCTCTTCATTTTCCGGCTCATGAAAGACTGTAAAAATGCCATCAAAATGTGCGAGGTCCGAGACCGAAAGGTCATTTTTTAGGCCATAGGTGCTGCAAAGGTCTTTCATCGCGGCAATATACCCTGCAGCAACGCCGTGATTGACGGAAATCTGTACATTTGCGTCCTCTACCGGCTCTATCAGCACCATAGCATCCACTTTGCCGCGGGAAATGCGGCTTTGCAGATAAGTACGAATTCTATCCTCCAAAAAGCCATATCCACGGCTAATGCGTGCGGAAAATTCAAAATAGCGGTGATTGACTGACTTTACTTCTGCTTGAATATGCCGACCATTGATAATAGCTTCATATCTTCCATAGCCGGTCATGCTCTTTATCAAAAAACCATCTCGTTTTCTTTATTCACTTCTGTTCACATACTTTATTATTGTATCAGATAAGTCCCCCGCTTGTCAATAAAAGGCCGTCTGGGAGGTCATTTTATCGCATAAACAGAAAAACAAATGTACCTGTTGGATGGTTTTTGCATATGCCGCTTTTTGAAAGGATACATCTGGTTCAGCGCCTGCTGTTATGGGGACGCGGCGCAGAAGTACTGTCGGACTGCCTGTCCGCCTTTGCCGCCGCATTCAGCTGATTTATTTCCTGTGCTGTTAATTCCCGATAATCACCCGGCTGAAGCATTCCCAAACGCAGCGGACCAATCGCCGTGCGCTTTAGACGCGCTACCTCCAGCCCCAATGCTTCGCACATCTTGCGGATTTGCCGGTTGCGCCCTTCATGCAGGATGATTTCCAGTACGACGCGCCCCTGCTCCTGCTTTAGGACGCGCACCTGTGCCGGCGCCGTACGGCGGCCGTCAATAACGATTCCAACGGCCATCTGTGTCAGCTGTTCCTCAGTAATGCTGGGATGAACCGTAACACGGTACGTTTTCGGCACATGACGGGAGGGATGCGTCATAGCATTTGCAAAAGCACCGTCGTTGGTCATCAGGAGCAATCCTTCGCTTTCCCGATCCAGCCGGCCGACCGGATAAACACGTTCCGGAATATCTTTGACCAAATCAGCAACGCATTTTCTTCCCTTTTCGTCCGACATGGTTGTAATAAAGCCGCGCGGCTTGTGAAGCAGCAAATAAACATTCGGTGTGTGCGTCTTTAGAAGCCGGCCCTTAACCGTAATTTTGTCGTGTTTTGGGTCCGCTTTGTCGCCCACCTGCACCGGCTGGTCATTTACCCGTACATCACCGGCGGCGATCATTTCCTCCGCTTTTCTGCGGGAAGCAACGCCTGCGTCCGCCAGTATTTTCTGCAGTCTGATTTTTTCTGCCATTTTTCATCCTCGTTTTATCTATAAAATTCAATTCATCAGTTTTTAGGAAGCAAATAGGGACTCTGCCAAGGAACTAAAGAAAGAGCAGATTTTTTGCCAAACGCTGCTTTCCTGTGGTGGTGCGGCAGATTCTTTCTGGGCTGTCAATACGGTTTGGGCTACTACTTTGCCCCCATAGCAGTACTGAACAGTGCCAACCGGTTCCTCTTTATCCAATGGTGCATACAAGAAATGAGGGAGCTGTACGCTGCGGTTCAAATTGGCATCTTTGGGGATAACGACTGTGCTGCCCGCCATGCCATGGACCTGCACTGCTTCCTTACTTCCGCCTACCAGCGGCAATGAAACAGAGTAGGCACTGTCATCAATTGGGACCGATCTCAGCTGCGAAAATCCATAATCAAGCATAATCTGATGGTCTTTCCAGTCATCCGGTGCGGAAAGTGTAACAGCCACCAATCGAACGCCATTGCGCTGTGCACAGCTGACAAAGCAGCGGCCTGCTTTCTTCGTAAAGCCTGTTTTCACTCCTATGCAGCCATTATACATAGACAATAGCTTGTTGTGATTGGTAAACGTCTGTGTACAGTCAGGCTGCACAAAATGCACCTGTATGGTTTTCTGCGCTGTAATCGCCGCAAATGATGCATTCTTCATCGCTGCACAAGCAAGTTTTGCCATATCCTCTGCAGTGGAATAATGCTGGCTGTCATCCAACCCAGAAGGGGTAGCGAAATGCGTATTGGTCATTTTCAGCTCTTGTGCACGCTGATTCATTTTTTGTACAAATGCTGCTGGGCTGCCAGCCAACGCATAGGCCGCTGCTGTGGCGGCGTCGTTGCCGGAAGTGCTGAGCATACCGGCCGCCAGTCCACTGAGAGAAAGACGGTCACCTGCGCGCAACCCCATGGAGGAGCCCTCCACCCGTACCATATCGGCTGTAATGTCAACCACACGGTCCTTGCAGGAAGCTGTTTCCAGTGTCAGCAGTGCCGTCATAATCTTTGTCGTACTGGCCATGGGACGTTTCTGTGCGGCATTTTTGGCCCACAGCACACTGCCATCATCCGCATTGACCAAAATGGCCGACTGCGCTGAAACCACTGGAACAGCGTCCGCTGTTCTGGCTGAACAGACAACAGCGGTCCCACAAAAAATACAGAGTGCAAGAAAAAATGCTGCCCATTTTTTCCCGTCTTTTTTTATGTAACGAATACCTTCTCCCCCCTTAATAAAACAAAACAACCACCTGCCCAAAATACCTATATGCAGGCGGTTGTAAAAAGATTATTTCTGCGGCTGTGTTTCGGTATTTTCCTGCTTTGCCGCCGCTTGTTCGTCTTTTTTCTTCTTTTTTCCGTTAATCATTTCATTTACTTTATCAACAATATCCGGAACCATACCAACAATGCGGTCCGTAGAAGAATTATACGGGTCAATCTGCAGCATCTTAACATTGCCGTTGGAAATTGTGAGAAACGCGACCGGACTAATGGAAACACCGGCACCAGCACCGCCACCAAAGAAATCTTTGTCGGGGTTTGCTTTACAGGCAAAATCAGAACCGCCAGAAGCAAAACCATAGCTGATTTTAGAAATGGGAATAATAATCGTCCCGTCCGGCGCCGTAATGGGGTCGCCGATGATTGTGTTAATATCCACCATCTGCCGGATATTTTGGAGCGTTGTGTCCATCATGCCTTCAATTGGATGGTTGCTGTCGCTCATTTTCTGCACCGCCTTTTCTATTTTGATTTTGTGTGTCACTGTTTATTTTAGCCGATTTCATAAGTTTCATGTATGCCATCAATGCACGTATAAGTGCAGTTATTAAAAAGACTACACGAATTTTGACATCAGCTGTACCTTGTATTTTTGTTTGGATACCGTGAAAACTGGGAACAACCGCCACTTCAAACGCACGGCATCGCATGGCCTGCGTTAAAACCGAAAAAGCAGGATAAACTGCCGCACAAACATAGCCATACTTAACCGCTGTCGTTGCAGCATCTCTTTCTGCAACGGATATATGCAGAGAAAGCTGTTTTGCCCGAATATGCCGAAACAGCGTTTTCAATGCGCCGCTGGCCATATCCGCCAGTCCTTTCAGCAAATGCAGTAAGCCAGACAGACCCCGCTCCCGATAAGCTTTGTGGAAAATATTCTCTTTTTTCTGCTTTGGCTTCTCCTCCTTTTTCGGAGAAGGCTGCTTCTTTTTTGCCTTTTTCTTCTCCTTTTGCGGTAAAAGCGTATAAGAGAAAAAAAGATAAGAGATTTTCATATGCAGTGTATCATAATAAGAAAAACGCAGACGCACCGATGCCATGGAAAGCAGGAAAAAAACAGCGTTCATTATCAAAAATACTTTTAAGAACGTCATGGCACCGCCTCCGACACCTGCGAAACAGAATCAGGAGTTGCTTCTGTTTCGCTCTTTTCGTCCTGTTTAAGCGGAGGGAGTTCATCTAATGAAGCAATTCCCATACACCGCAGAAAGTTAGAAGTTGTTCTGTAAAGCAGAGGACGGCCGGGCAATTCCAAACGGCCACATTCTTCTGCCAATCCTTTCTGGCAAAGGCTGTTCACCGTACTAGACGAATCAACTCCCCGAATCTGTTCAACAAATGCTTTTGTAACCGGCTGGTTATACGCGATAATTGCCAAGGCCTCCAGTGCTGCCTGTGAAAGCGGCGCATTGTGCCGAATATTAAGCAGGGCTCGAACCTGCCCAGCGAAAGGCGGTGCACTGCACATTTGGTAGCTGTCTTCCACGCGAATAATCTGTATTCCGCGGTTTGCTGTATTAAAAGCCATGCGGGTTTCTTCCGCTAGCTGTAAAGCTTTCTGTGGTGTTAGCCCCAACACTTCCGCAATTCGTTCCAGAGGAAGCGGCTCGCCGTTAGCAAACAGCATTGCCTGCAGCGCACCAGTCATGTCTTTGCATTCCATTTGTGTTCACCCACCTTCGTTAATTTCACAGTGGGGTTGTTCCCCTCGCCCTCTACACGCACACGTTTATCATGAATTAGTTCCAGTAAAGCGAGGAAAGTCGCCACAATTTCTGAACGATTCTGTTTACGGCGGAACAGTTCCTGATAGGCTGCCCGTCCTTTTTTCCACAAGCAGCGCATTACCCCAACCATTTGGGAGGCAACAGAAACGACTCGATGTGCCACTAATTTTGAGAAAGACTTTTGCGTTGGCGGCGGCATACGCCGGCCGGCAGCACCGTAATACGCTTTTTGCAGATTTTCCGGGTTAATTGGCCGGCGGTAAGTGAAGTCCGGTGCAACTGGTTCCGGTTCCCTTGTAAACGATGTATCCACCATAAGCGTACCGCCCAAAACTGCCGCCACTTTTTTGCATTCCTCATATTCCAGCAGCTGTCCCGAAAGCTGTGCACGCATGGTTTCAGCCTCTTCATGCTTTGGCAGAAGGTAAACTGTCTTCATATAAACAAGACGGGCCGCCATGTCCAGGAACTCGCTGGAAACATCCATATCTTTCTGCTGTGCAGCGTGGATATGGTCCATATACTGCTGCAGGACTTCTGCGATTGGAATGTCACAAATATTGAGTTTATTCTTGCGTATTAGATATAAGAGCAGGTCCAGTGGACCCTCAAAGGCGTCCAGTTTATAGGTTAGCTTTTCCATATTGTTTCCAAATATTACACACCCAACAGACGAAACGGCAGATTTGCCAAAGACATAATGCCAAAAGTGAACACACGCTGCAGAAAATTCAGCGGGACATCCAGTGCACCAATCAGAAGAAGCGCAAAAATACCGAACATAATATATTTTTCATACCGATAATATGCCATCATGGCCCGGTCACTTAAAAACATACCCAATATACGGGAACCATCCAGCGGCGGAATTGGCAGCAAGTTGAAGACCGCAAGGGAAATGTTGATGGTGGTGCAGGCACCGAAAAACAGCAGGAAAAACTGTACAATGCTGTTTTCCGGATACAGGCCATAAGTAACACTGCCGCCGCCTACCAGCAGAACGACATTAAAAAGGATACCGGAAGCCAGGGACGCCAACAAGTTGGCCAACGGGCCGGCAACAGCTGTCAATGCCATATCCTTTTTTGGGTTCTTAAAATAGCGCGGGTCGATTGGAACAGGCTTTGCCCAACCAAAGCCAAAAAGAATCAGAAACAGTGCACCAAAAGGGTCCAGACTCGCCAATGGGTTAAAAGTAAGGCGACCAGCATTTTCCGCCGTAGGGTCACCCAGTTTTTTGGCAGCCCAACCGTGCGCATATTCGTGAAACGGCAAAATGAAAATAATAATCAGGATGGAAGCCACAACATCAGCGAATGCGCTCATGGCATTGAAGCCCTGTCCCTGAATCATGGATTGAATAACATTAAATAGCATTTAAACTTTTCTCCTTTGTTCCATTCTGCCGGCACATGAGATATGCTTTATTATAATACGCCTGCCAATAAAATACAAGGCAAGTGCCGCCTACGCACAAATTCTAAAAAAGTCTTGCTTTTTAAAGGGAGTTCCTGTATAATATACTTTGTTATCGCAACATGCAAATATGCAAAAATCCTTTTAGAAGGAGGTGCAGACTCATGGCAAAGTGCGAAATCTGTGGCAAGGATCTTGCTTTCGGTATTCGAGTGTCCCATTCTCATCGTCGTTCCAACCGTACCTGGAAGCCAAACATCCGTCGTGTAAAAGCGATTGTTAACGGTTCTCCGAAGCGTATTTACGCCTGCACCCGCTGCCTGCGTTCCGGCAAGGTAAAACGAGCTATGTGAGAAATAAAGGAGCCTTCGGGCTTCTTTTTTTTATTGTTTTTTACTCTCAGGAACGTAAAAAGCACCGTATATGCTTTGCCCACAGCGGGCAGGCCATATACAGTGCTTTTTTATGTTTCGGTTTTAAAAGTCCTATTTTCAGTGGCTGCCATGGTGAAGAGAAAACTTTTTTTCTGTACCATGTATCAGCCGGCTGATATTTCCGCGGTGACGGATATCAATGCAGACTGAAAGAAAGCACAGAAGCAGCGTGGTAATCGTCATATACGTAAGAGAAACCTGCCCTGTACGGAAAAGCAGAAAATAGTTGAACATCCAGCCCCACAGCGGAAATGTACTGGCTGCAATAACCGAACCGAGCGAAACATATTTACTGATAATTGCAATAACCAAAAACAGTGAAAAATCGACAGCAATCAGCGGCGGATAAATCATCAGCAAAACCGCCGCGGTAGTCAGGACACCTTTTCCCCCACGGAATCCAAAATAAAAGGGAAACATATGTCCCAGCACACACGCAATACCGGCAATATAAACGCCGTAGCGGGCAAGCTCCGTTCCGCTGCCCAACAGTGCCACAAAAATCTGTATGCCTATAAAGCAGGACAAAATGCCTTTGCCGAAATCACAAAAAATCGTCAGCAGTCCCGGTTTGATACCCGCCGACCGCAGAACATTTGTCATACCGGCATTTCCGCTGCCCATGGTGCGGATATCCTTTTTCTCAAACATTTTTGTAAAGATGATAGAAAAAGAAATACTGCCCAGCAGGTAGCTGATAATTGCGGATAAGGCAATTGCAACAATAAAGTTTACAGGATACTGCATATTGGTTCCTCCCCAGAAAACCAGATTTTAAGAGCGCCGGTCACGTTCCCGAATGATAAAGCGGACCGGAGTTCCTGTAAGGCCAAATGTGTCGCGAATGCGGTTTTCCAAATACCGCTGATAGGAAAAATGAAACAATTCCGCCGAATTGACAAAGCAGACAAAAGTGGGTGGGCAGGTACTGGCCTGCGTCATATAATAAATTTTCAAGCGATGGCCCTTGTCAGTCGGCGGCTGTACACGAGCGGTAGCTTGCGCCAAAACGTCATTCAGCATGCCCGTTGCAATACGCTTTTTGTTCGATTCAGCTGACTGGCAAATTGTCTGGAACAGGTCCTTTAAATGTTGCCCTGTTTTTGCGGACAAAAAGATAATAGGCACATAGCTCATGAATGAAAAATCTCCCTGCAGTTTTGTACGCATGGATTCCATAGTACCTGTTTCTTTTTCAACAGCATCCCATTTGTTGACTGCCACTACACAGCCCTTCCCTGCCTCATGGGCAAGTCCGGCTACCTTTGAATCCTGTTCGGTAAAGCCTGTCAGTGCATCAATCATAATCACGCAGACATCCGCACGCTCTATGGCCATTTGTGCACGCAGCACACTGTAATGTTCAATTTGGTCAGTCACTTTACTTTTCCGGCGCAGGCCTGCTGTATCAATAAAAATAAACTTCCCATAAGAATTATCGACTTCCGTATCAATCGCGTCACGCGTTGTGCCCGCAATATCGGAAACGATGCAGCGATTTTCTCCGGAAATATGATTGATAAGCGATGATTTGCCGACATTTGGTTTGCCAATAACGGCCACACGAATCGCTTCGGTATCTTCTTCTTCCGTTTCTTCCTTTGGAAGATAAGAAACCACATGGTCCAACAGGTCACCGGTTCCATGACCATGCACGGATGAAACAGCAATCGGGTCACCAAGTCCCAGATTATAGAATTCATAAAATTCAACAGGTGGCTCGCCAACTGTGTCACATTTATTGACACACAGAATGACCGGACGGCCGCTTCGGCGCAGCATAGAGGCTACCTCTTGGTCCGCTGCAGTAACACCTGCATGCAGGTCCGTTACCATTAAAATAACATCTGCCGCATCAATCGCCAGCTGTGCCTGCGCACGCATCTGTGAAAGCAGAATATCACTGGTATTTGGCTCAATACCGCCGGTATCGATCACCGTAAACGAATGGCCGCACCATTCACATTTTCCATAAATACGGTCACGCGTAACACCCGGCGTATCATCAACAATAGACAGCCGTTTCCCTACCAGCTTGTTAAACAGCGTTGACTTTCCAACATTTGGGCGGCCAACAACTGCAACAACAGGTTTCGACATTTTTTTCACTCCCAGTTACTACAGGGAATCAGCTTGGACAGGGGCATCTTTTTCCTGCCTGTATCTGTTTCCGTGCGATATCATCTAAAAAAGTTTTTTTATAGCGCAAAGCACAGCTTGTCCTGTGCTCACTTCAGTACAGCAGGGCCGGCCGTGAAACTGGCTAAACGATACATAAGAAGATTATGGCATTTTCTGCGCAGTTCGTCAAGCGGAGATTCCAAAAAAGCACTTGCTTGCAGCCGAAAAAGTAAAATCCTACTATCAATATTCCCCTGACTGTACACAAGCATACAAATAAAGAAAAACAGGAGCTGCCCCACACAGCAAATGCTGTGTTTTACGAGACAACCCCTGGATTTTCCGGAAAACCAGCAGGACAATCAAACGTCCTTTTTGTTGATAACCTGTCTGCCATTGTAATAGCCGCAGTTACCACACACCTGATGTGCAACCTTAAAAGCACCACACTTTGGGCATTTCATCAGAGCAGGAGCGCTAATTTTCCAAACATTGGAACGCCGTTTATTCTGTCTTGCACTGGAAAGTTTGCTTTTTGGTACCGCCATGTTCAGCACCTCCTTATATGACTCTATATGACTCTGGTCATTTTATCAGTTGTTTCAGCACCTCAAGGCGCGGGTCAATCTCTTTGTGGCTACAGCCGCAGGGACCGTCATTCAAATTCTTGCCACAGATAGGGCACAAACCCTTACAGTCTTCCCGGCACAAAAATTTGTTAGGAAGAGCCAAGAGGATGTCTTCCTGCAGCAGATGGTCCAAATCCAGTGAACCGTCCTCCTGCAGAACAACGTACCGGTCATCGTCTGCATCCCGTTCATTGGTAAGCGATGGAACCAGCGTGTGAGAAAACCGATAGGTCAAGCGCTTATTTATCTGGGCTGTACAACGGTCGCACGGGACTGAGAAATCGAAAGATACAGCTGCCTGCAGCTGTGCAAAGCCGCCGTGCATATCTACTGTTCCCTCCACCTGGACAGGAGAAACAAAAGGATATACCGCATCACAGGAAAGCTTTGAAAGGTCAAACGAATACTGAAGAGGAAGCGAAGTTCCGTCTTCCTGTATTTTCTTTTTCAAATTCAAAAGCATAGATAGTACACCTCAATACGCGCTACAATTGATTATTATAGACGCTGTCCCGTTCGATGTCAAGAAAAAAGCAAAAGAAACGCGGAAAAAACATAGAAAATGCTGCCGGTAGGCAGCATTTTCCCTCGGCAGAAGTCAAACTTCTGTAATATACTGACGAACGCCATCCGGAATATCTGCCTTATCCGCAGAGATAAGGCAGGTGATATTTGTGTTTGCCATAGCTGCCAGTGCATTGACCTTTTCTGCAAACGGAATCAGCTGCTGCAGGTCAGGACCCATAATCTTGAGGGTGGAATCGACAAAGATGTCTGTTACATCATAGTTGCCGGCGCAGATGCCGCTGATAAAGCCAAACAATGCTTCCGCACCCTTAATGCCGTATGCCTCAATGTCTATCAGACGAGCTGCATGGTCAACATCATAGGTAAGCTTCAGGCCCTTTTCAATGACCACGACATTGCCCTTGGAGGAAGCAACTGCAGCATTTGCGCCTTCAATCAGCTTTTTGGTTTTTCCTGAGCCTTTTTTGCCTGTAATGAATGTAATCATAAAACTATCCCCTTTATGTTATTTGTGCTAACCTGCTTTACTTGTTTAACCGAGCTTCCAAAGCATCTTTCTGTGCCTCATAACCAGGTTTGCCAAGCAGAGCAAACATATTCTTCTTGTAACTTTCCACACCAGGCTGATTAAACGGGTTAACGCCCATCAGATAACCAGAAATGGCACAGGATTTTTCAAAGAAATATATCAGCCGACCAAGCGAATCTTCTGAAAAGTCTGGTACACGAATAACCAGATTCGGTACATTGCCGTCTGTATGTGCCAGCACAGTACCCTCAAAAGCTTTTTCGTTTACATAGGCCATTGTCTTGCCTTCCAGGAAATTCAAGCCATCAATGTTCTGCGGGTCATTGCCAATCGTGATTTCCTTTTTCGGCTTGTCAAACAAAACGGTCGTTTCAAAGAGGATACGGCGGCCCTGCTGAATGTACTGTCCCATAGAATGCAAGTCTGTAGAAAAGACCACCGAAGCCGGGAACAGTCCTTTGTTGTCCTTGCCTTCACTTTCGCCGTACAGCTGTTTCCACCATTCATTCATCATGGTAAAGCACGGTTCGTAGCTGACCAAGATTTCCACTTCTTTGCCTTTACGGTACAAAAGGTTGCGTGCCGCAGCATACTGATAGCAAGGATTTTCCGCAAGATTCGGATTATTGTAAAGCTTCTGTGCCTTTGCTGCACCTGCCATGAGGGCGCCGATGTCTGCACCGGAAACAGCAATCGGCAATAGGCCTACCGCCGTCAGAACACTGTAGCGTCCGCCGACATTATCCGGCACGACGAAGGTTTCGTATCCTTCCTCATCCGCCAGATGTTTTAAGGTCCCCTTGGATTTATCTGTTGTACAGAAAATGCGCTCGCGTGCACCTTCTTTGCCGTACTTTTTGTTCAGCATATCACGCAGTACACGAAATGCAATGGACGGCTCCGTTGTTGTGCCGGACTTACTAATCATGTTAATAGAAACATTTTTGCCTTCACACAGTTCCACTACTTCGGCAAGCGCCGTGGAGCTGATGCTGTTGCCAACGAAGTAGATATTCGGTGTATCTTTCTTCAGTGCATTATAGTTGTTGGACTTTAGGAATTCGACTGCAGCGCGTGCGCCTAGGTACGAACCACCGATACCAATGACAATAAATACATCTGAATTGTTTTGAATCCGTTTTGCAGCGGCCTGAATGCGGGCGAACTCTTCTTTATCATAATCTGTCGGAAGAGTGACCCAACCGGTAAAATCATTTCCCGCACCTGTACCTGTATGAAGCAGTTCATGCGCCAGTTTGACCTGAGGAGCCAGATTTGTCATTTCCTCTGGTATGGCAAAGCCATCCAGGTATTTTGTTTCCAGCCGAATAGACATAATAGGATTTCCTCCTTAAAAGCTTTATCAGTCTATGTGTTTGTTCATATTTTACAATATCACGTAATAATTTGCAAGTGAAACCGCCAGAATTTATATTCCGTTCACAGCATGACTTTTTTCTTGCTTTTTATTTATACATAAAGCAAATTCAGGAGGAGCAGATGCAGTACACGCTGAAAAGACAGCGGGCAAACCGTCTGTGTGGCCGTAATGGGACGGACACACACGACTTTCCCACCCAATGTATAGGTCACTTCACCAAGCTTCTGTCCCTTTGCAACCGGTGCCCGCACAGACGGCTGAACTGTTACCTTGCTGGAAACTGCCTTTTCTTGGCCTTTTGGTACCAATAATTTTCCAGAAAAATCCGCTTTCACTGGAACCGTGTCTGACATGCCGTTTTCTACAGTAACCGCTGCAAGGTTTTCTTTTGGCTGCTTTAAAGGAACCATAGACCAGCCTGCAAAGCCTTTGTTCAACAGCGCCGCGGCTGTGGAAAAGCGGTCCTTTGTGCTGCCCGCACCGAGAACAACTGCAATCAGAGAAAGGCCGTCCCGCTGCGCGGTTGCAGAAATACAGCTGCCGGCTTTGCTGGTCGTCCCTGTTTTCAGCCCGGTAATTCCTTTATAAGATTTTAGCAGTTTGTTGGTATTGGTCAGCTGTGTTTTTCCGCCGCGCAGGTGGTCTATCCAAACGGTTGTATAGTTAAAGATTTGTTTATGCTGAATCAATGCACGACTCATTAGCGCAACGTCATAGGCACTGGTTACATGCCCATCCTCATCCAAACCGTTGCAGTTTTTAAAGGTGGTATCCTGCATACCCAATGTTTTTGCTTTGGCGTTCATTTGTGCAATAAATACGTCATCACTACCGGCAACGTGTTCCGCCAACGCCACAGCGGCATCGTTTGCACTGGCGATTGCCGTAGCCTTAATCAGGTCATTGACAGACATGGTCTCCCCTTCCTTCAGCCAGATATCCGACCCACCCATAGAGGCAGCGTGCGCACTGGCAGAAACCATATCCGTCAAGTGGATTTTGCCGGTATCCAGTGCTTCCATAACCAGTAGCAGCGTCATTACTTTTGTCACTGACGCACAGGCACGCTTTTCATGCGGTGCTTTTTCGTACAGTACCTGCCCAGTAGATGCTTCCATTAAAACGGCGGCCGGCGCTTTAATGTCTGTTTTTGTTTCATCTGCAGCATACACACGTACTGGTGCTGCCGCTGCAATCATGACCACAGCAAGAACTGCGGCAGTGATTTGTTTAACCTTCATTCCCGACACCTCCAGATTATTCCACATGATATGTATGCAGAAAGAAAAGCTTTTACCCGTCCTTTTTATGGGAATTGCGGACTTTATGGTTTTTGTATGAGCTTTTATATATTCGTACCGTTCTGCATCTGTAAAGTATTTTGCTTTACTTATTTTCACTTTTAGTCTTTCTTGTACTTTACGCGTTCAATTTTGATAAGTATAACGCTTTACGTCTAATATCCCAGCAATTTCAGCATTTTACATGCTTTTTGTAGAAAATCTGTATGGGTTATTTTAAAATTCAGGAAATACTTACTTGTGAAATAAATCTGTAAAATGATCCTCTTTACAAATATTATGTAAATTTCCGCCGTATAATACTTTGGCGGAAAAGATATAAAACAAATTTTAAAAGCAACAAGGTCCAAGATAGACCGCATTGTTTCCCAGCAGTTCCTCTATACGCAGCAGGCGATTATACTTTGCGATACGCTCTGTTCGGCTGGGTGCGCCGGTCTTTATCTGTCCCGCATTGACGGCAACAGCTAAATCAGCAATCGTTGTATCCTCGGTTTCACCGGAACGATGGGAAACAATCGAGGCATAACCGGTACGGTCCGCCAAACGAATGGTTTCCAGTGTTTCAGAAAGTGTCCCTATCTGGTTGCACTTAATTAGAACCGCATTGGCACAGGACTGGTCGATTCCTTTTTGCAGCCGCTGTACATTCGTAACAAACAGGTCATCCCCCACTAGCTGTACCCTGTCCCCCAGCGCCTGCGTCAGCTCTGCCCAGCCGGACCAGTCCTCTTCACCAAGCGGATCTTCAATAGACGCAATCGGAAAACGTTCCACCAAACCCTCCCAATATGCATTCAGCTCTTTTGAGGTATACGCTTTCTGTGATTTAGGCAGCAAATAATTGCCGCCGGACGTATACCATTCACTGGCAGCCGCATCAATCGCAAAAACAAAATCTTTTTTCAGCACATATCCTGCTGCCTCTACCGCATGGGACAAATATTGAAGCGCTTCCTCATCATTTTGCAGATTCGGCGCATAACCGCCCTCGTCCCCCACTGCTGTAGAAAGATGTTCCTTTTTTAAAATGGCAGCCAGTGCATGGAAAACTTCCGCGCACATACGTAGACCCTCATGGAAGGAATGAGCCCCAACCGGCATAATCATAAACTCCTGAATATCCACCGTATTTGCTGCATGAGCACCTCCGTTCAGGATATTCATCATTGGCACCGGCAGGACAACCGCATTGCTGCCGCCCAAAAAACGGAACAACGGTATTCCCAGTGCTGCAGCAGCGGCCTTTGCACAGGCGATTGAAACAGACAGAATCGCATTGGCACCTAGTCTGGATTTATTTTTACTCGCATCCAAAACCAGCATTCTGCGGTCGATAGCTCCTATGTCAGAAACATCCATTCCACAAAGGTTGTCAGCAATGACCGTATTGACGTTTTGAGTGGCCTGCAGGACGCCTTTCCCGCCATAACGGTGTAAATCTTCGTCTCGAAGCTCGACTGCCTCATATGCACCGGTAGAGGCACCGCTGGGCACGGCCGCACTTGCTGTTGTTCCATCGGCAAGCGTTACCTCTGTTTCGACCGTTGGATTGCCCCGTGAATCGAGTATTTCGCGGGCGTGTATTTTTTGAATCTGCAGTTTCATATTGACCATCCTTTTTTTCATTTTGCAAAGCTTAAAATAGTATCCCCGTTTTTATTGATTTTGCAAAAAAATTTGCACCAGAAAAGAAAAAAGCAGTTCCAGACTAATGAACGCCTGAAACTGCGCAAAACAATCTCCACTACAAACGAAAGGCCGCACTGAAAAGCGTAAAAGCAGCTTAACAGTGCGGTCTTTCAACAATCCTATGTGGTCGAGGTGACTGGATTCGAACCAGCGACTTCTACGTCCCGAACGTAGCGCTCTACCAAGCTGAGCCACACCTCGAAAAAGAAAGCCCCAAGCATGGGGCCATGTTTGGTTGCGGAAGAAGGATTCGAACCCTCACAAACAGAGTCAGAGTCTGTCGTGCTACCTTTACACAATTCCGCAATATCCGCTGCTTCTTTAGAAGCACTAAGTGAAGCAACGTGTATTATTATATCAAAAATTTGATAATTGTCAAGCGTTTTTTCTAAAAAGTTGAAATTTTTTCGGGATGTTACCTTTTCCACCCTGCGTTCTGTGATTCCAGCAGGATTGCTTCCGCACAACGAATGCCGTCTACCGCGGCCGACATAATACCGCCAGCATAACCGGCGCCTTCCCCGCAGGGATATAATCCACGTGCGTCCGGTGCAAAAAGGGCACTGCTGCGTACAACACGCACTGGTGATGAAGAACGGCTTTCTACGGCAGTCAGCAACGCGTCCGCGTCGTCAAAGCCATGCAGGCGTCCCGCCAGCTTGCGTATGCCTTGTTCCAGCGGTTCCGTCAAAAAAGGCGGCAGGCATTTGTGCAGGTCCGTATAGGTAACGCCGCGGCTGTAAGTTGGCCGAACGCTCCCACAGCGCTGTGATGGCTTTCTGTCCAAAAAATCGCCCAGCCGCTGAACCGGAGCCAAATAAGCGCCGCCGCCCGTCAAATACGCTGCTGACTCTAACTGCCGTTGAAGTGCAATACCTGCCAAAGGATGTGGGCCGCCAAAATCTGCCGGTGTCAGCCCCGCCAGCAAAGCGGCGTTGGCATTCCTGCCATCCCGTGCAAAGGAGCTCATGCCATTGGTTGCAACACGTTTTTCTTCGCTGGCTGCCGGAACGACTGTACCGCCGGGACACATACAAAACGTATAGATACTGCGCCCGTCCGGGAAATGGACCGCCAGTTTATAGCTGGCAGCACCTAAAGCCGGGTCGCCGGCTGCCTGTCCGTACAAAGCTTGGTCAATTTTCTCCTGCAGATGCTCAATCCGCACACCAACGGCAAAGGGTTTCTGCTGCAGCTGCAAATGACTCTGCAGCAGCATTTCAAAGGTATCTCGGGCACTATGCCCGACCGCTAAAATCAAATGACCGCACGGCATATCGTACCGCGTCCCGTCCTCCTGACAAACCGTAACGCCTTGCAGAATTCCATTGTGTACCTTTATATGGTCCAACTTAGAATGGAAACGCACTTCTCCGCCAAGGGAAAGAATCGTCTGCCGAATGGTGCGGACAACACCAGGCAGGCGGTCCGTTCCAATATGCGGCTTTGCCTCCCACAAGATACAATCCGGCGCGCCGGCCTGTACAAAGGTTTCCAGCACATGGCGAATATGTGGATTTTTAGTACCGGTCGTCAGCTTGCCATCTGAAAAAGTACCGGCACCGCCTTCGCCAAACTGTACATTGGAATTTGTGTTCAGACTTCCCGTTTTCCAAAAGTGCTCCACGTCTCGGCTGCGCTCTTCCACCGGTGCACCCCGCTCCAAAATAATCGGGCGCTGCCCGGCCTGTGCCAGCGTCAGCGCCGCAAACATACCGGCAGGGCCAAAGCCCGCAACAACCGGACGCACCGGTAAAAGATTGCTTTCCGGCAAATGATACTGGTATACAGAGGCCTGCTGAATTTTATGATCACGCTGCAAAACGTTTTTCTTGACCTGTACACCCGGGCGAAGCGTCACTTCCGCTGTACAGATAAAATGAACATCATTTTTCTTTCGGGCGTCCACCGAACGGCGGTAGAGTTTGCAGGACGCAATATCCGAGTCACGAACACGAAGCCGTTTAGCTGCGCGTGCAGTCAACTCCCCCTCTACGTTGTGCAAGCCCAGCGAAATTTCCGAAACATGGTACATCATGACATCTGCGCCTCCTTATAAACCGCCTCTGCCGCACACAGTGCTGTGCTCCATGCCCAGTGCAGGTTAAAGCCGCCGCAGTCACCATCTACATTCAGCAGTTCTCCCGTCAGCCATGCATGGGGCGAACGCAAACTTTGGCAGGAAGCGTCCACTTGAGAAAGCGGCACACCGCCCGCTGTTACCTGTGCCTGCTGAAAATCAGCTGTACGGTCCACAGTAAAGCAGAAATTTTTGCAGAATTCAAACGGACAATTCTGCACCAATGCTTTATGCAAAACGCCCTCTAAGCGGCCGCCAGTCGCTTTGCGCAGTTCCGAACTTGTATAATCGGGTACAAGGTCCAGAGAAATGATATCGCCGTGCCGAGCTTCCCGTGCCAACTCAAAGATACAAATGCCGGACAGACCGCGCTCTGTAAACTGTACCTCGCCCTCTGTCCTGTGCAGCATTTTTCCGCCGCACTTCAGGACCACCGCCGCAGGTGCACGTACGCCCTTCAGGGCGCGCACTTTTTTCGTTTCCTGCACCCAAATCGGTGCCAGGGCTGGTTTGAGCGGCGTTATGCTGTGCCCCAGCTGTTTCACCAATGGATAGCCTGTTTCATCTCCGGTGTGAGCCGTGCCGCCGGTACACAGCATAACGAACTGTGCACACACCGGTACCTTCTCCTGGGAATACAGGACATACCCGTTTGGCGTGCGGCGAACAGTACGCACTGCAAAATTGCAGCGCTCTTCCGCACCGAGGTCCTTTAGCCGTGCCCGCAGAATATTCAATACCGTAGAGGCCTGCAGGCTGTACGGATAAACACGGCCCTGTGTCTGCTCACGGCAAAGCAGCCCTATATGC
This sequence comes from Caproicibacterium lactatifermentans, assembly GCF_013315815.1. Lineage (NCBI taxonomy): Bacteria > Bacillati > Bacillota > Clostridia > Eubacteriales > Oscillospiraceae > Caproicibacterium > Caproicibacterium lactatifermentans. The sequence continues at coordinate 1,183,819 of NZ_CP046051.1, forward strand.
TGAAAATAAGCCAGTATTCTTTTGGGCGGAAATGCCTGCAGAATTTGCTCGGCACGTTCGGTATCCCCATGATAACGCGCAATATTCACACCCATATTGGTAAGATTACAGCGCCCATTTCCGGTCATCAGCAGTTTTTTTCCCACCCGTGCGGCGGCTTCCAGCACAACCACATTGGCGCCGCCCAGCAATTCTGCCGCGCGGACCGCTCCCAACAAACCGGATGCACCGCCGCCTACAACGGCCAGCGTATATCTTTTTGGCAAGAAAAGCCCTCCCTTTTTGTCTTATTGTAAACACTCCACGCGAAAAAAGCAACGCCGGCATGACATTTCCTGTTTCATTTTTATATAGGCAACGCATTGCATGCTTTCCCTTCAAATCCCGCGGCAGCAACTTTTCATTGTATTAGCGGCAGCAGAATGCTATAATAAAAATGAATGCATTATCCTTTTTCTCGTGCAGACAGCCTGTATTTTTGCCGGAAGTAAGGTATACAAATAAAATAAAGGAGCCTGCTGATTTGAAACTGTCTATTATTGTTCCCGTGTATAATACCCAGCAGTATTTAAAGAACTGTGTGGAAAGCATTCTTTCACAGCCTTTCAAAGACTATGAACTGCTGCTGGTCAATGACGCTTCTTCCGACCATTCCCTGGAAGCTGCACACGCTTTGGAACGTCAGGATTCGCGTATCACGGTGTACGACAAACCTCATGGTGGATTGGGGGACACCCGCAACTTTGGTGCACAGCGTGCACAGGGCGAGTACCTCCTTTTTATTGATTCAGACGACTGGATTGGTGAGGATACTCTCTTTAAAGTAATGGAGCCAACGCTGAAAGCGCAGGCAGACCTAACCGTTTTTAACTTTATACGGGAAAACGAAACAGACAGCATCAGTCGGCTATGCACTCTGCCGATTCATACACCAACCGATGATGCTGCAATCAACGAAATTGTCCTAAAAGAACAAATCGGTCCGGATGCCGGCAGCACCCCGTGGCGCAGTGTGGATATGCTGGGCTGCGCGTGGCGCCGCCTGTACCGCCGAGAATGGTTCCTGCAGCATCATTTGTCTTATCCAGACGAACAAAAAGTCATGCTGGAGGACCGGCCGGTCAGCATTATGGCCCACTTCTACTCGAAGAAAACTCTGTTTTTAGATGTTCCGCTTTACCACTACCGCTACAATCCGGATTCATTGAGCACCCGCTACCGGCCGGAAAAAATGCAGAAGCTTTCCTGTTGTTTCCAGCTGGTGGAATCCTTTCTAAAGGATAAAAACATCAACGGAAAGCTGCGGGACCGCCACATGGCGTGGTATCTGCGGAATGCAGCGCACAGTGCCCTCGTCAATGTTTTCAGCACCGGAAATAAACGGGATAAACGTGGAAAAAAGGCAGAAATTCAGAACATTCTGACAGACCCGCTGCTGAAACGTGCAGCAAAAAGCAGGTATCTGTGCAAAGGAACGGCTGCTGACCGTGTTATCTATCGCGTGATTAGTTCCGGCTCTGTTGGGCTGGTTTACACATTCTACCGCTGGTATGCAGACAAACTGCGCCAGCATACAGAAAAGCAATAGGAGAAATTATGCCGAAGAAGAAAATCCTTTTTATCAATTACTCCCTGCACAGTGGCGGGATTGAAAAAAGTCTGGTCACCCTGCTGACGCTGTTCGACTATAATCAGTATGATGTGGACCTGCAGCTGTTTGCCAATGATGGTCTGTTCCTGCCGCGGGTCCCCAAACAAGTTCATTTGCTACCGCCGCTTTTTCCAAAAGAATATCGTCTGAATATCCGGCAGGCGCTGCCGGCTCTGCTAAAAAACGGCCATCCGCTGACTGCCCTTTGCCGGGCGGGTGTCACATGTGCCGGCCTGCACGGCACCATGGGAGAACGGCTGGTGAAAATGTGGCGCTGCGAACGATGCTTTGTCCGTAAAAATCCTGTACAGTATGATGCAGCTGTTGCCTATATGGAAGGCCAGCCTATCTATTATTGTATCGATGATGTGCATGCGAGACGCAAAATTGGCTTTGTGCATGGCGATTATACCGCAATGGGCCTGGACCGTGCATTTGACACCCCCTATTTTGCAAAGCTGGATGCTGTCTGTACCGTTTCGGAGTCATGCAAAACAGCCTTGCAGACGAACTTTCCGCAGGACGCGCAGAAATGTCATGTGCAGTATAATTTACTTTCCTCTTCCCTGCTACGCCAAATGGCGGAGGAACCGGCAGCTTTTCCGGATAGCGGGTACACTGGCCTGCGTGTTTTGTCAATTGCGCGCCTTTCCCAACAGAAGGGGCTGGACCTTGCACTTCCGGCGGTTGCGGCCCTGCGCCGGAAAGGACTCGATTTTCGTTGGTATATTATTGGGGTTGGCCCGGAAAAAGAGTCTCTTCTCGCGCAGATACAAAAGCTTGGCCTTCAGAAAGACGTCGTCTTTCTGGGGGAACAGGCAAACCCCTACCCCTTCGTTCGGGCATGCGATATTTATATGCAGCCCTCCCGCTTTGAGGGGAAAAGCATTGCCGTTGATGAGGCCATGGCACTTTCCCGGCCAATTCTGCTGACGGATTTTTCCACCGCAAAAGACCAAATTGCGGACGGAAAGACTGGATTGATTGTACCTATGTCGCCGGAAGGAATTTCTAATGGGCTGGAACGCCTTTTGACGAACGCTTCTCTGCGGCAATCCTTTTCCGCGGAACTTGCCGCACATGACTATTCCAATATGGAGGAAATCAGAAAGTTCTATGCCATTCTCAATGGTTCCCGTACCGCAGAACCAAACTGAAATGAAACATAATGAGGTGTACAGAAATGACAATCAAAGAACTGCTGGAAGATATGCCATGTAAAGTGACTGGACCGGTCGATACACCGGTAACCGGCATTGTTTATGACTCCCGCATGGTGAAGCCGGGCTGTGTGTTTGTCTGTCTGGTGGGCAGTAAGACGGACAGTCACGTTTATGCTGCACAGGCAGCGGAGGGCGGCGCGGCCGCCGTTGTAACACAGCATGATATTGCACCGGTTTCCTGCACGGAAATTCGTGTGGAAGATACGCGTAAGGCACTGGCACTGCTTTCGGCAGCATGGTTCGGTCATCCCGCGGAAAAGCTGAAGGTTATTGGTGTCACGGGCACCAAAGGGAAAACAACTTCTACCTATATGATTCATTCCATTTTGGAAGCCGCAGGCATTACGACCGGCATTATCGGAACGATTGGTACAGTCATCGGCAGCCAGCTGATTAAAACCAATAACACAACGCCGGAATCATACGACATACAGAAATTTATGCGCATGATGGTAGACGCTGGCTGCCGTGCCTGTGTGCTGGAAGCCAGTTCGATAGGCTTGCGTGACCACCGTGTGGACGGTTTCACCTTTGATATTGGGCTGTTTACCAACTTTAGCGAGGACCATATCGGCGGGCTGGAGCACAAGGACATGGCGGAATATATGGCCTGCAAAGCAATGCTGTTCCAGAAATGCCGTCTAGGTGTCATCAATATCGATGACGAAAACTGGAAAGGCATTACCGCAGGACATACCTGTGAACTGACAAGCTATGGCTTTGGTTCGGAAGCCAAGCTGCATGCTGAAAGTCCGGAACTGGTGTCACAGCCCGGTTACCTCGGCATTGCCTTTGACCTGTGCGGCAGTATGCAGGGGCGTGTACGCATTGATATTTCCGGTAAATTTAACGTTTATAACGCACTCGGTGCTGTAGCTGTCTGTCAGCAGTTCGGTGTTGCACTGGACAACGTGCGCAAAGGGCTGGACACTGTGAAGGTAAAGGGACGCGTGGAGCCGGTGGAAGTTCCCGGCGGCTACACCCTGCTGATTGACTACGCACATAACGCCGTCAGCATGGAAAACATTCTGACAACACTGCGGGAATATCACCCGAATCGCCTTATCTGTATGTTTGGTGCCGGCGGCAACCGCCCGAAACTCCGCCGCTACGAAATGGGTGAAGTCAGCGGTAAGTTGGCCGACCTCTCCGTGATTACCGCGGACAATTCCCGGTATGAAGATGTGATGGATATTCTGGCCGATATTGAAGTGGGCCTGAAAAAGACAACCGGCAAGTATATTGTCGTTCCGGACCGCAAACAGGCTATCAAGTACTGCATAGACAACGCCCAGAAAGGCGACGTTGTTGTCCTGGCGGGCAAGGGTCACGAAGATTACCAGGAAATCAAGGGAGTTAAATATCCCTTTGATGAACGGGATGTAATTCATGATATTCTGCAGGAGGAAGGAAAACTTCCGGCAGAATACTAAAAAGCATAAACATGGTGCAGCGTTTTGGGCTGCGCCATTTTGCTGTTAAAACATTTTTGAAATTCCTGCTTTTGCGGGAAAAAGATAAGGATTTTGCAATATGAAAATAACAGTCAGAGAAGCAGCAGAAATGAGCAGCGGACGGCTGCTCTGCGGAAATGCGGACAGTTGGATTACTTCCATTGTAACCGACAGCCGGGAGGCGTGCCCCGGTTCCTTGTTTGTGCCCATTCGGGGCGAAAAAACAGATGCACATATTTATATTCCAGCTGTTTTTGCCGCGGGTGCAGCGGCGTCCTTTACGCAGGAAGAAACAGCTGTTCCGCCGGACAGCAGCGCACTCATAGCTGTGCCGGATACAACAGCTGCCCTACAGCGTTTGGCGGCCGCCTACCGCCGCCGGTATACCGGCCCAGTTGTCGGCATAACCGGCAGTGTCGGCAAAACGACGACTAAGGAAATGGTGGCCCTGGCGCTTTCCGCCCGCTATCACGTAATGAAAACACAGGGAAACCAGAACAGCCAAGTTGGTGTGCCGCTAACCATGTTCCAGCTGAACGCAGACACGGAAACAGCAGTTGTGGAAATGGGAATGAGTCAGTTCGGTGAAATGGCCCGCCTTGCCAGGATTGCGGCACCGCAGTTTGCGGTTATGACGAACATCGGTATCTCTCATATAGAAAATCTGCATACACAGGAAAACATCATGCGGGAAAAGCTGCACATCACGGACGGCTTTACACCGCAGTCCGTACTGGTACTGAACGGTGATGATAAAATGCTCGCTACCCTGCGCGGGAAGCTGCCGTTCCATACAGAATTTGTGGGTACATCACCGTGGTGCAGCTATCGGGCCGTGCAGGTAGAAAGCCAGAACGGCTGTATGCACTTTTCCATGCAGCACGATGGGAAAAGCCTGCCGGTTACCATTCCAGTACTCGGTATGCATCAGGTGACCAATGCGCTTGCTGCATTGGCAATAGCCGACATTCTGCACGTTTCTCTGCCGGATGCAGCGGCTGAACTTGCCAAGTATCAGCCGCTGGCCATGCGCCAGCAAATACATGAGGCAGGCGGCATGACCGTCATTGATGACTCCTACAACGCCAGTCCGGACGCTATGCGCGGTGCTCTGGATGTTCTGTGCAGTTTTCCACACCGGCGTGTCGCTGTACTGGCGGATATGCTGGAGCTTGGGGACGCTTCCTGCCGTGCCCATCAGGACTGTGGGAGACACGCGGCACAGGCCGGCGTGGACGTACTGGTTACAATCGGCAAAGAAGCCGCGGCAATTGCAGAAGGCGCACATGAGGTTAATTCCAGCCTTCCCTGCACTGTTTGCAGCAGCAATCAAGAAGCAGGGGCTTATTTGCGCAAATTGCTGAAGCCAGGCGATACCATTCTGGTAAAGGGTTCCCGCGGCATGCACGTAGATGAAATCGTTTCAGGCATTCTTGCTTTCGCCTGACTGCGTAAAAATAAAGAAGTGACTGTACGGCCCCTAAAAACAGGGCGTACAGTCACTTTTTTATTCCCGATTTTATTAAAAAGGCAAAATATTTTCCGCAAATGCCGCAAAATTTTTATCTGCCTGAAAAGATTGTTCCCAAACTGCGCGGCAGGCTTTGCGCTGAGCAGCCATTTTTTCGGCAGACTGAGAAGCCGCATCCCGAATTGCCTTTGCCAATGCTTCCGGTGTTAAATCAGCGGGCAGCAGCTGCCCGGTCTCCCCTGTGCGTATCAACTCACTGGTGCCGCCTACATCTGTTGCTATGGATGGAATGCCAAAAGAGGAAGCCTCCATAATCGAAACCGGCAAGCCTTCACTGCTGCTGGTATTGACAAACAAGCTGACCGGGGTGGACTGATAAAAAGACATCAACTGCTGGTTTGGAAGTGCACCGCGCAGGTCCGTTTCCATAAAAGCAAGGTGTTCCTTTGCGAAGTTGCGCAATTCTTTCAGTGTATCGCCGTCACCAATATGCGTCCACTTTAGTTTCAGTCCGCTTCCCTGTAGCAAAGAAAGTGCCTGTGCCAACAATTCCACACGTTTTACCGGAGAAATGTGGCAGCAGCTAACAATGTGGAAACAGTCTTCCCGTGGCACTGGACCTAATCCATAGTCACGTGTACCCAAATATGCGGTGTGCACCTTTCCCTTTCCCGCAGGCCAGTGCTGTAGAATATAGCGGGTTCCATTTTCGCTGCAGGGATAAACCGCATCCAAATTTTTCAACAGATAAGGACGCAGCGGCAGAAAACCACTGGGCTGCCGTTCCTGATAAAGGTCATATCCGTGTGCCCGGCACACCGCTTTGCTTGTTTGTGCAGGGCAGTATTTTTTCAGCTGATTGGCAACAACCGCGACATCATAAAACCAATACGCATAAAATGTGATACCATCATACGCTTTCATGCGGTGCGCCAGCAGAATGCGGCGGCAGATACTAAACAGCACTTCACTCTTTGCAATAAAGTAATAAAAAAATGCCCACGATTTCAGTTTTGCATGTGCCTGCTTTAGTTCGTCCCGCTCTATAAATCCATGCATACTGGGAGAAAACAGCAGACGGGCCGCCGCGCCCGGCAGATACCGCTTTACTTGACTGGCCGGGATATGGTAAACCGTTACATTCTGCGGCACCTGCCGCGTCTGTACAGCGTTGTCTGCTGTACTGGTTGCAATCAAAAAAACATGCTCAAACTTTTCTGCCAGAACCGGCAGCTCATTTTCTATAAATTCTTCTCCTTTATCAAATGGAAAAGTCTTTGTCAGCATGACTAAGCAGTCCCTCATCTGTTGTCCTCCTGTACGCACAAACGCAGTTCGTCGTGCATTTTTGTTTCAAATTCATACAACAGAATAGCATATTTTTCATAGATATACAAGCCTGCACGCTTTTAGGCGACGTCAAATTGGTACTTTTGTGGCTGCACACAAAAAGCAGCTCCAGCTGTTTTGCGGCTGGAGCTGCTTTTATGAAGATTTACAGAAAGGGCGTTTTTTATTCCCCAAAATAACGTTTCAGAAGTCCCTTAAAGCCACAACCGTGACGGGCTTCATCCTTCGCCATTTCGTGAACGGTGTCATGGATAGCATCGTAGTTCAGTGCCTTTGCTTTCTTGGCAAGCGCCAGCTTTCCGGCGCAGGCACCGGCCTCTGCCTCTACACGCATTTCCAGATTCTTCTTGGTGCTCTTTGTGACTACCTCACCAAGTAGCTCCGCAAACTTGGAAGCATGCTCTGCTTCTTCAAAAGCGTAGCGTTTATAGGCTTCTGCAATTTCCGGATAACCTTCGCGCTCTGCCTGACGGCTCATTGCAAGGTACATGCCAACTTCACTGCACTCGCCGTTAAAGTTGTCCTTGAGGCCCTGATAGACTTCCGGGTCGCAGCCCTGTGCGACACCCACTTCGTGCTCACAGGCAAAGCCAGCTGCAGCAACCTGCTCTTTAAACTTGCTCTTCGGTGCACCACACTGTGGGCACTTCTCCGGCGGCTGGTCACCTTCATAAACATAACCACATACAGAACAAACCCATTTTTTCATAGCAATACCTCCAATAATAAAAATAAATTTAGACTATTTGGTAAGGAATACAGGGCTTTTATGCGCCCTGATTGGTCTTGCATTCAGCAGCACAGGCGGCACACAGTCCCCGAAAAACAATTTGGTGACTTTCCACCTTGGCTCCCAGCATACGGGAAACCTTTGCGCTGTCTTCCGGTCCTAGAAACTCCATATTGATGTCCAAAACAGCGCCGCAGTGTGTACATACAAAGTGCGAATGGGGAGAAACATCTGCATCGTACCGTTCCTGTCCATTGACAACGCCAACTGTAATAATGGTTCCGTTCTTTTTAAAACGGCCAAGATTGCGGTAAATAGTTCCGAGGCTAAGGTCCGGGAAAGACGGTTTCAGTTGTTCATATACCCACTCCGCTGTCGGGTGTGTTTTGGTCGCCTTTAGTGTTTCTAGAATTGCTTCTCTTTTACGGCTGAAATTCTGCTTTTTTTCCATGTGACAATACTCCATCAAATACATATTTTCTGTTAGATATTGTATCATGCAGAACATAGAGTGTAAAGGAGCGGCAGATGAAAACGATAATAATAATTATTCTCGTTCCATGGCTATAGAATAGCACATCCCATGGTATTTGTAAAGCCCTTTTTTGAAAAAAAATAAAATATTTTTTCAATAAGACCAAACATCAGAAAATGCCCGCTCTATACATTTTTTCATTTTGCTCCTGCATCAGTTTGTGGGAAGAGCCTTGTATTTATTATGCACTGTTCTTTTTCAAAAAACGGCTTTCAAATTTTAAAAAATTTGAAAAAACAGCTTGTATTTTCTATATATATGTGTTATTATGTATAAGCTGTTTCAAGAAAGTACAGCTATGATATGGGGTATTAGCTCAGCTGGGAGCGCAGGGCATCCGGTAAGCAACACCTCAGAGTCAGGAACAAGCGAAAAATCGAATAGCCCGGAAAGCCGCATCAGTAAAGGGCTTTCCAATATTTGGGGGTATAGCTCAGCTGGGAGAGCGCCTGCATGGCATGCAGGAGGTCAGCGGTTCGATCCCGCTTATCTCCACCAAAAACAATAAGCCACAAGGCCAAAACCTTGTGGCTTGCGTTTTATCTTACAGCGACTGGGCACTTGATAAATATCAGGGGAATGCGGAGATCAGTCATCGCATGATGGGTACTCCCTGATATCCTCATTTTCATAGAGCAATCCCATTACCAAAAGCGAGGAAAGAGCTATGTTTTCCAATTGGAGGACATAGCTCTTTTTTTATATCCAAACGCGAAAATCCTAATAATCGCGGGCGTTATAAAAATGGAGTAGCTATTCCGTTCTCTTCGTGGTATCTTGTGTGCTTGACAAATCAAAAAAAGGAGATGAATATTGGTGAGCGTAAACGCCAGAGAAGAAGAATATGAGCATGTGGAGCTGTTCGGCCGGCCCGCGCTTTTTACGAATTCCCGCATTGACCGCGGCACCGTGCCGGAAGGCTTTCACTGCTATGACCTGCACGGCTCGGACCGTGACCCCGGAAAACCGACGACGGTGGAAAATCGGGTGGCCGTCCATCACGCCGGTACGGTGCTGACAGCCGAGCCAATCACCATTCCCAGGGAGGGCTTTCGCCGATTGCGCGGCGGCCTCAACTTTCTCGGTGAATGTCTGACGCTCCCGGAATTCTGTGAAAAGCAAAATCTCAGGCTCCCACCCGACGACCGGAAGTTTATTCTGCGGCCTGCCTCTCCCAGTGAGGCGGGCTTTTTTTTCGCCCTGCCGAAAGGACGGGACGCGGAGCTTGGAACCATTGGCCATATGCGGATCGATTTCGGCGGTGAAGGAAAGGAGTTCTGGCACACATGGTGGCCGAGGGGCGACGAGGAATTGAACAGCCCCGAATTCAAAGCGGAGATGAAAGAGCTGGTGAATGAACTGAAGGAAACCGGTCCGCTGAAAAGTCTCAGCACCATGTCCGGCTACTGCGGCGGGCATGGCGGCCAGATCGAGGGCGGCGGGCGGCAGAACTATGGCTACATCGTGGAAACGGAGCATTACCGCTACTGCCTGCGGTGCAATCCCGGTCCCGGAGATTATCAGGCGTACCTGACAGCTTTCGATCTGCGGGTACAGAGGGTGAATATGAAACAGAAAACGCCCGCGCAGGATTGCGGCCTTGAAGATAGAATCGGGGATCAGACGCCCGAACAGGGCATCACGATGGGAGGCTTATGAGATGAGACAGCATCCGAAATGGCTGGAGTTTTTACGCGAGCAGTACCCGCCGGGCACACGTATCCGGCTCGCACAGATGAACGATCCCTATTCCCCCGTGCCGCCCGGCACCGAGGGGACGCTCGAGTACATCGACGACGCGGGCCAGTTCCAGATAAATTGGGACAACGGCCGCACCCTCGCGCTCATCCCCAGTGAAGATCACTTTTCCGTCATTCCGCGGCCGCTCCAGACTCTCAAGCTCTACATGCCGCTCACCGTCACCACCTATGAGCGCGACGAATACGGCGACATGGACAACGATCCCGTCGAGCTTGACAGCCGGACGGTCCTTCCCTATGAGGATCATATCCTCGCCGCCATTCTGAAGGAGCGCGCGCCGGAGGAAGCGGAGCGCGGCCTCATGAAATACTATGGCGCGGACGACGCTGTAAACGACAAGGTGAGGTCTTATGTTTTCACGGTGGAACGTGTCCAGGGCCAATTGATGGGAGTCGCTGAGTGCCGCATCAAGAGCGAACTGACAGCTGAGGAACTGGAACGGCTAAAGGGGAACATCTCCGGCCAGGCGTCCGATGGGTTTGGGGAAGGATTTGAGCAGCGGCCGATCAAGACCCCGGACGGTGAGATTTACGTCAGCCTGTGGAGCAGCGAGAAAGGCTGGAACATCATGACGCAGGATGAGCTGGAGCAGAGCCAGCAGATGGGAGGCATGCGGCTTGATCAACAATAAAAGAATCATGGAGCTGGAGATCAGCCGTCCCGGTACGTTCGGCTCGAATACTTCGTCGACAATTGCGTTGCCCGCCACCCCCTATGAGCTGTTGGATGCACTGGACAGGGCGCGCGTGACCGACGAACGGGTTATCTACTCCACGGAAATCCTGCGCTGCGAGCTGGACTACCTGCCCCAATTTCTCAGCCCCAGCTCCAACCTGTATGAAATGAACCATCTCTCCCAGCGGCTGGCCTCACTCAGCGATTGGGAGCTGGACTGCTTCGAGGGGATGGTGATGATGGATGCTATCCAGAACAGCTATGCTTTGATCCCTGTGGAGCGGCTGATCAACATGACCGCCAGTATGGAGCACTGTCAGATCGCCTACGAAGCACACAACGACGAATCCCTCGGCAAATTTTATGCGGAAAACGGCTTCGTGCCGCAACTGGACAGCCTGCCGGACAATATCTACGCATGGCTGGACTTCGGCAAGATCGGAAAAGAGATGCGCGAGGGCGAAGGCGGCGTCTTTACCCCGCACGGCTATGTGGTGCAGAACGGTATGATCGCGCGGCTGTATCAGAGCGGAGAGGCCGTCCCCGCCGAGAAGCCGGACTACACGGTGCTCCTGCGCGTGACCAAAGGGCATTTCAACGATCCCGAATCTGACAACGGTCTCTCCGCACTTCTGAAGCTGCCCGCCGGCGATCAGGAGCTTTTTCAAGCGGTGAAGGAGGTGGACGCGATATCGCCGGAGGACTGCTCGTTTGTCGCCGTGGACTGCGCCATTCCGCAATTGACGGAGAAAATCACAGATGAGCTGGAAGCAACAAATGGCGATTGCTACGGTCTGGTCAATGAGCTGGCAGGACAGCTACGGCATCTTGACCGCGAGGGCGGCGTCCCCATTTGCAAGGCGATGCTGATGTCGGCGCCCGAGGACATCTCTCTGGAGGAAGTGCTCGACCTCGCGTATCAGACTGACGAATTCAGGCTTCTGCGGGAAACCGCGACCCCTGCGGATTACGCGAAAGCGGAGCTTGCGAAATGTACGATCCCGCTGAAAGAAGAACTGTTTGCCAGCGATGCTGCCCTTTGTTACTACGGTGAAAAGCTCATGGAGCACGACAAGGCTTCCTCTACCGAATACGGCATTCTCGTCGCACGGGGCGGTCAGACGGTGGAACAGTGCCTGAACCGACCCGAACCGCAAATGGAAATGAGGTAAATGAATCATACTTTTATCCAGAGATGTGCAACCGTAAACAGAATAAACTTTGCGTCGCCTTTTGATTTTAACGAAGATCAAAAGGCACTTTTTTGTTTCAGGAGGAAAAGTGTTGGCAGGACAATCGAATACGGTTAACAAACGGCGCCGCCTTTGCAAAAAGGCAGCGCCGTTTCCGTTATAAGGAGATGAACCATGGATCAGAAAACAAAAGAAAATCCCGGAACAGGATCGGCGGGCCCTCCGAAGCCGGTAACCCTCCCGCTTCCCAAAGAGCTGTCCCGCTGCAAAGGCTGCCCGTACCCCGGAATCGGCTTCATCTGCTGGAACACGGACGGGACCTGCATACGCACGGATGAGGAAGAAATGAACCGCCGCGATGGAAGAAGGCGGCGCAAGTGAACAGCATCATCAGCTGGATCGGCGGGAAGAAAGCCCTGCGCGACCAGATCTACCAGCGGATGCCGATTCAGATAGGACGATATGTCGAGGTGTTCGGCGGGGGCGGCTGGGTGTTGTTCGGACGAAGGCCCGACTCCGCTATGGAGGTGTATAACGACTTCAATGCCGATCTTGTCAACCTTTTTCGCTGCGTCCGCGACCGCCCGTTCGCGCTTCTGAAGGAACTGAACTTTCTGCCCCTTAACGGGCGGGACGAATTCGGCGTCCTCAAAAGGTACCTCGAAAAAGAGGAATTCACCAGCCCTTACCTGAAAGAGGAACTGGAGATTGCCGAGCGTTACCTGGCTCCTCCGGAGTATGAGGAAATCAAGCCGATCCTGCTCGAAAACGCAACGATGAATGACGTCAAGCGGGCCGCGGCCTTTTACAAACTCGTCCGCCTGAGCTACGGTAGCGGCTGCACCAGCTACGGCTGCCAGCCCTTCGATATCCGCAAGACCTTCCATTTGTTGTGGGAAGGCAGCCGGAGGCTCCGCGACACGGTTATAGAGAACAAAGACTTTGATGCCCTCATCCGGCAGTACGAGCGGGATGACGCCTTCTATTATTGCGACCCGCCGTATTACCAGACGGAAGGTCATTACGCCGTGGCGTTTGGCCTCGAGGACCATTACCGTCTGCGGGACACGCTCGCTTCCTGCAAGGGGAAATGGCTGGTGAGCTATAACGACTGCGCATTCATCCGTGAGCTCTACCATGACTTTCAGATCGAGGCGGTCAGCCGCCTGAGCAACCTTGCCCAGCGGTATGACGGCGGCTGCGAATACGCCGAAGTCCTTATCGCCAACTATGACACCAGTGAAAGACTGCGCGAACTGCCGGTGCAGATGAACCTCTTCGGTTCGTCCGACGCCGGCCTTTTTTGCTATGCAAAAGCATAGCAAAAAAATAAATTCAACCGCGCCACATGCGCGAAAACTTCATGCGCTCCCGCCTTGTTTGCATCCATCGTGGCGCGCGATAATCCGCACATGAAGTTTTATGACCAAACGGCCCAAATCAAGGAGGAAAATGCAATGAGATTACTTGAAACCAGCGCCGCCGTCGACCGGAAAGGGCGCCTCAGAATTCCCGAGGAAGTCTCCATTCAGCTGGAGCTTTCCCCCGGCGATGAAATCCGTGCCCTGATCTGCGACGATTCGCACACTCTGCAGGCTCTGTGGCGGGAGTTCGTTTCCCGCCACGGCGTGGAGCATGAACAGGATCCGGCTGACAACGAGGCTTTGGAGGAAGTTGTGCTTCCCGGGGAGATGCTGGCGCAGGCGGGGTTCCGCGCCGGCGACGAGCTTGACGCCGTCTGCGGCGAGCGGAAGATCGTCATTACGGCCTCGGACGAAGCGCCCGGCCGTCTCGACCCTCTCGTCAGTCTGCCGAACGATCTGCGCAGGCTGTGCGGTGATCTCGGATTCAACCCCGACACGGTTCGGAATGTGATGCGGGAAGGAGGTTATTTCCGTGAATAAGCCGATTTACAAGATCCTCGACGCCAAGGGGCGCGTGCTGATCCCGCGGGAAGCGCGCTCAGCCGCGGGCATGGACTACGGCGACATTGTCCGTCTGGATGTTCAGAACGGCCGGGTGTCGGTCAAAAAGGTCAACATCGTCGAGGTTGGGGACAAATCTCCGGAGGCGGTGGAAGCATTCGTGCACGCCGCCATCCGGGAGATGCCGGAGGATAGCCAGATCGCCATCGCCGCCCGGCTGCTGGAGCTGATCCAGCAGAGAAAGGAAGGCCGCCATGGATGAGAAATCGGCCTATGGCGGGGAAGACTGCGTCCAAACCGGAACCGGCATGTTCATTGCCGGAACTGTGGTCGTCCTCAAGCCGGAAGCACTGCCACAAGATCAGCGCGGTATCCGTCAGCTCCTCTTCTGCGAAGGCGGATTGGGCAGCGGCCCGGACGAGCCCGACGGTTCTTCCGTGCGCGCCGTTTCCCTCGCCAACGGGGAATGTGTTCGCCGGAAACGCAGCGAAATCCTTGGGTTGCTGAAAACCGAGCTGCTTCCCGACCGCGCGCGGCTTCAGCTGTCACAGATCCGGCCCCTGGATTCGGAGGTTCCCAAGGCGCCGCAATTTTTCGGTTACTGCTTCCTGCCGGACGGGCGCTATGCCGCGGGTGTTCCTCTTTCCGATGAGATGGAGGTGCGGGAGTACATCGACACGCAGCGCGGATACCAGCACCGCGTCATGATCTGCGACAGCGAAGACAGCTGTGTGTTCGAGATGACCGCAGGCAAAGTCACTTTCCCCACGCGGGAGGACATCGAGCGTTTTAATAAAGAACAAACGCCGCCGGACGCGCCCGAGTCCGGCGGGATGGAAATGAAACCGTGAGTTTCCGAGAAAGTGAGGCGATCCGGCAATGAAGAATATTGAAATCCGAAACGGCCGCGTCCTGTATTACAGCAATGAAGCGGGCTATGTGGAAAACGGCAGGGCCGTGGTCGACCCCATCTTCCAAAGCGATGAACTCTCGGACTTTCTTGCAAAGGAGAAGCTCGAGACTCTATGGACCAACGGTGTCTACGACCGACTCACCACCGCGAGAGAAACCTCGGCGGCGGGCGCGGAGGTCCCCGCAGCCGGGCGGGCCCATGGTTTCCCCGACCGCCCGCCGCTGAAAAGCTGCCGGATATGGCAGCTGAAGCCGGACGTGGATGTCCGCATGAAATTCGTCGGCTACGACGAGCTGCTGAAGAACTTCGGCGAGCCGGATCCCGGCAATTACCAGATTGCCTACGACGGGCAGGTGGAAACCAACGATCTGGAGGAACTCTACACCAAATTCAACGTCGATCATCCGCCCGGTTACGAGGGGCACAGCCTTTCCATGTCGGACGTGGTGGAGCTGTACGACGAAACGGGCAGCTCCTTCCACTATATCGACCATTTCGGCTTTAAAGAGATCGGATTTGGCCCACCCGGGCAGGAGATGCGCCAGGGACCCGCCCTGAGTCCTTGAAGAGCGCTACAAAATTTCAAACAAAATACGGAGGTGTGGAATGAACCACGAAAACAACGACGGAAAGGAAAAAAATAAAAAGCGCAAAAGGGTGCTGCTGATTATCCTGCTCATCCTTTTGCTTGCAATCATCGGCATCACTTTTTCTTTTTGCCATGCCGGGACACCGAATGGTGGCGGCCCGTCCCCATCCAGCCAATCGGCCCCTTCTTCTTCCCTCGACGATAACGGCAACGCCTTACCGGGCGGGTACGTCCCAAAATCCCGGCAGGAGATCCTGTCCGAGCTGCGGAAAAAGGAGGTCGTAGTCACCGACAAGGTGAGCGAGCAGATCGCTTTTTCAAGCGGCGTCAAGGGAACAGTCGGCACATGGGCGGTGGAGAACCCGGCATCCAACAAGGTGATTGAGCAGTGCGCTGTCATACTGAACGGACAGACCGTCGCGGAATCGGTGCCGATCTATCCCGGCCAGCATATTGAGCAGATCACCCTCTCCCAGAAAGTAGCCTCCGGTACTTACGACGTCATCGCAAATATCAAATATTACAGCACGGATACCAAGTCACTGCTTGGTCAGGCGGATTACCGCCTCAAGCTCACCGTTTCATAAAGCCGGATTTCCGGCTTACAATCAGATTTATAAGGAGGATTCCCCATAATGAAAAAGGGTATCAAAAAACTGCTTGCGGGCATCGTCACCCTCGCTATGCTTTCCCTCGCGGCGGTTCCGGCGTTTGCCGCGACCACCACAACCGACTCGGGAACCGGCAGCGTCACCGGCTCTGTAACCATCAACGGCTCCATTTCGCCGCTGACGATCAGCGTGACGCACCCCATCAACGTCGCCTACGCCATCAGCCCCGACACCGGCACATTCACTTCACCGGACATCGGCATCACCAACAACACCAAAACGGCGGTCAACGTCACCGTCCAGTCCCTCGCCGCAGCATCCGGCGGTACGCTAACCTTCACCGATGTCGACCCCGCGTCCAAGTCGTGGAATACACTGAACAACGCGGATTCCAAAAAATACATCGCGCTCGGCGTGAAAGCGAAGGACTCCACCGGCTGGAACTCCGGTTACAGCACCGCCACCCATTGGGCGACCACCCCGTCGCCGCTGCTGGTCGGATCGCTGAATCCCGCCACGACCGGGACCCTGACGCTTACGGCGGATTACGGCCTTGCCTTCGACGCAGCCTACACCGCAAACCACAGTCTCGTGTTCCTGTTCCAGCTCACATAACCGATAACGGACAGACGGTCGGAAGCATACAGCTTCCGGCCGCTATTTGTCCCCGGAAAGGAGGTCAAACTCTTCATGCGTTGCTTCAAGCGCCTGTGTTGCGTCCCGCTCCTTGCCTGCTTCCTGCTGTTCTCGTCTGCCTTGCCCGGTGTCACAGCTTCCGCGGCGACCACCCTGACACTTTCCGCATCGCCGAATCCCGCAGGGAATTATGTTGCTTTGAACTGGACAAACAGTGACAAAAGCCAACCGTACAGCTACATGCTGTACAGTAAATCTTCCCATGAGACCGCGTTTCAAAGCATTCCATCAAAGGCCAGCGTGAAAGTGCTGAACATCTACCCCGACGTGACGCCGATCGTGACCTTCACAACGTGGCAGGGGCAGAACTATACCCTTCCGAAATCCGCGTCGCTGAAAATGTGGATGGAAACTCCGAACCAATACGACCCCAAAGGCTTCGGCAAAGGCTTGATTTCGGTCGACCCTGTATCCATCACCAGTTATAATGCCAATCCGAACGCATACCTGAAGAATTCAGACGGCTTGTATAAATATGACACCTTATATTTTGGAGCATGGGATGCCTTTGCCAGCGAGGATCTCTCCGCTGCGGCGGAAACTGTTACCGATGCTTTCATAAAAACCGGCAGAGGGGTTCTTTTCGGACATGATACGATGGTGAATAACGACACCATCTCCATGCCGAATTTTTTCAAGCTGGCCCATTACTGCAATGTTCAGACCATCAGCCATTACACGGTACTCGGTAATACGCAGATCAAGGTTTTCAAAAAAGGCTTGCTGACCAACTACCCCTGGCCGGTTGGGGGCATCGGCACGGTGCTGAACGTGCCGATGTCTCACTCCAACCAGATGGCCTTCGGCGACATCTGGATGACCTACCAGCAGCCTTTTACCTATCCGAACAGCACCCTTGTTACCTCGGGTCTGGGCACCAACAATTTCTATCTCACCAGCTGGAGCAATGCCGCAATGATCCAGACAGGTCACTCCAATGGCGACGCTACCCCTGATGAGCAGCGGGTGACGGCGAACACGCTTTTCTATTTAAGCCAGATCACCACCGATACGAGTTGGTCTGATCACAAGGGGCAGGATTTGGACGCGCCAAATGCGCCGGCCATTTCAGGCATCACCCATAATTCCGGGCGAACACAATACACGGTCAGCTACTCCTCGCAGGACAATGCTACTGGTTATCAGTATTATGTGGAAAGCACCGGTGAAAACGATGGTATGAAATACGATTCGCCTACCATCAGTACCAGCATCGAAAGCGGGATGAAGGGTTACTCCATTGCCGTTGACAATAACCCATCCGGGGTTCCTGACGGCTCCATCACCACCACAGCAGGAAGTTACACTTTTGCGCGGCCATCCGGCAGCGGTTTTTATGTTCACATTGCCGCTGCCGACAACGTAGGAAATGTTTCAGCAGTCTCGACCTATCATGTGGACGAGCTCGTTTCCGTCACACATCCGGTCAGCGTCGGCTATGCGATTAACCCCAACAGCGCGGCTCCTTTTACGGCGCCAGATGTCCAAATCGTCAACAATTCCACGATTCCCATTCGGGTTTCCGTTCAAAGCCTGTCCGCATCCACCGGAGGCTCGCTCACGCTGAACGACGTATCGCCCTCCAAGTATGCGGACTGGAGCAAGCTGACAACCGTGCAGACCAGATCGAATATTGCCCTCGGGCTTGGGATCAGGGAAACAGCAGCCGGAAGCGGCACATGGTCGGAGATCGACCGGACAGCCCCGCTCTATGCCTCAGATATCACAGACAAGACTCCTCTCGGTGTCCTGAACCCCAACGGCGCCGCGGGAACACTGGAGTTAACGGCGAAATACGGTCTTGCCTGGGATAAAGCCTACACTTCGGTTCACAGCCTTTCGCTGTTTTTCGATCTTACAGATTGAAAACGGATTTCTTCCACTGACAGCGGAAGGCTGTCTTTTTATACCCAAATTTGAAAACACAGGAGGAACAAGTCATGAGTGAACTGCAGAATGTACCGGCCGCCGCCCCCGAAAGTCCGGCGCAGCCCATGCAGGTGGATGTGAAAATCGGCTCCATCCGGCCGGAGGGCAATGTCAAAGCCTACGCTTCAGTCAACCTGAACGGCTGCTTTGCTATCCGTAATGTCAAGGTGCTCGAAAGCAGCAAGGGGCTGTTCGTGAGCATGCCGAGCTACCGGGCCGGGAACGGCGAGTACCGGGACATCTGCTTCCCGGTCACCAAGAAATTCCGGGAGCAGCTCAACGGCGCGGTGCTGGACGCCTATCACCAGGCGCTGATCCAGGGGCAGAAGGAAGCCCTCAGGCAGCATCTTCCCGAGGCTCCGAAGCAGGAAGCCGGAATGCAGATGGCGGGCGTGTGACGCCCGCCATCTTTTCGCCCCAAAGTATAAACAGAATAACGGAGGTATGTCATGAAAAAGAAAATATCCAGCGCGAAAAAGGAGTTCGCGTGCAAGCTGCTCCGGTTTTATGCCAGAGTATCCTCCCGGAAGGCGGAAGGATTCGTTGACAGCGCCATCAAAATCCTGATTGCCGTCGTCATCGGTGCGCTGCTCCTCGCCGGCCTGTATGCCCTGTTCGGCAATACGATTCTGCCGACCGTGACCCAGCGGATCAAAGATATGTTCAATTATGCCGGGTAAAGGCCATGGTCTGGATACGAACCGCCGCTTTTTTTCTTCTGCTGTCGGCGGCTGCTGCCGGCGATCTCAAAAACAGGGAGATCCCGAGGGGCGACATTCCCGGCATATTCCTGGCCGGGCTCCTCGTCTTTAACCCGATCAGGCTGCTCGGCGCCCTCGCGGGCGCCCCAATTTTTATCCTCGCCCTGATCTGTAAGGACAGGCTGGGTTTCGGAGACGTATGGCTGACAATCGCGGCCGGGTCCGTCGTTGGATTTGAGCATGGGCTGTGGGCACAGATCATCGCCTACAGCTCCATGCTCTTTTTTTACGTTGGCTGTCGGATCTATCGGAAGTACAGGCCGCATGGAAAGGTGCTGAACCAGCCGTACCCCCTTGCGCCTTTTATCTCATTCGGCTTTATCGCGGCCTATTTTCTATGAATATTGGAGGGATTATCTCGTGAGCTTTTTCAAAAACCGCACCGTTCTCGGGGCGCTCTGCATTTTGCTTTCACTCCTCATTTGCTTTGCGGTCACGCCCCTTTTTAACGCCGGGGTTTCGCATAAGACAAGCATTGTGCGCGTCACGAAGGACATCCAGGCCGGGCAGCAGATTACCAAAGACATGGTGCAGACGTTGGAAGTCGGCGGTTACAACCTGCCTTCAAATGTACTGAAAAGCCCGGACAGTGTTGTCGGAAAATACGCCGCCGCAGAGCTCGTTCCCGGCGACTATATCCTCAGCATGAAAGTCACCGGAACTCCTACCGTGTCAAACGCCTATCTGTCGGCCCTGAACGGGAGCAGGCAGGCTATTTCCGTGACGCTTAAAACCCTTGCGGAAGGGGTTTCAGGCAAACTGCTGCCGGGAGATATTGTGTCTGTCCTCGCCCCGGACTACCAGAACCAGGGCAGCACCGTCACTCCGAAGGAACTGCAGTATGTGGAAGTCATCGGCGTGACCACCAGTGAGGGCGCGGATGCCAATGCAAACATCGGCCAGAACGCATCGTCGGGCGGCACAACGACGAATGATGCGAAGAATCTGCCAAGCACCGTCACCCTGCTGGCGACACCGGAGCAGAGCGCCATCCTCGCGGGGCTGGACGCGGACGGGAAACTGCACCTTGCCCTTGTCTACCGGGGCAGCAAGGACAACGCTCAGAAATTCCTGGACGCACAGGACAAGGCCCTGAAAGAGCTGTACCCGGACGCCTCCAGTACGGCGCTGACGGATTCCTCCGGCCCGGCTCAGGAAAGCAGCTCTTCCCAGACCGCCGCTTTCTCCGGCGAGGGGGGACAGTAATGTTCCATTTTCAGACCGGAAGCCTTTTCTCCCGGAGCTCCGGCGCGTCCAAGGCGGATCCCGAGCCGGAGCCTTCCGCACAAATTCTGGCCGTATGGGGAAGCCCTTCCTCCGGAAAGACCACGGTCAGCGTCAAGCTGGCCCAATACCTGACGGATCAGCGCCGCAACGTGCTGCTTCTGCTCTGTGACAGCACGGTTCCCATGCTGCCCTGCATCTGCCCGCCCGCGGACCTTGAGTGCGAGTGCTCCCTTGGGAGTGTCCTTGCCGCTTCGCATATCACCGCAAGCCTGATCCGGCACAACTGCATCACCCATAAGCGCATCAGCCACTTGAGTATTCTCGGGATGCGCAAAGGAGAAAACGTCTTTACCTACCCGCCATATACCTCCGAGCTTGCGGCGGAACTGATCGCCGGTCTGCGGGAGGTCGCGCCCTATGTAATCATCGACTGCGGCAGCGCCATCGCCCATGACATCCTGTCAGCGGTGGCGCTCATGGAGTCCGACGCCGTTCTGCGGCTGGTTGGTTGCGATCTGAAATCCGTCAGCTACCTGTCCTCCCAGCTTCCGCTCCTCAAAGATAACAAATGGGATGCGGAGAAGCAGTATAAGGCGGCAAGCAACATTAAGCCCAATCAGGCCAGCGAAAACATGGAACAGGTTCTCGGAAACGTTGCGTTCAAAATTCCACATTCCGACGAGCTGGAAAGCCAGATGCTCGCCGGAGATCTGTTCCGGGAGTTGTCGCTCAAGGAGAGCCGGGGCTTTCGCAGGGAAATTCAGAAAATCAGCAAGGAGGTGTTCGACGTTTGAAGCCCATTCATATGACAGACAGCCAGAACCTGTTTTTTACACCCGCGGACGAATCCAGAGACTTCGGAGGGGTTCTGCGGGAAGTTCAGGGGTATATCTCCACCCACTACGCCCCTCTGCTTTCGGCGGGGGCGGGCCTTGAATCCAAGGCGCAGCTCAAGCGGTACATCGCGCAGTATGTGCGGGAAAACCGGATCGCCGTCGCCGGCATGGATCAGCCCCGGCTCGTAGAGGCGCTGCACACTGAAATGGCGGAGTTCGGTTTCCTGACCCATTACATTTTCGGCTCCGGCGTTGAAGAAATCGACGTCAACGCCTGGGACGACGTGGAGGTGCAGTACAGCGACGGCAGCATAAAAAAACTCGATGAACGCTTCGATTCCCCGGCGCACGCCGTCAGCGTCATCCGCCGCATGCTCCACATATCGGGCATGGTGCTCGACAATGCCAGCCCGGCCGTGCTGGGGCATTTGAGCAAAAACATCCGCATCGCAACGCTCAAGGATCCTCTGGTGGATGAGGACGTGGCGGTGGCCGCGTCCATCCGGATTGTCAACCCGCAGAACATGGGGCGTGATGATTTTATCCGTCTCGGCACGGCGACGGAGGACATGCTGGATTTTCTCTCCGAGTGCCTGCGTTACGGCGTTTCCATCTGCGTCGCGGGGCCAACCGGATCCGGCAAGACCACACTTGCGGGCTGGCTCTTGACCACTATACCGGACAATAAGCGCATTTTCACCATTGAATCCGGGAGCCGCGAGCTTTCACTGGTGAGAAGGGATGCAAACGGGAAAATCCGCAACAGCGTCATCCACACGCTGACGCGCGACAGCGAGAACGGCCGGCAGCGCATCGACCAGACCGACCTGCTGGATATCGCCCTGCGTTTCAACCCAGACTATGTCGTGGTTGGCGAAATGCGCGGGCCCGAAGCGGACGCGGCGCAGGAGGCCGCCCGCACCGGCATCGCGGTCGTCACCACAATCCACGCCAACTCCTGCCAGGCAACCTATTCCCGTATGGTATCCCTGTGCAAGCGCGCCGTCGATACGCCCGACGCGACCCTCATGGGCTATGTCACGGAGGCGTTCCCGCTGATTGTATTCTGTAAACAGCTCGAAAACCGGCAGCGCCGTGTGATGGAAGTGATGGAGTGCGAAATCCTGCCGGACGGCGCGAGGAATTTCCGCCCCATCTTCCAGTTCGCCATCAATGAAAACCGTATCGAAGACGGCCGGTTCATCATCAGCGGCAGCCACAGCGTGGTACAGGGTATCTCTCCGAGCCTGCAGAGGCAGCTCATTGAAAACGGCATGCCGCAGGACATCCTCAAACGGATCCTGCAGATTGGAGGCGAGGCCGCATGACCGCAATAGAATTGTTTGCCTGCGCCGGCCTGATCGCCGGCGCTTTTATGATCCTGAAGCTCTCGCCGCTGGAATTCGCGGACGGGCTGTTCGGCTTTCTGCTGAAACGGCCCCGGAGCATCCGGGATGAGATCAATGAAACCACCAGGCGAAAAAAGCCGTCATTCCTGCACCGTGAAATCAGCGAGGCGCAGGAAATCCTCCGTATGACCGGACGGAGCGAACGCTTCTCCATGGTCTGTGCGGCGTCGCTCCTGTTCTTCGCTTTCGGAGCGTGCGTTGCCATTCTGATGCAGAATGTGTTTCTTGTGCCGGTTCTGGCGGTGGGGCTTGCGTTTCTGCCGTTTCTCTATGTCAGGACAACGGCGGAGCACTTCAAAAAGAACGTCGCTACCGAACTGGAAACGGCGCTCTCCATTGTCACATCGGCCTATTTGCGCAATGAGGATCTGATGACCTCGATAGAGGAAAACCTGCCCTATCTGAACCCGCCGGTGAAGAATGTTTTTGCGGAATTTACCGCGCGGGTCAAGCTCATCGACCCCGACGTGGAGGCGGCAATCCGGGAGATGAAGCCCAAAATTCAAAACGAAGTGTTTCAGGAATGGTGCGATGCCGTCGCCGTGTGTCAATACGATCGGAGCCTGAAAAGCACGCTGACGCCGATTGTTACCAAGCTCTCCGACGTCCGCGTGGTCAACGCCGAGCTGGACTACCTGGTGTTTGAACCGCGAAAGGAATTCGTCATCATGGCGCTGTTGGTTGTCGGCAACATCCCGCTCATGTATTTCCTCAACCGGAGCTGGTACGCGGCGCTGATGCACAGCCTCGCGGGCCAGATCGTCCTTGCGGCCTGTGCCGCGGCAATTTTCATCAGCAGTGCCTTCGTGATCAAACTGACAAAGCCCATCCGCTACAGGAGGTGACGTGGATGACGGGTCTGCTGTTTCTTTTTGCAGCCCTGCTTGCGGCGGGGCTGTTTTTCCTTCTATCCGATTTGCTGAAGCTTCCGACGCTGGCCGCGGCCAAGGCTCTGCTGAGCGCCGGGAAGCCCCGGAAAAAAGCCGCCAAAAGCGTGGAGGCTTACCTCATGACGTGTGCCGGCAAGCTGGCAAGGCTTATCCGCATGGACGAATATAAACGCAGCCGGTTGGAGAACACCCTCAAAGCGGCGGGGATTCCCATGACGCCGGAGGTCTACACCGCGTATGCCATTGTGAAAGGCGGAGTGATCGTTGTCCTTGTGATCCCCTGTCTGTTCTTATTTCCGCTGCTGGCTCCGGTGCTGATGCTGCTTGCCGCCCTTGTATATTTCAAAGAAATCCGAAAGGCGGACGAGCAGCTCAAGGCGAAACGCGAGCAGATTGAAAGCGAGCTGCCCCGCTTTGTGGCGACCATTGAGCAATCCCTCAAATCCAGCCGCGACGTGCTGGCGATGCTGGAGCATTACAAGCAGAATGCGGGCGAAGCCTTTGCAAATGAGCTGGGAATCCTGACCGCCGACATGCGCTCCTCCTCCTATGAGGCGGCGCTGACCCGCTTTGAGGCCAGGTTCAATTCGCCTCGTATATCCGATGTGACGCGCGGCCTGATCGGGGTGCTGCGGGGCGACGACGGGGCGGTATACTTCCAGATGCTCGATCACGACTTCAAGGCGCTGGAGCTCCAGCGGCTGCGCGGCGAGGCGCTTAAAATTCCGCCGAAGATCCGCGTCTATTCCTTTGTGATGCTGATGTGTTTCCTGTTCACATGGCTCTCCGTCATGGCGATCTCAATCATGAAATCCCTCGGCACCATGTTTTAGCGGCGAACCGCCGCTGATATGACGCGGGTGCAGACAGCATCCAGCGGAAAACAAGGCGCCCGGGATCCTGAATATATCCATGTATGTGAGGAAGGGAGGTTTATAGATGGACCATCAGAAAACGCTGCAGGAGCTTCAGGAAAAACTCGATGAAAATTACAATGCCTTTGTGCAGGGATGGTTAAATCTCGACACACCGACCCTGATCGAAAAAGCGGAGGAAATCGCCGCAACCAAAACGGTATACAAGGCGCTCCGGGCCAGCCATTTCAGGGACATGGAATATCTGCTCCGATTCCGGAACCCTCTGGAGGTTGTGCGGGATCAGTGGATGGAGGAAGAATCCTATGCGCCCGATGAGGATATGGAGCATGTTCTCTGGTCGGTCGCGGACCGCAGCGACGCAGAGCAGAGTTATGAACTTGACGAGGATTTTCACCCTCCGGAACAGCAGGGGGTGAAACTGTGCTGAAACGGCTCCGCTCCCGCCGCGGGGAAGGTTATATCGACATCGCGGTGCTGGTGCTCTGCGCCATGCTGGTCATCGCTTTCGCGGTCAAACTGTTTCCCGTGTATATAGAGAAAAACCAGCTGGACTCCTTTGCCACGGAGCTGTGCCGGGAAGCGGAGATCTCAGGCCGCGTCGGTACGGAAACGGACGCACGGGCGCGGGAACTGGAGGAACAGACCGGGCTGCACCCGTCTGTCGACTGGTCAAGGACAGGTAAAATCCCGCTCGATCAGGAATTCACAGTGACGGTGTCCGCACAGGCAAATATCGGGCTGTTCGGCGGATTCGGCAGTTTTCCAATCAATCTGGAAGGAAAGGCCAACGGGAAAAGCGAAATTTACTGGAAATGAGGTGAAGGAAAACGTGCGCAAAAAACTGAAGCATATCCTGAAAGACCGACGCGGGTTTTCCTTCCCGCTGGTTGTCGCGGTCGCCCTCGCGCTGGTACTCATTCTGTGCGGGATCTCCGAATACCTGCGTCTATGCATCATCGCGTCGGGCGTCCGGGATGCGGTGCAGTCTGCCGTCGTCGCTACCGTAACCGACAATTACAGCAACGTTTATCACGGAGTCCGTGAGGGATATTCCGGTGGATATCGACCCAGCGGCTCTTCCTGGGTCGGAAGCGTCAGTACCGGCGATATTTATGGTCGGCTTGACCGGAACCTCGGCCTGAAAAATGAGAACGGAGCCCATGTAAAGGAAGCAGACGGTGCGGAGGAATTCAAGATATCCGGCCTGTCGGTAACCATACAAAACGCGCCTCTGGCGCCCTCCAATCCGGCGAATAATCCGGGGTTTGTAGCAAACGCAACCGTCCAGCTGGAAGTACCGGTGAGCTTTGGCGGTAAGACGCTTCCTCCAATGCACGCCACATTGAAAGTTCGGGCAAAATATATGCCTGTTTTCTAAAAAATCGCAGTAGCAATAGACTTTTTACCCTTTCTGTGATAGTGTGTGAAACAAGAGGAAACAAACGGAAAAGAGAAAAAAGGAGGTCAAACTCCATGAAGAAATTATCGGATAAAACCAAAAGATCATTGACCATCGCCGGCATCGGCGTGGTGTGCGCAGTCTTTGTGATCGGAATTTCCTATCAGCTTAAGGCGGAGGGAGTCAACGACGCTGATGTCGCGACATCCTCATCTTCTACTTCCAGTGAAGTGATCGTCCCGGCTGTCGGGACAAACGATAATACAACGAAAAGCGCGGCGCTCGCTTCGTCGGCATCCTCCCAGGCACCGGAAGCCTCAAGCAAGGCGGATCAGGCGATCCAGCCCGATGTATCGAAACCCGCGGCACCTTCCTCCAAGCCTGCCGCACAGGGCAGCACCACCAATCCTTCCAAGGCACCGACGTATAGCTCGAAGGATACTTCTCCAGGCAAGGGATCCGGAGATCAAAACTTTCAGAAAAAAGACGGGAAAATCTATGTCCCCGGATTTGGATGGGTAACGAACAACGGCGGCGGTGGCTCGGGAAGTACAGCGAGCGATATGTATGAAAACGGAAACAAGGTCGGACAGATGGACTGAGTCAAATTTCAAAATTTAAAACAGTATTTAAGACGCACGGCATAGTTAGGCTGTGCGTCTTTTCTATTTTGGAGGCAATTATGAAGCGGCTGTTCAGCATCTTTCTTTCTCTGGTATTGCTACTGACGCTTTGCACTCCGCTCAGCGCCTATGCCGATGGGGACGGTGACGGAAACATCGATCATGGAGGCGGCGGGCTCGGAAACGGAAGCGACGAGAATTTCTGGAACTCCGGTGACGAAGGTGTCCGAGTAACCGTCATCCGGGCCAGCGACCACACGGTGGCGTCAGCTTCCGTGGATTTCACCAACAGGCATCCGGATAATATTATTATCAACTTTGGAAAAGTAAGCAAGATCGCCTACAACAACGGCCATGCGCTGGCACTGAATACCGGCCGGTATTCTTATGTCAATCCAGCGCAGCCGCTTCCCAAGATCATCAACTCCGATCAGGGGCAGTCCAGTATCGAAGTAATAAAAAGTTATTTCACTGACGAACAGGTGCTCCGAAGTATTGCAAACCTGACTGGCTTTAGCTACTCGATTCTTACCAATGGCAATTACAAAATTCTGTTGGAACCTATCGCATATTTCACTTTTTATGGCGCACGGGTGGCGATGACCGCTACGGAAGCCGCATTGTACGATCAGAGACTCGGAGGCGACCTTCGTTCCAAGATGGCGTCCCTGACGCACAAGAATTTGCCGCTTTCTATGTTTCTCGATACCTCGGATCTTGGTTACCCCGCCTGGACGGGTTCCAGAGATGATCGCGTGTCCGACTCCACGATTATTTCCTCTCTCGGTCTCGGCATCGTCCGCTTTTCCGCAGCCGAACCGCCAACGCAGGTCAGCACTCAGAATTACACTTACCATGTCAACACCGAAGTTATCACACCGGTGACTGTCAGCGGCGGGCAGTCGGATCCCGACCACCCGGTAACGGTAAGATTCAATATCGGCGGCAGAAACTATGCGGTTGGCAACGTATATTATCCTGACGGCGACAGTCAGCTGGCTTGGGTGCGCTGGACAACGCCTTCCACGCCGCAGTCCATGGCCATTCATGTGTCTGCAACGGGCGGAGGAAGCACCAGTGAAGGCACAATCAACGCGAGCATTGTGGATCTTTCCGGTCATGACCCGCCTGATCCCAACGCCGATGACCGAAACAGCGGCTATTCCCCGGCGAGTATGCCAAGCAATCCACAAAAAGCTTCGGCCTCATGGAACGTATGGCGGCCCGTATGGCATGCCGATTGGGTGTGGGTTTCGGACTGGATTTGGCACGGCGACGACACCAGCGGTTCTTGGGAGGACAACGGCAGTTGGGTTGACCACGGCTGGTGGGACTTTGCCTGCGACACCTATTCCGCAAGCCTTTCCGCGTCCATGAGCATCACGCCGGACGGCAAAGACCCGACTGCATCCGACGAAACAATCAAAAGCGGATATGGAATCCATCAGACCGCTGCGGCGTCAGTCAGCACCAATCATTCCTCGGCGGTAACTGGCGCTCAAACCGCCGTCACCTACTTCCCCGAATTTGGGTATAAGACGTATTGGCGCCTGCTGGACCCAACAGCCGGCGGGTACAACGCACGGTTTGAATTTGCCCCCAACCGCTATTCCACCTACAACCGGCGCACTCATTTCACACCGCTTTGGATGCCGGACGGAAGCTATACTCCATACACCTTTTTGGAAGATTGTTGGACCCCGACCGGCATGCTCAGCATGAATCTGACCGACTCAGTGACAATTAGGGGAAACCTGTGGTCGGACTGGCGCGCCATCCCGGCATTACCCTGAACCATCCGCAGATAAAGAAGAAGGCCGCAGACATCATGCTCTGCGGCCTTGAATTTTATCCTACAATGAAAGGTGTGAAAGCATATATGAAAAAGCGGAAGAAGTTTGTGATTCTCATTTGCATGGCTTTAGTGATGCTCTCCGTGTTTTGTATCACGGCGTCCGCAGCCGGCAGCGGCGACGTGGCGGGGGCGGTACAGAGTACCTGGTCGACTGCTTCCCAGCAGATCAAGACGGTTGTCAACAAAGTGGTTTTCCCCGCTATTGATCTGATTCTCGCTGTTTTCTTCTTTGCAAAACTTGGCACGGCTTATTTCGACTACAGAAAACAGGGCCAATTTGAGTGGGCCGCGCCAGCCATTTTGTTTGCGTGCTTAGTTTTCACCTTGACGGCCCCCCTTTATATCTGGGGTGTCATCGGGATGTAGCCAATTGACCGGTCAGCCTAATCCCGGTGTTATAAGGTCTAACCAGCAGACCGCTTGGCGTTTCCGATATTTTGTTTGTTATTTTCTTGCTTTGTAAAGGGCAATTCGGTATACTATAGTAAAATTTACATACAAGGGATGATGAAAATGCCTCGCGGCAGCCGTAAGACCATTGAAGAACAGATTTCTGAGGTTGACTCGAAACTCAAGGAACTGAACGAGCAGAAAAAGCAGCTTCTTGAAAAAAAGGAACAGGAGGATATCCAGACACTTCTCGAAGCGGCAAAAAAGGCCGGAGTATCTCCCGCGGAGCTTGTAAAAAAGCTCAAGGAAAAGGCTCCGACAGAGGAATGATTGCTATAAAAACCAAGTGACCTATCCCAAAACATAAAAACGAGAGGCTGGCATCCTGTCGAAAAGCGCAGGATACCGGCCTCTTTTGCTTTTCTGAAAGGGGCTGTTGCAAAACGAATTTGCAATAGCAAATTGCACAACAAAAGCAGCCCAACAAATAGAAAAATGCGCTTTGAAATGGTTTTTGAGGGCCAAATCAAGGCGCATTTTTGTGCATTATTTTCCAGTGGGGTAGTTTTGCAACAGCCCCTTTTTATTTTGCGCAAAGGAAGTGAATGCTGTGTTCATCTGGAATTTCGTAGCTGGAACCGTGCTCAATCAGATTATCGACTGGATCTATAGTCAGATCGTCGGTTTCCTTGGAAACTTTTTCGCGCAGATGGGTGACATGGGTGCCGAGCTGTTCGACATGGACTGGGTGAAGTCCATCGTTCTCTTTTTCGTTTACCTGGCCTGGGCACTATACGGTACGGGTCTTGTAGTGGCGGTTTTCGAGTGCGCCATTGAGTATCAGTCCGGTCGCGGCAGCATCAAAGACACAGCCCTCAACGCGATCAAAGGGTTTATGGCAGTCGGGCTTTTTTCGACCGTACCGGTGGAGTTGTATAAGCTGTCCGTATCCCTGCAGAGCAGCCTGACGGCGGGCATCACCGGTTATGGTTCGGGAATCAGCGACCTTGCAAGCTCAATCATCACCGGGCTTAACTCGGCAGGCACACTGGAACAGGCGGCAAGCACCAATGTATTCGGCGGGCTCGGCGCCATTACCAGCCCCATTCTGATCTTGTTTATCCTCATTCTCATGGGGTACGCCGTGATTAAAGTATTTTTCAGCAACCTCAAACGCGGCGGAATCCTGCTGATCCAGATCGCAGTGGGAAGTCTGTATATGTTCAGCGTCCCGCGCGGCTACATTGACGGATTTGTATCATGGTGCAAACAGATCGTCGGGTTGTGCCTGACGACGTTTCTGCAGGCGACCATCCTCTGCGCCGGTCTGCTGGTGGTCAAAGACCATGCCCTGCTGGGGCTTGGGCTGATGCTGTCGGCCGGCGAGATTCCCCGCATTGCCGGGGCTTTCGGACTTGATACGTCAACCAAGGCCAACCTCATGAGCGCGGCGTATGCCGCACAAACCGCAGTGTCTATCACCCGCACCATTGCGAAGGCGGTGGCGAAGTAAACGAAAAGAAGGGATGAAGTTTGAAACTGGTCTATATCTGTTCCCCATACGCGGGGAGCATTGAGGAAAATGTCCGCTTTGCCAAAGCCGCGTGCCGGTACGCTATGAAGCAGGGCTGCGCACCCATTGCCCCGCACCTTCTGTACCCGCAGTTTTTGAACGATGCCGTTCCCATGGAAAGAGAAGCCGGTATCCGAATGGGGCTGCGGGTTTTAGCCTCCTGCGAAGAACTGTGGGTGTGTGGAAATCATACCAGCGAGGGCATGGAAAAAGAAATTGCTGAAGCAAAGCGGCTCGGCATTCCGGTCCGCAGGATATCGGCTGAACAAATTCAGAAAAAACAAGCCATCAGGCAGTACGGCATTCTGGCGCGCCGCAGCGCCTTGTCGGTCTGCGGTTCCGCCGAGGCGTGGGTGAAACAGGATGGAGAGCCGGTAACGTTTGACACCTACGAGGAAGCGGCCACCGAAGCAGGGCGGCTTAATGAAGGAATAGGGCCCGTCAACCGGACGGTGGAATATTTTCCGCAGAAAAGAAGTCCCCTGCCGGAAGAAACGCTTGTCTTCGGCATGAGCATGCGGCTATGAGCACTTCACTGACCATGGGCAGTCTATTCGACGGGATAGGCGGCTTTCCCCTCGCTGGCAGCCGGCAGGGCTTCACCCCTCTGTGGGCCAGCGAGATCGAGCCGTTTCCCATCCGGGTGACCAAACTTCATTTTTCAAATATGATTCACGTAGGCGACATTACTCAGCTCAACGGGGCAAATTTGCCCCCTGTGGATATGGTCTGCGGGGGCAGCCCGTGCCAGGATCTGAGCACTGCGGGAAAGCGGGCGGGGCTCCAGGGCGCGCGTTCCGGGCTGTTTATGGAACAGATCCGGGTGATCAAGGAGATGAGAACACATGACGCAGGAACCGGACGGACAGCTGACGCTGTTCGCCCCCGATACATGGTCTGGGAGAACGTACCCGGCGCCTTCTCCAGCGCCGATGGAGAGGATTTCCGTATCGTGCTGGAGGAAACCTGCCGAATTGTCGACAGCGCCATATCTGTTCCTCGACCTCCGGGCGGGGTGTGGTACGCTGCTGGGTGCATTATGGGAGATCAATTCTCCCTCGCTTGGAGAATATACAACGCTCAATACTGGGGTCTCGCCCAGCGCCGCAAAAGGGTGTACCTTGTCGCGGATTTTGGAGACTGTACCGCACCCGAAATATTATTTGAGCAAGACCGCCTGTTTGGGGATCCTGCGCCGGGCGAGGAAACGCGGGAAAGACCTCCCGCCGGTGCTGCAAATGGCTCTGGAGATTCAGGCAGGGATCCGGTCAACATAGGCGCGGATGGCAGTTTCGTTGCCTTTGCCTGCAACCAGCGGGACGAGGTGCGGAATCTCCATAATGTGTCCGGCACCATTCAAGCCCAGCCGGGGATGAAGCAGCAGACTTTTATCGCACATCCGTCCAAGGAAACGCAGACTTCCAACTGCCTGACTTCATGGGACACCCAGCAGAAGCGGATCTTTACGGAAAAAAGTGTCGCTCCGACGCTTGCCGGTGCGGATGGAAACGGCGGCAGAAACCCCGGTGGCCTCCTGCTGTCTGCGGGCGTAGTCAGCAAAGGAAACGGCGAGTGTTTTCTCACACCGGAACAGCATACAGCCCTTTCATTGGGCGGCGGGCAGGCAGGCCAGGGATATCCATGTGTACTGACCGCCGCCTTTTCCACGGGAGCCGGTGCTGCGGCGGGCGGAATCGGATATCATGAGGAATGCGCGCCGACCCTTAAAGCGACCGAAGGCGGCAACATGGTGCCAGGCGTTCTGTGTCTGAACGATCAGGGCGGGAGCCGCATCGATCTGAGCGGCAACCTCTCCGGTACGCTCCGGGCGCAAGAGCATGGGCACACGCCTCTCGTGATGGGCGAACCGGAGTTATATAAAAACCACGGGATCGATTCCCGCTACACCGGGCCGCACGGCGTGGCGCCCACAATATCCGCGCGGTACGGAACGGGCGGCAACAACGTGCCGCTGATCAGCCAGCCGAGCGAAGGGGTCGGCTCCGACCTTCCTACCGGTCAGAGTTACTGCATCGCCGGCAACATTATCGACCGGCAGGATCATAACGGCGGCAACGGGATCGGCGTTCAACCAAACATCAGCTACACGCTGAACACCGCGGACCGGCATTGTGTCTTTTCTCAGCAACGAAGCGACGAGTACACGCCGAACGGCGTGGTCAGCACCCAAAGTGCCCGCCAGTATAAAGACGCGACCGATCTCGTGTGCGACACCGACATCGCGGGAATCAACTGCCGTGCCGGATCGGAAAACGGCGACCTGTGCGGTACGCCGCAGTCTCATCCAGGCGGCGGTTATTCGTTCAACACTCTGTATCCAGTGCGAACCGGAAAGCTCATCCGACGGCTGACACCGCTCGAATGCGAACGGCTCCAGGGCTTTCCCGATCACTGGACGGATATCCCCGGCGCATGTGACAGCGCGCGGTACAAAGCCCTCGGAAACAGCGTGGCGATCCCCTGTGTGGAGCATGTGCTCCGGGGGATCGCTTATTTTTTGCTCAAAATCAGAAATAAAAAGGACTGATTGCATGTATATCTATCCGGATAATCTCCGGGCGAAGCCCACCCTCTGGCTGTGGGAGTTGCGGGATCTCGGCGTGATCGGCATCGGCCTTCTCCTCGCGGTGCTTGCGTTGGCTCAGCTGCGATTTCTGCCGCCTATTGTCCTCGTCGCGCTTTACGCCTTTTTGAGTATCCGCTTCGACGACACCAGCATTTTGAATTTCATCAAGAATGCAGCGGCTTTCTTCCTCACGAAACAGCAGTATTTTGAATGGGGGCTGTCGGACGCTGCGAATCCGCCTGATATGGGACCGCGTGGAAGGAGCAAAAACTTATGAGCAGGCAAACAAAAAAACAGGCAAGGCAGTGGCAGACCACCCGCCAGCTGATCAACACAAAAGCCATCACCGATTACAGCCTGCAAACCTATCGGAACGACGAACTGGTCTATTTTATCGTGCAGCCCACAAATATCTCCGTGCTGTCTGAAGAAAGCCTGTCCGCCCGGATCTATGCGCTGATGACCGTCCTCAAGGGGATTGCGGAATTGGAGTTTATATGCTTAAACAGCCGCGAAAATTTCGAGGGCAACAAGCAATTTCTGCGCACGCGGCTTGAAAAGGAACAGAATCCGGCTATCCGTGCTCTGTTGGAGGCCGACCTGAACCATCTGGATCGTATCCAGATGCAGATGGCGACGGCGCGGGAATTTCTGGTCGTGCTGCGCCTGCGGAATGAGAAGCAAGGCGAAATTTATTCCTATCTTAACCGCATTGAGAAGACCCTGCGGGAACAGGGCTTCTCCGCCAAACGCGCAGATTCAGAGGACATCAAATGCCTTTTGGCCGTTTACTTCGAACAGAATGTCACCTCTGAAAAGTTTGAGGATTTCGACGGGGAGCGTTGGTTGATTCCAGACGAATAGCGGTGCCAGTTCTTGTTGGGTTTGGTAATAGACTTGACACAGAATTTCGGATATTGTGTATCCAAAGGGGTCCCCTTGGATTACATATTTACGGTTAAGGACGTGTAAAACGATGAAGGATGTTGACGAGGCGCTGAGCGACTATCTGGAAACCTATGAGGCCGATGAGATCTTCAACGACCATTTTTCCGGCATCCGCAGAGCGTTTATTGCGGGTTTTAAGGCGGCGGGAGGCGAAGTTCCCCCGATACAGCCCGTATTCAGGATCATACGGCAAGACCATCCCCCAAAATGATTCAGGAGGGATCGCAAAGAATCTATTATGAATGTTTTTGAATCGGCATTTACCCAGCTGTGCGAATCCATGGCGTTCGATGCCGTGCGCATTTGTGGATCCGGACACCATACCGCTCTTTTGTTGCTAAGGCCACAAAAGGAGTAACCGTAAAGCCGATTTATACTGTTCACTCATCACAAGCATGAAACGCCATCAATTCAAATATCTGCCCATCTATGCTGATTGTTTCGTCAATAGGGATCACTGTGCCGTCGGTCATAACGACAACCTGTTCATATTCGTCTATCTTTTTAGCTGAGCCGACAGCAGTAACATAGGCACCGCCTTTTTTCTTCGCATCCGGCTGGAAATAGGTGATCGTGATTTCGGGATGCTCTTTAATCCGATCTGTTATGATTTGCAGCTTTTCTCGCAGAGCGTCCTTCGCATATTCGTCCAACTCTACTCTCTCGTCAGTCAGTCTTGCGGTTTCTTTGATTGCGGCTTCATAACCGGTCAGTGCGGCAAACGGGGAAAACTGAGCTGCCCGGTCAATAGCGGTCATATGGGAACGTGTCGCGGAGATATGGTGAGGGAGATTGATGATGTCGTCATATGTCCTTTTCATGCCTTGTGCCCTCCAATCTGCCTGTTCCGATCTATTGTGGTAGCGCCTTCCTCCAGATTCATACCCCTTAGAATGGCGTTCTTGCCGTGTTTCTTTTTTATCTCCAGCATTGTTTTCTGCACCTTTTTTTCTCGTGCAAGTTCGGATTTTTCATCCTCTTTTTTCGCCTGCGCAGCCGCGTAATCCGTAAAGAGATCAAGCTGTTCAAAGTTGTCCGCCTTTTGAACAGTTCCCTCATCAACAACATGATTTGCTGTAATGTTGACTCTTCTGATCAGGAGATTTTTGTCAATGATGCGGTCAAACAGCTTTGCGACGGCATCCAATATTAGCTTTGTAGACGAGGTCGGTCTGCCAAGATTTATTGAACCATGCGCGGATTTCGGAACGGCGCGTCCATAGTGATCCATGGTAATTGCTCCGTGATATGATTTTTTTATCGTCGGATTTGTCAGATTTTCGATATCATATCCGACCGTCAAGACAAGCTGGTCGGTCACAAGCCGTTTATCCACCAGATCGAGTACCAGCAGATCGGTCATTTCCCGCACGATCAGCTTCGCTTTGTCAAAAGTATAGGCGGATTGCAGCACCTGCCCCGATCCAACACTGTTTGAGCCTGGCTTATATGCTTTAATATCGGCAATCGTGCATGGTTCCCACCCCCAGGCGTGGTCGATCAGCAGCTCGGCGTTGACGCCGAACAGCCTGTACAGTAAATCCTCGTTATAGTAATCGGTAGGTTTACCGAGAGAGCATCTCGCAATATCCCCCATCGTAAAGAGGCCGTGTTCCTCCAGCTTCTTGGCATATCCTTTTCCGACGCGCCAAAAGTCCGTTAGGGGCCGATGTGACCATAGGGAGCGTCGGTAGTTCATTTCGTCCAACTCGGCAATCCGCATACCGTTGTTATCAGCCGGTATGTGCTTTGCCTGGATATCCATAGCGATCTTGCTGAGGTACAGGTTTGCGCCAATTCCCGCCGTTGCTGTAATGCCAGTTGTTTTGAGTACATCCAGAATCATTTCCTTGGCAAGCTCACGGGCTGAGAGATTGTAGGTGTTCAGATATGCGGTGGCATCAATAAATACCTCGTCAATGGAGTAGACATGAATATCCTCGGGCGCGATGTACTTCAGGTAGATATTGTAAATTTGTGTGCTGTACTCTATATAATAGGCCATCCTCGGCGTTGCGACAATATAATCCAACGAAAGACCCGGTGAGGATTTCAGTTCGGTATCGTTACAGGAGGCACCGGAAAAGGCTCGTCCCGGTGCTTTGCGCAGCCGTCCTGCATTTACTTCCTTGACCTTCTGTACGACCTCAAACAGCCTCGCCCTGCCGGGGATGCCGTATGCTTTGAGGGAAGGAGAGACGGCGAGGCAGATGGTTTTTTCGGTGCGGCTTGCATCAGCGACAACGAGGTTGGTGGTCAGCGGATCAAGCCCTCGTTCCACGCACTCGACCGAAGCGTAGAAGGATTTTAGATCGATTGCGATATAGGTCCTGTTCTCCATGCTTATTCTCCGGCCTCCTCCTTTAAAAGTCATCTGTTTGCAGATTGAAATTACAGAGTTCCCATTTTACGTTTCCCCACTATGCTTCATGAAAAACCACGTTTCAGGGGTACCATTCGTTGAAATATATAGTACATTACCCTAAAATTAGAAACCAAGTTGTTTCAGCGTTTTCACAATGTCTGATAAAGTGCATTTAACATCGCACTTATTATACCATGCTTAACCGCAAGAGGGTCCGTGCCGTCACAGAGATGTGACGGCTTTTTTATCCAAAATCCAATTGGGAAGGAAGATGCCAAATGGCAAAGCAGCAGAAGACGAAAACGCCGCCGCAGGAGGATGTCCGCATGCAGGAATTTCTGGACATGATTGCACCCTCGGTGATCAAGTTTTTCACGGATTATTTTATCTGCGGCAACACATTTCGGTGCGTTTGGGCTTTGCGTGAATACCCGACGACGACCGATGAGCAGGCCATCTTACGCTATCTCGGAGAAAAAGACGGCGTAACCCTGCACCTCTACACCAGGCACGTCACACCCATGGAGGAAAAGAAAATCATCTCAAATGCTGCGAACAAAAACCGTATGCAGCGGAGCAGCACACAGGATCTTCAACAAACCGTCACAGCTGAGTCGAATTTACAAGACGTCACCACCCTTGTCACACAAATGCACCGGAGTAAGGAGCCGCTTCTGCATACGGCGGTTTACATCGAGCTCTCCGCCCACAGTCTGGAACAGCTCGGTCTGCTTCAAACCGAAGTGCTGACAGAACTCATTCGTTCCAAGCTCAATGTGGATAAACTCCTGCTCCGCCAGCAGCAGGGATTCCAGAGCGTCATCCCCTCAGGCTGGAATGCGTTTTCCAGCCAATTTGAGCGGGTCCTGCCCGCAAGCTCCGCCGCCAACCTGTACCCCTTTAATTATTCGGGCAAAACAGATCCCCATGGCTTTTACCTGGGCCGCGATAAGTTCGGCTCGAATATAATCGTGGACTTCGACAAGCGGGACGATGATAAAACCAACAGCAATATTTTGATCCTTGGCAATAGCGGCCAGGGCAAAAGCCACCTTTTGAAGCTGATCCTCTGCAATATCCTTGAATCCGGAAAAAGCGTGATCTGCCTCGATCCGGAACATGAATACGTTGATCTGGCCGAAAACCTCGGGGGGTGTTTTGCCGACCTCATGAGCGGTCAATATATGATAAACCCTTTGGAGCCCAAGACCTGGGACGAAGGCGGCAGCCCCGAGGATAAGGAAGCGCCCCAGGCATTCCGGCAGCGGACAAAGCTCAGCCAGCATGTTTCTTTCCTGAAGGACTTTTTCCGCTGTTACAAGAATTTTTCCGACCGCCACATCGATGTTATCGAAATCATGCTGGGTAAGCTCTATGAAAAATGGGGGCTCAGCGACCGCACCGATTTCAGCAAGCTGGAGGCCGCTGATTACCCCATCCTTTCCGACCTGTACGCGCTGATTGAGGATGAGTACAAAAGCTACGACCAGGCAAAATATCAGCTCTACACCGCCGAGCTCCTGCAGGAAATCCTGCTGGGGCTCCACTCCATGTGCCAGGGCGCCGAGAGCAAATTCTTCAACGGCCATACCAATGTGACTTCCAACCGCTTTATTGTGTTTGGCGTCAAGGGATTACTGCAGGCCAGCCGGAATGTCAAGAGCACTCTCCTGTTCAACGTCCTTTCCTTTATGTCCGACAAACTGCTGACCGAAGGCAATACGGCCGCCAGCATCGACGAGCTGTATCTGTTCCTGACCAACAATGGCGGCGGGAACGGTAACAATTATGTGGTCATTGAGTATATTCGAAGCTGCATGAAGCGGGTACGGAAAAAGGACTCCGCCATGATTCTGGCCTCGCAGAATCTCGAAGATTTCAACATCGAGGGCATCAGGGAGCTGACGAAGCCGCTGTTTTCCATCCCCACGCACGCGTTCCTCTTCAACGCTGGCAACATCGACAAGCATTTTTACATCGACTCCCTGCAGCTCGAGGAATCCGAGTACATCCTGATCCGTTACCCTCAGCGGGGCGTCTGCTTGTATAAATGCGGCAACGAGCGGTATAACCTGATGGTCACCGCACCGGAGTACAAATCAAAACTCTTC
The DNA here is from genome assembly GCF_013315815.1 of Caproicibacterium lactatifermentans. Lineage (NCBI taxonomy): Bacteria > Bacillati > Bacillota > Clostridia > Eubacteriales > Oscillospiraceae > Caproicibacterium > Caproicibacterium lactatifermentans. Next base: position 1,222,377 of record NZ_CP046051.1, read on the forward strand.
GGTACGGCCGGAGGCCGCTGATCATCGGAAAAGAGATGAAAAATTTTGGACATGAAAGAACAGCGGTTCGGGATTGAAATCGAGATGACAGGCTTGACCCGTGAGGCTGCCGCACGTGTGCTGTCCGAACATTTAGGGAATCCCGTCAGCCGCGACGGGGGGTATTACGGCGAATATTCTGTTTTGGACAGTGAGAGCCGCCGCTGGAAGGTCATGAGCGACGGCAGTATCACCTGTCAGAAAAAAGAAGGAGGCAGGCTTGTTCCCGCGGACCATGATTACAGTGTGGAGCTGGTCAGCCCCATCTGCCATTGGGGTGACATCGAAATCATCCAGGAAATCGTGCGGAAACTGCGCGGCGCCGGAATGATCGCCGATAAAAGCTGTGGGATCCATGTGCATGTGGACGCCTCTCCGCACAACGCGAACACTCTGCGCAACATCACCAATATCATGGCTGCGAAAGAGGATCTGATCTATAAGGCCATGCAGGTGGAGGTTGCCCGCGAGCACCAATATTGCAGAAAGGTCGATCAGCGTTTTCTTGAAGAACTCAATCGCAAAAAACCCAGAACGCTCAATGAGGTCAGCCGCATCTGGTACGGAGGTGCAGACCGGAGCTACCACCATTACGACGATTCCCGTTACCACTGCCTGAACTTACATAGCGTGTTCCAAAAGGGCACAATTGAGTTCAGGCTTTTTAATTCCACCACTCATGCCGGAAAGATCAAGGCATATATCCAGTTCTGCCTCGCCGTTTCCGCGCAGGCCCTCAACCAGCGCTGCGCCAGCAGGCAGAAAACCCACAGCACCAATGAAAAATACACTTTCCGCACCTGGCTTTTACGGCTTGGGCTGATTGGGGATGAATTCAAAACCGCCCGGCTGCATCTGCTGGAGCATCTGGACGGCTGTATCGCGTGGAAAAACCCCGAGCAGGCTATACAGCAAAAGCAAAGGTTACGGCAGAAAAAAGAAAAAGAACTGGAATCGGCCGCAGAAAGCCAAGCCCAACAGGAGACTGCAACGGCCACTCCACAGCAGGAACCGGCCGGGGAGGACGAGTCCCCGGCCCTTGTCATGCGTATGTAAACATATAAAGGAGATGTGTTTTTGTGAGCAAATCTATGCTGTATATCGCTTACGGCAGCAACCTTAACCTTCCGCAGATGGCTTACCGCTGCCCGACCGCCAAAGTGGTTGGAACAAGCGAGATCAGGGATTATGAACTGCTGTTCCGTGGCGGACGCCGTGGGGCGGTTGCCACCGTGGAGCCGCTCAAGGGGGCGAATGTTCCCATTCTGTTATGGAAGATCCGGCCTGCCGACGAGCAGGCACTCGACCGGTATGAAGGATACCCCCATTTTTATCACAAAGAGATCCTGCCGGTGCAACTTGGGGGAAAGACACAACCGGCCATGGTCTACATCATGAACGACAGGCATCCCTTCGGGACCCCTTCGGATTACTACCTGGGAGTCATCATGGAGGGTTATAAAACGGCGAACTTTGATACGGATTTTCTGGAAAGGTCCGTGGAAAAGTCCATCCGGCTGGCCGAAGAACAAGAGCAGTCCGAACAGGAATCACCGGATCTGGAACAAGGCAGTCTGTTCAATATGAAATGGAAATAACGCTCAATCGATTATTGCAATAGGAGCGTAAAGCGGACGCCCTACTACCCGCCGGGGTGTCTGTTCTTTTCTGCCCAAAGGAGGAATGCTTCATGGCCGCACCCGCTGTGGCCCTTGCAGTTAAGGCGGCGGTTGCCGCCGCCACAGACAAACGGACGTGGAAGGTGATCGCAGTAACCATCACCGCTGTCCTGATGCCCTTTATTCTTGCCGTACTTTTACTCATGAGTTTTCTCTCCGGGGGCGCGGCACACAACAACGACGCTGTGAATCTCGCCTTCCACGGAGGGACGATCTCCTCGGATGTTCCCTCTGAATATCGGCAGCATATTGAAGAAATGCAAGATGCGTTCAGCCAGCTGGACGATGCGATCGCTCAGCTGCATATTGAATCCGGGGACGGAAGCCTCGACTCCACTCGGGTCAAGGCTGTTTTTTATTCTCTGTATTTCGGCGCCGACTCCCTGCAGGGGGTGGACTACGATTCGTTTGCCGGCTGCTTTGCAAAAACGGAAACCCGCACCCGCACTGTTCAGAATCCGGATGGAACCCATACTGAACAGAGCTATGACGCAGCTGTTCCGCTGACTGATCTCAATCAGGTCTTTAAGAATCTTGACAGACTCCTCGGCCGGACCGTCACGGACGATGAAAAGTCCAATGCCGATGAAATCCATCAAAGAGCTTTGGGCGAAACCGGCACAGGGCTTACCGTTTCATCGCAAGTCCCCTCCACTGCCGGCCTGATTTCCCCTGTCGGAAGTAACTGGCGGGCACTGGTCACCTCGGAATTCGGGCCCCGCATTGACCCGATCAACGGAAAAGCCACTGTCCATACAGGCATCGATCTGGGCGTACCGACCGGCACACAGGTCCATGCGGCGAAGGATGGAACTGTTTCCAAGATTGCCTGGGATCCTGACGGCTATGGGAATTATCTTATAATCGGCCATGGCGGCGGGCTGGTCACTCTGTACGGACACTGCTCCCAAATTATCGCCCATGCAGGGCAAGCTGTCAAAGCCGGCGACGTCGTCGCACTTTCTGGAAACACCGGCCACAGCACAGGCAGCCACCTGCACTTTGAAGTGCGCATCGGCGGCAAGGCAGTCAACCCCAGAGGGTATCTGCCGTAAAGCAAGCCCCGTACATACAGGAGACCTTTTAATATAAACCGATCGAAGCCGTCTCTTGGGAGGCGGCTTTTTGTGCTTCGAAGGAGGTAAAGCATGCTGAACCTCAGTGGCATGTAATCCGAGAAGCAATCATATGGAGGCAGGCCATGCGACTTGTCTATATTTTTCAAAAGAGGTGTGATTCAGATGGTGATCAAACTCGGTGTGGATAACGGAAACTACAACACCAAATCCTCAGAGGGGATGCTGTACGCCTCCGGGTACGCGGCAAGCGATAAGGAATTCATCACGGATGAGATGCAGCTCTGCTATGGCGGCAGATATTACGCCATCGGTGAAAAGCGAGTGCGGTTTCAGCAGGATAAGACGAAAGCTCCTGATACCTTTCTTCTGACGTTGCCGGCCATTGCGTCCGCCATGAAAAAGGCGGGTGTTCGGGAAGCCGATGTCATTCTGGGCGTAGGGTTGCCCATCGAAGCATACGGAATGCAGAAAGACGCCTTCCGCCAATATTTTCTGCGCGGAAATCTGACTTTCCGGTTTGAAGGAACGGATTACCACTGCCACATTGCGGACTGCAAGGTGTTCGCCCAGGGGCATGCGGCGCTGTGCCGGTATTACCCTCAGCTCCGGGCATACCGCAGCATCACTCTGGCGGACATCGGGGGGTATACGGTAGATGTTCTAACCATGCATGGCTCCAAGCTGGACCGATCAAACTGCACAAGCCTCCGGATGGGCACCATTACGCTCTATACCCGCATTCAGGACATCCTGCGGCGGCGGGACATCCTGCTGACCGACGAGCTTGTCACCGACGCCATCCGCGGTAAAATTCAGCACGCGGATCAGGATTTCATCCGGCAGACCGTGGAGCAGGAGATGCAGAAGTATATCAGGGAATTGTTCAACACGCTGCGGGAACGGGGCCTCGACCTGAAGCTCCCCACCGTGTTCGCGGGTGGCGGCGCGGAACTGCTCGGCGGCATGCTGCGTGACAGCAGCGTCAATACAGTGGCCGTTCTGAACCGCTTCGCCAATGCGGACGGTTATCGTCTGCTGTTGGGGTGAGCAGGATGAGAAAACGCTTCAATGTCTCCTTCGATTTGCAAGCCGCGCGGCACAGAGAAGCGGCCCGCCTGCTCGATGAGCAGCCCGTCGGGCAGCGCACGGAATTTATTGTGGATTGTATCCTGCGATATGACCAGGCGGTGAAACTGGAAAAGATCGTCCGCATGACCATTCAGGAGGGACTGCGGTATTTCACCGATTACCAAGCGCCGTCCGACCCGCCTGCCTTCTCTGCTGTTCTGCAACTGGATGAGGCAAATCTTTCGGATGTGCCGGACAGCCTGCTCCACGCGATGGATGACCCATAACTCCGCTCATACGCCTTGTTGGACGTCAGCACTCTCACGAGAAGGCATCGCATATCGGTATCATGCGCCCTGTTGGGTGTTTGGAGCAACAATTCGCGCCTGCTCAACTTTCTGTATGCACCCTGTCAGGTGTCTGGCCTTGTACCCTTCAAGCTCTGTCAGTTGCAGGACCAATACGGAAATCCCGGTCACTTGGGAGGAATTGAGGGGCCAGACTGTCGAAAGTTGCCCTTACCATCCGGCTGACCGAAGCTGGAACCTGCTGACAGATAATCCCTCCCTGAGCCAGCCGACCCAGGCGCCCGAGATACGAATGTAAAGTGTCGACATAGGATCAAAGGCCGTAGACGTTGGTTTGAAAACAGAAAAGCCTGCTCCTCGCCCATGTCGCCGCCCGTGTGGCCCCGTGTCGCACTTTCTCCGCAGAGGTCACACAGCTGCACCGTGAGACGGTAAGGCCCGGTGCTGGGGCTTTGTGCGGAAATCTGCACAGCCAAACGCTCCGCTTTCGGGGAGTGAACCATGGGGTCGAAAACGATGCGGGTTAAAGCAGCGGGGTCGCGGTGCGCCCCCGCTGCGGCTCACACCGCCCCGCAATGCGGGTCGGGGAACGATTTGCTCCGGGGTCGGATTTCGGCCCCTGGGGTCGGTTCCGGGGTCGGCGGCTGAAAAAACAACCGTAAACCCGCATCTTTACGCCTTTACAGAGGGGTCATGACAGGAGTCATGGCCCTTTTTGTATAAAACAGAATGGAGGAAAACAATGCCGGAAGAAAGAGTAAACAAGAAGAAATTCCCGCTGTGGATGTACCCGGAAACACGCACTCTGATTGAGAAATGGTACAAACAGGACAACTGCCAGAGCCAGAGCGAGTTCATCGAAAAGGCCGTCCGTTTCTACTGCGGCTACATTTCGGCGGAGGACGGCGTGCGCTATCTGCCCGCCGCCATCACGTCCGCCATGACCGGAATGGTGGACAGTCTGGAAAGCCGGATGGCTCGCCTTATTTTCAAACTGGCTGTCGAGATGAGCATGATGATGAACATCCTCGCGGCAAACGTAGATGTGGACGAAGCCATGTTGCGCAGGCTGCGTGGCAAGTGCGTGAACGACGTTAAAAGGTCTGTCGGTTCCGTCACCTTCGAGGATGTGGTGAAATTCCAGAAGGGTGAGTAACGGCCATGCCGAAAATCATCTTTAAGTGCCGGTATCTCAAGGACGGAACCCATGCCGCCAACCTCGTGGAATACATGGCGACGCGCGAGGGCGTGGAGAAGCTTCCGGCGAATATCCGCGCCCTGCCCTCCACGGCAAAACAGCAACGGCTCATCGGTGATCTGTTGGCTCAGTTTCCCGATACCGCGGACCTGTTCGAATATGAGGACTTCCAGAAGCGGTCTACCATTGAGAACGCCTCGGAATTCATCACGGCGGCGTTGGAACAAAATCTGGATCAGCTCGGGCACAAGGACGTGTACGTGCAATATATCGCCACCCGCCCTCATGTGGAGAAATCCGGCACGCACGGCCTGTTTTCAGATGCCGGGGCGCCACCAGTATTGTCCGAAGTGGCGGAGGAAGTCTCCCATCACACGGGAAACGTCTGGGCGCCGATTATCAGCCTGCGGCGGGAGGACGCCGCCCGGCTCGGGTATGACCATGCCGCGGCGTGGATGGCGCTTCTGCGCAAACAGCGCAACCTGTTCTCCGAGCAGATGAAGATCTCCCCGGAAAACCTGCGCTGGTACGCGGCTTTTCACGATGAGGGCCATCATCCACACTGCCACATGATCGTCTATTCCATCGATCCCCGTGAGGGTTACGTTACCAAACCCGCCATCAACAAAATGCGGAGTACGCTGGCGCATGAAATCTTCCAGCAGGACCTGATGCAGATCTATCCGGAGCAGACCGCACGCCGCAACGAGCTCGCCGAACAGAGCCGTGCCGCGCTTTCCGAAATCATCGGGCAGATGGAATCCGGTGTCTACGAAAACAAGGTTATTGAAGATCTGATCTCCCGGCTTGTCGAACGCCTGAAATACACCTCGGGCAGAAAACAGTACGGTTACCTCAAGGCCGAGCTCAAGACCATCGTCGATCAGATCGTGGATGAGCTGTCAAAGGACGCGCGGGTGGCGGAAGCCTACCAGGCATGGTACGAACTACAAAACGAGGTTCTGCACACTTACGCCGACAAGCTGCCCGGCCCGCTTCCGCTTTCCCAACAGAAGGAATTCAAGCACATCAAGAACATCGTGATCGAGGAAGCCCTGCGCATCAATGAACGGCAGATCACGTTTGAGGGCGACGAGGGCATTGAGGCTCAGGCGGATACGGCAGCTGATCAGGCCGATCGGGTGTATGAGCCGGAGGATGAGCCAGACGATGAATCCCCAGAAGACGGGAATTTTCCGGACAGCACATCAGAAGGCCCGGAACCCATTGAAAGTCCGCCCGCGACACCCCACCCATATATCGAATGGAGCGACCGCTACAAACAGGCCCGTGAATTTTTGTACGGGAAAGACGATATGGAGCCGGATTTAGCTCAGACGCTCCGGCTGTTTCAAGAAGAAGCCGATGCTGGAAACGCACTCGCCATGCATGATCTCGGACGCATGTACGCAGACGGACTGGGGATAGAAGCCGATGCGGGGATTTCTTTCACCTGGTACGAAAAGGCCCTCACAGCCTTTTATGAGATTGAAACGGGGAAAAGCCACCGCTATGTGGAATACCGCATCGGCAAGATGCATGCGGCTGGCAACGGCACCGATCAGGATTATGAAGAAGCGGCGGGCTGGTTTGAGAAATCTGCCTCGGAGAATTACAAGTACGCGCAGTATTCCCTCGCCGGCCTGTATTACCGTGGCCAGGGCTTGGAACAGAACTACAATACGGCGTTTGTTCTCTATGACAAAGCGGCGCGGCAGCACTTCCCATATGCGTCCTACGAACTGGCGAAGATGTACCGCGACGGTATCGGCACGGCAAAAAATCATGATGCGGCCGCCGCCTGCTTCCGGGAAGCCTTTCTCGGCTTTCAGCAACTGGAGGCTCAGAGCCGCGACGATAAGCTCCAGTACCGCCTCGGACAAATGCTTTATACGGGCACCGGAACGGAACAGAATATCGGCGCGGCGGTGCAATACCTCGAGAAATCGGCCAAGCTCGGGAATGCCTATGCCCAATGTCTGCTTGGAAAAATTTATCTGGCTGTTGAAAGTCCGTTGAATCCGGTTGAAAACTCCTATGCGAACCCCGAAAGTGGCATCTTCTGGCTCACCAAAGCTGCGGATGCCGGAAATGACTCCGCAGAGTATCTATTAGGAAAGCTCTACCGGGACGGCCTGTATGTGGAGCGGAACTCGGAAAAAGCCGTCGCACTGTTCACCGCGGCGGCCAAACAGAAGAACCCCTACGCCGCCTACGCCCTGGGAAAGTTGTACCTCGAAGGAACGGCTGTCGTAAAGGATACGGGTGCCGCAGCCAGATGGCTGACATTCTCGGCCGGCCTCGGCAATGCGTATGCGCAGTACGCGCTGGCAAAGCTGTATCTGGCCGACGAAGATGTGCCAAAGGATGTTCCGCGAGCGGTGGATTTACTCACAAAGGCGGCCCTGCAGAACAATTCCTTTGCCCAATACCGGATCGGCAAGCTGTACCTTCTGGGAGAGGAAGTTTCCAAAGATATGGATGCCGCCTTCCGGTGGCTCACAGACGCAGCGGAACAGAACAACCAATATGCCCAGTACATGCTCGGCAAGCTCTATCTGATGGGGCAGGATGTTCCCCGCGACCGCGAGGCCGCCGCCCGATGGCTGACGGCTTCCGCCGGGCAGGGCAATCCATACGCCCAAATTTTTCTCAATCATCTGGACTCGTTCCGTGATCCGTCCCCGATGCTGGCGGTTACCCGGCTCCTGCACCATCTGAGCCGGATCTTCCGGCAGCAGCAAGGCAGACTGTACGGAGGCCCCTCCATGGAGACGGACAGCAAGCTCCGCCGCCGGCTTCGACAGAAGAAGATGGCAATGGGCCATGCGCCCGACGAGCGGGCGCCCGAACAAACCTATTAAAAGGAGATGCACACCTGATGCAAAAGCATTATCCACAGGCAAAAGAGATCCCGCCCGCCAAAATCAATATGGTGCCGGAAAAGCCGTCCGTACATCAGCGGACGGCCTTTTTTCGCCGGTGCGGGAAACGCAAACGCTGAAAGGAAGGATCCTTCATGTCCTATATCCCGTTCACAGAGGAAGAAAAGCAAAGGGCCAACTCGGTTGACCTGGTGGATTTTTTGCAGAGGCAGGGCGAGCAGCTCGTCCGCTCCGGGCATGAGTGGCGTTGGAAACGGCACGACAGCGTGACGATCCGCGGCAGCGAGTGGTTTCGGCATTCCCGCAAGGAAGGAGGCCACGCGATTGACTTCGTCCAACGGTTTTACGACATGGATTTCCCCGGAGCGGTCACCTTTCTGCTTGGAGGCGAAGGCGGCCTGGAATGGAACCAGACCGCGAAAAGCGCGCCGCCGCCCAAAAAGAACTTCGCGCTTCCGGAGGCCAATCCGGACATGCGCCGGGTGTTTGCCTATCTTCTCAAACAGCGGTTCATCGACCCGAGCGTGCTGTCGTATTTCGCGCGCGAACACCTGATCTACGAGGACAAAGAATACCATAACGCCGTATTCGTTGGTCTGGATGAGGATGGTGCCGCCCGGCATGCGCACAAGCGCGGCACCTATACCAAGGGCGAGCCTTACAAGGGTAATGTCGAGGGAAGCGATCCGAAATACAGCTTTCACTACATTGGCGAGGACGACACCCTTTATGTGTTCGAAGCGCCGATCGATATGCTCTCTTTTATTTCCCTTCACCTGAAGGACTGGCAAAAACACAGCTATGTCACGCTGGACGGTGTGTCTGAGCACGCGATGCTGCAACAGCTGAAAAGCCATTCGAACCTGAAAAAGATTGTGCTGTGCCTTGATCACGACGAGGCCGGGATTGAGGCCACCGGCAGACTGAAGGACATCCTTGCGGAACACGATTATTACGCCCCCGCTTATATGGACATTCCTGTTTTGCAATCCCGGTACAAGGACTGGAACGAGGATATCAAGGCAAAACACGGCATTACCCCCATCCCTGCCGGGGAGCATCCGAAGCTCGTCCTGCTGCCGGAGATCTGCGAGAATCTGTTCTCCGCATGTGAAACCCTATCGGCCGTTCCGGATCCGAACGCTGTCATTCGGGAATATCACCGGAGGCTGACGCCGCTGGTCGATTCCGAAAAGCTCGCTGCCGCGAATCCGGAAATCGTGGGAGCCTGTCTGCAGAAGATGGCGGCGGGCGCGTTGCTGGCCGCTCAGCGGGAGCTTCGGCAAATGGAACGACCGGAAACGCTCGGGCAGCTGGTCGGAAACCTGCGGGACAGCTACAGGCCCCACCTGGACCGGGGCTGGATGCGAACCAAAGCGGAAGATATTCGCGAGGATGCGGTGAATATAGACCGGCAGTTATTCGCACCCGGCATCCGCACGCTGCAGGAGCGGCTGGCATTGGTTTCGGATTACAGGCGCCTCGCGCTTGACTGCGTGAAGGCGCAGCTTTTTGTCCGGCTGGAACTGTCCCAGCCGCTCCAGGCGCCGGAGGAAGCGGCGCCAAATTTTAGAATGAGCATGTAAGGGAGGTCTTTCTATGCAAATATCTCCGGTTGTCACACTGCTGATCGCCGGATTTCTGATGTTCGCCGTCATCGGGCTTCTGTCCCTGCTGGCGCATTATTATACCCTCAACGGAATCAAATCCCGGACGGTGGGCGACGGCCAGCACGGTACGGCCCGTTGGGCGACCAAATCCGAAATCAAGCACACCTATTCGGAAGTCCCTTTTGAGCCGGAACTCTGGCGGCAGGGCAAAAACCTTCCCTCCGCACAGGGCCTGATTATTGGCTGGCATAAAGCGCCGCTGTTTGACCGGACGGCTCCCCACGGCTACGCGCTGATTGATGACGACGATATCCACTGCCTCATGATCGGTGCGGCCGGCGTCGGGAAAACCGCAAATTTTTTATATCCCAACCTCGAATACGCATGTGCGGCCGGCATGAGCTTTCTTACGACCGATACCAAGGGAGATCTGTATCGCAATTATGGGGGGATCGCAAAAGAGTGTTACGGTTACGACGTGGCCGTAATTGATCTGCGCAACCCGACCCGGAGCGACGGGTTCAACCTGAATCATCTGGTCAACCGGTACATGGACGCCTATCTGCGGGACTATGCAAATCTGGCATATAAGGCAAAGGCCGAAAAGTATGCTAAGATTACGGCGAAGACCATCATCGGGTCGGGAGGTTTCGATATCGCTACGGCCGGCCAGAACGCCTTCTTTTACGACGCGGCGGAAGGTCTGCTGACCTCGGTCATCCTTCTGCTCGCGGAATTCTGCCCTCCGGAGAAGCGTCATATCGTCTCCGTCTTCAAACTGATTCAGGACCTGCTCGCACCGAGCGGCGTGAAGGGCAGGACTCTGTTCCAGTTGCTGATGGCGCATCTTCCGGACGACCACAAGACAAAATGGTTCGCGGGCGCGGCGCTCAACAGCGCGGATATGGCGATGCAGAGCGTCCTTTCCACGGCGCTTTCCAGGCTCAACGCATTCCTGGATTCCGAACTGGAGCAGGTTCTGTGTTTTGACACTGCGATCGACGCGGAGAAGTTCTGTAATACCAAGTCCGCGATATTTTTGGTGATGCCTGAAGAGGATTCCACCAAATACTTCATTATCAGCCTGATTGTCCAGCAGCTCTACCGGGAAATTCTTGCCGTAGCTGATGAGCACGGCGGCAAGCTGCCCAACCGTGTCATGATGTACCTTGATGAGATAGGGACCATTCCAAAAATAGAGTCAGCCGAGATGATGTTCTCATCCAGTCGCTCCCGGCGGGTGTCTATAACAGCCATCATCCAGAGCCTTGCTCAGTTGGAGAAAAATTACGGAAAAGAAGGCGCCGCCATCATCGTGGATAACTGCCAGGACACGATTTTCGGAGGTTTCGCGCCCAACAGCGAGTCGGCGGAAACCCTGTCCAAATCGCTGGGAACCCGAACGGTGATGAGCGGGACCGTTAATCGAGGCAAAAGCGACGGCTCGCAGAACCTCGAAATGATCGAGCGTCCGCTCCTTTCGCCGGACGAACTCAAATCCATGCCCAAGGGCAGATTCGTTGTGACGAAAACCGGCGCTTATCCAATGCGCACCCGGCTCAAGCTGTTTAAGGATTGGGGTATCACCTTCGGCAAACCTTATGAGGTTGAGGAAAAGTCGGCCCGGAAGGTGGAGTACGCCGACCGGTTCGAGCTGGAGGAAGAACTCATCCGCAGGAATGCGGCTTATACGGTTGACCCGGACATAGCTGAAGGTGAACCCAGTGCACACGGTGGGATCGAGCATGCGCCTGCGCAGGAGATACGCAATTTTCCGCGAAGAAAAGATCCCGTTCGCATTGAATAGGAGTGATATATCATGGGGTATTTTACATCCCTTTACGCTTCTGAGCTTCCTCACCGCGCGGTTGCCGTGTATATGTACCTGCGCGACCGAGCCGATAAGGACGGCAAATGCTACCCGGCGATCGGTACCATCGCACGGGAACTGAAGCTGTCCAAAAGCACGGTCAAGCGGGCAATTTCCGACCTTGAAAAAAGCGGCCATCTCTGCAAAGAGCCGAGGTGGCGCGAAAACGGCGGAAAATCCTCCAACCTGTATCACATCAAATAACGCTGAAAAAGGCATCACTTCCGCCAGGGAGAAAGTCTGTCTACAGGTGAACCGTGGAACGGTTCATGTTGAACCATGAAAGCGAACCTCCTACTCTAAGCAGATCTAAATCAGAGAAAAGACAAGCGGAAAGGTTTTTTTTCTTTCTTCCTTTCTTTCACCGGTATGGGAGTAACCTCCGCTGTATCCGGGTCAATCAGAATAATTTCCTTGTTCTTTTCTCTGGCATATGTAATGAGATGAGCGGCAGATTCCACAAAAACGAGCATCTGTTCTTTGTAAACCGCCAGAACGGAGCCGGAGCGGTTCACCAGTATTCATTGCAGCGGGGATAACAACTGTTTTTAAGTAAGTGTCAAAACGCCGTCACCTTGACAGAATCAATTGGTGTCGCGCTAAGTTTTCATTGCCCCTGAATGTCCGGCAAATCCGGTGGAAGATATTTGCTTTTGAGCGCGCGCAGAACATCGCTGATGGTGGAAACCGATGCCATATTCTGTATTTCCACCCCCGCTTCCCGAAGCGGGTTGTTACGACGGCTCCCGTGGTTGGTGCCTCTTTTGGGGGATCCAGTTCAGCAAATACCACTCGCGGGTCGGCGATGATTTCTCCATCCGGTTGGCTGCAGGCCAGCAGTGCTTCGAGCCGTACTCTCCGGGAAAAGGTACACAAGCCGCGCAATAAAGTCATCAGATCCGCGCCGGGAAAACGAGTCAATCTGCTGGTGTACATTCGGGCCAAACTCCGCGCCGGAAAAGGCATCTGCTACGAACGGTGGGCCAGGATTTTCAACCTCAAACATGGCATCCAACAGATCCGGAATATTTTTTATTTTTCTATTGACAATAATCTATGTCAATGATAATATAACGATTAAGCAATCGTTTAATCGTTATATTAAGGGGGCTCATCCATGTCGACGAAGGTATTTATGCTTAATGGGTTGGACTGCGCCAACTGTGCCGCAAAAATAGAAACAGAAATTAAAAATATTGAAGGGATTAAGTTCGCTTCAGTAGATTTTGTTTCTAAGAGACTTACTTGGGAAGCTGAGTCGAATACCAATGTTCCTATGTTAGTGGAGAAGATAGAAAGCATCGTAAAAAAAATAGAACCGGATGTGAAAATTGCTTTAGTGGAGAACACTTCTAAGCCTAAAATAGAAGAAAAAGATGACGACGATGACGACGATGAAGAAGATCATAAGAAAGAGATAGTCGAACTGGTGATTGGAGGAACTTTATTTGTTGTTGGATTGATTTTTAAGTTCCAGAACTGGCTTGAACTTACCATATTCTTAATAAGCTATATCATTGTTGGCAGAAAAGTTGTTTTAAGCGCAATAAAGGGGATCGTACGAGGTCAGGTATTCAGTGAGCACTTCCTTATGAGTGTTGCTACAATCGGTGCCTTCTTTGTTGGAGAGTATCCGGAAGGTGTCGCCGTTATGTTGTTCTATCTGGTTGGGGAATTATTCGAGGATATGGCCGTGGATAATTCCAGAAAGTCAATCAGTGAATTAATGGATATAAGACCTGATTATGCAAATTTACGGGTTGGCGAAGAACTCAAAAAAGTATCTCCTGATGAAGTAAATATCGGTAATAAGATTGTAGTAAAACCGGGAGAAAAAATTCCTCTTGACGGCAAGGTCATAGAAGACACTTCAATGGTTGATACAGCGGCATTGACCGGTGAATCCGTTCCACGTGAGTTAAAACCCGGAAGTGATGCTTTGAGCGGGTTTGTAAATAAAAATGGCGTTTTGACTATTGAAGTTACAAAAGAATTCGGAGAATCTACAGTTTCAAAAATCTTGGATTTAGTACAGAATGCCAGCAACAAAAAAGCGCCAACTGAAAAATTTATAACAAAATTTGCGCGTTACTATACTCCGGTTGTTGTATTTGGAGCATTGGCATTAGCAATTATTCCGCCTTTGGTTATTCCAGGAGCATCCTTCTCTGACTGGATTTACCGAGGGTTAGTATTCTTGGTGGTTTCCTGCCCCTGCGCGTTAGTGCTTTCAATACCATTGGGATTCCTTGGGGGAATTGGAGGAGCTTCAAAAAAGGGAATATTAGTAAAAGGCGGCAACTACCTTGAAGCGTTGAACAATGTTGAAGTAGTTGTTTTTGATAAGACCGGGACTTTAACCAAAGGTGTATTCAAGGTTACAAAAGCGATTTCTGAAAACGGTTATACAGAGGATGAACTGATCAAATATGCGGCATATGCTGAAAGCTATTCAAATCATCCGATTGCACTTTCAATTATAGCTGCTTATCATGCTGAAATTGATAAAGATAAAATTGAGAATTATCAGGAAATAGCGGGAAATGGCATTAAGGTCAATGTCAATGGAAAGGAAATACTTGCTGGAAATACTAAATTAATGATCAGTGAAAACATCCAATACACTGATGTGGATACGTTAGGCACAGTAGTACATGTGGCCATAGACAAAAAGTATGCGGGCAGTATCATAATTTCAGATGAGGTGAAAGAAGACTCTGCAAAAACAATTAAAGAGTTGAAAGCGCTTGGCGTTAGAAAAACAGTTATGCTTACTGGCGACTTGAAGAAGGTGGCAGACAATATCGGCAAGGAATTAGGTTTAGACAAGGTTTATTCTGAACTGTTACCCGCCGATAAAGTTGAAAAAGTTGAATCCCTGGAAGCCCAAAAATCTCACAAGGGAAAGATTGTATTTGTTGGTGATGGAATTAACGATGCGCCGGTACTTGCAAGAGCCGACATCGGTATCGCTATGGGAGGCTTGGGCTCGGACGCTGCGATTGAGGCCGCAGATGTAGTGATTATGACTGATGAACCTCACAAAGTAGCATCAGCGATAAAAATTGCGAAAAGAACGAGAAACATTGTATCTCAGAATATCGTGTTTGCATTAGGAGTTAAAGCCATATTCCTCGTATTAGGAGCATTGGGGTTAGCTTCCATGTGGGCGGCCGTGTTTGCAGATATGGGGGTTGCTCTGATTGCAGTTGTTAACGCAATGAGAGCTCTGAATACGAAAAAAATATGAATCTTTTTATGGTTATATCTTATATTGTTTATATGAAAGGGTGGCTATAATGTCTGAAAACCAGGAAAACATGACAGATCAAGAAAATGCAATGTGTGATATCACTATTGTTCATCAGGATATATTAGATAAAGTGAAAAAAGAAATAACTGACGATGATACTTTGTATAATATGGCTGGTATATTTAAAGTACTCAGCGATCCTACACGCCTAAAAATTATAAATGCGCTTATGCTTTCTGAAATGTGCGTGTGTGATATTTCAGCTTTGCTGAATATGTCGAAACCTGCTATTTCGCATCATCTAAAATCGTTACGGCAAACCCACTTAATTAAATACAGGCGTGACGGGAAAATCGCTTATTATTCACTGAATGATGCACACATTAAAATGATGTTTGATCTATGCATAACGCATATCAAAAAATAATGATACAGGTAAGTTTAGCTGAAATGAGGCGGGGGTGCGCCGGCTGATCTACACCACCAACGTTATTGAAGGCTTCAACCGGCAGCTCTGAAAGGTGACGAAGGCGAAATCGGTCTTTCCGACGGATGACAGCCTGCTCAAGATGCTATATCTGGCCATGATGGACATCACGAAAAAATTGACCGGCAGGCGGCAGGACTGGAGCGTGATCCACGCCCAACTGGCCGTATATTTTGCCGGCCGGATGCTGTGCTTTCTTTTATGTCCATACACTTTCCGCTCAGTTGTCGGGGCGGTATAAGGACGGTACTTATCATGGACTTGGCGCCGGATTTCGGGGAGGCACAACGACGGTGACGGTCGAAGTTTCGGGCGGGAAAGTTACTGCAATCCAAGTGGATTCCAGCATTGAAGCGAACTGAGCCAATCGCGCGGCAATAACATGGAACAACGCTCGAAACCCATATCGTTTTGAAAAGCACTTTTCCGGCAGACCATTCATATAATGGGTTAAAATCAACGGGAGAGGATTGGAAGATATGCCTGATGAAGAATTAAGAGACTATGGCCCCATACCAATCGTAGTGAATATTGAAGCGGTTACGGAGCAAAACGATACCTTCCGTACCGCTTTATGGACAGGGAATCATCTGCAGCTTACGCTGATGAGCATTCGTGTGAACTAAGGCAGGAACAGCCTACTGTACGCTATTCCTGCCTGTCCAATTTTGAAGCGAAAAGGGAGGGCCTCTCAGCGGCTGAAGGCAGATTTATATGAAAGGCGGAGGATTATCATGAGCTATACGCATCCGAACGGACAGCCGCAGGGCGCGGCACAGAAGTTTACGGATAAACTCAGGGAAATCCTGATCAGTGAAATCATCGCGATTAACGGTTACCAAACCCACATTGCCAACTCGGACATTCCTGAAATAAACGATGCCTGGCACAGTATTATGCTCGACGAAAAGCAGCATTACGGCTGGGTGCTGAAGCTGCTCCGCAAATATGATTCGGAGCAGTATAAACAGTTTTTAGCTCATAAGGGCGACAACCCCGGGCCCCAAACACCGGTGTCGCTCTCCCATTCCCAGTCCGGCGGTGCGGCCATTCTGAACGATATCCGGGACGATATCAAGGGAGAACTCGAGGCCGTGATTCTGTATGAAGCGCAGCTTCCAAAATATCCATATCGGGATATCCGCACCACCTTGCAGGCCGTGATTGACGACGAAAAAGGCCACGCGGAGCATCTTACCAGACTGTTGCTGAAATATGACGTCGATCCGTATGATGAATTGGTCTGATTCCGGGCATTTCAGGGAACCGGCAAACTTGAACGGCCGTGAAATCCATCGGAGATGTCACGGCCGTTCTGATTTTCCTGTTACTTCTTTCTCAGATGTTTTACAAGTTTTACGATTTCGACCCAAAGTACCGACGCCGCCGACATTACGATTACGGCGATCGCTTCCGGTCCGGTCAGCGGAGCCAGCTTCACAAAGGCTGAAAGCGGAGTGTATAAGAGCAGGACAAGCATGAAAATGGTTCCCGCAAAGGCCGCCCACATCACCTTGTCTTTGATCAGACGGTGGAATGACTGGAATGCAAAATTCGTTTGGGAACTGTTGACCAGAACCAAAAGTATATTGCTTAGAAAAATAATGGAAAGGCCCATCGCACGGGCAACCGGAGCGTTTACGGCCGGATCCGCCATAAGAACCGTATAATAGGTTCCAAAAGAAGAGGCAAAAACCGTCAGCCCCTGCAGAATGCTTCTGAAGAGACCTTTCGCTCTCATCAGTTTTTCTTTCGGATCACGGGGATCGCGTTCCATCACATTCTGTTCCGCGGGCTGTCGTTCAAAAATGATGGAGCAGGTCGGGTCGATAATCAGTTCCAAAAGGACGACATGGACGGGCAGTAACATAAGGTTCGCCGGATTTACTTTCAGAAGAGGGGCCAGCAGACAGGAAAACGCGATTGGAATGTGAATCGTGAACACATATCCGACCGCTTTTTTGATGTTGTCGTAAATCCGCCTGCCGTCCCTGATGGTATCCACAATCGTCGAAAAATTATCGTCAAGCAGGATGAGATCGGCGGCTTCGCGGGACACCTCCGAACCGCGCTTTCCCATCGCGATGCCGATATCGGCATATTTGAGCGCGGGGGCGTCGTTGACCCCGTCGCCCGTCATTGCCACGATCTCGCCGTTTGCCTTGAAAGCCTTCACGATGCGCATCTTATGCTCCGGGACGACGCGGGAAAAAATGCTGACGGAACGGACACGTTTCTGAAGTTTCTCATCCGTCATCCGGTCGATCTCGTCGCCAGTGACGGATTCCCCGCATGGCATGCCAATCTGCTTCGCAATCGCGCCTGCCGTGATGCCGTTGTCGCCGGTAATCATCACAACGCGGACGCCTGCCTTCCTGCAGCGGAGGATATCCGCTTTTACGGATTCCCTCGGAGGATCCGCAAGGCCAACCAATCCGCAGAACTGAAGGCGGCACTGAGCCAAAGAAGCGGGAACTTCGCCCGCTGTTCCAACTTCCATTCTGCCAACCGCGATCACGCGGAGCCCGCGTGCCGCCATACCGGCGGCTTTTTCCTGCGCTTTGTCCCGTTCGTCCGAATTGAGATTACATGAAGCGAGGATCTTTTCCGGCGAGCCTTTCGCGGCGATCAGGATTTCATTGCCGCGCCGCCAGACATGGCCCATCATTTTTGCCTCATGAGTGAAGGAATATTCCCGAATCAGCCTGCCGCCGAACAGGAAATCCCTGGACAGGCCCCTGCCTTCACAATACGAAATCATGGCCTTTTCCATAGGGTCATATGCGTCCGGTTCACAGGCCATCCCCATAACCGCGCAGAGGTCCCGCTCTTTGCCTTCGTTCGCCCACGTTTCGCATACGGTCATCCGGTTCGTCGTAATGGTGCCGGTCTTATCCACGCAAAGAACCGACACGGCGCCGAGCGTTTCCACAGAAGCCAGCCTGCGCATAAGCGAATGCCTTTTTGCAAGCCGCCATGCGCCCATGGAAAGGAAGACTGTTAAAATAACCGGGAACTCTTCCGGGATCATGGCCATGGCGAGCGTGACGCCGGAAAGGATGCTTTCAATCAGTCTGTCGGTAAATTGGTGGTCCGGGATATTCAGCCAGGTGAAACAGCCTACCAATACGAACAGGACCGCCGCGATGGCCGCGCAGAGCTTCACGAGCCCGCGGGTCTGCCTCTGAAGCGGCGACGGGGCTTCCGGCGCGCCGGCGACATTCACGCCGATTTTTCCGAACTCGGTGGCTTTTCCGATTCGCTTCACGCGGACCAGCGCGCTCCCCTGCGTCACAAGCGTCCCCGCGTAGCAGAAATCGCGCCGCCAGTGCCCGCCGTCTGTATCGGCGGTCCCGAGCGCGACCTTCCAAACGCCTTCCGCTTCGCCCGTCATGGACGACTCGTCGACGCACAGATCATTCGCCTGAAGGATCTCCCCGTCCGCCGGGATCTTGTCGCCTTCGGCAATCAGCATGATATCTCCCGGGACAAGATTGGCGCTGTCGATTCGCCGCTCCGCTCCGTCCCGCAGCACCGTAATGCGCGGCGCCGCGAGATCTTTTAAGGCGTTCAGGGTCTTGTCGGTTTTCCAGCCCTGAACCACATCGATGCTGATCATGCCCAACACAAAAATCAGCATAACCGCTCCGTCGCGCGGCTCACCCAGCAGAAAATAGATGACCGCCGTCACGATAAGCAGCAGAAACATGGGTTCCGACAAGGCTTTTAAAATCTCCCGAAAAAGATTCTTCTTCTTTTTAGGAATCAATTCGTTTCTGCCGAACTGTTTTTGACGCTCCTCGGCTTCTGCCGTCGTCAGGCCGGTTGGATTTGCGGTGTTCTTTTGTTCTGTCATAAAAGTTACCTCCATCATGCATTTCAGCATTTATGCGACAGCTCTATGGCATTGCAAAGACCCAGCTGCAGTCCCAAAAGGGTATAAAAATACCCGTGGGACAACATACTGTCCCACAGGTTCCGATTCCCTGTTGCCGTAAGGCCCAGCCCCATAAACCCATTTCGGGTTTATCGCCTGCTCAGTTTGTACTGTAGATCAAATGCAGCGCAAAGAGATGAAAGACATTCTATCATATTCGTTTACAAGCGTCAAGTGATTAAAAACAAAAATATAAGATTCACACCATGAATTTTTCGGCGGCGCCTGAGGGAAAATCTATTGTTTGTTTTTCCTCTTTTTAGAAAGCCAAATGATAAAACCGACTACGGCAACGGCCAGCACGGTGAGTGCAATGTAGGTATAGAGATTCATCGATTGGCTGACGCGTTCCCACCCGGCTCCGGCAAAAGCGCCCAGAGTCACCAGAACCACATTCCAAATTGCGGAGCCGAGGGTGGTGTACAAAAGGAACCTGCCTCTGCGCATCCGCGCCATCCCCGCGGGGATGGAGATGAGGCTTCGGACTAATGGAATAAACCGGCAAAAAAAGACGGTGGAGGCACCGCGCCGATTAAACCAGTTATCCGCCCGTTCCACATCCCCTTTTTTCAGCCCGAGGACATGTCCCCATTTCCCGATGAACCTGTCCATTTTCTCGGCCGGAAGCAGCTGTCCGACACCGTAAAGGACGATTGCCCCGGCCACCGACCCGATGGTGGCGGACAAGGCTACGATCCAGATGTTCATGCTGGTGTAAGTGGTCATGAAGCCGCCGAAAGTCAGGATCAGCTCGGAAGGAATGGGAGGAAACAGGTTCTCGATTGCAATCAGCAGTGCTATCCCCACGTATCCATACTGATTCATGATATTGATGACCCATTCCTGCATTTTTGACTCCCTTTTCAAAAATCCGGGTTTTTACTCTTTGTTTGTCTGCCGTTTCAAAGAGAATCGGCCGGCGGGAATACGGCGGCGCCGGCGCCGGCGCAGTCGCGGCAGGACAGCTATTTGCGCAGCTCGGGCGGGTGTATTATCAATCTTTCTTTTGAGGAATCGCTTTGAATTTCTGATTTGCTTCCAGTTTGCATTCCTCGCGCAGGCTCCAGAAAATTTTGAACTCCAGCTTTTCGATCTCCCGCTGCTGCTTGTAGCTGACGCGCAGAGTGGCTTCCCGCGGGATCGTGACGTCCCTGCCGAGCTCCGGCAGCAGCGCCTGGATCCGGTTTCCGTTTTTTCGCAGAAAGTCCAGCCTGCTTCCGATGCCGTCGAGCAGGTCGGGGGACCTGCCGGGCGTGTCCTCGGAAACCATGTACCGCTCGTTTTGGTTGATATAGTTCGTCGAATCCCCGGCGGCGAGCCAGCGGACCAGCGCTTCCCGGCTGAAGCGCCATTCGCGGCCGATTTTCCGGGCGGGGATGTGCTCCTCCCGGAGCAGCTTGATCAGCGTCTTCTCGCTGATCCCCAAAAATTCCGATGCCTGACTCAGATTTAAGATGTCGTTGTCCATGTTGTTCCTCCTCCTGAACCGTCTGCGGAAATATTATAATACTTCCAATTTAAAATGGCAAGCAGAACGGAAATTAAATTCATTATAAAAGAATTTAACAGTACTATGACGGCCTTTTCGATTATTTCCAACGCCTTTCCGGCATCTTCGGCGGACAAGTCGGCTTTGCTCTTTCAATTTTCCGCTATTGTAATTGATATTGGCACTAAGTACGCTTATCATATGATTATATTCCGTTCTGTGTTGACTTTATTCAATGTTTGCGCTATCATAAGATAAATTTGTAATTCTTTGTTTTCACGGCGGCATGACGGCGGATCGCGCCGGCGCGGCCGGCTTTTTGACAGAGCATCATAAAGACGGGGAGGCGTTCGTTTGTTGAAAAAAAGGACAGCCGCGGTTTCCAACATTTTTCTGATCGGGCTGGTCAGCTTTTTTATGGATATGAGTACGGAAATGATCTACCCGATCATTCCTCTTTACCTGACGGCGGTTCTCGGGGCGACGCCGGCCATTGTCGGCGTGATCGAAGGCGTTGCGGAAAGCGTCGCTTCCCTTCTGAAAGTGGCGAGCGGCTACATCGGAGATCGGTATCAAAATAAAAAACGGTTGGCTTTCCTCGGGTATTCCGCTTCCGTGCTCTATAAGTTCGTCCTTCTGATAGCCGGCTCGTGGGGCGGCGTGCTGGCGGCGCGGGTGATCGACCGCACCGGCAAGGGGATCCGGACCGCACCGCGCGACGCCCTGGTGGCGCAGTCGAGCGAAAAAGGAAAACTGGGCGGTTCCTACGGTCTACATAAGATGCTCGATATGGCGGGGTCCTCCCTCGGGGCCCTTTTCGCTTTCCTGTTTATCGCCTTCGGAATGAAATATCGCGCGGCGTTTCTCTGGTCCGTCATTCCGGGCGTTGTCGCCGTGACGATCATCCCGCTGATCCGGGAAGAAAAGGGAGCCGCCCCAAACCGGCGGAGGCTGGCCTTGCGGGGCCTGAAGCTGGACGCGAGGCTGAAATGGTATTTTGCCGTCCTCTTCCTTTTCTGCCTCGGCAACTCGTCCAACGTCTTTTTGCTGCTCAAGGCGCAGTCGCGCGGGTTTTCCACCTCCGAGGTGATGCTGCTCTATCTGATTTTCAGCGTTTCCGCGTCAATCCTGGCGATCCCGGCCGGCCGGCTGTCGGACCGGTTCGGCAGAAGCAGAATCCTGATTCCCGGCTATCTGATCTACGGCCTGGTCTATCTGGGGTTCGCCCTGCTGACGTCGAAGGTTTCCCTGCTGATTCTGTTTGTCGCCTACGGCGCTTACACCGCCTTTATCAGCGGAGCGGAACGGGCGTTGATCGCGGAAGCGTCGCCGGCGGACTATCAGGGGACCGTGCTCGGCATCTACGGCATGCTGCAAGGCTTCGGCCTCCTGCTCTCCTCCATGATTGGCGGCGTTCTGGGCATCGTCTCCGCGCTGCTGATCGCCGTCATCCTCCGCTCCGGGAAAGGGCGGAAAGCGGCGGACCGTCCGGATTGAAGCCGGAACAGGAGGAAATCTTCAGAAAAAGCGGCCGCCGCGGCCGCGGAAAATCTTGATCTTGAGGTGAAAGCATTGGAACAGCTCACATTCCGGGATGTTTCCTACCGGCAGGGCGGAAAAGAGATTCTCAAAGGCGTTTCGGCACAGTTTTCAGCCGGCGACTTTGTCTCCATCGTCGGCCCTTCCGGAAGCGGGAAGAGTACCTTTTTACGGCTGTGCTGCCATCTGATCAGCCCGACGGAAGGAAAAATCTTCTTCCATGGAAAGGATATGCTTCAGGAAGACCCGATCGGACTGCGGAAAAAAATCAGCTATTGCTTTCAGGAACCGATCCTCTGGGGGAATACGGTGGAAGACAACGTCGCGTTCCCCTACCGCGTCAGGGACCGGAAGATCGACCGGGAAAAGATCGTTTCGCTGTTCGCCCGCTTCCATCTGGACGAAAGCTACCTCTCGCATGAGGTCAAAGGGCTGTCGGGAGGGGAAAAACAGCGGATCTCCCTGATCCGCACCCTGCTTTTCGAGCCGGAAATATTACTGCTGGACGAAGTGACCTCCGCGCTCGACGCCGAGAACACGGAGCTGATCGAAAAAGAAATCCTGCGGCTGAACCGGAAGGGCGTCACGGTCCTGTGGGTCACCCACAACGCCGCCCAGAGCCGGAAATACGCCGACCGGCTGCTGACTCTGGAAAACGGCCGAATTCAATCCCTGGAGGAAATCAAATGAACGGTGCGAATATCAGCGACGCCTCTCTTCTGATGGCGTCTTCGTTAGTTCTCGTTTCCCTGCTGTTTTCCTATTTTCAGAAACTCAGGCTGGAAAAAGAGACCCTCATCAGCGTGATCCGGGCGGTCATCCAGCTCTTTGCGGTGGGATATGTCCTTCAATTTATCTTTGGACTCCGCAACCCGGCCGTCACGACGCTGATTGTGCTCTTCATGACCTTCAACGCGGCCTTGAACGCGGCCAAGCGGGGAAAAGGGATCAAAAACGGAATTCTGATTTCTTTCCTTTCCATTTTGGTCGGCGCAGGCGCCACGCTTTCCGTTCTGGTGCTCTCCGGCGCGGTGCGGTACGAGGCGAACCAGATCATTCCGATCAGCGGCATGATCATCAGCAACGCCATGGTCGCCATCGGCCTGTGCTACCGGCAGCTCACAGGCGATTTCAAAAGCCGGAGGAACGAGGTGGAAATCAAGCTTTCACTGGGCGCGGATCTTCTTCCGGCTTCGATGGATATCCTCCGGGACTCGATCCGCACGGGGATGGTTCCCACCATCGACTCCACGAAGACGCTGGGCATCGTCTCCCTTCCCGGCATGATGACGGGGCTGATCCTTGCCGGCATATCCCCGCTCATGGCAATCCGGTACCAGATCATGGTAACCTTCATGCTGCTGTCTACGACGGCGATTTCCTCATTTATGGCCTGCTTTCTCTCTTACCGGACCTTCTTCAATGAGAGAAAGCAACTGCTGTAGCGCTTTTAAAATAAACGGCCCCTCGCGGACTGCTCCAGCGTGTGGGGCAGAATCGCCGCAAAAGGGCCGCTTTTTGCCGGGTATGGGGCAAAAAGCAATTTTTCGCCTTTGCCCCGGACATAGGAAAAGGGGCTATTTTGCAACAGCCCCTTCTGTTTGGTTGCGGAGGCAGAATTTAAACCAACGGCCTTTGGGTTTTACCGCTGACACAGAAAGCCTTGGACTGGGAACTGAAACATTGAATTTTCTGGTTCACTTTGGCCAATTGCTTTTTCATGGAGGCGATGCGACCTTCCACATCCCTTTTATGTGCCATTAGAATTTCGCAGCGCTGAGGCAGAGTCTGCTCCGCCCTGCGGCTCAGATCGACGAATTCCCTGATCTTTTTGATTGGCATTCCGGTGTTTTTCAGGCAAAAAACCAGACCAAGCCACTCCAGGTCTTCTTCCGAAAAACGCCGGACGCCGCCGCAGATAGTCTTTTGCCGGCAGAGGTAGCAAGCTGGCTCCCACTCCCTACCCCCAACGTAGGCAAATATTTTTATTTAACTATTGCAATATACAACTGTTGTATGATAGAATATGCACGAGGTGATGAAATGATTGACCAAGGGAGCGCAATCCTGAGAGAGCTGATCCGGGTGCTTGTAAGGAACTTAGGCATCCTGGAAAAAGGCGATGCCTCTTGCTGCGGCGTTACGATCACGCAATGTCACGCCATTGTCGAAATTGGCCGGAAAGAAAAAATATCACTGGTGGACCTTGCCGACTTATTGGGCGTGGACAAAAGTACCATGAGCCGGACTGTCAATAACCTTGTGGAAGCGGATTTAGCGGTGCGGGAACTGGATGCTGAAAACAGGAGATATGTTACAATTCAGTTGACAGAAAAGGGCAAAGATGTATTCCGGAATATTGAAAAAAGCATGGAGAGCTACTACAAAGGGATATTCGGTTCCATTCCAGAGGATAAAAGAAGTCAGGTGCTGGAAAGCTTGAAGCTCCTGGCGGACGCGGCGCAACGCAACAAATGCTGTTAATCGGAAATGATTTTATTGCTAATTTTAAGGAGGCTATCTTTATGTCGAAGAACATTCGGGAAGAAATCAAGGAGCATTACGGCGATATTGCAAAAAAAGTGTCTGAAACCGCAAAAAGTTCCTGTTGCGGTGGCGGGTCTTGCTGCGGTGATATATCGAATGATCTGTATTCCGTAGAATATGTTGCCGGATTGCCGGAAGAAGCGATCCGGGCCTCGTTGGGCTGCGCGAATCCGGTTGCCCTTGCAAACCTGCAAAAGGGTGAAACGGTGCTGGATTTGGGCAGCGGCGGCGGGATAGACGTGCTGATTTCCGCAAAATTTGTGGGCGAAACAGGCAAAGCCTATGGATTGGATATGACCGACGAAATGCTGGAACTGGCGAATCGCAATAAGGAGAAGATCGGCGCGAAAAATGTTGAATTTATTAAAGGATACATTGAGAATATTCCACTGCCAGACGAATCTGTTGACGTTGTTACATCGAACTGTGTAATCAACCTGACTGAGAACAAGGAAGTCGCTCTGAGAGAGGCTTATCGGGTCTTGAAAAAGGGCGGAAGACTTGCGATTGCTGATATTGTTGAACTGAAAGCCGTTCCGGATGAGATTCGCAAAAGCGTCCAAATGTGGGTCGGCTGCATTTCCGGGGCATTGAGCGTCGCAGAATATGAACGAATTCTGAAAAAAGTCGGCTTTACAAACGTAGAAATTACGCCTGTCAATATCTATACAAAAGAAATCATCCGAAGTATTGCGGAAGAAAAGGAACTTGGTGAGATTTGCTCCCACCTAAACGAAGATGCCTTGGACGGTGCTTTTGCGGGCGCACATGTAAAGGCATATAAATAGAGAAAGGCTTTGAAATGGACTTTACGATTGAGAAGATGGAACCGGCCGACTGGCCTCAGGTTTCTACCATCTATTCGGCAGGCATCAAAACCGGGATCGCAACTTTCCAAAGAGACGTTCCAAGCTGGAAGGAGTGGGATCAAAGCCATCTGAATTCCTGCCGTTTTGTTGCACGATTCAATGATGTGATTTTGGGATGGGCAGCTTTATCCCCAACCTCCAGCAGATGTGTCTATGCGGGAGTAGCCGAAGTCAGCATATACATCGATCCGGAATATAAACATCAGGGCATAGGAACTAAACTCCTGAAAAATTTAATTCAGCAGTCGGAAAAAGAAGGTTTCTGGTCTTTGCAAGCCGGAATCATCAAAGAAAATACCCACAGCCGAGAATTACATCAGAAATGCGAGTTTCGGGAGCTTGGCTTCAGAGAAAGATTAGGACAGATGTCAAATGAAAAATGGCATGACGTCGTTTTAATGGAGCGCAGAAGCAAAGCTGTTGGCTGAATCAATCTATTTCAAGTAGAAAGCAGTGGCATAAAATGGTTCTTCTTTTCATAACTTTACTGATCATCGTCGCGGTAACTCCAAGGGAAAGCAACTCCGATTATGAGGAATATTGCCGGATGGAATGCTGGAGCAGGAGATTTCCGAAATCGTCGAATTAGTCAGAAGGCGGCTTCACGAACAAAATTCGTGAAGCTCCTTTTCTTGTCAGGCATTTACCAGTTCTAAAAATATTTATAAATTCGATTTTTCGATTTAAAGATATTGAATATTGACTTTATACTGTATATTACATATCTGATTACTTTAATTTAGAGGGGAGCAATAGCAATGACATTACAAAAAGAAGTGTTGGCCACCCAAGCCGTTGATCTATTCAGAAATGGGCTCTATTGTTCGGAAGCAATTCTTCAGGTTTTTAATAAGGAGCTTGGCCTGGGATTGAATGACACTGCCATAAAAATGGCAACCGGATTTGGCGCAGGTTTAGGTGCGTCGAAATGCTGCTGCGGCTCGCTGACAGGTGCAGTGATGGTTTTAAGCGCCGTGAAAGGCAGAACAAGTACAGAAGGCAATGTAGATGAGGTGTTTTCCTTAACTCAGGAATTGCATAATGAGTTTAAAAAAAGATATAAAGCTACCTGCTGCCGTGTGCTGACGAGATCAGTAAAATGGGGAGAACCGGAGCATCATCAGCTCTGTGAGCAATATGTCAGAGGTGCTGTAGAAATATTAACTGATATTTTAGAGAGGGAAAGTAAGTCAGCACCAGTAAAAAGCAATGGGTAACTTGGAACTGAACTAAATTAAACCCAAGGCTGCAGAAACAGCTTGCCGCCTTGGGTTCTATTTTATAAAATTTTTTCTCCGACATATTGACATTCATCGATATAAGTATATAATATAGATGAATTTGAATGAAATCGATGCATGTCTATCTTAATGCAGAACTGGGAGGCGTACAGAAAATGAGATATTCCCACGCGGAATATGCCCCGGTGTTTAAGGCGCTGTCCGACGAAACGCGGCTGAAGATCGTCGAGATGCTTTCCTGCGGCGAAATGTGCGCCTGTGACATTCTGGAATCCTTCAAGATCACGCAGCCTACCCTTTCCTACCACATGAAAATCCTGACGGATTGCGGCCTTGTGAACGGCAGGCGCGAAGGAGCCTGGATGAGGTATACGATCAACGACAAAAAAGTTACTGCCATAAAAAATTTCTGGGACGGAATCACATCGGAACATCGGGATTGTATCTGTAATAATGTCGAGGAGGCAGGAAAATGCGAATCATAATCATAGGTGCAGTTGCCGCCGGAACTTCCGCAGCGGCAAAAGCAAGAAGGAACAGCGAAAGCGCCGAAATCGTCGTCTATGACAAGGACAGCTTTATTTCTTATTCCGGCTGTGGTATGCCCTATTACATCGGCGGCGAAGTCGGAAACGCAGATGAACTCACCCCACGCGATCCCGCGTTTTTCAAAAGCAAATACAATGTGGATATTTTAACCCGCCATGAAGTTCTCTCGATTGACCCCGATCGAAAGGTTCTGAAAGTCAAAAACCTTACGACCGGAGAGGTGTTTCCCGATTCGTATGACAAGCTGGTGATCGCAACCGGCGCGCAGGCGTTTGTTCCGCCGATCAAGGGCGTGGACGGACGGCACGTCTTTACCTTGCGCAATATCAACGACATGAACCGCATCAAGGCTTATATCGACGGAAACAGCCCGAAGCGTGCGGCGATCATCGGGACGGGCTTCATCGGACTGGAAGTCTGTGAAAATCTGAAAAAGCTCGGCTTGGAAGTGATTCTGCTGGAAAAGCTGCCGCAAGTAACACCGGGGCTCGACAGCGACATGGCGGTCTATGTGCAGGACTATATCGAAAAGAACGGCGTCCCTGTCCTGACAGGCGTTTCTATTACGGAGATCACGGAAAGCGGTGTCATCCTATCGGATGGCAAAGAGATTCCTGCGGATCTGGTTCTGATCTCCGCCGGGGTCCGCCCCAACACGGCATTGGCCAAAGCGGCGGAGATTGAGCTTGGCGTTTCCGGTGCGATCCGTGTGAACACAAAGATGCAAACCAGCCAGCCGGACATCTATGCCTGCGGCGACTGTATCGAGCAGTTTCATGCGGTGACGGGGAAACCAGTTTACCGGCCGCTGGGTTCTACGGCCAACAAGACCGGCAGAATCGCAGGTGACAGCATGACGGGCGGTGATCTGGAATTCAGAGGCATCCTCGGTACCGGAATCTTCAAAATATTTGATATGACGGTAGCGCAGACCGGCCTTTCCGAACATGAGGCGCTTGCTTTGGGTTATCAAGTCCAGGTTTGCCACAACATCAAGCCCAACAGGCCGGAATACATGGGCGGCCGGGAAATGGTCATCAAGGGAATCGCCGACCGCGTGAGCGGCAGGCTCCTGGGTGCGCAGATTGTCGGATATGAGGGCGTGGACAAGAGAATCGACGTGTTTGTGACAGCGATTACCTTCAAGGCGAAGGCGGAAGACCTTTTCCATCTCGATCTGGCCTATGCCCCGCCGTTTTCCACCACAAAGGATTCGGTGATGTACACCGGCATGATCCTGGACAACGCCATTCACAGAGGCAGATCGCTGATCACGGCGCAGGAGCTCGATACCCTGATGCAGTCTGGGAAACCCTATACGTTGATCGACGCCAGAGCTGCCGCGCAATATGAACAGGGACATATCGAAACCGCGAAAAGTGTCCCCCATGCCCAAGTAAGAGCCACGGCTGAGGCGCTGGATCGGGACGTTATCACGGTTACCTACTGCAATAAGGGCGTGACCGGAAACGCGGCGCAGAACATCCTGATCAACGACGGATTTCAAAAAGTATATAACCTCTCGGGAGGATATAAGCATTACTGCAAAATACATTCAGAGAAATAAATCGGTTATTTTGTTCTTGTAACAAATGGTCAACGAGAACATATAATATGCGTATATGAGCATTCAATAATATAATCGCCGGTTACAGAAACCATCGTAGGTACGCAAAGAAGGTGAAATGAATGGTTGAAATTTTTAGGGCCCTGTCGGAAGAAAACAGACTCAGAATCCTATCCCTTCTTTTGGAATGTGAAATGTGCGTCTGTGAGATCGAAGCGGTGCTAAACCTGTCGCAGTCGAACGCGTCCAGACATCTCACGGCGTTGAAACAGTGCGGCATTCTCGACAGCTTTAAAAAAGCGCAATGGACTTATTATCGGATCAATGACCAATTTAAGCAGGAAAATGCTAAACTTTTGGGCTATCTCCAGGACGGCTTAAAAGAACTTCCGACCTATCAGGCCGATCAGGAGGCATATAAAAAGTATGATAGTCAAAATCTATGTGATTGTATCACTCCACAACAAGGGCTTAAAAAACTGTGAGTCCAAATATTTACGCTAATTTGGGGGCAATGATTGATGAGTGATGAAAAAACACAAGGCATTGGTTTCTTTGAGAAATATCTGACGGTTTGGGTGCTTCTCTGTATGGCGGCGGGCATTCTGATCAGTAAATTTCTGCCGGTAATTCCTGCATTTCTGGAAAAACTTCAGTACGCGCAACAGAATATTCCGATCGCGATTCTGATCTGGATCATGATTTATCCCATGATGCTGAAGATCAATTTCCAATCCATCAAAAACGTGGGAAAGCATCCCCTCGGTATCCTCATATCGAGCGGGAGCAGTTGGGCGATCAAACCATTCCTGATGCTGGGGCTGGCGACTCTCTTTCTTAAAATCGTATTCAGCGCCTTTATCCCCGCCGCCCTGGCGCAAAATTTTGTTACAGGCGCGGTCCTGTTGGGGACGGCTCCCTGCACTGCGATGGTGTTTGTCTGGAGCAATCTCGCCAAAGGCGACCCGGCGCACACCCTTGTACAGGTTTCGGTCAATGATCTGCTGATTCTTGTTCTGTTTGTCCCACTGGTTTCTTTCCTGCTCGGCGTAAACAACGTTCAGATCCCCTGGAATACCCTTGTTTTCTCAGTCGTGCTTTTCGTCGTGGTCCCCTTGGTCGGCGGCGCTGTTACACGAGTTACAATGATCAAAAAAATGGGAGAAACGGCTTTCAATGAAAAATTCGTTTCCAAGTTTGACAATGTAACGACGCTGGGCCTGCTGCTGACTTTAATCATCATTTTTTCATTCCAAGGCAACATTCTCTTGGAAAAACCGCTTTATGTTCTGATGATTGCCGTACCGCTGATCCTCCAGAATCTTATCTCCTCTACGTTTACCTATTTGCTGTGCAAATGGACAAAACAGCCGCACAATATAGCGGCGCCGGCATCCCTGATTGCCGCTTCCGACTTCTTTGAACTTTCAGTCGCGGTAGCAATCTCGCTGTTCGGCCCAAACTCGCCAGTCGTGCTGGCTTGCACCGTCGGCGTCCTTACGGAAGTCCCTGTGATGCTGATGCTTGTCAGAATCATTACGAAAACCAAAGACTGGTATTACAAAGGCTGGCATTCTAAACCTGCCGTTCACAACTAATTTTATTTTAGGAGATGTTTGATATGAAAAAAATGCAAATCTTTGAACCCGCTATGTGCTGCTCAACCGGCCTTTGCGGAGTTGGGGTCGACCCCGAACTGCTCAGGGTTTCCACCGTGCTGAACACGCTCAAGAAAAA
Organism: Caproicibacterium lactatifermentans; assembly: GCF_013315815.1. Lineage (NCBI taxonomy): Bacteria > Bacillati > Bacillota > Clostridia > Eubacteriales > Oscillospiraceae > Caproicibacterium > Caproicibacterium lactatifermentans. Next base: position 1,253,328 of record NZ_CP046051.1, read on the forward strand.
CGGGATCAATGTTGAACGGTTCAATTTGTCCAACGCTCCGCAGCAGTTTGTAAACGATAAGGCAGTCAACCACTTTATCAACACAAAGGGCGTTGATGGGCTGCCCGTCACTGTTTTGGATGGAGAAATCGTGATTGCAGGCCGGTATCCGACCAATGAAGAGTTTGCCAACCTGCTCGGCGTTCCGGAAACTCTGTTCGGCGGAAAGCCGAAGACTGTCAAGGTCACTCCGAGAAGGTCGGGCGGATGCGGTTGCTCGGGAGGAAAGTGCTGCTGATTTGGTTCATACTTTCTGCTGAGAAAGAGATTTGGCACTTCTAACAAGATGATAGGAGCATATCTTCCCAAATTAATGTTGTGAATTTTTCACAAGGGACGAGAATGCTCCTTCTTTTTATCGAAAATTGGAGGTTATCATCATGGAGAATTTTAATCCACAATCGATCAGATTGACAAAATATCTATTTTACACGGGAAAAGGTGGAGTTGGAAAAACATCGACGGCGTGTGCTACGGCCGTTACCCTTGCGGATAGCGGAAAAAAGGTCCTTTTAATCAGCACGGACCCCGCCTCAAATTTGCAGGATGTTTTTCATACCGAACTTACGAACAAGGGTGTGGTGATTCGGGGGGTGCCCAATCTGATCGTTTGCAACCTCGACCCTGTCCAGGCGGCGGCGGAATACAGAGAAAGTGTCATCGGTCCTTATCGCGGCAAGCTGCCCGATGTTGTAATCAGAAATATGGAGGAACAGCTCTCCGGTTCGTGTACGGTGGAGATTGCCGCGTTCAACGAGTTTTCAAAGTTCATCACGGACGAAACGATGCAGAAAGAATATGACCATATCCTGTTCGATACCGCCCCGACAGGGCATACCCTCCGGATGTTGCAACTGCCGTCTGCGTGGAGTAATTTCATCAGCGAAAACACACACGGGGCTTCCTGTTTAGGTCAGCTTTCGGGATTGGAAAGTAAAAAAGCAGTTTACAAAAAAGCCGTTGAAACACTGTCCGATGGAAAGCTGACGACGCTGATTCTTGTTTCACGTCCGGAAGAAGCGCCTTTGAAAGAAGCGGAACGGGCATCCAGAGAACTGGCGGAGATCGGAATCAAAAATCAGGCACTGGTGATCAACGGTGTGCTGACTTCCTATGATGACAGCGTTTCCGAAAGCCTGTATCGGAAACAGCAGGATGCGCTTCATGACATCCCGCAAGGCTTGAAAAAACTGGCCGCATACCGGATTCCGCTCCGGGCTTATAACATCACCGGAATTGACAATGTCAGGGCTTTTCTGACCCGGGACCGGTATCAGGCCTGCAGTCAGACCCGCAGCGAAAAAATCAAGGCCAAAACGATTCCATGCCTTCAGGATGTCATCAACGACCTGTACTGCGCCGATAAAAAAGTCATCTTCACCATGGGAAAGGGCGGCGTCGGGAAAACCACCGTTGCGGCCGCAATCGCCCTGGGCCTTTCAAAAAGAGGCAGGAAGGTCCATCTGGCCACCACGGATCCGGCAGGGCATCTGGAATCCGTGATCGACGAATCCAGCGGCATCACCATGAGCCGTATCGACGAGCGCGCCGAACTGAAAAAATATCAGGACGAAGTGCTTTCCAAAGCGAGAAAGACCCTGTCCGCTGATGATGTCGCCTATATTCAGGAGGATCTGCGTTCCCCCTGCACGCAGGAAATCGCGGTTTTCCGGGCCTTTGCCGAGATTGTGGAAAAAGCGGAAGACCGGACTGTGGTGATTGACACCGCTCCGACAGGACATACCCTTTTGCTGCTGGATTCCACACAAAGCTACAATCAGGAGATCAAACGCTCCCAAGGCGAAATCCCCGAATCCGCAAAAAAACTTCTGCCCCGCCTCCGCGACCCTAACGAAACCGAGGTCGTCATCGTAACTTTGGCCGAGGATACACCTGTCTATGAAGCACTGCGCCTTGAGGAAGATTTAAGGCGCGCCGGCATAGAAGCGAAATGGTGGGTCATCAACTCTTCCTTTTACCGGACCGGTACAACAAACCGTGTCCTTTCCGCGAAGGTAAACAACGAAATTGAATGGATCAACAAGGTTTCGGGCCATTCAAAAGGAAATTTTGCTGTTATTGGCTGGAAAGCAAATGAGATAAAAGGTGACGAGTTGCTGAAGCTGTAAATACTGGTAAGCCGCTTTATAATCTTGGTAAAAAATGTTTTTACGCAGGGCCCTATTTCGACAAGAGTTGAAACAGGCTACCTGCGTTTCTATCGACATTCCCCTTCATCCCTTTTCTAAATGATCTGGTATATCTTATCACCGAAAAAAGAAGAGGAACAGTAAAAGATGAACTGGACCCTTTTAGCGTCCGAGGGACGCGCAGCCGCACAATTTATTGTGCATTTAAAGGGGATTGGGGGCGCTGCCACCAACAAGCAATTTCCCGGTTTTCGCGGAAGCGAAAAATTGGGGAATGGGCATCGTGGGTCCCACGATGCATTGCTTGCCGGTCATCTCCCACCCCTTGTAAGTCCACACATGTGCTTATCATATGGAAAACGGCTGGTTTGTGTTGGTTGCCAAAAATCCGAAGAAATGCAAACCGAAAAAAGTTAAAAACAAAATAGTCAAACCAAGGGCAAACCCATTTAACGATGAGGACGCAAAGCCATAGGGTCTAAAGTGCGTAAAAGTGCGCTATGACAGCCTGGCTGCCGGAAGTCACACTTGAAAGCTTGCCCTTTTACGGGCAGGCTTTCATCGTTTTTATAGCTTCTGACGGATAATTTGAACATAGATCATTCATGGCTCTGCTATGTCCCTTGGTGAAAGGGGAATCCATGAGTATTCTTTACTTCTTCCTTTTCCGGAGGTTGAAATAAAGACGGCGAATCCCGTACACACTCGCCTCCATTAACTGAATATATTCAAAAATCAGCACTTTGCCGTCCCGGGCAAAGTGCTGATTTTTTATTTTCGACAACAAAAGCCCCGCCTCGACCGCTAAAGAACAGTTTCGATTTTAAGCTCTTTTCTTTTTGTAGAAGCGTGTCGAATCGACATTGCCGATCCCCTCCGCTTGTTCTTCATTTCCGAATTTCAACAATCACGAAATGGAGGACAAGCTTATGGCAAAGTATCGGAGAAAAACAAATTACCGGGATAAATATTCCGATGTAAGCAAAGAAATTATCGGGGTTCTGGAGAAAAGCGACCGCCTGATGGAATACCAGCAGTACGACATCAAAGTCGAACGGTGCAGGATTGATTATGGCAGTGGGACCGTTACATACATTCCAAGCCGGGAGGACTCCTACGAGCGGCTTCTGGAGGAAAACAGACAGTTTGTCACCGAGATTGAAAGTGTTGAGGATGCCGCGATCAAGACGGTGCTGATCGGGAAAATGCTGGCCTGCCTCAAACATCTCGCCCCGGAAGAACAGGAGTTGATCACGGCTCTCTTTTTTATGGATAAGAGCGAGCGCCAGCTATCCAGAGAAACCGGGATCGCGCAGCGGACAATTCACGATAGAAAGGCAAAAGTCCTGGCGAAATTAAAAAAACTTATGGAAAAGTGAAAACTTTTCCGCTCAACCCCCTCGCTCAACGTGGAAATAAGTGAGGGGGTTTTACTCTTCCCTCATTGCTCTTTGAAAATTTCATATCCGGCAGCATAAATACATGATCTGTCCGGCCGTGATGAGCGGCAGCGACATTGACGGGTGCGCCAAGACTACCTGCGGATGGGTGACAGACATCCGTCAAACCGATGGCATCGAAGGCGACGAGCGGCAAAGCCCGGTTATAAAGCAGCCCGTGGTGGGTTGTTTCGCAATGAAACGGACAGTGCCAACGCTACTTCCGTCCAGCCACAGCCCCGCTTGAAAGCGGGATCACGCAATGGGGGCGGCTCGGTGAGAACCACGGAGAGGTGAAATCCCTATGGTGTTTGCTTAACCGGCAAACCATTTATGTTGCCGCCCTCGCTTCGGGAAACAGTGCCGAATAGAAGCACTAAATTGAAATGAAGAACAAGCAAATCGTTTGACCTTAGAAACTACACGGCAGGACAATTGCGTCCTGCCGCGCCCTTGTGAGGTCAAACCACATTATTTAGGAACAGGAGGTTTTTATTATAATGGGACTGAAAAAAAGAGCGTGGCTGTACTGCCGCATTGACGCGCCGGAGGATGCCCACGGCATGTTGAAAGGTCAGAAAAAAGAGCTCTATGACTATGCGGATCAGCTGGGATTCATCATTGTTGGCTGTTCCGAGGATTTGGGAAGCGGCCTGAAATATAATCGCCCCGGCCTGATTGCAGTCGAACGTGCCGCTGAACAAGACAGGATGGATGTCTTATTAGTAAAACAACTAAGCCACCTCGGGAGAGATTCGGCACAAACGCTGGATTTTCTCCGGAAGCTGGAGCAGTCGGGCATAAAGCTCTATTCACCGCTGGAAGGAGAAATCAGATTGTTCAGAGATATCAATGCAATCCATGAGCTCACCATGGGCATGGAATAGGAGGCTTCACTATGAAGGCAAAGCAGCCGGATAGAAGGGCTGAGACTATAAGAATCCAAGTAAATGGACTACCTGTCACATTGCTTTTTTCTGCGGAGCCGAACAAAGAAGCGGCTGATTTCATAAAAAAGGCTTTGATAAATGCTTATGTAGTTAGGACAGCATAAACGCAAAGCACAATTTAAAGGCGGTTTTTTCTAATGTCAATATGCGAAAAATCAGCTATTTGTATAGCTTTTTCCTGCTTTGTGTGAGATAATGGCGTTGGCAAAAAGCCAACTGCTCCTTGACAATTGAATAAAATCAAGTGTCCGGTCTCTCACACAAAACACCAACGATATGAGAGGACGGATACAAAATGGCTGAAAGAGTTTATTGTTTATACAGAGTATCTACCGCAAAGCAGGTAGACCATGATGAACAGAATCAGGCCGACATTCCCATGCAGCGCAAAGCCTGCCATGAATTTGCAGACCGCATGGGCTGGACCATTGTTCATGAAGAACAGGAAGACGGTGTTTCCGGCTATAAAGTCAGTGCCGCTCAGCGTGACAAAATCCAGCTCATAAGAGAACATGCAGAGCAAGGCAAATTTGATATCCTTCTGGTTTTTATGTTCGACAGGCTCGGCAGGAAAGCCGATGAAACTCCCTTTGTAGTGGAATGGTTTGTAAAAAAGGGTGTCAGAGTATGGAGCGTCAATGAAGGAGAGCAGCGGTTTGAGTCCCACACCGACCGCTTGACAAACTATATCCGCTTTTGGCAGGCTGACGGCGAAAGTCAGAAAACCTCCATCAGAACCAGAACTGCTCTTGGACAGATGGTTCAGGAGGGACGCTTCCGCGGCGGCACTGCTCCATATGGTTATTGTCTCGAGAAAAGCGGCATCATCAACAAGCGCAAGCATGAAGTCTACAAATTGGTCATTGACGAGGAAGAAGCCGAAGTAGTACGCATGATGTTTAATTTATGCGTATCGGCAGGTTACGGACGCTGGCGGCTTGCCATGTTCCTGAACGATAAGGGAATCAAGACTCGCAAGGGAACCAATTGGCATGACGCATCGGTAGGCGCGATTCTGCACAACGTGATATACAAGGGCGTCCTCCGGAGCGGCACCACTTTCTCAGAGCCGTTCGAGAAACTTCAAATCGTTGATCCCTCTACTTTTGATTTAGCGCAAAGGCTTATGACTGAGCGGGTAAATGAGAAGAAAAACGAAAGAACGGTTCCGCTAAACACCGCAGGTCAATCGCTTCTGTCCGGAAATGTATTCTGTGGACATTGCGGCGGGCGCCTGGTCCTAACCACCAACGGCAAAGTAGTCAGGCTTGCAAACGGTGAAAAAAAGGGTGTCAAGCGCATTCGTTATATCTGCTATAACAAAACGAGGCGCCGTCTTGACTGCGATGGACAAACAGGCTATACTATGCACATCCTTGACGATGCGGTGGTTCAGATCCTGCATCAGATTTTTGACCGCATGAATTCGGCTTCCGACATCATGATTCTTGGAAGCACGGAGGATCGCCGGATGGCGGAATTACGAGCCGAGGTTAAACGGGCTAAGGCCGAGAACAGCAAGGCTACCACCGAGTACGAATCCATGAAAGCTGAAATGGTAAAGGTTGTTCTTGGCACGAGCGATATGCCCAAAGATGTATTGTCAGAGGTTGTAAATGAGTGCCGCGATAAGGTGATTGCCACCAGTGAACGGTTGACTTCATTAACAGCTGAGTTGGAACGCGGCAATGCAAGGGTAACTGAAATGAAATCTGAGCTTTCCCGCATCCGCACATGGTCGGAAATTTTCGATGGCAGCGATATGGAAGTCAAGAAGATGATCGCGAACTACATCATCAAGAGAGTCAACGTATTCAAAGGCTATAAACTGGACATCGAGCTGAACCTGAATGTGCAGCAATTTCTGAATGGTCTTGACAGCATCAGCGGCGATGAAGAACCGCACCCTGCGGTGGCGTCGTAAATTACTGCAGCTTCAATAAACTCTCTGCAGCTGAGTAAATATCCACATATGCGGGTTGGGTTTTGTGGTGGTGCACACCCGATACTTCGGGAGAGCGCCACACTGGCAGTGTGGAGGTCAGCGGTTCGATCCCGCTATGCTCCACCAAAAAGGTTGCCGCAGGAGAATCCATTCGTGGGTTTTAATGCGGCTTTTTTATTGTTATTAACACAAAACAGAGCAGAACCTAACGGCACAAAATGCCGGAAAGTCCTGCTCCGTTTTGATTTACAGTACCAGCTGGTCTTTTATCTGTACATACAGCTTATCACCAATGCCTTTGACTTGTTTCAGCTCTTCCACAGAATGGAATCCACCATGTTCCTTCCGATATTGAATAATCCGGCCGGCAAGTGCGTTACCAACGCCTTTCAAATTTTTCAGCTGCGCCGCTGTTGCGGTATTAAGGTGGATTTTGCTGTAACTTCCACTTGCTGCAGATGAAATGGCAGAATCCGTCGCAATAACTGCCGCCGGGTCACTGATGGGCGGCTCATAAAAAACTGTATATCCTATACACAGAGCCAGCAGCACCGCCGCAATACCAATAAGAATGCGAATATGCACTTTCTCTTCATCCACAGCCATCCACCTCGTTTGTCTATCCTTGCCGGCAGAAATTACGGACGCAGTCTTTTTAGAAAATCCGTAAAGTAAGTCGGCAGCGGGCTGGTAAACTCCATATACTTTCCTGTACGGGGATGTACAAATCCAATGACTCTGGCATGCAGGCACTGGCCTTGTAGTCCCGCAACTGCTTTTTTAGGCCCATACACCGGGTCCCCAGCGACGGGATGACCAATGTATGCCATGTGTACACGAATTTGGTGTGTACGGCCAGTTTCCAGCTTTAAACGAACATGGGTAAAGCCGCGGTACCGCGCTAGTACCCGATAATGCGTTACCGCCTGACGGCCGTCTGGTACAACGGCCATTTTCTTGCGGTCTGCCGGGCTGCGGCCAATGGGTGCATCCACTGTATCGCTGTCCTGATTAAGTACACCATGAACAACGGCTTCATAAATGCGTGTAAAGCTGTGCACCTTAATTTGTTCTGCCAGTCCCTTGTGTGCCTCATCATTCTTGGCGACAATCAGCAGGCCACTGGTATCTTTGTCGATACGGTGGACAATTCCAGGGCGAATGACACCGTTGATACCGGATAAAGTGTCCCCACAGTATGCCAGCAGTGCATTGACCAAAGTTCCTGTATAATGGCCCGGCGCCGGATGCACCACCATACCTTTCGGCTTATTGACTACCAGCAGGTCATTATCCTCGTACACAATATGCAGTGGAATTGCTTCCGGCTTTACGTCCAGCACCTGCGGGTCCGGAATAACCGCCTGCACTTCCTCCCCGGCAGCGACACGGAAACTCTTGCTGAGTGTTTTTCCGTTACTGGTCACACAACCCTGCCCAATATACTTTTCTGCAAGGGAGCGAGTCACTCCTATTCCCTGCTGGCTGAGATATTTATCCAACCGCAGGCCAGCTTCTTCTTCTTTTACTGTAAAATGATAATATTCAGGCATGATTTTCCTCGGTCTTTGGCTCGTGACTTGGCAGGAACAAACTGATAATCAGCAGAGCTACCCCAACCACGACACAGATATCCGCAAAGTTGAAAATAAACGGGAAAAAGTGGAAATGAATGTAGTCCACCACATATCCCCGCAACAGACGGTCCAAAATGTTGCCGACGCCGCCGCCCAGAATCAGCGTGCAGACCGTCATAAATAATTTGGTACGCTCCTGATAGCGGAACATAGCTACGACAATAAAAACGCAAATAATGCCTGTAATAAGTGCAATCGCCCATTGCCGGTTCTGCAGAATACCGAAAGCCGCACCTCGGTTTTCAAGATACTGCAGAGAAAGGAAATGCGGTATCAAAGTGATGATGCCGACAGGCATCAGATTGCGGACAACCAGCAGCTTTAAAATTTGGTCAACCGCGACCGCTGCCGCTGCAAGCAGTAAAGCGATAAATGGCATAATTGTTTCCCCCTATCATACAAAAAGCGGAGCGGTTTTATCTGCCGCCCCGTTCTTTATTGTTCATTTTATGCAAGTACGTGTGCGCAGCGCTCACAAATGTCTGGATGTGCGGGGTCCTTGCCGACTGTATCACTGTACATCCAGCAGCGGGCACATTTTTCGCCCTCTGCATGGGTGACGGTAACCGAAAAGTCCGGCAAAGCAACATCTGTAAAGGTGCCTGTGTCACCGTTTGTAACCTCTACTGCTGAAACAATCAGCACACTGACCAGTTCCTGCTGTACGCTCTTCAGGAAGTCGTACAGGCCACCGGTGCAGAACAGCTGTACTTTCGCGTCCAGAGAAGAACCAATGGTCTTCTGTTTCCGAGCCTGCTCCAATGCCTTCTTCACGTCGTCCCGAACTGCATGGATACGGTCCCAGCGTGCCAGGAAAGCCTCATCTGTCTGAACGCCCGTCTTATCCGGGAATTCATTCAGCATAACCGAAGCAGTGTCTTCTTTGCTGCTGTGACGCATAGCCTTCCAGATTTCCTCACTGGTATAAGCAAGAATTGGTGAGACCAAACGTGTTAAGCCACTGAGAATGGTATACATTACTGTCTGTGCCGCACGGCGTGTCTGGCTGTCTGTTTTTTCTGTATACAGACGGTCCTTGGCAACATCCAAATAGAAGTTACTCATATCGACAACACAGAAGTTGTGGATTGCATGGTAGGCGTTGTGGAACTCCAGGGAATCGTATCCTTCACGTACATTATCAATCAGGTTGTCAAAGCAGTGCAGTGCCCAGCGGTCAATCTCTTCCGATTTATCCTGTGACACGGCATCTTTATCCGGGTCAAAGTCATGCAGGTTTCCCAACATAAAGCGTGCCGTGTTGCGAATCTTGCGGTAGGCATCAGACAGCTGCTTTAGGATTGCTTTGGAAATACGAATATCTGCATGATAATCGGAGGACGCAACCCATAGGCGCAGAATGTCGGCGCCGTATTTGTCGATAATTTCCTGAGGACGAATGCCATTACCCATGGATTTGCTCATTTTGCGGCCTTCGCCATCAACCACCCAGCCATGTGTGCAAACGGCTTTATACGGTGCCTGACCGCGCCATGCGGTACTGGTCAGCAGGCTGGACTGGAACCATCCACGGTACTGGTCAGCACCTTCCAAATACAGGTCTGCCGGCCAATGCAGTTCTGGACGCTTATCCGCCACTGCCGCGTGAGAAACGCCAGAGTCAAACCATACATCCATAATGTCGTGCTCTTTGGTAAACTCTGTGCAGCCGCACTTTTTACACTTTGTGCCCGCCGGAAGAATGTCTTTCGGGTCAGTTGTATACCACGAGTCACTGCCCTCTTTTGCAAACAGGGCAGAAACATTTGCCATGGCTTCCTTGCTCATCAGCGGTTCACCGCAGTCTTTGCAGTAGAAAATCGGAATCGGAACACCCCAGCGGCGCTGACGGGAAATGCACCAGTCGTTGCGTTCGCGGACCATGGAAGTGATGCGATCACGGCCCCATGCGGGAATCCATTTTACCTGATTGATTTCCTTGACAGCCTGCTCCTTAATGGCATCGACGGAGCAGAACCACTGCTCCGTTGCGCGGAACAGAATCGGCTTCTTGCAGCGCCAGCAGTGCGGATACTGATGGATAATTTTCTTCCGCGCAAACATAGCGCCGATTTCCACCAAATAATCAGCGATTGCCTTATTTGCCTGCTGTGTTGTCAAACCGGCAAAGCGCTCGCCGGCTTCCTCAGTCATACGGCCGTTCGCATCGACCGGAACTAGAATCGGCAGCTGCGGGTAATGGTCGTGACAGACATTATAGTCGTCAACGCCGTGGCCCGGCGCAGTATGAACGCAGCCGGTGCCGCTGTCCAGTGTAACATGGTCGCCGATAATGACCAGAGATTCACGGTCAAGGAACGGGTGCTGTGCTTTCATGTACTCGCAGTCCTTGCCCTTAAAGGTAGCAATGACCGAGTAATCTGTCTTGCCCGCTTCCTTCATAACCTGCTCATACAGGGTGCTGGCCATAACGTAGTACTCATCGCCGCAGTGAATCAGGGAATAATCGAACTCCGGACCAAGGCAGATCGCCTCATTGGCAGGAATGGTCCATGTTGTGGTAGTCCAAATGACAAAGTAGGTATGCGCAAGGTCTGCCCCTTTTGCCGTAAACATTCCCTTATCGTCTGTTACATGGAATTTTACATAGATGGAATCACAGGGGTCTTCCTGATACTCAATTTCCGCTTCTGCTAAAGCGGTTTTGCAGTCAGAGCACCAGTACACTGGCTTCAAGCCCTTATAAATCAGGCCCTTTTCGCACATATTGGAGAATATTTCAATCTGTTTGGCTTCATAGTCATGTGTCAACGTAACATAAGGGTGATCCCAATCGCCCAGACCGCCAAGACGCTTGAATTCATTGCGCTGGTCGTCAATGTAGGACAGGGCAAAGTCACGGCAAATTTTGCGCAGCTCAACGTCAGAAATGGTATCGCTGTTTTTTACGCCGGCTTTTTTGCGGGCTTTCAGTTCCGTAGGCAGTCCATGTGTATCCCAGCCAGGTACATAAGGTGCCTGATAACCGGACATATTCTTCGACCGAACAATAATGTCCTTCAGGGCCTTGTTAAGCGCTGTGCCAAGATGAATGTCACCGTTGGCATACGGAGGGCCATCATGCAGGACAAAGACCGGTTTCCCTTCGTTCTTTTTCATGACCTGCCCATACAGGTCCTCTTTTTCCCACGCCGCCAGCGTTTCCGGTTCCCGCTTAGGCAGGTGTGCCTGCATGGGAAAGTCCGTTTTTGGCAAGTTCAGAGTGCTTTTGTAATCCATCAGATTTTCATTCTCCTTCAACATTTACACGACACAAGCTATTACCGACTCAATGCTTTTTACTGAAAATTTCGGAAGCATCCTCATCGTCTAAATCATAGTCATCAGCAAAAGAAGATACCGATTTATCCGCTTTGTTTTCATTCTTTACCGGAGCAAACGGTTTTGCTGTTAAATAGTCCGGTTCGTCCAACTCATCGGCAAAAGTGACCGGCACAGGGCCTTTCTTTGCCGCAGGCGCCGCGGCTTCCTGCGGGTAACAAGGCTCCTCTTCCGGCTCTGCTTCCGCCGCAGCAGGTGCTTCTTGTTTCGCCGCAGGTGCTGCAGCTTCCTGTGGGTACGAGGGCTCCTTTTCCGGCTGTGGCTGTACCGCAGGAGCTGGTGCAGGCTGCGGCTGCTTCTTTTCCATATGCGGCAATGCATTGATGAGCGTCAGATGCTGCTTATAAACACGCAGAAGCTGCGAACGGAAATCAGATACAGCCTGCTTCATCGCCTGCAGCTTTTCCTGTTCACCTTCAATTTCCTGGGAAGCTTCAGTTACAATGCCTTTTGCTTTGCGGTTGGCATCCGCAACAATGCTGTCAGCCTGCTGGCGCGCTTCTCGCAAAGCTGCATCCCGCATTTTCTGTGCACTGAGCAGCGCTTCCTTAATTTCATCTTCCTCAGCACAATATTTTTGAATCTGCTCCTGCATTGATTTCATTTTTTCCTGCATTTGGCGCATTTCATTTTTTTTGTGCTCCAACTCATCGTGCTGCTGAGCGGTCTTTTGAATCAATGCAGTATAGGAAGACTCCACTTCGTCCAGAAAGTCATCTACTTCCTCGCGCATATAGCCCCCGCGCAGACTGGCTTTTTGGAATCTTTTATTTTTAATATCATTTAAAGACAGCATCTGTTAACCCTCCATCAAATAAATTTTCTGCCCTGCAGCCGCAACCGGCCCTTGTGGGTTGGCTGTGAAAAAGTGTCAATACGATATCTGCCGCGGCCACGGATAGAGAGCAAATCGCCCTCTTTTACAGAAACATCTGCGTCAGTTGCCAACAGATGGTTGACCTGTACGCATTCTTTTTTCAGCAGTTCCTGTGCCTTTGCTCGGCTAAGCCCCGTACAGGCAGCCGCAACACAGTCAAGCCTAGGTGAAGAAATGACTGTTGAAAAAGGACGATACCGATGCGCAGGCGGCAGAGGTTCCTGCGCATCCGGAGAAAGATGAACACCCACTCTGCCGACCTTTGTCATTTGTGTTAAAAGAAAATCCATTATTTCACTGCGGCAGAAAAAGACGCAACGTCCCTCCTGCAGTAAAACATCCCCCAACACCTCACGGCTGACACCAGCACCCGTCAGAGCACCCAGAAAGTCCCGATGTGACAGCTGGTCGCAGGGACGAAACGCAGCTGTTACCGCGTGTATTGGAAATGACACAGTGTTAGGTTCTTCCCATGCTGGAAACGCACCAAAACAGACGCGCTCTGCCTGCGTATATCCGCCCCAAAGCAGATAACGTGTAAAGCGTGCCTGTTTCGCTGTCTGCCGTACCAGTACAGCCTGACGCTCATCTAGAAAACCGATAAAATGTGCGTCGCGTCCGCTTTGGGCAGAATAGATAGCATCTTTCACTTTGGCCTGCAGTACAGCATCCTGACTATCTGTACGCATCAATAGTATGTAGCATTGTCACCGTTGTCGGAATCTTCTACGTTGTCCTCACCCATCAGGTCAACATTGTAAGGAGTGATGATGAACGTGTTGGTTGCAACGCGCTTAATTTTTCCGCCGTTGGCATAGGCAACGCCGCTGAGAAAATCGATAATGCGGCGGGCAATATCCTTCTGCGTTTCTTCAAGGTTCAGAACGACAGTATTGGTATGAATCAGTTCGTCCGCAACAGCACAGGTTTCTTCCCCAAAATGCTGTGGCTTGAAGATGACGACCTGCAGCTGACGAGAATTGTTGATATTGACCACTTTTCCGTCAGAATTGGAACGGGCATACGCTGTTTGTGTACGTTCACGCCGGGAAACAGAAGGAGAAGACTGCTGCTCCGCACGCGGTGCCTGATGTGGGCGTGGAGCAGGCTCTTCCTGCTGCTCTTCCTCGTAATCGTAATCATCATATTCTTCTTCGGGCGGATTCCAAAGGTCCTTAAATTTCTGCATCAGTCCTGGCATATGAAAGTTGCCCCCTAAATTTTTTTCTGTTTTACGCGCTTATTTTTTGGAGTAATCCCTGGGTCCAAACAGAGCGGAACCGACACGCACCATATTGGCACCTGCTGCAATCGCCAGCTCATAATCGGCGGACATTCCCATTGATAAACGTTGCATACTGACATTATCTAATTTTTTCGAGCCTATGTCAATAAAATATTGATACATTTGGGTAAAATACGCAAAAGTTTCTTCCTTTTCAGCCCCTGCCGGCGGAATTGCCATTAAACCGCGCACCTGAATGTTCGGCATTTGTGATACTTCACCCAACAGCTGTTCCAAATTCTCCGGCAGGACACCGGACTTGTTTTCTTCCCTGCCGATGTTTACCTCCAGCAGAATATTGGTCGTAATGCCAGCACGCTGGGACAGGCGGGAAACCTCCGCGGCCAATTTACGGCTGTCAATGCTTTGTATCAAACTGACTTTACCAATCAGATATTTCACTTTGTTTGTCTGCAAATGGCCAATAAACTGAACGTCTGCAAGGTCCTTGCGGTATCCTTCATATTTGTCCATTAGTTCCTGCACGCGGTTTTCACCAATGCAGCGGATGCCCGCCTCAATCCCGTGGTTAATGATTTCCACAGGCACGGTTTTTGTGGCCGCCAGCAAAGTAATGTCCTCACGTTTGCGCCCAGCGTGTTCCGCCGCAGCAGCAATGCGCTCTTCCACCACTTTGAGGTTTTCTTCTACATCACGGAACCGACGCTGTAAATCTTCTTCACTCAATGATTTTGTTGTCACGTAAATCCTTCCCTTCAATTATGACTTCATCATACAGCTGAATTTGTTCCTTTGTGGAACTTTTGCTTGGATCCGGATTGGGGTCACAGTAACAATAAATATAGGTACCGTCGCTGTACAGCGGCGTAATCTGCTTGAATTTCATCTTGATGCCATATAAAACGTATACCCCTTCTACCGTTTTTTCCTTGGTAACGGTCTTTCCGTTTTCCTGCACCGTCTGCTGCTGCTTTTCAAAATGAACCGCTTTTTGGTTGATTTGAATGCCTTTGTAAGTATGAACTGTAATCTTCGCAGTTTCATGTCGAATATTGGCAAGGGCGCTGTTCATGGTGTTACATTGTAAAATAACGGCTGCCGGTGAAGCCTTCGTTTTTTGGTTCACACGCAGGACCGTCGCATTTACTTCCGAGGAACTGGCAAAGGGAAATGTAATGGTAACAGAAGTATCCGGCTGAAATTTAGAGGCATTGGATGCGCTGACAACACAGGCAAAGTACCAGTTAAACTGAGAACAGACTTTTCCAACAACATCTTTGGGAACAGCTTTTGGCTTCACGGAATCCGAAAGATTTTCTGGAAGCAGTTCCTTTGCATTCTGGTAAGGGAACACCGATTCGTATCCGTCCGTTTTGCTGGAAAAATAGCCGGAAGCATTGGCCGTTACTTTTCCAAGTGATGTACCGCTGCTGCTGGCAGGAAGCGCGGCAATCTGCTTTTGCAGTGCACTGATACGGGCAGAGAAGTTGGTGATTTGGCCGCTGGAAAGCTGCTTTTCATTCATTAAGTTTAAAAGTTGCTGACGGGAATCTGTAATATCCGCGTCGCCGTCGTTGGCATCTTTGATAACCCGCAGCAGCTGGTCACTCAGTAAAGAATCCACATTGTCCGCGTTCGCTCCTACATAAGAGCCCTGGCTGGCCAGCGACTGCAGTGCTGTCATTTCATTGGTCATTCTTTCCTTTTTCTGCAGGACCCCGGCATCTGCAACACTGCTGTAGGCACGGGCTACTGTACCGCCTTTGTCCACCTTTCCACCGTCCGGAATATCGTACTGCAAAACACCACTGGTGTGACTGGTGACCAGCGACTCCTGCCGAATCGCATATCCGCTGACGGTAATAGAATCCGCCACGGTTTTATACAAAGCCGTTTCTGTTTTCTGATGTGAAAAACTTGCCTGAAAAATCTGATACCCGACAAACAGAAGGATAACAGCCGCCGCAGCCAGCGACAAAATTCGTTTAACCAGTAGCTTGTTCATAGGCTGCTTCCTTTCAGAAAATTCTTGATGATTGTCTGGGCCGCCTGGGAAAGGTCCTCAAAAGTTTCGTAGTCATCTACCCACAGCCAGCGGGCGTCCTTTTCTCTGCGAAACCAAGTCATCTGGCGCTTAGCGTAGCGGCGTGTTTCACGCTTGAGAGAGGCCACTGCCTCTTGCAGGGAACATTCCCCCCGCATATACGGCAGCAGTTCTTTATAGCCGATTGCCTGCCGTGCAGTCGCGCAGTCAGTCTGTAATACTTCTCTTGCCTCCCGCAGTAGGCCCTGCTGCATCATATGGCCTACACGCTCATTAATGCGCTGATACAGCTTTTCCCTGTCACGGAAGCCCAGGCAAAGGAAGCAAGAGCGATATGGAATCTCCTGCCTGGAGGCATCTGCATTCTCCGCCTGTGTTTTTCCGGTTGTGCGGTACATTTCCAGCGCACGAATCACACGCTTGATATCATGCGGATGTATCTTTTCTGCCGCACCCGGGTCTTCCTTCATAAGCTCCGCATGCAGGGCCTGCGGGCCTTCCGTTTCCGCCTGCTGTTCCAGCTGACTGCGAATCGACGCATCAGCATTCTGCTGTGTATAGGAAATCCCCTGCAGAAGACTGCGGATATAAAGCCCCGTACCGCCTGTCAGTACCGGCAAATGACCGGCATTATGGATGTTCTTAATTTCTTCAGATGCAAGGCGCACATAATCCGCCACACTGAACGGTTCCTGTGGAGACTGAAAATCAATCATATGGTGCGGTATGCCGTTCATCTCTTCCGCGGTTGGTTTAGCGGTTGCAATCTGCATACCGTGATAAATCTGCATGGAATCTGCTGAAACGACCTCGCCGTGAAAGACTTTGCACAGGGAAACCGCCAGGCGTGTCTTTCCGGAAGCAGTAGGACCAGCAACCACTGCCAAAGGAATTTTATTCATCTGAACCTCCCCTGTTCCTGTTTCAAATGTAAAATACGGACAATTTATGTTTTATCTTAGACGTGCTGACACTAAAAAATAAATGATGGTCAAATTCTGCCAAACTGGTGCTCCAAATCTTTGCGCCGCAAAACAATGGAGACGGGACGGCCGTGCGGACAGTAACGAACATCTTCTTTTTCCAGCCGCCGAACAAGTTCCAGCAGTTCCTCCGGTGTACTCTCATCTCCGGCTTTCACTGCCGCACGGCAGGCAATGTTGTGGTACAGCCAGTCCAGTTTTTCGGTTAAAATGCTGGTCCTGTTTTCAGCCAGATATCCAGCCATTTCTTCCACTGCAGATGAAATGTTTTCCTGCAGCATAACTGGCGCGCTGCGTACCAACACGGTTCCCGGCCCAAAGTCCTCTATGTCAAATCCGGCCCTTGCCAAAAGCTCGGTATGCTCCAATACCGCTGTATACTCTTCTTTAGAAAGTGTTACCGTAATGGGTGACAGCAGCATTTGCTGCGGCAAGTCACCAGTTTGTGCCTTCAGCTGTTCATACAGCATTCGCTCATGAGCCGCATGCTTATCCACAATGCGGATTTCGTCGTCCCCCTGCTGTACTAGAATATAAGTGCCGAAAGCTTCACCAATCAGCTTCTGCGGTTTCTCCTCTGCATCCCCCGATGTCTGCGGTGCAAGGTCCGACTCCACCGCGGTCGGTTCGTTTGCAGGCGGAACAGCCGCTGTTGTTTGGATGGGCGGCGGGACAGCTACTTTATCAGCGGGCACCGCAGGAATATCAGCAAATGTAACACTGTCATGCACTGCCGGCATCTGGTGTCGCTGCGGCTGCAGGTGCATCTGCTGACCTGTAACAGGTGTAGGGAAAATTACCTGTGTTGGTTTCTGTGGCTGCGGCTGAAGCTTAAGAATACTGGGAGTGTCCTCTTTTTGCAGAGCTGTCTTGACACCATGATAAACGGCCTCAAAGACCGGACGTTCATTCATAAAGCGAATTTCCATTTTGCTGGGGTGCACGTTAACATCTACCGCTGAAAAGGCCAACTGGATATGAAGAACACAGGCAGGAAACCGCCCCACCATCAGACTGCCTTTAAAGGCTTCCTCCATAGCGACCATTGCGGTTCGGGAACGAACATACCGGCCATTAAAAAAGAAATTCTGCATACTGCGGTTCGGCCGAGAAGCCACTGGCTTGCTGATATAGCCCCATACCTTCACGCCGTTTAATTCATAGCGGACCGGCAGCAGACCCTGTGTGAATTCACGGCTGTACACCGCGAAGATTGCATTCTTCAGCTTATTGTCACCGGGCGTATGCAGCGTCTCTTTTCCGTCCCGCAGGAAGCGAAAAGCAATTTCGGGGTGCGCCAGCGCTTCATGGTCGACCACACCGGACACTGCATTGCCCTCGGTTACGTCTTTTTTTAGGAATTTCATACGAGCCGGCGTATTATAAAAGAGGTCACGGACGACAAAAGTCGTTCCCTGTGCGCAGCCGGCGTCCTCACAGCCTTCCTCATCGCCGCCGGAAATCAAGTATCGCGTTCCGGCAAGGTCATTGGCTGTGCGCGTCAGCAGCTCCACATGGGAAACCGCCGCAATCGATGCCAGCGCTTCTCCCCGGAAACCCAGCGTGTGGATACCGGCAAGGTCCTCTTTTCCCTGTACTTTGCTTGTTGCATGGCGCAGAAATGCCAGCGGAACATCTTCCCTTACCATGCCGCAGCCGTTATCCGTGACACGCAGGAACGGAATGCCGCCGTGCTTAATTTCCACTGTAACAGCGGTTGCTCCCGCATCTACTGTATTTTCCACCAGTTCCTTTGCCACGGAAGCGGGGCGCTCAACTACCTCTCCGGCCGCGATGAGTTCGGCAACATGTTTTTCAAGGACATGGATTTTAGGCATTTTGTTCATTTCCTTCCACAGTCAATCCTCCGGTGCACTCCATTTCCGCTCTGTGCAGAAAATCGGCCGCAAAGTCCAGCCGATAAGAAAGTTCCTGCCGAGAAACCAGAAAGTGCATCAGCGACAAATAACAGCTTCGTTTTTGCTGTGACGCCCGCCAAGCAACTGACGGGTACGCACAGCGCCGGCGCAACCATAAACCGCATGGTCCGCGGTATTATCATGGAACATACCTGCCAGATAAAGAAGCGGGTCCCGCGCTTTAGATAAGCTTCACCGCAGGAAAGTCTTCTTTTGTCATGGACCGTATGGTAAGCGGCATATCATTTTTCTCCCTTTACAAGCTTAGAAAGCTCAAACAGCTGATTCATGCACTCGATTGGCGTCAGCGTATTGACATCCATGCTACGCAGACGTTCCAGTGCTTCTTTTTCACCGGGTGGTGTTAAAGTAAGCTGCATGGATTCCTCTGCAAGCTGCGGCTTTGCCTTGCGCACAGATTTTTTATCCGCGGGTGCGTTCCGATTCAGTTCCGCTAAAATCCGTTTTGCACGCTGAATGACTTTGTTCGGGACACCGGCAAGCTTTGCTACTTCAATGCCATAGCTTTCATCTGCACCGCCGCGCACAATCCGTCGCAGGAACGTAATGTCATCACCGTGTTTTTTACAGGCAATATTGTAATTCTTCACACCGTCCAGCAAATTTTCCAGTGCGGTCAGTTCGTGATAATGTGTGGCAAACAGTGTTTTCGCGCCCAGCGTTTTTTTGTCGGCCACATATTCGACCACTGCACGGGCAATGCTCATGCCGTCATATGTAGAAGTTCCTCGGCCAATTTCGTCCAGAATAATCAGGCTGTCCGGCGTTGCATTTTTTAGGATATCTGCAACCTCTGCCATTTCCAGCATGAAGGTAGACTGTCCTGCCGCAAGGTCATCGGAAGCACCCACCCGTGTGAAGATAGCGTCCGTAATACCTACCCTGGCAGAGGCTGCCGGAACAAAGCAGCCAATCTGTGCCATAATCGTAATTAAGGCAGCCTGCCGCATATAAGTGGATTTGCCCGCCATGTTGGGGCCGGTAATAATGGCCACCCGATTCTGGTCCTTGTCCAGCGTCACATCATTTGGAACAAAAGGCGCTTCCAGAAGGGCCTCCACCACCGGATGCCGGCTGTCCTTCAGCTCCAGCTTTCCACTCATATCCACAATGGGGCGGGTATACTGATGGCCCACACTGACCTGTGCAAAGGAAAGCAGGACATCCAGCTGTGCTACTGCTACTGCTGTACGCTGTACCCGGTCCATCTCACCGGCTATCTGCTTACGCACCTGTTCAAACAGCTGATGCTCCAGCTGCACGCTTTTGTCGTGTGCGCCGAGAATGCGCCCTTCCAGCTGTTTAAGTTCCGGTGTAATGTAACGCTCACAGTTTGTTAAAGTCTGCTTGCGGATATACGTTTCCGGTACCTTCTCCTTAAAGGCATTGGGTACTTCAATGTAATACCCAAAGACACGGTTGTACCCCACTTTCAACTTGGAGATACCGGTTTTTTCCCGTTCACGCGTTTCTATCTGTGCCAGCACACCGCGGCCACTGCTCATGTCCCCTTTCAGCAGGTCCAGTTCCTCGCTGAAACCGGAACGGATAATACCGCCTTCCCGCAGGGAAAACGGCGGTTCCTCCACGATTGCGCGGTCCACTAAATCCGCAATATCGTCAAGCGGGTCCATATCCTCCAAGATTTTGCACAGCAGCTGGGACTGCACGTTTTTCAGTGCGGTACGCAGCGGTGGCAGGCGGCGGGCTGTACCCTCCAGTGCACGCAGTTCCCGGCCATTTGCACTGCCGTAAACAACACGGGACATCACCCGCTCCAAATCATGTACGCCGGAAAGCTGTTCGGCGATAGTGTCACGCAGGACAGAATCCTCCGTCAACTCTTCGACAGCGTTTAAACGGCGGCTAATAGCGGCGGGGCTTAACAGCGGCTGCAAAATCCAGCTGCGAATCAGGCGCTTGCCCATCGGCGTATGTGTTTTGTCCAGCACCCACAAAAGGGAACCGCGCTTTTCCCCGCTGCGCATGGTTTCCGTCAGTTCCAAATTGCGGCGCGTGTTTAGGTCCAGCCGCATATATTGTGCGCCGCTGTACATTTGTATGGCGGCAATCCGCTCCACTCCCGTGCGTTCCGTCTGTTTTAAATAGGCAAACAGCGCGCCCAGCGCAGAAGTAAGCTCCGGCTTATCGTCCAGCTGCAGCTGTTCCAATGAATCCTTCTGGAACTGCTGCAGGACCTTCTTTTCTGCCTCTGACTGTTCAAAGTCCGCCTCGTCCAGCAGTTCCACACTGGCACAAAGGCGGTCGTGAATAAACTTCGGCAGCTTTTTAAAGTCCAGCACTGCCTGATTCACAAGGATCTCACTAGGTGAATAACGGGACAGTTCATTCTGCAGCTGTTCCTCCAGATTTTTATGCAAGGAAGTTGCGTACAGTTCCCCGGTAGAAATGTCTGCAAAACAGACGCCCGCGGTTTCCCCGCGGACGCAGACCGAACTGATATAGTTGTTGCGGGATTCGTCGAGCATACTGCTTTCCAGCACTGTGCCGGGTGTAACCACGCGGATGATGTCCCGTTTAACCAGTCCCTTTGCCAGTGCCGGGTCCTCCATCTGCTCACAGATAGCGACTTTGTAGCCTTTGGCAACCAGACGGGCCAAATACGTTTCATAGCTGTGGAAAGGCACGCCGCACATAGGGGCACGTTCTTCCTGCCCACAGTCACGTCCAGTTAAGGTAAGGTCCAATTCACGGGAAACCAGCTTGGCATCGTCGTAGAACATCTCGTAAAAATCACCCAGGCGGAAAAACAAAATCGTATCCGGGTACTTCTTTTTCATTTCAAAATACTGTTTCATCATGGGTGAAAGACTTGCCATGAACCGGTTTCCTCCTTACATTTTCAAAACAGACAGACAGTGCGAATCAGTGGCATCCGCCGCCACAGGTGGAACAGTCGTGTGTGCAGGGATTGTAGTCCGCTGTAGCGGGGTCTGCACCCTGTGCACACTGGTTCAGGATACCGGCCATACGGTTCAGCAGGTCCTGCATTTCCTTCTGTGCAACGCTGTACTGTGTCATGTTGGCATTTTCCATGGTTGCGTCATAGGCTTTCTGCAGGTCCGCTTTCATCTGATTAATTTTGTCAGTGTCCTGCGGGTTCTTCTGCATTTCCGCGTTGAGGTTCATACGCAGAAGATTAAAGTTGCCAATCAGGTCCTGCAACTCTTTGTCCTTATCACATTTTGCAGTGGCTTCCTGCAGTCTGTCATAGCGGGGGTCCTGTTGCAGAGTGCGGCCAAGTGCTCTGGTTTCATCAATGATATTCATGTGTGTTCTCCTTAAATAATAATATTTATATCAAAAATAAATTGATAAGCAAAATTTTCCGTTCCGTTAGGGGAGCAGTTCGCCGGTCAGAATCCAGTTGCGCGCGTGCGTAATGCGTACCTGCTGAAAGGTTCCGCACAAATCTTCATTTCCCGGAAAATCAACGATGATGTTGCCGCCGGTGCGGCCGGTCAGCAGGCCTGTCTTCGCGTTTCTGCCCTCCACCAGCACACGTTGTACTGTGCCGACAGCCGCCGCGCAGCGCTGTGCGGCAATTTGTTCCTGTGTGTCACAAAGCTGCCGAAACCAGCGTGACTTTTCTTCGGCGGAAACGGGGTCCGGCATTTTTGCGGCACGTGTTCCTTCCCGTGGAGAATAAATAAAGGTAAACAGGCTGGTAAAGTCCACTTCCTGTATTAAAGAAAGGGTATCACAGAATTCTTCATAGGTTTCACCGGGGAATCCTACAATCACATCACTGGTAAGGCTTAGGTCCGGCATCACTTTTTTCGCGTAGCTGACCAGTTCCAGATACTGGCTGCGATTATAGTGGCGATTCATTTCTTTCAGCACACGGTCATTGCCGGACTGGAACGGCAGGTGCAGGTGATGCGCAATATGCTTGCCATTTGCCATGGTATCCAGTAGCTCATGTGTGCAGTCCTTTGGATGGCTGGTCATAAAACGAATGCGGTAATCGCCGGGCGTTTTGTCCAGCATCTGCAGCAGCTGCGCAAAGTTAACCCCGCAGCCGTTGTTTTTGCCATAGGAATTGACATTCTGTCCCAGCAGGGTAATGTCCTTATATCCTGCCGCAACCAATTCCTGAAATTCAGCAAGAACGGCCTGCGGTGTACGGGAGCGTTCCCGCCCGCGCACATACGGCACAATACAATAGGAACAAAAGTTGTTGCAGCCGTACATAATAGTAAGCCACGCCTTGACTTTTCCGTCGCGGTAGGTTGGCAGACCCTCTGCAATGGTACGGTCCTGTTCCTCTCCGCCGCGCACAAAGACACGCCTATCATCTGTAACGCAGGTAAACAGCAGCTTCGGGAACTGACAAATCTGATGTGTACCAAACAAAAGGCTGACAAATGGGTAGCTGTCATGAATGCGCTGGGCAACATGTTCCTGCTCCATCATACAGCCACACAGGGCAATAATTAGGCTGGGATGACGGCGCTTGATGTTTTTCAGCGCGCCGACATTGCCAAAGACACGGTCCTCAGCGTGTTCCCGTACGGCGCAGGTATTGAATAAAATGAAGTCGGCATCTTCCGGTGTTTGGGTGAAGGAAAAGCCCATCTGTACAAGCATTCCCTTTATTTTTTCACTATCCGCTACGTTCTGCTGGCAGCCGTAGGTGTGCACAAAGGCAAGTGGTACTTCCCCACGTTTCCGCACCTGCATAATCTGCCTCAGCTGCCGGATATAATTCTGTTCTTCCATTACCGATGTACAAAGCTGTTCTGACAAAAGCCGGTCCTCCTTGCTTTCATATCATAAGTCTTTTTATTATATCACATTTTATTTAAAAACGAAACGAAAGAATACGGAAATCCATGCTTTTTGCAGAATTGGCGGAGAAGCAGAATATTGCCCGCAGACAAAAAGGCTGCCGCAAACCAAAGGGCAAAAGCCCCGGCTCCGTGGCAGCCTAAAATAAGCAAAAATCAATCAAAGAATTTACCGTGAATAACTGATACAGCACGGTCCGCATCGTCTGCATCAATCAGCACCGAAATCTTAATTTCACTAGTGGAAATCATCTGAATGTTGATGTCAGACTCAAACAGGGACTCGAAC
This sequence comes from Caproicibacterium lactatifermentans, assembly GCF_013315815.1. Classification (NCBI taxonomy): domain Bacteria; kingdom Bacillati; phylum Bacillota; class Clostridia; order Eubacteriales; family Oscillospiraceae; genus Caproicibacterium; species Caproicibacterium lactatifermentans. The sequence continues at coordinate 1,277,020 of NZ_CP046051.1, forward strand.
ATAGTGGATGCCACACCGGGGTGGGATTCCATGCCGGCACCGACAATGCTGACCTTTGCCACATGGTCATCATAGGCTACGGAAGAGGCGCCTATCATATCCACATACGGATTCAGCAGGTCCATGGCTGCTTTCAGGTTATCTTTCCCAATTGTAAAGCTGATATCCTTTGTACCATTGCGTCCAACGGACTGCAAGATAATATCCACATTGATATTTTTGGCTGCCAGTTTAGTGAAAATCTTAAAGGCAAGACCCGGCCGGTCCGGGACACCGATAATGGAAATACGGGCAATGTCGCCGTCCTTTGCCACACCGCTGATAAGCATTTTTTCGATATGGCTGGTTTCTCTTACAATGGTACCGGGTTCGTTTGTCATACTGGAAAGCACCTCCAACTCAATTCCGTACTTTTTTGCAAGCTCTACCGAGCGGTTATTCAGCACCTGCGCACCCAAAGTGGCCAGCTCCAGCATTTCATCATAGGAAATGTAGTCAAGCTTTCTGACATTTTTCACTTTGCGCGGGTCCGCTGTAAAGATACCCTCAACATCCGTGAAAATCTGGCACAAGTCAGCGTGCAGCGACGCCGCCAGCGCAACTGCACTGGTATCACTGCCGCCACGGCCAAGCGTTGTCATATCGTCAAACCGATTGATTCCCTGAAAACCGGTTACCACAACAATATGCTTTTTGTCCAGTTCCCGGCAAATGCGCTCCGGATTCACTTTATGAATGCGGGCACTGCCATAGGCGGTGCTAGTGGTAAAGCCCGCCTGCCAGCCCAATAGAGAAACAACGGGACAGCCGATTTTCTCAATGGCCATAGCCATCAGTGACGCACTCATCTGCTCGCCGGCTGTCAGCAGCATATCCATTTCACGCTTGCTGGCATTCGGGTTGATTTCATTTGCCTTGGCAATCAGGTCATCGGTCGTATCACCCTGTGCAGAAACAACTGCCACAACATCGTTGCCCGCTTTGTATGTATCGGTAATAATTTTCGCTACATGAAAAACGCACTGGGCATTTGCTACAGAACTGCCGCCGAACTTCTGTACAATTAGACTCATTCCCTCTTATCCCCCGTTTCGTTATAGAACTCGTTACTCAATGAAAATCTGCGCGCCGTCAGGTTCTGTATGCAGCAGCTTTACCTGCCATCCGTCCAACCCCTTAGAGGACAAACGCGCCTTTGCAGCCTGTGCAAAAGCCTCTGCCTCCTCTGTTTTAACCATAGAAATTATGGTGGGACCGGCACCGCTGACACAAGTGCCCAGTGTACCCAGTTCGTAACTCATACGGTATACATCATCATAATTGGCAATCAGGCCGCAGCGGTAAGGCTGGTGAATACGGTCCTGTACCGCGACCCGCAGATTTTCAAGATTTCCAGAAAAGAGCGACGCTGTCATCAGTGCTGAACGGGAAAGATTGTAAACTGCATCAGCACGGGAATAGGTGTCCGGCAGAACAGAGCGGGCCTTCTCCGTTTTTAGCTCAAAAGGCGGAATAAAGACAACAAAACGAATTTTTTCTGACACCGGCACACTGACACTGTACACTTTTTCGCCCTCTATGGCAGAGGCAACCAAACCGCCCTCAATGGCCGGCGCTACATTGTCTGGGTGTCCTTCTATTCTGGTTGCCAAGGAAACCAGGTCCTTCTGGTCCAGCGGTGTACCCAACAGGCGGTTTGCTCCCAAAATGCCGGCGACAATACACGCTGAACTGCTGCCTAGACCCCGTGCCATTGGAATATTATTCAGCTGAACGATTTTCATGCCCGGCAGCTTTCGACCGCATTCTTCATACAGCTGGCTGGCAGCCCAGTAAATCAAATTATGTTCATCTATTGGAACCTGCACATCATCTTTGCAGGAAATATCAATTGTGTCTGCTTCTTCCATCCAGACTTGGTTAAACAGATTGAGTGCAATGCCCAAAGAATCAAAGCCGGAACCCAGATTGGCACTGGTAGCTGGTACTTGGATACGTATCATAAAAGTTACTCCTGACAAGACAAATTGTTTATCGTTTTCTATTTTGCGGTAAAAAATTACATATCGCCTATACGAATCTTGTTGTCAATCGTGACGCCGACTGCCTTCAGATGCTGCAGTGCCGTGTCAAAGTCCTTTTCCGGTATCTGCGACGTTACAAAGGCGAGCTCCTTTGCATCGGCCTCTTTCCGGTACAGACGGGAAGCGCCCGGAAACAATGCCACGGCCTGCTCATAAGCCGCATCCGTGTCCTGTGCATGCGCCCGCACAAAGAACTGACGGGCTGTTTCACGGTAGTCCGCCACATAGTCTGGAGAACCGTCGGCCCAGTAAAGGTACTTGCGGGCTTTTAAGTGCTTCACACAGTCAATCACATCTGCTACCACAGCACTGGCCGTCGGCATCTTGCCGGCGCCTTTTCCATAAAAGACAATGTCTCCTGTAATATCACCGCGGACCATAATGCCGTTAAAGACATCGTCAACATTAGCAAGCTGACTTTCTCCAGAAATAAACATTGGGCAGACAACGACGTCTACTTTTCCGCTGTCCGTGCGTCTCGCCTCTGCAATCAGCTTGACGACACCGCCCCATTTTTGTGCATACTCAACATCCGCTAACGTAATATGCGTAATGCCCTCGGTATGCACCTGCTCGGGATACACGTGCTTGCCATAAGCTAAGGAAGTTAAAATGCAGATTTTCCGGCAAGCGTCGGTTCCCTCAATGTCCGCGGAAGGGTCACGTTCCGCATAGCCGAGCCGCTGAGCATCCGCCAGTGCGTCCTGGAAAGACACGCCCTCCTGAAACATTTTTGTAAGGATATAGTTGGTAGTACCATTCAAGATACCCGCGATGCCAATAACAATATTGGCCGCCAAGCACTGGCTCATAGGACGAATAATCGGAATACCGCCGCCGACACTGGCCTCAAACAGGAAATTGACGTTGTGATCTTTTGCAACCTGCAGAAGGTCCGCGCCCTTGGCAGCAACCAGCTCTTTGTTGGAAGTAACTACGCTCTTTCCTGCTGCCAGACAGCGGCGCACATAATTATACGCGGGGTCCAGCCCACCCATAACTTCCACAACAATGCGAATTTCCGGATCATTTAAAATCTGTTCAAAGGACCTAGTAAAGGTGCCCATCATAGGCGGTTCCGGATAATCATGACGCACCAGAATGTACTTGATGTGAATTCCTTCATGTGCACGATGAGAAAGACCTTCTGCGTGCTGTGCAAGGACCTGCACAACACCGGTTCCCACGACACCGTAGCCCATAACTGCAACCTCAACCATATTTCAGCACTCCTTACTACTGCTCTGTTAACAGATATTTCAAAAGCCTGACAGGCAAAATATGAAATGGACGAATTTATAAAATGCTTTATCAGTGTACCATGTTTCTTTACAGGATTCAACCTCTTTGCCTGCTTTTAGCGTTTTTATTTGCTAAAGTAATATGAATAAAAAGAACAGGGTACCTGCAGAACGAGGAAATATCTGCAGAACCCTGTTCAAAAAGCAGTTCCTATTTATTTGCCTTTTTGCGACGCAGTCCCATGTTCCTGCCCTTTATGAGAAGTACTGGGCTGGCTGTCAGATGCCGGCTGTTTGGAAGATGACTGCTGGCTTTGTCCGGCAGAAGAGGACGACTGATGATGCGTATAAGAGGAAGTGGACTGTCCATTTTCATTTTTACTATCAGCGCTTTGATTGCCGTTTTCGCTGGTGTCACCCTGCTGACTGTCCGCTTCACTGGAATTTGAATTTCCACCGTCACTGGAATATTGGCTGCTTTCGTTATTATATCCGTTATTTCCGGTATCGTTGTCTTCCTCCCCTATTCCGTTTCCAGAACCACTGCCCGCATGGCTGGAACTGCAAACCGCAGGGAGATTATTCTTATCATAGTAACCTGTCTGAATATTCAAACATCCGCTGCCTGCCAGCAGGCCGGAATCTTTGCAGTAGGATTTTTTAACCATATCTGAATCAAACGTAAAATCTTTCTGCGTTTTTGTTGCCAGATAAGTTTTAAAGATTCCGCGCCATAGGGCCTTGGAATACTGCGTACTGGACAATGTTTTGTTCTTGCCATAGCCTGTCCATACCGCACCGGAGGCATACGGTGTACAGCCGACGAACCAGCTGTTTACATCTTTATCCGTAGTGCCGGTCTTGCCAACAATATCCCAGCCGCTGATGTCGGCAGCAGAACCAGTGCCGTCCGTCACAACTGTACGCAGCAGGCGATTCATAACAGAAGCAGACACCGGCTGAATTGCCTGTACTGGCGTTGTTTGGGTATTGTCCAAAATAACATTGCCGTTATGGTCCAGCACTTTATAAAAGGTATAAGGCTTATAATATTTTCCGCCGTTGCCGAAAATCTCATAGGCAGCTGCCATATTCAGCACCGTAACACCCTGTGTCTGGCCGCCGAGGGCCATATTGCCCAGCAGCTGGCTGTCCTCTTTGGTCAGGCAGTTGGAAAAGCCCAGTTTCTGCACCATAAAGTTATAACTATCGCTGACTCCATACGCCCTACAGACCTGCGCTGCGGCACAGTTGTAGGAATGCGCCAATGCTTCCTGCACCGTTACATTTCCGTGCAGCACTGACGACTGTGTATCCGAGCTATAGTTGTTCGGCCCAGCAGTGCCGTCCGGAAAATAGTTCTCAATTTTTTCATCTTTTACAAGTGAAGAATACGTAATTTGGCCCTTGTCCAATGCCGGACCATAAGTAGAAATAGGCTTGACAGAAGAACCTGACTGGAACTTCAGCATAGTGGCATAGGAATTGACAAGGTTCCCGTTCTTTGTATTGCGGCTGCCAACTGTTGCCAAAACACGACCGTCATATCCGACCGCGCAAAAGCCAGTCTGCACTTGTGTATCATCACTAAGCACACCGCTTTTTAGCACATAGTTTTCAGCAATTTTTTGAAAGTCCTGATCTTCTGCGGAATAAATCTTAATGCCGGAATTATAAATCATATTGCTGGCCGTGCTGGCAGAGCAGCTATACTTTGTCATAAGGGCGGACTGCACATCACGAATAACCGCTTCCGTATACCAATCCCACACCTGACTGTTATTAGCTGCTTTCTTGCCTACGAACGTCATATGATTGCTTTCCTGCACGGCCTGCTGATACTGGGTATCGGTAATCCGTTTTTGGTCATGCATCGCGGTCAGCACAGTCTGCTGACGCTGCCGGTTGTTGTCCCTATGCACCAGCGGTGTATACTTGGCCGGATTCTGCGTAATGCCAGCGATAGCGGCACACTGCGCAAGGTCACAGTCCTGAATGTTTTTGCCAAAGTATAGGTTAGCCGCAGCCTGCACGCCTTGTGTACCAGAGCCAAACGGTACACAGTTTAGATAGGCTTCCAGGATTTGCTCCTTGCTGTACTTTTTCTCCATATTCAGCGCACGGAAAATTTCTTTGACTTTTCGTGTTAAGCTGACTTCATTTTCCTGTGTCAGGTTTTTAATGAGCTGCTGTGTAATGGTAGAACCACCGTAGTTGCCGGAACCACCGGCAAGATTCGCCATGGCACTGAATGTTCGTTTCCAGTCTACCCCGTTGTGGTCCCAAAAGCGCTTATCCTCAATGGATACCATGGCATCTTTCATATAAGTAGGAATCTTGCTGTAATCCACCCAAGTGCGCTGTTCCCCACTGTGCAGGGAAAGCTTCTGTACCGGCTGATTCTTATCATCATTAGAACCATTTACATACAGGTAACTGGTGTAAGTTTGTTTGTAGGTTGCTAAATTAATCTTTACTTCCTCATCTTTCATGCTGAAGATGAAAGAAAGCAGAGAAATACCTACAATCAACAGGGTAATCAGAAAAATGGCAAGCAGCGTAAGCAGAACTTTGCCAATAATCTGAGAAACTGAAGCACCAATGGCTGCTGCTGTGCGGTCCTGCAGCTGGCCGTCGATGAAACTGGTATCCCGGTCCGTTTTCTTCATGCTTTATTGTCCTCCAGTGCTGGGGTTCCAGAACGGCTTTCCAGCATCCCAGCTATTTCTACGGGTTCCAGCTGAACGCCGTGATGGAAAATGTATAAATTACCAGATAATGTACAAAATACAGCAGAGGTGATTGCTGTGAAAAAGCTAAATATAGGAATGCTCTCGTGTGCGGTTGCTTTAGCGGCCGTGCTGGTTGTGTCACTCGCCATGACAGAAAGCAGCCGGGAAACCGAAAAAATGCCATCCAGCACGTCTGTTTATTCTAGCTCAAAACCGTTTTCAAGTCAAGGCAGCGCCTCGGCAGCAGCGAGCCTGCCCTCCACCGTATCCGCAGGGAAACAAGCTGTATACCTTGTAAAAACCTACAATGGAAAAATCGGAATTTTCCGAGTAGAGACGGACAAGCCTTTTCGTGTGCTCGACGTAAATGTTAATTCCCTGCCAAAAGCCGATCAAGAATTGCTGCGCAGTGGTATTTCGGTGCAGTCCTCCGAAGAACTGCAGACAATCATAGAAGATTATGTCAGCTAAATAGGGAACTTTTTATGTAAAGGAACGCCGTACCAAAAGGTGCAGCGCTCCGGAAAATGCGAATTTACTTTACGTTTTCCTCATAGGACTTAATCATTTTTTTAACCATCTGGCCGCCAACGCTGCCAGCCTCACGGCTGGTCAGGTCGCCGTTGTAACCGTCCTTCAGGTTGACACCGACTTCAGAAGCTGCCTCCATTTTGAATTTGTCCAGTGCTGCGCGAGCCTCCGGAACAACGAGTTTGTTGCTGCCATTAGAATTGCTAGCCATTTCAAATACACTCCTTTTTTATTAAACAGGAACTTTTTTTCTTGCGTTTGCATTCCTATTTTGTGTGAAGAGGAGTGTTTTATAACTGACAAATATAACCGTCAACGTGAAATTTTTACTGTTTTCCAGCAAAAATGCACCTATAAATTTGTTATTTTCACGAGGATATGAACGCTGCTTCCATAAAAACAGGGCAGACGGCTTTGGTCGCCGCTGCCCTGCCTATAAAAATCCCTGTCAAACGCCCTCTTTGTCCGCTTCCACAGCCAGCAAGTCAGTTTTATCCGCATGGCCGGAATAAGTGGGCACCAAGCGGTGGACAATACCAACCATTTTATGGTTGTCCGCTCCTGCAGCCGAACGCAGTTCTTCCAAATCAGACAAAAAGCTGTTCTCATTGAAACGAATTGGCGAACCGATGTAGATAAGGTCATGTTCTGTCTTTTTGCATTTACCCTCAGCGTCCAGCAGCAGCTCTTCATACAGCTTTTCACCTGGACGAAGACCCGTGTAGACAATTTTAATGTCAACATCCGGTTCATATCCAGAAAGCCGAATCAGGTTGCGCGCCAAATCGACAATTTTGACCGGCTGCCCCATATCCAGTACAAAGATTTCGCCGCCTTGTGCCATACCGCCGGCCTGAATGACCAGACGGGCAGCTTCCGGAATCGTCATAAAGTAGCGAATAATGTCCGGGTGCGTAACAGTGACCGGACCGCCCGCCGCAATCTGACGTTTAAACAGCGGAATGACGCTGCCGCTGCTTCCCAGCACGTTGCCGAAACGAACCGCCGCATATTCTGTATGATGACTGTGACGGCTCATATACTGAATAATCAGCTCACAGATACGCTTGGTGGCACCCATAATGTTGGTCGGATTAACCGCCTTATCCGTAGAAATCAGCACCATGCGGTTGACACCGAATTTGTCGCATGCCTGCGCGACATTTAAAGTGCCGAAAACATTATTTTTAACCGCTTCACCGGGACTGAGTTCCATCAGCGGCACATGTTTGTGCGCCGCCGCATGAAAAACAACAGACGGCTGGTAAATCCGCATTACGTGCTCCACACGTGCCTTGTCGCGAACGGAACCAATGATAACCTCCAGGTCCAGTTTATCGCCGTACTTCATCTTCAGTTCATTCTGCAGGTCATAGGCATTATTCTCGTAAATATCAAAGACAACAATTTTCTTTGGATAAAAGTGTGCAATCTGACGGCAGAGTTCACTGCCGATAGAGCCGCCGCCGCCGGTAACCAAAATGGTTTTTCCGGCAAGGTAGCCGCTGATTTCCTCTGTATTCAGGTGAATTTCATCACGGCCCAGCAGGTCTGTAATGTCCACATCGTGCACCTGCATGCTAGCAGGACTGCCCTCCACCAGTTCGTACAGGGCAGGTACTGTTTTCAGCTTACACCCTGTAGAAGAGCAGATATGCATGATTTCCTGCTTGTCCGCACGGGGCACAGAAGACATTGCCAGCAAAATTTCATCAATATTGTAGCGGGCAGCCATGCGCGGAATGGCATGGCGGCCACCCACTATCTTAACACCGTTAATGCGGGCGCCGCGCTTTTTTGGGTCGTCATCAATGGCGACGATTGGTGTGCCGCGGCTTTCCGGTGCGCTTTTCATATCCTTGATAAGCATAGAGCCCATTTCACCGGCACCGACAATCATAACACGCTTGGACTCTTCCAGTAAACTTCCGGAGCGGTGTGACCGGCGCAACCGATATACAAATCGTACACTAATTCTGGTCAGGCATACCAACCCAAAAATGAGTACATAGGCAAAGACGTAAATGCTCCTCCAGAACTTGCGCACATCAAACAGCGGGCTGGCAAACCAAACCAGCAGGAAACAGATGGCAGCTGCCGCCGTTGTACCCAAAAAGATCTGAAAGATTTCATCGATACTGCAATACTCCCAGCGTGTGTTGTAAAAGCGCGCCATAAAGAAGCAGCCGATGTGAATAAGGATGAGCCATGGAATCCAGAAAGTGAAGGTTTCCCAGTTATAATAGTCAAAAATGACTGTATCAAATCGCAGTGCAAAAGCCAGCCAATAACCAAGATATACTGCCAGGCAGTCTGCAACCAACTGGGGAATCAGGTTTTTCATGGACAAATTCCGGAAAATCCGGTTTGATTGTTTCATATTTTGATAATCTCCAATGCAGGCAGTATTGTCGCAATCCGACCAAAGTATTATACCACATTTATTTATCAAATGAAACAGAAAAATCCGCTTTTCAGGTTTTCTCACCTGAAAGCGGATTCTTTCATTCATAGAACACTGGACAAAGAACTAGTCCGCTTCTCTTCGTCGATTTTTAGGCGGTTCCAGTTGTTCCTCTTCCCTATTGACATTTTCCAAATCTGTATAGCCCAAAAAGGCAGCCATTACCCTGCGGTCCGTGATTTGTATGCGCCGCCCACGCTGCTGCAGCAGACCGGCACTTTGCAAATTTTCCATCGCACGGTACAGCGAAGCCCGGCTGATGCCCAAAAGGCCGGACAAATTTGCTATGCTGCAGGGCAAATACAAGCTGCTGTCCTCATTCAAACGCTGTGACAACAACCATGCCGCCAACCGCTGCTGGGCCGTTCCACCAGAAGCAACCGCCAGCCGCTGCGTCAGAAATGCAACCTTGCTGGAAAGGCAGGCAATATAATTTTCCGAAAGTTTTTCGTCCTCCGCAAGCAATTTCCGCATTAAGGACATTTCCAAATACAGAATAGTTGATGTACGCTTGGCATAAATCCGCGCCAATGGAACCGATGTTTGTAAAAAAGCGGTCGGCATTCCAAATAAATCACCCCGCTGAAACGTATTCAGCAAGATTTTACTGCCCGCCGCAGTATATCGGTAGGCGCGCACCTCACCCGCACACACAAGCCCAACGCTGCGCCACAAAGGCAGCACCTCGCCCGCAGAAACGGAAAAGCAACGGCACCCATCATCCCCGAAGGCAGCACGCGCTGTTTTTGGGGAAACGTCCTGAAATAATGCTGTCCTGCATAGCATTCCAAAAAATCGGCTTTTCTTTGTTATCTGGTGCACGGGTAATCCTTCCAATTTGTATTATATAATACAATACTCAGATTTATATAGTACTCCGTGTCCCGCATTTTGTCAAGTTGTGCAACAAAAAAGCACTGCCTGCGGGACATTTCCCGTGGGCAGTGCCTGCATTCTTACAAGTATCCCATACTTTTTAGTCCTTGTCTTCTTCAGCGGAATCGTCCTCGTCAGAATTCTCATCGTCATCTTCCAAGTCAAACTCCAGAACTTCCCCACAGTTGGGGCATTCCATCTGGCCGTCTTCAACGATATCCTGAGAAAGACAAATTGTTTCATGACAATTTGGGCAGGTTACCTCATAGTAGTCATCCTCGTCCCCATCGTCACAGCTGCAACCGCAGCCATCATCCGCTTCCGACTCGTTGTCGCCATAAACAAAGCGTTCCAGATTGCCGAGGTCTTCATCTACCTCATCCAGCTGACCTTCCACGTCCGTTACAACATCTTCTGTGTCAGTAATGGACTCGGAAAGGTCCTCCAGCAGGTCAATAATGGCATTGATGACCTTGACTTCTTTCTTGTTTTCGTCCAGTTCCAGCCCTTCGGCCAGGCCACGGATATACGCAACTTTCTCGGTGACTGTCATAAGGAACCTCCTTTATCATGACCAAATTCTTTAATATGTGTAAGTGCAAGCGGTCCCACAAAAAGCAAAGCCGCTCTACAGCAAGTATGGCTTATGCGCGCTCCATATATTCACCTGTACGGGTGTCAATACGAATCATTTCGCCTTCGTTAATAAACAGAGGAACTTTGATTTCTGCGCCGGTTTCCAAAGTGGCAGGCTTAGTTGCGTTGGTAGCAGTATCACCCTTAAAGCCGGGGTCCGTTTTGGTAATCTGCAGCTCAACAAAGTTTGGCGGCTCTACGCCAAAAACGTTGTCCTTATAGGACAGAACCTTGCATTCCATGTTTTCCTTGACAAACTTAAAGCTATCGCCCAGAATGTCCTTGCTAATCGGAATCTGCTCATAGCTTTCGGTATCCATGAAGTAATAAAGGTCACCGTCATTGTAAAGGTACTGCATATCCTTGCGCTCGATATATGCAACTGGGAATTTTTCATTCGGGTTAAAAGTACGCTCAGTCACGGAACCGGAAACGATATTGCGAATCTTGGTGCGGACAAAAGCAGCACCCTTGCCCGGCTTTACATGCTGGAACTCAATGATGGAATAGACCTGACCCTCCATTTCGAAGGTCGCACCATTCCTGAAATCACCTGCAGAGATCATTGGTATATCCTCCAATTCAAATAAATAACAAATTCATCTTCATTAGTGTACCGTATTTTCAGCAAAATTTCAAGCTGTTTTACAAAAAACGGGCTTTACAGCATTCCCTTTAGGGCATACAATGCCAAAAGATAGCTCCTTTTACCGAACCCGGAAATCTGGCCCGCACACACTGGCGCAATCACGCTGGTGTGACGGAATTCCTCACGGGCATAAATGTTGCTCATATGCGTTTCAACAAACGGTACCTCATGTACACAGCAGATAGCGTCCCGCAGGGCATAGCTGTAATGTGTCAGCGCACCGGCATTAAGGATACAGCCGTCATACACGCCGCGCACAGCATGAATCTTATCAATCAAATCACCCTCATGGTTTGATTGATAAACAGCCAGCTCAAAGCCAAGGGACTCAGCGGCCCGCTTCGTTTCCTGGGCAATGCTTTCTGCTGTTTCTGTTCCGTAAATTCCCTGCTCACGTACACCAACCATATCGAGGTTTGGCCCCAGCAGGAGCAAAATTTTTTTCTTTGCCAACAGCGGTCACTCCTTTGGTCGAATATGGCGGCCAGTTTCCTTTAATTTTTGGCGGATAGGCACTTCCCCGCGCCGCCTGCGCAGAAAAGATACACTTTCTTCCGTAACAACGGGTGTCACTAGTATAGAATGAATACCAACAATGTTGGCGCCAATAATATCTGTATAAACCTGGTCCCCCACGATAACGGCCTGTGAACGGGGAATTTTCAGTGTATGCAGTGCACGCAGATAGCCAAATGGCAGCGGCTTCATGGCAAAGCTGACAAACGGAAGGCTGTACTGCGCCGCAAAGGGAGCTACCCGCCGGCGAAAGTTATTAGAAACAATCACCAGGTGAAAACCCTGACGCGTCATTTCATGTGCCCACTGCACAGTTCCGGGGAAAGGGACAGGACTGTCCGGCGGAGAAAGCGTATTGTCCACATCCAGCAGAACCGCACTGACGCCCAGCATCTGCAGCAGATGCGGTGTAATCTGTGTAACCCGATTCACAGAGCAGGTGGGCATTTTCAGCGCCATGGAAGTGCCTCCTTTGCGAGAAAAAAGCGGGCATTAAGCCCGCTTTCCATGTGCCTAAGAAACCGATGGCAGATAAAACTTACTTATATCTGCGCTTACGGGCTGCTTCGGATTTTTTCTTCCGCCGAACAGAAGGCTTCTCATAAGCCTCTCTTTTGCGGACTTCGGCAATCACACCAGAACGAGCGCACTGTTTTTTAAACCGGCGCAGAGCACTGTCCAGAGATTCATTGTCTTTCACTCGAACTTCAGCCATGTATTTTCCCTCCCATCCGCCAAAAGGCAGGGGTTACTGTAATCAATACCTGTTACATATCAAATATTATACCGACTAAAAAAACGGCTGTCAAGCCCTTGTCCCCAGAAAAGCACCTTTTATTATACGAAACCTGCAAATAACTGACCGGCAGCGGTCCACTTTCGCAGCGGTGCTTTTACCTGCCGCAAAGCCAAACAATAAAAAAATGGAATTTATATAGTTTAAACAAATGCGGCCATAAAAATTCATTTTTCACAACAATTTCACGAATTCCGCTTGACATACGTTGTCATTATGCTATTCTTCTGGCAAATTTGGGACATAAATTCACATAAAAGGATGTGCCTCCACAAGTGTAAACTTTTGTGCGGTATTTTTTGTTTTATTACCAGAAAGAGGGCTGCACTGTGACCAAAATGAGCGGAAAAGGAATCAGCACTGACGGAAAAACACTGACGCAGTACCTTGCCGGTACAGATTATGCACTTTCCGGCATTGCTGTGGAGCGAAACGGACATATGCTGTAAGACGGAAATGCAGATAAAAGCAGCCGTTTATTTTGGCCAAAAGTCCTGTTTTTTCAATTCTTTTCCCTGTTGCATTTCTTTCCTGTACCTGTTAAACTTATGTCAGTTACAGACTTTTAACCGTTTATTTTGAAATAGGAGACTGACAGCCAATATGAGCAACACAATGATAGGGGAATTGCTGGTCATTATCTTATGCATTCTTCTGTCTGCCTTTTTTTCGGCATCCGAAACTTCCTATAATACGCTAAACCGCGTCCGCATTAAGAATATGGCCAATGACGGTAATAAGCGTGCCGCCCTGACGCTGCGCAATGCAGAAAATTATGACAACCTGCTTTCCACTATTTTAATAGGAAACAATGTTGTCAATATTTTGGCTTCTTCTGTTGCAACGGTTTTTTTCACCTATCTTTTGGGTACGAACGGCGTTTCCATTTCCACTGCTGTTATGACCATAGTGGTCCTGATTTTTGGGGAAATTACACCGAAGTGGCTGGCAAAGGAATTTGCCGACAGCTATGCTATGGCGGTTGCACCCGTCCTGCATGGACTTATTACACTCTTTACCCCGCTGAACTGGCTGTTTTCTTTGTGGAAAGCGCTGCTGTCCCATGCGTTCAAGCACCCAGATGAGGCAAAGATGACACAGGATGACCTGATGACGATTGTAGACGAAGCGCAAAGTGACGGCGGCATTGACGAACGCAACGGTGACTTGATTCGTTCCGCTATTGAATTCAACGACCTGGACGCCGGCGATATTCTGACACCGCGCGTAGACGTGGTGGCAATCAGCCAAGATGCTTCTTTGGACGAAATTACGGATTTGTTCCTGCACAACGGCTTTTCCCGCATTCCGGTTTATGAAGAAACCATTGACAATATCATTGGCATGATTCACGAAAAAGACTTCTTTCGCGGGCTGCACACCGGCATGACTTCCATTTCCGGCATTATCAAAAAAATCATTTATGTCGGAACCGGCATTTCCGTCAGCGACCTGCTGCATGAACTGCAGCAGAGCCAAACACACATGGCCGTTGTAGTGGACGAGTTCGGCGGAACAGAGGGCATTGTAACCATTGAAGACATTGTAGAAGAACTGGTCGGTGAAATTTGGGACGAGCACGACCAGGCAATTCAATATTTCCGCAAAGTTGGCAACCAGCGCTATGCCGTCAACTGCAGTGCCGACCTGGATGACTTTTTTACGTATTTCCGCATTCCACTGGATGCAGAGGATTTTGACTATATGACCGTCAGCGGCTGGATAATGGAACAGCTTGGAAAAATTCCTGCCGTAGGAGATTCCTTTGTATACGGCGACAATATCATTACTGTAACAAAAACTTCTGCCCGTCATGCTGTGCAGATTGTTGTGCAGAACAGGCGGCCCCTGCAGAAGAAGGAGGATTGACCTGTGTCCGACGAAGAAGCAACACCTCGTTTTTCGCTGTCCCTAATCCTGCCTATTAAAAATGCAGAAACAGGAATGAAGGACTTGATGCATTTTCTGGCAACACAGATAAAACAGTTGCCGAAAACGGAACTGATTATGATTGATATTGGTTCTACCGATAACACGGTCCTAGCCGCGGTTCAGTCCCTGCACGCAGAGGACCTGTGCGGCTGCGTCATGCAAAACGGTGATACCACTGTTGCCGCCGGTTTGAATACGGGGCTGGCACGTGCCAACGGCACCTATGTTTCTTTTTTGTTTGCACACAAGCTTTATAAAAACAGTTTGCCAGCCTACTGTCAGGCCGCCGCCCGCACACACGCTGACCTGATTTTCGGCTGCTGGACACCGGAAGCCGCCAGTCATGCTGCAAAGCGGCTGCCCGGTGCCGGACCGGATACAACGGACTTTGCTCGGCAGCTGCTGAAAGGCAGTTTGGCGCTTGACCTTTCCGCTGTCTTGATTCGCTCTCAATTTCTTGTGAAAAACGGAATCACTTTTTCGGAAGAATGCCGCTGCGGCTATGCGGAGGAATTTTTGCTGCGCTGTCTATTTATGGCAGATACCGTGTATCAGTCCCCCGTATTTTTGGAGCGTGGCACAGCACATGAACTGCCGCAGATGCCGGACGGCCACAGCCGCGGGACCGCTGTCCTGCAAAAAGTGGATGCTATGGTTCGTGTATTGGACATTCTACATACATATTCGTGCGGTACACCAGAACTCATGGCGCTTTTTCAAGAGGAGTATATTCCCAAAACAGTTTTGTCCTGCATTGACACCCTGCTGAATGAGGGGTTTCGCCGCAGCACGATTCACCTGTATCTGCAGCAAAACGGTTATGATAAGCTGCTGCTGACCGGCAGCAAGACGGACCCTGTGTTGCGAAACCGCATTTTTCTGTGGAAAGCCTGTCCGCTGTTTTATCATACCGAAACGTCCGGGGAAAAGCCAAATACTGACAGGCATACAGTTTTATTTCCCACTGTACTAAGCGGGAGAAAAAAGTTGCATTTGCCATTCAAAAAGAAAAAATAGCTGTTAAAACAGCAAAAGAACCGCCGCGTTTTGCAATACGCAGCGGTCCTTTTATTATATTCTTGCTAAATATATATTTTCCTTTATTTACCAAGTGCCTGCTTGACCGTTTTTGCAATGCCCTCTGCACAAAGGCCAAACTCTTTCAGCAGCTCTGCACCAGGGCCGGAATGACCAAAGCAGTCATGTGTACCCATGCGGATAACCGGAGCTGGATAAGATTCACACAGCGCACTGCAGACCGCTTCACCCAGTCCACCAATGATGTTGTGTTCTTCAACGGTAATAATCTTTCCGGTTTCGCGTGCAGCCTTGGCAATCAGTTCTTTGTCCAGCGGCTTAATGGTGTGGATATCCAACACACGAACAGAAATGCCCTCTGCTTTCAGCGCATCCGCAGCTTTTACCGCTTCCGAAACCATCAAGCCCGTGGCTGCGACCGTGATATCACTGCCGTCCCGCAGGGTAATGCCCTTGCCAAGTTCAAAACGATAATCGTCGTTGTTGTTGACGCTTTCCACAGGCAGGCGGCATAAGCGCAGATAAGCGGGGCCCTGATAATCCACAAGTGCACGAACTGCCGCGGTCATCTCATAGTGATCCGCCGGATTGATAACAACCATGCCCGGAATAGAGCGCATTAAAGCAATATCCTCCAGGCACTGATGCGTTGCACCGTCCTCACCAACTGAAACACCTGCATGGGAACCAACCACTTTCACGTTCAAGTGAGGGTACCCAATGGAGTTGCGGACCTGCTCAAAGGCGCGGCCGGCACTGAACATGGCAAAGCTAGCCGCAAACGGAATCTTGCCGCAAGTCGCTAAACCGGCCGCAATGCCAATCATATTGCACTCCGCAATGCCAACATCGACAAAGCGCTCCGGAAAAGCTTTCTTAAAAATAGCGGTCTTCGTAGCCTGCGCAAGGTCAGCGTCCAGCACGACGATGTTCGGATTTTCTTTTGCGGCAGCTGTAACAGCCAGACCAAACGATTCACGAGTTGCTTTTTTTATCATCTCAGCCATCATTCTGCCTCCAGTCTGGCAAGTTCTGCCTTAAGTTCTGTCATTGCCTGGTGATACTGTTCTTCATCCGGGGCTTTTCCATGCCAGCCAACCTGATTCTCCATATAGGAAACACCTTTGCCCTTAATGGTATTCATAATGATGCAGGAAGGCTTGCCCTTAACGGTGCGTGCGTGCGCAAAGGCTTTTTCTATTGCGTCAAAGTCATGGCCGTCAATGGTCTGTACATCAAAGCCAAATGCCTCGAATTTTTTGTCTATCGGATATGAACCGCCAACTTCAGAAACAGGACCGTCAATTTGCAGCTTGTTGGAATCTACAATTTCGCACAGGTTGTCCAGGTCGTGGTGGCCGGCAAACATAGCAGCCTCCCAGACCTGACCTTCCTCCACTTCGCCGTCCCCCAGCAGGGCATAAACGCGGTAATCTTTTTTGTCCATTTTACCAGCCAAAGCCATACCGCAGGCAGCGGAAATACCTTGTCCCAAGGAACCTGTGCTCATATCAATGCCGGGTGTATGTTTCATGTCCGGATGGCCCTGAAGCATGGCACCAATGTGCCGCAGGGACTTGAGCTCTTCACGCGGGAAGAAGCCGCGTTCCGCCAAAGCAGCGTACAGACCTGGGCAAGCATGACCTTTGCTCAGGACAAAACGGTCGCGCTGTGGGTCCTTCGGATTTTTCGGGTCAACGTGCAGTTCCCGGAAGTATAGATATGTAAACATATCGGCTGCTGAAAGGGAACCGCCGGGATGGCCGGACTTTGCATGATAAACGCCCTCGATGATGCCCATACGAACTTTACAGGCAGTCACCGCAAGTGCTTTTTTTTCCGTGCTGTTCATGATATCCCTCCTGAAGGTTATGTAACACATTTGCGATTTCATTATACTCTAATGTCGTTTTTCATACAAGTATTTTATGCAGAAAACACAAAAGCCGACTGCGGCAAATTAGAATTGCCGCAGCCGGTCTTTTTATATTTCCGCTGTTTGGCGGACAAAAGCAGATTTTGTTGCGCCGCAGATAGGGCAAGCCCAATCCTCCGGCAGCTCCTCAAAGGGTGTAATGGCGTCGTGATACAAATAACCGCACACCGTGCAGGCAAACGCTTCGCCGTCACTGTTGGAGCGATCCGGTGTCGGCTCCTGATATGTCGGGGCATTGCGGGGTGCGCTTCCTTTAATCACGTTGCGGTAGTACGAATAAGTCATTGGTGTGCCGACAACCCTATCGCTCCCAGCAAGGACTTTCGCAAGAAAAACAGTGTAGGAAGGCGTTTCCATAGAATCAATCACTTTGCACAGGAACCAGCAGCAGCTGTTTTCCCGGATAACCGGTACACCTTCGCGCAGCATTTTGTAGCGGATATTATCCAGCTTTCTGCTGCTGCGGCCGGAAGTAAGCCCCAGTGCCCCGATAACCGCTCCGGAAGTGTCCTCACTAAGCACGCTGACCGTAAACAGGCCGTTTTTGTGAATACACGCATAGCTGTAACTGCTGCGGTGAATGCTGACCGTCAGCAAATTCGGATGATTGGAAACCTGTGAAACGGTGTTGACGATACTGGCTGAAGGGTGTTTCCCGTCTGTCACACCAATGGCATACATTCCATATGTGAAACTGAAAAGAGATTCATTTTTCATGGCAGCCTGTACCTCCCTTTTTCAAAAGGCAGAAATTCACCACCCTATTTATCCGGTGTTTCTTCCTTTTTAATGTGGCGCCAATATGCCGCATAGGACTGCTCTGTCTTGTTTTCCCCCGGGGTGTAATAAGCAGCTCCCTGCAGGGTGTCGGGCAGGTACTGCTGCTGCACCCAGTGATTCGGGTATATGTGCGGGTATTTATAAAACTGACCTTTGCGCTTTACTTCGGCACTGTCGTAATGTTTGTTCTGCAGGCAGCGCGGAACCGGACCGGCTCTGCCCGCTTTGACATCCGTCAGCGCCGCATCAATGGCAGCTTCCCCAGAATTGCTTTTGGGTGCCAGAGAAACCAAAATGACCGCATCGGACAGCGGAATGCGTGCCTCCGGCAAACCAACCATCTGTGCCGCATCCACGGCAGCTTTGACGATTGGAATAATCTGCGGATAGGCAAGGCCAACATCCTCGCACGCACAAACCATTAGGCGGCGGCAGGCAGACGGCAAGTCACCCGCAGCCAGCAGACGCGCCAGATAATGCAGTGCCGCATCCGGGTCCGAACCGCGCATGGATTTCTGGTAGGCTGAAACAATATCGTAATGTTCGTCGCCTTCCCGGTCATAACGAGGCGCACTGCTTTGTGTCAGCTCTGCAGCCAATTCCGGCGTAACCTGCAGTGCATCGTCCGTTTCTTCCGCGGCCAGCGCGCACAGTTCCGCCGCATTCATCGCCTTGCGTACATCGCCGCCACAGGAAAATGCAATGCGGCGAACCGCTTCCGGCTCCGCTTTAATCGGTTTCCCGCGTTCCTGTGAAAGGAAGCGGAAAGCCCGTTCGACAGCGGGAACAATATCTTTCGGCTCAACCGGCTTAAATTCAAACACCGTTGAACGGCTGAGTATGGCATTGTATACATAGAAATACGGATTTTCTGTGGTAGAGGCAATCAGTGTAATATCGCCGTTTTCAATGAACTCCAAAAGAGTTTGCTGCTGCTTCTTATTAAAATACTGAATCTCATCTAAATACAGCAGAATCCCGTTGACAGCTTCCAGCGTACCAACTTTGCTGACGACGGCACGAATATCCGCAGTGGAAGCGGAAGTACCATTTAGCTTACACAAATGCTTTTTAGTACGCCGGGCAATAATCGAAGCAAGCGTTGTCTTCCCTACACCGGAAGGTCCATAAAAAACCAGGTTGGGAATCTCTCCGCTTTCAATAATGCGGCGCAGCGGCCGTCCCGGTCCCAAAAGATGCTGCTGACCGACAATGTCATCCAGCGTTTTGGGCCGGATACGGTCTGCGAGAGGAGCTGACATAGGAACACATCCTTTCCGGCAGGCGGCTGTCCGTTCTTTTATTCTTATGCGTGCTTGGGCACAAACATCCGTTTTTTATTCGTACAGCGGGTATTTTTTGCACAGGGCGCCCACTTTGGCCAAAGAAGCTTCCTTGGTGCCGTCAAAGTCACGAATGGTGTCCGCAATGCAGGAAGCAATAATATCCATGTCCTTCGGCTGCATACCGCGTGTGGTAACGGCCGGCGTACCCAAACGCAGGCCGGAAGTCTTAAAGGGGCTGCGTGTTTCGCCCGGCACAGTGTTCTTATTCGCGGTAATGCGGATGGAATCGAGGCGGGTTTCCAGCTCTTTGCCGGTCAGGTCCATACCGGTCAGGTCCACCAGCAGAAGGTGGTTGTCTGTGCCGCCGGAAACCAGCTTGACGCCGCGGTCCAGAAGGCCCTTGGCCAGTGCCTGTGCGTTTTCAACAATCTTTTTGCCATATTCCTTAAAGGAAGGCTTCATAGCCTCGCCCAGGCAAACTGCCTTGCCAGCAATGATGTGCATGAGTGGGCCGCCCTGCGTGCCCGGGAAGATAGCCTTGTCAATGGCTTTCGCGTATTTCTCTTTGCATAGAATCATGCCGCCGCGCGGGCCGCGCAGTGTCTTGTGGGTGGTAGTGGTGACAATATCGGCGTACTCTACCGGGTTGGGATGCACGCCCGCGGCGACCAGTCCGGCAATATGTGCCATGTCAATCATCAGGATAGCACCGCAGGAATCCGCCGCTTCCCGGAATTTTTTAAAGTCAATGATACGCGGATAGGCACTGGCACCGCCGACAATCATCTTCGGCTTTACCAGCTGTGCCTGTTCAATTAGCTTGTCATAGTCAATTCGTCCGGTTTTGGAATCGACTCCATACGGAACGAAGTTAAAATAAGTGCCGGAAATGTTGACAGGAGAACCATGTGTTAGGTGTCCGCCTTCATTAAGATTCATGCCCATGACAGTATCACCGGGCTTCAGCAACGCAAAATAAACGGCAATGTTTGCCTGTGCGCCGGAATGCGGCTGTACATTGGCATGCTCAGCGCCAAAAAGCTGGCAGGCACGCTTGCGGGCAATTTCTTCTACCACATCAACATACTGGCAGCCGCCGTAGTACCGCTTTCCGGGATAACCTTCCGCGTACTTATTGGTAAGAACACTGCCCATGGCTGCCATAACTGCTGGAGAAACGATATTTTCAGAGGCAATCAGCTCCAGGTTGCGGCGCTGCCGGGAAAGCTCGTCCTGCATGGCATTGCCAACTTCGGGGTCGGCATTTTTGACGAATCCAATGGTGTCTATCAAATCCTTGTACATATCCATTCTCCTTGCCTGTTGAGTTTTCTTTTCATTATACCGTTTGATGCAAAAAAACTCAACACATCTCCGCGGGAAAGTACAGAAAAGGAATTTTTACGCGTTTGGCCTTGCTTCCTTTACTATTTTTCTCTTTTGCGATAAGATATAGTACAGCAAACAAATCGGAAAGGGTGATACCAAAATGGCTACAAAGGAGCGGGCACAACTGGCAGTAGAGGCCCTAAAAAAAGAATATCCGAACGGGGCCTGCTCGCTGACCTATACGGACCCGCTGCAGCTGCTGATTGCCACCCGCCTATCTGCGCAGTGCACGGATGCCCGTGTCAACAAAGTAACGCCGGCACTGTTTGCGCGCTTCCCCACCCTGGAAACATTCTGTGAAGCGGAACCGGAAGAAGTCGGTGAATATATCCACTCTTGCGGACTCTATAAGACCAAAGCGCGTGATATCTGTGCCATGTGCCGTATGCTGCGGGATAGCTTCGGCGGTAAAGTGCCGGACACAATGGAGCAGCTGACAAAGCTGCCTGGCGTGGGCCGCAAGACAGCCAACCTAATCCTCGGCGACATTTATCACAAGCCGGCCATTGTAACCGATACACACTGCATCCGCATTTGCGGCAGGCTGGGCCTTTCCTCCGGAAAGGACCCCCGAAAGGTGGAAACACAGCTTCGTGCCGTTCTCCCGCCGGAGGAAAGCAATCTTTTCTGCCACCGGTTGGTTCTGCACGGACGGGCTGTGTGTACCGCCCGCAGTCCGAAATGTCATCTGTGCTGTATGCGCACATTCTGTAAAACATATTTAGCGGAACAGGAGGAAAACAGCAAAAAATGAAACGGCTTTTTATTGTTGTCGATTTCCAAAATGATTTTGTAACAGGCACGCTTGGTTTTCCCGGTGCGGAACAGCTGGAAGCGCCTATCTGCCAAAAGATTGAAGCGTACCGTACTGCCGGGCAGGACGTTATTTATACTATGGATACACACACAGATTCTTACCTGCAGACCGCGGAAGGGTACGCACTGCCGATAGTCCACTGTGTCAAAGGCACACCCGGGTGGGAATTGTATGGCCGCACTGCAAAGCTGCTGCAGGGCTGCCGAAGATTTGAAAAGCCATGCTTTGGCTGTGCGGACCTTATCCCCTTTCTTCAGGAAAAGCAATATGATGAGGTGGAACTTGGGGGCCTAGTCAGCAACATTTGTGTTCTTTCTAATGCGGTCCTTGCAAAAGCCGCCTTGCCGGAAGCCACCGTTTTTGTGGATGCTTCCTGTACTGCCGCAGCAGACGCCCGTCAAAATGTAGAAGCTCTTCACTGCATGGAAGGAATGCAAATACATATCGTGGGGGATTCCTATGAACATTAAGTTACTGGCAATTGATATGGATGGCACCACACTGAACAGCAAAAACACACTTTCCGCCGAAAACCAGGCCGCACTGGAATGCGCCATTCAGTCGGGCGTTTACGTTGTCCCCACAACTGGGCGGCAGTACTCCGGCCTGCCGCCGGAACTGCAGAAAGTACACGGCATTCGTTACTGCCTTTGCAGCAACGGCGCCGTGGTTTATGACTGCTTACAAAAAAAGGTATTGTATCAGGATTTGATGGACTGCAGCCTTGCTTTGCGTGTACTGGATGAACTAAGTTGCTATCCCGACGTATCTTGTGACGTATATATCGGCGGAAAAGCGTACACCACAATCGAGCATTATCAGGACCCGATGAAATACGGCATTAGTCCCGTTCATTTAAAGAGCTTTCTCGATTCCCGCACACCAGTCCCCGACCTGCAGCAGTTTGTCCGCAGCCAGCATCTGCGTCCGGAAAAAGTTTTTTCTATTTTCCAGGAAATGCAGGAATGCCGCCACTGCTGGGACCAGTTCTGCACATGGCCGGAGCTGGCTGTGACCACTTCACTGGAAAACGTGATAGAGCTTACCAGCGCGACCGCCACTAAGGGAAATGGTCTGCAGGTGCTGGCCGGTCTGCTGCATATCCCGCAGGAAGCGGTCATGGCAGTCGGCGACGGACACAATGATATTACAATGTTGGATTGGGCCGGCACAAGTGTTGCCATGGGAAACGCCAACGCGCAGATTCGGCAGCATGCTGCTTTCGTAACGGACGACTGTGACCATGACGGGCTGGCGAAAGCAGTCAGGCGCTTTATTTCTCTTTAGTTTTTTGCTGGTCGCAATTTTTGTAAAATCCCTTGACAAGATACCAATAGTATGCAATAATATAGCTTGTTGCATTTGGGGCATTAGCTCAGCTGGGAGAGCGCAAGGTTCGCAATCTTGAGGTCAGGGGTTCGATTCCCCTATGCTCCACCAAAGCGATAAGCCGCATGGTTAAGCCGTTTTTCATGGTTTTTCCGTGCGGTTGTTTTTTACCCGTTTTGAGTTTTGACTACAGTTTGACTACTTTTCAAATAAAAATGCTCTCGGCAGGCAGCCCTTTGCTTGGTCTCGGCGACGTCGGCTCTATGTATGCCCTCTTTATCATAGCATAATTTTTTATTGCGCTGTTTCTGATTGCTGCATATTCTATAATGACCCATGCGTTTAACGTAGCAGCAACCAAATGTGATAAGGAGGTTCTATGAATACCTGTTGCAGTCAGAAAAATTTGACACTTGTCTTTCGTGACCTATGGACACAGCACGTTATATGGACGAGGCTATTTATCATTAGTACGTTGTCCGAATTAAATGACCTAAAATATGTGACCAACCGCCTTTTGCGCAATCCAAACGATTTTGCCAAGGTTCTATGTCAATATTACGGCAGGCAAAAGGCAAAGAAATTTCAGGACCTATTGACAGAGCACCTTATGATTGGGTCAAAGCTCGTCAACGCCGCAAAGGACGGCAAAACGGACCTTGCGGACGATGCGCGAAAGAAATGGTATGTCAATGCAGGTGAGATCGCCTGCTTTCTTGCCAGCATTAACTGTTTCTGGTCACAAGAAAAATGGGAAGAAATGCTGCACTGCCATTTGAAAATGATCGAAGCAGAAACAAACTATCGTATTGACGGCCTCTACGAAAAAGATATTGCGGAATTTGATGATATCAGTGCACAGGCCCTGCAAATGGGTGACTATATGGCCATGGGAATGATGAAACAATTCTATAGGCCCTAAAGAGAAAGGCGGAGCCAACCACTCTGCCTTTTATATTTATTTCGTTATAAAGTTTTTCGTTCCGAAACACTCTTTCCGCTATATGGCCTGCATCCGCATTTTCTGCTCCGCTGGCGGTATATCCCCCCATCCGAATGGAACAATAGAAAAGTCTCATGCAGAAAACTCCTGTCAGAGATTGACAAAAGGCCATACAGCTGATAGAATAGCTGTGTAATGAGGGAGTAGTTTACACGCATCAGCCGATGCGTGCGCCAAGTCAACATACATGGCCAAAATGGTCTGGCTTGCCCTGATAAACGAGACTCATGCCTGGTTTGCTACCAACGCATGAGTCTTGTTTTTTTGTCTATATTTTATAAGGAGGATCTATATGAGATTCTATCTGGAAAACAAGGATTCCGTCCTACAGAAGTGCAAAAGCACATCGAAAGGCCTTTCCTCGGAGGAAGCCGCCGCACGGCTGGAACGAAACGGAAAAAATAAGCTGGCAGAGGAAAACCGTGTGCCATTGTGGAAGCGGCTGTTGGCACAGCTGAGTGACCCGATGACCATTATTCTGCTTGTCGCAGCAATCCTATCCGGCGTGACAGCCGCTTATTCGGGCGAATCCTACGCGGATGTATTCATTATTCTGTTTGTCGTAATTGTCAACGCTATATTGGGTGTATTACAGGAAAGCAAAGCGGAAAAAGCGATGGAAGCGCTGAAAAAGATGACTGCGGCGACCTCCAAAGTTTACAGAAACGGAGAAATCACATCTGTAAAGAGCGAAGACCTTGCCGTTGGCGATGTGGTCCTTCTGGAGGCCGGCGACTCTGTCCCCGCCGACTGCCGTGTTCTGGAAAGCGTCAGCATGAAGGCAGAGGAGTCTTCCCTGACCGGCGAATCAGTGCCGGTTGAAAAAGCGACGGACGCGCTTCCTTTAAACGGTCAAAAAGACATTTCGCTTGGCGACCGGACCAATATGGTCTTTATGGGTAGCACCATCGTCTACGGACGCGGCAAAGCGGTAGTCACCGCCGTTGGCATGGACACAGAAATGGGCAAAATTGCCTCGGTCCTTGTCAACGCCAAGCATAACCTGACGCCGCTGCAGATTAAGATGAAGCAGCTCAGCAAAATCCTGACATGGCTGGTTATCGGTATCTGTGCCGTGATTTTCGTTTTCAGCCTGATACGTTCCGGAAACTTCAGCGAAAAATCTATCATTAACGTCTTTATGATTGCGATTAGCCTGGCTGTTGCTGCCATTCCGGAAGGTCTGGCCGCTGTGGTCACCATTGTGCTTTCCATCGGCGTTTCTAATATGTCAAAACGCAATGCCATTATCCGCCGCTTAACCGCTGTGGAAACACTGGGCTGCGCGCAGGTCATCTGCACGGATAAAACCGGAACGCTTACCCAAAACCGCATGACCGTTGTGGACCATTTTACGGACAGTGAAAGTGTGCTTGCTACGGCGCTGGCACTGTGCAGTGACTCCCGCCTTGGTCACGATGGAAAAGCCGTAGGTGAACCGACAGAAAATGCGCTGGTCAACTACGCGACCTCTCTCGGCCTGAAAAAGAATGAACTGGAAGAAAGCGCACCGCGTGTAGGTGAAATTCCGTTTGACTCTGGCAGAAAAATGATGTCTACCGTACACCCCACGCAGGAAGGCTTCATTCAGTATACAAAAGGTGCACCGGACGTTATTTTGAAACACTGCACCTGTGTTTACAAAGGCGGCCGTGAAATTCCCCTGACACCGGAAATGCGCAGCCAGATTCTAGGCGAAAATAAGCGCATGGCAGATAAGGCGCTGCGTGTGCTAGGTTCGGCATTCCGCAGGTATAGCACCAAACCAAGTTCTTACAAATCCAGTGATATGGAAGAAAAGCTTACTTTTATTGGCCTTGTCGGTATGATTGACCCTGTCCGTCCAGAAGTGGAAGCTGCTGTAAACGAATGCCGGGGCGCTGGCATCCGTGTTAACATGATTACCGGTGACCACAAGGACACCGCCGCGGCGATTGCCTCTCAGCTGGGCATTTTGAAGGACCCTTCCCAGGCCATTACCGGTGCTGAACTGGACGACCTAAGTGATGAAAAGCTGGAAAAGAACGTTGATAAATATACGGTATTCGCACGAGTTCAGCCGGAACATAAAGTTCGTATTGTCAACGCATGGAAAAAACGCGGCATGATTACCGCCATGACCGGTGACGGCGTCAATGATGCGCCCGCTATTAAGAGCGCCGACATCGGCGTTGGTATGGGCATCACCGGCACGGACGTAACTAAAAACGTCGCGGATATGATTCTGGCAGACGACAACTTCGCAACTATTGTTTCTGCTGTAGAAGAAGGCCGCCGCGTTTACGATAATATCCGCAAAGCTATTCAGTTCCTATTAAGCTCCAACATAAGTGAAGTTATCTCCATCTTTGTAGCCACCATGATTGGCTTCACGATTTTGAAGCCTGCCCACCTTTTGTGGATTAACCTAATTACCGACTGCTTCCCCGCGCTGGCTCTTGGCTTGGAAAAGAAAGAGAATGGCTTAATGAGCCGCAGTCCGCGGAACCCCAAAGAAGGATTTTTCGCGCGCGGTATGGGCGCCGACCTGATTTATCAGGGCGTTTTAATTTCCATTGTGACACTGGTGTCTTACTTTGTCGGCCATTTTATGGAACACGGTGTATGGGAGATTGCGGAAAGCCCGGACGGTATGACCATGGCGTTCCTGACACTGTCTATGGCTGAAATTTTCCACTCCTTTAATATGCGCTCGCAGCGCAACTCTATTTTCAGCCTGCACTGTCAGAACAAAGCCCTGCTTGGAGCTATGCTTGGCTCCCTGGTACTGACTTCCGTTGTTATCTTTGTTCCGCCGTTGGCAAACGCTTTTGGCTTCATGAAAATTTCCGCCGAAGAATACTTCACAGCTATGCTGCTGGCGTTCTCGGTCATTCCGGTTGTTGAAATCGTAAAGTTTTTCCAGCGGAAACTGGAACGCCGCAGATAAGCGCTCTTTCCGCATAAAGACACTTAAATGCTCTCTGTTTACAGGCTGTCCTGTAGCAGGGAGCATTTTTGCTGGCCCCGGCCGTGTCACCAAAAGCGCTGCAGTAACTTGCTGCCGTCCAACCGTACCTGCTATAATAGAAGTAAAAACATAACAGAAAGGAAGCTATATTATGGATAACCGCACTCGCCGTGACCTTGGGCTCGCTTATATAGCTGACAACGCCGTACAGAACGAAATGAAAGCAACTCAAAAACTGCTTTATGCCTTCAATCACACGGACGCAGAACAGACCGACCAGCTAACATCTCTGGCCTATCGAATCATCGGGAAAGCCGGAAAAGGGCTGTACATTATTCCGCCTTTTCACTGTGATTATGGAACACACATTTCCGTCGGGAGTCACCTATTTATTAACTACAACTGCACTATCCTGGACGTGGCAAGTGTTGAAATAGGGAATCACGTTCTTTTGGCCCCAAACGTTGCCATTTATACGGCCGGCCACCCCATTCACCCGGCGGCCCGCCGCTCCCAGTACGAATACGGCATACCTGTAAAAATTGGGGATGATGTGTGGATTGGCGGCAGTGCTGTTGTTCTGCCCGGCGTCACCATTGGGAGCGGAAGCGTTATCGGTGCCGGCAGTGTTGTTACCCATGACATTCCCGACAATGTTGTGGCCGCGGGAAATCCGTGCCGCGTCCTGCGCCCCATTACAGAAGACGATAAAAGATTTTACTATCGGGACAAAAAATTCGACCCGGAAGCATGGGCAGCTGTCTGCCCCGAATAAATCTTTATGCCTTTGCGGGCAACTATGCGGTATATTGGAAAATAAGCGGTCAACTTTTATGCAGATGCATGAAGCCATCATCTTTCCTTGACGCGACCTGTCAGATATGCCATAATGTTCTTTAGATTTTCTCAGGATTTCCGTGTCCTGCCTATCCTATATATAGGTGGGAAATCCTGTCAGGCTATAGCTATCTTCATAGAAGAGGAAGAATGAATCAAGTATTATGAAAAAACAAATAAAGCACATTTTGCCTGTCTTTCTTGCGGCGGCAGCCGCCCTGTTGATTGTCATCATTGTGCCGGCATCGGTTTCCGCCGCCTACAAAAGCGCGCAGAAGCAAAGCGCCTCGGACCGCGCGGCGGCCGCTGGTGCGGCACATCTGGAGCAGATGGAAAAGGCGAGCACTTCCGCTGTGGAAGCAAAGGTTTCGGCCATGCGGGAGCAGGAAACGATGGCAAAAATCGCGTCTGGGAAAGGTTCCATTTGGGACCAGTTTCAGGACTATGCGATTTTGGGTGACTCCCGTGCATCTGCATTTTATGAAAATGGATTGCTGGAAAAAGGACGTGTCCTCGCAAAAATCGGCTCTCAAATTACAGATGTAAAAAATCAGGTTACTGCGCTAAAAGCGCTCAACCCGTCCCGCATTTTTCTGATGTATGGTTTAAATGATATCGAATCCGGTGACTGGAACAACATACAGGCCTATACGGAAGAGCTTGGTCAAACTGTATCTATTTTAAAGCAGCTTTGCCCGCGCGCAACGGTTTATGTAAACTCTATTCTGCCGGTGCAGTCCCCTGCCTATCAGGAGTCAACATCTTATTACCGCCTAGCGGAATATAACACAGCCATCAAAGCATACTGCAAAAAGAATTCCATTTCTTATATTGATGCAACCGCTGTCTGTGAAGCGCACACTGACCTGTTTGAACCGGACGGCATTCACTATAAAGAAACATTTTACCCCTTCTGGGCCAACACCATTTTATCTGAGGTTTATAATCATGAAAAAGACTGAACGCTTTCTGATTCCTGCAGCGATGGCCGTATGTGTCGCTGTTCTTCTGCTATTTATAGGTTTCCTGCAAAAATCGGGAAAAATCAGCAAAGCGGATATAAAGACTGTTTCGCACGCCGTTACCTCGGTTACGGATATGTCCCAGATGGAAGAGGGCGACAACAGCATGGTAAAGCGGCTGTATGGTCTAGAACCCGGGAAATACAACGGGACTGTGCTTTATTACCCGACTTCCGCCGCCACTGCCAATGAAATTTTAATTGTAAAGTTGACGGACATCAAACAGCAGGATGAAGTAAAGGCCGCTGTGGAAGCACGGCTGGCCGTGCAGAAAAAGAATTTTAACGGCTATGGTGTCGGACAATATGAAATGCTGCAAAACAGCGTTACAGATATTTCCGGAAACTATGTCTTGTTCGCAGCAACCAAAAACGCAAAAGCGGCGGACGCTGCTTTTCAGAAAACACTCTAATGGGGGCAGAAGCAATGACATTTAGCAGTCTTATTTTCCTTTTTGCTTTCTTCCCCATCAGCCTTCTGCTGTACTATTTGGTACCGCAGAAAGCAAAGAACACGGCCCTCGTTGTAATCAGCCTACTTTTTTACGCCTGGGGCATGCCAAAATACATGGTGCTCCTTGCTTTCAGCATCTTTTTTAACTATTTTGCCGGCCTTGGCATTGCCCGCAGCAAAGCAGCGGACAAACGACACGCGGCACTGACCTATATGGTTATAGCCACTGTAGTGAATCTGCTGCTGCTCGGCTTCTTTAAATATGACGGATTTCTAATTGAAAACATCAATCATCTTTTTCATCTGTCCCTCACCTATACGCCGCTGCCGCTGCCGATTGGCATTTCTTTTTATACATTCCAGGCGCTCTCTTATCTTTTTGACATTTACATGGAAAAAGCACCTGTACAGGAAAATTTCATCAATTTTGCGGTTTATGTCAGCTTTTTCCCGAAAATCACCTCCGGACCGATTGTGCAGTACCATGACATGGTGGACCAGCTGACTCACCGCAGCTGTGACCTTGTAAAGTTCGGTGAAGGCGCCAAACTCTTTATTATCGGCCTTGGCAAAAAAGTGCTTTTGGCCGACGGCCTAAACACAACCTTTACTGCGGTTTCAGCTCTGCCGGCAAACGGTATTTCCACACTGACAGCCTGGGTGGGCTGCATTACTTACACACTGGTCATTTATTTTGATTTCAGCGGATATTCCGACATGGCGATTGGCCTTGCGAAAATGTTCGGCTTTGACTTTGCCAAAAACTTTGATTACCCTTATATTTCTGAAAGCGTTACAGAATACTGGAGGAGATGGCACATCTCCCTTGGACGGTGGTTCCGCGACTATGTCTATATTCCACTGGGCGGCAACCGGAACGGCCTTGCCAAAAATATCCGGAATATCATCATTGTCTGGCTGCTGACCGGCCTGTGGCATGGCGCCGCCTGGAACTTCATTTTCTGGGGCGGTTTCTACGGTGCGCTGCTGCTTCTTGAAAAATTTGTTCTGAAAGATTTTTTGCCCAAGATACCTGCGGCTGTAAAGCACATATTCACCATGCTGATGGTAATGATTGGCTGGGTCTTTTTCTTCTCGCCCACCCTCCCCTCTGGTCTGCTCTGGGTTGGAAGAATGTTCGGCATCGGTGCCCCCGCCGCAGCGGACGCGGCCGGCCGCTATTATCTTACACAAAGTCTGGCATTGATTATCATTGGTGCCTTCGGTGCCACGCCGGCCGCCGCACGAATCGGCCGCGGCATTTCCGCCATGGCACGCGGAAAGTACCGGCTGGCATTGCGAATTGTCAGCTGCTGTTTGATTTTGGTCCTGTCCATGGCCTATATGGTCAATTCAACCTACAGCACATTCCTTTACTTCAAATTCTGACAGGAGGCTATAAAAATGATTGATAGTGATACAGAAGCCTCCGGGAAGGAGACCATTGAAACACGGCGTCGGGCAACGCAGAAAAAGCGCGCACTGCTGCAGAAACGTCTGTCCATTTTAACCGGAATGACACTGCTTGTGGTGGTTTTGCTGACAGTAATCATAAACCTTGTAGTGCCTGATAAAAGCTTTTCCGTAAACGAAAACAGGAATCTGGCAGAATGGCCGAAGTTTTCCGTACAGAGCCTATTAGACGGCAGCTATACCACCGGGCTGCAGTCCTACGTTTCAGACCAGTTCTTCGGCAGGGATGGCTGGATTACATTCAAACTGAAGCAGGACCGGATAAAAGGTGTACAGGAATCCAACGGCGTATACCTCGGAAAAGACGGCTATCTGATGGAAAAGCCGGCGGAACCGGATAACAGCGCGGTGCAGAAAAGCATAGATGCTATCAATTCTTTTGCCGAAAAATACAACAGCGTTCATATGCACATGACAGTTGTGCCCAATGCCGCCTGCGTTTTATCCGACAAACTGCCAAAAAACGCACCAGTACGGGACCAAAAAGCGGACCTCGCAAACATCAAGGCACACCTGAATCAGCAGGTTTCTTTTACCGATGTGACCAGTGCCCTCTCCGCACACAAGAAGGAAAATATTTATTACCACACCGACCACCATTGGACCAGCCTAGGTGCAAGTTATGCGTTTCACGCCATGGCAGGCGGCCTCGGCATACAAAATCCACCGAAAAAATGCGACATCTACACGGTTACCAACCGTTTTGAGGGCACCATGGCTTCCAAAAGCGGCTGTTACGATTATCAGGACAGCATCGAGGTGTACATACCTAAAAACAGTGAAAACAGCTACTATGTAACCTATGAGGACAGCCATAAAAAAAGCGCCTCCCTTTACCAAAGCGCGGCGCTGAAAGCAAAAGACAAATACACGGTATTTCTGGGCGGTAACCACCCGCTTGTGACCATTCACACTACCAACAACAACCGCAAATGCCTACTGTTGTTTAAGGATTCCTATGCCAACTGCTTCGTGCAGTTCCTAACTCCCTACTATGAGGAAATCATTTTGGTAGACCCGCGGTATTACTACGAAAACGTCGGAAAAATCATGTCCGGCGAAAATGTTACCGATGTTCTGTTCCTCTACAATCTGAATACATTTGCTGCGGACACCGACCTTGCAGATGTGCTTTCCTCCGCAAAGATGACAGCAAAATAAAATGTGCTATATAGCAAAAGCCGTTCCCTTCTGTATAGGGAGCGGCTTTTGTGCATTGAAGAAGCAATATTTGATTTATTCCACGGCGCCCATTTCCATGGCCTCTTCTTCAGCGGCATCACGAAGTTTATCCAGCTTTACGTTGCGGGCATACAGAACCAGGTCAATACAGACCATAGCAATATCCGCAAGGTAGAACCATACAGAATAGGCTAACTGACCGCCTTGTGCCCATGTCCACAACTTGCTGAACAAGCCAAATCCATAGCCGGTGACCACCAAAATCTCGAACAAAACGCTTTTGCCTTTTGCAGTACGGGAATGTACCGACTTGGCAATGTTAAACGGCCAGGATACCCCAAACGTACAAAGCATCGCAATTTCACAGATTTGCACAACGTCAATCATTCATTTACGCTCCTTTTGCCACAAAGATGACTCTCTGCTACCCATTTGCATTTCTCTGTACTTTTTATTATACTAAGCACAGCGCAGTCTGTAAAAACTATATTTGCTATTGCTTCTATATGATATTGATATGGATAGGACGGAAATGCTTATGGAAATCACTTATGATTATTACCGCATTTTTTACTACGCGGCACAATACCACAGCTTTACCAGAGCGGCGCGGGCTATGCACAACAGTCAGCCAAACATCACACGCTGCATGAACGCGTTGGAGCAGCAGCTGGGGTGCACCCTGTTTGTTCGTTCCAACAAGGGAACAAAGCTGACGCCGGAGGGGCGTCGGTTGTACGCGCACGTTTCCATTGCTTATGAGCAGCTCCTCGCCGGACAGCAGGAGCTGGCGGGTGAACACAGCATGAAGCACGGGCTTGTTTCCATCGCCGCCAGTGAAACAGCACTGCACCTGCTTTTACTGAAACAGCTGCAGCGGTTTCACCGGCAGTATCCGGGCATTCGTCTGCGTATTTCCAATCACTCTACGCCGCAGGCTGTCGCCGCCCTGCAGAATGGGCTGGCGGACTTTGCGGTTGTGACAACTCCAGCTGATGTGCGAAAGCCGCTGAACGAAGGCATTCTCTATTCTTTTCGGGAAGTTCTCATCGGCGGACCGCAGTATGCCGAACTGGCAAAAAAGCCCCACTCCCTGCGAGACCTGCTGGATTGCCCGTTCATTTGCCTGGGAGAAGGCACCGGCACCCGTGAACTGTACCGGCACTGGTTCGCAGAGTACGGCCTTCCTCTACAGGCAGATGTAGAAGCCGCGACAATGGACCAAGTACTGCCGATGGTGCAGTACGACCTCGGCATTGGCTTCTATCCGGCGGAGCTAGCCGAGCCGGAAATCGCACAGAAACGCATTGTACAAATTCCGCTGACGGAACCGGTTCCTACCCGTTCGGTCTGCTTAATTGAAGATACTGCCCGACCGCTGAGCATGGCGGCAAAGGCACTGAAACAAATGCTGCCGGAAGAACACTGACCCTATCAAAAAAGAAGCGTTTCTATGAAATGGATGATTGCAGCGGATATTCACGGTTCGGCGCTGTACATGAACTGTTACCTATTGTTTTCTATCTTCTGTGTATTGTAATCAGTACAGATTCTTGTATAATATAATGCAATTAAAGAAAATAATGGAGGATAGAGCTATGGAAAACCGGTATGAGCTGAACAAAGACCTTGCACAGATGCTGAAGGGCGGCGTCATTATGGACGTTACATCCCCGGAACAGGCCAAAATTGCGGAACAGGCTGGTGCCTGTGCGGTGATGGCGCTGGAACGCATTCCTGCCGATATTCGGGCCGCCGGCGGTGTTTCCCGTATGAGTGACCCCAAAATGATTCGCAGCATTCAGCAGGCTGTGTCCATTCCTGTGATGGCCAAAGTGCGTATTGGGCACTTTGTAGAAGCCCAAATTTTGCAGGCAATTGAAATAGACTTCATCGATGAAAGTGAAGTGCTCTCCCCTGCCGATGATGTCTATCATATCGACAAAACAAAGTTTCAAGTCCCCTTTGTCTGCGGCGCAAAGGACCTCGGTGAAGCACTGCGGCGCATTGCGGAAGGTGCTTCCATGATTCGCACCAAAGGGGAACCCGGCACGGGAGATGTTGTACAGGCCGTGCGGCATATGCGGAAAATGAACAGTGAAATTCGCCGCATTCAAAGTATGCGGGAAGATGAACTGTACGAGGCCGCCAAACAGCTGGAGGTCCCCTACCGTATGGTACGCTCGGTACACGATAACGGCCGTCTGCCTGTTGTCAACTTTGCGGCCGGCGGCATTGCAACTCCGGCGGACGCCGCGCTGATGATGCAGCTGGGCGCTGAAGGCGTATTTGTCGGTTCCGGCATTTTTAAATCCGGCAACCCTGCCAAACGTGCTTCTGCTATCGTAAAAGCTGTGACAAATTACAAGGACCCCAAAATGCTCGCTGAACTTTCCACGGACTTGGGTGAAGCAATGGTCGGCATTAACGCAGATGAAATTGCGCTGTTAATGGCGGAACGCGGCAAATAAGGAGGCACTGTAAAAATGAAAATAGGTGTTTTTGCACTGCAGGGTGCTTTTGCGGAACACAGTGCCATGCTGCACCGTCTGGGTGTGGAAAGCCGTGAAATTCGTCAGCGTGCAGATATGAACGATTCTTTTGATGGGTTTATTCTTCCCGGCGGTGAAAGCACAGTCATGCGTAAACTGCTGCTGGAACTCGGTCTGCAACAGCCGCTTTCAGAACAGCTTGACCACGGTGTACCGATTTTCGGAACCTGTGCCGGTCTGCTGCTGCTTGCAAAGCAGGTGGAAAATGGACCCACCTGTCTTTCCCGAATGGACATTGCGGCAAAGCGGAATGCCTATGGGCGGCAGTTGGGCAGCTTCACAACTGTAGCACCGTTCGCTGGCATTGACAGCATCCCAATGACGTTTATCCGTGCGCCCTATATTTCCCGCACCTTTGGTGCCGCCCAGCCGTTGGCCGAAGTAAACGGCAAAATCGTTGCCGCACAGCAGGGAAATATGCTGGTCACCGCGTTCCACCCGGAATTAACCGCGGATACACGTGTGCACGCATATTTTCTGGACATGGTCAGACGGGCCGCACAAAAAGCCTCCTAAAATAAAATTCTCTCCATGTAAAAGGCCGCGCCTTACCATTGCTGTGGATAAAAAATCCGAGGACTTCTTTGAATAAAATTTTCCATATGCATTTGGCATGATAAAAAGCTGAAATCCCTTGAAATCTCCGGGATTTCGGCTTTAACTATAATATATGCTCAGTTTGCACAAATAGGCCGATTTCATCATAATAGTGCAAAGTGCGAACCGAAACACCTGTCAGCTTTGCAACCTCGTTTATTTTCAATTCCAACTGTCCCCATCTTTTTACATCTCTCGTGTTATGTTCAAACCATCATCATACTTTACACTATTACGTAACGTAACAGTCAATAGTTTTAGAGAAAGTTTTAAAAATAAAGAAAGAGTCTGCTTCGGGATAATATAAAAATGACAGATAATCCGAGGACTACCTGTCATTTGAAATAAACTATATTAAATTATAAGTCTCCTGCTGTGATTCCCACTCGGTGTTTGAAAATCCAATCTGATTCCAAACAATTGATATATATAATTTTTTGTGCTCATATAAACCTTTTGTACTTTTACAAATAACGATTATCAGAAAAATGCACTTAATATGTACTTCACAACTGGAACGATAGACTGGACCAACTGTCTATGGATACCCAAACAGATATCATGCTCCTGTTTCGGCAATTTTCAGTTCCTGGAGTACTTGCTCCTTTATTTGATAATACTCATCAATCTGTTGCTGGCTGGAAGCAAATAGGGACTCTCCAGCCAGTGTCTGCAGATTCGGACTTTTGGCATCCTTGTCACTTGATAAAAAAGTCTTTTTTGCACTTCCAAGTAAGAAGCAGCCTGCAGGACTGTTTGTAACAGGATAATATTGTCTTTGTTGAAAATCATTCAGTTTTCTTGCCTTATCAAAAGGTAATTTTTTAAGCAACACAAGATATTCCGAATTTTTTTGCAATGGAATCCACATTGGCATATTACAATTTAAAAAATTTCGTTTTTTGAAAGACGGACATACTTTCTGTTAAAATAATATTCTGCCCTTCCTTTTGTATGTTGCCCTTATAAATTTTTTGCACATGAATGGTTGAATATAAGCCGTTATCCCGAACCAGTCGTTCTCCATTGAATTGAACTCGTGCAATTAAATCAGCCTGCTTTACTAAATCGTTCGTATTTTTCACACCTGCATCTTTAAAAACTGTTTCCCAACTTTTTTCTGTAACCGGCAAATAAAGATAAGAAGAAATTTCATTTTTCACACTGTCCGTATAGGAAAAACGAATGATTCCCGCAAAGACGACGCAAGCCAAGCATAGAGCCGCAGGTATCAGATACCATTTCCACTTCATTCCTGCAGTTCGCCTTCTTCCAATTTGCCATCTGTCATTTTATAGTACTGGTCGCACATCTGTTTAAGATCTTCCCTATTATGGCTTGCAATCAAAATAGTTGCCCCGCGTTTCTGTTCCTCACGAATCAAATGTCGCACGGCTTCCACTGCTTCTTCGTCCAAAGCATTTGTTGGTTCATCCAGAATAATTAGCTCTGGTTTTTCCATTACCACTTGCGCAATTGCAAGACGCTGTTTCATACCGAGCGAGTATTTTTTATAGGTGCGCTTGTCCTCCGGGTTCAATCCTACACGGCGAATGCTTTCTTTAATCTCCTCATCTGAAATAATGTGGCGGATGGACGCCAGCACCTGCAAATTTTCAAAACCTGTGTAATAAGGCCAAAATCCAACATTCTCTATAATTAGTCCCATACTTTCAGGAAACGAGATTTCTTTTCCTAATTCTTTTCCAAACACCTTAACACTGCCTTCTGTTGGATGAATTAAACCGGAAACTGCACGAAACAGCATGGATTTTCCAGAGCCATTGTGACCGTAAAATTCGTAGCTTCCTCCTGT
The DNA here is from genome assembly GCF_013315815.1 of Caproicibacterium lactatifermentans. Taxonomy (NCBI): domain Bacteria; kingdom Bacillati; phylum Bacillota; class Clostridia; order Eubacteriales; family Oscillospiraceae; genus Caproicibacterium; species Caproicibacterium lactatifermentans. The sequence goes on from NZ_CP046051.1 coordinate 1,313,937, forward strand.
CTCCAGCGTTAAGTTAATATTGGATAATACTGTTTGGCCTTTTATTGTTTTTGACATATTCTGAATCTCAATCGCGGTCATGCAGATTCCCCTTTCACGAGTTCGATTAGGTCTTTTTTCTGTAAAATAACAGCTGATAGGACATAAGAAACAACAAACAAAACTGCCATCCATATCATAGAAAAAGCAGTGGTAAATCCCTTGAGTGGCTTATCCCAAAGATTTGCAAGCGGGCTGTCGCTGTGCCAGATATACATCTGGCTACTGGGCGGCAGTAATGAAAGAATTAAATTAATTTGTGAACTCTTATTATAAAATAATACTCCCAGTGCCAAACTGGCAGCATAAAAAATTAGAAGCAGTAAAAAAGATTTGCTTCTGCCAATCGACAACGAAGCAAAATTCTGAACAAACAGCATAAAAAACATCGACACCGTTTGAAATAAGAACAGCCGTCCATATATACTCATACTTTCCGAAGATAGAGTGAATCCACCCACCGTTCCAAAAAGAAAACTGAGGACAAAAATCAGCAACCATAAAACAACAACTTTCATTAAAAGTTCCACTGCTTTTTTCAGCAACCAACGTTGCTTGCTGCCAACCCTTGTAAAAACATACACAAAGTTAATCTCGTAATCTGCCAAAAACACGCCTGAAAAGATATAAAAGACAACAATTTCCGGGACAATTTGCAACAAAACCTGTGATATATCTGTACCATAAACAACGATACCCATAAAATTCTGTATAAAATACTGTTCCATATGGCTGTCCTGCACCGTGGATAAATTGCGAACCATAATAAATAAAAACAGAGCCGCAGCTGCCAAACACTCTAAAAAATCACGTAAATATTTCTTTCGGCGCATACTAGGATACCTCTTTTTTCAGGCTGTCCACATGGTCAGACATTACCGGAAGTAATAGAAATAGCCCCACCGTCAAACCAACCAGCAACAACAACTCTGGCAGAAAGTCATCCATAAAAGGTGGTGCAACACAAATAGTTTTCAAAAAGAATTTGAGGTCTATAAGTGCTTTTGTAGATGAAACCACATAATCCAACAACACGAATGCATACACTACTGCAGCACCTAATACACTATTTCTTCCAATAAAAGTAATCGCGCAAAATAGAATATCCATCAAAAGAAAAGTCAACACTTGCAGGATAAATCCCTGCAGTAAAAAGGTTCTCTGTCCCCGCATACCGCTCCACTGGCCTGCAACTGCCAGTCGAAGGAAAAGCAACAGATACAGATAAATTACATAAGCAGCGCTTTCCAACAGCATCACTTTCAACCACTGGCACCAAAACTTCTGATTGCTTCCAAATCGGACACGCACAGCAGAATTCAGGAAAAAGTCTTGACTAAAAAGCAGGCAGAGAATAAAAAATGGAACCTCAATAAATGCAACGCTCCACATTCCAAAAACAGATTCATAAGTAGCGTCGAAGAAAACAAATTTTCCTTCGTCCCAAGTTGCTGCATTTAATAAATCAGAGAATAAAGGAATAAGGAAAAATAGAGCGGCAAAAGTACTACGATAGCCCACAACTTTCGCTCACGAATTCGCAGTTCTAGATATTTTTTTATCATAACGACTCATCCTTCTGAAAGCGCTTGTACAACACCACAAGTAGTGCACAAATTCCAGCAAGCACCGCCGCAACAATTGGAAACAGCATAATGTTGCCACTTGCAAATAAAGCATAACTGGGATCCATTTTAAAGTTGAACTTCCCAATCAGGAAACCCACAACCATCCACACAATTCCCGGCAAAGTCAGCACTAAAAAGCGACTTTTGCGTAAAAATAAGGATAGAGCAAATGCAACGACTCCAAACAAGCCAGATGTTAATGCTGGAACGAGGCAATACAAAAAATTATTTAGATATTATTTAGATACGGATGGTTTAGCTGAAATGCGGTAAAGCTGCCACCAATTGTATTGCCAAACATATGGCTGTAATTGTCTATATATGGTCTGTCCGCAATCATATATGGTGTACTAGCAGGGCAGCAAATCAACAAAACGACCTGCTCCAAAACCAGTGGAATCAGCACAATTAGAAATGCACCTAAAAAAGAAGTCAGCAGATTGCCAAGATAATAATTTTGCTTTCCTACCCTTGGAATCACCACATTGGCAACGCCGCTCTTTCGGTCATCAAAGCTGTGATATGCATAGGCTAATGCAGCAAGGAAAGGCATTGCCATTCTCACAAAGACTTGATTCATAATTGAATTGGGAAATGTATTTCCCCCATAACTATCGCCCCAATAAAAACCAGTCCCATTCGGTCCCCAGTAAACATAAGCTGGATTTAAATATGTAACATCGGTTTTATAAAATGAAAATAGACAAAAGAAAAGCACACCAAAAATAAGTGCGAAAGACAGCAACAATGCAAAATAAAATTCTCTACATCGCATCATGTCTTTAAAATCTCGTTTCAATTCTTGCCGTAACATAAAATTCCTCCCATAAAAGCGCATTTATAAGCATAAAGAGAGGAATTGCCTGTAAGCAATTTCTCTCTTCCAAGCTACTACATTAAATTAACCGAAATCACACGTTCCGGATAATGGAGTGTTAGATTTTTAACACAGGGATAGTTATAATGAGCATGCCCCGATCCTTTTCCCATTGTAAATGTATCTACTACACGTTCATTGCAAACAAGTTGATATATATCCAAATATATTTTTTTGTTCCAATCAAGCTTGTCATTCAAATACGCATCTGAAACTGCACCAACCCCTTTTTCATAATGCCCGCTAACCGGTGCAATAACCAAAGTGTTTGGTGTCCGCCATTCTTTCAGTTCACAGTTTGTCCAACCGTCACTTCCCGCAAAAGCAGGAGCAGCGTACACCGCCAATTAAAAAGAGAAGTCCCGTATTGGTAGATTCTTTTTTTCTCTTCTGTACGGAACGTTTTCGGAGCAAGTTCATCCGCAAGTCTTTCATTCCATGCTTTCAACGCATCTTTCTACCATTGTTCTTTAATATTATACCACCAATTTTTCCATTTCAAGCCAGATTGTAATAATTGGTAGATTTTTTGCTGAATAATCCGAAAAAGGCACTAAAAATCCAAATGTATCCTGTCCAGGTAAGATAAATCTCCATGATATATTTATCGACGACCATCTGCACATTTTTCAATCCAACGCCATGCCGAAGCTTATTTGCTTTTTCTGTGATAAATCACCGACCGCTATAATTGCGTCAATGGCGTATGCTTTGGATGATATAAAAGATAAGGCAAAGTAGTACAAGAAGAGCAAACCGGCTTAAAATATCCGTCTGTGAAAACAATTGCTTTTCCAAATTGCTACGTACAAGATTGACCATAACAAATAAGATTAGTCTAACAAACAGAATCAGTAAAACCCACTCTTTTTCCAATTGACAGCTATACTGGACTTTTTTAATGGCAAAGCTGAACAGCAATACCGTTGCAACCTGCTTTTCTAATTTCAGTATTCATGCTCCAAATAATTTTATATGCATGGCTTTCTGGTACATTAAGCATTTTTGAAAGTTCCGCTGCAATCATGATAAATCTATTAAAACTTTATTAGAAAAATGGGAGTTTGAAAAAGAAGCATCTGTTTATCTTGATACATCATGGCACCACTGTTAAGTTGTAATTTGCTATTAAGTGTACTCAAAATGCACTCACAAACAAAAAAGAACCCCAAAAGCCTAGAAAGAACAAGGCTTTTGGGGTTTCGTTTTGTTATTCCCACTCGATTGTGGCCGGAGGTTTACTGGTAATGTCATAAACCACCCGGTTAATGCCTTTTACTTCATTGATAATACGGTCGGAGGTACGCTCCAGCACAGGATATGGAATACGTGCCCAGTCCGCAGTCATAAAATCGCTGGTCGTAACACCGCGCAGTGCAATCGTATAATCATACGTACGTCCGTCACCCATAACGCCAACACTGCGCATATTAGTAAGCACTGCAAAATACTGGCTAATTTTTTTAGACAGCCCCGCTTTCGCTACCTCTTCACGGAAAATAGCATCCGCTTCCTGCAGAACTGCAATTTTTTCAGCGGTGATTTCCCCGAGAATACGAATGCCGAGTCCTGGGCCCGGGAACGGCTGCCGCCAGACTAAGTTTTCCGGAATGCCCAGCTGTGTGCCGACTTCCCGTACTTCATCCTTAAACAAGTTCCGCAGCGGCTCAATAATGCCTTCAAAGCCAATATCTTTCGGCAGACCGCCGACATTGTGGTGGCTTTTGATAACCGCCGCATCCCCGGTGCCGCTTTCAACAACGTCCGGATAAATGGTGCCCTGACAGAGAAACTCAATCTTTCCCAATTTACGGGATTCCATCTCAAAGGTACGGATAAAACCCTCACCAATAATTTTGCGTTTCTTTTCTGGGTCCGTTACGCCCTTCAGTTTCTCTAAAAACTGCGGGCCGGCATTGACACGAATCAGGTTCATATCAAACTGTTTCCGGAAAACAGTTTCCACCTGGTCACCCTCATCTTTGCGCAGCATACCATGGTCCACAAAAATACAGGTTAAGTTTTTGCCGATTGCTTTATGCATCAGTACCGCCGCAACGGAACTGTCTACGCCGCCGGAAAGCGCACAGAGCACTTTCTTGCTGCCGACCTTCTCACGAATATCTGCAACAGTCTGCTCAATAAAGGAAGACATAATCCAGTCCCCGCTGCAATCGCATACCTGAAACAGAAAATTGCGCAGAATCTGCTGACCATATTCAGTATGCTCCACTTCCGGATGGAACTGCACAGCATACAGTTTTTCTGAACGATTTTCCATGGCCGCAATCGGGCAGGTCTTTGTGGAAGCGATGGTCTCAAAGCCTTCCGGCACCTCGCTGATGTGGTCTGTGTGACTCATCCAACAAACCGAAGTTTCCGGCACTTCCTGCATCAGCGGGCTCTGCAGATTTTTAACCTGAAACGGCGTTTTTCCATATTCACGCACTTCGCTGCTGCTGACTTTACCGTTTAAAGTATAAGCCATTAACTGAGCACCATAGCAAATACCCAATACCGGAACGCCCATTTCGAAAAGCGCTTTGTCACAGTGCGGGGATTTTTCATCATACACGGACTTTGGTCCGCCAGTTAAAATAATCCCTTTATAATGCTTTTTAGCAAGTTCGGTAACAGGTGTCTTATAACTTTTAATTTCACAGTAAACTTTACATTCACGCACACGGCGTGCAATGAGCTGGCAGTACTGGCCACCAAAATCCAGCACCAGTACGGCCTCATTCTTTACCATCCTGATAGCCCCTTTCTCTTTTGAAATAAAAGGGCGTCAGCACCCGGTTCTGCCCTGTGCTGACGCTTCGATTTTATAAAATTTAGCGGTAGATAATGTCATCGCGGCTGGGACCGTTGGAAATCATCTTAAAAGGCACACCGACCGCTTTTTCCGCAAACTCGATATACTTGCGGCAATTTTCCGGCAGGTCCTCATACTTCTTAATACCACGGATGTCACACTTCCAGCCGGGCAGCTTTTCGTAAATCGGCTTACAGTGTTTCAGCAGTGGTGTCGGCGGGAAGGACTCAATACGCTTGCCGTTCAGGTCATAGGCAACACACACCGGGATTTCGTCCAGATATCCCAGCACGTCCAGCACGGTAAAGGCAACTTGTGTGGCGCCCTGCGCACGGCAGCCATAACGGGTAGCCACAAGGTCCAGCCAGCCCATACGGCGCGGACGGCCAGTTGTTGCACCGAACTCTCCGCCGTCACCGCCGCGGTGACGCAGCTCGTCTGCTTCATCGCCAAAGACTTCACTGACAAACTCGCCGGCGCCAACCGCGCTGGAGTATGCCTTTACAACCGTGATGATATCCTGAATGGCATACGGCGGCAAACCGGCGCCAACCGCACCATAGCCCGCCAGCGTGGAGCTGGAGGTAACCATGGGGTAAATGCCCCAATCCGGGTCCTTCAAAGAGCCAAGCTGGCCTTCCAGCAGAATGGTCTTTCCACCCTGCAGCGCCTCATGCAGCAGTGAGAATGTATCCGCCACATAAGGCTCCAGCATTTCTCTGTACTGCATCAGCTGATTATAAACATCGTCCGCTTTCAGTTCCGGCTGATGATACAGCTCACGGAAAAGGACATTCTTAATCGACAGCACATGGTCAATCTTTTCACGAATGCTGGCTTCATCGTCAAAAAGTTCCGCTACCTGAAAACCAATTTTCGCATATTTATCCGAATAGAAAGGCGCAATGCCGCTTTTGGTAGAGCCAAAAGACTTTCCCGCCAGACGCGCCTCTTCAAAGGTGTCCTGCTGAATATGATACGGCATGACAACCTGCGCGCGGTCAGAAACGACCACGTGCGGTTTTGGCACACCGCGGGACTCCAAACCGGCAATTTCCTGTACCAGTTTTTCCGGACTGAGCGCTACGCCATTGCCGATAACATTGGTGACGTGGTCATAAAAGACACCGGAAGGCAGCTGATGCAGTGCGAATTTTCCATACTGGTTAACAATCGTATGACCCGCATTGCAGCCACCCTGAAAGCGGACAACAAGATCTGCTTTCTCTGCTTCCACATCGGTGATTTTTCCTTTGCCCTCATCGCCCCAGTTTGCGCCAACAATAGCTTTTACCATAAGAGTACTCCTATCCAGCTGCGCCGCTGCAGCCACTTGACAAGTAACAGTATGGTCCTTTTCCTGAACACAGGGATCCGGCCTCTGTCACTGCTCCGTCCACGGCTTATTTAACGAAGCAGAACAGAATTTATTCTACCACATAAATCATCTTTCGTAAACCATTAAACCGTTATGGCCACCGCATCGTCCGGAAACTCCGCATACTGTGCCAGCACCGGCGCCACGGTTTCCTTCAAAAATTCTTCTGTCTGTTGCGGTGCACACCCCACATACTTTTCGGGTTTCACCACTTCCTGTAGCTGCTCCAGTGTGACACCAAAAATCGGGTCATCCGCAATGCGCTGCAGAAGGTCGTTTTCCCCGCCCTCTTCCTTGACAACCTTGCTGGCCGCCATGGAATGCTGCCGAATATGCTCATGCAGCTGCTGACGGTCGCCGCCGCGCTTGACAGCGTCCATCATGATATTTTCTGTTGCCATAAAGGGCAGTTCTCGCTGCAAATGCTGCATAATCACCTTTGGATATACGACCAGACCGTCCGCAACATTGCGGTACAGGTTCAAGATACCGTCCACTGCCAGGAATGCTTCCGGCACAGAAATTCGCTTGTTTGCGGAATCGTCCAATGTACGTTCAAACCACTGTGTGGAAGCCGTCATAGCCGGATTCAGTGCATCGGCAATGACATAGCGGGCAAGGGACGCAATACGTTCACTGCGCATAGGATTGCGTTTATAGGCCATCGCAGAAGAGCCAATCTGCTTTTTCTCGAACGGCTCTTCCACCTCTTTCAAATGCTGCAGCAGGCGAATGTCATTGCTGAACTTCGCCGCGCTTTGGGCAACACCAGAAAGGACATTCAGCACCTGACTGTCCAGTTTGCGGGAGTAGGTCTGACCAGAAACCGGGAAAACACCGGAGAAGCCCATCTTTTCCGCAATCTTGCAGTCCACCGCTTTTACCTTCTTATGGTCCCCGTCAAACAGCTCGAGAAAGCTTGCCTGTGTACCGGTGGTTCCCTTGCTGCCCAGCAGCTTTGCCTTACTCAGCTGGTAGCGCACATCTTCCAAGTCCATCAGAAGGTCCTGCATCCACAGTGTAGCGCGTTTGCCGACTGTAGTTGGCTGGGCCGGCTGAAAATGCGTAAATGCCAGTGTCGGTTGGTCCTTTTCCTTTTCAGCAAACTTCGCCAGCACCCGCAGCACGCTGACAATCTTCTTTTCAACCAGCTGCAATGCTTCCGTCATAATAATAATATCAGTATTATCGCCAACATAGCAGGAAGTGGCACCGAGGTGGATAATAGGCTCTGCCTTTGGGCACTGTACGCCAAACGCATAAACATGGCTCATAACGTCGTGACGGACTTCTTTTTCACGGGCTTCCGCAACGTCATAGTTAATATCGTCCCGGTGCGCTTTCATTTCATCGATCTGCTCCTGCGTAATGGAAAGGCCCAGTTCTTTTTCCGACTCAGCCAGCGCAATCCACAGCCGCCGCCAAGTACGGAATTTTTTGTCCGGGGAAAACAGATATTTCATTTCCTTGTCCGCATACCGCGCAGAAAGCGGCGATTCATACGTATCTTTCAAGTGCAGAGTTCCTCCTTTTACTTTACCCGCTGGATAGGCTTGGTATAATCATACATTTTATCCGCAACGGAAACATTCGGTATTGGCGCGGGGTAATGTCCGGTGAAGCAGGCGTCACAGAAGCCGCCCTCTACACCAAGCATAGGCGCAAGATTTTCCACACGCAGGTAGTCAATCGAGTCAGCACCGCTCATTTTGCCAATTTCCTCAACTGTATGCTGGCAGGCAATCAGGCAGTCCTTGTCCGGAATATCCGTGCCGTAATAGCAGGGCCACCGGAACGGCGGCGAGCTGATGCGCAGATGTACTTCTTTGGCACCCGCGTCCCGCAGGACACTGACCAAACGTGCACAGGTTGTCCCGCGCACAATGGAGTCATCCAACAACACCACACGCTTGCCACGGAAGGCGTGTGGAATCAGGTTCAGTTTCAGCCGAACACTCTTTTCACGCTCTCCCTGTGTTGGTTTAATGAACGTACGGCCAATGTAAGAATTCTTAACAATGCCCTTCTGGTAAGGAATTCCGCTGGCTTCCGCATAGCCAATCGCCGCATCAATACCGGATTCCGGCACACCGATGACTACATCAGCATCCACAGGTTTCTGCTTCCACAGCAGACAGCCCGCACGCTTGCGCGCTTCATAGACATTGATACCATCAATGACGCTGTCCGGCCGTGCAAAGTAAATGTACTCAAATACACACAGGGATTTGTGCCGTCCCGTCGGTTTCTGCACAACGTGCAAACCGTCCCGGTCCGCCATAACAACTTCACCTGGCTCAACGTCCCGCACAAAAGTCGCGCCGCAGGCGTCCAATGCGCAGGTTTCAGAGGCGAAAACGTAGGTCCTCTCCCCTATCCGGCCAATGACCAGTGGGCGGAAGCCGTTGGGGTCACGTGCGGCAATCAGCTTCTGCGGGCTCATAACAACCAGCGAATAGGAACCCCGCAGGTACGGCAGTGTACGTATTACTGCTTCTTCTATGGAAGAAGATGTGACGCGCTGTTGTGCAATGATATAAGCAATCGCTTCTGTGTCGATTGTTGTTTGGAAGATGCAGCCTTTCTGTATCAGCTCTTCGTGCAGTTCGTAGGCGTTGGTCAGGTTGCCGTTGTGCGCAATGGCAATCGTCCCCTTTATATAGCGCATAACAAGCGGCTGTGCGTTTTCACGCACACTGGCACCGGCTGTAGAATAACGTACATGGGCACAGGCCATTTGCCCCAGCAGGCTGTCCAATACCTGCTGGTCAAACGCCTCCGTTACCAGCCCCATGCTTTTGGAAGAAGAAAAAACCCCGCGGTCGTTGGTGACAATGCCGCAGCTTTCCTGTCCACGGTGCTGCTGTGCCAGCAGACCATTGTAAGAAGCGTAAGCGACGTTTACGGAGGCGTCCGGACTGCAAATGCCAAAGACGCCGCACTCTTCATGTGGTTTCTGTTCGTACGCAAATTCATTGAGCAAAAAGGTTCCCCTCCTTGTCAGGTCAGCAAAGCAGGTGCTCCCTGCTTTACAGGCCAATGCGCTTCATAACTTCGGCATAAGCTTCTTCCACACCGCCAAGGTTGCGGCGGAAGCGGTCCTTGTCCAGCTTCTCATGTGTTTTAACGTCCCAGAAACGGCAGGTATCCGGGCTGATTTCGTCCGCCAGAATAATCTGGCCCTTGTAGCGGCCGAATTCCAGCTTAAAGTCGATAAGGTCAATGTTGACGCTCAGGAAGAACTTCTTCATCAGTTCATTGATACGCAGTGCCATTTCCTTAATGGTGTTCACTTCTGCTTCGGTTGCCCAGCCCATAGCCAGAACATGGGAATCGTTGACCATTGGGTCATCCAGAGCATCGGACTTATAGCAGAACTCCAGAACTGGGCACTTCAGTACGCTGCCTTCTGGCACGCCAAGGCGCTTGGAGAAAGAGCCGGCTGCCACATTGCGAATGATAACTTCCAGCGGAACAATCTGCACTTTTTTCACCAGTGTATCGCGGTCGCTGAGTTCCTTGACATAATGTGTTAGGATGCCATGTTTCTCCAACATTTTGAACATATAGTTGCTCATCTTATTATTGACAACGCCCTTGCCAGTGATGGTTCCCTTTTTCTTGCCATTGAATGCGGTTGCGTCATCCTTGTAAGAAACGATGCAGTAATCCAGGTCATCCGTAGCGAAAACTTTTTTGGCTTTGCCTTCGTACAGCTGTTCTGTCTTTTCCATGAAAAATACCTCCGTTATGCTTGAAAATCTATATAAAATTTACGGGAAGGCGAAGGGAAATGTCTGACGGAATGAGTTCCGTTCAGACAAAATTCAGGAATCTGTTGACACTGGTAATATCCACAACACTCAGCTGAGTGGTCTGCACATGACGTGCGCAGGTAAGGAATGCGTTGGCCGTATCCAGAGAAGTCAGGCAGGTAACACCGCACTCCACCGCGGCACGCCGAATGGTAAAACCGTCACGGCTGTGCTGTGCGGTTGTAGTGGGTGTATTGATAATGAGGTCCGCTTTGCCGGAAGTGACCAGCGAAAGCGTATCCCGTTCTCCCTGCCCAATTTTACACACACGGATAGTCGGAATGTCGTGGTCGTTCAGGTAATCAGACGTACCGGCCGTAGCATAAATGGTCCAGCCGAGGTCATATAGGCCCTTGGCAATCGGCAGCACTTCCGGCTTGTCGCTGTTCTTCACGGTGATGATGACACGGCCGTTCTGAATGAGGTGTACACCTGCACCGTAAAATGCCTTAATCAGCGCCTCGTCAAATGTGCGGGCAATGCCCAGCACTTCACCGGTCGACTTCATCTCCGGTCCGAGGTTAATTTCCGCCTCACGGATTTTTTCAAAGGAGAACACCGGCATTTTAACAGCGACATAATCGTGCGGACGCTGCAGACCATACCGATACCCCATTTCCGGCAGCGTCTTTCCGAAGAAAGTATTGACTGCCAGCGGGACAATCGGAATACCTGTTACCTTGCTGATGTACGGCACCGTACGGGAAGAACGCGGATTTGCCTCAATAATGTACACAAGATCATCCTTGACAATGAACTGCACATTGAGCAGGCCCTTTACATGCAGTGCTTTTGCCAGCTGGCGGGTGTAGGAAACAATGGTTTCCTGCGCCTCTTCGCTTAGGCTAATCGGAGGATACACCGAGATACTGTCGCCGGAATGAATGCCGGCACGTTCCACATGCTGCATAATGCCGGGAATGACCGAATCGGTACCGTCACAAACTGCATCTACTTCTACTTCAGTACCCATCAGGTACTTATCCACCAAGATGGGGTGCTCCTGTGCGATACGATTGATAATGCCAATCTGATTGATAATATCCTGGTCCGTATAGGCAATCTGCATGCCCTGTCCGCCCAGCACATAGGAGGGGCGCACCAAAACTGGATAACCCAGTTCATGGGCCGCAGCAATAGCTTCTTCACAGGTAAAGACGGTACGGCCTGCCGCACGCGGAATCTGGCAGGCATTCAGAATCTCATCAAAGCGTTCACGGTCCTCCGCAAGGTCAATGCTGTCACTGGAAGTGCCCAGCACCGGAACACCCATCTGCTCAATGGACGCTGCCAGCTTAATGGCCGTCTGGCCGCCGAACTGGCACACTGCGCCGTCCGGCTTTTCCAGTTGTACAATATGCAGGACGTCCTCTTCTGTCAGCGGCTCAAAGTACAGTTTGTCTGCAATATCAAAGTCAGTGGAAACCGTTTCAGGATTATTGTTGACAATGATGGTTTCATAGCCGAGGTCACGCAGTGCCCAAACGCTGTGCACCGAGCAGAAATCAAACTCAATGCCCTGTCCAATACGGATAGGGCCGGAACCAATGACCATAATCTTCTTACGGTCAGAACGGGGACTGGATTCATTCTGCGTGCCGTAGCAGGAGTAATAATATGGCGTTTCGGCATCAAACTCTGCCGCGCAGGTATCGACCATTTTATAAACCGGATGAATCTTCCAGTCGTCCTCCAGCTTGCGGATTTCTTCCACGGATTTTCCGCAAAGCTCACTGATGGTGCTGTCCAGGAAACCGAAGTTTTTGGCGTGCAGCAGCAGTTCCTGTGTTAACGGCTGTGCCTGCAGATCATTTTCTGTTTCGACGATTGCCTGCAGTTTGCCGATAAACCACAGGTCAATTTTGGTAATGTCATGAATCTGCTGAACGGGTACATGGCGGCGCAGTGCTTCCGCACAAACCCACAGACGGCGGTCGTCAATATTGTGCAGGCGCTTGACGATTTCTTCATCAGAAAGCTTGGCCAGTGATGGGTCCCGCAGGCTGTAAAGATTCTGCTCCAGGCAGCGTACAGCCTTCATCAGTGCCATCTCAAAGTTAGGGGCAATCCCCATCACTTCGCCGGTTGCCTGCATCTGTGTACCCAGCGTATGGCGGGCACCGATAAATTTATCAAACGGCCACTTTGGAATCTTAACGACACAGTAGTCCAGTGTCGGCTCAAAGCAGGCGTACGTCTTTTTGGTAATGGCGTTCTTAACTTCATCCAGCGTATAGCCCAGTGCAATCTTGCTGGCCACCTTTGCAATCGGGTAGCCGGTTGCTTTACTTGCCAAAGCAGAGGAACGGCTGACACGTGGATTGACTTCAATGACGCTATACTCAAAACTGTCTGGATTTAATGCAAACTGTACATTACAGCCGCCCTCTACGCCCAATTCCGTGATAATATCCAAAGCCGCTGTGCGCAGCATTTGTGTTTCTTTATCTTCCAGTGTTTGACAGGGTGCCACCACAATGGAGTCGCCGGTATGCACACCGACCGGGTCCAGGTTTTCCATGTTGCACACAGTGATGCAGTTGCCGTTATGGTCACGCATAACTTCGTATTCGATTTCTTTCCAACCGGCAATGCTGCGTTCAATCAGTACCTGATGCACGCGGCTGCGCTGCAGGCCAAGGGTAGCGATTTCTTCCAGCTCTTTTTTGTCGGCAGCGATACCGCCGCCGCTACCGCCCAGCGTGTACGCCGGACGGACAACAACCGGATAGCCTATCTTGTCAGCAATCTTAAAGCAGGTGTCCAAGTCTTCCGCCACCGCGCTGTCCGCACAGGGCTGGTCAATGCGCTCCATGGCTTCTTTAAACAGTTCCCGATCTTCTGCCATACGAATGGTGTTGGCACTAGTACCAATCATCTCAACATGGTGCTCTTTCAGAAAGCCGGACTCCTCCAGTTCCACTGCCAGGTTCAGGGCATTCTGTCCGCCGAGTGTCGGCAGAATGCTGTCCGGCTTTTCTTTGATGATGACTTTTTTGACTGTATCCGTTGTCAGCGGCTCAATATAGACCTTATCGGCAATCTGCTTGTCCGTCATAATGGTAGCAGGGTTGGAGTTAATTAGAACGACTTCCACGCCCTCTTCCCGCAGGGCACGGCACGCCTGTGTGCCAGCATAGTCAAATTCGGCCGCCTGTCCAATCACGATAGGGCCGGACCCAATGATGATGACTTTTTTAATTTCCGGACGTTTACTCAAAGCCGCTCACCTCCAAGTACTTTCATAAAACGGTCAAACAAGAATGCCGTATCACGCGGGCCGCCGCAGGCTTCTGGGTGGAACTGCACAGAGAAGCACCGGCCATTCTTATAACGCAGGCCCTCAATGCTGCCGTCGTTCATGCTGACGAAGCTGATGCTGGCGACTGCCGGGTCCACTGTCTTTTCATCTACAACATAGCCATGGTTTTGGGACGTAATATAAACGCGGTTGGTCGCAAGGTCCTTGACCGGATGATTGATGCCACGGTGGCCATACTTCAGCTTATAAGTGTCAAAGCCCTGTGCCAGCGCCATCAGCTGATGTCCCAGGCAAATGGCAAAGGTCGGCACATCCGCCGCATATACTTTCTTTAATTCCGCAATCGCTTTTTTGCACTCTTTGGGGTCGCCCGGGCCGTTGCTGAGCATGATGCCGTCCGGCTTCCACTCCATCACCTGCTCGAAGGCAGCGTCCCACGGGAAACACTTCACGGTACAGCCGTGCGCCACCAGGGAACGAATGATGTTGCTCTTAACGCCATAGTCCATCAGCGCAACTTTCACCGCACCGTCGCCGTACACATTGCCTCCCCGTACACTGACCTGCGGTACACAGGATTCCAGCCGATAAGCCGCAATCTTCTGTTTCATTGCCTGCTGGTCAATGTCTTCCAGCCGGTCGGCATAGGCAATCATGCCGCGCATGGTGCCGCTTTCACGCAGAATACGTGTCAGCGCGCGTGTATCGATGCCCTGCAGGCCCGGCACATGATGTGCCGTAAGATAGCTGTTCAGGTCAATGTCGCAGCGGAAATTGCTTGCCACATTGGAAACGGAGCGGACAATATAAGCCCGCAGCCACGGTTTTGCAGATTCTGCATCTTCATAGCAGATGCCATAATTGCCAATCATGGGATACGTCATGACGACTCCCTGTCCCGCATACGAGGGGTCCGTCAGCAGCTCCGGATAGCCGCACATGGCGCTGTTGAACACTACTTCACATAAGATATCGTGTTCATCGCCAAAACCGGTGCCGGCAAAGGTCGCCCCATTTTCCAGCATCAGCAGTCCTTTCATGAAATCACCAGCCATTTCTATAAAATTCAATTCTGCTTAACAATTTTCGCAGAAGACATCCTCAAGCTTTTTCCGCAGGCAAAGGTTCTTTACCGCGGACAGAACGATTCCCTCAGTCGCGGGCAAAACCTGTCAGGCGGTCTGAGGGAGCTTTTTCATTGATTCATGTGAACTGTTCCACAATACGTTGAACAGCCTTTTCTGTATTTTCGGTTGTATTAAAGGAAGTAAGGCGGAAATAGCCCTCACCATGGGTACCAAATCCGGAACCTGGTGTACCAACAACAGCACAGCGTTTGAGCAGTTCATCAAAGAACTGCCAGCTGGTCAGGCCTTCCGGTACTTTCATCCATACATAGGGAGAATCTACGCCGCCGTAAACGGTAAAGCCGGCGTGCTGCAGTCCCTGCAGAATAATCTTTGCGTTCTTGTGATAATACGCTAAATTCTCACGGACCAGTTTCTGCCCTTCCTCTGTGTAGACTGCTTCCGCGGCACGCTGCACAGGGTATGAAACACCATTCATTTTGGTAGACTGGTGACGTGCCCACATCTGGTTCAGAGAAGTGCCGCCAAACTGCAGCGCCTTTGGCACAACAGTAAATGCGCAGCGCACGCCGGTAAAGCCAGCGGTTTTGGAAAAGCTGCGGAACTCAATGGCACAGGTCTTGGCACCCTGGCACTCGTAAATGCTGTGCGGCACACCAGGTGTCTGAATAAATGCCTCGTATGCGGCGTCATACAGGATAACCGAACCGTGCAGGTTGGCGTAATCCACCCATGCCTGCAGCTGTTCCTTCGGAATGCTGACACCAGAGGGGTTGTTGGGAAAGCACAGATAAATCATGTCTGGTACCGTTTTGGGAAACGTCGGCAGAAAAGAATTTTCCTCCATGCAGGGCATATATACAATTTTGCTCCACCCGCTGCCTTCCTTGTAATCACCCGCGCGGCTTGCCATTACGTTGGAGTCCACATACACCGGATAAACCGGGTCGCAGACAGCAACGATATTATCCAGTCCAAAAATATCACCGATGGAACTGGTGTCACTCTTGGCACCGTCGCTGATGAAAATCTCATCCGGAGAAATATCCAGATTCTGATAATCATGCGCCGCGATGGTTTCCCGCAGAAAGCCATATCCGGCTTCCGGACCATAGCCGCGGAATGTTTCCGCGTACCCCATTTCGTCGGCAGCCTTTTTCATGGCATCCACAACTGGCTTTACCAGCGGACGGGTTACGTCACCAATACCGAGCCGCAGAATCTCGCGGCCCGGATTCTCTTTCTGATAAGCGTCCACTTTCTTGGCAATATCAACAAACAGGTAATTTGCAGGCAGTTTCGCAAAGTTTTCGTTCACTTTTACCATTCGTTCAGTTCCCCTTTCTGCAAATAAAAAACATTATTCAAAATAAGGCTGTTATACTTCTACTGTTCCGTCAAAGACAAACGCTGCAGGCCCTTCCAGAAAAACATGACCGGTCTTTTCGTCCCATGTGACCACAAGGTCGCCGCCCAGCAGATGCAGCCGAACCCGGCGCTCTGTTTTATCGTTGAGGACACAGGCAACAACAGAAGCGCATGCGCCTGTTCCGCAGGCCAGTGTTTCGCCGGAGCCGCGCTCCCAAACACGCATTTTGATTTCTGTTCGGCTGATGAGCTGGATAAACTCTGTATTGACACGTTCCGGAAAAATCGGCGCGTTTTCAAAGTTCGGCCCAATTTTCTCCAGATCCAGGCTGTCCGTATCCGGCACAAACAGGACACAATGCGGGTTCCCCATGGAAACGCAGGTAATATGCTGTTCTTTTCCCGCAACAGAGTACGGCACATTCACGGCATGGCTGCCCGGCAGCTGTACCGGAATGTTTTCCGGCTCCAAAACGGGTGCACCCATGTCCACCCGCACGGATTGAACGGCACCATTTTCCACCTGCAGATACAGTGTTTTAATGCCGCTTTGGGTATCTACCCGCAGCGGATTTTTTCGGCAGATGCCGCGGTCGTAAACATATTTGCCAACGCACCGAATCCCATTGCCGCACATTTTTCCGCGGGAGCCGTCCGCATTATACATATCCATTTCACAGTCAGCCGTTTTGCTGGGTTTAATCAAAATCACACCATCAGAGCCAATGCCAAAATGGCGGTCACTCAGGCGAATGCTCAATTTGCCCGGGTCCGTAACCTGCTCCTCAAAACAGTTGACATAGATATAATCATTACCGATTCCCTGCATCTTTGTAAACTTCATGTATTGCCTCCAGCTGTAAAAATAAAGAATGCGGCAAGGCTGCTGTCCGAAAACTGCACCTCCCTGCCGCAAAAATCCGTATTTCTGTCTGTTTGACTGCTTTCCCTATTCTATTCTATTTTGTGTAAGCTGTCAATCATTTTTGCAGGGAAAGTTGCTCGGCTGCCCATTCAGACTGCTGTCGCAGGCTGTGCCTTTCCCTCATTTTGTCTGAAAAACTGCTGTATTTTAGAAAGACGCTGAATTGATTTTGCAGGATTTTACACAATGCTACGCATTTTACAGGGAGTCTTCGGAAAACACACGGTACCTGTCGCCGCCCGCAGGGTGAAATGCTATAAAAATATATGAATACAGTCAATAAATATGGACGTTCTATGAATTTTCGATTGCATTTCCGGTTTTGCTATGGTACACTAAGCAATGGAAAAAAGTTGCCTGGCTTTGTGAAGAAAGCAAACGAACAGGTCATCCTCTGCCAAGGAGAGGACAGAGGAATGTTTACATTTTTCCACACCCTGCCTTTTTGGGGATTGTGCAGGAGCTGTATTGAAAATAAAAGGACAAGACGTCTTCAAGCCATTGCGTGCCTGGAGACGTCTTATCCTTTTATTTATGATATTTCCCGTGATTCAAAATTTCATATGCGCGATAAATCTGTTCACACAGCATGACTCGTGTTAGCTGATGCGGGAACGTCATAGGTGACATAGATAGGCGCATCTGCCCGGCCTGCTTCACTTCCTGCACAAGGCCGTAGCTGCTGCCTATAACAAAGGAAATACGGCCGGCCCCGCGTACACCCGCCTTCTGCAGATAGGCTGCCAAAGATGGCGAATCCATTTCTTTTCCCTCAATACACAGAGGAACGATAACGCCGCTGCCGCAGGCAGCCAAAATTTGTTTGCCTTCCTTTTGCAGGGCAGCCTCTATTTGTGCCGGTGAAGGATTTTCCGGAAGCCGGCTTTCTGACAGTTCGACAATGCGGAACTGTGCAAACGGACGCAGACGCTTTTCATATTCGGCGCAGGCCTGCCGCCAATAAGCTTCCTTCAGTCCGCCAACACAGACAATCTGTACTTTCTGCATTAAAATTCCGTAACCTTTCCCTGGTTTTCCCGTGGGGCAACCTCTAAAAAGAAATCGCGGCCCTGCTGCGCGCCCATCTGTGTCAATGCACACAAACTGGTAGCGTGTGCCAAATCTGGCGTATTATTTTCTTTGCTGAGGTGTGCCAGAAAAATACGCTGCGTGCCGCTGTGCACCAGCCCTGTAACGGCCTGTGAACACGCCGCATTGGAAAGATGCCCACGATTCGACAAAATACGCCGTTTCAGCGGATAAGGATATGGGCCGTTCTGCAGCATACCCACATCATGGTTGGATTCCAACACGACCAGCCCAGCGCCCGTAATATTCTTCTGCACCTCTTCTGAAAAACAGCCGAGGTCCGTGGCAAAGGCAGCGTGACGGCCATCCGCTGTTTCCACACAATAGCCGTATCCTTCTGCGCAATCATGTGAGGTATGAAAAGGCTGTATGTACATATCCGCGCACTGCATACCCTGCTGGTCAATAACTTGATACGGAAATTTCCCATTGAGGATTTTCATCCGGTCCAATGCCTGCAGCGTTCCCGGAGAAGCATATACCGGTACACCCAGTCGACCCGCCAATACCCGCAGGCCCTGCACATGGTCCGTGTGCTCATGTGTAACAAAAATAGCCTGTACCGCCTTCTGCGAAATGCCGCAGGCTTCCAGCTTCAGCGTGATTTGTTTCGCGCTGCGTCCGGCGTCCACCAAAATGCCTTCCGTTTTAGAACCTATGTAATAGCTGTTTCCGCTGCTGCCGCTAAACAATGGACAAAAAATTGCCATAAACTAAGCCTGTCCCCCATCCCACGCAGAAAAGACGGGACTGCGCTGCTGTTTTTCGCCCGCCCCGTCTATTTATTTTCCGCTATATGGTTTTATACTGCTTCCTGCTCGGCCGCGCCGTCCTTTACAGTGACGCGGCGAATATCCGCACCCAGTTCCTGCAGCTTTTCCACAATGTTCTCATAGCCGCGCTCAATGTTGCGAATCTGTTCAATTTCTGTAGTACCTTCTGCCGAAAGGGCAGCAATAATCATCGCTGCACCAGCACGCAGATCCGTTGCCTTCACTGGGGCAGCGGTCAGGTGGTCCACACCCTCCACCACAGCCAAACGGCCGTTTACAGAAATCTGCGCACCCATACGCTTGAGTTCCTCAACATAACGGAAGCGGTTGTCCCACACGCTTTCGTTGACAATGCTGGTGCCGTTGGCGATAGACAACAGTGCCGTAATCTGCGGCTGCATATCCGTTGGGAATCCGGGATGCGGCATGGTCTTGATGTTGCATTTTTCCAGTTTCCCGGTATACCGTACCCGTACGGCCTCATCATATTCGGTAATCTCTAAGCCCATTTCCTCAAGCTTCGCCATAATAGATTCCAAATGTTTGGGGATGACACTGGTGACCGTCACATCACCGTGCGTTGCTGCCCCCGCGACCATGTATGTGCCCGCCTCAATCTGGTCTGGAATAATGGGATAAGTGACACCATGCATGTGTTTAACGCCGTATACCTTAATGACGTCCGTACCGGCGCCGCGGATATCCGCACCCATGGAATTCAGGAAATTGGCAAGATCGACAATATGCGGCTCTTTTGCCGCATTTTCAATCACTGTCATGCCGTCTGCCTTCACAGCAGCCAGCATAATATTGATGGTTGCGCCGACGGAAACAACATCCAAATAAATGCTGCTGCCAACTAGCTTCGCCGCGGAAACATTGACCATGCCGCCCTCAACTGTATGGCTTGCCCCCAAAGCAGCAAAACCCTTTAAATGCAGGTCAATAGGGCGCACACCAAAGTTGCAGCCGCCCGGCATGGAAACAACCGCATGGTGGCAGCGGCCCAAAAGTGCCCCCAAAAGGTAATAAGAACCGCGCATCTGCCGTGCCAGTTCATCCGGTGCCACATAAGTGGACAACGACCGCGGGTCAATAATTAGCGTAGAGCGATTAATCCAGTGAATATTGACACCCATATCGTGTAAAATGTGAATCATTGCGTTCACATCTGTAATATTGGGAACATTTTCAATTCTGCAAACATCGTCACATAAAAGAACGGCAGGAATAATCGCAAGTGCAGCATTTTTTGCACCACTAATTCGCACTTTGCCTTCCAGCCGTTTTCCACCATTAATTAAGAGCTTATCCAAGTTCCGCCACTCCATTCCATGATAATCTTTCTGCAATCACGCCCGCATGGCTTCCGTTCATAGTATGACGCAAACCTACAATAACTTGAATAAAAAGCTGTGCCATTTTTCACCACTCTGGGCTTTATCTATGGTATGGCTACCGATGCACAGGGCATTTTTTCGAAAGAGCTGCCAAATTCTGTGCCGTATCCATTATATTCATTCTCAATTTAGAATTATGTAAATATACCTTTATGATAATAACGCAAGGAATGGCGCTTGTCAACAGAAAACAGCATGGAGGAACAGACGAAAAAACAGCGCTCCGCCTGCAAAAAACAGACAGAGTGCCGTTTCTTTTTCATGGGAAACAGGTTTTGTGAAAAAAGTCGTTATTTTTACTGATTTGCGGCGGTGGCTGCAGCTGTGCTGATACTTTTTTGATAAGTTTCCAGTGTCAGTTTGGCGGTTTGCTGTGCCGCTTTATCCATCGCCGTAATCTGTTCCGCTGTAAGCTTATTTCCCAAATAGGAAACCGTTTTGGCCACATCAGCATGGACTAGGTTTGTTGGGTTCACTTTTTCGCCGTTTTTATGCACCTCAAAATGACAATGCGCACCGGTGGAATGTCCCGTGCTTCCCACCATTGCAATCAGCTGGCCCTGTGCAACCTTTTGGCCCTGAGAAACCAGCAGTTTGCAGGCGTGTCCGTAAATGCTGCAGTAGCCGTTGCCATGGTCAATAACAACGTAGTTGCCAAATCCGCCCGGGTCGACACCCGAAAACTGCACGGTGCCGCCATCAGCCGCGTAAATTGGCTGTCCCATTGCGTTCTCACCGGAAATATCCAGTCCGTAGTGGAATCTGCCCCACCGCGCGCTATAGCCGGAAGTAACTGTTGTCAGCGTTGGCACCGGCCACAGAAAACTGCCGGTCGCCATACCAACCGCACTGGTTGTCACCGTCTGCGCCTTAGGCTGCTCTTTGGTCCCCTGTTCTGTCACTTCCGTGACAGGGGGCACGGTCTTTTGGCTGATTATTTTGCGGGCTGTTTCCACACCATTGACATACGTTACCTGATACGTTGTTGCCTTCGTTCCGGCTGTGCCCTTTGTTTTCAGAACCCTCTGTCCTTTATTCAAAGAAGCGGAAGGCACTGTCTGTTTCGAATAGGCGATACTGGAAGTTTCCGTTTTGCTGCCAACAGTTTGAATGGAAAGCAGTTTTTTCTGCGGCTCCAGATAAATAACGTCGCCCGGCTGCAGACTTTTCACGTTAAGACCCGGATTGACTGCGGCCAGTCGTGCCGCCGTTACGCCGCTTTTCTTCGCTATTTTATCAATGGTATCGCCGTTCTCCACTGTATAAGTTTTGCTCGCCGTTTTTTCGCCGGAAAGCAGAACCTGCATGGCATTTTCCGTAACGATAACCGATTTGTCATATTGTCCCGGCACAAGCCGGATTTTGTTGAGGATAGAAGCAGTTGTACACCCCGTGTTGGATTCTGCACGGGAAAGAAATGTGTTCAGCATAGACTGCAGTTCGCTGCCGTCCTGAACCGCGCCGATGAAGGTGTTGTCCACATAGACACCAACCGCCTGCTGTTTGACAACCGGTTTATTGATGTTAAGCAAAAGGGATTGTTCCGCTGCCCGATTTGCGGCAGAACTCTCCGTCAGCGCAAAGCGCAGACGGTACTGCTGTGCTGGACGGACCGATGCAAAGTTCTGGGAAAACTGCTGGCCCGCACCGTGCAGCGAAACACTAGCTGTACGTGGTTTTTCCCATGCTGTGTGCGCCGCATAAGCGGCACCCGCTGCCACAAACAAAGCAAGAATCGGAACCAGGAACCGTGCTTTATGCTTCAGCCCATTATTTGCTGTTTTTTCTGCCTTTGGCGGAAAAGAGTCATTCTCAGACAGCACAGGTTTTGTCTGCTGTTTTGGATTGTTTTGCTGCATAGAATTATCCTTTCTGACTTTTTAATGGTTGAATAGAGTATTTGCATTCATTGCTCCTATTATAAGGCAGAGATTACAATTTTGCAATTATTTTTTGTCGACAAAAAGCGCCGTTCTCGACTCTGCTGACGAACTCTGGGACTGGTTTACGGACGGTAAGCCAAATCCGCCGTTTTCCAATTATCGATAACCGGAAGGAAGTTTTCCGCTTCTTTTTTGGCCCCCGCAAGGTTGTGCTCTAAATAGTTGCCGCACTCCGCCTTTTTTGCGCCGGGAATTTCTCCGCTCCAGTCCGCAATTTGGCGGAACGTTTCCGTAATCAGCGCAATGACGTCCGCAGGTTTCATATCCCGTACCAGTAGGTAAAATCCTGTCCGGCAGCCCATCGGACCGAAGTAGATAACCTGATTTTTAAACCGGCTGTTGCGTGCCGCTGTTGCGAACAAATGCTCAATGGTATGCAAACTGCCCTGCTCCAGAAAAGGCGGCTGATTGGGTGTGCGCATCCGAATATCATACGTAGTAATATCCCCGTCAATGCGGGAAGTATAAATTCCGGGTGTCAGGGTATTATGATTGACACAAAAACTGGCAATGCGTTTCATTTTTAAATTTCCTTTCTAACGGATTGACATCATAAAATCAGGACGGGACGCAGGCACAAATGGTTTTTTGTACCTGCGTTACTGTATCCCCGTATAACTGCAAAAAAGTACGGCGGTCCGGACACGCCGGTGTGCCCCAGTCGGCCCCCTGCAGATTGGCATAATCGAAGCCGCCGTCCTCCATAAAGCTATGCAGACAGCTGGACTTTTCGTGTGGGCCTCTGCCCTCTTTATGTTGGAAGAAAATGCGTTTTAGTCCTGTGCGGTCTGTCATTTTTCGGTACCGCCGACGACATTCCGCGGCTGCCGCTTCACAAAGGTCTTGACCGTCCGCATGTCCGGTCAAACTTTCCAGCAAAAATGCGCACAGATGTGCGGTTTGCCGGCAAGCCGTTTCCGACTTTGGCAATGTCCGCACAAGCGGGAACTCCGTAGGCAGCATACCACGCTCATACCGCAGCAAAATGGTGTCCAGTGCGGACTCCTCTTCCTTCTCCCAAACTTCCGTTGGCTGAGAGGAATCCGTACCGGAAAGCTGTACGGCGGCCCAGCGGACAAATGGTGATGCCGCACTTTCTAATTCTGTGCCGCACAAAAAGCCATATACACAGGAGACTGCTGTATCTTCCGAATGCTGGCCGGCATATTGGCACAGCAGCGCGCGCCGCCGCTCCGGCGGCAGAGAACGAAGTGCTTTTGCGCAGTCCTGCAAATTCGATTCACCCGATAAAACTGCCGTTCCCTGTGCACCCCAAAGAAAACTGTTTTCATCAGGTACGGGCAGACCACACGCTTCCAGAGCCGCTTTTTCGCGCTCCGCGAACAGATACTGTACAATCGCTGCAGGCATTGTTATTCCTCCCTTGCCGCTGTTCATTGTAGCATATTCCAGCTAAGAATACCACTATATCCCACTGTGCAGAAATGCCTGCAGGTTTGCCACGTCCGCGGAAAGGTCAAGTGCTTTCAGCAGGCCGCGGAAATCAGCTGGAAAAGGAGCGATTACTGTTTTTTCTCCGCCGGCAGGAGAAAGAAAGCGAGCGCTGCCGCAATGCAGCGCCTGACGGGGAATCCACTTTCGGCTGCCGCCGTAAAAATCATCGCCGGCAAGCGGATGGCCTATGTATGCCATATGCACACGAATTTGATGTGTACGGCCGGTTTCCAGCACACAGCGCACCAATGTATGTTCCTTTGCGCTTCCCACTGCCTGCCAATGCGTGACAGCCGTACGTCCCTGCTGCATCACCTGCTGTCGCGTTTTACTGCCGGATGCTGTACCAATCGGTGCCGAAATGGTTCCGCTGCCGTGAAGAATTCCTTCGCACACAGCCCAATACGTTTTCTGTATGGTTGGCGGTACCGAACAGGCGGTGTAACGGTCTTTGGCCAGCAAAACCAAACCGGTGGTGTCGCGGTCCAGCCGATACAGCGGATGAAAAGACGGTGTTTCTCCTTTCTTTTGCAGATAATCCAGCGTGATATCCCGCAGCGTGCCGGTCAGCTGACCGGCGCGTGCATAGATAATCATACCGGCGGGCTTATCAGCCGCAATAAGGGAGTCGTCCTCATATAGAACAGAAAGCGGTGGTGCGCCGTTCGGATGTACCGCCAGCTTTTCTTTTTCCTGCGGCAGACGCAGCGTAATCACTTCACCGGCGTGCAGTTTGTCCGTAGCAATTTTTTGATGGCCCGCCGCGGTAATGCCGTGCTCCACCCGTTTGCATTGTGCCAGCAGACGTGACGACACGCCGCATGGCCCGCGCAGGAAGCCGCGTACACTGACGCCGTCATAATTTGGCGGTACTGTAAAAGATAACTGACGCATATTTCCTCCACAAAAAAATGCCGCTCCGCAGACGCAGAGTGGCATTGCGTTATTTTCGTTGTTTTCTCAGCAGACTTTTGTCGTCCAGTGCATATCGTCCGGCAGACGGCCCCACTGAATGCCTGTCAAGGTATCATACAGGCGCTGTGTCACTTCACCGATTTCACCGTTGTTAATCTGTGCAACTTCATCCTTATACTTCAGGACTCCAACCGGAGAAATAACCGCTGCGGTGCCTGTGCCAAAAACTTCCTCCAGCTTGCCTTCACGGGAAGCCTTCATCACGTCAGCGACCGGCAGACGCTCCTCAGAAACATTGTAACCCCATTTTTTCAGCAGGTCAATGCAGGACATACGGGTAACTCCCGGCAGAACCGTGCCGATGGTCGGCGCTGTATAAATTGTACCGTCAATCTTAAAGAAGCAGTTCATAGAGCCAACCTCTTCAACGTACTTCCGCTCGACACCGTCCAGCCAAAGTGTCTGGCTGTAACCTATGGATTCCGCAATCTCCTGGGAAATAAGAGAAGCCGCATAGTTTCCGCCGCACTTGATGTAGCCTGTTCCGCCGGGAGTAGCACGGACATATTTGTCCTCCACATAAATCTTAACCGGATTCAGGCCTGTCGGATAATAGGCAGCCACCGGGCAGCAGATAACCATAAATTTATAAGTATTGGACGGCTTTACGCCCAAGTGTGCTTCTGTAGCAATGCAGAAAGGACGAATGTATAGGGATTCACCCGGCTGGCTGGGAACCCAGTCTTTTTCTGTCTTGACCAGTGCCTTAACGGCCGTGACGAAGTCCTCTTCCGGTACAACCGGCATAACCATACGTTCGTTGGTGGATTTAAAACGTACCGCGTTGCGGTCCGGACGGAACAGCTGAATGGAACCATCCGGTGTACGGTAAGCCTTCAGGCCCTCAAAAGACTCCTGCGCATAGTGCAGTACAATCGCAGCGGGGTCCAGCTGCAGCGGCGCGTAAGGCACAATTCGTGGGTCGTGCCAGCCGGTGCCGGCTGTATAGTCCATGACAAACATATGGTCCGTAAAAATAGAACCAAACGGCAGCGGGTCGCCCGGGGCCGGTTTCTTCTTTGGCGTTTTTGTCAGTTCATAGCGGATCTCCTGCATAAAAAAAGCCCTCTTTCTATTGATTGCCTATTATTTTATCACGTCAGCACGCTGCTGACAAGCTTTTCAGCACATTAGGTATTATGACACAAACGCGGAGAAAAAAATGTAAAGCGTGTTACAGTTTTTGCTTCCTTTTTTCAAGAAAATGCATAAATGGGCAATTCCTTTCTGCCATCGCATCGGAACAAACGGCGCACTATTCCCTGTCTGTTCCTCTGTTTTCGCTTTCCGGCAGCATACGCAAACCTTTGGGATAATGATTTTTAAGGCGTCCGCCGCTGCATTTTCCGAACCCAACGGTGACGCCTGCAACGGAAACGCCGCAATAGCCGCGGAAGGTATCTGGCACTTCTATTTCCTCACCGCGCAAAAAAGCAAATACGCGTGGGTCATCATGAACAAGCTGCAGGCACTGCCGCAGCTGTTCCGGCCGTGATGCCAAAAAAGCCGCGTGTGCCGGCTCCAGCCGCGGCGGTGCGTTTTTGCGATGCACTGGCTTTGCCTCGCCCAGCAGAATACCCGCACGCAGAACGCCAAGTCCCTGCAGCGGCGGCAGACCTTCCGGCAGCAGGTACAGCCGTTCTCCGACTTGCGCCGGCACACCAGGGCGCGTTCCCTTGTATAAGGATGCCGCAAGCTGTTCCGCCGCCGTGGAAAAAGCTTGCCCGGATGCTGAAAAGGTCGTATCGGGTGTTTTCCCGTCCCGCCGCATGACGGCAACAAAATGTCCTTCGCCGCCATCCATGGGATAAATGCGCCGCGCAAAGCGCAGAGCAGGGCGGCCGCCCTGCAGGCCGGTATCAACCAGGTGAAAGTCGGGGTGCCGCTGCAAAAACGCCGTGACAACGCCCTCATTTTCCTCTTCAGAGAAAGTACAGGTAGAATATGTCAGAACACCGCCCGGCCGCACCGCTTTTTGCGCGCTCTCCAAAATGGCTTTCTGCCGCACCGCGCAGGCAGAAACGTGCTCTGGGCTCCATTCTTCCATAGCTTTCGCGTCACGCCGGAACATACCTTCCCCAGAGCAGGGAGCGTCCACCAGCACACGGTCGAAAAACTCCTGCAGGGCACTGCACAATGTTTCCGGTTGACACGAACTGACAACTGCATTGGGCACACCGATTCTTTCCATATTGGAGAGCAAAATTTTTGCGCGCCCACGCACCAATTCGTTGCTCCACAAAAGGCCCTGTCCGCTGAGCTGACCGGCAATCTGGGTGCTTTTCCCTCCGGGCGCCGCGCACAGGTCGAGCACCCGTTCCCCCGGCTGCGGATTGAGTGCCGTCACGGCTGCCGCGGCGCTTGGTTCCTGCATATAAAAAGCGCCGGCATGATGCAGCGGTTCCCTGCCGGGCCGGAACTCAGCTGGCACATAATAAGAAAGCGGTGAAAACGGCGCCTGCCTAAGCGGAAAAGGCAACGATTCTTCCAAAATTTTTTGAGAACACTTCAGCGGATTTCGCCGCAGGGCACGCAGTGCTGGGCACTGATATTTGGGAAAAAACTCCTCAGCTTCAGTACCTAACTGTTCCTTCATGCGCTGTATAAAAGCGGTAGGCAGCTGCAATTTTATCACTCATTTCGTATATTTTTTTCAGGACAGACCATACTACACGTTGTAAGGAGGTGAGTATCTTGGATAACCAGAATTACTCTTCTGACAAATACGAGAATTGCACCCACACCAACAGCCAGAATAAGGCACAGCAGAACGCACAGAACCGTAACAACCAGAACGCACAGAATCGTTGCAATCAGAATGCGCAGAACAAAAAGGCGCAGAATGCACAGAACAAGAATTCTTCCTCTAACACAGAAGGCTGAAGCCTTTTGTAACAAAACAAACCGGGCCGGAGAGCACTGCAGAACACAATCTGCGGCGCTCTCCGGCCCCATTTTATGGGATATAAAAATTATTTTTTTCGTGTCCCGTTATTTTTGCGTTCCGCCAAGATTTCCGGCAGTGTCTTGTCCACAGGGGCAGAACTGCGAAAACCTTCTCCGCGGATTTGGGCCGCCTCGCCGGCGATAATAAACGCATCTTTATCCTCATCCTTCACCAAATCCATGACCTGATAAATCTCTGACCGGCTGACAGCACACATAAGGACTTCGCCCTCACGGCCGCTGTACATTCCCTTGGAATGAATAGCGGTTACGCCGCGGTCCACTTCCTTAAAGATACGCTGGGAAATTCCGTCCGGATACTGTGTGACAATCCACAAGATCTTTCCCCGGCCAATGTCTGAACCGTACAAGATTTCATCAATCACGTTGGTAGAAACAAACAGATAAATAACTGCATACAGGACACTTTCTATCCGACGATACACGATTGCGGAACTGATAACGACCACAACATCTACAGACATCATCAGTCTGCCTGTACTTAAATGTCGGAAGTGACGCTGCAGCAAACGCGCCACCATATCGGTTCCCCCGGTCGTAGCGCCGCGCCGAAAGACCATGGCCAAACTGACTCCTTCCAGCAGGCCGCCAAAAATGGCCGCCAGCATAGGGTCCCCTTTATAGGCTGGCAGCATGGAGCCAAACCAGTCAATGGCAAAGGAGGTCAGGAAAGATGCCACAATCGTCTTTGTCACAATTTTATAGCCAATCTCCATCAGTGAGAAAATAAAAATTGGTACATTGAGCAGGAAGGTCACGAGGCCAATGGGTAAACCGAACGCATAGTTCAGCATTGTAGAGATACCGGTAACACCGCCCGGTGCAATTTTATTTGGAGCCGTAAAAACGCGGACGGCCACCGCAAAAATGCAGCCGCTGACAAAATACAACAGTACATCCGTTATCATTATTTTTACAGTGTTTTTCTGTTTTACCGACAATTTTCCACCTACACCTCTCCCCTGTTTTCTCTGGCATTCTGCAGAACCTGAAAAAGTTCGCGCAGACGTGGCAAACGGCTCTGCAGGTACAGGTAGCCAAACAGTGCTTCCAATCCGGTTGCCGCATGATAGTCTGCCACAGAAGCATTTTTCGGAATATGATGCGTATGTGCGTTTCGTCCCCGATGCAGGACAGCTATTTCTTCTTCTGTTAATATTGGCTGCAGGATTTTACAGTCCTGTGCCTGTGCCGTGCAGCACACCTGCTGTACAGCTTTTCCGTGCAGTGTATTTACGGAACAGTTGGAATCGCAAACCAATTTTTCCCGCACAAAAAGTTCAAATACACAGTCACCCACAAAAGCCAGCGTTAGCGGGCTAAGTTTTTTGGGGTCACAGGGGATATCTAAAAAACGTTCCATGTTTCGCCTTTCTCCATCTGACACCGTGCAGAGCGTCCCTGCATGGCACTCGTACAGCATTCATTTCTTTCATTTATTCAACATAATCAAACTGTACGTCATAAATAGAAACCGTGTCGCCGTCCTGCACACCTGCTTCCCGCAGATGCTGGTCCACGCCGGTCTTGAGAAGTACACGCTGGAAATACTGCAGTGATTCATAATCGTCAAAATTAACGGACTGTATAACCTGCAAAAGCCACGGTGCCTCCACAACATAAATGCCATCCTGTTTGGTGATTTTTACCTCGCCGCGCGGAATTTCCTCCGGCTTTGTCAGCGGCACCGGATCCGGCTCATAGCGGCGGACCGGTGGCAGCTTGCTGAGTTCCTCACTGATTTTATTGATTAATGAGTCCACACCCTCATGAATAGGCGCCATAATGGGGAAGAAAGAATACCCCTGCTTCTCGATGAAATCACGGAAATCGGCAACGTGCGCTTCATCTGTCAAGTCACATTTATTGCCGGCCACAATCATAGGACGCTCCGCAAGTTCCGGATTAAAGCGGCGCAGTTCTTCATTGATAATGCGAAAATCCTCTTTCGGGTCACGGCCCTCACTGCCGGAAACATCGACAATATGCAGAAGCAGACGGCAGCGCTCCACATGGCGCAGGAACTGGTGCCCCAGACCAACGCCTTTCCATGCGCCTTCCACCAGACCGGGAATATCCGCCATGACAAAGGAACGTCCCTGCGGGAGGTGAACAACACCCAAAACCGGCGTTAACGTTGTGAAATGATAGTCTGCAATATTTGGCTTTGCTTCACTGACAACACTGACCAGTGTACTTTTGCCAACGTTCGGAAAACCAACCAGCCCAACGTCAGCCAGAAGTTTGAGTTCCAGTTGAACATCTGCTTCCTGCCCGGGCATACCCGGTTTTGCAAAGCGCGGCACCTGACGGGTTGGGGTGGCAAAATGTGTATTCCCCCAGCCGCCGCGGCCACCCTGCAGTACAACCTGTGGCTCATCGTTGGAAACATCCGCCAGCAGCCGACCGCTTGCCGCATCTTTTACCAGTGTGCCGCGCGGAACCTTCAGCAGAAGGTCCTCTCCTTTTTTCCCGAAGCAGCGTTTGCCGCGGCCGGCTTCCCCGCTCTTTGCCACAAATTTATGGCGGTACCGGTAATCCGACAGTGTTGAAATACTGTCATCTGCCTGAAACAGGACGTTTCCGCCGCGGCCACCGTCGCCGCCGTCCGGTCCGCCTGCGGCAACATACTTTTCTCTACGGAAAGAAACTGCGCCAGCGCCGCCGTCACCTGCTTTGATATGGATTTTTGCTTGGTCAATAAACATAAAAAACCTCCAGTCGGCACTGCAGTCCCCCGCAGAAAAGATAAAGAACATTCATCAGCTTGTTTGAACTTCGTCAGAAATTTATTCTGCCCGATATACAACAAAAATCCCAGGCCATACGGCCTGGGATTTACTTTGCCGGTTTACTGTTCTACTTCGTAAACGCTGACCTTCTTGCGGTCTGCGCCCAGGCGCTCAAACTTAACAGTGCCGCTGATTTTTGCAAACAGTGTGTCATCAGAACCAATGCCGACGTTCAGGCCGGGATGGATGTGTGTACCGCGCTGCTTAACCAGAACATTTCCGGCCAGAACGAACTGACCGTCCGCACGCTTGACACCGAGGCGCTTAGACTCGGAATCACGGCCGTTCTTTGTGGAACCCATACCTTTTTTATGAGCAAATAACTGAATATTTACTTTCAGCATTTTTTACACCTCTTTATTTCTCATGCAAATCTGTTTCGGATACTGTTCTTTTAGGCCGATGATATGCAGCCGCAGCGATTCCAGCAAAGGACCGCACTGCTGTGCAGCTGTATTTGAAACCTGCACGGTAAGCAGGCCGTCCTGCTCACTTACCCGGGCCGGAACATGGAGAACATCTGTTATCCCGTTTGCTGTCAGGTAAGCCGCGGAAGAAACCGCCGCGCACACAATGCTGTTCCCGCTTTCCGCGTCATTGGCATGTCCCCGAAAGGAAAAGCCAATCAGCTGCTGTGTGTCAGTATCTAAAAGAAAGCTGCACCGAATCATCAGGCTTCAATAGATTCAATCTGTACCTTTGTGTAAGGCTGACGATGGCCCATCTTGCGGGACTCACCCTTCTTCGGCTTGTAAGTCCAGATGTTAATTTTCTTGGATTTGCCGTTTTTCAGGACCTTACCCTTAACTGCAACGCCCTCGACATAGGGTTTGCCAACCTTCAGGCCGTCGTCGCCGCCAACCGCAAGGACCTTGAATTCAACGGAGCTGTCGACATCAGCTGCAAGCTTTTCGACAAAGACAACATCGTCTTTCTCTACTTTATACTGCTTGCCGCCGGTTTCAATAATTGCATACATAAACAGAAAACCTGCTTTCCTTAGACTCGCTATCGTGGGCGGAGCCATTCGGGCCCACTTATACCCAAAATATGCGGCTCTTATATTCTAACATGCCGCTTTTTATTTGTCAACTTTTGTTTTCAGTGTCTGCGCGCCGCAAGACTGTCCGCCAGCATACGCAGGAATTCCGCCTGTTCGCCGAAAACAGAAAGCGCCTGTTCCGCCTGACGGGTAAGGTCCGCGGCCACCTGACGGGCCTTCGTCAGGCCAAGCAGCGTAACATATGTGCCCTTTTCGTTCTGTGCGTCACTGCCGGTCGGCTTGCCAAGTGCTTCCGTGCTGCCCGCAACGTCCAGAATGTCGTCCTGAATCTGGAAAGCAAGCCCCAGTGCCCGGGCATAGCGGTCGGCGGCATCGGTCTGTTCCTGGGAAGCGCCGGCCAGTGCACAGCCCATATGTGCCGCCGCACGAATCATGGCACCCGTTTTTTTTGCATCGATGTCCGCCAGCTCTTCCACACGGATGTCTTTGTTTTCATTCAGTAAATCCAGCACCTGACCGGCCACCATGCCGTGGTCACCGGCGGCCTGCGCCAAAATGGAGGCTGCCTGCAATGCGCGGCTGCTTCCGACAGCGGCCGCCTGTTTTTCATCCGTCGCCACTTCAAATGCTTTGGTCAGCAGGGCATCCCCAGCCAGCAGCGCATTGGCTTCGCCGAAAGCCTTGTGGCTGGAAGGTCTGCCACGGCGTAGGTCGTCGTCGTCCATACAGGGCAGGTCATCATGAATAAGTGAATATGTGTGGACCATTTCCAGCGCACAAGCAAATGGCACAGCTGCCTGTGCGTTCCCGCCGCACAGCGAGCAGAAAGCAAGCAGCATCACCGGACGTACCCGCTTGCCGCCGGCCAGCAGACTGTAACGCATGGCTTGGTACAAAACGGCCTCCGTCAGTTGTGGCTGCTCCGGCACCAGTTCTTTCAGTTTTTCTTCCGTCAGACACGCATACTCTTTCATCTGTGCCTGAAATTCTGTCTGATTCATGTTTTTCCGCTCCCCCGGCATTTTGCCGTCATTGCATATTTTTACTTTTCGTCCTTTGTAAAAGTCAGGATACCCGCACAGAAGGAAATGCGGTGGAACGAAGCCTCTGGAAACTGTTTTGTAAAGGAAGCAATATCCAGATAATGTTCGTTCTCGTCCCAGGTACTCCCGCTTTTTTCACGGCATGCCTGCCGTTCTTTATCCGTTGGAAACATGACGTCCCCTATTAGAATACGGCCGCCGGGATTGAGTGTTTGCAGCAGTTCCCGAAGGAATACCGCTTTTTGTTCATCTGTCAGGTGATGAAACGCGTAGGTGCTGATGATATCATCATAAGTCTGCCCGGCAAGCTGCGGCGGCACACCCTTGGAAAAGTCCGCCTGCACCAAGGTAGCTTTCGGCATCTTTGGCTGCGCAGTGTCAATCATTTTACGAGAAAAGTCAATACCGGAAATCCGGCAGCCGGCGTCATACAGCTTTTTGGTAAGGACACCGGTGCCAAAGCCAATGTCCAGCACAGCCGGTGCTTTACCCGTAGTAACGGTTTTATAAATGGTCTGCAGAACGGTATGATACCCCGCAAAAGGATAGGATTCCTCCTGTTCGTTTTTGCTGACACTTTCGTCGTAGGTTTCTGCCCACTCATCAAATCCCTGTTCGTTGCGCATAAAAAATACCCCCTGTCAAAAGCAGTCAATCCGCCGTTTCGTTTTTATCTTTTCCTTCGGAAATGGTTTTCAGCTTCTGTTCGGCTGTCTGCAGTTTGTGGTAGCAGAATGCTGTCAGTTTTACACCTTCATCGTAAAGTTTCATCGTCTTGTCCAGCGGCGCACTGGCGCTTTCCAACTGCTGCACAATATCGGACAGCTTATCCATAGCCTGTTCAAATGTCATTTTCTGATTCATGCAGGTTCTCCTTTTTATCTACTGTACACAGCAGCGTTCCCTGGTCCATACGAACCTGTACCTGCTCCCCTGTGTGAATTTTTTCAGGGCTCATGAGGACTTGTCCATCTATGCTGGTCACAACGGAATAACCGCGGCGGAGCACCCGCAGCGGATTCAAATCTTCCAGCCGACCCGCAAGTACGCCCAGTTCCTGCTGGCGCAGCTGTGTCGGTTTTTCCAGCGCTTCCTGCAGGGACTGCGATAATAAGTCAAGCTGCATACGCTCATCATTCAGACGGTTTTCCAGCCCCATGTGCATAGAAACCGCTGTTTGCAGCAGTGCGTTTTTCAGCTTCTCACCGTCCGGCACAGCCAGTTCCGCCGCAGCACTTGGGGTAGGTGCCCGCAGGTCCGCGGCAAAGTCCGTCAATGTAACGTCCGTTTCATGACCGACCGCGGAAATAACCGGAAGCGGACAGGCAGCTACGGCCCGCACGACCGCTTCTTCATTGAAAGCCCACAGGTCTTCCGCGCTGCCGCCGCCGCGTCCGATAATCAGGACATCGGCACAGCTGCGGCTGCTGAAATACTGCAGCGCCTGCACCAGCTGCGGTGCAGCCCCTTCTCCCTGTACAGCGACCGGATACAAGAGAATTTCCGCCAGCGGCCAACGTCTGGCTGTTACATTTTGTATGTCGTGGATAACCGCGCCGGTCGGGGACGTAATCACACCGATTTTCGTGGGATAACGGGGCAGTTCTTTTTTGCGCTCCGCATCAAACAAACCTTCTCGGCGGAGCTTTTCTTTCAGCTGCTCATAGGCCAGTGCGCGTTCCCCCGCGCCAACCGGCTGCATCTCCTCCACGTACAGCTGATACTGTCCGGAAACCTCATAGGAAGAGATTCTGCCTCGCACCAGTACTTTTATACCGTTCTGCGGGTGAAAACGCAGCCGGCGGGCGGAGGAAGCGAACATAACCGCCTTCACTGCGCACTTTTCGTCTTTTAGGGAAAAGTACAAGTGGCCGGAACGGTAGTGGTCCGTAAAGTTGCTGATTTCTCCGGTCACATAAACGCAGTGAAGCTTTTCGTCCCCTTCCAGCAGGGATTTCACATATAGATTGATTTGTGTGACGGTCAGCACACAGCTCGGTATCATAGCAGTCCCTCCCTGCATGCGGTCAGCACCGCCACGCCTGCGGCATTGTCCGCCGAAAAAGCCGGTTCCGCAAAACAGGCTCCGTATTTTTCCGTCAGCGCCTTCCGAATAAACTGATTGGCCATCACGCCGCCGGCAAAAACCAGCGGCAGGCCGGGATGTTCTTTCAGCAGAGCCGCCGCCATGGCATCCAGCGCAGCCAGCAGACTGCACAGACAATATTTTGCCGTGTCCGCCGCCGGTCGGCCATCGCTCTGCATTTTTAGGCATTTATTTTCAATGCCGGAGAGGGAGCAGTCGGCTCCCTTCATAGAAGGATGAATGCGGAACTGTACCTGCGACTGCGCCGCCAGCTTTTCCAGTTCCGGTCCGGCCGGAAATGGCAGGCCAAGCATGCGGCCCACCCGGTCCACAGCCTGCCCGCCTTTCAGGTCCAGCGACTGTGCAAGCAGTGTGACAGTAAACGGCTCCTCTGTCCCCGGCTGAGTCAAGACTGCTTCGGTCGTTCCGCCGGAAACATGAAAAGCGAGAAACGGACGCTCAAACAAATCCAGCCGGCCGGCGGACCACAGTGCCGCGGCGATGTGTCCCTGCTGATGGGAAAAGGTATGCAGCGGCACACCAAAGCAGGCGGCCGTCTGGCGCGCCGCACCGTGCCCTACCGTAAAGCACGGCATATAGCTGCCCGGCTGTGTACGCGGGCGGGTGGAACAGCCCACCGCTTTTAGGTCCTGCAGCGGTGTCTGCCTCAAAAGTTCTTCCAGCAGGTCCGGCAGCTGCTGCACATGGTGAAAAACCGCGTCACTTTGGCGCAGGCCAAGCTCCCCTTTTTTAACGGGAAGCAGATGTTTCTGCTGATAAATTTTCCTGTCCCGAAACAGGGCCGTGCTGGTCGTATAATTGCTGGTATCAAAAGCTAAAATGTCAGGCATTCCGCGGCAGCTCCTTTGCAGCGCTTCCCAAAATGCCGTTAAGGAAAGGTGCGTCGCCGGCATCGCCGTACTGTTTGGCAAGTTCCACTACTTCATTGATGGAAACGCTGACTGGGATGTCCGCCTCCCATTTCATTTCATACAGTGCCAGCCGTGCCAGTGCCAGGCAAACACGGGACAGGCGCTTTACGGACCAGCCGCGGGCATATTTTCCGATGCACTCGTCCAGCTCTTTTTGGTGCTGCTCAACACCCAGTGCTACCCGTACGGCAAAATCGTCCACCGGCACCGGTGCAGGGCTGTCCTCTTCCTGAAAAGAACCCGCTTCATTTGCGTAATCAATCAATTCATCAATCGTGCCGCCGTTCAGGCTCTGCTCAAACAAAAGGAAGAAAGCCTGTCTGCGCGCTTCATGTCGTTTCATTAGTTACCCCCAAAAAAGAAAGAATCCTCCGCTGTGGAGGATTCTTTCTATCTGTTTCTGTTATTTTGTCAAACTCCACTAAAAACAGTATACCACGCTTTCCGGCAGAGTTGCAAGAGAAACGGCAGAAGCTGTGGTTTTCAGCCTTAAGAGGATTTTTTTTCAATCACTTTAATTTTATCGAAGGAAACGCCAGTCTGTCCGGAAACCGTGTCTTTCACCAGCAAAGCGGCATTTCCCATATTGGCGCTCCCCTCTTTTACAACTGCGCTGCATTCGCCATTTTGCACAAATACGACACAGTCGGAAAAGCCCTTTGCTTTCAGGATATTTTCCGCGTTGCTTTCCTGCAGCTCAATTTGTGCCAAAGCTGCCGACTGCTGCACTGCTTCTTTTTTCGCCGCATCATTGGAACCTGCATCGGTCAGCGTCTTTTCCAGCATCTGCGAAGCATTGTCGCGCGCTTTTTGGCGGTTTAGACGTGCTTCCGAAAAGTAATCGCTGCTGGAAGAAGCGGCCGCTTTGGCAGAAGAAACGGCGGACGACGGCGCCCGGGACGAACTGGCAGAGGATGCCTCCCCCGCATTGACCAGCTGCACCTGCCCCAAGTCGTGGGACGCGGCTGCATCTTTGGCAAGAATCTGGTTCCCGTTTGAGAATCTCCAGTTCAAATAAACAGCCGCGCCGAGCGCCACGACCAGTGCGGCCAGTACCAGCTGACGTTTTTCTACTTTCATGCTGTACTCCTCCATTCGCTTTCCCGGAACCTGTTTTCTGTCCGGATACATAATCGTTCTATATGAATATGTTTATGTGTATGCCCGTAAAAAGATGACAAGGAAAAGCAATGTCTTATGCTGATGGCACAACACATATGCGGGCACTGCTGATACCGGCCGCCGCTGAAACAGCGTCCAGTACGGCCTGCTGCACGGCGGGCTGTGAAGCGCCCGGGCAGGCGACCACCACGCCCTGTACCTTGGGACGGCGGCGGGTGACCGTCAGTGCGTGTTCGCTGCCGTCGGCATCCTTTACAATAATGCAGCTGGTTTCCTGACTGTTTGTGTTCTGTCCGGAGGAGCCCTGCTGCTGCTGCGCCGCATGCTTTTCCCCTTGCGCGTATACCTCGGTTTCTCCCTCTTCCAGCGTCACCAAAATGTGCGGCTTACCCGCCCCCTGTATCTGTCCTATTATAGAAGTCAGTTCTTGTTCCAGTGTCTGCGCATACGCGTCATCGGAAACCGAACTGGCCGCCGCGCTGGAAGCTGTTTGTGTCGTCCGCGCAGAGGAATGGCCGCTGCCGCTGAAAAGGCTGGAAAGGAACAGCAGTGCAATGCCGAGAATGCCGAGAATGAAAACTACCTTCCGCCCAGTATCATTGTTGGCCAGCTTTTGCAGAACGCCTGTCTTTTTCGCTTCACTGTCATTCAACGGTTTTCACCTCCACTTCCATGCCCAGCGACTCCCGCAGTAGAGATTCCGCACGCGCTTGATTGCTGCTGTCCGGCAGCGTTACGGTCACTTTTGCGGTATGTGAACCCTCCGCTGTACCGGACAGCAGCTGTACCTCGACTTTTCGAAAAGCAATGCCCGACTGCTGCAGCCGCACCTCTGCCATCTCCTGTATTTGCTTTTTTGCGGCATCTGTTTTCTGTTGCTGCACCAATGCGGAAAAGCTGGAAGTATTAGAAGCGGCAGAGTCCTGCAGGCTGGATAAATTCATCTTTGGAACGCCCTGCAAAAATGGACCAATTGCCACACACAGCATCATGGTACCCAGTATGAGTTTCAGCATTTTTCCCATGGAGCCACTCGGTGCCAAAATCCGTACCATGGCTGCCGCCACTGCCAGAGCGCACAGTCCGCTTGCCCATGTGCGTATCATGTGGCTCCGCCCCCCATGTTCAGCAGCACGGTACTGGAAACAATCAGTACCGTCATGGAGCACAGCAAAATAGCCAGAAGGATTTCCAGTACACTGCTGCACGCCTGCAGCAAGCCGGCCACTTCCTGCAGGGAAAACACTTTGCTGACCGCCGCGCATATCTGCAACATCATCATCCACAAAAGGCTGCTAATCAAGACCGGCAGGAACATAACCAGCAGTGCCAAAAGAATAAACGCCCCGACGCCTGACCGAAGCATTTGTATACAGCCCGTCACGGTATTCATGGCATCACTGAGCGTACCGCCCACCACCGGCACAGCACTGCTGACTACAAAGCGTGCCGCACGACCGGCCAGTGTATCCGCGCCGTCCGCTGTCAGCTGCTTCATCGCTAAAATACCGGTAAACAATGTCATGGAAAGGCCCAGCAGCCACTTAACTGCTTTGCTGAAACAGCGGAAAAGTCCAAGCAGATTTACGTCCGGCGAAATGGAGGACACAATGGCCATAGCAAGGCATATTTTCATCGCTGGAGCAAACACGCAGGCAGACAAAAGCTGTACCGCATTCCCGGCCGTTGTCAGCAAAAGCTGCATAGAAGCAGCGGAAGCCGGCCGTCCTGCCGCCGCCAAAACGGCTGCGCCAACCGGTACAGACGCCAGCGTAAAACCGCACGCCGTATGAATAACGGAAGATGCCCGCACCAGTACATTGATAACCGGTTCCACAATGCCAACACAGATGCACAGTGCCGCCACGACATCCGCTACTCCTCCCAGCGGTCGGTCCCCAAAGGACAATTTCATAGAATTGACCAGCGCACAGAGAAGGATAATGCCTAAACAGCTGCCCGCCGCATGCAGCGGCCCTTTGCCTTCTGTACCGGCCAGACCAAAGACAGCGGAAAAGAAAGTCTTGGGGTTAATATCCCCAACGCTTTGAAAATTGCTGTCATCTACACCAAGGCCGGCAATTTGCCGCCGTGTTTCTGCCGGCAGTTTTTCCGGCAGCTGGTCCGCACCGCTTCCCTGCATTTGCTGTGCATAGTACGGCGGCAGAGAAGACGTTCCCGCCGCCGTACATGGTATGCAGGTACACAAAAGCACCATGGCCGCAGCAAGTCCCGCAAAAAGGAATCTGCACCGTTTCCTCCACTCCTTGCTTTTCATACTTCCCCCTACTTTTTCACCAAAGCTGACGCAATGGACGCCACGCGTGCAAACAGCGGCAGCGCCAGTACCAGAATGCCCACTCGGCCGGCCAGCTCCACCTTGCTGGCCAATGCTGTTTCTTCGGCATCCCGGCAGGCATCCGCCGCAAACTGTGTAAGGAACACCACCCCCAGTGCGCGCAGAAGAATACCGCTGTATTCCCCGCCCACACCCGCTGAGGACAGCAAACCAGAAATCTCCCGCAGGGCAGGCAGCACCGCCTGCAGAATCTCCAGCACAATCAGCACACCAGCCGCTGTGCGCAGCACCACGGCATATTCGCTGTTTGTCCGGCGCAGCAGGGCTGCAAAGACTGCCGCCGTAAGGGCCGCGCCGATAACGCCCGCCAAATGAATACTCATAAGCCAAAAGTGGACTTAATGGTACGGAACAGAACATCAATCTGCTGGATAATCATCATCAGTACCACAATCAGTCCGGCCAGTGTCGTCATCATCGCCTGCTCCTCTCGGCCGGAGCGAATCAGCAGCTGGTTCAGCACTGCCACAATAATGCCGATGGCGGCAATCTTAAAAATCAGGTCCACATTCATGCAGCGCACCTCCGCTCTTTTTACAGCAATACCAGCGCAAAAATCAGTCCGCCGCAGACGCCCAGCATCCGGTAAAGCTTTCCGTCCTTCTGATACGTTTTTTGTGATTCTTCCAGTTCCTGCCGTGTTAGTTCTTCATATAAAGTACAGTGGGCCAGCTGCCCCTGCATATCCGTTGCGCCGAACCCTTCGCCAAAGTTTCGCAGCAGTACCCTTTCCTGCGGTGTCAATGAGGAATCGGACGATGCCTTCTGCCACGCCTGTGTAAAAGGTTCTCCTGCTTCAATTGCTGTAAAATACGGTGCTAAAAAATCCAGCTTTCGGCCGTGGTGCTCAACAATGTCCTGCACCGGTGCCGCCGTACAGGATATTTCCGCCTTTGCCGCGGACAAAAACTGCAGAAAATCCTGTGCACGGTCCCGCCGCAGGCGCAGCTTACGCGATTGCAGGCAACCCGCCGCCGTTCCCGCGAAGACAAGGCAGAGCGCTCCCAGTATTCTGAGCAAGCACATCACCCGCCTTCACCAATTTGGCAACACGCCCCGGCCGGCCGCCGGACAGCAGTGCTACCTGTGCAAAGGCCCCGCTCTGCAGCAAAGCCCTTGCCTGCGGCCGGGCGGCCAGCTGTTCCAAACTGCCCGCATGTATACTGGCAATCACACTGGCGCCGGCATTTACGCTTTGCAGCAACGCTTCCGCTTCCTGCCCGCTGCCGAGTTCGTCGCAAATAAGGTACTCCGGTGAAAGGGACCGCAGTGCC
Source organism: Caproicibacterium lactatifermentans (assembly GCF_013315815.1). NCBI lineage: Bacteria > Bacillati > Bacillota > Clostridia > Eubacteriales > Oscillospiraceae > Caproicibacterium > Caproicibacterium lactatifermentans. The sequence continues at coordinate 1,354,345 of NZ_CP046051.1, forward strand.
AGCAGCATTCCCTCTGCTTTAGGAAAGCCGTCCAAAACGTCGCAGCAGGGACCAAGGTTATTGCCGTACTCAGCACGGTTTGCTCCGCACAATTCACCGCGTTCGTCCACCACTGTCACCTTGTGAATTCGCCCGCATGCACCACTGGAAAGCTGACGCGCAATATCCCGCAGCAATGTCGTTTTGCCGCAGGCAGGCGGTCCCGCCAGCAGCAGCCCGCCGCTTAGGTTCCCTGCACGCTGCAACAGTGCTTGTGCACAGCCGTCTACCTGCCGTGCGACCCGCAGGTTAATGGAAGTGATATCCCGCATACCGGTAATGGTGCCGCCGGTCATCACCGCCGTGCCGGCAAGCCCCGCGCGGTGGCCGCCCCGCAGGGTTACGTATCCTTTTCGTATCTGTTCCTGATAACTGTAAACCGAAAAGCTGCACAAAGTCCGAAAGCTCTCGTACAAATCCGCCTTAGAGGCGCACAGGCCGTCCCGCGGCAACAGCGTGACACCGCCTTCCTTTAAGAACCATGTACTGCCGCCGTCCCACAGGCAGACCGGTTGCCCTACATGCAGACGTATCTCGGACACACGGCTGCGAATTTCCTCCGGCAGACGCAGCAGCAGTGCCCGTAAACGCGGGCAAAGTGCCCCTGCTGCCTGATTAAACTTCTGTGCATTTTCTAATTTTCCTGCCATTTTGGTTTGTCCCACCTTTCCTATGTCCCTACATCTTATGAGGGACAGGCACTGCTTAGAACTGCCGTCCAAAAGCAAAAAAACGGCAGATACCACAGAGAAACTCTCCGTGGCATCTGCCGTATCCATTATTATGTCTGAATGAAATTTTTATGCCGTATATTCATAATCGAACGAAGTACGCCCACAGATAACCTGATGCACCAGTTCCTTAATTTTCAGATGCTCCGGGTGTGTCTGATAAGCTTCCTGTGCCTTTTTATCTGTAAAATCTGCAACCAGGCACAAATCATATTCGCCACCGTTATAGTTGACACCGACGTCGATGGCGGTCAAACCATCCACTATACCCAACAGAGCCTTGAAACGGCTGCGCAGGCTAGCGGCAATCCCCGCAGCGTTGTCGCTCTGGGCTTTTTTCAGCTTCCACAAAACGATATGCTTTACCATAATGACGTTACCTCCTCTGTTCTAACAGTGATGAATTTATCTAAAATATATCAGCCAGGAACATACCGATATTGGGTTTATTATAACATAAAAATACGCTGGGATATAAAAAGTTGTTTCTTTAGATAAAAATTTGTCATATTACACAAACGGAACCGTGGTTTCCCTGCACGGGATGTATAAAATACGGGTGTTTCTGTTTTCCTCTTTTTCTATGTTTTGAAAGTAAACAGAAAAAATTCCGCAGTCAAAAGCTGCGGAATCTGTTTTCTATTTTCTGCGGTCATTCTCTTTTTTGCCGGCAGCCCGGTGGCATTTCCCGCAGGCACTGCACTGGGAGCAGCTGCCACAGCAGCCGCGGTGCTTCCAACTGGAACGCGCCGCACATACTGCCAGCACCAATAGAATCAGCAGAACAATCCAGTCCTGTATCTGCATATCTTGTTTCCTTTCTGAGAAACACTCAAATCACACGGGAGCCAATCTGATAAATGGCGAAGGCCACCAGCCAGCCAATGCCAGTCTGGTACAGCACAACGGACAGTGCAGAAAGGCGGGAATGCATTTCGCGGCGGACCGCTGTGATAGCCGCCACACAGGGTGTATACAGCAGTGTAAAAGCAAGGAAAGAAACCGCCGCAAGCGGTGTGAACATCTGGGAAAGCATATGCGGCAGAGCAGCGCCCGTAGCACCGGTCAGAACAGCGAATGTGCTGATCACTGCTTCCTTGGCGGTGAACCCCGCCAGCAGGGCCGTGCTTGTACGCCAGTCGCCGAAACCAAGCGGCGCGAAAATCGGCGAGATAAAACGGCCAATGTCGGCCAACATACTGCTGCCGCTGGAAGAAACGGGATTTAGGTGCGTGTCAAAGGTCTGTAGGAACCAGATGATAATCGAAGCCATGAAAATCACGGTGAAGGCGCGCTGCAGAAAATCTTTTGCCTTTTCCCACACCAGCAGGCCCGTGTTGCGCGGAGTGGGCAGACGATAATTCGGCAGCTCCATAACAAAGGGAACTGGTTCCCCGTGAAAAACCGTATGCTTCATCAGCAGAGCACTGAGAATGCCCATGAGGATACCACCTACATACAGGCAAATCATGACCAACGAACGATATTTCGGGAAAAAGGCCATGGTGAACATGGTATAAATGGGCAGCTTGGCACTGCAGCTCATAAAAGGTGTTAGGAAAATGGTCATTTTGCGGTCCCGTTCACTGGAAAGTGTACGGGTGGACATAATTGCTGGAACTGAACAACCAAAGCCAATCAGCATAGGAACAAAGCTGCGGCCGGAAAGGCCGATTTTTCGCAGCAGGCTGTCCATGACAAACGCTACACGCGCCATATAGCCGCTGTCCTCCAACAGAGAAAGGAAGAAGAACAGCACCACAATGGTCGGCAGGAAGGAAAGCACACTGCCCACACCGGAAAAAACGCCGTTGACAACCAGTGACTCGACAACAGGGTTAATGCCGTAGGCTTTTAATGCGGTATCTGTCAGGTCAGTAAGTGCGCTGATTCCCATTGTCATCAAGTCGCTGAGCGCCGCGCCGATAACGCTGAAGGTCAGCCAAAAAATGAGGAGCATAATGCCGAGGAAAATGGGAATGGCCGCATATTTGTTGGTCAGGACCTCATCAATCCGCACACTGCGTCGGTGCTCCGCACTCTCCTTCGGCTTAATCACGGTATTGCCGCACAGCTTTTCAATAAAGGTATACCGCATATCGGCCACAGCCGCTTCCCGGTCGGTATTCATATCGTATTCCATTTCTTTTACGGTATGTCCCAGCAGCTCTATTTCATTCTGGTTGAGTTTCAAGACCTTCAGCATGGGTTCATCACCCTCTACCAGCTTGGTTGCCGCGAAACGGGGTGGAATGCCTGCACGCTGGGCATGGTCCTCTATCAAGTGTGCCACCGCGTGAATGCAGCGATGCATGGGGCCGCTGCAAAAATCCTGCCGCTGTGGTCGGCGCTTTTCCTCTGCCGTTTCCAGGGCAACTTCAATCAGTTCATCAATGCCCTCATTTTTGCTGGCGGCAATCGGAATGACCGGTACGCCCAGTTCTTTCTGCAGTTCCTGTATATGTATGGTTCCGCCGTTGTTGCGTACCTCGTCCATCATATTGAGGCACACAACCATGGGCAAATCCAATTCGATAAGCTGCATTGTCAAATACAGGTTCCGCTCGATATTGGTGGCATCCACGATATTGATAATTCCGTCCGGATGATTTTTAAAAATAAAGTCACGCGTTACGATTTCTTCACTGGTATAAGGTGACAGAGAATAGATACCCGGAAGGTCAACCACCACTGCACCCTTGTGCCCGCGGATAACGCCGTCCTTTCTTTCCACCGTAACACCGGGAAAATTGCCGACGTGCTGGTTGCTGCCGGTCAGCTGATTGAATAAGGTCGTCTTCCCGCAGTTTTGGTTACCTGCCAGTGCAAAAATCATTTCTCAGTCCCCTTTTCTGCTTCCAAAGTAATATTGCGGGCGTCTTCCAACCGCAGGGTCAGCTCATATCCGCGCAGTTCCAGCTGAATAGGGTCCCCCATTGGGGCAACTTTACGCATGGTCACACGGGTGTGCGGGGTAAGACCCATTTCCAGCATGTGGCGGCGCAGCGCACCCTGCCCGCCTACCTGGGCAATCACAGCTGAATGGCTGATGGGAAGCTTATCTAAAGTCATGGTTTCCTCCTTGTGTTAGCCTATGCTACCTATAGTTAGTCTATACTATCTTTCTACTCCCTGATTATATCGTAACGGGCAAAAAAAGTCAAGAAAGAAGACCGGATTCCACCGCAAAAAGTGGAACCCGGTCCTTTTATGCACCTATGAAATTTATTTGCCTGTATGTTCGGTTTTGGGCAGTTCTTTTCCGGAAAGCGTGCGGGCAACAACGACACCTGTCGCAGAGGCCTGCATTAAACCGCGGGTAATGCCCGCGCCGTCACCAATCGCGTACAGTCCCGGAATCTTGGTGGAAAATGTGTTGTCCACCGCCATTTTTGAGGAATAGAATTTAACCTCCACGCCGTACAGCAGTGTATTCTTGCTGTACAAACCGGGTGCAAGTGCATCAAACGCTTTCAGTGCTTCTACAATCGAAGTCAGATGCCGATGCGGCAGCACAAAGGAGAGGTCGCCGGGCACGGCTGTTTTTAAGGTCGGGACGGTTGTGGATTTTGCCAAACGGGAAGCACTGCTGCGGCGTCCCAAAAGCAGGTCGCCCAGACGCTGTACCATAATGCCGCCGCCTGTCAGCATATTGCCCAGCTTTGCAATGTAACGGCCGTACTCAATCGGCTGATGGAATGGTTCCGTAAACTTTGTGGAAACAAGCAGTGCAAAGTTGGTATTGTCGCTGTGACGTTCATCGTTTGCGTAGGAATGTCCGTTAACCACTGCCAGGCCGCCGTCCGGACCGTCATAGTGTTCCTCGCTGACAATACCGCCCGGATTCATGCAGAAAGTACGGACTTTATTTTCAAAAGTATCCGAATAATAAACCAATTTTGCCTCATATAAACTTTTGGTCAGGCAGTCCATGACGCCGTTTGGCACCTCTACCCGAACACCGATGTCCACCTCGTTGTTGGTCAGCTGCAAACCGGTTTCGTGCGCAATGCGGGTAAGCCACGCGGCGCCCCCGCGTCCCGGTGCCGCAACGACCGTTCCGGCCGCAACACGGCGGATAGTCCCGTCCGCAAGGGATAATTCCGCACCGGCCGCACGGCCATTTTCCACAAGAATCCGTTCCGCTGTCGTATGCGGTAAAAAAGTAAACTGTGGTTTTTCCGCAAGGTAATCGTACATGGCTTTCAGGACCTGATAGCTGTACTCAGTGCCCATGTGCCGTACCGGGCATCGGATAAGCTGAATATTCTGCCGGCGCGCTTCATAGGCAATTTTGTCCGCGGTGCGGTCACCAAGGCCGAACACTTTTTCCGGTGCGCCAAAGTGCAGGTAAATGCTGTCACAGTAATGAATGAGCGCCTGTGCCTGTTCCCGCGGCATATAGTCAACCAAGTTGCCGCCGACGTCTTCATTTAGGGACAGTTTGCCGTCCGAAAAAGCGCCTGCTCCCGCCCAGCCGTTCATAATGCTACAGGTTTTGCAGTGCATACAGCGTCCGCCGGTTCTTGCCGGACAGCGCCGGTCGTCGATTGCACTGCCGCTGTCGACCATCAGAACGGTTTTGTCCGGCGCCAAACGGTCCAGCTCCAATGCCGTAAAGATACCGGCAGGGCCTGCACCAATAATGAGTACATCATATGTATTTTTCATTTCTTATCCTTTCGCTCTGTCAATGCTTTTACAGCATGCAATCCAGTTTGACACAAACTTTGTTATTATAATAGAGCGTTTTCATCTTGTCAAGCATTTTCTTTTATCTGCTTTCACACAGCAAAAAGGCGCACCTTTCTTTTGCTGTGTGCCATAGCATCTTTTCCATTTAAATAAGCCGATAGGCACAGTCTGTTCTGGAACAAGCCGCGCATTTCCCATCGCAGGCTTTTCCGCCCGTCTTCACCGGCTGCGGGGAAACGCCAACGATAGCCGTTACACTTTTTGTCGGCACCAATAAAAGGCTCCGCGTGCAGGAAAGGCCAATGCGTTTTTGTGCATCTAAAATCTGCAGCAGCCGGTCCTGACAGGAAAGGTCCAAATCCCCGTACCCGGGGCTGTACCGCGGACGCAGGAACAGAGATTCCTTTGCAAAATGCGACGCTAATTTTTCACAGCATTCATCACAAAAAGTTTCCGTCATAGCAGCGGCGGCAGCCTGCAGCACCGCTGCCGGTGTCACCGCTGAAGCCGCTGCACGCTGCATCAGACGGTCCGGTGCAGGCCCCAGTGTTGCCGCAAACAGGCACACCTGTGTACACCCCTGCAGATGTTCTGCCAGATTTTGGCTGACAAGGTTAAGCCTCGCCGCAAATGTGTGGTTTCCCCGCACAGTAACCGGATAAGAAGCCCATATCCAGTGTGGCGTGCATGTTTTTTGCAGCAATTCCAGCGCCCGCTCCACCTGCTGCCGAATGGTGGGGCCGGGGTCCGCTCTGCCGCAGCCGAGGTAGCGGTAGATTTCCCGCCGGTCAGTCTGCATGACTGGAAATGACATGGGACAGGTTGCTGAGAATCTTAGCCGCCACATCCGGCTTATTCATGGTGTAAATATGAATGTGTTCCACGCCGTTGGCAATCAAATCAATAATCTGTTCGGTCGCGTAGGCAATGCCGGCCTGTTTCATGGTGGCCGGGTCACTGCCGAAACGGTCAACCAAACTTAAAAAGCGGCGCGGCAGATAAGTGCCGGAAAGTTCCACGCAGCGGCGCATCTGCTTGGCGCTGGTCAGCGGCATAATGCCCGCAAGGATAGGCACATGAATTCCCACCGCAAGCGCACGGTAAAGAAAATTATAAAAAAGGTCATTGTCAAAAAACATCTGGCTGGTAAAGAAGTCACAGCCGGCATCGGCTTTTTCCTTCAGATACTGCAAATCTTCCGCCTTATTGGCGCTTTCCACATGGCCTTCCGGATAGCACGCACCGCCAATGCAGAAGTTTCCCATTTCCTTCAGGTCTGTAATCAGTTCACAGGCATGGCGGTATTGCCCGTCCCGCGGAAAGGAATCGTCCTTGGGCAAATCTCCCCGCAGTGCCAGAATGTTCTCAATGCCGTTTGCCGCAAAACGGCGTGCAACCGCAAGAACTTCCTGCTTTTCCGCGGAGACGCAGGTCAAATGTGCAAGGGCCGGCACCCCGCATTTTTCCACTTCCGCCGCAAGTTCAATGGAATTTGCACAGTTGGTGCCGCCTGCCCCGTAAGTCACACTGACAAAGGCGGGCTGCAGGGCCGCAATGGCGTGAACGACCTCCCGCGCATGCGGCAGTCCGGTGCCTTGTTTGGGCGGAAAAATCTCACAGCTGACAGTAACCTGCCCCGGTTTCAGTAAATTCTTAATTTTCATCTGCCGTCCCTCATTTTCCTCTCTTGTCTGCAGTAAAGCGTTGTGAACCTTAACTATGTCGTTTAGTATATCATACATTCTAAAAACGTGCTATTCTTTTTTACTGCAAAGCGCAGAAGTTTCCTCGCGCCAAACGTGACAAATCCTGTCTTTTCTATTATAATAGACAGGAATTCGCAAAACAGGGGGAACCAATATTGGATAAGGCAGCGATATGTGCGCTGGCACAGGCAGCACGCACGGACCTTGAAAAAAAAGCACATCTGTGCCTACAGGCACTGCGGGGACCACGCCTGCCGGGCGGTACCGGCCTGCGGCAGGACCAACTGCTGCATCTGGTATCCCGCCGCGGTGAAGATACCGTCTGCCGGAAGGCTGCCTGCCGCTATTTTATGGAGCTGGCGGGTATCCGCTATATGGAAGTAAACGGCTGTCTGCCGCAGCGTGTTCTTTCCCCCGCCGCCGGAAACGAACTTCCGCAGATACTGGAAAGCTGGCTTTCCACCCATGCGGATACACTGGACCGGGATGAGATATACACCCGGCTTTTCCGGCGGGAATGTGCCCGCCTGCATCAGCTGGTTCCCGATTTTTTCCCGAAGCCCGATTGTACAGACCTGCTCCTTTCCTTAAGCTATCGGCACGGCGCAGCGGCGCTTTTCCGGGACAGCCTTCCGGAAGACGCGTGGAAAGACCAAATTGAAATCATCGGCTGGCTGTATCAATATTATCACCTGCAGGAAAAGAATGCCGCTATTGATGTTTACCGTGGTGCCGTGAAAATGCGTGACGTACCAGCCGCAACGCAATTTTTCACGACCGACTGGGTTGTAAAATACATGGTGCAGAATACGCTTGGCCGTGTGTGGCTGGAGGGTCACCCGGACAGCCGTCTGCGCACAAAAATGCCCTATTTTTTGGATACGCCCCAGAAAGCCACACGCAGTCCTATGAATCCCGAGGACCTGCACCTGCTGGACCCCTGCATGGGCAGCGGACATATTTTGGTTTATGCCTTTGACCTATTGTTAAATATATACGCGGAATGCGGCATCCCTGCACAAAAGGCTGCGCCGCTGATTCTGGAAAAGAATCTGTGGGGACTGGATATTGACGAACACAGCAGGCAGCTGGCCGCTTTTGCATTGATGATGCGGGCATATGCCTGTGACAAAGATATTTTCAATCAGCATCCTCTTCTGCATCTGTGTACCATTCACAGCAGCAAAAATGTACCCCGCCGGGCGGTGCACTTTGCCTCAAAGCACGACGAAGCACTGCAAGATGACCTGCAGCGCATTCTTTACGCGTATCACGGCGCGGAACAATACGGTTCGCTGATTTCCGCACCCCGGGTAGAACTGCCCGCTTTGAAAAAACGATTTCAAGAGATTCAACAGACACAGCAGACCGGAAACTTGTTTCAAATGGAAGGCCGCCGGCTGGCACTGGAAACACTGCTGCCGCTGGTAAAACAAACGGAAGTGCTTGCCGGACAGTATGACGCCGTGGTAACCAATCCCCCCTACCTAAGCCACATGGACCGCCCGCTGCGCCGCTTTGTTGACAAGCACTGGCCGCACTGCAACAATGACCTGTTCGCGGTATTCATGGTACGCTGTTTCGGCTTTTGCAAGCCCGGCAGCTACTGCGGTTTTATGACCCCATTTGTATGGATGTTTATTAAAAGCTATGTCAATCTGCGCCGCTTCCTAGTAAAGGAAAAATCCGTTTCGTCACTGGTGCAGCTGGCATATTCCGCTTTCGAGGAAGCAACTGTGCCGCTGTGTACCTTTGTCCTGCAAAATAAAAAAGAGGAAGACCCCGGACGTTATCTAAGGCTGACCGGCTTTTCCGGCGGCATGGATGAAATGGGCCGATATGTTCAGGAGGCAGCCGCACATCCCGGAAATAGCTGGGACTTTGAGGCACGCCTGTCCGACTTCCGCCAGATACCGGGCAGTCCCTTTGCTTACTGGGCCAGCGGCAGCATTGCTCGTGTCTTTCGGCAGGGCACTCCTCTTGGCCGCATGACGCCGGTCTGCAACGGACTCTTCACCTGCAGCAACCGGCGCTTCCTGCGAAAATGGTGGGAAGTGGACCGAACTGCGATTGACTTTTACTGTACCAGTGCGCAGGACTGCCGCAGCAGCGCCTGCCGCTGGTTCCCCTACAACAAAGGCGGCGCCTACCGAAAATGGTACGGCAATCAGGAATGGGTTGTGGATTTTTCCGACTTTGGTGCGGAAATTCAGCGCTACCGCACAGCAAGCGGCCAGAGTGCCGCCATGCCGGGACGGCAATACTATTTTCATGAGAGCCTAAGCTGGAGCTTTGTTAGTTCCAGCCGGTTCGGTGTCCGTGCCTATCCGCCCGGATTTGTCTTTGATATTGCCGGTTCTTCTTTGTTCCCGGAACCAAAGGACCGGCTGTACCGGCTGGGCTTCCTGGGCAGTTCCACCGCTTTTCAGCTTTTGCAGATTCTGAACCCAACCCTGAACTGCCAGGTCGGCGACATTTCCCGCCTGCCCGTTCTGGAAGCAGACGACCACACGGAAATTGACCATTTGGTACAGGAAAATATTGAACTTTCCAAAGCTGACTGGAACGACAGCGAATTAAGCTGGGACTTTACTATGCCGCCGCTGCTGACTGCTGAAGGTAATACACTGGCGGAAGCTCAGGCAAATCGTGAACAGGAAGCAAACATACGCTGGAACCGGCTGCGACAGAATGAGGAAACCATCAACCGGCACTTTGCTACCCTGTACGGAACCGGCGCACCTACCACCGTACCGGAACGGGATTTGTCCATTGCGCCCGTCAGCCGAGAACGGGACGCGGAAAGTTTGCTTTCCTACTTTGTCGGCGTTTACTTTGGCCGCTGGTTCTGCCGTTTCTGGCAGCCAAAAGAACGAAAACCGGTCCTGCTGCTGGAGGAAGCACCGCAGCTCTTTGCCGATTTTCTGGAAGCACGCTTTGGCACCGGCGCGGCGGACGAACTGGCACCTTTCCTTGGAAAAGGCAGCACTGCTTATGTATTCAAGCGGCGCTTTACCCGCACTTTCTTTCGCAGCCACTGCCAACAATACAAAAAGCGGCCTGTTTACTGGCAGACTTCATGCGGAAAACCTGCCCTGCTCTACTATTTCAGCGATTTGCAGCAGGCACTCACTTTTCTCGCCGAACTCGCCCCGGAAGAAGCGGCACTGCAGACACTTGCTGCAAAGCCGCCGCACTTTGACCGAAATGACGGCATTCCTGCCAACTTTGCAAAACTGCAATCTATACTGCGAAAAATATAAAAGAATCCAATAAGAGGAGGGGCCGCAAATGGTATCTGTACACAGTCAGCTGGGAAAAAGAATGCTCATCTGTGACGGCGCAATGGGCACAATGCTGCAGCAGGCCGGCCTGACAGCGGGCGAAACAACGGAACTGTGGAACTTTTCCCACCCGGAAGTTCTGACACAGATTCACACCGCATACGCACAGGCGGGCGCTGACATTCTAACCGCCAACACATTCGGTGCAAATGGGATAAAGCTGGAGGACAAAACATATTCTGTCCCAGAGATTATCGCACAAGGAATCCGCCTTGCAAAACAGGTGGCTACACCGCTTGGAAAATGGACCGCACTGGACATCGGCCCGACTGGACGGCTGCTGGAACCCATGGGGGACCTCTCTTTTTACGATGCCTACCATGCTTTCACCGAAGCGGCAAAGGCCGGTGAAAAAGCCGGTGCCGACCTGATTCTTATTGAAACCATGAGCGATACGCTGGAAATGAAAGCCGCCCTTCTTGCCTGCAAGGAAAGCACAAACCTGCCTGTCTTCGCGACCATGACCTGTGATGAAAAAGGTAAGCTGCTGACCGGCGGTGACATTCCCGCGGCCGTGGTCCTGCTGGAAAGCCTGCACGCGGATGCAATCGGCTTTAACTGCGGGCTGGGACCAAAACAGATGATTGACTTTCTGCCGACACTGAGGGAATACACGGACCTGCCGATTCTCATTCAGCCAAATGCCGGACTGCCGCAGGTGGAAAACGGAAAAACTGTATTCTGCGTTGGTCCGGAAGAATTTGCACAGGACGCAGAAAGCCTTTGGGAAGGCGGTGCCTGGGTCTTGGGCGGCTGCTGCGGCACAACACCGAAACACATTCGGGCACTGGTGCGGCAAATGCAAGAAAAAGCTCCCAAGCCTCTGCCCGTACACAACCGCACCATCGTTTCCTCTTACAGTCATACCGTCACGTTCGGCGGCAGGGCTCAGCTGATTGGGGAACGCATTAACCCAACCGGAAAAAAGCGCCTGCAAAAAGCGCTGCACGAAGAGGATATTGACTATATCCTGCGTGAGGGCATTGCCCAGCAGGACGCTGGTGCCGATATTCTCGATGTAAACGTCGGCCTGCCGGACATCGACGAACCCCGGCTGCTTACCAAAGCGGTCCAGTCCCTGCAGAGCGTGACGGACCTGCCGCTGCAGATAGACACCAGCGACCCGCTGGCTATGGAACAGGCCCTGCGCATTTACAATGGTAAACCGCTGCTGAACTCGGTAAACGGCAAGCAGGAAGTGATGGACGCTGTTTTCCCATTGGTTAAAAAATACGGCTGCACGGTCATTGCGCTGACACTGGACGAAGGCGGCATTCCCGATACCGCCGAAGGCCGGTTGGCAATCGCCAAAAAGATTGTGCGGGAAGCGGAAAAATACGGTATTCCGAAAAAGGACATCATTGTGGACACGCTGGCTATGACCATTTCCGCGGTGCAGGGTGCCGCCCAGGTCACGCTGAAAGCGCTGCGGATGGCACAGCAGATGGGCCTGCACACCAGTCTGGGTGTTTCCAACATTTCCTTTGGCCTGCCGCACCGTGAACGGGTAACCGCCGCCTTTTTCACCATGGCCATGCAGGCCGGTCTGTCCGCCGCCATTATTAACCCGAAAAGTGCGGCAGTTATGGACGCGTGGCGCAGTTTCAACGCCCTGATGTGCTATGATAAAAATTGTGTACAGTATATCGCATACTACAAAGACCTGCCGAAAGCCGGTACACCCAAACCGGCAGCTCCTGTTTCCGCTGCTTCCGGCAATGCATTGTCCGCTGCAGCCGGCGGCGCACCTTTGCAGTCATGCGCGGCAATCTCCCCCTCCCCTGCCCCGAAAAAATCCCCTGCCGCCCAGCCAAACCAAAAAAGTGAACTATACCGTGCGGTTGCAAAAGGGCTGCAGGACAGCGCCCGTATTGCTGCCGCGGAATCCCTGAAAACGACCGCTCCGCTGGACGTTATTCAAAACGAATTGATTCCGGCACTGGACGAAGTGGGCAGCGGCTATGAAAGCGGAAAACTGTTTTTGCCACAGCTTTTGATGAGTGCGGACGCCGCCACCGCCGCCTTTGACGTCATTCGTTCTTCTCTGCAGGCACAGGGAAAGGGTGACACCAAAAAGGGAACTATCGTGCTTGCCACCGTTCTGGGTGACATTCATGACATTGGGAAAAACATCGTCAAGGTGCTGTTGGAAAACTACGGCTATGAAGTCATTGATTTGGGACGTGACGTGGACCCACAGGTAGTTGTAGATGCGGTGAAAAAGCACCATGCGCCGCTGTGCGGCCTTTCCGCCCTGATGACAACCACCGTTGTAAACATGGAAAAGACAATTACACGGCTGCAAAAAGAGTGCCCGTGGTGCAAAGTAATGATCGGCGGTGCCGTGCTGACGCAGGAATACGCCGACAAAATTCACGCGGACAACTACAGCAAAGACGCCATGGGTGCGGTCCGCTACGCGGCAACTATTTTTGACTAACATATAAAAGAACACCTGCTTCTATTTCCAATCTGGAAACGAGAAGCAGGTGTTCTTTTGTTTGCTGTAAAGATTAAAGCGTGCCAAAAATACGGTCGCCCGCATCGCCCAAGCCGGGCACAATGTATCCATTTTCGTTCAGGTGGTCATCGACCGCTGCACAGTACAACTGTACATCCGGGTGTGCCTCCGTAAAGGCTTTAATGCCTTCCGGCGCGGCAATGATGCACATAAACTTAATGCTCTTCGGATGGCTCTTTTTAATGATGGAAACAGCGTCCTTGCCGGAACCACCGGTTGCCAGCATGGGGTCCAGTACAATGACCTCCCGCTCCTCAATATCGTGCGGCAACTTGCTGTAATATTCGACCGGCTGCAGTGTTTTGGGGTCTCGATACAGGCCGATATGGCCAACCTTGGCGGCCGGCACCATGGACAGCACGCCTTCCACCATGCCGAGTCCCGCGCGCAGAATGGGCACGAAAGCCAGCTTGCGGCCGGCAATCACTTTCGTTGTTGCCGTAGCGACCGGTGTTTCCGTGGCTGTTTCTTCCAGCGGCAGGTCACGGGTTGCCTCGTAGCACTCCAGCATGGCAATTTCACTGACCAGCTGACGAAAATCCTTACTGCCGGTGTTTTTATCCCGCAGGTAGGTCAGTTTATGCTGAATCAGCGGGTGGTCCATAACAAATACATTTTCAGGGTACTGCATAAAAGATGATACTCCTCCCGATATGTTTACAGTTCTCCATTTTCAATTTTTGCAATTTCGTCGATACGGCGCTGGTGGCGGCCGCCTTCAAACGGCGTATCCAGATAAATGCGCACCAGCTCCAGTGCCTTTTCTGTTGTTAACACGCGGCCGCCAAGGCACAGGCAGTTGCAGTTGTTGTGACGGCGTGTAAATTCAGTGCCATAAGGCTCTGTTACAACAGCCGCCCTTATTCCATGAACTTTATTTGCCGCAATCGACATGCCAATGCCTGTCCCACAGCAAAGGATTGCCCGGTCACAGGTACCGTCGGCAACACTGTGTGCAACCTTTGCCGCAAACAGCGGGTAGTCAACACTTTCCTCACTGTCTGTTCCAAAATCACGGTATTCGATTTTGCGGCTTTCCAAATATGCTTCAATTTCTTTTTTTAGCTGAAAACCGCCGTGGTCGCAACCGATTGCTAACATTTTCGATTCCTCCGTTTGATTGTTATTATCATTTTTAAAGCAAACCACATTTTCAATAGATGTTTTGTATGCAGCCTGCTTTATAAGCAAGACGGACCAAGGGAAACACATTCATGTCCGAAATGACAGCATCCACGGTCATGATTGTTTTTCTGCCGCGCGGCGCTTTTTTAAGGAACGCTGTGCCTGCGGTGGACGCAAGTAAATCGGCATCAGCTCACGGGCAGAAACCAGCTTTCCCTCTTTGGCCGCACGCGCGGCACATTCGGCTGCACCGCTGGCACGCTGAAAGCGAATCGGCTCCGGCGCAAGATGTACACCGGCCTGTGCAAAAGCTGCCGATTGTGCGCAAAGCTGTGCGCCGTCCCCTACCAGCACAACCGGCTGTGGATAAGAAGCACACTCTTTCGCAAGTGCTTCAATGGAAAAAGCACGGTCCGGTGTCAGACGCTTTATTTCTCCATTACGAATGGAAAAAACAGCATTGTATACCTGCGCGCAGCGGGCATCCATGACACAGCAGGCGGTGCAGTCCAATACACGCAGATTTTCCGCCATGGCCTCCAGTGAGGAAACACCCGCGCACGGTTTGTTTGCCGCAAACGCCATTCCTTTGATGCTGGCAACACCGATACGCACACCGGTAAAGGAGCCAGGTCCGGCCGTAACCGCAAACAGGTCAACCTGCTCAAGCGGTATTTTTGCGTATTCCAAAACACCACATATCATGGGCATCAGCGTCTGGCTGTGTGTCAGCTTTACATTCGTGTAGCATTCACCCAGTACTTTTCCATCCTGCCAAACGCAGGCGGAAGCCGCCCCTGCCGAGCAGTCTATTGCTAATATATTCATGCTATCGTCCTTACTTTAAAGAATCTACAACTGCAGCGGACAGACCAGTCATGGTAATGGTGCGGTCATCGTCACCGCTGCCGCGCGCAAAAGTAATGTGTATGGCTTCCGGCGGCAGAGCTTCCTCGATATTTTCACTCCACTCAATGACCATAACGCCGCCGTCCTCCAGATAATCAAAATATCCAGTGGAGGAAAGGTCATCCCAGCCCTCTACCCGATACATATCAAAGTGATAAAGCGGCAGACGGCCACCGTCATAGACATGCACCAGCGCAAAGGTTGGGCTGGAAACGCCCCCTGTACCCAATCCCGCCGCAATGCCGCGGGTGAAAGCCGTTTTTCCCATACCCATCGGCCCAAACAGTGCCAGTACTTCGCCGCCGGAAAAGGCCTTCGCCATTTTTTTGCCCAAAGTTTCCGTTTCAGCGGCCGAGTGTGTCTGCAGGACAGCTGTATGATTGTTTTCCATTTTCATATTAAAACAGCCCGATAATGCGGCCGTCGTCGGTTACGTCGATACGCTCTGCCGCAGGCGACTTCGGCAGGCCCGGCATCACCATGATATTGCCGGCATAAGCAACCACAAAACCTGCGCCGTTGGAAAGCTTCAGGTCACGGATATGCAGTGTAAAGTCATGCGGCCGGCCCAGCAGCGATGGGTCATCCGAAAGGCTGTACTGCGTTTTGGCTATGCAGACCGGCAGCTTGTCCCCGCCGAGTGTCTTAATTTCTTTCAGCGCTTTCTTTGCCTTTTTGGTATATACCACATCTTTGGCTCCGTAAATTTCCGAGGCAATACGGGAAATCTTATCTTCCAGCGGGCTGTCACCCTCATAGAGAAAATGGAAATGATTCGGCTGTTCGCATGCCTTGACTACTTTTTCGGCCACTGCTATGCCGCCTTCTCCGCCTTTGGCGAAAACTTCTGACAGCGCAAAATCAGCGCCGCGCTCATGACAGTATTTCCCGATATACTGCAGTTCTTCCTCCGGGTCATTGTTAAAGCGGTTGATAGCGACAACGACCGGCACGCCGTACTGATTCATATTGTCGATATGTGCGCCCAGATTGACAATGCCTTTCTTCAGCGCTTCCATATTTGGTGCCGCCGTGTCGGTCTTAGATACGCCGCCGTTATATTTTAGCGCACGGTCCGTTGCCACCAGCACGATTGCCGAAGGATGCAGTCCGGTTAAACGGCACTTAATATCCAAGAACTTTTCCGCACCAAGGTCACTGCCGAATCCGGCCTCCGTAATGCAGTAGTCGCCGAGCTTCAGCGCAATCTGTGTTGCACGCACACTGTTGCAGCCATGGGCAATATTGGCAAACGGTCCGCCGTGCATAATAGCTGGTGTATTCTCCAGCGTCTGTACTAGATTCGGGTTAATAGCGTCTTTCAGCAAAGCTGCCATGGCGCCCTGTGCGTGCAGGTCGCTGGCATAAATCGGTTTGCCCTCTACAGAATAAGCCACCAAGATACGGCCCAAACGCTCTTTAAGGTCATGCATATCCGAAGCAAGGCAGAAAATAGCCATCACTTCGCTGGCAACGGTAATGCAGAATCCATCCTCACGGACAAATCCGTTCGGCTTTCCGCCCAGCCCAACAACAACACTGCGCAGGGCGCGGTCGTTCATGTCCATGCAGCGGGTAATCAGGATGCGGCGAGTGTCAATATGCAGAGCATTTCCCTGATGAATGTGGTTGTCCAGCATGGCGCAGAGCAGATTGTTTGCCGCTGTAATGGCGTGCATATCACCGGTAAAGTGTAGGTTGATGTCCTCCATAGGGACAACCTGTGCATAGCCGCCGCCAGCCGCGCCGCCCTTAATGCCGAACACCGGACCAAGGCTCGGTTCACGCAGAGCGATGACCGCTTTCTTCCCGATTCTGCCCATTGCTTCGCCGAGACCGATGCTGGTAGTGGTTTTTCCCTCTCCGGCAGGAGTCGGGTTGATTGCTGTCACCAATACCAGCTTTCCATTTGGCCGGTCCTGCAGGCGGTCAAACAGCGACTGGTCCAGTTTGGCCTTATATCGGCCGTAAGGCTCCAGCTCTTCTTCCCGAATTCCAAGTTTTGAGGCAACTGCAGTGATTGGCTGCAGTTTTGCCTGCTGTGCAATTTCGATATCCGTCACGATGCGATTCCTCCTAGCACATTCTTGTTTTTAAGTATAACACAACTGCGGCCCTGGTGGAAGTACAGATTCTGTGCTTTTGCGACATTTTCCCGCTGGAACAGCCGAAAAACAAACTGCAGCGGCGGCTGCCGCAGGCTAGTGTACGGGTCTGTTTTGTGCTATAATAGCACAGGAAATCTGCCGCACACACTGCGGTGAAAGGACGTGTGTAATGAATCACTTTGGTGCCCGTGCGGCCGATTACTTTCGGCGCACTGACAAATTTCTGTGGGTAGTCATGCTTTTAATCTCCACCTACAACCTGCTTCTGCTGAAAACCGTCCCCCGAACCGACGGCGGCCGCAGCTGGCTTTCCGTGCAGCTTATGGCTATAATTGTGGGGTATATTGGTGCTGTGCTTCTTTCCCTTGTTGACTACCACACCATTGGAAACTATTGGTACATGGTAGGTGGCTTCTGCATTTTCTTGATTTTGCTGACTTTGGTAAAGGGTGTTACCATAGAGGGCACGGCTGGTGTTGCCGCCAAGGCGTGGCTGAAACTGCCGGGCGGCATGACGTTCCAGTCCAGTGAGCTTGTAAAAATCGGTTTCCTCATCACCTTCGGCAAGCATCTGGACGAGCTGCGGCGCCGGGAAGAACTGGACCAGCCGCTGCAGGTGTTGCTGTTGGCGGCCCACGCAATGATCCCCATTGTCTTGACGCACCTGCAGAAAGATGATGGTGCTGCCGTTATCTTTGCCTTTATGTTCCTATTTATGGCCTTTGCCGCCGGTGTACAGCTGCGTTATTTCGCCGCGCTGGCGGGCGTTCTGGCAGTTATGATTCCAATTGTGTGGAAATTTGGGCTGGAAGATTATCAAAAGACGCGGCTGCTAACTTTCCAGCACCCGGAAGCGGACCCGCAAGGGTACGGCTTTCAGCAGCTTGCCGGCAAGCTGAGCATTTCCAGCGGACAGCTGACCGGCCGCGGGCTTTTCGTTTCTCCACGTGTCAATTCCAGTTCCGTACCGCTGCAGTGGAGTGACTTTATTTTCTCCGTTGCTGGTGAAGAACTGGGCTTTGTCGGCTGCGTCGGCATTTTGGTCCTGCTGATTGCCTTAATGCTTGTATGCCTGCGCAACGCGCGCCGCGCAGAAGACCTGCTGGGCAGTAGCATTTGTGTCGGCTTTTTCGCCATAATCTTTTCGCAGACACTGTTTAACATTGGCATGTGTCTTAATCTGCTGCCGGTCATGGGCGTAACCCTGCCGTTCTTTAGTTCCGGCGGTTCCTCTGTCATGTGCCTGTATTTTGGCTTTGGCCTTGTGGAAAGCGTAGCGGTCCACCGCAAACGGAATAATATTGGGCAGCGGCTTTTTCTGGATTGACTGCTGTGCTTCTCGAGTGAAATTTTAATGTTTTGTCCCCGGTTTTTTACCGGGGACATTTTTTATTTACACTTAATAAATGTCAGCACTGTATTTTTGACCTTAAAGTTGAAACAATAATAAAAATCGCTTTAAAAATAAAGGTGTAGACAAAATCATGATACAAGCAATTTTGAAAAAAATCAGATACTGGCAGCTTATCAAAAATTCAAATAACACTGACGAAAAACCTGTGAAGAAGGAAAAAAAGAAGCTCAGTCTGTCATTAAGCACAAATATAAAATGGTTTAAGGAGCTTCTGGGAAAAAGCGATGATATTAAGGTTCGCGAATTTACATTTGGAAACAAACGTGTTGTAAATGCTGCTTTGATTTTCATTGACGGTCTGGTCAGCAATGAAATCATCACTGAAAGCATCATGAAACCTCTTCTGCTCTATGATGAATCATTACAGGAGACTCCCACAAACAATGCCCATGATTTGATGAATCAGATACAAAGGCGCGTTCTTTGTTCCGGCGATGTAACGGCAAATTCCTATGTGGAAGACTTAGTTACCAGCTGTCTGCGCGGCGATACAGTTCTGCTGCTAGATGGAACCTGTCAGGGTCTGGTCGTAAGCAGCAAAGGTTGGGATAAACGCAGTGTAACGGAACCGCAGACAGAATCTGTAGCAAGAGGTCCCAGAGAAGGCTTTACAGAAAATTTCAGAACTAATACTTCTCTTCTTCGCAGAAAAATTCGCAGTCCCGCGCTGCGAATGGACAGCTTTACAATAGGCGAAAAGACACACACGATGGTCTGCGTGGCTTATCTAAAAGGAGTTGCCGACGAAAAACTAATAGAAGAAATAAAGCGCAGACTGAACACACTGAAAGTAGATGCCATACTCGAATCTGGCTATATCGAGCAATATATCGAGGATGCACCATTCAGTCTATTCCCAACAATCGGAAAAAGCGAAAAGCCCGATGTAATTGCGGGAAAAATTTTAGAGGGACGTGCCGCAATCATTGTAGATGGTACACCATTTGTTCTAACCGCTCCCATGCTGTTTACAGAAAGTTTTCAAACCGCAGAGGATTATTACAGCCGAACTCTTTACGCCAGCGCCATCCGGCTGATGCGTTTCTTATCTTTTTTGATTGCTGTCTTTGCTCCGGCATTTTATGTGGCAGCGACCATATTCCACCAAGAAATGATTCCTACCAAACTTCTTTTTACCATTGCCGCTGCAAGAGAGGGCACACCTTTCCCTGCAGTAGTAGAAAGCCTTATTTTGCTGCTTGCATTTGAAGTACTCCGTGAAGCAGGACTTCGATTGCCTCGGCCTGTCGGACAAGCGGTAAGCATTGTTGGTGCACTGGTTATGGGAGATGCCGCAATTTCGGCTGGTTTGGTAGGGGCTCCGGTCGTTGTCACCGTTGCCATATCTGCAATGGCTGAATTCGTTACTCCGGAAAATCAGGACTCCATTACTTTGCTGCGGCTAATATTTCTTCTTTTGAGTGCAGCCTTAGGTGGCTACGGAATTATGCTCGGTACATTGGGAATGCTGATTGATTTGGCATCACTGGAATCTTTTGGTGTCCCCTATTTTGCCGGCATAGCACCGGCACACTCGCATGATATGGAAGATTTGTTCGTTCGGGCACCGCTCTGGTCAATGACTGAACGTCCACCAGAGTTTGCGCGTAAAGACCGGACGCGTCAAAAGGGATCCAAGCCACCTTTTTTTCATCATAAATCATAACGGCAGGAGATAAAATGAAACGAAAAAAATATATTGGCGTATTTCTTGCAGCTGTGCTAATTCTTTGCTCTTGTACCGGCTGCTGGGGCAGTAAAGAACTTACGGACATGGTTCAGGTTATCGGCACCGGACTTGACAATGCAGAAAACGGACAAACCAAACTGACCGTTCAGGCTGGAAGCGCCAGCACTTCTAAGTCAGATAACAAAAAGAAAAGTGCCGAGTCACAGATAATTTTATATCAAAAAACTGGGAACGGAATTTTTGACATGGTTCGGGATATTACACACGAAAGCAATCGCAGACTGTTTATAGGACATAACCAGTGCATTGTTTTTGGAAAGGAAGATGCACAAAAAGGTGTTAAAAATCAGCTGGATTTTTTTCTGCGTGACTCCGAAGCTAGGATGGATGTCAACATTCTGGTTTCCGATTCTACCGCAGAAGAAATTTTAAGCACACAGACAGAAGACTATGATATGCCTGCAGTGGGCATTAAACAGCTTTTAGAAATGCAGCAGGCAAATGCTGAATCCGTCAGTACTGATTTGATGGACTTCTCCTTAGCTCTCGCCAGCGAAACCACCTGTCCTGTTGCATCCATGATTCATCTTTCCAAAAGCAATGGCAAACCAAGATTTGTTGTTTCCGGTACTGCCGTATTCAAAAAGGATAAATTGGTTGGCACATTGGATGAAGAAAAAACACGGGGATATTTGTGGGCAATGAATAAAGTGAAAAACGGTGTTGTAAATATTCAATCCCATTCTCAGCCTGTCTGCCTTGAAATACTAGGCAGCCGGGCGGCTATAAAACCTGTGCTGCAGGCGAATCATCATTTAACCGTTCATTTTCCCATCAGTGTCAAACTTGGCATTCGCGAAATTAAAAATCAGGATGGCATCAGTTATGACGAGTTGTCCAAACAACTGGAACAGGATGTCAGTCACCTCATTCAGAAAAAGATTTCAGACTGTTTTCATGAAACGCAGCTGTACGGAACAGATATTTATGGAGTTGGAAAGTTGGTAGAGGAAAAATATCCGCAGGATTGGGACAATATCAAAGATAAATGGGACACTTTATACCGGAACAGCATTCCTGAAGTGAGCGTTGAGGTCAAGGTGAAAGATTCTGGTGAAATTTCTAAAACTTACGGCTAATCAGGGGCGGCTATGAAAAAGACGAAAATCAGCAGTTCACAACTATTTTATACCATAATATGCTATATACAATCATTTTCGATTGTTATGAATTTCTCATTCGGCATTTCCGGCAGAGATACTTGGTTTGCACTCCTTTTAGGAAGCGGAATTGCCTTCCTGTCTCTGCGAATAAATATAGCCATTATGCAACATTTTCCCGGTAAAACTTTGGTTGAGATCAATTCTATTCTTTATGGTCGCAAAGTTGGAAAAATCCTTTCGCTTTTTTATCTGCTTTATTTTCTGTTCCTGTCATCTGTTAATTTACACGATATAGGTGACTTTGTAGGCCTGAGCATTCTGCCTGAAACACCCACTGTTGTAATCCTTGTTTCCTTTATGATTGTTTGCGGCTGGGCAGTCATGAAAGGTTTAAGGGTTATTGTTCGGTACAGTGCCGCTTTCTCATGGATAACTTTTATTGCTTTCATTGTAACAACAATATTAGTCAGCAGCAAAGTGAACTGGCACAACTTACTTCCAGTTTTAACAACTGCGCCGAAAAGCATCCTGCAAAGTGCTTGGATTACTTCCTTTATTCCGCTTAGCAGTGCCGTTTTACAGATGGTTGCTCCCAATGTCTGCAAACCTAATGAGATTTCCAAAATACTGACCAAAGGGCTTTGGACTGGAAGCTTGTTTATGATTGCAGTAATTATCAGAGATACTGCTGTATGGGGAAATATGGCAAAGTCGTTTGTTGTTCCAGCTTATGAGACACTTCGCCTGTCCGGATTTTCAGAAGTTTTTCAGGGAATGGACGTTGTTTATGCGGTTATTCTGATAACCCTTGAATTTTTCAAAATCGCACTTCTTGAATCTGTTCTGCTGTCTGGTTTTTCCCAGCTAACAAATCAAAAATCTCATCCGAAGATAATGGCCGTGATTGTCAGCGTGCTGATGGCGCTGATTGCATCCCAGATTTTCCCATCCATTCCACGGCATATTGTTTTTGCACAGAAAACCGAACCATTTATTCTGTCAATATTTGAATTTTTTCTGCCTTGCATATCCCTTTTGCGCATAAAATGGACCTGCCGAAGCAGGTCCTGATGGAATCAGGCGGCGCCCTGCTTAGAAAATAGCATAAAAAATCTGCCGGGCCAAAGGCTCGGCAGATAAGCTTTCTGATGGGTTTTAATTAAAACTGCAGCTTATCCTGCGGTATGCATAGGAATGCGCAGGGATACTTCTGCTGCACCTCTTCAAGCGCCTTCTGTGCCGTCGGTTTTGTACAGAACAAACCGAAAACGGCAGAGCCGGAACCCGTCATACAGGCACCCAGCGCACCGGCCCGCAACAGCCGCGCACGAATATCCGCTGTTTCCGGCAATGGAATCAGTGTCTGAAAGGCATTGCACAAAGATTGCCCCACTGCTGCCAGGCTGCCGCGGCGCAGAGCCGCTTCCACTCTTGGTGTTCCACGCTGCGGGGGCAGGCCATCTTCATCGGCACGGCGGTATGCCATAGCTGTGCTGATACCGGCAGCAGGTTTACAGACCACAAACCAGCAGGGCGGCAGGGCCGGCAGCTCCGTCAGCTGTTCCCCAATGCCTTCCACACGTGCCGTACCTCCCTGTACACAAAACGGTACGTCTGCACCAATGGACTCTGCCGCACGGCACAGCCGCGGCGCCGGAATCGCACAACCATACAGACGGCACAAACCGCGCAGCGCCGCCGCTGCATCTGCACTGCCGCCGCCAAGCCCCGCCTGACTGGGAATCCGTTTTTGAACTGCAATGCACACATCTTGGTCCTGTATGCCGCTTAGCTGAAAAAACACCTCCGCCGCACGAAAGACCAGGTTGTCTTTTCCTTCCGGCACATTAGGGGCACCGGGTACGGCGGACAAAGCGGAATCCGGTTTGCAAAGGACCTGCAGTCCCTCTCCGCCGCGGGAAAAAGAAAGCGTGTCATGCAGGGAAATACTGACATTGACCATGGAAAGAAGATGATACCCGTCCACGCGCCGGCCGGTAATATCCAGCGAAAGATTCAGCTTGGCAAAAGCCGGTTCCTGCAGCATGAAGCATCCTCCTTACAATGTATTCGCGTGATGGCTCTGCATAAAATGCCTGATGCGGGACAGGGCCTCTGTAATATGTTTAATACTATAGGAATAGGACACACGAACAAAGCCCTCGCCACAGTCCCCAAACGCATTGCCCGGCACAACGGCCACATGTTCTTCATGAATCAATTTTTCACAAAAATCCTCACTGGAAAGGCCGGACGAACGAATACATGGAAATACATAAAAAGCCCCTTCCGGCTCGAAGCAGGACAGACCCAGCTTGTTGAACCCATCTACAATCAAACGGCGGCGCATATCGTACTGTTCCCGCATATAAACGCAGTCATTGTCCCCGTTGCGCATAGCTTCGACCGCCGCCAGCTGGCTCATGGTCGGCGCGCTCATAATAGCATACTGGTGCAGCTTTGTCATCTGCTGAATAATAGGTGCCGGCCCGAGTGCATAGCCCAGGCGCCATCCGGTCATTGCAAATGCCTTGGAAAAGCCGTTGACAACAATTGTGCGCTCACGCATATCCGGAATATCTGAAAAAGTGACGTGGCGGGTATCCCCGTATGTCAGCTCACTGTAAATTTCATCGGACATGACAAGAATATCCGTCCCGCGCAGCACGTCGGCAAGGGCATTCAGGTTTTCCCGGCGCATAACAGCACCGGTCGGATTGTTGGGGTAAGGCAGAATCAGCAGTTTAGTGCGGGGCGTAATGGCTGCCTTCAATTCCTTAGGTGTCAGACGAAAACCGTTTTCCGCTTTCGTTTCCAGAATAACCGGCACACCGCCTGCCATTTCCGTTAAAGGCTGATAGCAGACAAAACTGGGCTGCGGAATCAACACCTCGTCTCCGGGCTGAATCAGTGCACGAATACAGTTGTCGATTGCTTCGCTTCCCCCAACAGTGACCAAGCATTCGGTTTTTGGTTCATAGGCAATATGGTAGTGCCGCTGAAACCACCGGCAGATTTCCTCCCGCAGTTCCATAAAACCGCGGTTTGGACTGTAGAATGTTTTACCGTCCTCCAAAGAGCGAATGCCCGTCTGCCGAATATGCCACGGCGTAACAAAATCCGGCTCGCCGATAGAAAGGGATATGACGTCTTCCATCTCGCTCGCAATATCAAAGAATTTACGGATGCCGGAAGGCTTCAGTGCCTGAATATTTGAGTTCAGGCGTTCTGTGTAGTCAATCACAGAACAGGTCCCTCCTCTCGTCCTTTTCCTCGGCGGCATTCATGACAATACCGTCCGCCTTATAGCGTGTCAGGACGAAGTGCGTGGTAGTAGAAAGGACACTGTCCAGCGTGGAAAGCCGGCGCATGACAAACATGGCAATCTCCTGCATACTGCCGCCGTGCATAATGACACCGAGGTCATAGCCGCCGGAAACAAGGTAAACACTGTCCACTTCCGGCAGGCTCATAATTTTGCCGGCAATTTCATCAAAACCACGCTCCCGTTTGGGAGAAACCCGCAGTTCTATAATGGCAATGGCGTTGTTCCCATCCACCTTTTCCCAGTTGATAACAGCTTTGTAGCCGCGGATAACGCCGCTCTTTTCGTACTGGGTGATGGCGTTGCTCACTTCTTCTTCGGTTTTGTCCAGCATAACCGCCAGCTGGTGGGTTGTCAGGCGAGCATTCTCATTCAGCAAAGTCAGCAGTCTATCCATTGATTTCATTCACTCCTCAGGTTGTTTTTCTATTCCAGTCTGAAACAGAAAAATGCAGTTTCTCTTTTATTTGCTCCATTATAGCACACCGGTTCCTCATAAGCAGCTGCATTTTTTGCTTTTCGCCGCTTTTTTATTCAGGAAATCGGGTACATCTCCGCCTGCCGACCTGTATAAAGGGCAAAATGTGTAAATCCTAGATTTTCCAGCATACGCAGGCCATCTTCAATGCCGCTGGCCACGTCGGCCCAGCGATGGGCGTCGCTGCCCAGTGTTACCCGCTTACCGCCAAGCTCTTGGTAGCGCTTCAGAATCGGGCTGTCCGGCAGGGTGCGCCCAATACGCTGGCGCAGGCCGCTGGTGTTGACCTCCAAACTTTTTCCGCGGACAATCAGTTCCCGCAGCACGGCATCGATTTCCTCCCGAAAGGGTGCATAATCGATGTGCATGGCATTATGCTCGCCGCCGGTATAGCGCCATGGATAAGTCATATGTGCCAGTGAATCGAACTGTCCCCACTTCACTGTTTCCAGCATTTCCGCAAAATAACGGTGCAGAAGGGCATAAATGTCACAGGTGGAATAATCCAAATCATAAAAATCCGGCTGTCCCGTGACGTTGTGAATGCTGGCCAAAATGAAATCATAATTGCACTGGCTCAACACATGCTGTGCAGCCTTTACGTCCTGCAGCGGCTGCCCCAGCTCTATGCCCGCACGTACATGCAATCTGCCGCGGAAGGCAGCCTGTGCCCGGCGCGCCTCGAAATAAGACTGCAGCGCTACTCGGTCGTATTCTTTGGTCCAGTACTCATTACACTCGCAGTGGTCTGCTATTGTCAAAGAAAAGAGGCCCTGCCGTGCAGCACTGTCGCACAGCATCATAGCCGAGTCGTGGCCGTCAAAGCTGCAGTCCGTATGGCAGTGGGAATCCGATGTATAGCGATACCGCATAAACCAAATGCTCCTCTCTGGTATAACATAAACGCAGAACGGCCTCCGCCCCATAACAGAAACCTTTCTGTACAAAAACAACTCTTTTTATTGTAGCATAACCAAAAAGAAAATCCTACCTTCAAGGTTCCTTTTTTGCCATAGATGCCACCGAATATTTTGAACACTTTGACAGGGCATTGACAATTTACCGATTCACGTTCATAATAAACTTATGCATTTTTATTGTTTCTTTCAGTCATTTCAATCACAAAACGCAATCTATACCGGCTTCTGCGTACAAAAAAGCGCAGAAAGAGAAAGTGGAGGGAAAAATCTATGCGGCGTGCCGTTATAACTGTACTGGGCAAGGACATGGTGGGAATTCTCGCAAAGGTTTCAGCCATCTGTGCGGAAAACAGTGTGAATGTGCTGGAGGTCACCCAGTCCGTTCTGCAGGACCTGTTTGCTATGATTATGCTGGTAGACATTACTGACCTGAAAGTTCCTTTCAGCCAGCTGATTGACTCTTTCAGTGCAATGGGCAAGAAAGAGAACCTGACCATTCACGTTATGCATGAAGATATTTTCGATGCCATGCACAAGATTTGAATACCTGCAAATACAGTAGTGAGGCGGTATAAAGAATTATGATCGACACCCATGATATCCTGGAAACTATCCAGATGATTGACAATGATAACCTCGACATACGCACCATCACCATGGGTATTTCGCTGCTAGACTGTATCGACAGCGACCCGGACCGCGCGTGTGATAAAATTTACGACAAAATTTGCCGCTATGCCGGCAAGCTGGTGCAGACCGGCGAAGAAATCAGCAAGGACTACGGAATTCCCATTATTCATAAGCGTATTTCCGTCACACCGATTGCCATTGTGGCCGGTGCCTGTCAGGACCGGAATCCCGTGCGCTTTGCCAAGACACTGGACCGTGCCGCCAAAGCGGTCGGCGTCAACCTCATTGGCGGCTACTCCGCACTGGTGCAGAAAGGCTTCGGTCCCGGCGACTATGCTTTAATTGACAGCATTCCGCAGGCTCTGGCGGAAACAGACTGTGTCTGCTCCAGTGTCAACGTCGGCACCACCAAAGCCGGCCTGAATATGGACGCCATTAAAAAAATGGGGCAAATCGTCCTGAAATGTTCAGAAGCAACCGTGGACCAGGGCTGCATCGGTCCCTCCAAGCTGGTCGTTTTCTGCAACGCACCCGAGGACAACCCCTTTATGGCAGGCGCCATGCATGGCATTGGCGAGCCGGACTGCGTCATTAACGTCGGCGTATCCGGCCCCGGTGTCGTGCGCGCTGCACTGCACAAGTGCCCGGACGGCGACCTTAGTGAAGTGGCGGATATTGTGAAAAAGACCGCTTTTAAAATCACCCGTATGGGACAGCTGGTGGCACAGGAAGCCAGCCGCCGCCTATGTGTGCCGTTTGGCATTGTGGACCTATCCCTTGCACCGACGCCAGCCGTGGGTGATTCAGTCGCGCATATTCTGGAGGAAATGGGACTGGAGCGCTGTGGTGCCTGTGGAACGACCGCCTGCCTTGCCTTGCTGAATGACGCTGTAAAGAAAGGCGGCATTATGGCAAGCTCCCATGTTGGCGGTCTGTCCGGTGCCTTTATCCCTGTATCAGAAGATGCCGGTATGATTGACGCGGCAAAGTGCGGCTGTCTGACAATCAACAAACTGGAAGCCATGACGGCCGTGTGCAGTGTTGGACTGGATATGATAGCCATCCCGGGCGATACGCCTCCTGAAGTGATTTCTGGTATTATTGCGGATGAAGCCGCCATCGGCATGGTCAACCTCAAAACGACCGCTGTGCGTGTGATTCCGGCCATCGGCAAAAAAGCCGGCGACGACCTCAACTTTGGCGGCCTGTTTGGTCACAGCCCAGTTATGGAAGTCAACCGCTGGTCTCCAAAGAAATTTATCGACCGCGGCGGCCGTCTGCCCGCACCCATGCAGAGCCTGAAAAACTAAATTGATGTGATTAGATAAAGAACAGCACTTCGATAAAATATCGAAGTGCTGTTTTGCCTATCAATCGGCCGTTTCAAATAGATTTTCGTCTGGATATAGGAGGTTCTTCATACCCGAAAGCAATGACGTCGATTCCACCGAATAGGCCCGCAAACGTGCGTCCGCTGTACTTTGCCGCCGGGAAACACCTAGATACCCAAATGACACACAAAGTCATCTACCGTTGCTTCCGGCAGATTCATCTGCAGGTCCGGCGAATGAAACAATGCGATATTTTCCACATGACGAATGCCCTCCCCCGGCTCTACTGTGTAGAGAGGCGAAAGCGTGCGCAGGTCCGCGTAGTCGTCGCAGATATACGTTTCCAGCGAAGAACCAAAGTCTGGATACGGCTGCCCCACCGCATGAACAAAGCGCTTAACCAGCGTACAGCCGTGATTGGAGTATCCAACCCAGCCCTGCAGGTCATTCACACCGAATTTTAAATTCTTTCCATACAGGGACTGCCGTACCAAAATATACTTATCCCCCAGTGACAGCCGCTCATCCCGGAAACTGGAAAAAGGCCATAGGCTGAAGTTCCGGTTCGGCATGTGTTTTTCCTCACTGCCAACGTTCTGCGGAATAACCACTATACCGCCCGGCGCCAGCATGGTGCTGCCGCATAAAGACAAACGCTTCTTTTCATGGGAACAGTTCCGCAGCTTATTGACAATCATTAGGTCAGAGGCATCTGCCCCCATCATAACGTCAAAGGACAGCTGCAGGTCATTTTTTTTCTGCTGCGGCGGTGTAAAGCTGACACCGCCGTTCAGCAGGCCGTAAACAACCGGTTCGTTGTCCGGGTAATAGCTTTGCGGCATTCGGTCCGGCGCAGGGCAGATACGGTGACCGCCATATTCATAAAATGCCGCTTTCGGTCCATAATAGGCTTTTAGCTTTTCATTGGCAAAGACGTGGCTTCTCTCCTCATCCCAGTAAAGCAGGTTGGGACCGTCCAAAAAGCCGATACGGGCAATGCGCGGGCCAAAGTCAATGGTAACCAGTACATCAATAAAGTGGTTGCTGATGCGCAGGCATCGGCCGTAGTTACTGTACTCCACTTCCTTGACATCGATACTCATGTACAACACTCACCTTTTTCAAGTACCAGTATTCCAGCAGTTTCATCCAGCCCTGCCGGACATGGTCTTGGGCAGCACAGTGCCCAGATATTTGTTGCTCTGCGTTCTAATGAAAGCACGTTTTGCCCCGTGCTGTCAAGTCTTTGTTTGTCGGAAGTATGTGTCAGCAGAGGCAGTGCACCCTTCCCCGCGGCACAGGCAAGGACCTGCCGGCCGCCGGGACCGAAGCCCAAGATGTGCAGATAGGGCGGATAATCGGTACTGTCTGCCGCACGCAAGCCAAGAAAAGCAGAAAGCACCACCCGATGCAGCCGTGCCAGACTGTAGCGCCGGGTTTTTGTGAGGCGAAACAATTCTTCCAGCGAACACGCCCTTTGTGCCGCCTTGAAGATCCGGTTTTCCAGCCCCTCGGAAAGGTCGGGCAAGCTGGCATATTCCGCGCGTGACATAGTGCGCAGACGATACAGGACTGCACGCTCCAGCCGGTCAAGAGAGGCTGGTGCCCTGCCCGCCTGCAGTTCCCGCCGCACAACGGCGGCGCTTCCTTCCGGCAGTGCATCGGCCCAGTTTCCATGGCTCTGCACCAATGTTCGGATACGGCTGGCAGAAGGAATGCTGCTTTCGGACATACTGCCGTGTTCTGCTCCCTGCCGGCAGATGGTAAATGGCTGCATACGGCTTTGCTGTATTTTCATTGCCTTACAATACTCAATTCCCAAAATGTTGTTGGGCGTACGCAGCAGTGCAGCCGTATCCGCCCCTGCCAGCGCAGTCACGGCTGCTTCCCGGGCCACGGCAAACGGCGTGCCGTCTTTCATCAGCCGCCGCAGCCGGGAACCGAATTCCGGGCACAGCAGCACTTCCGCGGCACGCTGCAACTGGTCTGCACTGCCGCATTCACTTCCAAAGGCCAGCATATCCGCGCCCAGCGCATCCGCCAGTGCCACCCCGCCCCGCGCAAAAGTTTCCGCACCGGAAACAGCCCATGGAACCGGCAGCTCGGCGACCAAATCCACGCCGCCCGCAAGGGCCTGTCGGGTTCGCGCCCACTTGGAAAAGCAGGCCGCCGCGCCCCGCTGCAAAAAGCTGCCGCTCATAATGGCCGCCACATGGGTGGCACCCGCCGCACGCACCGCACGCACCAGCGCCATATGGCCGCGGTGGAATGGGTCATATTCTGCAATAATGATTGCCAGCTGCATGGGTTCCTTTCTCCCTTTTTAACAATTACCGGACTTGAATTTCTATGCTTTTTGTATTATTATAATACCGTATTTAGGCTCTTTCCAAGCTGAATGACATAGAAAATGAATAAATGAATAATGGAGGTTCCAAAAATGAAAGTTCTTGTCATCAATGCGGGCAGTTCTTCTTTGAAATATCAGCTGATTGATATGGATACGGAAAAAATGATGTGCAAAGGCAACTGTGAGCGCATCGGTCAGGAAAATGGTCACTTTGGTGTGACCACTGCTGACGGCCGCAAAATGGGTGAGGATGTTTCCATTCCCAATCATAAGGCCGCTTTTGAGATGGTCACAAAAGTTCTGGTGGACAAAACTTATGGCGTCATCAAAGACCTGAGTGAGGTTTCCGCGATTGGCCACCGCATTGTGCAGGGCGGCGATTTGTTTAAGTCCTCTGTTCTTGTCACTGATGAAGTGAAGAAAGGCATTGAAAGCCTTATTCCGCTGGCACCACTGCACAACCGCCCCGAACTGGACGGCATCAATGCCTGCCAGGAAGTTTTTGGCAAAGACATGCCGGAAGTTGTTGTATTTGATACCAGCTTCCATTCTACCATGCCCGCAAAGGCCTTTATCTATCCGATTCCGTGGGAATACTACGAAAAGTACAAAATCCGTCGCTACGGCTTCCACGGCACCAGCCACCGTTATGTTTCCATGCATGTTGCCCACCTGATGCATGAACCAATTGAAGACCTGAAGATTATCAGCTGCCACATTGGCAACGGCTCCTCCATTACAGCTATTGAGGGCGGCAAAGTAGTAGATACCAGCATGGGCCTGACGCCTCTGGACGGCTTCATGATGGGCACACGTTCCGGCTCCCTGGACCCCTCCGTTGTTACATATATTATGAAAGAAGAAAACCTGACACCGGACCAGATGGACAACATCCTGAACCGCAAATCCGGTATGCTGGGTGTTTCCGGCTATGCGGATGACCGTGATGTCACCAATGCAGAAATCCGCGGCGAACACCGTTCAATCCTGACTCATCAGATTCTGAACTATCAGATTGCAAAGTTCATCGGCGCATACGCTGCTGCTATGAACGGCGTAGATGTCATTACCTTTGAAGCAGGCATCGGTGAAAACCAGCCTGTCATGCGTTACAACGTCTGCCGTTATCTGCACTACATGGGTGTTAAGATTGACGGTGTGGCAAACGATGCAACAAAGCTTGGCAAAGAAGGCAAAATCAGCGCATTTGATTCTCTGGTACCAGTGTATGTCATCAATACCAACGAGGAACTGATGATTGCCCGCGATACCCGTGACATTGTTGATAAACTGACCTACGCAAAGACAGAAGATAAGACAGTTGTCGACCCGGAAGACATCTAATTATTCCGGTCCCTTGTCATAAAAAGCAGAAATTTTTGAAACAAAAAGGTCTTGCCAGAGTATTCTCTGCAAGGCCTTTTTTCTGTCCAGTCTTTGCTGCCTTCCAAAGGACAAAAATTGATTGATTATTTTTGTGCAAACCAGTTTTCAATTTTGGTGCAGGAAGCCTGTACCTGTCCCTGTATGAAATTTGGTTTGCCGCCGCCGCGGCCGTTCAGCGCCGCACTCATTTCTTTGCCCAGCGGACGCACGTCCTCTTTTTCGCTGGCCAAAACAAAACGATACCTGCCGTCTTTTCCGCTGAAAACAGCTGCTGCACGCGGACACTTGGACGCCAGCAGTGACGCATAATGGCGCAGATCATCCGGCCGCAAACCATCTTCAAAACAACACAGAAGGCCATTTTCACCCGGTGTGGCTTCGTTTGCCTTGACAGTGAAAAGTTCGTTCTGTACGCTATCCAGCCGGCGCTGCAGGGTGTCTTTTTCTTCGAGAACATGCTGTACGGCTTCCGCCGCCTTCTCCGGTTTTGCGGAAAGCAGATTGGAAACCGCACTGATGTCAGCAAGGCGGCCGCTGTAATCTTTCAGCGCGCGGCTGCCGCACAGCATAAAGATGCGTACACCGCCCTTGTAGTGCATCCAATTCAGCACCTTGACCATACCGACTTCACCGGTGTGCGCGACGTGTGTGCCGCAGCAAGCGCAGACATCATAGCCGGGAATCGTTACAATGCGCACACGGCCGGTCAGTTCCTTTTTGCTGCGATAGTCCAGCGTTTTCAATGTTTCCGCGTCCGGGTAACTTATCTGCACCGGCAGGTCTTGGTAAACGGCCTCATTGGCAAGACGCTCCCCCAGCAGAATCTGGCTTTCATCCAGCGGCTTGTCCAAATCCAGCGTCACACAGGTACTGCCCATGTGAAAGCCGACATTGGTAACACCGAAAAAGCGGTGCAGCACACCGGAAAGAATATGCTCACCTGTATGTTCCTGCATACGCGAACGGCGCAGTGGCCAGTTAATGCCGCCGGTCACCTGCTTGCCAACCGGAAGAGGTGCGTCTGTTTGGTGCAGAATCAAGCCGTCCTTGATATGTGTATCCAGCACATTTACGCGGTCCAACACACCTTGGTCGCCCGGCTGTCCGCCGCCTTCCGGATAAAAAGCAGTGCGGTTCAAGACAATCTGCCAGCCAGACTTTGTTTTTTCACAGGAAAGCACCTTTGCACGAAAAGTACGCTGATAGCTATTTTCATAATACAGTTTTGCAGTTTCCAAAACACGAACACCTCGGCTGTATAAATTTTCTTTTCCTACATTATACCGCATGGGAAAGGGATATATAATTCCTTTATTGAAATATAAAGTCATTCCCGCAGATGCAGATAAATTCCTGTCCGGCTTTCTTGAACAAGTTGTAAAGAATGTTTAAAATTACTTTATATCTCATTGAAATAGCGCCGTCCCTGTTGTACAATCGATAACAAAGACGAATTTTTTCATTTTTATAGAAGGTGGTATTATATGAATTGGCTGCAGAGGTTCATGTACGGGCGCCATGGTCCTGACCAACTGATGCTGGGGCTGTTTGTACTGTTCCTTATCCTCAATGTTGTCTGTCTGTTCCTTCACGGTTTGCCCTACCTGATTTTTGCAGTTCTGTCGACTGCGGTCCTGCTGTTCGCACTGTACCGTATGCTGTCCCGTAAAAATGAAAAGCGCTGGGCGGAAAATCAAAAATTCCTTTCTATCATGCAGCCAGTTTTCCGTTCTTTTCAAACCGGGCGCGCACGCTGGGCAGACCGCAAGGTCTATCGCTACTACCGTTGCCCAAAGTGCAAAGCCACCCTACGTGTTCCGCGTGGACGCGGAAAGATCTGCATTAAATGTCCAGTCTGTAAAACAGAATTTATTAAAAAAGCGTAAAAGAAGGTCTTCGCAAAACAGCGAGGACCTTCTTTTTTAATCCGGCAGGCTATTGTTTTCTGCTTTCGGGCAGGCCAGCGGCAGACGTACCGTAAAGGTGGAGCCTTCCCCGACCTTGCTTTCCACACTGATATCACCGCCGTATAAAACGGCGATGTGCTTCACGATAGAAAGTCCCAATCCCGTACCGCCGATTTCACGGGATCGGCTGGTATCTACCCGGTAAAACCGCTCAAACAGACGCGGAATATGCTGCGGCGCAATCCCTATTCCCGTATCCTGTACCCGCACAGCAGCGGCCTCCCGCTGTACTGCACCCGTCACCGTAACGGTGCCGCCGGGCCGGTTATACTTGACCGCATTTTCAATCAGGTTGCCAAACAGCTGCTCCAGCCGCATGGGAGAACAGCAGACATAAAGCGCAGGGTCCACCTGACAGCTGACAGTGACCTCATTTTTCTGTGCGGCGGGCTTCAGCCGCTTCACGCTGGCAGCAACCGCTTTCGCTACACTGACAGGGTGCGCCGCCGGGTCCTCCCGCATATTTTCCAAACGGGAAAGCGCCAGCATATCGTCAATCAGGTGCTGCAAACGTTCCGCTTCCATATCCAGCACATCGTAAAAATAGGCTCGGGTTTCGGCATCACGATTTTCGCTTTTCAGCAGCTCGATGCTGGCACGGATAGAGGTCAGCGGTGTTTTCAGCTCATGGGTGACATTGCCCACAAATTCACTGCGCATCTGCTCTAAGCGCTTCATGCGGCTGATGTCACTGACAACAGCCAAAACACATTTATCCTCTTCCGCCACCGCCGCATACACGGTAAACTGCTGGCCCTCCGTCACACCGGCAATTTGTTCCTTATAGGGTACGCCGCTTATTCGTGCCTGCTGCATAACTCTGCCAACATGATTTAACAGCAGGCTGCTGTCAAGGGACGAACCGACCGCCAGATTGGGACAGGAAAGCAACTTTCGAAGCCGTTCATTAAAGAACAGGACGCGTCCCTCCCCGTCAATGGCAAGTACACCGTCGTCCATGCCTTCCAGCAAACTTTTCAGACGGCTTTGGCTGTGGCGCAGCTCTAGTATGGCATTTTCGGTACTGCAGCTCATTCGATTAAACGAGCGTGCCAGTCTGCCTACCTCATCATTGGGATTCTTTACAGACATTCGGCTGCTGTAATTTCCCCGGCTGATTTCCTCCGCCGCACTGGTCAGTTCCTGAAGCGGCTGAAACGTGTGGGACAGCATCGGCAGTGTTGCCGCACATGCAATGAAAATGCCGACAGCCAAACAAATACCCGCTGTGACCGCCAAATTCCGCATGGCCGTATCCATTTCGGTTGTGCGCAGCGCTGCACGCAGAATATACTGGGCATTCACGCGCTGTGCCGCATACAAATACCCTTCATGTGTGGTTTCACTCTGACGCAGGTCATAGCCGCGGCCGCTGTG
The DNA here is from genome assembly GCF_013315815.1 of Caproicibacterium lactatifermentans. Taxonomy (NCBI): domain Bacteria; kingdom Bacillati; phylum Bacillota; class Clostridia; order Eubacteriales; family Oscillospiraceae; genus Caproicibacterium; species Caproicibacterium lactatifermentans. The sequence goes on from NZ_CP046051.1 coordinate 1,389,554, forward strand.
CAGGGCTTGCTGTACCTCCGGCCGCTGCAAGTGGTTTTCGTGGATATCCTTACATTCGCTGTCCCCAATCACACGGCCGCTTCGTTCAATAATGCTGACACGCACCTGCTGCCCTGCTTTTTGCAGGGCACTGCCAAGCCTCTGTGCTTCCTTCTGCGGATTTTCTGCAAACTGCTCGGACTCCAACGAAGAAAGGGACAGAACCGCGTCCAGCCGTCGGCTGAATTCCCGCTGATACTGGCTGCGCAGCTGAAAAGCGCATAACAAAAAAGCTGCCACAAAGCTGACCACAACAATCAGAACATTCAGCAGCGCCATTTTCTTTTTCAAGTGTTCTCAGCCGCCTCCTGTGTACAAAATTTGTAGCCTACACCGCGCACAGTCAGGATTCGAGTGGGATTGTCCGGATTATCTTCTATTTTCTGACGCAGGTAACGCACATGAACGTCCACAGTGCGGGTATCGCCAAAATAGGCCACACCCCAGACTTTGTCCAACAGGGTGTCCCGTGTAAGAACCTTGCCCGCGTGACGCATCAACATACACAAAAGGTCAAATTCTTTTGCGGTCAGCTCCACTTCCTGCCCAACTTTTTGTACGGTATGGCGGGTAACGTCCACATGAATGCCCGCCCCATTCAGGACCGACTCCGGCACGTTCGGCTGCCGAGAAGCACGCCGCAGCACCGCACGCACACGGGCACACAATTCCTTTATGCCGAACGGTTTTGTTATGTAGTCATCTGCGCCCATTTCCAGGCCCAGAACTTTATCAATTTCCTCCCCTTTTGCGGTCAGCATCAAAATGGGAATCGCGTGTGTTTTCTCGTTCTGCCGCAGAGCACGACATATCTGCAGACCATCCATTCCCGGCATCATCCAGTCCAGCAGGACGGCATCCGGCCGCCGCAGACGGATGCCCTGCAGCAGCGTTTCTCCGTCCGGAAATTCGCCGGTTTCAAAGCCGGCGTCTTTTAAGCCAAATGCAATCAGCTTTCGAATATTCCGTTCATCATCTGCGATATACACCAGTGCCACTGCCTGTTCCTCCTCTTCCGGCATTTCTCTTACAGGAAAGCCCGTCAGGGAATAATTTTCCCACCTTTATTTAAATCTTTGTGTTCCCCTGTTACCATATAGATAACCCATTCCGCGATATTGGTTGCGTGGTCTCCCATGCGTTCCACATATTTAATAATGAACAATAAATCCGCGTCACGCATGACATGGGACGAATTCTGCGCAATGGACGTGCAAACTTCCAATACAATTTTCCCAAACAGAGCGTCCACTTCGTCATCGGCTTGGCAAATTTCTCTGGCCCGCTCCACATCTTGGCTTAGGAAAACATCCATCGCTCCAGAAAACATATTATCCACTTTTTCCAGTGTGGCAACGATATGGCTAAGCGGCAAGCTTTGGCTGTCCGACAACCCCTCGGCAGCAACCATTTCACAGATGTCCGCACACTGGTCCGCTTCCCGCTCCATATCCGTCAGGATTTTTAAACTGCCGGCAATGGTGCGCAGGTCACTGGCAATCGGCTGCTGACTGACAATTAGGTTCAGGCAAAGCTTCTCGTTTTCATTTTCCATATGGTCAATGCTGCCGTCACTTCCTGCAATCTGCCGGGCAAGTTCGGTATCCCCGGTACGAAGCACACGGATAGTAGACACAATCCGTTCGTGAATGGCATCTCCCATTTCGGTAATTCTCTGTGTAAGCTGTTCCAGCTCCTGGTCAAAATGTTTTCTGGGCAACTTGACTGCCTCCCTTATCATAGCATACTGACTGCATTCTGTCCAAATCTCCGCCCGGTCTTTGTCAGCCGAAACGGCCTGTAATATAGCGCTCGGTGCGTGCGTCTGTGGGGTTATTAAACATAGCGGTTGTATTTGTGTATTCCACCAAATGCCCCATCAGAAAAAATGCTGTATTGTCCGCAATGCGGGCCGCCTGCTGCATATTATGTGTCACAATAACGACCGTATACTTTTTGCGCAGGTCGTCCATCAGGTCCTCTATCTTCAGTGTAGAGATTGGGTCCAGCGCACTGGTGGGTTCATCCATCAATAGAATTTCTGGCTGCACAGCCAGCGCCCGTGCAATGCACAGCCGCTGTTGCTGCCCGCCGGACATACCCAGCGCGCTTTTTTTCAGCCGGTCTTTTACTTCGTCCCACAGGGCCGCTGCCTTTAGGCTGGTTTCCACAATCTCGTCCAGTTTTGCCTTGTTCTTAGTACCGTGAATGCGTGGTCCATAGGCAATATTATCATAAATGCTCATGGGAAAGGGGTTGGCTTTTTGAAAGACCATGCCTGCCCGTTTGCGCAGCAGGGTTACATCCATATCCGGTGCATAAATGTCCTGTCCGTCTATTGTAATGGAGCCGGTAATGCGGCAGCCAGGGACCAAATCATTCATACGGTTCAGCGTTTTCAGGCAAGTGGACTTGCCGCATCCAGAAGGCCCGATAAAAGCCGTAATGCGGTTTGATGCAATCCGCATAGTTAGATTTTTCAGCGCGTGCAGGGAATCCTGTGCACTTTCATAGTACAGGTTAAGATTTTCAATGCCGACTTTGACGTGGTCGATACCGGAAAGTTCCCCATAAACCGTTTTGTCCTCTTCCCCATCTGCCAGCTGTGCAGCAGTTTTTTCCTGCTGCGTTGTCTGCGGAGCGGCCGCTGTGCGGATACTGCTGCTCCATGTCATTTCTCCGTTATTCATACGCAACCTCCCTATTTTTCGGTTCATGACTCGGTACCGGTTGCTTTCCGGTCCAAATGGCGGTTAAGCAGACGTGCCAGCAGGCTGAAAAGCAGCACCAACAGGATAAGAATGGCGGAACTGAAGTTGGCAATCTGCGTCGCATTGGCGGCAATCGATTCCGTTCGGGAAGCCCATACCTGCAAAGCCAGCGTTTCACCGGGGCGGAATGGGTTGAGCGCACAGGTTGGCGAGGCCAAATTCCAGTTGCTCCAGTTGATGTCGGTACTCATACCCGCCGTGTACAGCAACGCTGCCGCTTCCCCAAATCCGCGGCCGGCGGCCAAAATGACGCCGGTCATAATGCGCGGGACACAGGCCGGCAGCAGCATTTTGGTAATGGACTGCCAGTGTGTTGCGCCCAGCGCCAGGCTTCCCTCTTTATACTCCTGTGGCAGTGCACGAAAAGCGTCTGCTGTTGTTGTGGTAATCAGCGGCAGACACAAAAGGGAAACAGCCAGCGCACCGGCAAACAGGTTCCACTGGGAATGCGTCATTAAAATGAATACCAGATAGCCGAACAGGCCGATGACAATTGAGGGCAGTGAAGAAAGCGCTTCCACACAAATGCGGACAAAATGTGTTAGTGGGCCGTCCTTCGCGTACTCAGCCAAATAAATACCCGCCAAAATGCCAATTGGGACACTGATAAGCAGTGCTAAAAAGACGAGATAAAGCGTATTAAACAGTTGGTTGCCCACGCCGTCCTCTGTAAAGGAAAGCATCTGCGGTGTTGCATCCCGAAAGCCATTAATCAAAATGTACGCCACAAAAGCGAGCAGCAACAGTAGGAAAAAGCCCGCCACTGCGTAAAACACACCGGTCATGAAGCGGTCCGCTGTGCGGCTGCGTCGGCTTGCTGCCTGTGCTTGTTCTTTATTTTTCATTTTCCCTTTTCCGCCTTTCCCAAAATAAGATGTACCAGAAAAATGAACAGGAGGGAAATCAGCAGCAGCAGCAGTGCCATGGTCCACAATGCTGTGTTATACTCGCCGCCTTCCGCCGCGCCGCCCATATCCGCGGCAATGGCCGCAGTCAGGTTGGTCGTCGGTGAAAAGATATTGACCGGAAAAGCTTTGCGCTGACCAATGACCATGGCCACCGCCAGCGCTTCGCCAAAGGCGCGTGCCAGCCCCAATATAATGCCCGTAAAAATTCCGGACTTAGCCGATGGCAGCACCGTTTTATAAATGGTCTGCCAACGGGTGGCCCCCAAGCCATAGGAAGCCTCCCGGCAGCTGCGCGAAACACCGCGAATGGCATCCGCCGAAACGGTCGTAATAGACGGATATATCATAATTGCCAATACGATTGCCGCCGTGAGTACACCGTATCCCATCTGCAGGTGAAACACACGACGGATAAACGGCACCAGCACACTCATGCCAACCCAGCCGTACACAACGGACGGGATTCCAACAAAGATTTCCGCCGCGGGCTGAAAGACACGTTCCCCAAAGCGCGGGGAAATTTCAGTCATAAACACCGCGGAAGCGATGCTGCCCGGCAGCGCAATGAGCAAAGCCAAGCCGCAGGTCAGCAGTGAGCCGACAATGAAAACCGCCGCACCGACCGAGCCGCCGCCCGTAAAATCATCCGCCGGGTCCCAGTGGGAAGAAAACAGGAATTCCCCCACACTGTGTCCATACTTTGTAAACGTACCCAGCCCTTTGTACGCAAGGAAAATTCCAATGGCGAACGTAATGGCAATCATAAAAATGCCGAAGGCGGTCACCACAATACGGCCGGCGTTGTCCTTCCTGACCTTATGCTTTCCCTTCATTTGCTCTGCATTCCTCTTTTCTCTGCAATGAAAAAAGGCAGCGCACGTCCGCCTTTTTCCGCTGGGTTTCTTTACTTGCTGGATTTGTTTTCTTCCGCGTTGCGGCTGTTGGTAACAGACGATTGTATTTTGGAAGTTACGCCATAGCCAAGTTCCTCCATTTTGCCGCTGTATTCACTGGATACAATATAATTGAGATATGCTTTTACGGCGCCTTTGGCTTCACCCTTTGTGTACATATGCTCGTAGCCCCAAACTGGGTATTTTCCGTTGTAGGTATTTTCTAGTGTCGGTGCCGTCCCGTCAATCGAAATGGTGGAAACACGGTCCTTGTTGTTGCCCACCAGATAGCTGAGCGCAACATAACCGACGGCGCCTTTATTCTCTTCAATGCTTTTCAGCAAAATTCCGGAGTTGTCAGTTTCGAGGGCTGCATTTGAGGCCTCTTCCTTACCCCCCAGCGCATATTTTGCAAACAGTGCGCGGGTTCCGGAGGTCTTTGGACGCGTCATCAGAACAATCGGTTCATCCGGCCCGCCAACTTCTTTCCAGTTCTTTGTCTTTGCCGTGAAAATATCAATTAACTGCTCTTTGGTCAGGTTTTTAACCTTGTCCCCCACGTCCTTGTTGACAATCGTTGCCATGGAAACAACACAAACTTTGTGGTCAACCAGTACAGATGCTCTATCAGATGAAAGCTTGGCCGCGGCGGCAACGTCCGAATTGCCGATATCAACCGAACCGTCGGCAACCTGCTTTAGGCCTGTGCCGGAACCGCCGGCATTCAGTGTAACCGAAACATTCGGATTCTTGGCTTTAAAAGCTTTTGCCGCATTCTGCGCCAGCGGCAGCAGTGCGGAGGAGCCGGAGCCAATCACTGTACCGGAAACAGCACCTGTACCGCTGCCTGTTCCGGAATACGGCGCGGCCGACTGACACCCCGCAAAGAAAACCGCCATACACATGGCTCCTGTTAAAACAGAACCTACTTTTTTTTTCATAACCAAGGCCCTCTTTTCTGTTTGTTTCCTTTTATTCTGCCCTCTGCGTTCGATTTTCATTTTATTTATCCTGTGTAAAATCCATGTTAAATGCGGATTAGATTCAGATTAAGATTGATTTTTTAGTGCTTTGCGGTTACAATAATGAATAGATTGTATAATATCTATAAAAAGTGCTTGCAAATTTTATTTGTTTCTTTTTTTCAGTCACAAAATCATTCGACATGGCGGCATTAGGCCACCAAAAAAGGAGAGGATTTGTAACCATGAAGGATGAACGCTTCCTAAAGCTAATGAGCCGAACCTACCCAACTGCACAGGCCACCGCCGCTGAGATTATTAACCTAAAGGCCATTCTCACCCTACCAAAGGGAACCGAATACTTTTTCAGTGACCTGCACGGGGAAAGCGGTGCGTTCCTATACCAACTGCGCAGCGCCAGCGGTGTTGTCCGCCGGAAAATCAACGACTTATTTGAACAGAGCCTTGGCACCGATGAGCAGGACGAGCTTGCTGCACTCATCTATTACCCGGAATCCGGACTGGAAAAAGCACACCGCCAAAAAGAAAATTATGACGACTGGTCACGCATTACTATTTACCGCCTAGTAGAGCTGTGCAAAGATGCCGGAAGCAAGTACACCCGCAGCAAAGTCCGTAAAAAAATGCCGGAAAACTTTGCCTACATCATAGACGAATTGATGCACGCAAGCGGCAGCAACAAACAGCATTATACCCATGAAATCATTTTTACGATTGTGGAAACCGGCATGGGGGACGATTTCATTATTGCGCTGTGCTACCTGATTCAAAGCATTTTAGTAGACCGCCTACATATTATCGGCGACGTGTTCGACCGCGGCCCACACGCGGACGTGATTATGGATGCCTTAATGGAGCAGCGAGACATCGACATTCAGTGGGGCAACCACGATATGTCCTGGATGGGTGCCGCCTGCGGAAGTCCGGCATTGGTTGCCAACGTGGTGCGCCTCGGCATTAGCTACAACAACTTTGATGTGCTGGAAGACGGCTATGGTATTAACCTGCGCCCGCTGTCCGATTTTGCAGCCCGCATTTATGCCGATGACCCCTGCTCCTGCTTCTCTCCCCACACACTGGATGCAAACGAATATGACCCCGTTGACCTGCCGCTGGCGGCAAAAATGCACAAAGCCATCACGATTATCCAGCTGAAGCTGGAAGAGCAGCTGATTCACCGGCACCCCGAATACCATATGGAAAACCGTCTGCTGCTGGAACGCATTGACTTCACCGCAAATACCACTCGGGTAGATGGTACTACCTATCCGCTGCGGGACACCCTCTTCCCCACTGTAAACCCCAAATCCCCGCTGAAACTGACAGCGGAAGAGCAGGAGCTTATGCACGCACTGGTTTCTTCTTTCAGTCATTCGGAACGCTTGCAGCGGCATATTCGCTTCCTGTTCTCCAACGGCAGCATGTATCTGTCCTGTAACTCAAACCTGCTGTATCATGGCTGCATTCCACTGAAAAAGGACGGTTCCTTTGCCACTGTTTCCATTAACGGCAAAACATACAGCGGCAAGTCCTATTTTGACTACATAGATACGACTGTGCGGCAGATGTTCTTCTCGCCGCATGGCAGCCACGTCCAACAAAACGCCGCCGATTTCGCATGGTACCTGTGGTGCGGTCCGCTTTCTCCTCTGTTCGGAAAGAGCAAGCTGTCCATGTTTGAACGGTATTTTCTGGACGACCCGAAAACACGCGTGGAGGTCATGAATCCTTATTATACCCATCTGGATGACCAAAAAGTCTGTGAAAATATTCTGGAAGAGTTCGGACTGGACCCCGCCACCAGCCATATTATCAACGGCCATGTGCCCGTTCGTCTGAAAGAGGGAGAGTCCCCCATTAAGGCTGGCGGAAAACTCTTTATGATAGACGGCGGCATCAGCAAAGCCTACCAAAATCAGACCGGCATCGGCGGCTATACGTTGGTTTACAACTCACACTATCTAGCACTGGCGCAGCACATGCCGCTGGCTCCTGGCAAACGAATGGAAGAGCAAAGCCCCAAGGTACAGATTGTAGAAGCGGTTAAAAAGCGCGTGACCGTCGGTGACACAGACACCGGCGCCGAACTGCGTCAGCAAATAGCGGAATTGGAAGACCTCCTGGCAGCTTACCGTTCCGGCCAGTGCAAAGAAAAGATTCGCAAATAATTCACGGCCGCTTTATTATAGAAAAAGAGGAAAGGCAAGCCACCGCTTTAGTGGTCTGCCTTTCCTCTTTTGTTGCATTCTTTCTAATCAATCCACAGGACGCTTGTATTCCTGTTCGCAGTAAATGCAGCGGTAGCGGCGTGTTTTTTCGTCACACAGCTGAAAAACCTGGTCAATGCCTTCTTCTATGGTTGTAATACAGCGGGGATTTTTACATTTGATAACATTCTTAATATACTTGGGCAGTGTCGGCGTTTTTTTCTTCGCAATATGTCCGTTTTCAATATAGTTAACGGTTACGTTTGGATCCAAAAAGCCCAGGACGTCCAAATCGACATCTACGTTGCCCTCTATTTTAATAATATCTTTGCGGCCGTACTTGCTGCTGCGCGCATTTTTAATGACAGCAACACAGCAGTCCAGCTTTTCCAGCTGCAGCAGGTCGTAAATACGCATACTGGTGCCGGCCTCGATATGGTCTATGACAATGCCTGTCTGTAAAGAATCAATATTCAGCATGGCAGCTTCACCCCCAGCAGTCTTAAAATCAAAGCCTGGCGCACATAAACACCGTTCTGGACCTGGTCAAAGTAGGCGGCACGCGGGTCGTCATCTACGTCCAGTGAGATTTCATTGACACGCGGCAGCGGGTGCAGAACGTACATATCCGGTTTGGCTGCTTTCATTTTTTCCGCCGTTAGCACATAGCTGTCCTTCAGACGGACATAGTCCTCTTCGTTAAAGAAGCGTTCCTTCTGGACTCGGGTCATATACAGGATATCCAGCTTTGGCAGGACCTCATCCAGACTTCTGACCTCTTGGAATGGAATATTCTGCGGCCGCAGGACTTCGTCAATAATATAGCCGGGTACCCGCAGCTCTTCCGGTGAAATGAGGATAAACCGAATGCCAGAATAGCGTGCCAATGACTTTATCAGGGAATGTACCGTACGGCCAAACTTCAGGTCACCGCACAAACCGATGGTTAAGTCATGCAAGCGGCTTTTTTTGCAGCGAATGGTCATCAGGTCCGTCAGTGTCTGTGTGGGGTGCTGGTGACCACCGTCACCGGCATTGATAACCGGAATTTTGGAAAAGTGTGCGGCTCGGCGGGGTGCACCCTCTTTGGGGTGACGCATAGCACAGATATCCGCGAAGCAGGAAACTACTCGAATGGTGTCTGCTACACTTTCCCCTTTGGTTGCGGAGGAGGTTGAAGCAGAATGAAAGCCCATAACGCTGCCGCCCATGTTCAGCATGGCGGTTTCAAAGCTGAGGCGGGTGCGGGTACTTGGTTCATAGAACAAAGTTGCCAGCTTTTTTCCGTCGCAGGCATGTGCGTACTTCTGGGGATGCGCAGAAATGTCATCTGCAAGGTTCAGCAAATCATCAATTTCAGAAACGGACAGGTCTAACGGGTCGATTAGATGTCTTACCATATTTCCTCCTGTATTTTTGCAGCCTGCCTGCATGAAACAGACTGCGGTGAAAGGGAGCCAGTCATCTGTGTTCCGCTTTCTGGGCATACAAGCTTTCCTGCGGTTTTATTTTTGGCAAAGCGGACGGCAGGCGTTCTTCAGCCATGCCTGTTCCTCCGCTGTCAGATGCGGTGCCAGTGTTTGGTAAACAGTGGCATGGTAGCGGTCGAGATAAGCAATTTCATCACTGGAAAGCAGCTCCGGCAGAATAGCCGTATGGTCTATGGGGAACATGGTCAGCGGGTGGAACGCGTAAAACTGACCGTATTCCGTTTTTTCGTCCATAACAACTTCCAGCGTATTTTCCGTACGAATGCCGAACTTGCCTTCCATATAGATACCCGGTTCATCGGTGATAGTCATGCCGGGAACCAGCGGAATCGCGGACCGGAAGCTGTGCGGGCCTTCATGTACAGCACCCATGTATCCCACGCCGTGGCCGGTGCCGCAGCGATAATCCAGCCCGTGCTTCCACACCTGCACACGGGAAAGAGCGTCCAGCTCATGACCGGTAGTGCCCTGCGGGAATTTGGCGTCTGCCAAATCGATATGGCACTTCAGCACCCATGTAAAGCATTCTTTTTCTTCCTGTGTCAGCGGGCCCATGGCGAATGTACGCGTCACGTCCGTCGTGCCGGTCAGGTACTGTCCGCCGGAATCCACCAGCAGAAAGCTCTTCGGCTGTAGGTCAGAGTGCTGCTCTTTTGTGGGGCCATAGTGCATCATCGCTGCATTCGGGCCGTAGGCCGCAATGGTTTCAAAGCTTTCGCCGCGGTTGTCCGGCTGCTGTGCACGGTACTTGTGGGCAATTTCCGCAGCATCCCATTCGGTCAGTGGCTCCCCCGCTGCCATGCGGCGCTCCAGTTCCATTTTGAAGCGTACCAGTGCAACACCGTCGTAAACATGGCAAATGCGCATATTGGCACATTCTGTCTTGTTTTTCACTGCCTTCAGGTTGGTAATGATGTCCCCGCCGGCCACTAACTTCCGGTCCTTGTTTTCTGCTAAGCAGGTGCAAATATCAAAACTGGTGTTTGCCCGGCTGACCAGCACGGTTCCGGCAGCAGCACCAGCACGCAGGTCCTCTTCCAGCTTGTTGTAGGGACGTACCTCTACGCCGGATTTTGCAAGATAATCCGCGGCTGATGCCTGAATCCGCTTTTTGTCAAGATACAGGTATGCTTTTTCTGTCGTGACCAGTAGGAATGCAATGGCAAAAGGATTATAGTCAACATCTGCGGCACGTAGATTGGTTGCCCACGCAACATCGTCCAGCAGGCTATACAGCTGTGCATCTGCTCCGGCCTTTTTAAGCTCTGCACGAACCTGTGCCAGCTTGTCCGCACAGGTGCAGCCCGAATAGCGGTCCTCCAGCAAGTAAACCGGTGTTTCCGGCAGCGCCGGACGGTCCTCTTTCCACACGTCCGCTACGAGGTCCAAACTGATGAGTTTAGCACCGGTGGTATCCAGTTCCTTCTGTACATTTTCAGCTTCCAGCTCCGAAAAAATGCGGCCGTCCACCGCCACTTTTCCCCCGGGAATTGCCTTTGCAAGATAGGCGCCAACAGTAGGAACACCGGGTTCACGCATACGCATCAGCCGAATCGGTGTGCCCTTCAGCTGTTGGTCCGCCTGAATAAAGAAGCGGCCGTCTGTCCACAAACAGCTCTCCTTTTTCGTAACAACCAGTGTGCCGGCATCTCCGGTAAAACCGGAAAACCACCGCCGAGACTCCCAGTGTGCCGGAATGTATTCACTCATGTGCGGGTCGCTGGTCGGCAAAATTACCGCATCTGCCCCATGCTGTGTCATCTGCTGACGCAGCGCCTCTAATTTTTCAGCAACAGTCATTGTTTCTCCTTTCCCGCGGACGGCTTTTTCTGCGCAGAAAAAAAACTCACCCGAAGAAACCTGCTCTTCGGATGAGCCTTTCCTTTACAAACGGTACTGCCGTACCGCGGTCTTATCTTTTTGATGGGAATAAAGGAATCCAGTCTTTTGGGCAGCACAAAACGGCGCCGCCTGCAGAGCGGGTTTAGAACAGTATACGAGTTTTCTCGCAAGCTGTCAAGTCACCTTTTTGATTTCGTACAAGGCAACGATTACTGCCGCTGCGAAAACGGCACATACGGCCGGTGCTGTGCAACCGATTTGTAGGCCGGACGGATAATTTTGCCGCCGTTAATGCGTTCCTCCAGCAAATGTGCACTCCAGCCCGCGATACGCGCCATGGCAAAGACTGGCGTAAACAGCTCGATAGGCAGGCCCAGCATATAATAAACGAAGCCGGAATAAAAATCGATATTTGCGCTGACGCCTTTGTATGTTTTCCGTTCCTGTCCGATAATTTTGGGTGCCAGCTGCGCCACCATAGCATACAGGTCGTACTCTTTCTGCCTGCCCTTTTCCTCGGACAGTTTTTCAACGAATTTCTGGAAAATGAGGGCGCGCGGGTCACTGATGCTGTATACAGCGTGTCCCATGCCATATATTAGTCCCTTGTGGTCAAAGGCTTCGCCGTGCAGCAGCTTCCGCAGATAACAGCCGACCTCTTCCTCATCGTTCCAGTCATGCACTTTTTCCATCATGTCTGAAAACATCTGCACGACCTTGATATTGGCACCGCCGTGTTTCGGGCCTTTCAGGGAACTGAGCGCCGCCGCAATGACAGAGTAAGAATCTGTACCGGAAGAGGCGACAACGTGTGTTGTAAAGGTAGAGTTGTTGCCGCCGCCGTGCTCAGCGTGCAGCACCAAAGCGAGGTCCAGAATACGTGCCTCCAGCTCACTGTATTTGTTGTCGATACGTAGCATATACAGAATATTTTCCGCCGTGGAAAGGTTATCACGCGGGGTATGAATGAAAAACGGCTGACTGGAGTCCGCATTATGGGCATACGCCTGATAGCCGTAAACCGCCAGCTGCGGGAACAGCGCAATCATCTCAATACACTGACGCAGCGTATTTTCCACACTGGTGTCATTGGCGCGCTCGTCATAGGCATACAGTGTCAGCACACTGCGTGCCAATGTATTCATCATGTCGCAGCTGGGCGCTTTCATAATAATATCCCGCACAAAATTGGTCGGAAGTGTGCGGTATTTGTTCAGCAATCCGCGAAATTCCTCCAGCTGACCGGCTGAAGGCAGCTCACCAAACAGCAGAAGATATGCTGTTTCTTCAAAACCGAAGCGGTTTTCCGTAAGAAAGCCGCGTGTTAGGTCATTGATGGAAATGCCGCGGTAGTATAATTCGCCGGGGATAGGAACCTTTTTGTCGTTTACAATCTTCTTTGCCCGTACCTCACTGATGTCAGTCAGTCCGCAGAGCACGCCTTCCCCATTGATATCACGCAGGCCGCGTTTTACATCGTACTTCATGTAAAGGGAGGGGTCAAGGGCATCATGCTGTACACTTAGCTGTGTCAGTTCTCTAATTTTTGGTGTAATTTCAAAGAAATCACCGGCAGTATTTGTTTTAACCAAGTGGCTCACTCTCTTTCTCAAAAATCCCTTCTGTTTGATGACTGCTTTTTGCTTTACCGCAAAAAATTATAAAATTAGTATAAAGGAAATCAAATACGCCTTTATGTGTGCAATGTAAATTTTTTGTAAACAGGCGGGGCCGTACTTTTCTATGTACGGCATCCCGCTTGTTTTCATATAGGAATTCTGTTATACTATAATTATTTCATTTTATAAAAAATCCCGCCGAAAGGAGGCTCCTTTATGAATTATCAAATCATACACTGCCCTTACTGCGGGCTGGAACTGCATGTGCCGGAAGAAACCGGAAAAATCGTCTGTATGTATTGTGCCAAGCCGATTGACCTTAAGTCCCTGTTTGCTTCCACAACGCTGGAACCAGACGGAGGAATGCGGCTGCAGCATGCCCTCACCGCACTGGAGCCCTCTTTGTTCCGGTTTGAAAAGGAAGAACCCGCTTTTACCAAAAAAGACTATCCCACCTGTTTTGCCGCCTACAGCAGCCGCCTTGGCATTGCCCTGAATGCCCTGCACGGCGGTACAGAGGAAGACTGTGAGTCCTTTGCCCATGCCATAATGTCCCGCATTGCGGACGAGCTGGTAACACGCCATGTCCGTAGCAGCCGCAGCGGTGCTTTTTTTGCTTACCGCATGATGATAACGGTCTATCTGCTGCCCGTACTGCATGACAGTCCGGTACCGGAGGCGTCCCCTGTGCTGGAATCTTTCCTGAAAATATGGAACAGCAGGTATCCTGAAGAACCGCTGAATGCCGTTGGCTTTGATAAAATTAACACTGGTTGGCGCAAGCACGGGTGCTATATTACCACGGCTGTCTGTCACTCCCTGCGCAAGCCGGACAACTGTGACGAACTGCAGACGCTGCGCCGCTTTCGTGACAGCTGGCTTCTGCATCAGCCGGGAGGTCATCTTCTGGTACAGGAATACTACACGTTTGCACCGACGATTGCAGAAGCCATTGATGCTTCCCCCAGCCGCGCACAGACTTACCGTTCCCTTTGGGAACAGGCTATATTCCCCTGTGTGCAGGATGTCCATGCAGGAAGAAACGCTCGCTGCCTGCAGCGCTACACCTGCATGATGCTGCATTTGGAACAAGCCTATCTTTCTTAAATAAAAACAGCAGATATCAAAATGGACCAGGCGGTATTTTCCCCACCTGGTCCATTTTTTATGTTTGCAGCAGCAAACTATTCTATTCTGCCGTCAGTCGTTCTGTCCTAAGCTAATATATACAAATTGCCCCATCGGCAATCGTGTCTGCAAGCGGCGTAACAGCTTTGGCGGTCACAACTATTTTTGCCAGCTCCCATATAACTGCATTCAGCGCGGCACTGCCGACCAGATAAACATTGATGCCGTCACCATAGTCAGCAGATGCATTGTTCGCCTAAAAACGGCCTAAAACCTGTGTGTGCCTGCCTCACTTCCCGGTTAAAACAGCCTGCAAATACATCCGCTAAATGGCTCTAAAACCCCATTTTCCCAACTCTCTGTACTGATTAACGGTTCAAAATCATCCTGCAGGGCAATCGTTTTTTTCTGGTCCGTGTTATTCAGCACAGTTGCCAACCTGCTTTCTCCGCAGGCTCTGATTAGGTAAAACACACCTTCTTCTGCATACATACGAATTGTTCCATACTGCAGTGCTTTTTCTTTTTTGCGCAGTGCAATGATTCTCTGATAGAAGTGAAACAAATCCTCGTCCCAGTTTGCACGGTTCCAGTCAAATGTTCGCCGGCAGTCCGGGTCACCGCCGCCTTCCATGCCAATCTCACTTCCATAATAAATGCAGGGCATCCCCACATAACTGAACAAAAATAATACTGCCATACGCAGCAGGCGCTTATCCCCGCCGCACCATGTTAAAAAGCGCATAGTATCATGACTGTCCAGAAGATTAAGCATGGCAAAATCGGCTTGCTCGGAATTGCACATTAGGAAGCCGGAAAGGTCTTCCGTAAACTGTGCGGCGTCCACCTCCCGCCGGGCAAAAAACTGGATGCACGACTTTGTGACTGGGTAGTTCATTACGCTATCAAACTGGTCACCCTGCAGCCATGGAAAAGCATTGTGCCAATTTTCTCCTATAATCAATGCTTCTGGATTTATCGCCTTTACGGTCTTGCGAAAATCGCGCCAGAAGCCATGGTTCACTTCGTCTGATACATCCAACCGCCAACCGTCAATGCCAGTGTCCTTTGTCCACATGGAAACAGTATTCAAAAGGTACGCTTCCAGTTCCGGATTTTCCGTGTTGAGTTTTGGCATACTGGGGCTGGTACCAAAGACGCGGTAATTCAGGCGGGAAAGGTCAAGCGGCTTGGTGTAATCATGCGCTTCTTCCTCAGTGAAGCGCCCCACCGGAAAGCTGTCGATGTGGAACCAATCTTTGTAAGGAGATTGCTCCCCGCGCTCCAGCACATCCTGAAACGGTGCAAATGACCAGCTGCTGTGGTTGAACACACCATCCAGCACAACGCGGATGCCCATCTCATGTGCCCGCTGCACCAGTTTACAGAGCAGTTTTTTGCTGCCGAACATCTCATCCACTTTACGGTAATCCGTTGTATCATATTTATGATTACTGGGTGACTGGAAAATCGGTGTCAGGTAAATTCCACTCACACCAAGTTCCTGCAGATATGGCAATTTGTCCAGCACCCCCTGCAAATCACCGCCGTAAAAGCTCTGCGATTTTGGCGGCTGTCCCCACGGTGTCAGCGGTTTAGGGTCATTCGTGCGGTCACCATTGCAGAAGCGCTCCACAAAAATCTGATAAAAAATGGTGGAATGTACCCAGTCCGGAATGCGGTGCAGGTCGGTTTCATTGATATACGGGTACTGAAAGTAATGGAAATAGGCATTCTGGTCATCAAACGTATCCGTAAAACCGGATTCCGAGTAAACCAGCGTCTGGGTACCATCGCTCACTTCAAAGTAGTACCCCAGCCGTGAATCCTCTGTATGAAAACGATACTGGTAGTAATCAAACAGCCGGTCGGAGAAAATTTTCTCCATTTTATATGCTTTTTTATCCTGCCAGCGATGCTTCAGCGAAATTACTACCCACACCTCTGTACAGTCGTCCTTCGCCGTACGCAGCCGGATGTCTAAATCCTTGTCTGTGTACGCATAAGCGTAGTTGCTTTTTGGAATATGACAAAAACCCTGGAGATTCAAAATATTATCCTTCTTTCCTGTTATTTGGAACGTGAAGCCGCAGCTAAATTCGAGATTTTATTCTTCTTTCAGGAAAGAATCCCAATCGCTTTTTGCCTTGGTCGCAGCAGCCTTCGGCGTCATCTGGCCGTCAAAAACTGAAGGTCCAACGTTGGCACAAATCGTCCAGAAGTAACTGATGCGCTTGGCCGTCGGCATTGGAGTGGATTCGTTGAAGCATTTTACAATGGCACTGAGCTGTTTGTCCTGTGCCAGTCCCTTAATCTTGGAAATGTCTTTGCGGGAAGTAACGCAGGAAGCATCAGAGTAAAGCAGTTCTGCACCCTCATCAGAAACCAGATACTGTGCAAAAAGCTGTGCCGCATTCGGATACTTGCTGTAAGCGGAAACCTGTGCATTCTGTACAAAGGCGAAGGAAGTTTCTTTCTTACCGTCATATGTTGGCAGCGGCGCTACACCAAAATCGGTCTTGGAGTCACGTAATGTCTTGACGTTCCATGGGCCGCTGATAAGATAGGCAGTCTTACCAGTAACAAACTGATTGGTCAGGAAATCCCAGTTTGCAAGGTCACCGGACGCGGCAGGCATCAAATCATGATACTTTTTAAGTACCTCCAAGCCCTTTTCAAATTCTGGTGTATCAAAATCAGGTTTGTCATTGTCTGTGCCGTCTTTTCCAAAAGGCTTGTAGCCGTATGTACTCAGCATTGGATAAATAGTTGCACCTTCACTGACATTAGAAAGGAACCAGAATTTATTCTGTGATGCGTTGTTAAAGCTCTTTGACTCCTTCAATAGCTGTTCAAAACTTGTCGCCGGAGCACCTTTGACCAGCTTCTTGTTGTAGAACATCACATAGGTTTCAACGGAGACCGGGACACCGTAAACACCGCCGTCCACGGTGACCGTCTTCATGGCAATGTCGCTGACATCCTGCTTCATTTTTGCAGTAATGCGGCCATCCAACTTCAGCAGAAGCCCCGCCCGCTGATTCTCAATGGTTTTGTCATGCGGGCTCATAAAGACATCCGGTCCTTTGCCAGAGACAGTTTCCAGATTCGTTTTGTTCTGGTCATAGACGCTGCCGTCCTCAGCAGTAACCGGCACACCGTACTTTGCCTCAAATTTCTTTGCAATCGCTTTTGCAAAATTCAGCTGGCTTGCGCTGCTGGTACGGAACGTCAGTTTTGCGCCGCTTTCCGGTTTCAGTTCACCGGTCGCGGAGGAAGCGGCTGCGCTGCCCGCCGCAGAAACGGTTTTTGCGTTTTGCGGCAAAGGCTTTCCGCAGCCCGCCATAGAACCAGCCATCAATACGCTGAGTGTTAATGCAAGCACTCTTTTCGATTTCATAATCATAGCCTCCTAGTATAAATAACTTCAGCCTTTGTTTGCACCTGCCGTAATACCCTGTACCAGATATTTCTGGAAAACAATGAACAGAATCGTAATCGGCACGGCAATAATTACAGCACCGGCGGCAAACATGGTGAAGTTTGTGTTTTCACGACCGGTAATCAGACCATACAGGCCAACAGCCAGTGTTTTGCTGGTATCGCTGGAAAGCAGCATATTCGGCAAAATATAGTCCATCCACGGCATCATAAACTGGGAAACCGCGCAATATGTAATGATAGGCGTAGAAAGCGGCAGTACAATTTTACGAAATGTTCCAAAATACGAACATCCGTCAATGTAGGCTGCTTCGTCCACTTCTTTCGGCAAGCCGTCCAAGTAGCCCTTCACCAGCCAGACATTATAAGGAATGGCACCAGCCACATAGATGATTACCAATGCAACAGGTTTATCCAGCAGGCCGAAGTTCAGGAACAGCGTATACAGCGCTGTCATGGACAAAAAAGTCGGAAACATGGACAACAGTAGAATCGTCATCAGGCTGGTCTTTTTGCCCTTGAATTTAAACCGGGACATAATCCATGCTGTAATCAGAATCAGTGCCACACTGAAAACTGTATTCAGCACTGCGATTGTCAGGGAATTTAAAAACCACCGCTTATAATTCGTTTGCTGAAACAAATGGCGGAAATTATCAAGCGTCAGTGTTTTTGGAATCAGCGAGGTGGTTGCAAGACCGTTGCCCGGATTAAATGCGGAAAGCACAATCCAGACAATCGGTATCAGCACCAGCGCCGACATAAGTATTAGTTCCAGATGCACAAAAAAGGAATCTACTCTTTTTTTCATACCTCACATCTCCTTAAATGCATTGGTACGGCGGAAGTTCCAGATGGACACAGCAGCAATAAAGAGGAAAATCAGAATGTTCATGACCGCTGCCATATTGTACATCCGCTGGTCCAGTGTTAGCTTGTAAATCCATGAAATAAGAATATCCGTATCGCCCGCGAACTGGTAGGAAGGATTGGTCGGTCCGCCGTTTGTCAGGAAGTAGATGGAACCAAAAGCATTGAAATTACCCGCAAGGTTCATAACAATCAGCGGTGCGGTCGCGTTGGTCAGCAGCGGCAGCTTGATATGTGCAAACACCTGCATCTTATTTGCACCGTCAATTTCTGCCGCTTCGTACAAATTGGTATCCTGATTGGACATAATGCCAAGCAGCATAACCATAAACTGTGGGAAACCCATCCACAGGTTTACCAGAATTATAGAAATCTTCGCAATTGTCGGGTCAGTCAGAAACGGAATACGGCTGTGAATCAGGTGTATATCCATCAGGAACTGATTCAGTGGCCCAAACTGCCCGTTAAGCAGATTGCGGAATACCAGAAGTGAAATCATACCCGGAATTGCCCATGGCAGGATAAAGATTGCCTGAAAAATACCGCGGTGTTTGACATGGCGGCTGTTCAGAATAAGCGCCTGAAACAAGCCGAGAAAGTATGTGGAAAAAGTTGCGCACACTGCCCAGACAACTGTCCAGCCCAGCACACTGAAGAAAGTTTGTGACCAAATCGGCACATTGAAAAGCTTGGCGAAGTTTTTCAGTCCCACCCAGCTGACCAGCTGTGCCGGTGGCATATGGTTTGCATCATAGTTCGTAAAGGCTGTCAGCACAGAAAACACAATCGGCATAAAAACGACCAATGCAATAATGATACCGATTGGCAGCAGCACCAAATATGGAAACGCCTTGCGCCGCTGGATACGGCCTGACACCGTTTCAATCTTCCCAGTTTCATCCAGCTGCCGTCCAAGCCGGTACGCGTCCCGGATATTCCAGATGAAAATGCCCACAAACACCAGCAGTCCCATCAGCGCTAAAATTCCGTTGATAAGCAGCATCGTGGAATGGTCGCCGCCAACCCCCGGCACTGTGCCAAGTGTGAACAACCCCCACAGCCCTTTGGTGAAGTAGCCGCCGTAAATCCCTATGTCAAAGTTCTGAATTTCACCGGTAAACCAGTTGAGCCAATAGCCGGAAAGCAGCTCAATCGCCACCAGCAATATCTGCACCGCAAAGAACAAAATTCCCCGAACTTTCTTTTTTGCAATGAAAAACTGTCCGCTTCCCCAAAAAATGCAGGAAAGGATAACAGAACTGACTTTTTTCTTCATTTTTCAACCTCCCTAAATATCTTCCCACAAAAACAATTTTCAAATTGCCATTCATTTTTACCGGTGCTATAATAGCCACATAAGTACAAGGAAGAGAGCGCTATATATGGAAAATCGTAAAGTCACCATGCGAGATATTGCAAAAGACTGTGGTATCTCCGTCGCCACGGTATCCTACGTTCTAAATCATTCCGAGAAGGAGAAAATCAGCCATGAAACACGGCTGAAAGTGATGGAATCTGCCACACGGCTGCACTATGAACCGCATGCAGTGCGTGCTTCCAGCAAGACCAGAAGCGGTCTGATTGGCGTCATCATTAACCTGAAAGAAAGCAACTCCGCCGGAAAGAAAATGCTTTACTACGACCTTGCCGCCGAACTGAGCAATCAGCTGCGAACCATGGGTTACGAAACGATTCTCATCACCACCCGAAATCTTTCACAGGATATGGGCGTTGTGAAAAAGCACAGTTTGGATGCCGTCTTTATGATTGACACCGACAACCGGACAGTGCGAAAAATCACCGAAGGTTATTATGTACCCATCCTGTTCATGGACTGTATGGTGAACGACCCGCTATTCTGTGAAATCCGACCCAACTATGGTTCTCTGTTTACAACGGCAAAAGCACTGCTGCAAACGAAGCAGCCCTTTCTTCTGACGGAGGATTTCTGCTGTCAGTACCTGATGGATGAATTTTCTCAGTATTTTCTGACAAAAGACATCTTCATCAATTCCCCAAGTGCCAGCCTCCCGGCTTTTCTGCAAAGTCACGGGGGGCGCCGCGGTATTGTGCTGGGGGATTTGCTAGGTGTGCAGGCACAGCAGCTTTTCCCCTGCAAAGACCTTGTCATTTGTGCGAGTCTGGGAAGTGCTGGCCTTTTCCAAACCGGCTCACAAATTCTACACATATCCAACCGGACCAAAGCGGTGGTCGCCACGGAGATTCTGCTGGATATGCTCTCACTGGATTATCAGGCCAACAGCACCAACTGTGTTCTGCTGGAAAGTGAATGACTCTCATAAAAGCCGGGGGCTGCAGTGTTTTACTGTGCCCCCGGCTTTTGCAACTTTGGCTGTAAAATTTGTTAAGCCTTTACTCTTTTGCGGATGAGAATAGTACCCATACCGGCAAGCGCAAGCAGCGCAGCGGTTGTAACAATAATCGGTGCGTTTTCATTTGCGTCACCGGTCTTCGGGGAAGCATCAGTTGTTGCCGTAGAATCTGTGGAAGTTGTTGCGGCGGCTGTGCTGCCTGCCTTGCTGGAAGCCGCGGTGGTGCCGTTTTTCGTCGTTGCCGCTGTAGCTGCAGGCTTTGGGAATCCGGACTTTGCTTCGGTGTACACGGTAATTGCCGCACCCGCCGGTGTATAATTATTGTTGTTGGATTCGGTTGCACCGCCCGGCACAAACCAGTAAGCGTCCTTGTCAGCTGCAAGGTCCTTCGGTGTGTGATTTGCGGTCTGGTGCGGCTTTGGCTGCACATTGTCATTGAAGATAACATTGAAAGCCGTGCCTGCTGTGTACTTCAGTTCATACCAGTTATCTGTGCCGGAAACCTTGGTCATCTGTTTGCCGGGCCATGCCGGAGTACCTTTGATATTTCCGGAGCCTGCCCACATATAGGCGTATACATTGCTCCATTTTTCTGTGTTCTGGAAATAGATGGTTACCTCCTTGCCTGCTGCCGACGCGGGAACAGCAGTCATTGCAATCGCAGATGTCATCACCATAGCCATTGCCATGATGCCCGCTACCAGCTTCTTAAACCTTTTCATTTGTAATCTCCTTCCGAATCAATAATGTTTTTATTTCCAATGAGTCAGGTGAACTTTTAGGAGTTCATCTAACCTTTTTGGCTACGATTACAAGCCGGCCATCTTCCACATATTTATAACAGGTGGAAAGGGTCAGCAGCTGGTCTCCGTAAGAAGCGGTCATGCCGGTAGTGTAGTCCTCCCGCTTCTTCACATTCGTTATGTAAGTATTGAAAGCCTCCTGCGTTTCAATATCCGCATACTGATAATACTTAAATGCTTTACTGTCTGTTGTGTAAATTCTGGAACGAAAAACCGCTATTACTCGATAGTCCCCCATGCCGTATGGTGTATCAAAACGGATAATCGGGTGTTCTTTGCAAAAGTTCTGGTTCAAATATCCTAATAGTCCGGCAAAGGCGGTACCATCCTTCATATTGTGACCATACACCAAGTAGTTTCTGCTCTTTTTCAGTGTGGACTTTGCATCCAGAAACGGAAGTCCGCGGCTTTCCTCCTGTTTTTTTAGATTGCGATGCAGGTAAAATTCAGGATTCTTAGGCGTCTGCATAACCGGATAATTCACCTTTGTACCCTCAATCTGTATCCATGCTTCTATGTCGCTGTTCTGCTCCTGCAGCTTTTTAAACCGCGGTTGGGCGCGTACCGATGAGGAAGCAGTGGAAGCCTTGGATGCTTTGGATACTTTAGAAGAAAGTGTGGCAGAATTACATGCAGAACTGCCGGAGGGAATTTCCCGGCTAGAAGAAGCCTGCTGAGAAGAAAATGCAGCTTTCTGCAGAGCGGTCATCTGCGCTTCATTCTCTGCGGCACTGACATGGTAGGCAATCAGCCATACCGTGCAGGCTGCAAAAATAATCAGGAAGAGGAGCAGAAGCTTTCCCCTTGGCTGGGACATCTTTCCCTTATTCTGAAATCCATCCATCACGTATTTCCATTTTTATCACCACTTTCGATTCCTCGGTACGAAACAAATATAACATTTGTGCCTTTCTTTGTCAAGCATTTTGCATAATTATTTCTATTTATTTCAATTTTAAGTGTACAAATTGCACTGAAATTTAACTTAACTTAATTTTTGTTAAGTAGCCAAATTCAAAAAAGATTCAGGTGCCGCGGGATTTTTTACCATTCCCATGATTTTGTTAAGCACTTGAATAAAACTGCACGGAAATTTTAAAAAATTTTACGCACTGTAAAGTGCTTTGCCCCAATGATGGAAAATCACCGCCCCATGACACGGAATTGTTAATATCCAGCAGAGTCACCGTACTACCGGTTACGCACATTCCGATGTACCCAAGCAGAGCGCCACAAATGTCCACTTCACAGGAAACCGGAATGCCACGGGTGTTCATGCGGCTATCATCCTTATGGGCACAGTTGGATACCAGCAAGTCAAATTCACTGTTTTCCTGTATTTCCACACCAAGGTCATACAGCGCTTGAATTGGTGCGTTGCTCTCAATATTATGGATTTCGTCAATCAGCTGTGGGTCTGTTATGAATAGGTCCGCTACCGTCATTCCAGCGTTTGGACCTGTCCCTTTTCTTATGTTTTGTGTGTGCCCTTTTTCATACAGCTGTATATTATCTGCCGTTACATCTTCGGAAGGGTGGCCATTGGTTAAAAGGCTTTGACTGCTGCGCATGAGTCAGCTTTTTAAAGACTTTGTCGAAAGTATCGCCTTCCAATATTCCATCTGACAAAAAGCCGCCCAATTTCCGCAGGGCAGATTTATAAGAAGCTTCTATATGCTTTCTAGCTTCCCATGCCTTGAACTTCATCCTTTATCTCACTTCCTCACGCAGGGCATAAAAAAGCCGCCTCGAAAGGCGGTTAATTGTTCTGCTGAAATTATCTTAATTGCTTTCCTTGCCGATATGCCTCTCGTGCCTCATTCAGACTCATTTCGTTGGCACCGCCTTCAAGGTCGGGCTCATCTAATTGAACCCCATCATCTTCCCAGCCACATACAGGACAAATTTCGAAATCATCTGCATGTTTAAAAACCGCTTTGCCACATACAGGGCAAACTCGAGGATTGTTACGAGTCATATTAAATCCCCTCCCTTTTCTTCCATTTATCAAAATATTTCTTTCCTAATGTTGGTTTAAACATTGTGGCTATTCCGCCATTAGGATCTCCTTTTGCAAAATCGTTGGTCCTTACATCGTATCTTGCAACCGCTCCTGCTTTTGTAGCATACCCAAGAATATGCTCATTAGTTTCACTTTGGACTAAGTCTAACGCCCTTTTTGCATATTGTTCTTTCGTCATTTCTGGATACATGTCTTTATGGCCGTGGTGCTTGCTGTCTCCATCCCAATGCCTGTTAAGGTTCCTCTTAGAAAATCCTTTAAGAAAAGTGTTTTTCCCTATGGCACTTATTTTTTGATAAGATTTAAGTTTACCACTATTTTCTTCATTTGTCAACTGTTCGTTGGGGCTTTTCGGTAATTTACCGTCAGGGCTTTCTCCTTTTGCTCCAAACTTTCCATCTTCCCGCCGCGGGTGCTTATTTTCATCAAAATCCGCATCATCAGCAAATTCTTCATCTGGCGTATTTTCTGGTATATCTGTTGGCGTGTCAGTTGGAATATCTCCAATGTCAGGCATATTGTCTGCATCTTTAATGTCTTCATCTGAAAGCTCACTTAACTCTTTCAGTGCTATTTGTGTGCTGATAATGCCCTCGCTGTGCGCCTGTACAATCGCATTTACTTTGCTGGTAGCAATATCGGCCTTTTCTTTTTCTTCCGGCACACGGACAGGGCTAAAAACCATCTGCAAATCATCTGCGAATGCAGCGCAGCCATATGTGATTCCCATACACCTGACAGGGCAAGAGAAGCGGAGATCCATTCTTCGCTGGGCCTTGACTGAACATAAATGTCCGCCGACCTGCCAGCGGACATCATATTCAGAGAAGCAGCCATTACATGGACCGTCTTTACTTTCTGATAGTCACGGGCAGTAAGCAGTTCAGCAAGACCAGGCTGCCGCACCGGTGTCACTTTAAAAACAGCCGGTATTCGGTTCTGATAAAAGATTTTCTCACATAAGCTGATTTTTTGCACTGTCTGCTCCGTTTTCATATAATGAAAGGGACATACGCAATTTGCACGATACGTATACCGGCCATTCAGCCGAAGCTTCCAGTCCCCTACCTGGAGGTCTTTTTCCGCTGGCATGGCGTGAAGCATTATTTGCTCTATCGTTAGAATTTGTTCCTGCACTTTGCTCTCTTCCTTTCGGGTCCATGCAAAAGGTCCTGAAAACAGCGATTGCCATTTTCGGGGCTTTTTTATTTGGTGGGCCATCAGGGATTCAAACCCCGGACCGACCGGATTATGAGCCGAACTTAAAAAGCCTTAAAAACGGCGGTGCTATGCGACTTTTCATCCTTGCTTGACTTGCATCTGACTTGCATCAGATAAATAGGAATCAAGCTTTTGCATACTGCTGCGCTTATACAGTTTGTCAAGATGGGTGTAAATCTCTAACGTGATTTTAATATCACTATGCCCCCATTTGGTCACGGGCGGTCATCACATCCACGCTGGCAAGGTACATCAACGTGCAAAACGTATGGCGCAGTTGGTGCGGCGTAAATGTCTGTATCCGCATAGGGAGCTGACCCTGTAAGTTCCCATTCGCGTCTTTTTTATGCGCCGCTAATTTATTTTTCTTTCCACCGTATCCGTACTTGACGTTTAGGTCAGTCATATAGCTGCGCCAGAGTACACGCCATGCCTGATTAGTCATCATTTGATTTTTTGCCGTATGCACAACGTACATACAAATAGGATGTTCGGAGGCCTTTTCGGTAGTCAGAAAATTCGTCAGTATCTGCGGAATTTGTACGATGCGGACACCAGCAGCCGTTTTGGTGCTTTTAAGTTTTGGCTTGCCCCCAATCATCTCTACGGCTTTATCAACTCTGATTGTATCCGCCTGCAGATCAACATCTGCCCAAGTAAGCGCAGTCGCCTCCCCCCTGCGCAGCCCAGCGTACATCATGAGCATGGCTGCCCGCTGTGCGCGGTGTGGTGTATCAGTTACCCAGTGCCGCTGTTCCGGCGACGGCGCCTGCATCATCATGGACACGAACCCGGATAATCCGGCGCACTGGATGAAAACCGATTACATTGACAGAGCCAACGGCAAAACGATTGTGGAATTTCACTGGACGCTTGACGACAACACATTCTTGTCGGACCGGTATCGGCAAAATATCAAAGAATCCACCCCGTCCGGGATGTTTTATGACCGTGATATCAATGGCGCATGGGTGTCCGCAGATGGCATGGTATACCCTGATTTTGACGAAAAAATTCACTATATCACGGCTAAGCAGGTTCCAATTGATGAAATCAGCCGCTGGTTTGTCGGCGTTGATTTTGGCTGGGAGCACTGGGGCGCATTCGTGCTGATTGGCCGCACCCAGGACGGGCGGTATTACCTCACAAAGGAGTGGGCGGCACAGCATCGGCACATTAATGACTGGATTGCAATTGGCCTAAAGATTAAAGAGTGCCACGGCAATATCAACTTTTACTGTGATTCAGCACGGCCGGACTTAATTCAGCAGCTTCGTGTCGGCGGTCTGCGTGCAATCAACGCACGAAAAGACGTGCTGGCGGGAATTGCCGAGGTTGCAACACTGTACAAGCAAAAGAAACTGTTTATCGTTAAGGATTCTGCCCCGCAGTTTCAAAAAGAAATTTACGGTTATGTTTGGGAAAAAGACGCTAACAAACCGGAAAAGACAAACGATGATGTGCAAGATGCAATAAGATACGGAATTTATACAGACAAAAAATATGGGAGGTGATTATGTGATACCAGATTTTATACAGTCTGAATTAGTTGGTCCATATGGTTACGATGTCCTTAACAAACTCGGAAAGATTGAAGCCTACTATGATACATATCAGAACGGTGCAGATTTTACC
Source organism: Caproicibacterium lactatifermentans (assembly GCF_013315815.1). Taxonomy (NCBI): domain Bacteria; kingdom Bacillati; phylum Bacillota; class Clostridia; order Eubacteriales; family Oscillospiraceae; genus Caproicibacterium; species Caproicibacterium lactatifermentans. The sequence goes on from NZ_CP046051.1 coordinate 1,415,759, forward strand.
GTTGACAGTTCAGCCGACTACACACCGGCAAAGCTGCGCAGCCACCAAATCAAGCAGCTTATACGCCGTGAAACTCAGTTTATGTTCGGCAAGTTTCCTGACTTCCTTGTCTCCTGCCCTGATGAAGCAAAAGTGGACGGCAACAAGCCAAACGAAGCTGCCATGCAAACTTACATAAATGCTGTTATGAAATCGAACCGAATGCCGGTTAAGCTTGTGCAGGGCGCGCATGACTGCTGTATTGGTGGCCGAGTAGCGCTAAAGGTGAGTGTATCAGAAGAAAAATTGTCAATTATGTTTGTGCCCGCCGACGGCTTTGTTTACGAAACCGCCATGGATGACGTTGACACACTGGAACGCATTGTATTCTTCTACACCATGGTTGATGATGAAGACCGTTCTCGATAGCGGATGTGGGTACAAAAGTACTGGATGGACAACGGCCGCTGTTTCACCAGTGAACGTATTACAGACGGTTACGGCGCGCAGCAGCAGTGGGGCGGCACAAAAGAAAATGTTGACACAAAGTTTGACCGCATACCGGCATACGTTATTTTGAATGACGGTCTTTCAGGCGACACCGATGGTGAATCTGAAGTTGCCGAGCTTTCCGATGATGATGCCTGGTACGGAAAACTGAAAAGCTACAACATTGATGCCTTGCGCAAGGGAATGAACCAGATCACCTGGATGTCCGGCGTTGACCCGGAGTCGAGTCAAAATTTCCGCTACGTTCCGGGTGCACTGTGGGATATAAAGGCAGACCCGTCACAAGCTTCCGGCGACAGCAACGCCGCGACAGTCCATGTTGGTACAATCTCAAATGGGTTTGAATATTCTGCTGCTTTTCAAAACAGCCTTTCAAATATTAAGCAGGATATGCGTGACCTGCTGGGAATACCAGACCTTAACCAGGAAAGCACGAAAGATATGATTACTTCCGGAAAAGGACTGAAAGCATTGTACTGGCCGCTTATTTGCCGCTGCGAGGAAAAGATGGCTTCCTGGAAACCAGCGCTTGAATGGCTTGCCGAGCTACTGCTTAGTGCTGCTGATGCCTTCCCTGCCCTGCATCAGGTGTATGGGGACTTTAAGGCGGCACCGTACGCTATTACGATTGACAATCAGTATCCTCTGCCAGAAGATGAAGGCGACGAAAAGCAGCTTGATCTGTCCGAAGTCAACGATAAAACACGCAGTGCAAAAAGTTATATCATGAAATGGGGTGGCGCCGCCACCAAGGGCACTGACCCGGATGATGCAGACGCAGAGCTGGAGCAGATTGCAAAGGAGCAGCAGATGTTCAACGACAGTTTTGTTGCTGAACCAGAGCTGATCGGTGGTGCTGAGTAATGTCGGGACGCCTTGGAAATTACCTTGACCTTGTTGCCACGGCACAGAAAAAGCGGCTTGAAATCACTTTACGACAGGAAAAACAGATTGCAAAAATCTATTTGCAGACTGCGGACGAATACGCAAGAGCTGCATCTCATTACGATCATGATTCTCTTACTTACCGTTGGCTTACCGATTACGCGCGGGCGCTGCAGCGTGGATCCCGTGTGCTTTACTCAAAGATTGGTAAGATAACCGCGGCTTCTGCTTTGGAAGCCGCACAGGCCGCCGCAGGGGCAGAACGGCAATTTTATTCCAGTATGGCACCTTATCTCTCCCGCCAATTTTCGGATGTGTTCTCCAATATTCCGCAGCAAGTGACGGATGAACTGATGTCCGGTGGAATCTATAAAAACTTTGTTGGGTTATCTACGAAAATATGGGACTACCAAAAGAAATACAAGCGCGACATCAGCACTATTATCACGCAGGGCATCAGTCAGCAGAAGTCGGCATTCGACTTGTCAAAGGATCTTGAACTGTACTTAAGGCCGGAAGCAAAGAAACCGTGGAACTGGGGAATTGTTTACCCCGGTTGTGCGCAGAAGGTTGACTACTGTGCACAGCGCCTTGCCCGCACCTCTGTTTCTCATGCCTATCAGCTGTCTTTTCAGCGCACTACACAGGATAATCCATTCGTTGAAAAGTATCAGTGGCACAGCAGCAACAGTGGGCGCGTCTGCCCCCTTTGCCGTCAGCGCGATGGCAGACTGTACGACAGAGACAAACTACCGCTTGACCACCCGAACGGAATGTGTGTCATAACGGCGGTCATTTCGAAAAGCTATGATGAAATCGGTGCGGAACTCGGCGACTGGGCCGCCGGGGAAAGCGATAATCCGGCGCTCGATAGGTGGCTGGGAATATTTCCTTCTGAATCCGGGTATACCGGTACAAACATTTCCCGCATTGGTTCCAACAGAGTTGATCTAAGCTATATAAAATCTACCGAATTCCGTAGCAAATTTAGCCGTTTGACAGAGAACAGCGCAGTCAATGACAGTATCCGCCGACACGCCACGGCCATGCTGATTAATCAGAACGGAACGGATGGCGAGGACTTATGCATTATTGACGCTAAAACGGGCAAACTATTATTGAATGCACAGGGGCCAAAGAACGCACTTGGAGTATCTCCGCCAGCAGATAGGATTGAGTTCTTGAGAAAAAATTATAGCGGCCAAATGATTGGACTACATAATCACCCGACAAATTTACCTCCCACCGGCGCTGACTTTTCAGCATCTGGATACCGTAGATATTGTTTTGGAATCGTTGTAACCCATGACGGGCAGGTATTTAAGTACGCACCGGGTAGTAAGGCTTTTGGGCCCCGAATTATTGATGAACGCATTGACAAATACAAACACCCACCGTATGATTTAGATGTTAAACAGGCTTTTCAACAAACGCTTAATGAAGTAGCAAAGGAGTATGATATTAAATGGACAGAAATAAAATCCATGTAAAGGGTAGCCCACCAAAACAGCCGGATACCTTTATATCCCATCCCAATTTAACCCCGGAAGAGCGCGAAGAACGTATCCGAAAAGCGGACGAAGAAAGCAGAAAATTAACAGACTGGCCAAATCCAGATCAGTAAACCACCCCCCAAATGGCAGGGTGGTATTTTTATGCCTAATTTCAGAACGAAGCAGCCCTGTAAAGGCTGCTTTTTTCATATCAAAATTTGACCGGCCCGAAGTCGCAAAACTACGGGGCAACGGAGGATCGGAACCTCGTTAAAAACGTGTGTTGTGAAAGGAGAACTTTATGGACAGAAAGTTTTTAGCTGACCTCGGTCTTGAGAAAGATGTTATTGACAAAATTCTTGACCAGAACGGCGCGGAAACAACCGCGCTGCGCACCCAGCTTAAAACCAAGGACACCGAAATCAGTACCCTACGCACTGACCTTACAGCCACCAACGGCAAGGTTGCAGACCTTGAAAAGGTGGACACTGCCGGTTTGCAGAAGCAGCTGGACGAGGAAAAGGCCGGCTGCAAAGCTGACCGGCAGAATTGGAATCTGAAAGCTGCGCTTGCAAAAGCGGGCTGTAAAGACTCTGATTATGTCATGTACAAGCTTGGTGATACAGTTGAGTATGCAGATGACGGCAATCTGAAAAATGTTGAAAAGTTGATTACGGACTGCAAGACGAACTACGCCGCAATGTTTGAAGCAGAGCCGCAGCCCGCAGGCGGCACCGGCAGTGCGGGAAACTTTCCCCGCTCTCGCGAACCTGCTAAACCGGAAGTAACAAAAGAACAGTTTGACAAAATGGGCTATATGGAGCGCCTGAAGCTCCATATAGAGCAGCCCAATGTTTATGCTGAGCTGTCCAAAGAATGAAAGGACTGTTTTAAATGGCAACAAACCAAATAACTAAACTTACCGATTTAATTGACCCGCAAGTCATGTCCGACATGATCTCGGCAAAGATTGAAAACAAGATCGTCGTAACCCCATTTGCAAAGATTGACCGTTCCCTTGTTGGTGTGCCCGGCGACACCATCACCGTGCCGCAGTATGCCTACATCGGCGATGCCGAGGATGTGGCCGAGGGAGCAAGTGCTACGACCTGCAAGCTGACAGCCTCCACCACTCAGGTGAAAATCAAAAAGGCTATGAAGGCCGTTTCTATCACGGATGAGTCGGTTCTCTCCGGTCTCGGCAATCCTGTCGGTGAAGCAACGTCGCAGCTTTCCAAAGCGATGGCTTCCCACATCGATGCGGACGCAATTTCCGCTCTGCTGACCGCGACGGTTCTGCTGCACAGATTTCCTACAACGGCATCATCGACTCAATCGATGAATTCAATGAGGAAGTCAACAGCGAAAAGGTCCTGTTCATCAATCCGAAGCAGCTCACCCAGCTACGCAAAGACAGCAATTTTCTCAGCGCGGATAAGTACGGTGCGGCGAACCTTGTCATGGTCACTGGGGAGGTCGGCATGATTGCAAAGACTCATATTGTACCTACTCGGCGTGTAACGCTTGACAGCACCGGCGCTTTTTATACCTGCCCACTCGTCAAGCTGACCAATGACACCGAGACCGAAGACGACACTGCAGCGCTCACCATCTACCTCAAACGCGACACCAATGTTGAAACTGAGCGTCACACATTGTCACGGACCACAGACATCTCCGCCGATAAGTTCTATACGGCGGCGCTCTCCGACCAAAACCGTGTTATCCTCGCAAAGTTCAAGAAAGAAATAAGGTGGCATATTATGGCTGACATGACCCCGCTTGGACAGCTTAGAATGCTGTGTCAGGAAGACCGTGTCCCCTACTTTACGGATGAACAGCTACAGTTTCAGCTTGACATTGCACAGGGTGACATAAGATTTGCGGCATATCACTGTCTTATTGCAAAGGCTGAAAACACTACTGTGCAGCTGTCCGGCATGACCATCCCCGATACTTCACGCTATTGGCTGCGGCTGGCGGCTATGGTGCGCCCTACCGCTTCCTGTATTATCAAAGGCGGGTGACGATACCATGCTGACACAAAACGCTTATACGCTGACACAGGCCATAAAGCATTGGGGCAAAGACTTCACCGTCACACGTTTCGGCACAAACGAATACGGGGAGCCCATCGGAAATATTCCGGTGGGCTCTTTTCGCGGGCTGTTCCACACATCCAGCAGATACCTTAACATTACGCTTCAAGAATCTGCTGCTGTCAGTACCGCGAAAGAGTTGCGGCTGCTTACTCTGTCGACCGACAAAGTACAGCAGGGTGACACCGTCACGCTGGACAACAGGAAGTACAGCGTAACCGGTACAGATGATGTCGGTGGTCTTCACCTGTGTACCGACATATCGCTGCAGGAGGTTTAAAATGCCACTTGATTTATCAGAGATTTATACAAGCCTGAACGCGTTGCCGGGCAGAGTTGAAAAAGCGGTAGCAGCTTATGGCCAAACCACCGCCAAAGCAATCGAGGCCAACGCTAAAAAGGACCGCCCTTGGACAGACCGAACAGCCCAGGCGAGGCAGCGCCTTCATGGTGATTGCACCCACATTGATACTGGAATTCGCATCAGCCTTTCGCATGGTGTTGCCTATGGTGTATACCTCGAATTTGCGCACGAAAAAAGGTATGCCATAATTTACCCGGTGCTGCGTGAAGGATCGATCTTCACTCCGACTTTGATACAATCGCAGTATGTAGACCTCTGCACTAGAATGGGCGTAAAAGCCTGAAATAAAAGGATTCCAGCGTTCATGGCATCTCGCGCCGCTGCCTGATTGCAGCAAAAAGGAAGGAAAGGTGTTCTTCCCGCTGTCGCTGTACTTGGCATTTTGCACCCCTCCTTCCTGTGGAATCTGCTATTCGTTAAAATGTATGTATTACGTTAAAAAGTGTTAATTCGTTAAATCGTTTATTCCGCATCATTGGAATACCCGAAATGTTCTCTTACCTTCTGGTGTGTTGTCTTATCATTAAGCATATACGCCACGAGAGGGACTGTGGTCATGCCCTTTTCCCAGTATCCCTCAGATGGATCAGTTACATACTTCTTCCAATCAACGCCAATAAACACCTCTTTGTTTGAATCAAGTTTTTGTTTTGCTTCTTCAGATACCCAAGGAGCATCCGCTATAGGTGTAGGCTTGCCGTCGACTTGCACCACAAAGTTCTTCATTGGCACGGCGGTCGATGTGCATTCGCCAATTCCGACAAAACCTGAGCCCGCAATATGGCAGTACACAGTATCTCCAACTTGAACGTTATAGATTGACTTTCCGCTGCCGCCTAGATTTGCGGAAAGGAATCCATACTTTAAAGCGTCTGGCCAGCTTCGGTCCGCATAACCGACCGTGAAATCACGGCCCTTCTCATTCTTGAAAAAGTCCTTTTCTTCATCATCCGACCAGCCACCAGCAAGCTGCTTAATTGCATCCGGATTCCAAATGTCACTGGCCATCTTCAGGTAGATTTCTGCCCGATCTGCAATGCTTTGTTTTTCAAAATCAGAAATGGCATGAAAACCATACTCATTTGCAACAAGGAGAAACTGCGGATTATTCGTATAAGCCGTATCATTCAGTGCCTGCGCGAGAATATTATCACCAGCGTATTTCTGTACCTTCTCCGTATACTTCATCGCCTGGTAGCTTCTGTTCTTATCCCTCGTAAGAAGGATCAGATTGCCGATTTGATTCCTAGTAGCTTCAAAATCGTCATAGTCTTTGAAGCTGTCTTTGTAATCCTCGTATTTGTCCGGAAGAATATGCTCAATATCGTAGGTGTTTCCCTGGCGCTTACGGTCAACATATTCCTCGAAATGTGACGGGTTGCCCATCAATACATTTACATACGATGTAAAACGGGCAAGGATATGCAGCATGTACCGGCCAGAGAACTGGTTCAAACTGAATCGAGTTATTCCTTCAATCGAAACATCCATACGACGCAATGTCCGCACATAAACCATACCGATTGTCTTACAGTCGGCATTGCGAATATCCTGCATCACATGGAACAAGAGGTATTTATTCGTGTTCCAGTTGACCTTCTTAAAATTCAGAATTCGTATGGTGGCAAAGTCATCTACAAATTTTGCCGTCATCTGAATTTTCTTTTCTACAATATCCTCCGGATCATCATTCCTAATAGCAGCAATAGCAAACATTGTCTGGTATGTAAGGTCACGATTTGCGTTGTAAAAGACCTCTTCATATCCTGGCGTAAGTTTCGTTCCATACTTCTTCATACGAAGATACAGGTCTGTAACTCTCGTCATCTCAGTGAGTACAAATTCTTTGTAGTCCTTCGGCTTGATAAGGTCCATCTTGGCATGAGCATTGTTTCGTACCCATGTGTGAAATTTATCACCGAGAAGTTCATAGTCCTCATCCTTCGCGCCACGTTTCGTGTCACGCATAGAATTGGCATACTTGGCACGCAGCCATATGGAGATAAACTCTACATCCTGGGTATTAACCACGCCACTTGTGTCATAGGAAGAAGCATTCTTGATTTTATTAATATTCTCCTGCCACTTATGATTTGCTTCTAACCGATCCTGCTCGGCGACCTGCTGAATAATGTATGCCTTCATCATTTCAGCACTGTTCAGGCTAAGTCCTCTGTCGTTCATGGTCAGGAAAATAGTGTGTGCTTCGTCTTCAGAGGGTGTATCTATTTCCAGCAGCAAAACCTTCTCTACCACCCAGTTAATGAAGAACGGTAACGCCTCACCCTTAAGTTTATCAGGAAAGTAATCCTCTATATCTGAATAGCGGACAAGCATATTCTCTGAGCTCTCGTTCGTTGGAACATAGGTGGAATCCTCGTTCAGCAGTGCCCGCATACAGTCTGTTCTGTCAGCGACGTCAATATTGAAGCTCTTCTTGCTGAACTGCTTCGAATAAATCATGTCATCGAGCGGAACCTGGTCATCTTCGTTCTTCACATTTTTCTTCTGAAGATGATTCAAGTAAATCAGCAGAAGCGTTAACGAAGTAAGCCGCTGCTGCCCGTCTATAATTTTCTTCACCGAATCACCGGTACAGATGATGCACCCCATATAGTAGTAGCCATACCCAGCTACCTCTTCCGGCGTATCATGTTTCTCCGGATCATAAAATTCCTCGAATGTGCTCTGAAAATCATCGAGCATCTGTTCAATTTGCTTCTGCCCCCAGCGATATTCACGCTGGAAATAATCCACCGTAAAACGTTGTTTTTCTAGCACCTTCCTAAGGGTATCGGTTTTATTGATTTTCTGCATTACCGTTTTTCCTTATCCTTTGTTTCACCGAATGTTTTATGTTGTTCCGCTACCATCTGTGCTGTAGTTGAACTATGAATAGGATATTTGTAATTAGACGGATTTCCTTTCATAGTTCTTAACATAGAAGTTTCTTTGGGCTCCTCATATGGTTTGCCTTCCTTGTTGTATGTTAGGTTGAAGACCATATTTGTGAGCCACTTTTTGAATGAAAGATTATCCTGAAACTGTTTAAACAGCTCCATGTTATCGGCCATAATCGAGAAGATAACCTTCTGTAATGCACGTTCACTCTCTGTGCGGGCCTCTTGCTCGTCAGAGTTTTTCATTGCATTCTGGTACTTCTCATCGTGTGAAACCATGACTGGAATTTCCAGAATCTGTCTCTGCACATTGTCTGCATCATTCCAGTTGATATTTCCGAAAAGGTCGTTGAAGTCAGAGATAATCTGGGACAATGGATCCATCTCGGGCTCGACGATATGGCCTACCTTCCCAGCCGGAACCGGTGCGATCTCTGCATCCTCATCCTCCAGCTTTATAGCCACTGCCTCCTGTGCCTCATTCCGATAACTGTCCAGATCGATCGTAGGCAAAATGCCTTCTGACAAATCATCCTCACGAGGTGACGGAAGTTTCGGTATTAGCAGATTCAGGAAGATCGACAGCTTTTCCCAGTCCACATTCCCATAGGGAAGAATGGAACCAAGGAAACCGTATGTACGGACAAATGACTTTGCTGCGCTCTTGAACTTGATCTGATCGTCCGTTTGGAGTTCGTTATAGGTGGCCACGCACGGATCAAGCAGCGGATCAAGTCTATCTCTCTCTGCACCATTCAGGAACAAGTCAATCACATGCTCAACATCATCCTTGTCATAAACCTGATATCCTTCCATTATTGATATCAAGTCATATAGCTTGTTTGGATCAGTCTCTCCGGACAGAATCGTTGTCCTGTAGAACTTAGAAAATGCTTCCTCGATCGTCGAAGTCTTGTTAGCAAAATCCAACACGTAGACCTCATCCTTGCCCGGGCAGGCCCTGTTTAATCTGGACAATGTCTGTACCGCTGCAATATCGTAGAGCGGTTTGTCCACATACATGGTCTGCAAAAGCGGCTCATCGAATCCGGTTTGGAACATGTCCGCAACGACAAGCAGCCTGTAAGGGTCCTTCTTGAACTCCTTTGGTATCTTAGCATCCGGGAATCCATTCATATCGGCGGAGGTAAGAGCTGGCTCCTGTCCGTTGTACTTGCACTCGCCGGAGAAAGCGATAATTGCCTTATACGGGCTGTGTCGTTCGGCTAGGCACTTGTTGATCGCATAGTAGGTCTCGATGCAGCGAGGGATGCTCGCAGTCACGACCATTGCGCGGGACTTCCCATTCAGCTTCTTCTTGGCAATGATCTGCTCGTGGAAGTGATCCACCATCATAGCAGCCTTCTTGGCAATGACATCCGGATTCCCCTCGACAAAGGAACGCAGCTTCTTCTGAGCGCGCTTTTTGTCGAACATTGGATCGTCCTCGACCTTCTTGGCAATCTTGTACCAGCTGTCGATCGTCGTATAGTTCTTCAGTACGTCAAGAATGAAGCCTTCCTGAATGGCCTGCTTCATCGTGTAAACATGGAAAGGCCTGTGCTTGATTTCGCCATCCTCTTCATATGGCGTTCCGAAAACCTCCTCGGTCTTGTTCTTTGGAGTCGCGGTGAACGCAAAATAGCTCGCGGTCTTTACGAGCTTCCGACCTTCGACGATGGCATTTATCTTGTCCTCGTTGTCCATTTCATTATCAGAAGCCATGCCGGAAAGCGCCAGATTCATATTCGCGGAATTGCGCCCGCTCTGGCCGGAGTGCGCCTCATCGATAATGATAGCGAATTTATTATGAATGTGCTCCTGACCGATTTCCTGCGAGATGTACGGAAACTTCTCAACCGTCGTAATAATAATCCGCTTACCGTCCTGAATTGCCTTTTTGAGGTCGCCAGAATGCTGCGCCCACACGACCGTGTTCTTTACCTGCATGAACTGCTTGATCGTGTCGCGGATCTGTTTGTCCAGAATCCGCCGGTCGGTAACCACAATTACAGAGTCGATCATCGGGTGGCCGTCCTGCTCAAGCCCGATCAGCTGATGAGCAAGCCAAGCGATAGAGTTTGATTTTCCGGAGCCTGCGCTGTGCTGGATGAGGTACCGTTTGCCGACACCATTCTGCTTCACGTCCGCGAGGAGCTTCTCCACGCAGTCAAGTTGATGATAGCGCGGCCAAATCTGCTTCACCGTTTTCTTCTTCGTATCCGGATCTTCATCTACAACAACCTGTGCGTAGTTCTCGATAATGCGGGAGAGCTTCCACTTTGTCAGAATGTCCTTCCACAGATAGTCTGTCATGATGCCGTCCGGGTTCGGCGGATTGCCTGTACCATCGTTATAGCCCTTGTTGAATGGAAGGAACCAGCTGTCCTTCCCGGCGAGCTTCGTGCAGAACATTATGCTCTGATCGTCCACCGCGAAATGCACCATGCACCGCTTGAACGAGAACAACGTGTCGCGCGGACTACGGTCTTCCTTATACTGCTCGACAGCGTCCGCCGTAGTCTGCCCGGTGAAGTGGTTCTTGAGCTCGATTGTGATGACCGGCAGACCGTTGATAAACAGGCACAAGTCAAGTGCAAGTTTTGTCGCGTCGGATGAGTACCGGAGCTGCCGTGTCACGCTGAAGATGTTCTTCTCGAACATCTCCTTTGACTTCTCGTTGTTCTCAGTCGGCGTGAAGTAGAACATGATGAGGTCAGCCGGATACGCTTTCACACCGTTTCGCAACACATCAATAATGCCGCGCTTGGCAATCTCTCCGGAAAGGCGGTTTAGGAACTGCCGCTTCTTCTGATCGCTGTTATTTACACCAAGCTTTGCCATTTCCCTCGGCTGCGTATCATTCAGGAACCGGAAGAGGCGGGTTTCGTCTACGGCGTATTCCTTACTGTAGTCGTCATTCGTTCCCTGCTCGTAGCCATTCTGCTCCACGAGCCAGTTCACGATGATCGTCTCAAATCCCCTCTCGGTTTTATCCGTAAAAGCCATGATCAAGCCTCCTCTCCGTCGGTCTCTGTTCCTTCGTTATTCTCCGAATCATCGTCAACGATGTCATCCACGTGTTCATACTCGGGAATAGTGACATTGCGGACATCGATTTTTCCGGTGACAGCATCCGAGATGATTGTTGACTTTAGCTCCTGAAGCGCTTTTATTTTGCTTTCTGCTAATTGAATAGCTTTATCAAGCATGTCGCATTTATCGTCCAAATAACAAGCAATTTTCTCTTGCTCAGTAACATCAGGATAAGCAAGTTTTAACTGTTCCAATACTCTCATGCCGATGTTTTGCTGAGTACCATATGACCAACCATCCTGCACCTGTTGTTGATATGGCAAAGCCTGCAAAGCGTAAAAGAGAAAACGCGGTAACATCACTTCTTGATTGCAACGGAAAACGGCAAGTGGAGACCATATAGTAAATATTCTGTCTGTATCTACAATTGATACTCGTCCAGTAGTCGCGCCAGATTTGATCATGTATATATCATCAATCTTAGGCACATATTTCTTACAACATTCTTCATAAAAGTCCTGAGAAATAAATCCTCGAATATGATTAAAATCAATTTTTCCATTACCACACGAAACAGCTTCTGCAGAAACAAAGGGGATACCCTCCTCATATAACTGTGGAGTTGTATGTGGGCCGTCCGTCAGCGGTTGTGAAAGGACACGGAGTGTTTTCGTAATTCGCCATCCTTTTGGAATCATCCGATAGTAGCTATTATCTGTCCCACAAAGTTCTTCTCGTTTTAGTCCTGTAGTTACAGTTTTAGTAATAACCGTGTTCTTCAGTTGATTGAATTCCTGTATTTCTTTCCGACGGATTCCGATCAGTTTGTTGATCTCGGAGACCTTCCAGTCGAGGAACCGCACAATCTGATCCTGCTCGGCGCGGGGAGGAACAGGAAGGAGAATGGTCCTCATCTCGCTGTAGCGAGTGGTCCAAAGATCAGCAACAATTCCTCTGCCATTCCTATAGTATTCTTCCGAGAATCTATAGTTGCGAAGCAGGTAATGTACATAGTCATTGTTCAGCTTGCTTCGTGGTGTCAGAACAAGATTGATAAGTGAAACTGATCCGTCTAGTTTGGATACACCACAGGAGCCTTTTCGATCTGAACGGCCATTGATAACAAAATCTCCAGCTTTCACCAGTTTGCGGTTATCGCTGTCATTTGATTTTGCGGCGTGCTCAAGTTGAGGAAGAATACCTTTTTTCGTTACTGACAGTGGCGCGTAATCCTGGTCCGATACTTTTGTCTTCCGCTCTGTGAAGAGGACGTCTATTTTTTGCAATTGCCAATGCGCTGGGATCTGCGGGAGCCATGCTACATCTGTGTTAATAACATCTGTGTATTCAACCATTACTCCAGTCCCTCCATGATCTCACCCATGACGCCATCCGATTCCTTTTCGAGCTCTTCAAGTGAGGCAAGGATGTCTTTCATATCACGGAGTTGCACCGGCTTGTAGAAGTACTTCGTGAAGCTGATCTCGTAGCCGATTCTGGTCTTACTTTCGTCGACATAGGCGTCCGGCGCATAGGGTTTGACTTCCTTTTCGATGAACGCGTCAATGCCGCCTTCGTAGTTGAACGGGATATTTTCCGAGTCGCGCAGGTTTGGATCGGATTCGCCTTCGACTTCCTTCGCGTCAGGATCAACCTCAGTTATGAAAGGACGGATCTTCTTAAGCTGCGTTTTCTTGAGGCCGGTGGCCTTGGCGAATGTGTCCCAGTCGTCGAGAGGCGTGCCTGCCGAAACACTGGCGATAGCTTTACGGACAGAATCAAGTTCTGGCTGCTTCTTGAACGTGTCTTCCGGGATTTCCCGTTCCGGGAATACGCGCAGGCGGAGCGGTCTCTCTACTGTAACGTTCCAGTATCCGAACTCGCTGTTGTCGAAGATCATGCTGACGTTGCTTTCCTCCATGTCAAGGAAGATGCGCACTATTTCCTTACGAATCTCCGGCGTGAACTCGCAGTTCTTGTTGCCCATGTTCTTGCGCAGCGAAGACTTCATATTCGTAGCGTCAATGAGCTGTATCTTGCCTTTGCGACGTTCTTCCTTCTTATTGGAAAGTACCCAGATATATGTGCCAATTCCGGTGTTGTAGAACATGTTGTCCGGCAAGGCGATGATAGCCTCCACAAGGTCACGCTCAATCATGTACCGGCGGGCGTTGCTTTCGCCGCTGCCCGCGTCACCAGTGAACAGGCTGGAGCCGTTATGTACTTCTATAATCCTGCTGCCGAGCTCCGTATCGGTTTTCATCTTGGATACGTTGTTGAGCAGGAAGAGAAGCTGACCGTCGCTTGTGCGCGGGATCATCTTCAGTTCCTCTCCTCCGGGAAGATATGCATTGAAACGAGTGTCGAGGATTTCACTCTTGCCACCCATCTTGTCTGCGTCTGTTTTCCAGCTTTTTCCATATGGCGGATTGGAAAGCATGAAGTCGAACTGCCGTGACGGATTAGCGTCAAGCGACAGAGTAGATCCATAAGCGATATGCTCCGCCTCTTCACCATCACCTTTCAGGAGCATGTCTGCCTTGCAGATGGCGTATGTCTCTGGATTGATTTCCTGACCGAACAGGTGAATGGATACGTTTTTGCCACGGCGGCCCGCAAGCGTCAGAAGTCGTGACTGTGCCACGGTGAGCATTCCGCCTGTGCCGCATGCTCCGTCATAGCAAGAGTACGAGGCATCCAGAATCTTGTCCTCCACCGGATAAAAGGCAAGATCAGCCATCAGTTCAACAACATCTCGAGGAGTCCAGTGTTCTCCAGCTTCCTCATTGTTCTCTTCATTAAAGCGACGAATGAGTTCTTCGAAGATCGTTCCCATACCGTGGTTATCGAGTCCTGGCAGTTTCACTATCTTTTTTTCAGCATCCTTATACACCGGGTTAGGGCTGAGATTTATATCAGAGGATGTGAACTTCTCAATAACTGCTCCGAGGATGTCTGCATCGACCATTGTTTTAATCTGATCACGGAATTTGAACTTATCTAGGATTTCCTGAACATTGGGAGAGAAACCATCCAGGTAAGCTGTAAAGTCAGCCCGCAATGTCTGCTTCTTGCCCTTTGCGGTCAGATCTTTTAGAAGGAATGGCGAATTATTACAGAAGGCTTGTCCTGCTGCATTGCAAAGTGCTGGCCACTGATTATCAATTTTTGCAGCATCGAGCTGTTTCTTCATTGCAAGGACATCCTGCTTTGTATCCTCAAGCATGGCATCTAATCTTCTGATAACAGTCATAGGCAGAATAACGTCACGATACTTTCCGCGCACATACACATCGCGCAGGCAGTCATCAGCTATTCCCCAAATAAAGCTGACTATCGAATTGTATTCCTGGTTATCCATCGTTTTATTCCTCCAAACGGCTTTACAGCCGAATCATTTTTCTTTGTCAACACGCTCCATGATGTCCTCGGCCTGACAGTCGAGAGCCTCACAGATTCTTAAAAGAACATCTGTTGTGACATTCTCGCAACGGCCCATCTTCGCAATGGAAGTGGCACTTACGTCACTCATTTTTTGAAGCTCCTTTTTCTTGATATCCCTATCAATAAGCAGCTTCCATAAGCGGTTGTAACTGAATTCAGATTTAAGTTCTTTCTTATTTCTCGTCTGTGCCATCATTCCTCTCCTTATTCCAAGCCCATCCGAAGAGCTCATTTCCTTCAGGCGATAGTTCCAACACAGCGTTCTCGTTCACAATACGTTGCGTCTCTTTGCTATATGAATCCAACGTGTCATAAGCCATAAAAACCTGTTTGCCGCTTTCCTTTTGCTTCTCGTAAACCTTGATTATTTCCGAGAACACAGGCTTCTCTATATTCTTGAGAAGAACTGAATCATGAACCACAAACGGAACAGGTGCTATCGCCATGTTCGCCAGATCAAATGTTATCAATCCCCGGTACTGTGCACCGGTTCCTCCATCGTTTGGTGTTTTGAATGTATACCTATTCAACTTTTCCAGACGCAGTATCGGTGGCATGTGCCGTTCGTCATGCAGTATTTCCAGCGTTATTTCACGCATCTTCTGATTTACAGAACTCTCTATCTGCATAAGCTGCTGGTTGATGACTTCATCGCGAGTCCAAGCATAATCTGATGCCACTTTCTTCAGACGTTCTAGTTTATCAAAGTTGTCGTTGGCTTCATGCAGATTATTCAGCTCTGTAGTGATTCTTGCATATTCCTTCAGGATTGCCTGCGACACATTTGGGACGGTTTTCGTCTTGGTTATCTCATCCTTAATCTTCACGATCTCATTATTCAGAAGAACATATGTGGTTGAGAGATCCTTTTCTGTCTCCTGGAATTCGTCATTCAGAATCTTCGACAGCTTCTGATGGAATTTTTCTATATCTTCAAGAGTCTTAAAATCCTCTGCCGGGAAGAACTTCTCCAATGCCGAGAATGTTCTCTTGAACCCTTTCTTCTGACCGGTCATATCACGCCTTACGGCATTAAGCTGCGTCTGAACAGCCGCCTTTTGCCGTCGATAATTGATGAGTTTTTCCTGAAGGTCAGACAAATGCTGCGCCGTCATACTATCTAGGTCGAGCAGACCCTGATTATTTTCCTGGGCAAGTTTCTTCTCTTGTTCTTCAAGCTCAGCAATTCGGAGCTCATTTGCTTCTTTTTCCTTCGGGGTTTTCGCGGCTCTGACGTGGTTGTACTGCTGGGTGGTTTTTCGGAATGCTTCTTTTTCATCATCTGCAGCCGCAGCCTGTTTGATCTGTGCTTCTACCGCAGCATATCTGTCGAAAAGCTTCATATAGCTCTTAATCGCATCAGATACTTTTTCGTCCTTTGCCGCCTGAAGAGGTCTTTCTTCATCCAGTGTTTCTCTTTTATAAACTCTGATAAATCGACCAACAGCCCCGCGCCACGTAATCCCGTCAGCAGTCAAGCCATATTTTTCACATAAGAATGCACCATAGGCTTTTTCTGATAATGGTTCTTCATCCGGCAATGGTTGATAATTTGCATCACACTTCACGATTTCCTTATATTTGACCGTGTTTCTGGAGAAGTGATAATCCTTGTTATCAAATCGGAATGTAAAATTAATCGTGTGCTCGCCCACATTATCTTGGACATCAGTGCACTTCTTCACATAATCGTCACCGCCAAAAACGAAATCGAGAATCATAAGGAATGTCGATTTTCCTATTGAATTTGAGCCGTTGTCATCACCGAGAACAGCATTCAATCCTTTATGAAAGCGAATCGGTGCTCGCATTTCTCCGTTCTTTTGAAATTTGTCGCATTGAATTTCAACCAACATAGTGGAGCACCTCCTCGTCAATTTCTATTTTGTTCATGGCATAAAGACAATCGAGGACTTCTACGAACTCGCTTATATCCTTAATCTTGCTTTTTCGAACTTTTGCATAAAGTTCTTGCGGCGTCATATCACTTTTCTCAAGAAGCTCCAGCACGACCGGAAATTTCGCGATGGTGCTCTCTTTGTATGGAGTCACTTTACTAGGAAGCTTCATTATGGAACACCTCACAATTCTGTATAAAGAAAGCAACGACAATATTGCACGCCAGTATGCTTTCCGTTCCTAATCCTGCTTTGTTACGAATCCACTCTGACAGATTGGTAATAACATCCGCCTGCGGTAGTCCCGCCTTTTCCAACTTTGAAGAACTGATTTTCACCTCAGCCGCAATGGTGTCAAAATCTGATGTCGAATTTGAAAAGACCTTCTCTATATACCGGTAGTATGTAACCACCTGCACCTGGGTCTCATTCTTCAGGATGAAATTCTCTGGCTTGAACTTTTCATCAATCCGGAGCGCATTGTATTCGAGCTCAACAAGCTCAGATGCATCCTTTATCTGGCTAAGTGCATCAAGTACAGTTCGGATATCTTCTTCAAGCTGGACACCGTTTACTTCCATCTTGGCCTTATAGTTTTGAGATAACTCCTTCTTTATTTCATAAAGCTGGCCGTACTCTTCAACCGTAGGATCGATGGAATATTTTTCTGAACAGTCATCATCCAACGCTATCAGGTTTTCCGGCTTATCAAGATGTGCAGGAGCAGGATGCAATGCTTTAAATGCTGCAGCGGTATCTTCGTCTAAATCATCAGGGAAGATTTGTGTAATCGTATACCGCTTGATTGCCTTCCCTTTAATCGTATCTACGAGTTTCTTATGGCATAGCGGGCATTCGTAGTTTGCTTCCGCAAGTAATGGTGCATCGGCATACTCTACCTCTGCGCCGACCTTTTTATTCGGCTTGTTGACAGCATAAAGGAAAACCTCTGCCAGGAATCCTGGCTCGTCACCTTTCTCATGGAAGGCGATGAGCTTTTTCTTTTTGCTAACAGGAATGTTGTCGTCTGCCTCGATGACCTTCACCAATTTATCAATGGTGTCATCAGTCATGTGCGGATTCAGATCCTTGGCTACCACATCCCTGAAATATTTGATCGTATCGTCTATGACATTCTGCTTTGCAGAAGCCTGCTTAATTCCATCCGGTACGTTGTCCTCCCTGCTGACAATCCTACTGATCTTTTTCGAGCTCAGAATTGTTGTGCTGTAACCATTCTCAGCCACATAATCCTGATCATTTATCGAACTCAGTAAAAATACACCTGCCGCCTCCTGTTTATCATGCTCCATCAGTCCTTCCTGCATGATCTGGATATAAGACGACATGTTCAATTCGTTCATCAAACCTATCTCCCTTCTCATGCTCCGGACAAACACTGGCAAAACAGTGGCAAAACGGAGGCAAATACTTTCTCCTCTGAAAACCTTATCCTTGAGATGTAATCAGAAGGCGGGAACAAACCTTAAAACGTATTTTTATTTTACCAAATTATCGAAGTAATTTCTACGTTTTTTGAGAATTATTTGTGTTATCGCTTAATTATTCTTCTGATTTCATTTTATCAGTAGTTTAACGGCACTGATAGAAAGCCCCATCAATTCAGACTGCATTTGTCCGTATAGTGATGGAGCCAATTGACCTCGGACATGTCGTTAAACCGTCCCACCCTCACAAACGTTCACCCGGTGCACAGAGTGGCTCGAGCGGATGTGAAGGTCACTACTGAATAGAGAAACCAGCCTACGAGCGTGTGCTGGCCTTTTCGGAACCATTCAATTCCCGGTTCCGGATGGTCAACCACGCTCTTTTTTCGTGCGGAACCTCCGGTCCGGGCAACGGACAGGAGGTAAACAAGTTGAAACGTAAAAACGTATATGTCCGCACTGAAAACAGAGCTGATCAGCTCAAGAAAACTGATCGTAAGAACAGAACCACATATACCTATCGCTATCACAGAACAGAGAAAAACGGCGCCAAGGTTCAGGACATCACAGAGGAAGTCACTTTCATTCCTGGTGAAGATGGTGTGACAAAGGATGATATCAAGTTTCTGCATTCGCTTGACGACCACGATGTCTACGAGAATCTCAAGGCCAAAAAGCCGAAACGCGAGGATTGGGAACAGAAAATCATCGACGATTACCAAGCTGACTTTATTAAGAAGTTCAAAGAGCGTAACGGATATGATCCTGACCCCGCTTATGTTGCAAGCATTCTTGACGAGATCTTTCCGAAGAACTGGACTGCTTCTATCGAGGAGCTCACAGAAGGTGAGGCAGACGATGACTGTCTTGGTGACAAGAGCTCCATCATGGACAGCGCACGCAGCATCTTCGGTGCCCCGCACAAGAAAACGCCTGCCGAGGAACGTCTGGCAGAGCTCCGGGATACCTGGTCGGATAGCTGGAAAGAAATCTATGACCGCGTCCTTCTTGGCGGAGAGTCCATTGTGTCCATTGCCCGCGAGCGCGATGTCAATGAATCTGCTGTTCGTAAGACGACCAACAAGATCCGCAAAGCCATCGCGGAAGACCCGGAACTTAACAGATTAATGAAGTAAGGGGTACGAATTCGACTCTAAACCTTTGACGGAAGACTCAGGAGGAATTTTTACCTTCTGAGTCTTTTTGGAAAGGAGGAACGATGCATGTCAATGAGAAATTCTGAAGGTTATCCTGACCCGACCGCTTATCAGGCCCTGAAGAACGTCTCTGCTCATAAGTTCATGCCGGTCGTCTACATCTGCAGCCCCTATTCAGGCGACGTCGAAACGAATGTCATGAACGCAAGGCGTTACTGCCGCTTTGCCGTCGATCAGGGATGTATTCCGATTGCGCCGCACCTGCTGCTTCCGCAGTTCATGCGAGACAACGATCCGGTAGAACATGATCTCGCCATTTTCATGGATCTGGTCCTGCTCAGTAAGTGCGCAGAGCTCTGGGTATTCGGAGACCGGATCTCAACCGGTATGGGAATCGAAATTACAAAAGCAAAACAAAAGAGCATGACTATCCGGCACTTCACGTCGGAATGCAAGGAGGTATCGGAATGTACGAAACAAAGCTGAACACCAGAAAAGTCAATGGCAAGGAGATCGAGACATGGGAGCGTGAAATCTATGATGCGAACATTCTGTCTGTCGAAGCCGGAACAAACGGCTATCAAGGCGGCGATACCGGTCATGGAAGCCGCACCTATATTCGCATCTCTGATGAAGGAGGCACAGATATCAGCGCCAGAACCATCACCGACCGGTTTGGAGATACACACGGTGTGGAAATCGCACTAGGCGGTGATTCTGAACTCTCCACCATTATCGAAGCACTGAAATTTATCACCAAGGTCCTCGAGGATCAAATCAAGGAGGCAGAATTATGAAGATCTCCTACGGGAACAGCCGCAAAGAAACGCACTGGCGAAACAGCGATATCGGCTGGGACGATTTCAATAAGCGTGTCAGCCATACAATCAATACCACAGAGACCATCGAAGAATTCAAAAAGATGACAAAGGCCCAGCAGGCCGAAATCAAGGATGTCGGCGGCTATGTTTTCGGTCACTTAAGCGGTGGCAGGCGTAAGAAGAAGCACGTTCTCTGCCGTTCCGCCGTCACACTGGATATGGATTATGGAACACCTGGCGTCTGGGACAGTGTCATTGCTAAGCAGCCCTACCGCTGCTGCGCCTACAGTACGCACAAGCATACCCCGGAGAATCCGAGGCTCCGTATCATCATTCCACTCTCCCGTGAAGTCAGCGAAGCGGAATACCCTGCCCTTGGCAGAATGATTGCAAAGGATCTCGGTATCGACCTATTCGATGACTCCACCTACGAAGCTCACCGTCTGATGTATTGGCCCAGCACCAGTATTAACGGCGTATTCTTCTATAAGGAAAAGGACGGCCCGGAGCTGAATCCGGACGATTATCTCTCCCGCTACGACGATTGGCAGGATGAGTCCACATGGCCGGTATCTTCGCGGCAGTCAGCTATCGAGCATCATGGCACAAAGGAAATGGCCGATCCACTGGCAAAGCCGGGTATCATCGGAACCTTCTGCCGCGCCTACACCATGACGGATGCCATCGACACGTTTCTGCCAGATATCTATGCGCCTTCTTCCACGGAAGGTCGTTATGACTATATTCCGGGTGAGGCCGCCGCTGGTGTCGTGATCTACGATGATAAGTTCGTGTATTCGCACCACGCCACTGATCCTGTCTGCGGAAAGCTCCTGAATGCATTCGATCTGGTCCGACTCCACAAATTCTCGGAGTTTGATGACAACTGCCCAGAGGATACACCGGTTACGAAGCTGCCTTCCTATAAGGCTATGTCCGATCTAGTCCTGAAGGATGCAAAGGTCAAAACACTTCTCGCAGAGGAACGAAAGGCCGAGGCCAAGGAAGACTTCTCGGATTCCAACTGGCAGGGTCAGCTTACATATGACAAGGCCGGGAATCTGAAAAACAGTCTCCGGAACCTGACACTGATTCTTGAGCACGACGAGAACCTGAAATCCATCGTCTTCAATCAGCAGCTCGATGGCATGGAGATCAAGGGCGATGTGCCTTGGAAGCATCCGTCCAAATACTGGAGGGACGCTGATGATGCGCAGCTCGTGAGTTACATCGATACGAATTACGGAACCTTCTCTCAGCGGAACTACCAGATTGCTGTAACGAAAGTCGCCGACGACCGTTCCTACCATCCCATACGAGAATATCTGAAGCACCTGCCTACCTGGGACGGAATCCCGCGTGTGGACACGCTTTTGATTGACTATCTAGGTGCGGATAATAACGACTATGTCAAAGCGGTCACAAGGAAAACGCTCTGTGCTGCTGTATGCCGGGTCTTAAACCCCGGCTGCAAGTTTGATTCCATGTTGGTTTTGAATGGCCCGCAGGGAATCGGGAAATCGACACTCATTGCGAGGCTCGCAGGCGAATGGTTCTCTGACTCCCTGAGTCTTAATGACACGAAGGACAAGACTGCTGCCGAGAAGCTGCAGGGTGAAGTGTACCCCGTTGTTCGGACAAAATAATCAAACTTGAAATCCGAAAGCTGAATCCGTGATATAATGTTCCTGCTTTACTGACAGACAGGATAGGGCAACGCTGGAGAGCGACCCGAGCGGGCTGTCAGGTTTGCGGGGAAGGCGGAGCTTTGGCTTCGTCTTTTTCTTTGCCTTTCCCGGAAACAAAAGCGTTAAACTCCGGGGGGTTGGGGGCAGCGCCCCCAAATGTATCCAACGGATAAATTCCCGTCATGACAAACTTGTAGTACTCACACGGCGAGAGCTTGGCAAGGCTCCATTGATACCGGTCGTTGTTATAATACTCAATCCAAGCGTAAACACGTTCAGCAATTACTGCATGTCCATAAGATCCAACCGGTGGCAGTTCATCCTTCATGTGTCCAAATAGGCTTTCCTGCGGTGCATTGTCCCAACAATTTCCTCTGCGGGACATGGATTGACGGAGGTTGTAATCATTCAGAATGGCAACGAATTTAGAACTGGTGTATTGGCATCCTTGATCTGAATGGATCAGGGCGTCCGTGTGAAGTTCAGACCCATGCTTTTCCATCAGTTGATTTACGGTGTCCAAGACGAAATCTGTATCACAGGAGTTACTGCAGGTACAGGCCAAAACTTCTTTTGTGAATGCGTCCATGATCACACAGACGTATGAATAATAGTAAGCTCGTTGGCTGCTATCTCGGTGTACCGGTCTCGGAATATATGTAATGTCCGTCAGCAGAACAGTGCGCGGTCCAAATGACTTAAACTGTCTGTTTAGTATGTTCGGAGCTGTCCTGTTTTCCTGTAGACGCTTGCCGAGCTTGCGGTACGGATTTACCTTTCGTACCGGACATACGAGGTGATACTTTTTCATCAGTCTGCGAATCTTCTTTGTGTTCATAAGCACCGGGGGATCCTGATGCCGCAGTCTCATGTGTATACCGCGTGCGCCTTTTGAATATCCGCGGAAATTGTATGCAGCCACAATGAGGTCAAAGTCTCTTTGATCGGCCTCATCGGATGCTGTCCGCTCGGTCTGATGTCCACGCCAGTAATAAAATCCCGAACGAGATACGCCTGCTATTTCACAAAGATAAGAAATATTCAGAAGATTGTCATCCTGGCTAATGGTTTCATTTATGATGCGGTAGCGGACTTCTGGGGAACCATTCATATACATGGCTATTTCCCTTTCTTCTCCGCAAATATAATTTTTTTTATAAACTCAATCTCTTGGGACATGTAGGCAACCTTCGCAGCGAGATGGTTTATTTCTGACTCGCTCATCAATGGAGGATGCCCTTTGTTTGCCCTACGAGGCGGCGCTGGCAGTGGAGGTGCATCCTCGTTGTCATCCGGATAAGGATCATTTCCTTCGGTAAACTCGAGGCCACGTCCTTTTGCTTGCCGCAGAAGCTTAAAAAAGCCGAGAATGCGTGCACGTCCTAATGTCTCCGGGTTGAGGCCGACCTCAGAAAAAATCTGTATCGGATCGACCCCATCGCAGTACCGTTGCCAAGCTGCATCTTTAAAAGCTTTTGTGTATGACACTGTTTTGCTTGAGACATATGCCACATGAGGCGAGTCCGTGAGTTCCTTGAGTTGTTCTGCAGAGAACGCAGCATGCTCATATGTGCCGTCAGGATTCTTTTTCTTACGGCCTGCACCAGGACGTGAACCCCCACGATTACTGCTGTTTGCCATTGATAATTCCTCCTTTTGCAGAGAGAAATGATTTCAAATACAGATATTATAGCATTATCTGTCCGGTCTGTGGATGCAAACTATATTATCTGTCCGAAAACTTGATTTCCAACTCTGCGATTTGTGTGATGATTTTGATTTCACACTCTCGAATTTCAATCAATGACTGTCCAAATTTCGGGGTACGGATCAGGGGCGGTCGAAATCTCTGCGAGGCGGCCTCCCGGAAAACGGCGCGGGGCTTTCTGTGCGAAAAAAGCGAAATCAAACGGGTAATAACCCGGTCCTTATATCTATTACGCGCGTGTGCGCATGAAAGGCGGTGACGAAATGCCAACAAAATCGAATAACACAGGCGGTCGCGGCGGCAGACGTCCCGGCGCTGGCCGGAAGAAAACCGCCGTCAAGGAGAAGTTCGAGGCCGGGAATCCGGGCGGCAGAAAGCTCGAAGTGCTCGACATCCCGGACACCGAGGGCGAGGACATGCCAGAACCGCACGAGTTCCTCTCGGCGCGTCAGCATGATGGCTCCACTCTGGAGGCGGCTGACATCTACCGAGAGACCTGGGAATGGCTCGACAAGCTCGGCGTCGCGAAAGCCGTATCGCCGCAGCTGCTGGAACGCTATGCGATGTGCTCGGCTCGCTGGATTCAGTGCGAGGAAATGACGACCAAGCTCGGATACCTGTCGAAGCATCCGACGACCGGGAAGCCGATCCCGTCGCCGTTCATCAATATCGGCATCAACTACATGAATCAGGCAAACCGACTGTGGGACGAGATCTTCCAGATCGTGAAGGAGAACTGCTCCGCCGAGTACGGCGGCACAAATCCGCAGGACGACGTGATGGAAAGACTGCTCCGCGCCAGAAAGGGAATGTAAATGAACACACAAAGACTTGAACAGGTGCCAATTGACAAGCTGGTGCCTTACGCCCGGAACGCCCGGACGCATTCAAAAGAACAGATCGCGCAGCTGCGATCCTCTCTTCGGGAGTTCGGATTCGTATCGCCTGCGGTCATTGATCAGGATTACAACATCCTCGTCGGCCACGGACGTATTGCTGCTGCTCGCGAGGAAGGATACAAGACCGTCCCCTGCGTGTTTGCGGAGGATCTGACGGACGCGCAGAAACGCGCCTACATCCTCGCCGACAATCAGCTCGCGCTGAACGCCGGTTGGGATGAGGAGATGCTTTCCGTCGAACTCTCCGATTTGCAGGAGAACGCCTTCGACCTCTCCCTGCTCGGATTCGACGACAAGGAACTTGAGAAGCTGCTGAAAGGAGAATCCGACAAGGACATCGAGGATGACGACTTCGACCTGTCCGCTGCACTTGAGAAGGCCTCCTTCGTGGAGCGCGACGACATCTGGGCGGTCGGACGGCACAGGCTGATGTGTGGCGACGCCACCAGCGCTGAAGATGTAGATACACTCATGGACGGCAAGCGAGCGAACCTCGTACTCACGGACCCGCCGTACGGCGTTTCCTTCAAGGCATCCGATGGCCTGACGATCCAGAACGACAGCCTCAAGGGCGAGGAATTCTACAACTTCCTGCTCTCCGCATTCAAGAACATGGCCGACCATCTGGAGAAAGGCGGCGCGGCATACTGCTTCCATGCGGACACCGAGGGCCTGACCTTCCGGCGTGCTTTCGTCGACGCTGGATTCCATCTCGCAGGCGTGTGCATCTGGGTGAAGAACAGCCTCGTACTCGGTCGCTCCGATTACCAGTGGCAGCATGAGCCCGTGCTCTATGGATTCCTCCAGAACGGCAAGCATCCGTGGTACGCAGGACGCGCGGAAACCACCATATGGAACTTCGACAAACCCAAGCGCAACAAGGATCATCCGACCAGCAAGCCTCTCGACCTGCTCGGCTATCCGATCCAGAACTCCACGCAGGAGAACGCCATCGTCATCGACACTTTCGGCGGCTCCGGTTCCACGCTCATGGCCTGCGAGCAGCTCAACCGCACCTGCTATATGTGCGAGCTTGATCCGAAATACGCCTCCGTCATCCTCCGACGCTACGTCGAGGACACCGGCGATTCCGGGAACGTGCATGTCGTCCGCGACGGCAAGAAACTCATGTACTCCGACCTTGTGAAGGAGGTCGAGCTGCCGGACGGCGAGTGATCCCTTTGTGTACTAAGCACAGTTTCAGAGCCGGATAATCAGAAGATTTTCTACCAGAGAAATATCGCAGATTCGCTTGCTATTACAGGCCTTCAGAGTGATGTATAGACATGCCGAAAGGCACAGGGCCTTCCGGACAGACGCATACCAAGGAGGTAAACACAATGCGAATCAACTACAACGTAACAGGAGCACAGAGGAAAGAACTGGTCAAGGTCATCTCCGACACCACCGGAGCCAAGGCAGAATACAAATTCATGCCGACCTGCAACTACGAGATCGACTATTTCACCGTCACCAAGGACGGCACGCTCGAGTTCGACGACATGGCGGATTCCGAGGAGGTCGAGAAGGTTCTCGAAGCCATCGCTGCCGCGGGATTCGAGCCCGAGCTGCAGGAAACGGCTGAAGCCGAAGCCGGAGAAGTATCCGAAGAGCCGGAAACAAGCGAACAGGACGCGCCACAGGGCAACGAAGCGGGCCTGACGGTTGAGCTTCCGCTCGACAAGGTTGCGGTCGGAACATTGACCAACATCCTCGAAGCCAAGGGAACGCTCATCAAGAAGGCGCTCGGCATCGACGACCTTCGGTTCGAGATTAGGGACGACAAGATCGCCTTCCCCTGGTTCAAGGAACTGCCCACGCCGGAGGAAACCAGAGCGTACACGATGTTCATCGCCCAGCTCTGCAAGCTTTCCAAGGAACTGAAACGCGCGAGCTCGACCGAAACGCCGGTCACCAACGAGAAATACGCATTCCGCTGCTTCCTGCTCCGCCTTGGATTCATCGGCAGCGAATACAAACAGGAACGCAAGATCCTGCTCCAGAACCTTGAGGGCAACTCAAGCTGGAAGAACGGCGCTCCCAAGAAAGAAGCCACCGAAGAACCTGCTGCGGAAGCTACGGATACCGAGGAGGTGCAGGCATGAGGATAATCAGACCGGAACAGCTCAAGAGGCTCAAGGAAACCTACCCGAATGGCACGCGCGTGGAGCTCGTCCAAATGGACGACATTCAGGCACCGCCTGCCGGAACCCGCGGAACCGTCTACGGCATCGACGACACCGGCAGCCTGCTGGTCCACTGGGACAACGGCAGCGGACTCAACGTGATCTACGGCGAAGACATCGTGCGGAAGGTGGTGGACTGACATGGATGAGAAGGTCAAAGAGCAGATCCTCGCGATCCGCGACACCGGGCTGGCGAACATGTTCGACCTGCCCTACGTGCAGCGCCTCGCCTTCGACCGGAACTACTACGAGCTGGTGATCTTCATCGAAGAGCATCGCAAAGAATACGTGCATTTCATCATGACCGGCGAAACGCAGGAATCCTGATTTTCAGACACAGAAAGTTATCAATTTATCTGGCCGAATTGACTTGCTATATCCCCTCGAAAGAGTGATGTATATACATGCCGAAAGGCACAGAAAACAAGCGAAAATCAGGAGGAAAACACGATGGAAAAGAACACATACTTCGAACAGATGAGAGACACAGCGATCGCCTACAACGAGGCGCAGGCCATCCGTGAAAAGGAACGCGACACGATGATCGCCGCGGACGACTGGGACAGCGTGAAAGCCTTTGACAGGCGCGAGAAAGAGGAATTTCCGTACCCCTTCACCGCCGGTCAGAACAAGGCGCTGGTCCTTTACGACCGGAGCCTCAGGAACGGCGCGGACGCCTTCGAGGCCGACGACCTGCCCTGGGACTACGAGCTTGAGGATTTCGTCAGGACGCTCCGGGAAGCCGGAATCACCGCGATTGTGGTGACCGACCAGAGCACCGGCCTGATGGACGGCATCTATGGACTGACGGCATTCGGCTGCCGGATGAACGGACTCAAGACCGTCACCAGAGTGGACAACCACCGCTTCGGCAGCAAGGAGCCGGAACGCAAGAACGGCATCGAATTCGAGCTGTAAACTATACAATTTTCTCCGCCGAAACTGCCCTGAAGATTGTCACATATATTCTCCGGAAACGACTTGCTATAAAGGCCGTTCAGAGTGATATATGTACACACCGAAAGGGAAAACAAAGCAAACGGAGGAAACCACCATGACAAACATTTACGACGAACTCAGAAGCCACTTCACACTTGGAGATTACAACACCAGCATCAGCCGGGAGGATTTCGAGGAAGCCTTCACAAAGACAAAGGAAAGCATCCGCTTCACCTTCAACGGCTGGGACGGCAAAAGCTACGACGGAGAAAGTCGCAGCGCAAAGGTCATCCGCTGCAACATTCCCGGATTCGAGAGCATCCGCTTCATCAAGGTCGGAAAGCACCTTTGCTTCATCGACGAAGACTGGATGGTAACGGAAAAGGAAACCGGCGAACAGCACCCGACTACCGGATGGCTGGTCGAAGTCAGAAAAGCCTGAAGGAGGACAAGACAATGTGGGAAAAAGGATCACTGCTCATCGAAGGAGCGGTTGTAAAGTACTGGGTAAAGCACTACCCGGAGCCTTCCGAGGATTACGGAATCGACGGCGGACGCATTTCCAAGATGGAACTGCGTGTCGGCGGCAAGGTCACACTCAACTACGACCGCGGATGGGACATCGAGCCCGAGGACGAAGCCAGTCAGCTTGCCTACGCGGTACTCATGAAGCAGTACAACTAAGCATCAACCTGAATTTGAATATTCCGAAAGCAGAGCCCAACCGGGCTCTCGCTCTCGTACTGATAGAAGCCGCAGCGATGCGGTTATTTTTATGCCATGAAGGGAGTGATTTTCCATTGGCAGTACGAAAGCTGAAGAAATACAAGGTCACGCGCTTTATGGAGAAAACCTCCCATTATGATCAGAATCTTGCTGATTACGCCTGCCTCTTTATCGAGCAGCTCTGCCACACCAAAGGCACATGGGCGGGAAAGCCGTTCGAGCTGATCGACTGGCAGGAGCAGATCGTGCGCGATCTGTTCGGCGTGATCAAGGAGAACGGCTACCGGCAATTCAACACCGCCTACGTGGAGATCCCAAAGAAACAAGGCAAGAGTGAGCTTGCCGCGGCAATCGCGCTGCTGCTCACCTGCGGCGATGGTGAGGAACGCGCTGAAGTCTACGGCTGTGCTGCTGACCGGAATCAGGCAAAGATCGTCTTTGACGTGGCGGTCGATATGGTGCGCTTCTGCCCGGCACTCAGTAAGCGCGTGAAGATTCTCGAATCGCAGAAGCGGCTCGAATACCTTCCGACGCACAGCTTCTACCAGGTGCTCTCCGCCGACGTCGCAAACAAGCACGGATTCAATACGCATGGCGTGATCTTTGACGAGCTGCACACGCAGCCGAACCGGAAGCTGTTTGACGTCATGACAAAAGGAAGCGGCGATGCTCGGATGCAGCCGCTGTTCTTCCTGATCACGACCGCCGGAAACGACACGAACTCGATCTGCTATGAGCAGCACCAGAAGGCGCTTGACATCATGAACGGGCGCAAGCATGATCCGACTTTCTACCCGGTTATCTTCGGTGCCGATGAATCCGAGGACTGGACGGACCCGAAGGTCTGGAAGAAAGCCAATCCGAGCCTCGGCATCACGGTCGGCATCGACAAGGTCAAGGCCGCGTGTGAGTCGGCAAAGCAGAATCCCGGCGAAGAGAACGCATTCCGGCAGCTTCGCCTGAACCAGTGGGTGAAACAGTCTGTCAGGTGGATGCCAATGGACAAATGGGATGCCTGCGCATTCCCGGTGAATGAGGACGATTTGGAAGGCCGCGTCTGCTACGGCGGACTCGACCTGTCATCCACGACGGATATTACAGCGTTCGTGCTGGTCTTCCCGCCGCAGGATGAGGACGACAAATATGTGGTTCTCCCATACTTCTGGGTGCCGGAGGACACATTGGATTTGCGCGTCCGGCGCGATCACGTTCCCTACGACCTCTGGCAGAAACAAGGCGTCCTCGAAACGACCGAGGGCAATGTCATCCACTACGGATACATCGAAAAGTTCATCGAGAACCTCGGCGAACGGTTCAACATCCGCGAGATCGCATTCGACCGCTGGGGAGCCGTCCAGATGGTGCAGAATCTCGAGGGCATGGGCTTCACCGTCGTTCCCTTCGGACAGGGCTTCAAGGACATGTCTCCGCCGACCAAGGAGCTGATGAAGCTGGTCTTGGAGAAACGAATAGCACATGGAGGCCATCCGGTGCTCCGCTGGATGATGGACAACATCTTCATCCGAACCGATCCGGCGGGCAACATTAAGGCCGACAAGGAGAAATCCACGGAGAAGATCGACGGCGCAATCGCCACGATCATGGCGCTCGACCGGGCAATACGAATGGGCAATGATAACACCGCTTCTGTCTATGACAGCCGCGGAATTCTTTTTATCTGAGGTACAAATGCATGTTTTTGATAGCAATCATGGGCTTCCTGCTTCTGCGGGAGGCCCTTAATCAAATGGAGGACTTGATATGAGCATTTTCAACAGATGGTTCAGAGGACGAGACGCTCCCAAAGATTCAACCGCCGGGAGTAGTTACCGCTTCTTCTTCGGAGGCACCACTTCCGGCAAAGCTGTGACGGAACGCTCCGCCATGCAGATGACGGCGGTCTACTCGTGCGTGCGAATCCTCTCGGAAGCAATCGCGGGCCTGCCGCTGCACTTGTATCGCTACACCGATAACGGCTCGAAGGAGAAAGCCATTGACCATCCGCTTTATGAGCTGCTGCACGACGAGCCGAATCCGGAGATGACGAGCTTCGTGTTCCGCGAGACGCTCATGACGCACCTGCTCCTCTGGGGCAATGCCTACGCGCAGATCATCCGCAACGGCAAAGGCGAAGTCGTGGCTCTCTACCCGCTGATGCCAAACCGCATGACGGTCGACCGCGACGAAAACGGCCAGCTTTATTACGAATACCAGACCTCGACCGATGAGGCGCACACGATGAACGGCAGTCTGGTAAGGCTGTCTCCGATGGATGTGCTGCATATTCCCGGTCTCGGCTTCGACGGCTTAGTCGGCTACTCGCCGATTGCGATGGCCAAGAACGCCATAGGGCTTGCCATTGCCACCGAGGAGTACGGCAGTAAGTTCTTTGCCAATGGCGCGACGCCGGGCGGCATTCTGGAGCATCCCGGCGTGGTCAAAGATCCGGAGCGCGTCCGCGAATCGTGGAACTCAGCCTTCGGCGGCTCCGCCAACTCCAACAAGGTGGCGGTTCTCGAGGAAGGCATGAAATACACGCCGATCTCCATTTCACCGGAGCAGGCGCAGTTCCTCGAGACGCGCAAGTTCCAGATCGACGAGATCGCGAGGATATTCCGCATCCCGCCGCACATGATCGGCGACCTGGAGAAGTCGAGCTTCTCGAACATCGAACAGCAGTCGCTGGAATTCGTCAAATACACGCTCGACCCGTGGGTATCCCGCTGGGAGCAGTCGATGCGACGTGCTCTCCTCCGGCCCGAGGAAAAGAAGGAATACTTCTTCAAGTTCAATGTAGACGGCCTGCTTCGCGGCGACTACGAAAGCCGCATGAACGGCTACGCCACTGCAAGGCAGAACGGATGGATGTCGGCAAACGACATACGCGAGCTTGAAAATCTCGACCGCATTCCGGAGAACAAGGGCGGCGACCTGTATCTCATCAACGGCAACATGACCAAGCTCGAGGATGCCGGAATCTTCGCAGCATCAGCTTCAACAGAAACGGAGGAACAGCCTGATGAAACGCAGGAAGAACAGACAGAATCACAGGAACAATCGGAGTCTGATAATCGGCTCCGGGAAAGGAGGAAGTCCCTATGACAAGAAAATTCTGGCGATGGACCAGAAACGAAACGCCGGACAGCTTCGGCAGCGACCGCACGCTCTACCTCGACGGGGAAATATCCGATGAGACCTGGTACGGCGACGAAGTCACGCCGCAGGTCTTCAAGGACGAGCTGAACAGCGGAAAAGGCAACATCACGCTCTGGATCAATTCGCCCGGCGGCGACGTCTTCGCGGCGGCGCAGATCTACAACATGCTGATGGACTACCCGTATGACGTAACCGTCAAGATCGACGCACTCGCGGCTTCGGCGGCAAGTGTCATCGCGATGGCCGGAACGAAGGTCTGCATGAGCCCTGTCGCGATGCTGATGGTGCATAATCCCGCGACCATCGCAATCGGCGATTCCGAGGAGATGCAGAAAGCCATCGACATGCTGTCCGAGGTCAAGGAATCCATCATGAACGCCTACGAGATCAAGTCCGGTCTCTCCCGGAACAAGATCAGCAAGCTCATGGACGCTGAGACCTGGATGAACGCGAAGGAAGCCAAGAAGCTGGGATTCGCCGACGAGATACTCTTCACCGATGGCACTGAGCCGGATGACGACACCAAGGAGCCTGACGACGATACGGAAATCGAGATGCTTTTCTCCCGCAAGGCCGTCACCGACTCCCTGCTTTCGAAGCTGATACCGAAACGTAAACCTGAAAAGAAAACAGCGACTGTGAAGGCCGCAGATCTTGAGAAGCGGCTCTCGCTTCTCAGCCACTAATGAATGGAGGAAATTATTATGACCAAGATTATGGAACTCATGGACAGACGCGCCAAGGCGTGGGACGCGGCTAAGAACTTTCTCGACACCCACTCCGATAACGGCGGCAACGTATCCGCGGAGGACGCCGCCACCTACGACAAGATGGAAAAGGAAGTCACCGATCTGACGCACGACATCGAGCGCCTGCAGCGACAGGAGCAGATCGACAAGATGCTCTCCGCGCCGACATCCGCACCGCTCACCGGCAAGCCCGGTGCCAAGGACGAACCGGACGACAAGCCCGGCATTGCTTCCAAGGCGTACAAGACCGCCTTCTGGGATTCGATCCGCAAGCGCAACTGGTACGACGTACAGAATGTACTCGAAGTCGGCACTGACGCGAACGGCGGGTACCTCGTACCGGATGAGTACGAGCATCAGCTGGTGCAGGCGCTGACCGACGAGAACTTCTTCAGAAGTCTCGCGCACGTCATTCAGACCGACAGCGGAACGCACACGATTCCGATTGTCGCATCTCACGGAACGGCAAGCTGGATGGAGGAGAATGGGCTCTATCCGGAATCCGACGACACCTTCGACCAGATCACGCTTTCCGCGTACAAGCTGGGAACGGCGATCAAGGTATCCGAGGAGCTGATGAACGATTCGGTGTTCGACCTGCAGAGCTACATCTCCACGGAGTTTGCCCGCAGAATCGGCGCTGCCGAGGAGGAGGCATTCCTCGTGGGCGACGGCCAGAAGAAGCCGGAAGGCGTCTTCACCAAGGTCAAGGCGACTGAGGGCGCGACTACGGAAATTGCCAATACGAACATCACCTTCGACGAGATCATGGACGTGTTCCACTCCCTGCGTTCGGTCTACCGCAACCGCGCTGTGTGGATTCTGAACGACTCCACCGTCAAGGCGCTGCGCAAGATCAAGGACGGCAACGGAAACTACATCTGGCAGCCGAGCGTCGTAGCCGGTCAGCCGGATACCATCCTGAACCGTCCGTACCACACGAGCATCTACGCGCCGGAGCTGGCAGCCGGAAATGTGCCGATCCTGTTCGGAGACTTCTCCTATTACTGGATTGCCGACCGTCAGGGACGCAGCTTCAAGCGCCTGTCGGAGCTCTACGCGGCGAACGGCCAGATCGGATTCCTCGCGTCTGAGCGCGTAGATGGCAAGCTGATCCTGCCGGAAGCCGTGCGCGGTCTTTCCGTCAAGGCGGCGGGCTGATTGATTTCGCTTTGTTGTGGGCGGGCATCCATTACGGGTGTCCGCTTCACTTTTATTGGAGGTGTCTCATGGAAGTAACGCTTGAGGAAGCAAAAACCTATCTGCGAGTTAGTTCTTCCGATGAGGACGAGCTGATCCAGAATCTCATAACATCGGCCACCGCGACCGTTCAGGACATCGCACGCTTCTCCGATGAGGAATGGGAATCGGGCGAGGAGAAAATCCTCATCCGCATGCGCATCGCCATCCTCTACACCGTGGCTTATCTCTACGAGCACCGCGAGGACGCTGACCACAATCAGCTGAATCTGACGCTCCGGGCGCTTCTGTTCGGCGTGCGCAAGGAGGGATTTTGATGAAGATCGCCAATATGCGTGTGCCGGTCACATTCCAGAAGAATGAAATAACCACGGACAAGTACGGAAACCATACGGCGTCGTGGACAGACTACTTCAAGTGCTGGGCGACGGTCGGTACGGACTCCTACGGTTCGGAGACTTCCGGCGAGGTGATCAACTCGGAGGAATCGCTGAACTTCACCTGCCGCTGGTGCTCCGAGCTTGCCGAGGTCGTCTCCACGAAGTACCGGATTCTCGCGGAAGGCAAAACGTACAACATCACCTATGTGAACCCGATGGGCTACAAGAAGAACACGCTGAAATTCAACTGCGCATTGGAGAAAACGACATGAACGAGAAGGTATCAATTGACGGCCTGCGTGACGCCGTGATGAAGGGCCTGCAGGAATACGCCGACCTTGCCGCCGACGACATGAAGGATGCGGTCAGGGATACGGCGAAATCCGTCCGCAAGGATATTCAGGCGAACGCTCCTGTGCGTACCGGCAAGTACAAGAAGTCATGGTCGGTCAAGACCGTCAGCGAAAGTGCGGACTCCATCGACATGGTGGTTCATTCGCGGAACCGCTATCAGATTGCGCACCTTCTGGAGCATGGTCACGCCAAGCGCGGCGGAGGCCGTGTGGCCGCAAGACCGCATATCGCTCCTGCCGAGCAGGCAGGCAATGAGAAGCTGGTGCGCGAGATTGAATCCAAACTGAAAGGATGACGCCTATGAACTATGACGAGATCGTAACCATGCTCGAGGAAGCCGGACTTCCCGTCGCCTACGACCACTTTGCCGAGGGCGAGTCTCCGGACCCGCCGTTCATCTGCTTCCTGTTTCCGGGAACGGACAACATTTTCGCGGACAACGTGGTCTGGCAGAAGGTCGACGAGCTGAACATCGAGCTTTACACAGACAAAAAGGACCCGGACACTGAATCGAAAATCGAGGACATTCTCACCTCTCACGAATTGCCGTATGAGAAGTCGGAGGTCTGGATCGAGGACGAGAAGATGTACGAGGTTCTCTACCAAACACAGATTATTGGAGGTTAAAGAATATGGCTAATAAGAAGAACAAGGTCAAGTTTGGCCTGAAGAACTGCCACTACGCCATCGCGACGCTTGCCGAGGATGGAACGGTGACATTCGGCACGCCTGTGGCGATGCCCGGCGCGGTCAGTCTTTCCCTTGACGCCGAGGGCGACAACGAGCCGTTCTACGCTGACGACACGGTTTATTACATGGTGTCGAACAACAACGGGTACTCCGGCGACTTCGAGCTGGCACTCATCCCGGAGAGCTTCCTCACGGACGTTATGCACGAAACCGAGGATGCCAACGGCGTCATCGCCGAGAACAAGGATGTGGAGCCGGAGCATTTCGCGCTCCTGTTCGAGTTCTCCGGCGACCAGCGCAAGATCCGCCACTGCATGTACTACTGCTCAGCGACTCGCCCTTCCGTTTCCGGCCAGACCAAGGAGGACTCGACCGAGGTGCAGACAGATACGCTATCGATTACGGTTTCTCCGCTGCCGTCAGGGCTTGTGAAGGTTAAGACCGGAACGAACACAGCCGAGTCCGTTTACAACGCCTGGTACGACAAGGTCTACGAGCCGAGCGACACCGCGGCAGGCTCCGGCACCTCATCCGGTGCCAAGGCAAGCACGAGCTATTCAACCGAGGAGGAGTAAGCGATGGCGGTTACAAAGACAATAGAAATTGACGGGCAGCCGGTGACTTTCAGAGCATCGGCTGCTATACCGCGGCTCTACCGGAACAAGTTCCACCGGGACATCTACCGTGACCTGAATGAGCTGCAGAAAGGCATCAGCGAGAACGACGCGAAGAGCTCAAATCTGGATACGTTCAGTCTGGAGCTGTTCGAGAATATCGCGTGGCTGATGGCAAAGCACGCCGACAAGGATGTGCCGGATACGCCGGAGGAATGGCTCGACAGCTTCAATACGTTCTCGATCTATGAGGTGCTACCGCAGATTATCGAACTGTGGGGAATCAACACGGAGCAGCAGGTTTCCGCTAAAAAAAACCTCACGCGACAGAGCGGGAAATGACAACCCCGCTCTTTCTTTTGCGCTGCGTGCAGATCGGGCTTCACATTTCGGAGCTTGATCTGCTGACCATCGGCACGGTCAACGACATGTACGCAGAAATGAGCAACGACGACTGGGATTACCCGGAAATCGCGACGCAGGAAATGATGGACAGATTCTGATTTTAATCATCCTTGGGCTTTCCATTATCCGCAAGAATGATGGCTTTCCCACTGTTCGTGATGGAGAACGAGAGAACCTTGTAGCCGTCCTGAGCGAGCTCATTTGCCTTTTTCTCGATTTCTTCGGCCATTTTATGTGCTTTCGGATTGTATCCGATAACAAATGTCTTATACATATGCACTACCTCCTGTCTGGAGGATAACAATTCACGCTTTTCTCTGCTACCAGCAGAGGGTATAAGTTCAGCTAATTCTATGTAAAGCCTTGAAGGGAGGTGTATCCGCATGGCGAACAGAATCAAGGGCATCACCGTCGAGATCGGCGGCGACACCACCAAACTGACCGAATCGCTGAAATCGGTCGACAAACAGATATCGAATACGCAAAAAAGCCTGCGGGACGTGAACAAGCTCCTGAAGCTCGATCCCGGCAACACGGAACTCCTCTCCCAGAAGCAGAAAGGACTCCAGACGGAAATCGCCGCCACCAAGGAGCGTCTCGAAGCACTCAAGGAAGCGGCAAAGCAGGCAGATCAGGCACTCGCGAACGGCGACATGTCGCAAAGCCAGTATGACGCGCTTCAGCGAGAAATCGTCGAAACCGAGCAGGATCTCAAAAGCCTGACCAAGGAATATGAGAACTTCGGCTCCGTCTCCGCGCAGAAAATCGCGGCAGCCGGTGAGAAGGTCAAGTCCGTCGGCGAGAGCCTTTCGAGCGCCGGAACGAAAATGACGATGGGCTTCACTGCGCCCGTCGTAGCAGGAGCAACCGCCGCCGTAACAGCCTATGGCGATGTGGACAAGCAGTTCAACCTCGTCAAGCAGACGATGGGCGACACGGCGAACTCCGCCGAGGACTTCGAGGGCTTGTGGGACCAGATCGGAACGTCCGCGAAGAACTCTGTCTACGGCATGCAGGACGCAGCCGACGCAACGCTGAACTTCGCGCGTCAGGGCTTCACCGCCAAGGAAGCCACGGACATGCTGACTCCGGCGATGAACCTCGCCGCCGGTACCGGCACAGATCTTTCCGAGACCACCTCTGGACTTGGCAACGCCATGAAGATGTTCGGCGCGGACTCCTCTGAAGCGGCAAACTACGCCGACGTTCTCGCCAAGGCACAGGCGCAGGCGAACACAACGACCTCGGAGCTGTTCGAGGCGATGTCCGTCGCAGGCCCTATCTGCAAAACCGTTGGATGGGACGTCAAAGATCTCGCGACGATTACGGACGTGTTCGGCAACGCAGGCATTTCCGGAAGTGAAGGCGCGAACGCTCTGAAAACCGGACTCGCTCGTCTCGCTTCTCCGGCCAAGGAAGGCGCGACGGCGATGGATCAGCTCGGACTTTCCACCGGGCAGACCTACGCCATTTTCAACGAGAACGGCACCTTGAAGGATATGCCGACCGTGCTGGCGAACCTCAACTCCGCGTTCTCCGGGCTGACCGATCAGGAGAAGCTCGAGGCCGCGGCCAACATCTTCGGCAAGAACCAGATGTCCAAGTGGCTGACGCTGATCCAGACCTCGCCGTCGGAAGTTTCTTCTCTCCGTGACGCGCTCGACGACTGCGGCGGCTCGGCAGAGAACATGTCGAACGCCCTGATGTCGGGGACCGGCGGCACGATCGAGCAGCTTAAATCCACCTTTGACGTGCTGACCGTCACCATCGGACAGGCGGTCGCTCCCGCCTTCCAGAGTCTGATGGAGAAGATCATCGACGTGATGAACGCCATCATGGACATGGACCCGGCGACGCAGAAAATGATCCTGACCATCACGGCAATCGTCGCTGCCATCGGTCCCGTGCTGATTGTCGTCGGCAAGATGGCGACCGGTGTCGGAGCCCTGATGACACTTGCTCCGAAAATAGTCTCGGCGATAAATGTCGTGAAAACCGGCATGACTGCGCTCAACGCCACAATGGCGGCGAACCCGATAGGACTGATTATCACGGCAATCGGACTGCTTGTCGCGGCGTTCATCTATCTGTGGAACAACTGCGAGAGCTTCCGCAATTTCTGGATCAACCTGTGGGACAACATCAAGGAAGTCGCGGTAACCGTCTGGACGGCGATCAAGGACTTCTTCGTGACCATCTGGAGCGCGATTTCCGGCGTATTCACTTCTGCGGTGAACGGCATCAGAAGCTTCCTGTCCGGCGCGTGGAACGGAATCCAATCTGTCGTCACAACTGTGATGAATGCGATAAGCACGGTGATTCAGACTGTGTGGAATGGCATCAAGACATTCTTCACCACGATTTTTACAGCGATACAGACGGTCGTTACGACCTACTTCAATATCTACAAGACGGTCATCACGACGGTTCTCACAGCAATTCAGACCGTGGTGGCCACGATATGGAACGCGATAAAGACTGTGATTTCGACGGTCTGCACCGCCATTCAGACTGTCGTCACCACCGTATGGAACGCCATTAAAACCGCGATTACGACTGTGGTGAATGGCATCAAGACCGCCGTCACAACCGCGTGGAACGGAATAAAGACCGTCACCTCGACCGTGTTCAACGGGATAAAATCCGTCGCGACCTCGGTCTGGAACGGCATCAAGTCTGCCGTGATGAGCGTCGTGAACACGATGAAGTCCGGGATCACCTCTGCTTTCAACACGATCAAGAGCACGATCAGCGGCATCCTGAACGGCATCAAGAGCACCTTCACATCGGTGTTCAACAACATCTGGAGCTTCGTCTCCGGCATTGTGAACAAGCTGAAAGGCGTGTTCAACTTCAAGTGGAGCCTGCCGAAAATCAAACTCCCGCATTTCTCGGTTTCCGGCTCTTTCAGCCTGAACCCGCCGAGCATTCCGCATTTCAGCGTCTCCTGGTACAAGAAGGCGATGGACGGCGGCATGATCCTGAAGGACGCGACCATCTTCGGACAGTCCGGCAATACGCTCCTCGGTGGCGGAGAAGCGGGCGATGAAGCAGTGGTCGGCGTGAACAGTCTCAAAAACATGATCCGGGACGCCGTCAGCGAGACCGCCGGGAACTCCGGCCCGCTCATCAACATCGAAAACATGAGCGTCCGAAGCGACGACGACATCCGCAAGATTTCTCAGCAGCTCAACACTCTGCTTGTCGGAAGCAGACGCGCGAAAGGATCGGTGATCTAATGGGATTCAAATTCAATGGCAGAACAAGTCAGAGTTTTGGCCTGGCTACCCGAATGACAAAAGAAAACCGCATGCCGGACTTCACCAACAACACGATCACCGTTCCCGGACGCGAGGGCGTGTTTGACTTCGGGGAAACTATCGGCGAGCGCAAGATCGAGATATCCTGCTTCATCCCTCCCGGCAAAAGCGACGCCGACTTTCTCACGCGCAAGGACGAGATCATCGCGTGGCTGAACCCGGACATCGGGCTGTGCGATCTGGTTCTCGACAAGGAGCCGAACCGCGTCTACCGGGCAAGGCTCGAGAGCGGGTTCTCCTTCGACAAGGTCGTGCGGAACTCCTGCACCTTTGACCTGACGTTCCTCTGCCCAGATCCCTACGCCTACGCGGAGAAGGACGAGACGTTCGAGATAACCGAGGCAGGAACATTCTCACTGAACCGGACGCTCGGCAACGCAGACTCCCTGCCGGTCTATTCGCTTGTGGCGGATCTCGCCAAGGGCAAGAACGCGGTCATCACCACCAACGGGAGCAGCCTGAAAATCGACGGCGTTCTTACCGAGGATGAAGTGCTCGTCATCGACTCCTCGCTCATGACGGCTAAGGTCACGGACGCGGACGGCAACACGCTGCGCAACGGCCTGCCGCTGCTGGAAAGCCTCGACTTCCCGTCGCTCAAGGTCGGCGCAAACACCATCACGATAGAAGCCGACAGCACAACGGAAACGACGGTTCAGACGCTCAACACACAGGACGAGTTCACCGGGCAGGTTCCCGCATCATGGGGAACGGACGGTCTGTGGCGGTTCAACGAATCCGCGCCGGACGCTGACACAAATCTCGCGGACAGTTCTGGCAAAGGCAGAAACGCATATATCAATAAATGGAGCGGCACCACCGCGTCCCTGCAGGCAGGACACCTCGGACGTTCCTTCCGTATGAACATCAACAACCCGTCGACCGAGCAGACGTACCTCAAAGTCAGCAACGACGGCACGATGTTCTCGAATATCGGAAAGACAATCGCGGTCGGCGGATGGTTCATGCCGACAACCTACTCGGTCGGGAACACCTTCTGCCCGCTGCTCAACACCCGGCAGGGAACCGGCAACCCGATATTCTACCTGTCGCTCCATTCCGGGAAGCCGCGCCTGATGCTGTACAACTCGTCCGGCACGCTGATCCTCGACCAGGATTTCACGCCGAGCTTCACGCTGACAAACGGGCTGTGGTACTTCATTGCGGCTGTTATCAAGCCGGACGACCATACGGCGCAGTATGTGCTTGGTGCGAGATCCTCCGGCGAAGTCTGGATATCGGATTCCGTCAGCTTCACTGGCGAGCTCAACCGCTCCTGCACAGCCGACCTCATCTGGGGCATGCACGCGGAATCCTACTGGTACGCGGGCAACTTCGACGACTGGTTCCTGAACTGCAATTCCAGTCTGACTGCGGACGATATCGCACTCTGGTTCCAGGAATCTCTCACCTGCAACGCGGCGGATTCAACCGCGGATGTGGACGGGCTGACGACTGAGAACGCCGTCACGCTCAAGGCGACAAGCGGGACCTATGCTTCGAGCAGCTACCTCACAACCGCCGCTGTGGAATACGGGATAACCGGAAAGTGCTATGTCTCCCTGACTGCTGATACGCCGACCGGAACGGCTGTGGCAATAGAGACTTCTACCTCAGACGATCTCTCGACGTGGAGCGACTGGGCGACTCCCGGCGCGGACAACACCGTGCAGTCGGATTCCGCAAAGTACATCAAATTCAGACTAACGCTTGCTACAACGGATTCATCGGTAACGCCGACGGTAAGAAGAATTGCGCTTTCGACGCCCGGCGAGTCGGCGTTCAAGAAACTGACCATTCAGGCTCGCAGCAGATGGAGGTGATCGCGTGGCTGCTGAAAAGAAATTACTGGCCGTTCTCGATCTGAATGGCGAACAGGAAGCTGTGCTCGAAAACGCCTACGACGTCATTATCACCGGCGAGATCAACGGCATCGACACCTTGGAATTCAACCTGCCCTTCCGGGACGAGAAACGCAAATATCTGGAGAACGAGAAGCAGGTCAAGGTCGGGGATGATTCCTATAGGATTAGGACAATCACCGACGAGAAGAACGAGCAAGGAACCGCTATCACCTCAGTTTACGCCGAGGCCGCTTTCTACGACCTTGGATTCTCGACGAAGAAAGCAGAGATCACCTTCAATGCCGACACCGCGGACGTGCCGATGGCGTACGCGCTGCAGGACACCGGATGGACAGTCGGAACCGTCAACAAGCGCACGAAACGCACCTGGACCTGTCAGGAGAAAAACGCGCTCGCGATTCTGCGCAAGGTGCAGGATCTGCACGGCGGAGACCTGATCTTCGACAACGCGAACAAGACCGTGAGCCTGCTGACCTTCAGCGGCACGGATTCCGGCGCGCTGTTCTGCTACAAGAAGAACATGAAGTCCATCAAGCGCGTCATCGATACGCAGAGCCTCATCACCCGGCTCTATGCCTACGGCAAGGACGGCATGACGTTCGCGTCCATCAACGACGGCAAGGAATATGTGGAGGACACGACCCACACCAATGAAATCCGTGTATCGACGCTCGACTGCTCCAACTTCACGAATCCGTATCAGATGCTCGAATACGCGGAGATGCGGCTTGCGGATTACGCCGCGCCGAGGATCTCGTATGTTCTCAACGCGATGGATCTGTCGGTTCTCACTGGCTATGAGCATGAGTCGTGGAAGCTCGGCGACATCGTGACGGTCAGGGACGACGAGCTGAATATCAGCGTCAAAACCAGAATCGTGCGCCGCGAATACAACCTGATGGAGCCATGGAACACGGTTCTCGAACTGTCTACAACGCTCCGTGAACTCGGCGATTCCTCCTCGCAGTGGGACGCCGCCGCAGACATGCTTTCCGGTGCGGATCTGGTGGACAGTCAGGAAATGAAGGACCTTGTGCCGTTCAACCATCTCAGGAATTCGAGAGCAGATTCCGGTCTCAACTACTGGGAGAACTCCGGCTTCGAGGTGGATGCCGAGAACGGCGTGTCCGGCACAGCCTCCTTCAAATGCGAAGGAGCACTGAACACGACAAAGAGCCTGACGCAGACCGTCACTCCAGCAAATCGCGACAGCTACACCTTCTCCTGCCAGATAGCTTCGGAAGACTTGAAGATGGGAGACAATGGGCAGGTCGGCGTCGAGGTCACGTTCGAGTACGAAGACGGGACCACGGAGACACGTTTTATCGACCTGATTTAAGGAGGTGCGCAGGTGGCATCATTTACTCATGTCGGACAGGCGGTCAGCCCTCAGAACGGGCGCGTGAAGAAAATCCGCATCCGCGTCTGCGTGACCGACTGCACCGGCACAATCTACATCACGGACATGTTCCTGCTAGGCGGCTCCATCGCGACCGGCTGGGTGGGACACGTTTCCGAGATTCAATGGACGCAGGACGGTGACTGATTATGCCGATATTCACACGATTTACAGAGACAATCGACAAAAAGGAAAAGAAACGCATCGTGAGCGTATCCGTAAAGCCAATCGTCACGGACTGCACCGGCACCATCTGGTTCACCGATCTCATGCTGCAGGAAGGCGCGATGCTCTCCGGGTATGTCATCAACACAGAGACTGTGCAGAAGAAATACGCGACCGGCGACGAGTACGCCGTATCTGGAAAACGGTTCTTCAACGGCGTCGTCCGCGGCAGTGCGACCTGCATTATCTTCAATCTCGGAAAAACATCGACCGGTCTCGACTGGAAGATCTATCCGAACCAGAACATGAAAGCAGGCAGCGTTTCTCTCGCCCTCGGCGCCGGAGCGCACAAGGCAACGTTCACGGAATCAACGAACGCCGGTGATGAACTGGATCTTCTCGCCTCAACCCGGCAGTGCCTGAAAAACGGCTCGACCACCTCGAAGGACGGATTCTTCCAGTACTCCGCTGCCGGAGACAGCAAGCACCCGGTTACGGTCGAGGAGAAGAAATCAGCAAGACTCTATGTGGAGTTTCAGGAGATGGAGGATGGAGAAATAACATAATTTCCTTCTTCACTTTTTTACAAAAGCCATTGACTGCGACGTCGTCGCAGTGTTTTACTTGCCTCATCAAGCAACGAAAGGAGGTGAGCAAATGGCTGATTACAGAGAAACCGAAGTCGCCAAGCAGCTTCATATAGAGAGAAAAGTTCTTTTTAAGATTAAACAAGCTGGACTGATTTCCCCTTCTCGCACGGAGCAGCATGGAACCATGGAATATTGCTTCTATGACGATGAAGCAATTACCACTCTATGGTTAATTGTAAGGTACAGAGAATTTGGTTACTCATACGATGACATTAGCAAGCTGCTGAATGGTCCTGCAGGAAGTCGCAATCAAATGCTCCATGATCTTCTCATTCGTTTAGATCACTTGACCAAGCTGGCGAGAATCATTTATGAAACCGGATTGCTCCCACCAGATTTCATGAAAATGAAGGACATCATGGACGCAGCATATTTTAAGCAGTTTGATGATCCGAAAACTATTAAACGCGGCGAGCAGATGATCAATAAGATCCTGAATGATCCCGACTATAACAATTCTTGTTCTGACATCAAAAAGTTATATGCCGAAGGATATTCTAAGAGCTCGCCAGAGATTCAACAGGCAGTTGCAGAAGCCGAGCAGGTTATTGAAAAATACGCCTCGAAAGAATCTGCTCGAAATGTGCTTCGATTACTTG
The DNA here is from genome assembly GCF_013315815.1 of Caproicibacterium lactatifermentans. NCBI lineage: Bacteria > Bacillati > Bacillota > Clostridia > Eubacteriales > Oscillospiraceae > Caproicibacterium > Caproicibacterium lactatifermentans. The sequence goes on from NZ_CP046051.1 coordinate 1,459,485, forward strand.
GCGACCTATTTAATGGAGATGGGAATATTCAGGAAACTACGGAACTTGGATCTGACTGGATCAAAGAGATAGGCGCTGCGTATCAATATTATTGCAAAGAGAAGGCCTAAATACGTTTCAGGGCATCTTTCATGGACTTGACATAATCATAAACGTACTTTCCGGCATCCGTCCCATATTTGGCAATCAGCTTCACAATGGCGCTGCCCACAATGACGCCGTCTGCAGTCCTGCCGATTTTTTCCGCCTGTTCCGGCGTACTGATACCAAAACCGACCGCCGCAGGAGTATCGGTACTTTCCCGCACAATTTTCAGAATTGCACTAAGGTCTGTCTCAATTTTTGTCCGCACACCTGTTACACCGAGAGAGGACACCACATATAAAAATCCTTCCGATTCTTTAGCAATCATCCGGATTCGTTCCTGAGAAGTCGGCGCAATCATAGAAATGACCTGAATGCCGTTTTTTGCAGCAACTTCTGTAATTTCGCCTTTCTCTTCAAAGGGCAGATCCGGCACAATAATTCCGTCAATACCGCTTTCCCGACAGTTGGCAAAAAATTTCTCGTTGCCATAGCTGAAAACCGGATTATAGTAAGTCATAAATACCAGCGGAACGTCTGTTTTACTGCGCAGATCCGCAGCCATCTTAAAAACCCCGTCAGTTGTGGTACCGGCGGAAAGTGAGCGCAAATCTGCCTCCTGAATAACCGACCCCTCTGCAATCGGGTCGGAAAACGGGATGCCGATTTCAATCAAATCACAGCCGGCCCGGGCCATTTCCAGCGCAAACTCTTCTGTTTTTTCCAGGGAAGGATCCCCCGCTGTGAGAAACCCAATAAATGCTTTCCCATGTTCAAATGCTTTTCCTATTCTGTTCATTCTGTAACGTTCCTCCCCCTGTAACGCGCCATTGCCGCCACATCTTTGTCGCCCCGTCCGGAAAGACAAATAATCATGCTTTGGTCTTTCCGCATGGTTGGGGCCAATTTTCTCGCATAGGCCACTGCATGTGCACTCTCAATTGCACAGATAATTCCTTCTGTACGGGCAAGGTACTCAAATGCGTCCACTGCTTCATCATCGGTGATGGGCACATACTGCGCACGACCGGTTTCGTAAAGATAGGCATGTTCCGGCCCGATTCCCGGATAATCCAAGCCGGCGGAAATCGAATAGACCGGCGCAATCTGGCCATATTTGTTCTGGCAGAAATAGGACTTCATGCCATGAAAAACGCCGTATTTTCCGGTGGCAATCGTTGCTGCCGTCTGCGCGGTATTCACACCGCGACCGGCCGCTTCGCAGCCAATGAGTTTAACTTCTTTATCGGGTATAAAATTGTAAAACATCCCCATCGCATTGCTTCCGCCGCCGACACAGGCAAGCACCGCATCCGGCAGTTTGCCCTCTGTCTTCAGGATCTGTTCTCTTGCTTCTTTGCTGATGATACTTTGAAAGTCACGCACCATCATGGGATAGGGGTGCGGCCCCATAACCGAACCTATTACATAGGCGGTGTCGTCCACACGGGTGGTCCAGTTCCGCATGGCTTCATTGACCGCATCCTTCAGTGTCCCTGTTCCTGTCGTGACCGGATGTACCTTGGCACCCAGCAGCTCCATGCGGTAAACATTGAGCGCCTGCCGTTCGGTATCTTTCACACCCATAAAGACTTCACATTCCATGTCAAGCAGTGCCGCTCCGGTTGCAGCCGCAACACCGTGCTGGCCCGCGCCAGTTTCTGCAATAATACGTGTTTTGCCCATTTTTTTGGCAAGCAGCGTCTGCCCAAGCACGTTATTGATTTTATGGGAACCCGTATGGTTCAGGTCCTCACGCTTAAGGTAAATTTTTGCACCGCCGAGGTCTTTTGTCATTTTCTCTGCATAATAAAGCAGGGACGGACGGTTTGCATAATTACAGAAAAGGTCATGCAGTTCTTTCCTGAACTGCGGGTCTTTTTTATAATATTCGTAGGCGTCTTCCAGCCGGTGCAGCTCATGCATCAGCGTTTCCGGAACATACTGCCCACCGAATTCGCCATATCTTCCTTTAGCCATTTCGTATCCTCCTGATTATCGTAAAGATCTTATTTCTGTCTTTCTTTCCGTCAGTCTCGACACCGCTGGAAACATCCATCCCCCAAGGATGCAGCTTCCGCACCGCTTCCTGCACATTTTCCGGTGTCAGCCCGCCTGCAAGGAACCACGGGCGGTTAATCGGCGGTACCAAACTCCAGTCAAATGCCGTTCCGGTTCCGCCGCCGCTGTCCAGCAGCAAAAAATCCGCCGGGCTGGCTTCCGCACGGGCAATATCCGCCGCGCTTTGTATGCGGAATGCCTGAATCACTGGAAATCCGGCCTGCTGAATCTGCCGAACGCTTTCTGCCGGTTCCTGCCCATGCAGCTGGGCAATGGTGATTGTGCCGCTTTGCAGCAGTGCCAAAATTTCTGCCACTGCAGCATTGACAAAGATACCAACCGGCAGAATTTCCGGTGCAAGTGCGGCACGGAGTTCTGCCGCCTGCCGTGGTGTTACTTTCCGGCGGCTTTCTGCAAATACAAACCCGACATAGTCCGGTTCTGCCTCATTTACAGCCTGAATATCCTGCATCCGTGTCAGACCGCATACTTTAATTTTCGTCACATTCGGCTCCCCCCTTCCCACGCAGTTCCCGCAGACGCTGTTTCCGGTTCGGGGCACGCATGAGCGCTTCCCCAACTAAGACAGCATCCGCCTGCATCCGGCAAACGTCGGCAATTTCTTTTGACCCTTTCACGCCGCTTTCTGAAACAAAAGCCACATCCGACGGCACCAGCCTGCGCAGCCGTTCTCCTGCAGAAAGGTCAATGGTAAAATTTTTCAAATTCCGATTGTTGACACCGACAATCCTTGCACCAGATGCCAGTGCCCGCTGCACTTCTTCTTCCGTATGGGCTTCTACTAAAGCGGAAAGGCCCAGTCGCTGTGCCAACTCCCGATAGTCCCGCAGTTCCCGGTCTGTTAGGATGGCACAAATCAGCAGCACAGCCGATGCGCCCAGCAGCTTTGCTTCGCAGATCATGTACGGGTCCACCGTAAAATCCTTGCGCAGTACAGGAATTTGTACCGTTTGTGCAATTTCCTGCAGATACCGGTCGCTTCCCAGAAACCACTTTGGTTCTGTCAGCACAGAAATGGCAGCCGCACCCGCTTCCTCATAATCTTTTGCAATCTGCAGATACGGAAAATCCGGCATAATCAGCCCTTTGCTGGGGGAAGCTTTTTTCACTTCACAGATAAAAGAAAGTCCCGGCTGTTTCAGTGCACGCTCAAATGGGAATGTCCGGTCCGCCGGCAGCGCTTCCGCTTCTGCCAATAAAGATTCATACGATTTCTTTGTTTTCCGCTGTGCCACCCGTTCTCTTGCGGCGGCGGCAAGATCATCCAAAATCATACGTTTTCTCCGTTAGAAAGCCGGATAAACTGTTCCAACTGTGCTTTTGCCGCTCCGCTGTCGATTGTCTGTGCAGCAAGCTGCACACCTCCGCCAATACTGGAAACTTTTCCCGCAATTTTCAGCGCAGCAGCGGTATTCAGCAGCACAGCATCTCGCTTTGGCCCTTTTTCACCAGACAGAACTGCACGGGTAATAGCAGCATTCTGCTCCGGTGTACCACCGACCAGGTCTTCTTTCTGACAGCGCGTCAAGCCAAAATCTTCCGGCTGAATCACATAGGAGCAATACTGACCCCCCTGCAGCTCACAAACGGTAGTGGGAGCAGAAAGTGAAATTTCATCCAACCGATCCTGCCCATACACGACCATGCCGCTTTTAACCCCGAGGTTTGTCAGCACACGTGCCAGCGGTTCCACCAGCGCTTCCTCATAAACACCCATCAGCTCCATATTGGCGCCTGCCGGATTGGAAAGTGGGCCGAGAATGTTAAACACGGTGCGGATTCCAAGTTCTTTCCGGACGGGTGCAACATATTTCATGGCAATATGATAATTCTGCGCAAACAGGAAACACAAATTAATCTTTTTGAGCAATTCCGTGCTTTTTTCCGGCGGCAGGGTAATATTGACGCCCAGTGCTTCCAGCACATCTGCAGCGCCGCATTTACTGGAAGCGGCACGATTGCCGTGTTTTGCTACCGGTACACCGGCCGCCGATGCCACAATTGCGGATGTAGTCGAAATGTTGAAAGAATTGGCGTTGTCCCCGCCGGTTCCCACGATTTCCAGCACATCCATATCATGCAGCAATTTGACGCAGTGGGCACGCATCCCCGCAGCAGAAGCGGTAATCTCCTCAATCGTCTCCCCTTTTATGCGCAGAGCAGTCAGATAGGCCCCCATCTGTGCCTGTGTCGTTTTTCCGCTCATAATTTCGTTCATGACTTCATTGGCGGTTTTGTAGTCAAGATCTTTTTTTTCAACAAGCTGTGCAATCGCTTCTTTAATCATTTCGGCAGCCTCCTATAAAAATCATTCAACACGGATTCGGTTAGATAGATGAAAATTTATTTTTGGGGACAAAGCTTTAAAAAGTTCTGCAGGATTTTTTCCCCCTGCGGTGTCAGGATGGACTCCGGGTGAAACTGCAGGCCGAATACCGGTTGGGTCTGGTACTGCACTGCCATGATTTCGCCGTCATCCAAACTGCGTGCCGCAACCTTCAGTTCAGGCGGCAGGTTTGCTTCCTGAACGGACAGGGAATGATACCGCGCCGCACCGATCACTTCCGGCAGCCCGCAGAACAGCGGACAATCTTGGCTGAGTTTCACCTGTGACTGCTTGCCATGCATCAACTGCTTCGCATACCCGATTTTTCCTCCGAATGCCTGACAGATTGCTTGGTGTCCAAGACACACGCCCAGCAGCGGCACTTTGCCGGTGAAAAAGCGCACCGCTTCTTCACACACCCCTGCATTTTCCGGCCGACCGGGGCCGGGACTTAAAATCACTGCATCCGGCTGCATCTCTGCCAGCTGCTTGACTGGAAATTCGCTGTTGCGCACAACCCGGATATTCGGCTCCATGGCACCGATCATCTGGTAAAGATTATAGGAAAAGCTGTCATAATTATCAATCAGCAGAATCATCGTCAATCTCCTCCTGTGCTTCCTGCAGGGCAGCCACAACCGCCTTTGCTTTGTTAATGCATTCTTGATATTCCTGCTCCGGAATGCTGTCTGCCACAATGCCTGCGCCAGAACGGACAAAGACCTTTCCGTTCTTTTTAAACGCGATGCGGATGGCGATGCAGGTATCCAAGTTTCCGGTAAAATCCAAATAGCCAATTGCGCCGCCGTAAATCCCGCGCCGGTTATTTTCCAGTTCATTGATAATCTGGCAGGCACGGAACTTCGGCGCACCGGAAAGGGTCCCGGCCGGCAGGACGGAGCCAATGACATCCGGTGCCGTAAATCCGTCCTTGATGGTTCCGGTGACTGTGGAACCAAGGTGCATGATGTGGGAAAACCGCAGTACCTGCAGATGCCTTTCTACTTTTACGGAACCGAATTCGCTGATACGGCCCAGATCATTGCGGCCGAGGTCCACCAACATGTTGTGTTCGGCAAGCTCTTTGGGATCCGTCAGTAAATCGTGTTCCAGCTGGCGGTCCTGTTCCTCTGTTTCTCCGCGGGGCCGGGAACCTGCCAGCGGAAAAGTCTGCAGCACGCCGTTATCAAGTTTTACTAATGTTTCTGGGGAAGCACCCGCAATTTCAATGTCATCACTGGAGAAATAGAACATGTATGGAGACGGGTTCAACGTGCGCAGCACCCGGTAGGTATTGAGCAGGCTGCCCTCAAAGTCAGCATCCAGCCGGTTGCTGAGTACAGCCTGAAAAATATCGCCTTCCCGAATATACTGCTTTGCACGTTCCACCATCTGGCAATATGCCTCTTTCGTGAAAAGGTGACGCACCGGAGAAGTCATACGGCCCGGTTTCCGCTGCGCAGGTGTTCCGTTCCGAATCAGGTTGGCTAAGTATTTTAATTCTTCCTGTGCATCTGCATAGGCAGCTTCCACATTCCCGTCTAAGCGGATATTCGCAATCAGCACAATTTTCTGGCGGAAATGGTCAAATGCAATCACACGGTCAAAGAGCATTAGGTCCACATCATTGAAATTTTCCTGATCTTCGGCATCCAGCTTCAGTTCCGGTTCACTGTATTTCACATAGTCATAGGAGAAATAACCGACTAAGCCACCGGTAAAGGGAGGCAGTTCCGAAAACCGCGGGCTTTTATTGGCTGCAAGAATCTTTTTCAGCACAGCGCCCGGGTCCTGTGTGTGAAAGTGCTCTTCTGTTTCCCCCCGCACACACATTTCTCCGTCTGCACAGGTAATCTCCTGTTTGGGGTCAAAACCGAGGAATGTATAGCGGCCCCAATGCCGTTTGCTCTCTGCACTTTCCAACAGGAAACAGTGGTGGCTTTCCGCCTGCAGAATACGCAGTACCTCGATCGGTGTTTTAATGTCTGCATAAATTTCCCGGCTGACCGGCAAAATCCGGTACTGTCCCTGTGCTGCAAAACGTTTGACTTCTTCCAAGGTTGGTTTTATCATAGATGATCCCTCCCGATAGATTTTCCCGGGGGGCATACAAAAAGGCCCGCCCAGGACAAACAGAATACTGTCTGTCAAGGACGGGCCTGAAAAATCCGGCTCGCGGTGCCACCTTGCTTTGCGGTTATGAAAACCGCACCCTTTGCGGAGTACCAACATACCCCTAGCCCATTACGCAGGCCCTGCGTCACAGGATACTCAGTGCGAAGCACCTTTCGCTGTGCCCTCAATGGTCCATTTAACAGCCCGCTCACGGTCCGGCTCTCATCTGCCCGGACTCTCTGTACGCGCTTGTGCCGTTTTTATCTCCATTTCATCGGTTTAGCAAGAAAATTATTAATTTTATTTTATATTATACACATCTTCAAAAATCTGTCAATAGTTTTTAAAAAATTTTTAAGAGGACAAACTCTGTTATAGCCTCCGGTATTTTTCCAGCAGACGGGCCGCCAACTGACTGTCCACGCGAACAAAGTCGTCGCCTAGTTCGCCGCCGCACTGTTTGCTGATCTCCATCGCTTCCTGATAAGTGGCAAAACGGGTTGCCTTTTTTAGGGGATTCTCTTCTCCCTCTAGAAAGAACAGGAACCCGATACGGTCCTTTTCCTGATTTGCAAAACAGAAGCAGCCGATTTCCACTGTTTTATTCTGTTTTTCCTCTACAATTGCAGCAAGACCGGCTTTGACAAGTTCCACCCCAACGTCATCCAGCCCAGCCTCAAAAATCAGGACTTTTTCCTTAAGCTCCATTGGGGACGTCACCGCGCGTTTCCGCACCCCGGCAAGCTGTGGGAAGCGCGTGTCTACTTCAACTTTCCGCAAAGCCTGTTTACTGCCCTCCGGCACCAGATACACCATAAATTTTTTCTCTTTATCGTGGTACAGACAGGGATAGACCAATTCTGCCTGATAGCCACAGTGCGGACACTGCCAGTCAAAAAGCGTTTCATCCAGAACTTTCTGCCGCAAAACCGGCTCTGTATTTGCGCTGATGCCTGTCCATAATTTTGTGCGTACCGGCTTTCCACACTGCGGGCAGCAGACATCCTTGCTTACCTGAGTAGACATAAAGCAAAAACACCTCCGTGTTTCTTCTCAAAATAATAATTGTATTATATCACATGTGACCCAGCTTTCCTACCCAAAAGCGTTCTTTCTGGAAATTTTTCATGGATATTCAGAAAAATTTTTCTTCTCCATAAATTATGCTGTTAAATAGCTGATAGATGCGTTATAATAAAAGCAGGTCTTAATTTTTCCGCACCGGCAGTGTTTCCGGTCGCGGTACGGAGGGAACAAAATGGGATTACTTGATTCTCTTGGAAGCCAGATGGCCAGCACATTTAACAGCCTGCGGGAAAAGAACCACCGCTCCGCTGTGATTAACCGCCTGCATATTGTCATTCAAAATGAGCGCGAAAACAGTGCCCGTGCTTATGTTGCACTCGGAAAATATTTTTATGAACACCTCCGCGATCAGGGTAATGCTGAGACGGACGCGCTCTGCGCCTGCATCGATGACAGCGACCGCCGTATGAAACGTGCCTTTGATCACATGGATGAAATCCGCGAATCCAATTTTGCTTCTGTTGATGAAACAGAATGCACCGACTGTAAAGATGACTGCGGTACCTGCAAATTCTATGAGGATAACGATGACGAGCAGGATGCGGAATCCTCCGATAAGGATAAAAAATCTGCTCCGCCAGTTCAGGAGCCTTCTACTGAGCAGCCGCAGCAGAAACCCGCTTCTTCCGCACAGCCAGCGCCAGCCGTAACCCCGGCTGATGAAGAAGCTGCGCCAGAGGAGCCGGAAACTTGAAGGGAAAAGTTTTAGTCGGCATGAGCGGCGGCGTGGACAGCAGCGTCGCCGCTCTTTTGCTGCAGAAAAGCGGCTGGGAAGTTGTTGGCTGCACGCTGCGCCTGCACTTGGATGACCCGTCTTTCCCGCCGCGGGAAGGCGGATGCTGTTCCTTTCAGGATGTGCAGGATGCACGCCGTGTTTGTTATGCGCTTGGCATTGACCATTTTGTCTTTAATTTTACAGAACTCTTTGAGCAAAAAGTAATTGACAATTTTGTCTCCGAATATGCCGTCGGCCGCACACCAAATCCCTGCATCCGCTGTAATCGCTGGCTTAAATTCGGTGCAATGCTTCGCCGTGCAGAAGAACTGGGCTGTGATGCCATTGCCACAGGTCATTATGCGAAAGTGCAGCAGGGACCGGACGGCCGCTGGCAGTTATATGCCTCCCCTTACGGCAAAGACCAGAGGAGAACTTATGACAAACACAGAATTAACAAAAACCCAGAAAAACGGAATTGACTATAATGCTGAAATGAAGAGAATCGGCTCTACTTTTATTAAGGATTGTGCGGAAGATGCAAAACCCAAGGTCGAAAAGCTTGGAGCAGATCTCTTCTCGTTAGCTTATAAGCGGTTTGTAGATTGGCTGAATTACGTTTTGGCTGCTTGACAAAAGAAGCGTCTCTTCGGAGGCGCTTTTTTCATGCCCTCACGGAGGTGACTGCCTATGGCATTGGATATACTGAAGGGCCGCAAGTGCATGGTCTGGACGTTCATGGGAAACGCCCGCATGTACACCGCGCTGAAGAATTACGGAGACCGCCTGTCACAGGTAGGTCTCTTTTCTTTTAAGGTGGACGCGACCGGAACGATTACCGAAACCGGCGTGGCCATCAGCGACATGCTGACCTACATCAATAAATACCTGCATATTACTTGGCTTCTGACCGTCCGCAACGACGGCGTGTCGAGCGTGTTCACAGCTCTTCGGGAGAATACGGACGGCGCACAGGACAAGTTTCTCACCGAGCTCGTGCGGATCATGGAGAAGTATCCGTGGTGCGCGGGCGTCGACATCGACCTCGAGCGCGGCGGCGATTATTCCACGCACGCCAAGTCGACGGCGATGTTCCGCAATATCTGGAACGCGGTCAAGAATTACGACAATACGAAGAAGATCAACATCTGCCTGCCCGGCATGAACGCTGTCAACGGCTCGGTCGGCGGCGAGAACTGGTGCGTGTACGCGGACCTGAATCAGTACTGCGACACGGCGGCCATCATGAGCTATGGGATGGCGTGGGCTGGAAGTGCTCCGGGGCCGGTTTCCCCAAAGGACTGGCTCGACGGGATCTACGACTACGCCGTCAAGGCGATGACGCCGGAAAAGGTGTTCATGGGACTTCCCGCGTACGGCTGGAACTGGCAGATCTACGATACGCCGGAGAACCTCGGCAAAACCTATCGCGGAACATCGAACACCTACTACGCGGCAAAGAACTGGATGACGGGCAAGTACAACTTCACGGACGACAAGCCGCCGCAGCCATTCATCCCGATTCTGGCCTACTGGGACGATTACAACAAGGTTCCATATGCCTTTCCGCAGGTCTACGACTTCGCCGAAGGTCAGGACGCATCGAGCTACGAATACCCGCTGATGACCGGAACCTACAATCGCAGGCGTTATCTTACCGCGTACAGCAAGACGCAAAAGACCTCGTTCGGAACCATCTACGTGGATCATGACGGCATGCCGGACAGCTACACGGGCATCGTCTCCTCGGAGAACGGTATCGCAGTCATGGGCGACGCAGGAGAAGCGACATATTCCTTTACGGTAAGTTCTGCCGGAACCTACGATATTGCCGTCCGGCTCTGCTATCCCTTCTGGGACAAGAACGGGATCTACGTCAGCATTGACGGCAGTCAGAAGCATTTCAACGAGTCGCGGCTCTGGTGGCCGTACTGGCGCAGCACCTTCTGGACGTGCCTCGCGGACGGCATCAGCCTGTCAGCCGGAACGCACACCATCACGGTTTCGGTCGATGTAAAGGGCGTGCAGTTCTACGGATTCCGCGTCTGCTCGGCGTTCAGCGAGGAGCCGTCAGCCGGTTCAGCTTCGTTTACCCTGTCTCCGCGCCACCTCATCGATGTAGACGGGAACGAGTGCCAGCCGGACAAGGGCTTCAAACTCACCTGCGAAATGCTCCGCCGCAAGCCGGACTCCGCGCTCATCTGGTACGAGGATTTCGAGGACTACGGCATGCTCGAAACGAACTACTGGCAGACGCTGTCCGGCTCATGGAAAATCTGGCGGTCGGACGAATACTCCGAGTCCAGAGTTTATTCGCAGCTCGACGGCAGCGGCAAGTTCGCGTGGAACTATGACGGATTCAAGGACGTCCACCTTCGGGCGCGTCTTGCTTTTCCCGCGGGAAGCACCGGCAAGGCGGGCATCTTCTGCGGCAGTTTGTTCTGCTGTCTCAACTACAGCAGTCAGACCGTGGAGCTGTGGAACGGCAGCACCAAGCTCGGAAGCTATTCGCAGTCGATTCAGCAGACGGCGACCGCAAGTCTCCGCACTGATCCGACCACCTACACCATCGAGATGCGGATTCGCGGCAGCACCGTCAGAGTTTACTCCGGCGCGTCCAACACGCTCCGGTTCACGGCGACGGTCAGCGGATTCTCCGGAGGAACCGCCGGTTACCAGTCTGACCAGAGGACAATCTGCGAGCTGCTCCGTATGGGCGACGCATGGACATACGAGCCATACGAACGGTTCGACGTCACCTTCCCGGACGGCACCATTACGCAGTACGGAAGAATCAGCCGCTCGAACTGCACCTGGGACGACGAATTCCAGGTGTTCACGCTGACCTCGGATGTCGAGGAATCCGCGACAAGAAGCGAATCCATATCGATGGACTACGAGTTCTACCACTCGCAACAGCTCGACCTCGAATGCGGCAAGGACTACACGATGACGATCACGCCGAAGGACATCGACATCTGGATATCGCGCCTGTTCCTTGGAGACGCGGACGGTTTCTCCATCCTCTACTATCAGGATGTGGACTCGCTCGTTTACTGGGCAAATCAGGCCGCCTACCACTGGGGACTCCGCGGCATCGCGATCTGGTCGCTCGGACAGGAAGATCTCCGACTATGGGAGGCATTACCAAAGCAAACGGACACCTCATAACTTCATAAATCACGCAGTTTTTCAAGGCTGTCAGCACACCGCTGGCGGCCTTTACTTTTGCTCAAAATCAAAGGAGGGAAACATTGATGAAGGAATTCTGGAACACCATACAGCTCATCTTCGCGGCAATCGGAGGATGGCTCGGATACTTTCTCGGAGGATGCGACGGACTGCTCATTGCGCTGATCATCTTCGTGGTCTGCGACTACATCACGGGCGTGCTCTGCGCCATCGCGGACAAGAAGCTCTCGTCGGCAGTCGGATTCAAGGGAATCTGCCGCAAAGTTTTGATCTTCATTCTGGTCGGCATCGCCAACATCCTCGACATCCACGTGCTCGGTCACGAGGGCGTGCTGAGAACCGCGATCATATTCTTCTACATCAGTAATGAAGGTTTATCGCTCACTGAGAACGCCGCGCACCTCGGGCTTCCGATTCCCGGAAAACTCAAAGATGTGCTCGAACAGCTTCACGACAGAAACGACAAGGAGGAACAGTAATGGCATTCAAAGGCATCGACGTATCGGTCTGGCAGGGAAACATCGACTTCAATAAGGTCAAGTCAGCCGGTATTGATTTTGTAATCATCCGCGCAGGATACGGCAACGGGAACAAAGACAAGTGGTTCGAGGAGAACTACCGGAAGGCAAAAGCCGCGGAGCTTCACATTGGAGCGTACTGGTATTCATATGCCACATCCTCCGTGGGAGCGACTCAGGAAGCGCAGTCCTGCGCCAAGGTTCTGTCCGGCAAGCCGCTGGATTATCCGGTCTACTTCGACATCGAGGAGAAGTCTCAGCTCTCGGGCGGGAAGGATTTCTGCTCATCGCTCATCAACGCATTCTGCACGGAGCTGGAGAAGCTCGGCTACTACGCCGGATTCTACACCTCGCTTTCAAGCCTGAACTCCGTGGTGTCGGACGCCGTCAAGAAGCGCTTCACCGTCTGGGTGGCGCAGTGGTCGAGCAAGTGCAGCTATTCCGGCTCCTACGGAATCTGGCAGTACTCGTCCAAAGGCAAGGTCAGCGGCATCAGCGGAAACGTCGATATGGACTACTCGTACATTGACTTCCCGTCAGCGATCAGGAACGGCGGATTCAACGGGTACGGCAAGAGCGCCGCAGCCAGCACAGCGACCGCAAAGAAGTCTGTGGACGAGATTGCGGCAGAGGTCATCGCCGGTAAATGGGGCAATGGCTCCGACCGCAAGTCCCGCCTGACCGCAGCCGGATATGACTACGCCGTCGTGCAGGCCAAGGTCAACGAGAAGCTCGGAACCTCCAAGAAATCAACCGCAACATATTACACGGTTCAGCGCGGCGACACGCTCTCCGGCATCGCGAAGAAGTACGGCACGACCGTCTCCGCGATCCAGAAGCTGAACAGCTCGCTTATCAAGAACGTGAACCTCATCCAGGTCGGATGGCGGATTCGCGTGAAATAAACACATCACCTTCTCAGGCCCACTGGCTTTCCTTTATTTGGATCGCCGGTGGGCCTTTTTTCGTTTCCGCTTCGTCAAAACGGTCCGCTCGCCTCCAGTGGAAAGTGACTGGAGGTTTTCTCATGAATACAGAGCAAAAAGAACAGATCAGAAAACTGCGCAGCTCCGGCCACGGGTACGCTGCGATTGCTAATGCACTGGGACTTACGAAGAATCAGGTATCCGCCTTCTGCCGCAGGAACAACCTTACCGGACAGATCGCCGACTCAGGTGACGAGAATACGCCGGACGGCTCCTACTGCCGTTTCTGCGGGAAACCGATCCGGCAAAAGCCCGGACGGAAGGAAGCCAGGTTCTGCTGTGACGCCTGCCGCCTCAGCTGGTGGAACGCACATCCCGAGCAGGTCAACCGGAAGGCCGTCTACTTCTTCACCTGCGCCGGATGCGGCAGAAGGTTCACGGCCTACGGGAACCGGCACCGGAAATACTGCTCGCACGCCTGCTATATCGCAGACAGGTTCAAAAGCGGTGACGGCCATGAGTGACGAGCAGTTCGAACGCGAAAAGCTCTATCAGGCCAGCATGGAGATGTTCAAAAAGATGCTGGATCAGGGCCTCATCACCGAGGACGAATACGCGGTCATAGACACCAAAATGAAGGAGAAATACACGCCGATAATCGGCACATTATTATCCCCGTAACGCTTGCTATGTGTCTGAAACAGAGTGATAGATAGACAAGACGAAAGGAGTGATACAATGCCGAAAATCACGAAAATCGAGCCGAAAATCAAGGCTCTGCCACAGCGGAAGAAGGTGGCGGCATACGCGAGAGTCTCGATGGAGACCGAGCGCTTGCACCACTCCCTTTCCGCGCAGGTCAGCTACTATTCGGAGCTGATCCAGAAGAATCCGGAATGGCAGTACGCTGGCGTCTACGCCGACGAAGGCATCACCGGAACAAGCACCATGAAGCGACCAGAGTTCCAGCGCATGCTCGCCGACTGCGAGGCCGGGAAGATCGACATCATCCTCACCAAGAGCATCAGCCGATTCGCCCGAAACACGGTCGACCTGCTGGAAACCGTCCGGCAATTGAAGGAGCTGGGCATCGAGGTGCGGTTCGAGAAGGAGCACATCAATTCGCTGTCCGGCGACGGCGAGGTCATGCTCACTCTGCTTGCCTCGTTCGCGCAGTCCGAAACCGAGAGCATCTCCAACAATGTGAAATGGGGAATCCGGAAGCGCATGCAGGCGGGCATCCCCTACGCGAACGGACACATGAACGTCTACGGTTACCGCTGGGAAGGCGATGAGATGGTCATCGTCCCGGAGGAGGCCGCCATCGTGCGACGCATCTACCAGAACTTCCTCGACGGGAAATCCCGTCAGGAGACCGAGAAGGAATTCGCCGCCGAGGGAATCAAGACACGGGCCGGAGCTCCGTGGGTGGATTCCAACCTGAAGGTGATCCTCACGAACGTCACCTACACGGGCAACATGCTCTACCAGAAGGAATACGTCACCGACCCGATTACGAAGAAGGTCAGGAAGAACCACGGCGAGCTGCCGCAATACTACGTGGAGAACACGCATCCGGCCATCATCAGCAAGGAGACGTTCGACTACGTGCAGGCCGAGATGGCGCGGCGCAGGGAACTCGGCTGCTTCGGCAACAAGGCGCTCAACCTGAACTGCTTCTCCACGAAAATCAAATGCGGACTCTGCGGACGCAGCTTCGTCCGCTCCACCCGAAGGAACCGCGCGAAGATGAGCAGACTCGGCGAGAAATATACCTTCTGGACCTGCACCTCACACAAGAAGACAAACTGCTCCTCCTGCTCAAGCGGAATCATCCGCGAGGATGTGCTGAAAGAGGAATGCGCCAAGGTGCTCAGCATCCCGGAATTCGACGAGGACATCTTCTCCGAAAGAGTCAAGCAGATCACCGTTCCAGAAACCGGAACCATGATCTTCGAATTTACCGACGGAACCACGCTGGAGCACCACTGGTACAGGAACGCCAAGAAGGAAGCATGGACCGAGGAGAACCGGCAACGCGCATCACAGTACCGCAGACGGCATCCGGCCACACGGGACGACATCACCTGCTTCACCACGAAGATCCGCTGCGAGGAATGCGGCTGCAACTACCGGAAGCAGACATGCGTCATGGCCGACGGGCACAGGAACGCCTACTGGAAATGCGCCGATAAGAAGAACCATCCGGGAAAGAGCCTGCGCGAGGACCATTTGAAGGAAATCATCACCGAGGTCCTCGGCATCGACGAATTCGACGAGAACATCTTCCTCGAACGAATCGACCACATCAGCGTCCGGGACTTGACGCACCTGACCTTCCATTTCAAGGACGGCAGCACCGCCGAGCGGGACTACGAGTTCAGCAAGGAAGGCGTGCCGTGGACAGATGAGCGCCGGGAAAAACAGACCGAGGCAATCCGGGACAGCTTCACACCGGAGCGCAGGCAGAAAATCAGCGAAAACATGAAGAGAATAAGGAGTGAGAAACATTGGAGCAGCAAAAGAAAGTAACCACAATCCCGGCATCCCGGACGCGATTTTCCTCCACTCCCATCACTGAGAAGAAGAAACGCCGCGTCGCCGGATACGCCCGCGTCTCAACCGACCATGACGACCAGTTCACCAGCTACGAAGCGCAGATCGACTACTATACGAACTACATCAAAGGCCGCGACGACTGGGAATTCGTCAACGTCTACACGGACGAGGGAATCAGCGGAACCGGCATCAAGAAAAGAATCGGCTTCCAGACCATGATCGAAGACGCGCTCGCCGGAAAGATCGACCTGATTGTCACCAAGAGCGTTAGCCGATTCGCCCGGAACACCGTCGACAGCCTCACCACCATCCGGAAACTCAAGGAAAACGGCGTCGAATGCTACTTCGAGAAGGAGAACATCTGGA
Source organism: Caproicibacterium lactatifermentans (assembly GCF_013315815.1). Classification (NCBI taxonomy): domain Bacteria; kingdom Bacillati; phylum Bacillota; class Clostridia; order Eubacteriales; family Oscillospiraceae; genus Caproicibacterium; species Caproicibacterium lactatifermentans. The sequence continues at coordinate 1,475,454 of NZ_CP046051.1, forward strand.
CCTTCGACGGCAAGGGAGAACTTCTCATCACCATCATGAGCAGCCTTGCTCAGGAGGAATCCCGGAGCATTTCCGAGAACTGCACCTGGGGACAGCGGAAGCGATTCGCTGACGGCAAGGTGACGGTTCCGTTCCACCGGTTCCTCGGATACGATCGCGGACCGCATGGCGAGCTCGTCGTAAACCCCGAGGAGGCCGAAACCGTCAAACGCATCTACCGGCTTTTCCTGCAGGGCCTGACCTACAACGGCATCGCCAGACAGCTTACCAATGACGGCATCAAGACGCCCGGCGGCATGGACCACTGGAGCATCAGCACCGTCAAGTCCATCCTCGGAAACGAGAAGTACAAGGGCGATGCCCTGCTGCAGAAATCCTATACGGTCGACTACCTGACCAAGAAAACGAAAATGAACGAGGGCGAGATTCCGCAGTACTACGTGGAAGGTGACCATGAGGCGATCATCGCGCCGGAGACGTTCGACCTTGTTCAGCGCGAGATGAAGAAGCGCGGCAACGGCGTCATGTACCACAGCGGCGTCCACGTCTTCTCCAGCAAGATCCGCTGCGGCCAGTGCGGCTCCTTCTACGGCTCAAAGGTCTGGCACAGCAACAGCAAATACCGAAAGACCATCTGGCGGTGCAACCACAAGTACGACGGCGGCAAGAAATGCACGACGCCAGCCATCGACGACAGCGAAGTGAAGACCGCGTTCCTGTCAGCGGTAAACAAGCTCCTCGAAACGAAATCCGAGGTCATCGCAAACGGCAAAGCGATGCTTCCGCTCCTCTTCAAAACCGACGAGCTGGAAGCCGAGCGCGACAGGCTCATGGACGAGGCGCAGGTCGTAGCCGATGCAGTCCAGAAGAACATCGAGGAGAACGCCCGGACGGCCCTTGACCAGAGCGCCTACCAGAAGCGTTACGACGACCTTGCCGACCGGTACGACAAGCTCAAGGCACGGATTGACGAGCTCAGCGAGAAAATCGAAGAGACCCAATCCCGGAAAGCCGGGTATGAGGATTTCCTTAAAGCCTTTGAAAACACGTCCGACAGCCTGACGGAATTCTCCCTCGACGCCTTCAACGGACTGGTCGACCACCTGACCGTCTACGCCAAGGACGACATCCGCTTCACTTTCCGCAACGGACAGGAAATCCGCGCATAAGAAAACAGCCTGACAACCAGTGAACGATGCTGGCGGTCGGGCTGTTTTGCTGTCTGTAAAATGAACTTCTATTTCTCATTTAGAATACAACAATTCCTCATCGTCAAAATCCAGAGGCTCCGAATTCATATCCAATAATATGCGTATCTCTTTCCCTGTGACTTTTTTATAAGCGTTATACGTCACAAGTACAGTTCTCGAATTGCATTCCAGCACTGTATATTTCTTGCTGTATCTGTCAGTTATGCTTGACCTATCTGAAAAAACCGGGATGATCCATCTGTTCTCATCAAATTCAAATGCAACCGGAAGCATCTTGGTATCGATGTGTATCACATCGTCGGGTTCGAAATCCTTGAATTGTTGCTCCTCACTCTTTGTTAAATTCCACTCTGCGAGCATGAACATCTTGGAATTCTGCAATGCCGCGCAAAAATCCCGGTAGGTCTCATCATTTGGACTCGTTAAGTAATTGTGTTTAGCCTCTTTCAGTGTCATTTACATTCCTATAACCTTTACCAATTCGGGTCAATTCTGCTGCCTGGAAAAACCGACACCCCTTCAGCTCAAGCGACACCCCTCAGAGGGCAATCGCTGAATTGTATCAAATTTTGCGTCTTGTTTTCGGGAAAAGTTATGCATGGCCTTACAGGGCTGTTTGAGAGGTTGTAATGTCTATGGACTGGAAACGACTTTATCTGTACTTAAAGGAACACGGTTACGACGTTTACAGTATGGGGCAGCACAAAGGGAAATGCACCGCACCTTATATTGTTTTATGTAATAACGGGTCGACAAGAACAGGCGTCATAGAATATTCGCTGTATGAGCTGCTGCTATACTATCCCACCGCAGAGTACAGCAATTTTGAAAGCTACATTGATGGGATAGAAAAAGCTCTGAACCCCCTCTTCCCCACTCTCAAGCTGACCGACGGACCGGGAGTCCATTACCTTGACACAGACATAAACGCATATATGACGAGCCTGACTTACCAAGTACAAAAATTTTCAGCAACAAACAGAGTTTGAAAGGATGATATAAATGACACAGACAATTAGCAAAATGACCGGGCAGTCAGAAATACACGCCTCTATGGTGGAATTTGTTCCCGAGGATAGTACAAGCCCCGGGTTTGCGACAGAAACTATCAACAAGGTCAGTGCAGAGCCACAGACAAAGACCACAGATGCCGTATCAAACGAATGCAAGGGACAAATTCTTGCAACAATTCCCGAAACAACAACTGTAACTGGAACAAAACTGACGCTTACCGGTGTCACATTATTACTGGATGCTCTGCCGCTTTTACAGGGCGGCGCGATTGAAAAAGATGAGGATGGAACGTCTTTTAAATCTTATACACCACCAATAAACGGCCAAGTATCCGGTGCGGCGTTTACGACAAATGTATATGAGGCTGTCATGGAAGGCAGCAACGTAATGTATTATCACAAGGTTTCCTACCTGCATTGCAAGGGCACTCCAATTTCGATTAACGCAGAGGATAACACATTCTTCGCTCCTGAGTATACGGTCAACAGCACCCCCGGCAAGGATGAAGCGCCATACAAAATCACGAAAGTGGAATCTTTACCAGTTTACAACTAAGTGAAGAAATGAGGTAATCATATGGCTGTGACGTCAATTGAAAGTATAAAAAATATTCCGATAGAGAAGTTGAATTGCCGGGGTGGGATCCTGATGCACCATTTGTTGCAAGTTTGCGGCGCCCATCCATGTTTGCCCTCGTATCTGAAGGAAAGATTCCGAATGGTTTGTTAGGGCCTGTTGCAAAGCTTTTCGGTGATGAGAAGAAATACACTGAGAAGGAAATGGGCGAAAACTTCAAGGAAATGTCCGAAATTTATATCATGATGGCGAAGGTTGCGCTTGTTAAACCGACGTACACGGAACTTGAAAAAGCAGGTGTTAGTTTAACAGACGAACAACTTTTGTACATTTGGAACTTTACACAGACGGGGGTAGACGCTATGCGTCGATTTCGTGGCGTCAAAGCGGATGCTGAATCTGATGGCGGTATCGCAAGTGTATCACAAAAGGCCGAGTGAACTGGTCGGAGGATTAGACGACTACACAGCCTATTGCTTCGATGAGGCAGCTCTATATTTACAGAGGCGCCGGGAGGATGGGGAGGAACCAGTTTACGTGTCAGAAGCGTCTACTCTTGCTGAATTTTACGGATTATCAGAAGACGATATACCATGGGATAAGAGCGAAACAAACAGGGGGCGATTAGATGCCTATTGATATGGGTGTTGCAAAGGGCCATATCGACATTGATTTTCGGAATTTGCAAACCGGCGTTGCATCTGCCACTAAGCAACTTAAAAGACTAAGCAGCGAATACAATCTGCAGGAATCGTCCCTAAAAAAGTTGGAGGCCGGGTTAAAACAGTCTGGCTGCGCTTTTCAACAGGCGGCACAGCACTCACAATACCTTTCAAATGAACTACAGTCCGCCAAAGCAAAAGCTGAAACTTACAATCGGAGCATTGCGGGGCTTAATGCAGTCATTGAGAAATCAAAGGCCGCGCAGGCGGAGCTGGCGCCGAAAATTGAAAAAGTAAGCGCACAATATGAACGGGCGCAGGCCAAAATAAAAGCTGCATCAGAGACCTACAAGGCCGCTGCAAACGCCACCAAAGAAGCGGTTAAAGCGCACGGGGAAGACAGCGAAGAAGCGAAGGCAGCGGCGCAGGCGGAAGAAGCAGCAGGAAAATCTTATAATTCCGCCCGCAGCAGCGTGGAAAAGTATAAAAATGAGTTGCTGCAGCTAAATGGCAAGCAGGAAGCTTATAGGCTAGATATTGAAGGAGCCAAAGACAAGACTGTTGAGTTTCAGACAGCACTTAACAGGTCACAGGCGGAAATAAAGAATCTGTCCAGTCAGTTGGCAACGGCGCAGAGCAAACTTATTACATTTGGCACAGCAGCGCAGCAGGTGGGTAAAAAATGGGAAGCTGCGGGCAAAAAGGTCAACGAAATAGGAAACGGGCTGACCCTTGGTGTATCCACTCCCCTTCTGGCCGTAGGCGGGGCTGCATTGAAAGTTGGCAATGACTTTGAGTCGCAAATGAGCCGCATCAAAGCAATTTCCGGTGCAACAGGAACCGAGTTCGAAAAACTAGAAAAGCAAGCGATTGACCTAGGCGCGCAAACATCATTTTCAGCTACCGAATCGGCAGAAGCGATGGAAAATTTAGCTTCGGCTGGTTTTGGAACAAATGAAATTATGGAAGCCATGCCGGGAATGCTCGATTTAGCCGCATCATCGGGTGAAGACCTTGCCAGCAGTGCAGATATTGCGGCTTCAACATTGAGAGGCTTTGGGCTAGAAGCAGGACAAGCAGGTCATGTTGCGGATGTGTTGGCAAAGAACGTCGCAGACACAAACGCGGCCATTTCAGATACTGGCACTGCAATGAAATACATCGCCCCGGTCGCGCATTCTGCGGGGTGGTCTTTGGAGGAAGTTACAACCGCAATTGGCAAGCTTGCAGACGCAGGTATTAAAGGTGATCAGGCAGGCACTACGTTGCGCGGCGGATTGGCACGACTCATGCAGCCGACCAAAGCCATGAAAAAGGCTACGAAGCAGTGCAGCACAGAATTTTATGATGCCCAGGGCAAAATGAAACCGTTGTCAACAATCATTGACGATTTGCAAAAAGGCACTGCAAAGATGACAGATCAGCAGCGCGATAACGCTTTAGCAACTATTTTCGGTACAGAGTCGCTCAGCGGTTGGAAGGTGCTGCTGGGATCCAGTAAACCAGAGCTGGATAAATTAACAAACGGTTTAAAGAATTGTGACGGGGCCGCAAAAGACATGGCGAATACCATGCTTGACAATACGGCAGGAAGTATAGAAGCTATGAAAGGCTCTCTGGAAACGGCCGGAATCACTTTACAGAAAGTAATGGCGCCGTCTGTCAAAATGATTGCAGATGATGTGACTAATCTTGCAAACAGCTTTTCAAAACTTCCTTCACCTATACAAGCTAACATTGTAAAGCTAGGGGCGCTTGCGATTGCAACTGGCCCTGTTGTGAAAGGCATCGGTGGAGTAATCTCTGGTGCTGGAAAAGCGGCTAAAACTGTCGGAAAACTTTCTGAAAAGCTCGGAAAAAAAGGCGTTGCGGCCGCCGCGGAAGAAGCGGCAAAAGCGGCTGGAGGAGCATCCTCTGCCGCAAAAACCGCGACAGCTGTTACTGGGGAGGCAACTGGATCAACTAGTGGATTAAATCTTGCACTGTCTGGCGTAGCCAAATCTGCGGGTCTATCTGCCGCCGGTGTCGGTGCCTTTGCCGGAGGCGTTGCTGCATTAGGTATTGCTGCTTATGCACTCGAAAAGCATCTTACACAAGCCGATTTGGCAAAACGGTTCGGGGAAATCACTCTTTCTGCTGAAGAATGCAGCACTGCAGCAAAGGACTTTGTTGATACAAAATGGTCCGCAAAGTTAAGTTTAGTTACCGATGCAAAGAAAAAATTGGACGAAACAAAAAAGCAAGTACAGGACACTGGTAAAGAGATTGAGAAGTATCACTATATGGCAACAGCCGGTATTAAGCTTACCGGCAATGAATCTCAGTCATACAAATCTGCTATAGGCAAGTACATAAGCGATTGCCAGGAATATTTGAGACAAAAGCAAGTAACTGGGGAACTTGCTATCAGCGCTTCATTTATCCCTACATCTAAAAGTTACAGTAGTTTGAATAGCGCGCTGGATGGTCTGTATAGTACATACAACGCAAAGTTGTCTCAGCTGTCAAAACAGATGAACAACTTGACTACAGCTGCGCTGAAAGACGGTGTGATTGACGCGGACGAGAGCAAAGCTATTGAAGCTCTCAAAAGCAAGATGCAGACGGTCGTTGATACGGTTAGTTATGAAAAGTACGATGCGCATCTTAAAGCATTGGAAATTACAACAACTGACACACGACTTAGTCTGCAAAGTGCTGGGCAACTTGCGGCAGAAGTTAGTAAAGAAAACGCAGTCTCAGCTGGACAAATATAATCAATCATATCAGTTGACGGTTGATGAAATTCAATTTGCACTTTCGCAGGGGGCCATAAGCCAAAGTGATGCAAAAGAACTCACAACTGAGGCGCAAGGCCAATTAAATGCACAAAAAACAGATATTGTGCTAAAGGGATTCACAGTATCCTTTGACACAAATATGCGCAGTTTTGAATCTGATTTGAATAAAGTCGGGAGCAGCATCACAGAACTGTTTTCTTCTAAAGCGTCAACTATCCAAGATGAAATGGACAAGTAGACAATCAAATCTGGGATAACATGAGCTTGACGGAACGCAATAGCCTATCAACAGCATACAACAACTGCAAGAAAAGTTGCGACCAAATGGAAAACAGTTACCAGGATATTGTCAAGGCCGGTGAAGTGCCAAATAAAGCTTTTATGGACGGCTACTTAAAAATGGACCTCGCCAGAGCCATTGCAACACATGGCACGCCCTACCACGTCATTGCCAAAAGCATCATGGATAGCAACGATAAATCAACTGTCATGAAAAAATTGCAGGAAGAATTTGATACCCTTCCGAAAGGCGTACAGAATGCTCTTAACAAAGATTACGGTATTATAAAAGATTCATCTGGAAAAATCATACAGCAGCGACTTACGACATAGCAAACAGCAGCGCAGGTGTTACAGGCGTCTTACAAACAGTTTGGAATGAATATTTCGACGGGGCTGGCAGAATCACTAAACAAAGCCGGACCGGAGGTTCAAAAAGAAGTACAAACGCTTTTTGGGAAACTGAAAGACGAAAAGGGGTTGTCTACATCTGAGCTCAAAAGTTATTGGGGTGACTTGGGTTAT